>NZ_BAABLG010000003.1:0-671947 GCF_039544225.1 Microbacterium jejuense
AATCACCACCGGCCCCACACCGCCATCGGCAAGGTCCCACCGATCACCCGGTTAACCAACCTGCCTGGGCAGTACAGCTAGCAGTCCGACAGTCGCAGCGGTGTCGATCGGCCGGTCCTGCGGGACCGGCCGATCAGCCTTTCTTGGGGTAGAACAGGCCGAGCCCCTTCGCCTGCAGGATCCGGTACGCGTCGGCGTAGGTCTGCGGGTCCTCGTCGTCGGCGCTGCCGTACTTCGCCAGCAGCAGACCGAGGAGCCCCTTGCCGGGCGGGCTCAGCGGCTTGTCGCGGTGCGGGCCGTTCTTGAGGTCGATGCGCTGGTCCTCGGCCGGGTTCGGCGGCAGATACTGCGGGTGGACGAGCGGCCACGTCGCGGGGTCGCGGGGCCGTCCGAGATTCACCACGGCGAACAGGTCGCGCGCCTCCGCGTCACGGCGCGTGAGCGGCCGCAGCCCGTGCAGTTTCGCGAGCGTCGCGGCGAGCGCGCCGTGGTGCATCTCGTCGTGCACGATCGTGCCTGCACGGGTGTACGCCGACACCGCGATCGCCGGCACGCGCAGCCCGAGCCGGTCGAAGGCGAAGCCCATCTCGCCCGCCGCGGCATCGGCGTGCGGGGGAGTCGCGGCCGGCGGCGCGACGTGGTCGTACGTGCCGCCGTGCTCGTCGAACGTGATCAGCAGCAGCGTGTTGACCGCGTTGGAGCCGTCGGCGCTCGCGCTCGTGCGGATCGCGTCGTACACCTCGGCGACGAGCTTCTCACCGGCGCGGACGTCCGAGACCGCGGAATCGATCACGGGCTCCCCGGAGACATCGCTCTCGCGGAACACGCCCACCGGCGGGTGGAAGTCGTTGTGGTTGTACACGAGCCGCGGTTCGATGAACGCGTAGGCCGGCAGCGTGCCGTCGGCAGCGTCGGTGTAGAACTCCGACATGTAGACGAAGTGGTCGGTGCGCCAGTACTTCTCCAGGCTCGGAGAGTGCAGGATGCCGGTGAGCGAGACGAGCTGCAGCTCGTCGAAGTAGACCTTCCAGGTCAGCCCCGCGTCTTCGAGGCGGTCGAACACGGTGGGGGCGGCATCCACCTCGAGCCACTTCTCGTACCCGCCGTGATCGCGGTTCGTGACGAAGCCGTGCGACGTGGACGCGTGGAAGAACGAGCGGTTGCAATAGGTCTGCGACGGTACGGCGCAGAACCAGGCGTCGAAGACCGCGAACTCCCGGGCGAGCGTCGAGAGCACCGGCAGCTGCTCGGGAGAGAACCCGCCCATGATCTTCGACACGTCGTCGAGGCTCGGCTCGGAGCCGTGGCGCAGCCGGACGAGATTGTTGCGGTAGTCGAGCGCGAAGCCGTCCATCGTGGGCGCGGCGCCGGTGCGCGGTGCGTTGAAGGGCGACTGCATGGCGGCGATCTCGGCTGCGGCGTTGCCCGGCGGATCGACGACGCCGAACAGCTGGGTGTTGACGTGCGGGTACTCCTCGCCCGGATCCGGGTCGGGGCTGCCCATGATCACGTCGGTCGAGCCTGTGTACACGTGGGCGGGGATGCGCTCGCCGTCCGGCGCGGGGCTCGCGTAATCACCGAACTCCAGCCCGTCGAACGTCGCGCCGGCCGGGAGTGTGCCGGGGGCGTAGAGCCGCCCCAGCAGATTGTCGAACGACCGGTTCTCGCCCATGAGCACGACGATGTGGTCGAAGCCGGGCTCGGCGCGCGGCGGAACCGTGCCCAGGTCGGCAGAGCCTTCGCGGACGCCGAGCTCATGGCCGATCGTCGCTCCTCCCGCGGCGCCGATCGCTCCGCCGACGACGAGTCCCGCGGTCGCGATGCCGCCGAGCTTCAGGAAGTCGCGGCGCGAGCCCTCGTCGATCTCGGGCCCGTCCGGGCGTGCGTCGGGGGCCGGATCGCCCCGCGGACCCGGCTCTGCGCCGTCGGTGTGGCTCGCCCCCGCCATCGCGTCCAGACTAGAGCGTCGAGGCCGGTGCGGTCAGGCGGTGAGGGCGGCGCGGGCCATCGAATGCAGGATGCCGCGCACATCGGAGTCGGCGGGCCGCGAGCGTCCCACGCGGACGGTGTGGGGCGTGGAGTTGATGAGGCCGAAGCACGCGTGCGCGCGCACACGCAGGTCGTCGTCCTCGCGATCGGGGTGGACGACAGACAGGATGCCGATCCACACTTCGACGTACTCCCGCTGGAGGCGCCGCACGGTGTGGCGGTCGTCGTCGCTGAGGCTCGCCATGTCGCGGTCCTGCACGCGGATGACATCGGCGTCGTGCAGCGCGAAGGCGACATGGAAGTCGATGAGGGCGTCCAGCTGCGCGTCGGCATCGTCATGCGTCGACGCGACGGTGCGGCCGCCGGCGAGCAGGCGCTCGCTCACCTCGACGAGGATCGCCCCCAGCAGGGCCTGCTTGCCCGCGAAGTGGCGGTACAGGGCGGGTCCGCTGATGCCCACCGCGCTGCCGATGTCTTCGAGGCTGACGCCGCTGAAGCCGCGCTCGGCGAACAAGGCGGCGGCCTGCTGAAGGATCGCGGCATGCCGATCGGCCTTGGCGCGGTTGCGGTCGGTGACGCCGTCAGTCATCTGTACTCCGGGAATGGGGGTGGGCTTGCGATCTCAGTTAATGGTCGCTAACCTAAACCTCAGTTAGTGAACACTAACCAATCGAGCCGCACCCAGACAAGGACCCGGTCCACAGGTGTGACCCGATCGTGACGTCGACGAGGATGACACGGAGCGCAGAGCCATGAGCGTGCTGACCACCCAGGCCCGGCCCGACGACGCGTTCGCGCGCGCCGATGCCGCGCAGCGCGCGCTCGCCGAGGACCTGCGGACGCGTCTGGCGGCGGCATCCCTCGGGGGGCCGGTCGCATCGCGCGAGCGCCACGTCGCCCGTGGCAAGCTGCTGCCGCGCGACCGGGTCGCCCGGCTGCTCGACGAGGGAAGCCCGTTCGTCGAGATCGCCCCACTGGCCGCGGAGGGCCTGTACGGCGGCGAGGCGCCGGCGGCCGGCGTCATCGCGGGAATCGGGCTCGTGCACGGCCGTCACGTGATGGTGGTCTGCAACGACGCGACGGTCAAGGGCGGCACCTACTACCCGCTGAGCGTCAAGAAGCACCTCCGCGCGCAGGAGATCGCGTGGGAGAACCGGCTGCCGTGCATCTATCTCGTGGACTCGGGCGGTGCTTTCCTGCCGATGCAGGACGAGGTGTTCCCCGACCGCGACCACTTCGGCCGCATCTTCTTCAACCAGGCGCGCCTGTCGGCCGCCGGCATCCCGCAGATCGCCGCGGTGCTCGGCTCGTGCACCGCAGGCGGCGCCTACGTCCCCGCGATGAGCGACGAGACGGTGATCGTGCGGAACCAGGGCACCATCTTCCTCGGCGGTCCGCCGCTCGTGAAGGCGGCGATCGGCGAGGTCGTGACGGCCGAGGAGCTCGGCGGGGGAGAGCTGCACGCGCGGCGCTCCGGCGTCGTCGACCACCTCGCCGAGGACGACGAGCATGCTCTGGAGATCGTCCGCGACATCGTGGCGACGCTGCCGCCGCCCGCAGCTCCCGCGTGGGAGGTCGTGCCGACCGTCGACCCCGTCGTGGCGGCATCCGATCTCTACGGAGTCGTGCCCGTCGACGTCAACCAGCCCTACGACGTGCGCGAGGTGATCGCCCGGCTGGTGGACGGCAGTGAGCTGCACGAGTTCAAGCGCGAGTACGGCACGACCCTGGTCACCGGGTTCGCGCACATCCACGGGCACCCCGTGGGGATCGTCGCGAACAACGGCGTGCTGTTCGGCGAGTCGGCGCTGAAGGGCGCCCACTTCATCGAGCTGTGCGATCAGCGCGGCATCCCGCTGCTGTTCCTGCAGAACATCTCGGGCTTCATGGTCGGCCGCGACGCCGAGGCCGGCGGCATCGCCAAGGACGGCGCCAAGATGGTCACCGCCGTCGCGACGACCCGCGTGCCCAAGCTCACGGTCGTCATCGGCGGCTCGTTCGGCGCCGGAAACTACTCCATGTGCGGGCGGGCGTACTCGCCGCGGTTCCTGTGGACCTGGCCCGCGAGCCGCATCTCGGTGATGGGCGGTCCGCAGGCGGCGTCGGTGCTGTCGACGGTCAAGCGTGACCAGCTCGAGGCCCGCGGCGAGGAATGGTCCGTGGAAGACCAATCGGCGTTCGAGGCGCCGATCCGCGCGCAGTACGAGGAGCAGGGCAACCCGTACTATGCGACGGCCCGGCTCTGGGACGACGGCGTCGTCGACCCGCTCGACACCCGCGACCTCCTGGGACTGGCCCTGGACGTCGTCTCGCGCACGCCGCTGCCCGAACCGCGCTTCGGCGTGTTCCGGATGTGAGGAAGAGCATGTTCCAGACCGTCCTCGTCGCCAACCGCGGCGAGATCGCGCGACGCGTGATCCGCACGCTCCGCCGCCTCGGCATCCGCTCGGTCGCCGTCTACAGTGACGCCGACGCCTCCGCACCGCACGTGCGCGAGGCCGACGTCGCGGTGCGCATCGGCCCGGCCGCTGCCGCGCAGTCGTACCTCGACGTCGGGGCGGTGGTCGCCGCGGCCGTCTCGACCGGCGCGCAGGCGGTGCACCCGGGCTACGGGTTCCTGTCTGAGAACGTCGCTTTCGCGCGGGCCTGCGCCGCCGCCGGGCTCGTCTTCATCGGCCCCGGCGAGCGCGCGCTCGAGGTCATGGGCGACAAGATCCGCGCCAAGGAGCACGTCGCGGCACATGGCGTGCCGACGGTGCCGGGTTTCAGCGCGGCGGGGATGACGGATGCCGACATCGCGGCGCCCGCCGACGCCACCGGCTATCCGCTCCTGGTCAAGCCCTCGGCGGGCGGAGGCGGCAAGGGCATGCAGGTGGTGCGCTCGGCCGCCGAGCTGCCCGACGCCCTCGCCACCGCGCGGCGGGTCGCGGCGGCCGCGTTCGGCGACGACACGCTGCTGCTGGAGCGGCTCATCGAGCGCCCGCGCCACATCGAGGTCCAGGTGCTCGCCGACGCGCACGGGGGAGTCATCCACCTCGGCGAGCGCGAATGCACGCTGCAGCGGCGCCACCAGAAGGTGGTCGAGGAGGCGCCGTCGCCGGTCGTCGACGAGGCGACGCGCGCACGCCTGGGCGCCGCGGCCTGTGCGGCTGCGGCATCCGTCGACTATCGCGGCGCGGGAACCGTGGAGTTCCTCGTCGCGGCCGATCGGCCCGACGAGTTCTTCTTCATCGAGATGAACACGCGGCTGCAGGTCGAGCACCCCGTCACCGAGCTGGTGACCGGCGTCGACCTGGTCGAGCAGCAACTGCGCATCGCGGCCGGCGAGGTGCTGCGGATCGCCCAGGACGACGTGCACCTCGACGGACACGCGATCGAGGCGCGGGTGTACGCCGAGTCGCCTGAGCGCGGCTTCCTGCCCGCGACGGGTGAGGTGGTCGCCTGGCGTGCCGCACCCGGCGTCCGCACCGACGGCGCCGTCGAGACCGGCAGCGTCGTCACCTCCGACTACGACCCCATGATCGCCAAGGTCATCGCCCACGCTCCCGATCGCGCCGAGGCTCTGCGACGGCTCGATGCCGCGCTCGCCGAGACCGTCGTGCTGGGTGTCGACACCAACATCGGGTTCCTCCGGGTGCTCCTCGCCGACCCTGGCGTGCAGAGCGCCGACATGGACACCGGGCTCATCGAGCGTCTGCCCGCATACATCGTCCCCGCCCCTTCTGCCGCCGCGCTCGCCGCCGCTGCTGCCACCGTCCTCGGCGACAACGCGGTTTCTCGCCGACCAACCCCGTTGTCGTCGTCGGGAACGGGGTCTTTCGGCGAGAAACCGCGTTCTGGGCACGGGGGACGCGGGGGGCACGCCTCTGTCCTGTGGCAGACGGCGACGGGATGGCGCCCGGGCGCTCCGGCGGTACCCGTGACCGCAGCCTTCGAGACCGGCGACGGCAGCATCGTGTGGAGCGAGGTGCCCGAGTCCGGCCCCGTCGTCGCCGTGGGGGCGCGGCGCGGGAGCGCACGCCCGGTCGGCCGGGCGCTCGCGGACGGCGTCGTCGTCGCGACCACGGACGACGGCATCCTGTGGATCCATGCCGACGGGGTCACGTCCGCGCTGCGGCCGCTGACGCGCCGGCACGCGGCCGAACGGCGCCGCGCGGCCCGCGAACGCGGGGCTGCGGCATCCGATCCCGAACTGCGCGCCCCCATGCCGGGGGCCGTCGTCGCCGTCCACGTGGCCGACGGCGCCACCGTCGCCGCGGGGGACCGGATCGCGACCATCGAGGCCATGAAGATGGAGCACCCTGTGACTGCTCCGCACGCCGGGCTCGTCCGCATCGACGTCGCCGTGGGCGACCAGGTGCGGCGCGACCAGGTGCTCGCGCACGTGAAGGAGAACGACTGATGCCCGACTACGACTACGACATCACCGACGACGAGCGCGAGCTCGCCGGGCTGGTGCGCCAGTTCGCCGGCGAGGTCGTCGCGCCGCGCTCGTACGAGGCCGACCGCACGCACACGCTGCCGCTCGACATCGTCGCGCAGATGGGGGAGCTGGGGCTGTTCGGCCTGCCCTTCCCCGAGGAGTACGGCGGCCAGGGCGGCGACTACTTCGCCCTGTGCCTCGCGATCGAGGCGCTCGGCCGAGTCGACCAGTCCCTCGCCATCACGCTGGAGGCGGGGGTCAGCCTCGGCGCGATGCCGGTGTTCCGGTTCGGCACCGACGAGCAGAAGCACGAGCTGCTGCCCGACCTGCTGGCAGGACGCGCGCTCGCCGGGTTCGGGCTCACCGAGCCCGAGGCGGGGTCCGATGCCGGCGCCACCCGCACGACCGCGCGCCTGGACGGCGGCGAGTGGGTCATCAACGGGTCGAAGCAGTTCATCACCAACTCCGGCACCGCCATCACCCGGTTCGTCACCGTCACCGCGGTCACCGGCGAGTCCGGCGGGCGCAAAGAGATCTCGACGATCGTCGTGCCGGGCGGCACGCCCGGCTTCACCGTCGAGCCCGCCTACGACAAGGTCGGCTGGCACGCCTCCGACACGCACCCGCTGACGTTCCAGGACGCGCGCGTGCCGGAGGGCAACCTGCTCGGCGAGCGCGGCCGCGGGTTCGCGAACTTCCTCCACATCCTCGACGAGGGGCGCATCGCGATCGCCGCGCTGTCCACCGGGGCGGCGGAGGGATGCCTCGAAGCCGCCGTCGACTACGCCCAGAAGCGCACAGTGTTCGGCGAGGCGCTCGCCACCCGTCAGGGCATCCAGTTCCTCCTGGCCCGCATGCAGCAGCGCGTGCACGTCGCGCGGCTCGCGTGGCACCACGCGGCGCGGCTGCGCGATGCCGGCAAGCCGTTCAAGACGCAGGCCGCGATCGCCAAGCTCACGGCGAGCGATGCCGCGATGGACAACGCCCGCGACGCGACGCAGGTGTTCGGCGGCAACGGGTTCATGAACGAGTACCCGGTCGCGCGCCACTACCGCGACTCGAAGATCCTCGAGATCGGCGAGGGCACCAACGAGGTGCAGCTGCTCGTCATCGCGCGAGCGCTCGGGGTAGCGTGACACCGTGAGCGAGCCTGGCAGCAGCACCGAGATCGTCCAGCGCGGGCTGTACTACGACGAGCTCGAGGTGGGCGCCCGCTACCTGCACCGCCCAGGGCGGACGGCCACCGAGACCGACAACGTGCTGTTCTCGTCGCTGACGATGAACGCGCAGGCGCTGCACCTGGATGCCGCGTACTCGGCCGCCCAGCCGTTCGGGCAGCGTCTCATGAACTCGATGTGGACGCTCGCGACGATGGTCGGGGCATCCGTGTCGCAGATCACGCAGGGCACCCTGGTCGCGCAGCTCGGCCTCACCGACGTCTCGTTCCCGGCGCCGCTGTTCCACGGCGACACGCTGTACACCGAGACCGAGGTGGTGTCCAAGCGCCCCTCGGCGTCGCGGCCCGGCCAGGGCATCGTGACACTGCGGCACACCGGCCGCAACCAGCACGGCGAGGTCGTCGCCCGCGCCACCCGCACCGCGCTCATGTGGTGCACTCCCGACACCCCGGAGGAGACCCCGTGAGCTTCGACCTCGGACCGGCCCTGCTGTTCTGCCCCGCCGACCGCCCTGAGCGCTACGCGAAGGCGCTGGAGCGGGCCGATGCCGTCATCCTCGACCTGGAGGACGCCGTGGCCCCCGCCGACAAGGCGGCCGCGCGAGGCCACCTCATCGAGTCCGAGCTCGACCCGGAGCGTGTGATCGTGCGCGTCAACCCGCCCGAGACCGACGCGTTCACCGCCGACCTGTCGACGCTCTCGCAGACCGACTATCGGCGCATCATGGTCGCCAAGGCGGAGTCGCCCAAGCGCATCGGCCGTCTGGATCCGCGGTTCGAGGTCGTGGCGCTGTGCGAGACGGCCAAGGGCATCGCGCAGGCGGATCGCATCGCCGCGCTCGACAACGTCGTGGCGCTCATGTGGGGCGCCGAGGATCTCGTCGCGTCGCTCGGCGGCACCTCCAGCCGCAAGCCCAACGGCCGCTACCGCGACATCGCGCGGTACGCGCGTTCGCGCGTGCTGCTGGCCGCGGGGGGACGCGGCAAGGCCGCGATCGACGCCGTGCACCTCGACATCGACGACACGAAGCGCCTGGCCATCGAGGCGGCAGATGCCGCGGCATCCGGATTCCGCGCGACCGCCTGCATCCACCCGTCGCAGGTCGCGATCATCCGCGCCGCCTACCGGCCCGACGAGAAGACGGTGTCGTGGGCGCGTGGAGTGCTGGCCGCGGCGACGGGGGAGCGGGGAGTGTTCTCGTACGGCGGCAAGATGGTCGATGAGCCCGTGCTGCGGCACGCGCGAAGCGTGCTGGGCCGCGCCAGCGGCTGACGCGGCTGCCGCCCGCGGGAGGGGCTAGGCGGCGGCGACGGCGGTGTACGACAGCAGGCGCACGCTGTCGCGGTCGACGATGAACCGGTGCGCCGAGGCGTTGCCCAGGCGCTCGCCCGCGAGGGGGAGCGTGTCGCCGCTGGCGTGGCGGATCAGCTCGCCGATCAGTCCGCCGTGCGACACCGCGATGACCGGCACGTCGGTGGGCGCCGTCGTGCGACGCACGTCGCGGGCGATGCGGTGGAGCACGTCGACACCGCGTGCCCGCAGTGCCGTGCGCTCCTCTTCGTCCTCGGCGGGCCGGCCCGGGTCGCCGTGCTGCGCGCGGTATTCGGGCACCAGCATGCCCTCCGCGGCGCCGTAGCGGCGCTCGCGCAGTCCGGGGTAGAGGATCGGCGCCTCGGCGTCCAGCACGGCGGCGATGATCCGCGCCGTCTCATGGGCGCGCTGAAGGTCGCTCGACACGACGACCGGAGTCACGCCGAGGCGATCGAACTCCGCCGCCAGTTCGTCGGCGGCGGCACGGGCCTGCGCGCGTCCGGTGTCGTTGAGCGGGATGTCGGTGGCCCCCTGGATGCGTCGATCGCGGTTCCAGTCGGTCTCGCCGTGGCGGATCAGAGTCAGCGCAGTCACCGTTCGACCCTATCGACGCGAGATGACGGGAAGCCCGGAATCAGCCGAGTACGGAGGCGGGCCGGCGGCGCGCCTCAGGTGAGCGGCGGGAGGGCGTCGGCGAGCGCCTGCAGGACCTCGCTCGTGCCCGCATCGATCTTGACGCTGGCGCGGGCGTCGCCGCGGGTCTGCCCGCGATTGACGATCACGACCGGCAGGCGGCGGCGCCGCGCGCGCTCGAGCAGGCGGATGCCGGAGTTGACCACCAGCGATGAGCCGGCGATCACGAGTGCCTCGCTGGTGTGGACGAGCTGCTCCGCCTCGCGGAATTTCGCCGCGGGGATGAACTCGCCGAAGAAGACGACGTCGGGCTTGAGTATGCCGCCGCACACGCTGCACGCCGGGATCGCGAAGCCCTCGGTGGTCTCGGGCAGCACGTCGCCGTCCGGGCCCAGCGGCACATCGGCGGGGATGCGGATCCACGGGTTGTCGTGCTCGACGCGGCGGGCGATGTCGCGGCGGTCGAACACCTGACCGCAGTGCGTGCAGAAGACACGGCGCATCGTGCCGTGCAGCTCCACCACGCGACGGCTGCCGGCGCGCACGTGCAGGCCGTCGACGTTCTGGGTGATCACGCCCGTCGCGAGGCCCCGCGCCTCGAGAGCGGCGATCGCACGATGGCCGGCATTCGGCGCGGCCGCCGCGAAAGCCTTCCAGCCGAGGTGGCTGCCGACCCAGTACCGCCGCCGCGCGGACTCGCTCGACAGGAACGTGTCGGCGGTCATGGGCGTGCGCACGGGGGCGCCTTCGCCGCGATAGTCGGGGATGCCCGAGTCCGTCGAGACCCCGGCGCCGGTGAGCACCGCGATGCGTCGGCCTGACAGCTCCGAGACCGCTGCGGCCACGGCATCCGTCGTCTTCGCGTCGAACCAGGTCGCGATCGTCGTCACGGCGCACCCCCTTCGGGGTCGAGTGTAGGCCTCGTGGTTTTCGGGCATGTTACGGCGGGGGCCGGAGCGTGCCAGGATGAGCGCGTGGGCGGCTTCGGCGGGGTCAGTGCGCAGGATTACGCGGCCTTCATGGGCCGGTTCTCGTCGCCGCTGGCTGTGGAGTTCGCGGCGCTCGGCCTCGACGGCGTGCCCGCGGACGCCCGGGTGCTCGACGTCGGGTGCGGGCCGGGCATGCTGACGCTCGAACTCGCGCGGCGCCGCGGCGTCGGCCCGATCGCGGCCGTCGACCCCGAGGAGGCGTTCGTGGCGGCGACGGCCGAGGCGTGCCCTTCGGCGGACGTCCGCATCGGGCGCGCCGAGGATCTGCCGTTCGACGACGGCGCGTTCGGCGCCGCACTGGCGCAGCTCGTCGTGCACTTCATGACCGACCCGGTGCGCGGCGTGGCCGAGATGGCACGGGTGAGCGCACCCGGCGGCAGGGTGAGCGCGTGCGTGTGGGATCACGGCGGCGGCAGCGGGCCGCTGTCGGACTTCTGGCGGGTGGCCACCGCCCTCGACCCCGGTGTGCGCGGCGAGGCGTCGCTCAACGGCGCTTCGGAGGGGCAGCTCGTCGACATCTTCGAGCGCGCCGGGTTGCACGACGTGACGCAGTCGGTCGTCGGCTGCACCGTCTCGTTCCAGAACTTCGACGAGTGGTGGCAGCCGTTCCTGGGCGGTGTCGGACCCGCCGGACGCTACGTCGCGACGCTCGACGACGCGGCCGCCGCACAGCTCGAGCGCGCACTGCGCGACGAGATCGGCGACGGCGGCTTCGAGATCACCGCACGCGCGTGGGCGGCCGTCGGGCTCGCCGGCTGAGCCGGGCCGCCGTGGGACGATGGGGCGTGCCCGTCCTCGAGATCACCGATGCCTCCGACGACCGCCTCGCCGACTACCGCGACCTCACCGATGTCGCGCTGCGCCGTGTCCTCGAACCCGAAGGGGGCCTCTACATCGCCGAGTCCGCGAAGGTTATCTCGCGCGCTCTCGCGGCCGGCCACCGTCCTCGATCGGTCCTCGTGCAGCAGAAGTGGCTTGCCGACATCGAAGGACTCGTGGATGCCGTCACGCCGGTGTACGTCGTCACGCCCGAGATCGCCGAGTCATTGACCGGCTACGCCGTGCACCGCGGCGCGCTGGCGGCGATGCACCGGCCGGCGCTCCCGCCCGTCGCCGAGGTCGTCGCCGGCGCGCGACTGGTCGTCGTGCTCGAAGACATCGTGGACCACACGAACGTCGGCGCCATCTTCCGCGCAGCGGCCGGGCTCGGCGCCGACGCCGTGCTGGTGAGCCCGCGCTGCGCAGACCCGCTGTACCGCCGGAGCGTCCGCGTGAGCATGGGCACGGTGTTCCAGGTGCCCTGGACGCGACTGCCGGAGTGGTCCGAGGCGCGGGGCGTGCTGCACGAGGCAGGATTCGAGCTGGCGGCGCTGGCGCTGGCCGACGACGCCGTGACGCTGGATGTGTTCAGTGCGCGACGCCCCGAGCGGGTCGCACTCATGCTCGGGGCCGAGGGCGACGGGCTCTCGCGACGGGCGCTGGAAGCCGCTGACACGGTGATCACGATCCCGATGGCGGGCGGCGTCGACTCGCTCAACGTCGCCGCGGCGAGCGCGGTGGCGCTGTGGGAGCTGCGCGCCCGCTGACGCCGGCGCCCGGGCGTCGTCCGGTCAGGCGCCGGGGCGGACCGTCAGCTCGGTGAGCTCGGCGTCGCGCGGCAGGTCGAGGGCGGCCAGGATCGTCGTCGCGACCGACGCGGGATCGATCCAGCGCGCGGCATCGTACGCAGACCCTTCCTGCTGATGGACCTTCTCCTGCATCGGGGTGGCGGTGCGGCCGGGGTAGACGGTGGTCACCCGCACACCGTTACCGCGCTCCTCTTCGCGCAGTGCATCGGCGATGGCGCGCACGGCGAACTTGCTGGCGCCGTACGAGCCCCACTCGGGGCTGACCCGCAGGCCCGCTCCGGAGTTCACGAACACCACGTGTCCGCGCGCGGTGCGCAGCGCGGGCAGCATGAGGCGGGTGAGCTCGGCGGGAGCGACGGCGTTGACGTTGAGCTGCTGCTGCCACGTCGCGACCGGCGTGTCTGCGACAGAGCCCAGCTCGACGATGCCGGCGACGTGGATGAGCGAGTCCAGCTGCGGCGGCACGCTCTGGTGGCTGAACGCCCACGACAGCCGGGCGGGGTCGGCGAGATCGCCCACGAGCGTCTGCGCGCGGGGGAACCGCTCGCGCACCTGCGCGGCGCGTCCGGCGTCGCGCACCAGCAGCCACAGCTCATCTCCGCGCGCGGTGAGCGTGTCGGCCAGTGCCTCGCCGATGCCGGAGCCGGCGCCGGTGATCAGATGCGTCGCCACGGTCAGGCCTCCTCGCCGCGGTGGGCCGCGGAGTTCTTTCCGGGTGCCAGCGTCGTCACCGGCAGCGGATCGGGACGCTTGGCCGAGACCGTGTCGCCCGAGGACTGGTGACGCAGGCGCCGCAGCACCCACGGCACGAGGTACTCGCGCGCCCACACCAGGTCGACCGCGCGCGCCTCGCGCCACGTGCGCAGCGGCAGGGGGTCGGGCTGCATGGGCTGCAGGTCGTTGGGCACATTGAGCGATCGCAGCACCATGCGCGCGATCTCGTGGTGGCCCAGCGCGTTGTAGTGCAGGCGGTCGTCGTCGAAGAAGCGCATGTCCTGCACCTCTTTGAGCGCCCACTGGTCGGCGACGATGCAGTCGTACTTGTCGGCGATCGCCCGGATGTTCTCGTTGTAGATCGCGACCTTGCCGCGGATGCCGCGGAACACCGGCGTGAACGCCGTGTCGATGCCGGTGAAGACGACCACGGTGGCGCCGCCCTGCGAGAGGCGCACGACGGCGTCCTCGAACAGCTGCGCGACATGGTCCGGGTCGCCGTTGGGGCGGATGACGTCGTTGCCGCCGGCCGAGAAGGTCACGAGGTCGGGCCTGAGCGCGATCGCCGGCTCCACCTGCTCCTCGACGATCTGGCCGATCAGCCGTCCGCGTATCGCCAGGTTCGCGTAGGCGAAATCCTCGACCTGATCCGAGAGCACCTCGGCGACGCGATCGGCCCAGCCGCGCAGACCGTTCGGCGCCGACGGCTCGGGATCGCCGACCCCTTCGGTGAACGAGTCGCCCAGCGCGACGTACCGCCGCCACGGGTGCGGCTCGGCGTTGGCGACGTAGGGACTCCGGTGATCCTCGCGTGTGGGCATGTGGCTCGCGTCCTCCTCGGCTTGTGACCGACTGTCAGGTTATCGCGGGCCCGGCGAGGCGAAGACGGGATGCCGCGACTCGGGGCCGGCCCCGGCGACGATGTCGATGACGTCGTCTATCGTGGTGACTCGTTGTCTACGGGGGAAGGGGTGTTCGGTGACCGACGAATCCGCCGTCGCATCCGTCGCCGAGGCGACCGCCGCGGAGCCGCACGTCGGGCCCGAGGCATCCGATCCGCACATCGGCTCGTTCGCGGCCGAGCACCTGTCTCCGACGTACCCGCAGCGCGCCCCGTGGGGCACCGCGCAGCGCCTGCGTGCCTGGCAGGCCGAGGCGCTGGACCTGTACTTCTCGCTCGACGGCCCCGACGGCGTCGGCGCAGGACCGCGCGACTTCCTCGCCGCAGCGACCCCGGGCGCCGGCAAGACCACGTTCGCCCTTCGCCTTGCGAGCGAGCTGCTGCGGCGCCGCATCGTCACCCGCATCGTCGTCGTCGCCCCGACCGAGCACCTGAAGACCCAGTGGGCCGATGCGGCCGCGCGTGTCGGCATCCGGCTGGACCCCGCGTTCAGCAACCGTCACTTCGTCCCCGCACGGCAGTACCACGGCGTCGCGGTGACCTACGCGCAGGTCGCGGTGAAGGCATCGGTGCACCAGCGGCTGACGATGGACGCGAAGACGCTCGTGATCCTCGACGAGGTGCACCACGGCGGCGACGCGCTCAGCTGGGGCGACGCCCTGCGCGAATCGTACGCGCGCGCCACGCGGCGCCTGCTGCTGAGCGGCACGCCGTTCCGCAGCGACACCGCGCCGATCCCGTTCGTCGAGTACCACCCCGATCACAAGGGCATCCGCGTCTCGCGCACCGACTACGCCTACGGGTACCGGCGTGCGCTCGAGGACGGCGTCGTGCGGCCCGTGCTCTTCATGGTCTACGCCGGGCAGATGCGCTGGCGCACCAAGACCGGTGAAGAGATGGAGGCCCAGCTCGGCCAGGACAACACGAAGGACATCACCTCGCAGGCGTGGCGCACGGCGCTGGATCCCGAGGGCGACTGGATCCCCGCGGTGCTGCGTTCGGCGGACCGGCGGCTCACCGAGGTGCGCGAGCATGTCCCGGATGCCGGTGGCCTCGTGATCGCGACCGATCAGACCGCCGCGCGCGCCTATGCCGCGATCCTGCACGAGGCCACGGGCGAGATGCCCACCGTCGTGCTGTCGGACGAGGCCGAGGCGTCGGGGCGCATCGAGGAGTTCTCGAAGTCCACCAGCCGCTGGATGGTCGCCGTCCGCATGGTGTCGGAGGGCGTGGACGTGCCGAGGCTCGCGGTCGGCGTCTACGCCACGAGCGCCTCGACGCCGCTGTTCTTCGCCCAGGCCATCGGTCGTTTCGTGCGGGCCCGCCGTCGCGGCGAGACCGCGAGCGTGTTCCTGCCGAACGTGCCGCAGCTGCTGGCCCTCGCGGGCGAGATGGAGGTGCAGCGCGACCACGCGCTGGACCGCGACTCGGACGGCGACGACGAGTGGAACGCCGAAGAGGACCTGATGGACGCCGCCGAGCGCGAGGACAAGGCGTCCGACGCGCTCGAGCAGGAGTTCACGTACCAGGCGCTCGGCTCGCTCGCCCACTTCGACCGTGTGCTCTTCGACGGCAAGGAGTTCGGTCAGCTCGCAGTGCCGGGCACGCCCGAGGAGGAGGAGTTCCTCGGCATCCCGGGCCTGCTCGAACCCGATCAGGTGCACGACGTGCTGATGTCACGCGTGTCGCGGCAGTCCCGCCACCGCTCCGCCCGCGAGGCTCACGAACGTGAGGCTGCGCCCGAAGAGGAGCCTGCGCTGCCCCAGGCGCTGCACCGCACGCTCAAAGAGCAGCGGCAGCTGCTGAACAGCCTCGTCGGGCTGTACGCGCGCCAGTCCGGCGAGGCGCACGGCCTCGTCCACGCCGAGCTGCGCCGCATCTGCGGCGGACCGGCGGTCTCGCACGCGACGGTGACGCAGCTGCAGGCACGCATCGAGGTGCTCCGCAAGCGCGTCCACTCCTGACGACGCCGCTGCACCGCCCTAGACTCCGGGCATGCCCGCGGCGTACTCGTTCGTGTCGCGCTGGCGCGTGAACGCCTCGGCTGACCGCGTGTGGCGTGAGATCGAGGGGATGCTGCGCCCCGGGGCGGCCCGCGCGTGGTGGCCCGGTGTCACGCTGCCGCTGGCTCCGCGCAGGCTCGTGCCGGGTGAGCGTCTCGTGCTGCAGGTGCGCAGTCCGCTCGGCTACGACCTGCGCATGCGCCTGCAGCTCACCGACATCCAGCCGGGTCGGGCGATCGGCGCCCTGAGCGACGGCGACCTGCGGGGGAGCGGACGCCTGACCGTCGAGAAGGACGGTGAGGCGGCATCCGTCACCGTCCTGTGGCAGGTCGAGACCCGTCGGGCGTGGATGAACGCGACAGCGTGGCTGCTGCGCCCGGCGTTCGAGCGGGCGCATGCCCACGTCATGCGCCGGGGCGAGGCCGGGCTGCGCGCCGCCGTCGGGGCAGGCGGTTCGGAACCCCGAAATGCTGGCAATCCTCGGTTTCGGGCGGAATCGGCCGTGGGCACTGACTACCGTTGACGGGTCCCGAAACCCCTGACTGGAGGCCCGAGTGAGCGCGCCCGCTGCACCGACCGACCGTGACCGCCGCCGATGGGCGCAGTATCTCGTGAACGAGCGCGCCGAGGCGCGCGTGTACCGCGAGCTCGCCGGCCGCCGCGAGGGCGAGGAGCGCGAGATCCTGCTGGCCCTGGCCGAGGCCGAGGGGCGCCACGAGGCGCACTGGCTGGGGCTGCTCGGGGGCGAGCCGGCGAGGCTGCCGCGCCCCGACGCGCGCACGAGCCTGCTCGGCAGCATGGCCAAGCGCTTCGGATCGATCTTCGTGCTCGCCCTCGCGCAGAACGCCGAGGCGCGGTCGCCGTACGACGACGAGCCGTTCGCCACCGCGACGATGGCCGCGGACGAGAAGGTGCACCACGAGGTCGTCCGCGGCCTCGCCGCCCGCGGCCGCCGTCGGCTCTCGGGTACCTTCCGGGCAGCCGTGTTCGGCGCGAACGACGGTCTGGTGTCGAACCTGGCCCTGGTGATGGGCATCGGCGCCACGGGCGCCAGCAGCCAGTTCGTGCTCTTCAGCGGCGTCGCAGGCCTTCTCGCCGGCGCCCTCTCGATGGGTGCGGGGGAGTTCGTGTCGGTGCGTTCGCAGCGCGAGCTGCTCGCCGCGACCGAGCCCAGCGACTTCGCCGACATCGCCCTGCCGCACCTCGACATCGACGCCAACGAGCTCGCCCTCGTCTATCGGACGCGGGGGATGCCGGAGGCCGAGGCGTCGGCGCGCGCCCGCCGCGTCGTCGAGCAGGCCCAGGCGCTCGGTCGCGGCCGCGCCGACAGCGGGCCCATCGACCTCGTGGACCACGGCGAGGTGGTCGGCAGCGCCTGGGGTGCGGCGCTGTCGAGCTTCCTGTTCTTCGCCTCGGGCGCCATCATCCCGGTGCTGCCGTGGATCTTCGGCCTGTCGGGCCTCACCGCCATCGTCCTGGCGCTCGTGCTCGTCGGCATCGCCCTGATGTCGACCGGTGCCGCGGTCGGCCTGCTGTCGGGCGCGCCGCCCCTCAAGCGCGCGCTGCGCCAGCTGGCGATCGGCTTCGGGGCCGCCGCGGTGACCTACGTACTGGGCCTGCTGTTCGGCGTGTCGATGGGCTGACGCGCCCGGGCTGCGCGCGATTCGTTGAACCCCGGGTGACGTGGTAATGTCATTCCTCGGTTGCGAAACCGAAAACCACCTGCGCGGGTGGCGGAATAGGTAGACGCGCTAGCTTGAGGTGCTAGTGCCCGTATAGGGCGTGGGGGTTCAAGTCCCCCCTCGCGCACAGAAGGCGAAGGCCCCCGAAAGGGGGCCTTCGTCGTTTCTCCCTGATTCGAGTCCCAGGTTCGAGACGATAGGTTTGCAGGCATGCCCGAAGCCGAACTGCCCGAGGTCGCCGCTGTCGCGAGAGATCTCATCCGCTTCGACACGACGAACCACGGCGGCGGCCGCGCCGTCGGCGAGCGTGAGGCCGCCGAGTACGTCGGCGCCTACCTCGAAGGCCTGGGCCTGACGCCCGACTTCTACGAGCCCATCCCGCGGCGCACCAACGTCATGGCGCGGGTGCCGGGCCGCAACCGCGACAAACCGGCGCTCGTGCTGCACGGACACCTCGACGTGGTGCCGGCCATCGCCGAGGACTGGAGCGTCGATCCGTTCGAGGGCGTCGTGAAGGACGGCCTGCTGTGGGGCCGCGGCGCGGTGGACATGAAGGACATGGACGCCATGATCCTCACCTCGGTCGCCGGCCTGCTGCGCGCGGGCGAGCAGCCCGAGCGCGACCTGGTGCTGGCGTTCTTTGCCGACGAGGAGAACGGCGGCGTCGAAGGCTCGGCACTGGTCGTCGAGAACCGTCCGGAGTGGTTCGTGGGCGCGACCGAGGCGATCAGCGAGGTCGGCGGCTACTCGATCCCGATCGGCGACCGTCACGCGTACCTGCTGCAGGTGGGCGAGAAGGCGCTCATCTGGATCCGGCTCGTCGCACGGGGCCGCGCCGCCCACGGCTCCAGCTTCCACTCCCAGAACGCCGTGACCCGCCTCGCCGAGGCGGTGGCCGCGCTCGGCCGCACCGCGTGGCCGGTCACCCTCACCGACGCGACGCGTGAGATGACCGAGCGCCTGGCCGAGCTCACAGGCCAGTCGTCGGACGACGCCGATGCGATCGCCGCAGCGACGGGTGCGGCATCCGGATTCCTCCGCTCGACGCTGCGGACCACCACCAACCCGACGGGTCTCGTCGCCGGCTACAAGCACAACGTCATCCCCGACCGCGCCGAGGCACTCGTCGACGTGCGGGTGCTGCCTGGGACCGAGGAGGCAGCCCTCGCCGACATCCGCCGCATCGTCGGCGATGGCGTCGAGGTCGAGATCGTCCACCAGGACATCGGCCTCGAAGTCCCGTTCGCCGGCGACCTCGTCGACGCCATGGTCGGAGCGCTCGGCCGTCACGACCCGGGGGCTCCGGTGATCCCGTACCTCATGGGAGGCGGCACCGACAACAAGGCGCTCGCGACGCTCGGCATCGCCGGCTACGGGTTCGCGCCGCTGCGGCTGCCCTCCGACCTCGACTTCACGGGCATGTTCCACGGCGTCGACGAGCGCGTCCCGATCGACGCCCTCGTCTTCGGGCAGGCCGTGCTCACCGACCTGCTGCGCAACTACTGACAGTGAACGGATGCCGGGCATGCGGCATCCCGTCATCCCTCCCCGTCACCCGCACGGCTGAAAGGCGTCCATGCTTCTCGAGGCGATCATCCTGGGCCTGGTCCAGGGCCTGACCGAGTTCCTCCCGATCTCGTCGAGCGCGCATCTGCGCATCCTGGGGGAGTTCCTGCCCGGCGCGCAGGACCCCGGCGCCGCATTCACCGCCATCACGCAGATCGGCACCGAGGCGGCTGTCGTGGTGTTCTTCTGGCGCGACATCGTGCGCATCATCGGACACTGGTTCCGCGCGCTGTTCGGCAGGATCCCGCGCAACGACCCCGACGCGAAGATGGGCTGGCTCATCATCATCGGCTCGATCCCGATCGTCGTGCTCGGCATCCTGTTCCAGGACCAGATCGAGACAGTCCTGCGGTCGCTGTGGATCACCGCCGTCATGCTGATCTTCTTCGGCGTGCTGCTCGGCATCGCCGACCACTACGGCGCCAAGAAGCGCAAGCTCCAGGACATCACCGTCGGCCACGGCGTGATCTACGGTTTCGCGCAGGCCCTCGCGCTCATCCCCGGCGTGTCGCGTTCGGGTGGCACGATCACCGCAGGCCTCTTCATGGGCTACGAGCGGGCGGCAGCGGCGCGCTACGCGTTCCTGCTGGCGATCCCCGCCGTGTTCGGCAGCGGTTTCTTCCAGCTGTTCAAGAGCCTCGACGAGCCGGGCGTGTTCTCACTCGGCGAGACGGCGGTCGCCACCGGTGTCGCGTTCGTCGTGGCGCTCGGCGTGATCGCGTTCTTCATGAGCTGGATCTCGAAGCACAGCTTCCTGCCGTTCGTCGTCTATCGCGTCGCGGTGGGCTCGACCCTGCTCGTCCTGCTCAGCCTGGGCGTGATCAGCGCGTAGGCGGCGTCGCCCGGCTGCGGACGCGGGGCAGTCCCCGGCCGTTCAGCGACGCGGTTCGTCGCGGCCGGGCTTCTGCGGCCCGTCGCCCCCGCGGCCGTCGGTGCGCCGCAGGTAGCGCTCGAACTCCTGAGCGATGGCGTCGCCCGACGCCTCGGGGGAGTCCCACGTGTCGCGGGTGCGCTCGAGCTGATGGATGTACTCCGTCATCTCTTCGTCGTCCGCCGCGGCGGCGTCGATCGTCGCCTCCCACGCGGCAGCCTCGGTGGCGAGGTCGCCACGGGGGACGGACGCGCCGGTGAGGTCCTCCAGCTTGTCGAGGAGGGCCAGCGTCGCCTTGGGCGACGGGGTGTGACCCGCGACATAGTGCGGCACGCTCGCCCACAGGCTGGCCGTCGGGATGCCGGCACGCTCGGCGGCGTCGCCGAGCACGCTCAGGATGCCGACGGGGCCCTCGTACGTGCTCCGCTCGAGGTCCAGCGCGCCGCGCAGCAGTTCGTTGTCGCTGCCGGCGAAGACGGAGATCGGACGCGTGTGCGGCACGTCCGACATCATCGAGCCGATCGCGACGAAGCCCGTGATGTCTTCGCGCAGCGCGACGTCGATGAGCTCCGACGAGAACGCCTGCCACGCGCGGGCGGGCTCCACGCCGGTGAGCAGCCACAGCTGAGTGCCGCCCCGCGTGGTGCGGGCGGGACGCAGCAGCGTCGCCTCGGGCCAGCGCAGCGTGCGGCGCCCGTCGCCGTCGGTCTCGACGCTCGGACGCGTGTACTGGTAGTCGAAGTACAGCTCGGGATCGACCGAGAACACCGTCTCGTACGAGCCGCCCTCGCGCAGCTGCGTGATGGCGGACGACGCGGCTTCGCCCGCATCGTTCCACCCGTCGAACGCCGCGACGAGCACCCGGCGACCCAGTCCGTCCACGAGACCCCCTCCACCCGCAGCGGCTGCGGGGTTCCCTCCAGGATAGGCCCGGGGGCGCCGCAGGGCGCGGAGGCCCCTATGGGAGGATGAGACGGTGAATGCGCCTGGTCTTGCCGCGGTCCTCTGGGACATGGATGGAACGCTCGTCGACACCGAGCCTTACTGGATGGCCGCCGAGACGCCGCTCATCGAGAGCTACGGCGGCTCCTGGACGCACGAGCAGGCACTCGGCCTGGTGGGCCTCGGACTCGAGGATTCGGCCCGCATCCTGCAGGAGGCGGGCGTGCGGATGAGCACCGACGCGATCATCGACCACCTGACGGCCGAGGTCATGCGCCAGCTCTCCGAGACCGGCATCCCGTTCCGTCCCGGCGCGCGAGAGCTGCTCGCCGACCTGCGCGCGGCAGGCATCAAGACCGGTCTGGTGACGATGTCGATGCGCCGCATGGCCGACACCGTGGTCGACCTCATCGACTTCGACGCGTTCGACGTGATCGTCGCGGGCGACGACGCCACGCGTCCGAAGCCCTTCCCCGACCCCTACCTCCAGGCGTGCGAGGCGCTCGGCGTGACGCCCGACCAGACTGTCGCCATCGAGGACTCGCCCAACGGCCTGCGCTCGGCCGTCGCCTCGGGCGCGTCGGTCATCGGCGTGCCGCTCATGGTGTCGCTCACCGGCGCCGGCGCGCACACGCTGTGGGACACGCTCGACGGCCGCACCGTCGACGACGTCGCCGCCTTCCACCAGACCCATCGTGCCCGCCTGCGCGCCAGTGCGACCAGCCCCGCCGAGGAGACCGCGCGATGACCGACGACCCGACCCGCCCGAGCGGCCCGTTCCGCCTCGGCGACCGCGTGCAGCTCACCGGCCCCAAGGCGCGCCTGCACACGATCACCCTGCGCGAGGGCGGCGAGCTGCACACGCACCACGGCGTGCTCAAGCACGAGCAGCTGGTCGGCCAGCCGGACGGCTCGGTCGTCGCCAACAGCGGCGGACACGAGTACCTGGCACTGCGCCCGCTGCTGCGCGACTTCGTCATGTCGATGCCCCGCGGCGCGGCCATCGTGTATCCGAAGGATGCCGCGCAGATCCTCGCCGAGGCCGACATCTTCCCGGGCGCCACCGTCGTCGAGGCCGGAGTCGGCTCCGGTGCACTGTCGCTGTGGCTGCTGCGCGCCATCGGCGCCGAAGGGCGCCTGGTGTCGTTCGAGCGCCGCGAGGACTTCGCGGCGGTCGCGAAGGCCAATGTCGAGACGTTCACCGGGGGAGTGCCCGACAACTGGGACGTCGTCGTCGGCGATCTCGCCGAGGACCTGCCGCACACCGTGGCCGCGGCATCCGTCGATCGCGTCGTCCTCGACATGCTGGCACCGTGGGAATGCATCGACGTCGTCGCCGACGCGCTCACGCCCGGCGGCGTCGTGGTCTGCTACGTGGCGACGGCGACGCAGCTGAGCCGGGTCGCTGAGTACATCCGCGCCACCGGACTGTTCACCGAGCCCGACGCGAACGAGACCATGGTGCGCGGCTGGCACGTCGAGGGCCTCGCCGTGCGGCCGGATCACCGCATGATCGCGCACACCGGGTTCCTGGTGTGGGCGCGCCGGCTCGCGCCCGGCGCGGTGCCGCCCGAGGTGAAGCGGCGCGCGTCGAAGTCGAGCTACGGCGACGAGGACGTGGAACTGTGGACCCCCGGCGCCGTCGGCGACCGCCAGATCACCGACAAGAACCTCCGCAAGCGGGTGCGCGAGGCCGAGCGCGCCGCGGAGGGCGCCCGCCTGGCTTCCGGACGCCCCGGGGACGCCGACGACGCGGACGGCACGGAACACCCCGAGCGCACCGCCTAGACTGTTCCGGTGCGCAAGATCCCCGTTGCCCTCGTCGTCCTGGGCCTGGTGACCGTCGGCCTCACCGGATGTTCGCTGCAGAATGTGTCTGCCGCGGACTGCTCGCGAACCCCGGTGTCAGAACCCGACGTGATGAAGCTCATCGACGTCACCGGCGACACCGACGATGCGCCGAAGGTGGACGTGTACACGCCGCTGCACGCGTCGAGCCTCGGCTACCAGGACGTCGTGACCGGCGACGGCACGGCGATCACGTCCGACAACCAGCTGATGGTGATGGACGTCTCGCTGTTCAGCGGCGCGACCGGCGAACCGATCGTCGCCACCGCCTATGACGGCGACCTGTCCCGGGTGTCGGCGCCGTCGCAGTGGGCGACGAACTTCCCCGGCTTCGACACGGCGCTGCACTGCGCGACGGCCGGATCCCGCATCGCGGTGGCGCTGTCGCCCGACGACATGGCGGCCGACGTCGCGACCAGCTTCGGCCTGAAGGACGACGACTCGGTCGTCGCGGTGCTCGACATCCGCAAGGTGTACCTCGCGTCGGCCACCGGCGCGCTCCAGTTCAACAGCGGCTTCGGCCTGCCCAGCGTCGTGCGCGCCCCGGGCGGACGCCCCGGCATCACGATCCCGAGCGGCACGCCCGCTCCCGAGGATCTCGTGATCCAGACCCTCATCAAGGGCGACGGCGACGAGGTCACCGGCGATGAGCCGGTGCGCGTCCATTACACCGGCGTCGTGTGGGGCGCCGACGAGTCGTTCGACAGCACGTGGGACGGCCAGGCGGCCTCCGTCACGCTCGACAGCGTGGTCCCGGGCTTCGCCGACGCGATCAAGGGGCAGACCGTGGGTTCGCAGGTCATGGTCGTGATCCCGCCCGAGCTGGGGTACAAGGACCAGGAGAAGGCGTCGATCCCGGCGAACTCCACCCTGGTCTTCGTCATCGACATCCTGGGCCTGGACGCCGTCGCGCCCACGACGGATCAGGGCTGATCGCGCGCGTCCGAGACCGGGCTGCGGCCCGGCCATAGGATAGGCGGGTGCCTGCCACCGCCGCTGCGAAGATCCCGCCCGAGGAGCGCCTGCTCAACCTCGTGGTGGCCCTCATCGCGACCGATCAAGGCCTGACCAAGGACACGATCCTGACCTCGGTCGCGGGCTACCGCGAGCAGAGCGAAGCGGGGGCGTCCAAGGATGCGCTCGAGAAGATGTTCGAGCGCGACAAGGAGTCGCTGCGCGGTCTCGGCGTGCCGATCGAGACGATCGGCGACTGGGCGGATCCCGATGATCTGCGCGAGGCCCGGTACCGCGTGCCGAGCGCCGAGTACGAACTGCCCGAGGACATCGACTTCACGCCCGCCGAACTCGCTCTGCTGAACCTGGCCGGGGGAGTGTGGAGCGAGAGCTCCATGTCGGACGACGCCCGCAGTGGACTGCGCAAGATCCGAGCGCTCGGCGACCTGGTCGACGAGCCGATCATCGGCTTCTCGCCACGCCTGAATCCGCGCGACCCCGCATTCCCCGCACTCCACCAGGCGATCGACGCGAGTCGCGTGGTCACCTTCCCGTACCTGAAGCCGGGTGAGGACACGCCCCGCACCCGGCGGATCCAGCCGCTCGCGCTCGTCGAGTACGAGGCGCGCTGGCACGTGTTCGGCATCGACCTCGACGCGCAGGCCGATCGCACCTTCCTGCTCTCGCGGATCGTCGGTCCGGTCGCGCTTGCCCGTGGGTCGTTCGATCCCGCGTTGCGTGAGGGCGCCGGCGAGCGGGCGCTGGCGGGCCTCGAGGCGGTCGCCGCGCGCAACAGCGCCCTGCTCGAGGTCAATCCCGGCACCGAAGCGGCACTGCGCCTCGCCCGGCGGGCGACCCCGGCCGAGCAGGGCATCCGCGTTCCCTACGTCGACGTCCACATCTTCGCCGACGAGCTCGCGTCGTACGGACCCGAGGTCCGCGTCGTCGAGCCCGCCGATCTGCGCGACCGCGTGATCGACCGTCTCGTCGTCACCCGCGACGCTCACGGGGGCGCCGAATGAGTCCACGTCCGCTGATCGCGACCGACCGCGCCGCGCTCATGCTCCAGCTCGTGCCCTACCTCGTCGGCAAGGGCGAGGTCTCGCTCGACGAGGCCGCGGCCGAGTTCGACGTGACTCCCGCCCAGATGCGCTCGATGGTCGAGAAGCTCACGGTGATCGGGCTGCCGGGCGACCGCGGGTACTGGCAGATGGCGAACGACCTGTTCGACATCGACTGGGACCTGCTCGACGACCAGGACGTCATCGTCATCACCAACGCGGTCGGCCTCGAGCGTGCGCCGAAGCTCACGGCCCGCGAGGTGGCCGCGCTGGTGGCGGGGCTGCAGCTGTCGCGGACGATCCCCGGGGTCGGCGACACCGAGCTGTACGCGGGGCTGCTCGCCAAGCTCTCGCGCGGCGCCTCGGCGAGCCCTGCCGAGGTCATCCTGGCGCCCGAGCCCGTCGACGCGGTGCGTGATCTCGTGGCGGACGCCCTGCGGCGCCACGTGGCCGTCTCGTTCACGTACAAGGCTCCGGATGCCGCCCCCACGACCCGCACGGTCGACCCGGTGAAGGTGCACATCGCGAGCGGTCAGTGGTACCTGCAGGGCTGGTGCCACCTGCGTCAGGCGATGCGCACGTTCCACCTGGACCGGGTGAGCGACCTGGAGCTCACCGGCATTCCGAGCACGCATTCCGAGGAGCCGGCGCCGGCCTGGTTCGACACCGACGCGGGCGAGGTGGTGGCGCGCGTGCGGTTCCCCGAGGAGGCGGCGCCGCTGCTGGGCGACTACATCGACCGTGCCGTGCTCGACACCGCCGACGGCACGACAGTGGCGACGATGCGCGTCGCCGACGAGCTGAGCCTCCGGCGTCTGGCCGCCCGCCGCAGCGGCGTCGTCGAGGTGCTCGAACCGCCCGCGGCGCGTCGCGCCGTGGCGGAATGGGCAGAGGCCGGACTCGCGCAGTACCGGTGAAGTCGGCATCACGCCGCCCTCAGCGGGTTACACTGGACCCACATCCGCACCGACAAGGAGATTCCGCATGGGCGCATTCGGATGGCCGCATCTTCTGATCATCCTCGCGGTGATCCTGCTCCTCTTCGGGGCTGCGAAGCTTCCGGCCCTCGCCAAGAGCGTCGGGCAGTCCGCGCGTGTGTTCAAGGGCGAGATGAAGGCGATGAAGGACGACGACGTCCCCACCGCGTCGGCGAAGGCCGACAACGCGGCGCCTGAGAAGCCCGCAGCCGACACCCCCGCGAGCTCTAGCAGCACCTCAGACACGTCTTCCTGACCTGCCGTGGTCACCACGGATCCACCGCGCATCGAGGAGCCTGAACAGCCTCGGCGCGACAAGCGCATGTCGCTCAGAGGTCATCTGCTCGAACTGCGCAGGCGACTGTTCATCGCCGCCGCCGGCCTGATCGTCGGCATGATCATCGCGTTCGTCATCAGCGGCTGGGTGATCGCGCTGCTGTCTGAGCCGATCGAGCAGATCGCCCAGCAGGCCGGCCGTGAGTACACGGCCCTCAACTTCACGACGGTCTCCAGCGGCTTCGACCTGCACATGCGGATCGCGTTCGCGATCGGCCTGCTGATCTCGGCACCGGTGTGGCTCTGGCAGCTGTGGGCGTTCGTCATGCCGGGCCTCACGCGCAAAGAGGTCCGATACACGGTCGGCTTCCTCGCCTCGGCGATCCCGCTGTTCGTCGTCGGGCTGTACGTGGGCTGGCTGATCATGCCGCACATGGTCGTGATCATGGCGAACTTCGTGCCGAACGGCCAGGGGATCGCGCAGTTCTACGACTACGCGACGTACTACGACTTCGTCTTCAAGCTGCTGCTCGTGATCGGGGTGTCGTTCGTGACGCCGGTGTTCCTGGTCGCACTGAATCTCGCCGGTGTCGTGTCCGGTCGCGGCATCCTCAAGGGGTGGCGCGTCGCGGTCATCGTGATCACGGTGTTCGCGGCCGCCGCGACCCCCGCCGCCGACGTCACGTCGATGCTGCTGCTGGCCGGGATCCTGTGCGTGCTGTACTTCGCCGCAGTGGGTCTGTCGATGCTGTTCGACAGGCGCAAGGCCAAGCGCGACGCGAAGCTGTTCCGGCCCGAGGCCTCGTGAGCGATCCCGGCCCCGCCGAGCGCTACGCGCGCGCGACCGACTCGGCGCGCCATGACCGCAGTCATCCGCTGACGGCCGCGTTCGCGGCATCCCAGCCGTTCGATCTCGACCCGTTCCAGATCGATGGATGCCGCGCCCTGGAGGACGGCCGGAGCGTCCTGGTCGCCGCGCCCACCGGGGCGGGCAAGACGATCGTCGGCGAGTTCGCGGTGCACCTGGCGATGCGCGAGCCGGGTGACAAGGCGTTCTACACGACGCCGATGAAGGCGCTGTCGAACCAGAAGTTCCGCGAGCTGCAAGAGGTGTACGGCGAGGGCGAGGTGGGCCTGCTCACCGGCGACACGAACATCAACGGCAACGCGCGGGTCGTCGTCATGACGACCGAAGTCCTGCGCAACATGCTCTACGCCGACTCGCCGGCGCTGCGGGGCCTGCGGTACGTCGTGATGGACGAGGTGCACTACCTCGCCGACCGCTTCCGCGGCGCGGTGTGGGAAGAGGTCATCATCCACCTCGCCCCGAGCGTCAAGCTCGTGTCGCTGTCGGCGACGGTGTCCAACGCCGAGGAGTTCGGCGACTGGCTCGACACCGTGCGCGGCGACACCCAGGTGATCGTGTCCGAGACACGCCCGGTGCCGCTGGAGCAGCACGTGCTGGTCCGCGGCGATCTGCTGCCGCTCTTCGACGACCGCGCGGGCATCGCGACCGCGCAGGTCAACCAGGAACTCATGCGCATCCGCTCGTTCAAGGGCGCGAACTTCGAGCGCAACCACCGCGTGCAGGCCTCGAACAGCGCACGACAGGCAGGGTACGAGGCATCCGGCCGTCGTCCTCATCGCGGCAACAAGCGGCCGGTGCGATCGGCGAACGTGCGGCGGATCGAGCGGCTGGACCGGCCCGACGTGGTCGAACTGCTCCGGCGCGCCAACCTCCTGCCCGCGATCTTCTTCATCTTCAGCCGTGTCGGCTGTGACGCGGCCGTGCAGCAGGTGCGGCGGTCGGGGGTCCAGCTGACCACGCCCGAGGAGCGGCGCGAGATCCGCGAGGTCGTCGAGGAGCGCACGCGGACGCTGCTGGAGGAGGACCTCGCCGTCCTCGGCTTCTGGGAGTGGCGCGAGAACCTCGAGCGCGGCGTCGCGTCGCACCACGCAGGGCTGCTGCCGGCCTTCAAGGAGGTCGTCGAGGAGCTGTTCCAGCGCAAGCTGGTGAAGGTCGTGTTCGCGACCGAGACGCTGGCGCTGGGCATCAACATGCCCGCACGCACCGTCGTGCTCGAGAAGCTCGAGAAGTTCAACGGCGAAGCGCGCGTCGCCATCACATCGGGCGAGTACACGCAGCTCACCGGCCGCGCCGGCCGCCGCGGCATCGACGTCGAGGGCCACGCCGTCATCCAGTGGACCGAGGGGCTCGACCCGCAGGCCGTCGCCGCACTCGCGTCGCGGCGCACCTACCCGCTCAACTCCAGCTTCCGCCCGACCTACAACATGGCCGTGAACCTCATCGACCAGTTCGGCCGGGCCAGGGCCCGCGAGATCCTGGAGTCGTCGTTCGCGCAGTTCCAGGCCGACCGGGCCGTCGTCGGGATCGCGCGTCAGGTGCGGGAGCAGGAGGAGACGCTCGCCGGCTACGCCAAAGCGATGACGTGCGACCGCGGCGACTTCGCCGAGTACTCGCGCATCCGCCGCGAGCTCAGCGACCTCGAGAAGACCAACCGC
Source organism: Microbacterium jejuense (assembly GCF_039544225.1). Taxonomy (NCBI): domain Bacteria; kingdom Bacillati; phylum Actinomycetota; class Actinomycetes; order Micrococcales; family Microbacteriaceae; genus Microbacterium; species Microbacterium jejuense. The sequence continues at coordinate 28,470 of NZ_BAABLG010000003.1, forward strand.
AAGGACGCGAACGCCTCGCGTCGCACGCGGGACGAGCGCCAGCGCCACATCGCGAGCCTGCGCACGCAGATGCAGCGACACCCCTGCCACTTGTGCCCCGACCGCGAGCACCACGCCCGCTGGGCCGAGCGCTACTGGCGAATGAAGCGCGACATCGACAAGCTGAGGCGCCAGATCGAGGCGCGCACCGGCACCGTCGCGCGCATCTTCGACCGTGTCGTGGACGTGCTGGGCGCCCTCGACTATGTGACGATCGCGGACGACGGCGCGACGGGGCTGACGCCCGCCGGCCGCACGATGCGGCGCATCTACGGCGAGCGGGACCTGCTGGTCGCGGAGTCCCTCCGACGGGGCATCTGGAAGAACCTGGATGCCCCGTCCCTGGCCGCTCTCGCGTGCGCCCTGGTCTACGAGCCGCGGCGCGACGACGGCGGCCCCGGGGAGCGGGGGCTGCCGCGCGGGGCGTTCCGCGGCGCGTTCGATGCGACCCTGACCCTCTGGCAGGAGCTCGACGATCTGGAGCGCGATCACCGGCTCCCGGGATCCGAGCCGATCGCCGCCGGGCTCTCGGGTGCGATGCACTCCTGGGCGCGGGGCGGCGCGCTCGATCGCGTGCTGATCGAGGCGGACATGGCCGCCGGCGACTTCGTGCGGTGGGCCAAGCAGACCATCGACCTGCTCGACCAGCTGTCGATCGTGGCGGATCAGCCGATCGCGGGGACCGCGCGCAAGGCTCTCGACGCGGTGCGCCGGGGCATCGTGGCGTACTCGGGCGTCTAGGCCGCGCGCTTAGGGTAGATCCGTGCCCGCCGCGCGATCCCGCCCCGCCCTTGAGCGCCCCGTCCTGCCGCTGTGGGCCGCCGTCATCGCCGCTGCCGCGGGCGGCCTGGCGCTGACCACCGCGTTCCCGGCGCTCGCGTGGTGGCCGATGGTGTTCGTGGCGATCCCGCTGACGCTGGTCAGCCTGATCGGCCGGCGCGCGTGGAGCGCGCTGCTGGTGGGACTGGTCTTCGGGCTGGCGTTCTTCCTGGTGAACGTGTCGTTCACTGCGCGCTACCTCGGGCCGGTGCCGTGGCTCGCGCTGTCGCTCCTCGAGGCGGCGCTGACGGCCGCCGCCGCCGTGCCGATCGCGTTGGCGTACCGCTGGCTGCCGCGTGTGCGCAATGGCGCCTGGGCGCGGCTCGTCGCCCTCCCGGCACTCGTCGCGGCGCTGTGGGTGCTGCGGGAGCAGCTGCTCGGGACGTGGCCGTATGGCGGCTTCCCGTGGGGACGGGTGGGCATCACTCAGGCCGACAGCCCGCTCGCGAGCGTCGCCTCGTGGGTGGGTGTCGCGGGGCTGTCGTTCCTCATCGTGATGCTGTGCGCCTCCGCCGTCGAGTGGGTGCGGCTGCGCAGGTTCCGCGATCTGCGGACGCCGCTGCCGGTGGTGCTGCTGGTCGTGCTGCTGTTCGCGCTGCCGCAGTTCCCCACGACGGATGCCGGCACCATGCGCGTCGCGGCCGTCCAGGGCAACGGACCTGCCGGGTACTTCGACGAACGCGGCCGCAACGACGTGCTGAACGCCCAGCTGCAGGCGACCGCACCGCTCTTCGGCGAGGACGTCGACGTGCTGCTGTGGCCGGAGGGCGGTGTGGACTCCGATCCGACGCAGAACCCGAGCACCGCCCGGACGCTGGACGAACTGGCCGCGCGCATGGACGCGCCGCTCATCGTCGCGGCGGTGACGCAGCGCGGCGACGAGTACTTCAACTCGTCGCTGCTGTGGGAGCAGGATGCCGACAACCCTGTCGACGTGTACGACAAGCGGCATCCCGTCCCGTTCGGGGAGTGGGTGCCCGACCGCGGGTTCTACCGGCTGTTCGCGCCGGACCTCATCGACCTGATCCAGCGGGAGTACACCCCGGGCGGCGCGCGGCCGTACTTCGACGTGAACGGCGTGGGCGTGGGCCTGGCGATCTGCTTCGACGTGATCTACGACGACGTGGTGTGGGACGGCGCCAAGGACGGCGCCGAGGTCTTCATGTTCCAGACGAACAACGCGGACTTCCGCGGCACCGACGAGAACCTTCAGCAGCTCGCGTTCGCGCGCATGCGCGCGGTCGAGACCGGGCGTTCGGTGGTCAACATCTCCACCGTCGGCACGAGTCAGATCATCGCGCCGGACGGATCCGAGATCGCCGGCATCCCGGCCGATACGGCAGGACACATGCTCGAGGACGTACCCCTGCGCACCGGGCTCACGCCCGCCGTGCTCGCCGGTGCGGGCATCCAGCTGCTGCTGGTGTGGGGCGCGGTCGTCGGGCTACTGACGCTCGGCGTGCTGGGGCGCCGGCGCAACGCGAAATCGCCGGCCCCCGAAGGGACCGGCGTCGCAGGTATCGACTGAGCGTCAGGCGCTGAGCTTGGCGGCGTCTTCTCCGCCGCGGCGGGCGCGCAGGTAGGCGAGGCGCTCTTCGAGGAGCTCTTCGAGCTCGGGGATGGTGCGGCGCTCCAGGAGCATGTCCCAGTGGCTGCGGGGCGTCTTGTCGCCCGAGTGGTCGACGGTGGCCGTGCCCTCGCCGACGCGCAGGAGCGCCTCGGCGCCACAGGTGCGGCACTCCCAGGCCGGGGGGACCTCGGCGTCTGCCGCGAAAGTCAGGGTCGTGTCACGTCCGCACGTCGAACACGTGTAGATGTGCTGTGCACGCTCATGGAACACGACGCCCTCTTCGCTCTGTAGGCTCTGGGCGCCGAGTCGGATGCCGCGCAGGCTGCGGTCTGCCATTTTGTGGTCCTCTCGTCGCTGTACAGGTATAACGAAGTGACCTGTGCGGATCATCCGAGCCGGGCCCGTTCAGCGGCCTTTCACAGTGGATGCACAGGGGCGCGGCCACCCCGTCATCGACGTGTGCTAATGGAGTGTCTCCAGCGCGATGTCGGCCCGGTCCGTGACGATCCCGTCGACGCCCAGATCGACCAGCCGGTGCATGTCCTGCGGGTCGTTGACGGTCCACACATGGACCTCGACGCCGTGCCGATGCGCGGCCGCCAGGAGCCTCGGAGAGACGATGCGGACACGTCCCTGCCACTCGGGCACCTGGAGCGCGTCCACGCCCCGCAGCGCGCGCGCCACGAGCCGCTCCGACCGGACCGCGAGGGCCGCGATCACGCGCGTGATCGTGCGGGTGCCGCCCGACGTCGCGGGTGGGATGCCGCGGCCCGCTGCGGCGGCCGCGGCCAGCGCCGTGCGGCGCCGATCGTCCGAGAAGCTCGTCACGAGCACCCGGTCGGCGAACGGCGCGACAATCGTGCCGACGGAGACAGCAGCGTCCTCGGCCTTCACATCGAGGTTGAACCTCACGGTCGGGAATGCGTCCAGCGCCTGCTCGAGGGTGATGAGTCCGCCGCGGTCCGCCATCAGGGCTTCGAGCTCGCCGACCGACACCTCGGCGATCCGCCGCGGATCACCCGTCACCCGGGTCAGGTCCTCGTCGTGGAAGAGCACGACGACGCCGTCCTCGGTGAGATGGCAGTCCGACTCGACATAGTGCGCGCCGGCGGAATGGGCGGCGGCGACCGCCGCGAACGAGTTCTCGGCGATGCCGCCGGCCGCCGCCTCGGCCGTCACCAGGCCGCGATGCGCGAGCACGCGCGGCGGCGTGATGCCGGCGAACCACGGGTGCGTCACGGCGTGGTGTCAGGACCCCGGGTCACAGCGCCGGTGCTCGACGCGCGGCCCTTGCCGGCGGCATCCGCCATCACACCTGCGAACGAGCCGCTCAGCCCCTTCAGCGCCTCGGTGAATTCGCTCGGAATGATCCAGAGCTTGCTCGAGGCGCTGTCGGCGATCTTCGGCAGGGTTTGCAGGTACTGGTACGCCAGCAGCTTGTCGTCGGGGTTGCCCGAGTGGATGGCGTCGAAGACGGTCTGGATCGCCTCGGCCTCGCCCTGTGCGCGCAGCACGGCGGCCTGCTTGTCGCCCTCGGCGCGGAGGATCTCGGCCTGCCGGCGCCCCTCGGCCTCGAGGATCTGCGACTGCTTCGACCCCTCGGCCGTCAGGATCGCGGCGCGGCGGTCACGCTCGGCGCGCATCTGCTTCTCCATCGAGTCCTGGATCGACAGGGGCGGGTCGATCGCCTTGAGCTCGACCCGACCGACGCGGATGCCCCACTTGCCGGTCGCCTCGTCGAGGACGACGCGAAGCTGCCCGTTGATGTTGTCTCGGCTGGTGAGAGCCTCTTCGAGGTTCAGCCCGCCGACCACGTTGCGCAGTGTGGTCGTGGTGAGCTGTTCGACGGCGCCGAGATAGTTCGCGATCTCATAGGTCGCGGCGCGCGCGTCGGTCACCTGGAAGTAGACCACGGTGTCGATCGACACGACCAGGTTGTCTTCGGTGATCACCGGCTGCGGTGGGAAGGAGACCACCTGCTCGCGCATGTCGATGAGCGGGCGGAGCCGGTCGATGAACGGCACCAGGAGGTTCAGTCCGGGGGAGAGCGTCTTGTGATATCGACCGAGACGCTCCACGATCCCGGCGCTCGCCTGCGGGATGATGCGGATCGACCGGAAGATGACGACCAGCACGAAGATGAAGACCGCGATCGCGAGGATCCACCCGATCGCGGTGGGAATGATGGAGTCGTTCACAGGTGGGGCTCCTCAGCGGGGTTGAGCGGTTCGGGGGTGCGCACGATCGCGGTGGCACCGTCGATGCGGCTGACCAGGATGCGAGTGCCGGGTTCGAGGTCGCCGCGTTCCGCCCGGGCGGTCCACACATCGCCGTTGGCGAGCTTGACCTGCCCGCTGTGGGCACCCACGGTCGAGACGACCGTGCCGGTGAGCCCGATGAGCCGATCGACGTTCGACGGGGTCGGATCCTCGCCTCGTCGCAGGCGTCGCAGCAGCGGCGGCCGGAGGAACAGGATCAGCAGGGCGCCCGCGGCCGCGGCGATGATCACCTGCAGCCAGATCGGGGCGCCGAGCAGGTCTGCGCCGAGTCCGGCGAGCCCGCCGATCGACAGCATCAGGAACGTGAAATCGAGCGTGAGCATCTCGATGACGAGGAAGACGAGGATCAGGACGAGCCAGCCGATCCACGCCCATTGCTCGATGGTCTGGATGAGCTCCACGGTGCGCCTCCTCTTGCCTCGAACCTACCAGGTAGGGTCGTTCCGTGACTGAGTCAACCAACGCGACTTCCACCCCGATTCCTGCCGGTTCGCTGAGCGGCAGGACCGCGCTCGTGACCGGTTCGTCACGAGGCATCGGCGCCGACACTGCGCGGTACCTCGCCGAGGCCGGCGCGAACGTCGTCATCAACTACCGCAACAAGGCGCCGCGCGCCGAGAAGCTCGCCGGCGAGCTGCGCGACCTCGGCGTTCAGACGCTCGTCGTGGGCGCCGACCTCACCGATCCGGCCTCGGTGCAGGAGATGTTCGACCAGGTCAAGGACGCGTTCGGCGGGCTCGACATCCTCGTGCTCAACGCGTCGGGCGGCATGGAGTCCGGCATGGCCGAGGACTACGCCCTGAAGCTCAATCGCGACGCGCAGGTGAACGTGCTCGAGGCCGCGCTGCCGCTGCTCGGCGAGGGTTCGCGCGTCGTGTTCGTCACGAGCCACCAGGCCCACTTCATCCGCACCACGCCGACCATGCCCGAGTACGAGCCGGTCGCCCTGTCCAAGCGCGCGGGCGAGGACGCCCTGCGCGAGCGCATCCCCGGGCTCTCCGAGATCGGCGTCGAGTTCGTGGTCGTGTCGGGCGACATGATCGAGGGCACGATCACGGCGACCCTGCTCGAGCGCGCGAACCCGGGTGCGATCGCCGCCCGCCGCGAGGACGCCGGCAAGCTCTACAACGTGTCGGAGTTCGCCGCCGAGGTCGCCGCCGCGGCGTTCGATCCGGTGCCCGCCGGCAACACGCGTCTCATCGGCGACGTCTCGTCGTTCGTGGCGGAGTGAGCGATGCGCGCCGCTGACATCGAGACCCTGATCGCGCTCTCGCGCCCCGACATCGCGCCGGACGGCACGTTCGCCGTCTTCGCCACCTCTCGTCCCGACATCGCGGCCAACCGCGGGGTCGGCCAGGTCTGGCGCGTCGAGCTGCCCGACGGCGCGCCGCGGCGCCTCACGCGCGGCACCGCCGACGGCGCGCCTCGGCTGTCGCCGGACGGCACCATGCTCGCCTTCGTCCGCGGTGACGCGAAGGGCAAGCCGCAGGTGCACGTGATCCCCGCGTCCGGCGGCGAGCCGGTCCAGGCGACCGAGGCGGTCCTCGGCGTCGAGGACTACGCGTGGTCGCCGGACGGCAGCTCGATCGCGTTCCTCGCCCGCGTGCCCGAGAAGGGTCGCTACGGCAGTGTCGAGGGACTGGATGCCTCCGCCGAGTCGCCGCGGCACATCACCGGCATCCGCTGGCACGCCAACGGGCTGGGCTACATCGGCGACCGCCCTGCGCACGTCTTCGTGGTCGAGGCTCCCGAGGCCGACGGCGAGCCGTTCTACGAGCCCGCCGCGGCGGTCCGCGACGACGACGCTCCGGCGCCCAAGAAGACAGTCGTGGCCGCAGAGGCCCGACAGCTGACCGAGGGCACGACCTCGCACGCCGGGCTGGTGTTCTCGGCCGACGGCAGTGAGGTGCTCACCTCGACCGACGAGATCGAGTCCTCCGTGCGCGACCTGCGCACCCGCCTGGTCGCGATCGCCGTCGACGGCTCGGGTGATCGCGAGGTGCTGGGCGTCGGCGCGGGCCTGTCGGTGTTCGACATCGCCGTCGCCGACGACGACACCGTCGCGGTGCTCGGTCACGAGGTCGGCGACGGCCGCGACTTCATCGCACCGGCCGTCGGGCTGTGGGTGCTCGAAGCCTCCGGTCCGCGCCGTCTGACGGATGCCGACGAGCTCTACCTCGGCGAGGGACACCTGAGCGCCGACGGTGACGGTTTCCTCGTCCACGACGGCACGCGCGGCCGCGTGCGCCTGCTGCGCGTCACGCGCGACGGCGCCGTGTCGGAGGTGCTCGGCGGCGACCTGGAGGTCGGCGGCCACGCCGCCGCCGGCGACCGCGTCGTCGCGGCGGTGGCGCGTCCCGACTCGTTCGGCGAGCTCGTGCTCGTCGACGGCGGCGTCGCGCACACCCTCACCGGCTTCGGAGCCGCGGCTGCGGCATCCGGGATCTCGCTCCCGCGCGAGCTCACCGTGACCGGCCGCGACGGCTACCCCGTGCACGGCTGGGTCGCGACGCCCGAGGGCGAGGGCCCGTTCCCGGTGATCCTGCAGATCCACGGTGGACCGTTCGCGACGTACGGTGTGCACCTGTTCGATGAGACGCAGGTCCTCGTCGACGCCGGGTACGCGGTCGTGTACTCGAACCCGCGCGGATCGGCGGGCTACGGTCCGGCGCACGGCCGCAGCATCCGCCAGCAGATGGGCACCGTCGACTTCGCCGACGTCATCGACTTCTTCGAGGGCGCGATCGCATCGGACGCGCGTCTGGACGGTGCGCGCGTCGGCGTGCAGGGCGGCTCGTACGGCGGCTACCTGACGGCATGGGTGATCGCGCACGATCACCGCTTCGCCGGTGCGATCGTCGAGCGTGGCTTCCTCGAGCCGGTGTCGTTCCAGGGCACGAGCGACATCGGGTCGTTCTTCGGCGACGAGTACGTCGGGATCTCGGCGGACGACATCGCCCGTCAGAGCCCGATGGCCGTCGTCGGCCAGGTGACGACGCCGACGCTCGTGATGCACTCCGAGCTCGACTATCGCTGCCCGCTGGAGCAGGCGACCCGCTACTACTCGGCGCTCAAGCGCCAGGGCACCGAGGCCGAGATGCTCGTGTTCCCGGGCGAGAACCACGAGCTCACCCGCTCGGGCCAGCCGCGTCACCGCGTCGAGCGCTTCGACGCCGTGCTCGACTGGTGGGCGCGCCACCTGCCCGTCGGCTGACGCCGGATACGAGAGGGCCCCGGGAGCAGCGCTCCCGGGGCCCTCGTCGTTCAGGCCCGGATCAGAGGTCGCCCTTGAAGGTGAAGGCGCGAACGATGTTGATGATGCCGAGGACGATGAGCGAGATGCCCAGGATCCACCAGAGCACGATCGTGCCCCAGACCGGCGAGAACAGCACGATGATGCCCGCGATGATGCTCAGGATGGCGAAGAAGATCGACCAGCCCTTCGACGACGCGTCACCGAGCGTCGACAGCGCGACGATGCCCTCGACGATCCACATGATGCCGACGAGGATGCCGATGAACAGCGCGAGCCACGCGGTCGACGCGGCGAGGTTGAACAGCGCCACGACACCGGCGATGATGAACAGGATTCCCAGGACGATGTGGCCGACGCGCGCCCATCCGCCCTTGGTCTTGGAGAAGATGCCGAGCCCGGCGTAGACGAGACCCGCGGCGATGGCGTAGATCGCGATGATGGCGGTGACGACCGCGGCGGTCTTGCCCGGCCAGACCAGGATCAGGATGCCGACGATGAGTGCGAGGACGCCGCCGATGCCGAGCGCGGTGCGGATTCCGTTGACGGCCGACTTGTCGGCCTCGGATGCGGTGGACATGAGGGGTGCCTTTCTGAGAGTTCCCTGAATGGAATGCGGCCCAAGCTTAGACCGTGCATCGAACTTCGTGATGACGACGGGCCGGACGGTGTAGAACAGCGTTATGCCTGTCATCTCCCGCGGATTCGGCGCACGGCGCCGAGACAGCGACCCGCATCTGCCGCCGGGGCAGTACCTCACGGAGGACTTCCCGGTCCTGTCGGCCGGTCCGACACCCCGCATCGACACCGCAGCCTGGCGCTTCGGCATCCGCTCCGAGTCCGGCACGGAGGTGTCGTGGACGTGGGACGAGTTCCTCGCGCTGCCGATCGAGGACGTCCAGACCGACATCCACTGCGTCACGCGGTGGTCCAAGCTCGGCACCTCGTGGCGGGGCGTCTCGCTCGACACGCTGCTGGAGAGCGTCGACACCGAGGCGTCCTATGCCATGGCGCACTCCTACGGCGGCTACACCACCAACGTGCCGCTCGACGAGCTGCGGGACGGTCAGGCGTGGGTGGCGTTCGAGTTCGACGGTGAACCGCTGGACCCCGAGCACGGCGGGCCGGCGCGACTGCTGGTGCCGCACCTGTACTTCTGGAAGAGCGCCAAGTGGGTGCGCGGCCTCACGCTGATGGACGAGGACGAGCCGGGGTTCTGGGAGCAGAACGGCTACAACATGCACGGCGACCCCTGGACCGAGGAGCGGTATTGGTGACGGTCGGCGGCTGGCGCGCTGCGCGGGTCGTGGAGGTCGCGGACGTCACCCCGTCGGCCCGCGTCCTGCGCGTCGAGGTGCCGGGGTGGCCGGGGAACGAGGCCGGTCAGCACGTGGACATCCGTCTGACCGCCGAAGACGGGTATCAGGCGGTGCGCTCGTATTCGCTGGGTTCGTACGGCGCGTCCGCGACGATCGAGCTCGCGGTCGACGAGATCCCCGAGGGCGAGGTGTCGCCCTACCTGGTGCGCGATGTGCTTCCCGGCGATGAGCTGGAGGTCAAGGGCCCTCTCGGTGGCTACTTCGTGTGGCGGGCCGGGGGAGCGGTGCCGGTGCAGCTCATCGCGGGAGGCTCGGGGATCGTCCCGCTGGTCGCGATCAGGAGGGCCGCGAGGGATGCCGGGGCCGCGGCATCCACTCGTCTGCTCTACTCCGTACGCACCCAGGCAGACGCGATATATCGCGATGAGCTGGAACGGGAGGCCGGCGACGGGGGAGCGGCGGTCACCTGGCGGTACACCCGTGCTGCACCGGACGGCTGGGAGGGGTCGGTCGGGCGGCTGGACGAGGAGGCGCTCCGCGAAGCGGTGTGGCCGCCGGAGCAGGGGCCGATCATCTACGTGTGCGGACCGACGGGGTTCGTCGAGCATGTGGCCGATGCGCTGGTCGGGCTCGGGCATCCCGCGGCGCGTATCAAGACCGAACGGTTCGGAGGTGCATGATGCGCGGTGAGATCGCGGCCAGCACGGTCGACGGCAATGCCGTGGCGGGAATGCTGTGGGACGTGTTCGAGGCCGACATCACGTCGGTCGTCGGCGTATGCGGCGGGTGCGGGTCGGCGGCGCCGTTCGCCGAGACGACAGTCGAGCTCGACGAGGCCGCGGCGATCGTCCGCTGCCGTTCGTGCACGCACACACTGTTCACGGTGCTGCGCGACGAGGGCGGCACACGCCTGATCCTGGGGATGCTGCACGAGATCGTGCGGGAGTGACCGGCAGCGCGGGTCAGCCCAGCAGCAGCGTCACGAGGATCAGCACCGGGACGCAGCCGATCGTGGTGAGGAAGACGGTGTCGCGCGAGATCGTCTCGCCGATGTCGTAGCGCTGCGAGTAGTTGAAGACGTTCTGCGCCGTGGGGAGCGCCGCGAGCACGGTGACCACGAGGACATCGTGCGCGCTTAGGCCGAACACGAACTCCGCGACCGCCCACGCGATGAGCGGCATCGCCACGAGCTTCAGGACCGTCGCCAGCACGATGTCGCGCCGGTGTCCGGATGCGCCGAGCACGCGCTGACCGTGCAGCGAGATGCCGTAGGCGATCAGCAGCACCGGCACGCACGCGTTCGCGATGAGCAACGCCGGCTGCAACACGACCGGCGGCAGCTCGATCCCGAGGACCGAGACCAGTGTCCCGAGCACCGATCCGAGCACGATCGGGTTCGTCGCCACCCGGGCCACGGAGCGCCAGAGCGACGTGCGGGCGGTGGTGACGGCATCCAGGATCGCCATCGTGATCGGCGTGAACAGGAGCAGTTGCATGAGGATCACCGGCGCGGGGTACGCCGCGCTGCCCAGCAGATACAGCGACAGCGGGATGCCGATGTTGTTCGAGTTGACCTGTCCGGCGCTCAGCGCGCCGATGACGGTCTCGCCGACGGAGCGCCGGAACGCGAACCTCGCGATCAGTGCATAGACGAGGATGACCGCGACCGCCGCGATCGCGGACACCGGCAGCAGCGACGAGAACAGCGTGTGCACGTCCGCCTGCGACAGCACCGTGAACAGCAGGAACGGCGACAGTACGAAGAACGTGAGGCGCGCCAGCACGGGGCGGGCGTGCTCTCCGAGCAGGTCGATACGGCCGAGGATCCACCCCACGAGGATGGCGACACCCACCACGACGAACCCGGTGAGCGATTCCAGCATGAGTCGAGCCTAGAGAAATCGTTCTCTGCGCGAGAATCGTGTGGCGCCGTCTGACAGACTGACTCGCTGAACAGATAGGGGAGTGGGATGCCGGAACCACGCGATCGTGCGGCCCGCAAGGCGGATCTCATCCTGGCGCTGACGGCGCCCGCCGCCGACGCGTGGGTGGCGACGGCATCGGCGGCGGGAGCGCCGCATCTCGTGCCGCTGTCGCTGACGTGGATCGAGGACCGAGTCGTGATCGCGTTGGATGCCGCATCCATCACGACGCGCAATCTCGCGGTGTCGGGTGCGGCGCGACTCGGCCTGGGGCCGACGCGTGACGTCGCGCTGCTGGACGTCGTGCTGGAGCGGTCCGTCGGCGTCGATGAGGATGCTGCGCTCGGTGCGGCGTACGCGGCGCAGGCCGACTGGGATCCGCGCGGCCTCGACGGCTACGTGTACCTCGTGCTGCGGCCGACGCGCATCCAGGCGTGGCGCGAGTCGAACGAGTTGTCCGGTCGCGTGCTGATGCGCGATGGGGCGTGGGTGGTCTAGCGGTCGCTCACGCGTCGGCGTGGGACGGTATCCAGTGCGCAGCAGCGGCCTCAGAAGGGGCTCATTCGCTGTGACCAGAAGTGTCGCGGATTTGCGTGGGGTTGCGTCGTGTCTTGCAGCGGCTTGCGTGACGGCAGATTCTGCGTCGTGCGCGTGCAGTTCGTCGTCGTCTTCGGTGGACGGCGTGGCTGTGGATGCCGGCGGCAGCCCCTTCTGGGGCGATCGAGGCGGAAGCGGGTCTGAGAGAGGCTGGTGGCATCCATTGGAGGTGCGCCGATAATGCACATTATGTCAACTCATTCACAGTCACCTGATTCTGCTGCCGAGGCCGCGGCTCCCCTGAACGTTCAGCCGAGCACGTCGGCGTCCGTCAGGATCGGTGCCACATAAGGCTGAACGTTCAGTTCTGAGACGGCTTCGGGCGCGAACCAGGCCACGGCGGCCAGTTCATCCTTTTCGAGCGTCAGCGAGTCGGAATCGAGCCGGCACTCGTACGCTGCGGTCACATAGGCGCAACGGTCGCCGTTCGGGTATGTGATGAACATCCGCTCCCCGCCGTAGACGCCGATGATCCGGCCGACGGTCGCCTCGACACCGAGTTCCTCACGGATCTCACGCGCGATCGCGGCGATCGGCTCCTCACCCGGCTCCAGACCCCCGCCGACGAGCGCCCACTGCTCATCGCCCTGCGATCTGGCGAGCAGGATCCTGCCCTGGGCGTCGCGGATCACCGCAGACACCGCAGGAAGGAGCAGCAGATCGTGGCCGACGCGCTCTCGAAGCGACGTCAGGTAGGCAGAGGCGGGCATGCCCGACAGCCTAGGACCGCTCTCCGTGCGCTCCGCGCCGATCTTGCTGACGCCGGATGCCCAGAGCCGCTCCGCAGAGACTCTGCGTCGTGTGTGGGGCGGCGATCGGCCGCGCCATTGACGCCGGAGAGCGAAGACGGCGCGGACCCATGCGGTCGCGAGCTCATCCAGGGCCGTTCGGATGGGCCAGGTCGTAAGCCCGCGACACCTTCTGCGGGACCACCATGCGCCACGCGTCCACGACGAACTCGCGCGCTTCACCCGCATCGAGCGCCTCGAGATCGGAACTCACCCAGTTGAATCGCAGGTCCGACGGCGCCGGCAGGCGGAACTTCTCGGGCTGGCCGCCGATGAGCCCGTCCCGCATCTCTTTCGGGAACGCGAACTCCATGGTCCGCTCGTCCCGTGAGAACGCGACATAGACGAGTTGCGCGACGCGGAACTTCAGCCGGCCGCGGACGATCACCTCGTATGAACGCTCCAGAGTCGACCCCAGCGCGCGGACATCTTCGATCGTCGCCATACCCTGCCTCCACTCAGCGACGATAGAGCGACCTGCACTCGTTGCGTCGCGTTCGACGGCTAGTCGCTCCACCCGGTAGGCAGCTGCAGTGAACACGGGTCTGCAAGACTCATGCCGTGCGCAGTGAAGACACCCCCCTGCAGTCTGTGGTGGTTGCGCTCCCGCATTCGCTCGGCGTCGGAGCGGTCCTCCGCCGGCGGGAGTGGCCGGCCCACGTGACGCTCGCGTCGAACTTCGTCGTCGACGGGTCGCGCGAGTTGCTGGAGGACGTCGTGCGCCGCATCTGCACCGACTGCCCACCGTTGACGATCCGGTTCGGCGGAGAAGCTCTGTTCGGTCCGGATCAGGACATCCCGGTTCAGCTGGTGGAGTCCGACCGCATCGTGGCGCTGCACCGGCGCCTCGCCGACGCGCTCGAAGACATGTCCGGCTTCGTGGCGGAGCAGCCGGCATTCTGGCGAAGCGGCTACCGCCCTCACATGACGCACGTGGCCGGTGTGCACACTCCCCCGGGCTCCCGGCAACAGCTGCGGTACGTGGCGATCGCCGAGCTGAACGCCACACGGGCGACGGCCTGGGCGGAGATCTCTCTGCCGGAGGGACCTGCGCAGCGCGAAACGCGCCGGTCATGACCGTGCGGGACGGGATCCGCACGCTCTTCAGTCGAGCGTCATCACGGACTGCTCATTGGTCGCGGTGTCGCAGGTCGTGATCCGCCACTTCGGCGTCCCGTCGTCCATCGTCCGCGCCATCTCGATGATCAGCGGGCTCGGCCACTGCTCGCCCGACGCCTGTGCCGCGTCGTAGGCGCCGCTGCCGGTGAGCTGCTGCTCCGCTTCGGTGAGCTCGGTCTCGTGCGTGCTCACGGGCTCCAGAGTCCGGACGTCGACGAGCGACTCCTTGCCGAAGCTCGGATCCTCCACGCGCTCGCCGAATGCGTCCTGCCTCGTGTCGGCGCTCCGGATCCGCCACACCCATTCGGAGTCGACGTACTCGAGTCGCAGCCCGACGATGCTCCCGCCCACTGCGGCCGATTCGCCCGGCAGCGATTCCAGGAAGTCGGACGGCCATGAGAGCTCGGGCGGCATGCAGGTGCCCGGGTAGTCGTCCCCGACGGCATCCGGAGGCGGCGCGACCGACGTTGAGCACCCCGCACATGCCACGGCCGCGACGAGCAGAACAGCGCCGGCCGCGAACCGGCGTGTGGCATCCATCGGCACTCCCTCGATCGCGGCTGCAGAGGAGCCTATGCCAGGGTGGACGGATGCGTGCGGTGATTCTCGGCGGGACGGGTGCGATCGGCGGGGCGACGGCATTGAGGCTGGCGACCGCCGGATGGTCGGTCGATGTGACGGGTCGCTCCCCCGAGCTCATGCCGAGGGCGCTTCACGACGCCGGCGTGCGGTTCCACGAGATCGAACGTGATGACACGCGGACGATCGGACAGCTCGTCGGGACCGGCGCCGAACTGCTCGTGGATCTGCTCGCCTATCGTGCTTCGCAGGCGCGAGCACTTCTCCCGGTGCTGGGTGCGGTGGACTCCCCTGTCGTGATCTCCTCCCGTGCGGTGTACGTCGACGCCGAGGGGCGCCACATCAACGGCGAGGAGCCGCCGCGATTCCCCGTCCCGCTCGCCGAGTCGAATCCGACGCTGCCGCCTGCCGGTGACGAAGTGGATCCGTACACGCGCGAAGGCTACGCGCCATCCAAAGTCGCGGTGGAACAGGTGCTGCTCGACAGCGGGCTGCCGATCACCGTGATCCGACCGTCGAAGGTGCACGGTCGCTGGGCGCGCAACGCGCGCACGCGAGTGATCGTGGAACGGATGCTGCGCGGCGACGAGGTGATCCCGCTCGCCCGGCGCGGGGCATCCATCGACCACCTCACCGCCGCAGACAACACCGCGGCGCTCATCGAAACCGTGGCGGGGTCGCCGGCAGCGCGCGTGGTGAACAGCGCAGATCCGGATGCGCCGTCTGCGGTGGAGATCGTGCGGGCGATCGCTGACGCACTCGACTGGGGTGGCCGGATCGAGCTGCTCCCAGGCGATGACGAACGCGGGGCACATCCCTGGGCGGCGCCGAACCCCATCGTGCTGGACACCACGGCATCCGCAGAGCTCGGGTATCGACCGGTCGGGCGCGGCATCGACCTCATCGCCGACGAAGCGCGATGGGTGGCCGCCACGCTCTGACGCGACGCTGACACGATGCCATAGGAGGACGCATGGTCGACCCGATGCACTTCGACGGACTGGCCGATCGCTATGCCGCGGCACGGCACGGGCATTCTCGGACCCCGGTGTGAGCGCATCCTGTCATGCCGGCGACTGGTCGTCGCACCACCTCGATATCGTCCCCGTCGGGTGATCGCGCTCCGCGGTCTGGCGTGGCTGCCGAGACCGCGGAGCGCGATGGGCGGTCACGCGTTCGCGGGCGCCTTGCTCCGCAGGACGGCGATCCCGACGACGGCGAGCCACAGGGCGGCGATCCCGTTGAACATCGCGACGGCGCCCCAGCCGTTCGAGGCGTAGAACTCCGAGGAGTTGTAGCCGAAGAACATCGACGGCACGCCTGCCACGTGCACAAGGGCGACAGCGAACGCCGACCATCCGACCCACGGCGCGAGGGCTCGCGTGCGAAGCACCGCGTACCCGAACGCCACGCCGAACACCGCGAGCAGGAGGTGCGAGATCGAGCCGTACAGCAGGTAGGTCGGTACCGTCCGGGTCGGATCGATCAGCTCGGCCGTCTGGATCGCGCTGCTTCCTTCGAGCCCTTTCGCGACCATGTCGACGATCGTCCAGGCGACACCGGCGGTGCCCGCCACAGTTCCGTACCACTCGAATCGCGCATCGCTGCGGCCGATCAGGAACCGCACCCCGCTCATGAAGATCAGGAACGCGGTCAGCGCCAGGAAGTTGAACAGCGTGCGCGTCAGGATCAGCCCGTCCGGCATGAGCGAACCGGTGTCGACGGTGCACGTGTTGCAGGCCGGCACCACGAAGTACAGCGGAAGCTCGGCGATGGCGAAGATCCCGCCGGCGATCGCGGCTCCCCCGATCCAACGCTGGGCGGCCTTCGGAAGCGGTAATTGTGTAAGCAATGAAGTGTTCATGGCATGCACAGTAGCCTTAACTGTGTAAGCCGTCTACTATTTATCTCGAAGTCGTCGAGAGGATGCCGCGCATGACGCCTGCCGCACCAGATCGCCCGCTCGCAGCCGAGGTGGACCTCGACGCTCTGCCTCCGGGCCTCGCGGCCGCGTGGGGCGTCGTGGAGGCCGAGGGGCGTCGTGGCCCCAAGCCCGCGCACAGCGTCGACGAGGTGGTCGAGGCTGCGACCGCGTTGGCTGACGAGGAGGGCATCGCCGCGGCATCCCTCCCCCGTGTCGCCGCCCGGATCGGGGTGAGCACGAACGCGCTCTACCGTTACGTGAGCTCGAAGGACGAACTGCTCGTCCTGGTCGCCGACCGCGCATGGGGCGACCCGCCCGCACTGCCGCAGGACTGGCGCGCGGCGTCGGCGATGTGGGCGCGGCGGCTGTTCGAGCAGTTCAGCGCCCGGCCCTGGCTGCTCGACGTGCCGCGAACCGTCCCGCTCACCCCGCACAACGCGGCCTGGCTGGACGAGTTGATCGGCGCGCTGGCGCCGACCGGCATGGGCGCGCAGCAGATGCTCAACTGCGCCTATCTGCTCGACAGCCACGCGCGATACGGCGCGGATCTGCGACGCGATGCCCCGACGCCGGCGGAACTGCGCCGCGCCAACCCGGATCAGCAGCGCGCGATGGGCGCGGTGCGCGAGTTCCTCGATGTGCAGCTGCGTGCGCGGCGGCTCGACGCTGTCGCCGACGTGATGCAGGAGCCGATGTTCCTCGCCGACGAGCCCCCGCTCGACGGTTTCGAGTTCGGGCTCGACCGCATCCTCGACGGCATCGCGGCGTACGTCGAACGGTGATCAGGCGGGCTGGCGCCCGGCATCCGTCCGCTGCTCACGCGGTGATGGCGTCCGCCGCGAACTGTGCGAGCAGGTGGTCGCGGGTCTCTTCGTGGGCGGTGATCGTCACGACCGACGTGCCGGCGTCGTCGATGACGACGTACTGGCCGTACTTGCCGTCCAGGCGCCAGCATGCCCCGGGTCCCTGCCACACGGCCAGGCCGTAGCGCGACGAAGAACCGCCGTAGGGCGTCGTGACCCAGTCCGCGTGCAGGCGATCGACCCAGTCCGCGCTGACGAGCCGGTCGGTTCCCCACCGGCCGCGGTCGCGCAGCAGGCGGCCGATGCGAGCGAGCTCTTCCGTGCGCAGTTCGAGGCCGGTGCCGCCGACGATCCACCCCTGCGGGCAGCGGTGCCACTGCGGGTTGTGGATGCCGAGCGGATCGAACAGCCGAGGCAGCAGCCAGTCGCGCACATCGCCGACGCGGGCGCCCAGCATCCGCATCGCGGTGTACGTGCTGGCGTCGCTGTACTGGAACGTCTCGCCCGCGCCGGCCGAGGGGCGACGCAGCATCTCCTGTGCGAGATCGGGCCACGGCGCCGGCTGGTCGCCGAACCATTCGAAGTCGATGCCGCTCGTCATCGTCAGCAGATGCCGCATCGTCACGCGGTCGACGCCCTCGCCGAGTTCGAAGGACGGCAGCATCTCGCCGACTGTCGTGTCGAGCGAGAGGATGCCGTCGTCCACGGCCATCCCGACCGCCAGCGCGCAGACGCCCTTCGACGCCGAGTAGACGTTGACGCGGTCGTCGCTGCGCCACCGGTGCTGCGCCTCCTCGTCGCCGACGCGGACGTGGACGCCGTACGCGCCCAGCCCCTCGGCATCGATGTCGGCGACGATTCTCTGCAGGACGGCGACGGCGCTCACGTCCAGCAGTCTGGCAGAGGTGGTCAGAGCGATCCGACCAGGATCGACTCGGCCACCTCGTACACGGCGGAGTGGTCCGGGAACTCGCCGAGCTCACCGGCGTACAGCAGATGCGCGCTGCCGATGAGGGCGAGCGCGAGCGCCGGGATGTCGGCATCCTTCCGGATCCACCCCACCTCGCGGCCGGCCGCGAGCACGTCGACCACGACGGTGGTCGCGTCCATCAGCAGCGGGATGCCGTACGCGCCATCGGACCGCGCCTGTCGCCGCACGTCGTCACGGCTGATGACCAGAGCGATCAGCGCGAGCGTCGTCGGCGTGAAGACCTGTTCGATGACATCGGCCACGGCGGCCGGCGCCGACACGGCGACGCGCGGCTCGATCGCCTGGATGCGTGCCGCGTCCTCGATCACGAGCGTGGCGAGGTACGCGTCGAAGTCCTCGAAGTGCCGGTGCAGCACCCCCTTGGCCACGCCCGAGGCGATCGTCACCGACCGGCTGGTGACGGCGTTCGGGCCGTCGGTGGCCAGCAGCCGGCGCCCCGCGTCCAGCAGCACGTTGCGGGGGTCTTCGAGGGCACGGCCGGTCGGCATTGCATCGGATCCTTGTAGTGGGCGGACGCCCACTACAAGCGGGCGCGCGCCCACTCTACTCTTCTGGCAGAATTCCGGGATGCCGCACCCTGACGCCCTCACCCGCCTGTGGCCCGCCTCCGCCGTCCGGGCGCGCGCGGGCGATCTGGAACTGCGCTGGATCGACGACGAGCTGCTCATCGAGCTGGCGGAACTGGCCGGGCGCGGCATCCATCGGCCCGACTTCATGCCGTTCGACCACCCCTGGACGCGCGGGACGGCGGACGAGGTGGCCCGCAGCGTGCTGATGTATCAGTGGGAGAGCCGCGGGCACGTGTCGCCGCACGCCTTCCGGCTGGAGTTCGCGGTGCTGCACCGCGGGGTGCCGGTGGGCGTCCAGAGCATCACCGCCAAAGACTGGACGGTCCTGCGCGCCGTGCAGAGCGGGTCGTGGCTCGGTCTGGAGCATCAGGGGCAGGGCATAGGCACCCGCATGCGGGCTCTCCTGCTGCAGCTCGCGTTCGCGGGGTTCGGCGCACACGAGGCGAGGTCGGGGGCGTTCGCCGACAACGCACCCTCCAACGGGGTGTCACGACGCCTCGGCTACGAGTCCGACGGGGCGTTCCTGGTCGCTCGCGAAGGCGTCGCTGCGCTCCACAACCGATATGTGATGTCTCGCGAGCGGTGGGGGTCGCAGCGCGCGGCTCACGAAGCGCTGCTCGGTGCACCCGTCGAGCTGTCGGGCGTCGAGGCCATCCGCACGCCGGCGAGCGACTGAGCAGCGCAGTGCGGCGCCCGGCGTGAGTGGAGCGGGCGCCCCGCGCGCCCGCTCCACGGCTGGGGTCAGAGACCGGCGGCGTCGTCGGGCGTGCGCGTCGTGCGCCGCGTCACCTGCTCCTCCGCGGCGGGATCGACAGCCGTGCGGGTCACGACGTCCGACCGGCGGCGGCGCATCATCAGCACGATGCCGACGAGGAAGATCACGACTCCCGCGCCCATCAGGATGTAGCCGAGCATGTCGAGGTTGACCCAGTCGACCTGAACGTTGAGAGCGAACGCGACGATGGCTCCGATCGCGAACAGCAGAATGCCTGCACCGATGCTCATGCGGAGCTCCTTTCCGGGGGTGCGGGTGGCACTCCCCTCTTTCGGGGACGGGTTCGTCCTGTCTAGAACGCTCGCGTGGTCACCGGGGTTCCGGCGAGGGGGTTGACAAAGCGGATGCCGGCGGCCAGGCCCGCTCCGGTGACTACGCTGGAAAGGTGCCCAGCCTGTCCCGCCCCGCCATGACGGGGCCGGGGGTGCGCGCCTGGGTGATCTGGACCGTGGGTGTCGCGGCGTATGTGCTGGCGATCACCAACCGCTCCTCCCTCAGCGCGGTGGGCGTCGACGCCGCGGCCCGGTTCGACGCCGATGCGGCGACGCTGTCGATGTTCGCGGTGGTGCAGCTCGCCGTCTACGGCGGCATGCAGATCCCCATCGGCGTGCTGCTGGATCGCTACGGCGCACGACCGATCATGACGGTCGGGATGCTCCTCATGGCGGTCGGCCAGCTGACGATGGCGGTCTCGCCCAGTGTAGGGGTGGCGATCCTCGCGCGGATGCTGCTGGGCGCCGGCGATGCGGCGATCTTCCCGGGCGTGCTGCGGCTCATCGCGACGTGGTTCCCCGCCCAGCGCGGGCCGATCATGGTGCAGCTGACCGGCATCGTCGGCCAGACCGGTCAGCTCGTCGCCCTCATCCCGCTTGCGGCGCTGCTGCACGCGACGACATGGAGCATCACGTTCGGCAGCATCGCCGGGCTCGGCCTGCTGTTCGCGGTGCTCGTGTTCCTGCTGATCCGCAACCATCCGCCCGACCGCACCGAGGACGTGTCCGTCGACACCGACACGGGGGCGATCCGGGTCGTGACGTCGGCCGTCGACACCGGCGCGGGCATCCGGGCGGCGTGGGCGCACCCCGGCACGCGGCTGGCGTTCTGGTCGCACTTCACCACCCCGTTCGCCGGAACCGCGTTCGTGCTGCTGTGGGGCATGCCGTTCCTCACCGCCGGTGAAGGGCTCACGACCGCCCAGGCGGCCTCGATCATGTCGCTCTACGTCGTGGTCGGCATGGTGCTCGGCCCGGTGATGGGCGGCCTGTCGCAGCGGATCCCCCACCTGCGCTCCCGCGCGCTCGTGCTGCCCACGATCGCCGTGCAGGCGGCCGCGTGGGTCGCCGTGATCGCGTACCCCGGACCGGCTCCGCTGTGGCTGCTGCTCGCTCTCGCGGTCGCTCTCGCGACCGGCGGCCCGGCATCGATGATCGCGTTCGACCACGCGCGCACCCACAATCCCTCGCACCGGCTGAGCACCGCGACCGGCGTGACGAATGCGGGAGGCTTCCTCGCCGCGCTCGTCGCCATCCTGCTCATCGGTCTCGCGCTCGACCTGCAGGGCGCCGGTACGCCGGAGACCTACACGCTGGACGCCTTCCGGCTCGCGTTCCTGACGCAGCTGCCGCTGTGGGCGCTCGGGGCGGTCTTCATCGTGATCGAACGCAAGCGCACCCGCATCCGGCTGGGCATGGACCCGCCGCGTCGCCCGCGTCGGAAGGAAATCCCGTGACAGGTCCCCTGGTCATCGCTTCCGAGGTGCAGGCGGCCGTCGCGGCAGGCGAACCCGTGCTGGCGCTGGAGTCCACGATCTTCACGCACGGGCTGCCGCGGCCGCGGAACCTGGACGTGGCGCTCGAGGCCGAGGCTCGCGTGCGTGCGCTCGGTGTCGTGCCCGCGACCATCGGCCTCATCGACGGGCGTCCCACGGTCGGCCTGACACCCGACGAGATCGAGCGGCTCGGCACCGCCGACGGCGTGGTCAAGGCGAGCGTGCGCGATGTGCCCGTCGCCGCCGTCAAAGGGCTCAGTGCGGGCACCACCGTCGCGGCGACCGCATACCTCGCGGCGCGCGCCGGTGTGCGCGTGTTCGCCACGGGAGGGCTCGGCGGCGTCCACCGGGGTGCCGCCACGAGCTTCGACGAGTCCGCCGACCTTCCCGCCCTCGCCGGGCTCCCCCTGGTCGTCGTGAGCGCCGGGGTGAAGTCGATCCTCGACATCCCGCTCACGCTGGAGCGCCTCGAGACCCTGGGGCTCGCCGTCGTCGGGTATCGCACCACCGACTATCCCGGGTTCTACGTCGCCGACTCGGGGCACGACATCGAGTACGCGGTCGACTCCCCCGCCGAGATCGCCGCGATCGCCCGCACGCGCGACGGCCTCGGCATCGCGTCGACGCTCCTCGTCGCCAATCCGCTGCCGGCCGAACGGGAGCTCGATCCCGCCGAGCACGACCGGGTCCTCGGGCGCGCCCTCGCCGCCGCCGAGGCCCAGGAGGTGTCGGGGCACGACACCACGCCGTTCCTGCTGGACTTCTTCCAGCGCGAGACCGGAGGCCGCAGCCTGGACGTGAATGTCGAGGTGTACCGCGGCAACGTCGACCTCGGCGCGCGCATCGCCCTCGCGCTCGCCGGCGACGCCTGATGCTCGTCGTCATCGGGGATCTGGTCGCCGACCTCATCGTGCTCGGCGGTGCGTCGCTGGAGCGCGGCACCGACAACGCCGCCGAGGTGCGGCTCACCCGCGGCGGGAGCGCCGCCAACGTGGCGGCGGCGGCCGGGCCGCGGCATCCCGTCCGCTTCATCGGACGCGTCGGGGACGACACACTCGGCCGGGCGCTCGTCGGCGAACTGGAGGGCGCCGGCGTCGACGTGCGCGTGCAGCGCAGCGGCCGCACCGGCTCGATCGTCGTGCTGGTCGACGCGGTCGGCGAACGCACGATGATCACCGACCGCGGCGCTGCCGCCGAGCTCGATGCCATCGATCCGTCGTGGCTCGAGGGTGCGACATGGGTGCACCTGCCGCTGTACGGCTTCGCGGTGCCGCGCTCACGGGCGGCGGTGAGCGATGCGGCCGCGCGGGCGGCCGGCGACGGCGCGGGCATCAGCCTCGACCTGTCGAGTGTCGCGACGCTGCGCGAGCTCGGTGCCGAGGCGTTGCACGCGATCCTTGCCGAGCTGCGTCCCGACGTCGTGTTCGCCAACGAGGACGAAGCGCGGATGGCCGCCGAGTTCGGGCTCGACGTGCCCGGTGTCTCCGTGGTCAAGCGCGGCGCCGATCCCGTGCGGGTGACCGTGGCTGGCCAGACCCGCGAGGTGCCGGTCGATCGGGTCGACGACGTGCTCGACTCGACGGGCGCGGGTGACGCCTTCGCCGCCGGCTATCTGGTCGCGACCCTGGGCGGTGCGGATGCGCACGCGAGCGCCCAGGCGGGCAGCGTGCTCGCGATGAGCGCGCTGCGGCGCCCGGGCGCCCTGTGACGGCGTCTGCCGCGTGCGTCAGGCCTGCAGGCGCTCCAGCACGCGTTCGATGTCGTCGATGAACTCGTTGTAGCCGGCGATCGTGGCTGCGACCTGCTCGTCGGTGAAGTCGGAGCGGTCCTGGCGGATCGTGAGCACCGTTCCCTCGGCGGTCTCTTCGAGGTCGAACAGCACGGGAAGCCCCACATCGTCGCCCGGCTGGTCGGTGATGGTCATGGACAGGTGCGACGGCGGCTCGACCACCTTGTACTCGCCGGCCCAGTCGATGCGATTGCCGTCGGGCAGGTGCATCACGGCGCGGAACTGACCGCCAGGGCGCACGTCCATCGTGAGGGTGTCCTGCGGCACCTCGACGGCGGCGGTGCCGAACCACACCGCGAAATGCTCGGGCTTGACGAGCGTCTCGAACACCAGTTCGCGAGGGGCCCGGAGGGTGCGGGTCACCGTGAAGTACTCAGCCATTGTCGTTCTCCTTGTCGGTCGTGCGGTCATTGTCAGGGTGGGTGCCGAGCTGCTGCAGGGCGTTGAGGTACTGGTCGAGAGCAGTGAGGCTGTCGTCCCAGAATTTCGCGTAGTCGCCGATCCAGGCGGATGCCGCGGCCAGTGGTCGTGCGTCGAGCTGGGCCGGACGGTACTGGGCGTTGCGGCCGCGTGTGACCAGACCTGCCCCCTCGAGCACGCGCAGGTGCTTCGACACCGCCGCGAAGGTCATGTCGAACGGCGCCGCCAGCTCCCCCACAGTCGCCTCGCCCTCGCTCAGCCGAGCGAGGATGGCGCGTCGGGTGGGGTCTGCCAGTGCCGCGAACGTGCGGCTCAGGGTGTCCGTCATGTCTCACCTCCGTCGATTCCTTCTCGGTATTCAACTGATTGGTACTGTACTAATCGGTTGAATGCCTGTCAACACCTTCGCCGGATTCCGTGTCGGTGTGTCGCGGTACGGTGACGACATGGCCCGCGTGATCTTCTACACCGCCACGACCCTCAACGGCTTCCTCGCCGACGACGACGACTCGCTGGACTGGCTGTTCGCCGTTCCAGGCGGGGAAGGCGGGGATGCCGGCTTCCAGACGTTCCTCGCCGGCATCGGTGTGCTCGTCCAGGGCTCGTCGACGTACCGCTGGGTGCTCGAGCACGAGGATCTGGTAGCGCACCCCGAGAAATGGCCCGCCTACTACGGCGAGCGCCCCACCTGGGTGTTCACGAGTCGGGAGCAGCCGGTCGTCCCCGGCGTCGACATCCGGTTCGCCTCGGGCGACGTGCGCGACGTGTGGCCGCAGATCCGCGATGCGGCCGGCGGGCGCGACGTGTGGGTCGTGGGCGGCGGCGACCTCGCCGGCCAGTTCGCCGACGCGGGACTGCTCGACGAACTGCGGATCTCGATCGCGCCGGCCACGCTGCCCTCGGGCAAGCCGCTGCTCCCCCGCACGCTCGGCGCCGACCGCCTCGAACTCACGTCGGTGCGCCAGGCGGGCGCCTTCGCCGAGCTCACCTATCGCGTCACCGGAGCGCGCGACGATGAGTGAGCGCTGGCGCGGAGTCCTGGCGGCACTGCTCAATCCCGACCTGCGTGCCGTGCTCGCCGAAGCGATGACCGCCGATCCGCTCCCCGATGCGCGACGCCGTCGTGCGATCACCCGGCTCGCGGAGCTCGGCCTGGTGCACGAGAGCGGGTCGGACGGCCTCGAGTTCGATGAGGCGGCGGTACGCGGCATCCTGTCGGAGAATCCGCCGGCGAAGCCGACCGGACCCATGCGGTTCCTCGACGCCGACGGGCGGATCGACCGCTACCCTGCGCAGCGCGGCGAGCGCGACGAACTGCTGCGATGGGTCGTCGAGCGTGCGTTCCCCGCCGGCGAGGTGCTCACCGAGAAGCAGACGAACGAACGGCTGAGCGCCTTCACCGGCGACAGCGCCGTGCTGCGTCGTCACCTCGTCGACGCGGGGCTGCTGGAGCGTACGCGATCGGGCTCGGAGTACGCGCGACCGGCCACGTCAGACTGACGGGGCGAACTCGGTCCAGCCACCGCCGAACTTGGGCTCGCGGCCGTCGCCCGACGACGTTCCAGTGAGACGCCGGCGCACCCACGGTCCGACGTGCTCGCGGTAGTACGCCGCTCCGCGGGTGCCGGTCTGCGGCAGCGGCGGAAGCGACCACCACTCCGGATGCGGGGCGAGCCCGAGGGCATCGAGTACGCGGGCGGCCACGCGATGGTGCCCTCGCGCGTTCATGTGCAGCCGGTCCTCCGACCAGAACGGCGGCTTCGCCAGGTCGGTGTCGAACCAGTTGTAGGCGCGCACGACGTCGGAGCGTGACGCGAGATGGTCCTCGACGGCGTGCGAGAGCAGATCGCCGCGTCGCTGGATGAGCCGTCGCATCGGGAGCTGGCCGGACGGGTTCGCTCCCGACAGCACGATGAGCCGCACGCCCTCTTCGTCGCAGCGGCGCAGCACCGTCTCGAACGCGTCCACGACCCCTGACACGCTCGTGCGCGGGCGCAGCATGTCGTTGCCGCCGCCGTTGAACGACAGGTGCGTCGGCTTCAGTGCGAGCGCCGGCTCCAGCTGCTGCTCGACGATGGGCCAGACCAGCTTGCCGCGGATGGCGAGGTTGGCGTACTCGATCGGCTCGCCGGCGGCATCCGCCCAGCCCTGTGCGACGAGGTCCGCCCACCCGCGCACGTGTCCGTCAGGGAGTTCGTCGCCTACGCCCTCGGTGAAGGAGTCGCCGATTGCGACGTATCGAACGGATGCCACGCCCCCAGCCTACGTCGCCCTCGGCACGGCTTCGTCCGTCGTAGATGTATGGCATCCCGCGCGATCCGCGTACACCCCGCTGCCTCGGACACCGGCGTAGCGTGAGGCCATGGCACTGTTCGCCGATCGGCGGGCGGCCGGGCGGGCGCTCGCCGGGTCTCTCGCACGTTGGCGCGGGACCGATGCCGTCGTGCTGGGCATCCCGCGCGGCGGCGTCGTGGTCGGTGCGGCAGTCGCGAGCGAGCTCGGCCTGCCGCTGGACGCCGTGGTCGTGCGAAAGCTCGGTGCCGCCGGGCACGAGGAGTTCGCGGTCGGTGCGATCGCGGACGGCGTGCGCATCGTCACGCCCGATGCCGTGCGGTGGGCCGGCATGAGCGCCGGCGACGTGCAGCAGGTCGAGGACGCGGAGCGTCACGAGCTCGTGCGGCGGACGAACGCCTACGGCGCGGGCGGGCTCGACCTCGCCGGGCGCGCGGCGATCGTCGTGGACGACGGCGTCGCGACAGGGGCGACCGCGGTCGCGGCCTGCCGCGCGGTGCAGGCACGACGACCGTCGCTCATCGTGCTCGCGGTGCCCGTCGCCCCCGCCGAGTGGACGCCGCCCGGCGACACCGTGGCCGACTACGTGTGCCCGTATCGCGAGGACGACTTCTGGGCAGTCGGACAGTACTACGACGACTTCGCCCAGACGAGCGACGGGGAGGTCGTGGCGCTGCTGCAGCGCGCTTCGACAGGCTCAGCGACCGAACCCGGTCCCTGAGCCTGTCGAAGGGGTCAGCGCGACAGCGCGAAGCGCAGCGTGTCGAGGCCGACACCACCGATGTCGAGCGCGCGCTTGTGGAACTGCTTGATCGAGAAGGCGTCGCCCTCGCGCTCGGCGACGTCGTCGCGCAGCTGCTCCCAGATGCGCTGGCCGACCTTGTACGCGGGCGCCTGACCCGGCCAGCCGAGGTAGCGGTTGACCTCGAACTTGACGAACTCGTCGGGCATGTTGACGTTGTGCAGCATGAAGTCCAGCGCGTAGTCGGCGTCCCACGTGCCCTGGCCGTCCAGGCGCGGCTTCTCGAGGTGCACGCCGATGTCGAGCACCACGCGCGCGGCGCGCATGCGCTGACCGTCGAGCATCCCGAGGCGGTCGGCGGGGTCGGACAGGTAGCCGAGCTGCTCCATGAGGCGCTCGGCGTACAGCGCCCAGCCTTCTGCGTGGCCGGACGTGCCGCCGAGCAGACGACGGTACGTGTTCAGCTGAGCGCGGTTGTACACCGCCTGCGCGATCTGCAGGTGGTGGCCGGGGACGCCCTCGTGGTAAACGGTGGTGAGCTCGCGCCAGGTGTCGAAGTCCTCGACGCCCTCGGGAACCGACCACCACATGCGGCCGGGGCGCGAGAAGTCGTCCGTCGGACCTGTGTAGTAGATGCCGCCTTCCTTGGTGGGGGCGATCATGCACTCCAGGTCGCGGATCGGCGCGGCGATGTCGAAGTGGGTCTTGCCCAGTTCTTCGATCGCGCGGTCGCTGGTCTGCTGCATCCACTTCTGCAGTGCGTCGGTGCCGTACAGCTTGCGCGACGTGTCCTGCTCGAGGAACGCGACGGCTTCTTCGACCGAGGCGCCCGGCTTGATCTCGTTCGCGATCGACTCCTGCTCGGCGACCATGCGCGCGAGCTCCTCGACGCCCCACTCGTAGGTCTCGTCGAGGTCGATCGTCGCGCCGAGGAAGCGGCGGGAGTGCAGCGCGTACAGCTCGCGGCCGACGGCGTCCTTCTCTGAGGCCGCCGGAGCGAGCTCACCCGACAGGAACGACGCGAGCTCGTCGTACGCGACGCGGGCGGCGTTGGCGTTGTCGGCGAGGTCACGGGCGAGGGATGCCGGGAGCTGACCCTCCTCGGGCGCCGCCTCGGCCGCGAACGTCGCGAAGAAGCCGCCGTCGGCGGTGTAGCGGGCGATCTGCGTGACGACCTCGACGACCTGGCGGCGCGCGGGGACGACACCCTGCGCGATGCCTTCGCGGAGCGAGGCGACATAGCCGTCGATCGCGCCAGGGACGGCCGCGAGGCGGGTGGCGACGACGGACCAGTCGTCGGTCGTGGCGGTCGGCATGAGGTCGAACGCGGAGCGGATGTTCTGCGCGTGCGAGGCGATCACGTTCAGGTCGCGCAGGTGCCACTTCGCCTCGTCGAGGTCCAGGCCCAGCTGGATCTCGCGCGAGAGGTCGTCCTTGGTCACCTCGTCGACGAAGTCGACCGGGGTCGCGGCCTGCAGCGCGGCCAGAGTCTTGCGTCCCTCTTCGGTGAGGCGCTCCTGCCCGGCCGGGCTGTAGTCGCCGAACCGGCCGTTGTGCTCGGTGCGACCGATGTAGGTCGCGAGCGTCGGCTCCAGCTCGGCAAGGGTGTCGACCCACGCATCAGCGATCTTGTCGATCTGCGTGGGCGTGCGGGTTTCGTCTGTCATGACTCCGAGCCTAGGCACGCGACGCGATGCCGACAAACGCGGAATCCCGTGTCAGTGCCCGGCCTCGTTCCAGTCCCCGCCGCGGCCGATCTGCACATCGAGCGGCACCGACAGCTTCGCGGCATCGCCCATGCGCGTGCGCACGATCTGCTCGGCGGCATCCCACTCCCCCGGGGCGACCTCGACCACGAGCTCGTCGTGGATCTGCAGCAGCACACGCGAGCTCAGCTCAGCGGCCGCGAAGTCGTCGTGGATGTGGAACAGCGCGATCTTCATGATGTCGGCCGCGCTGCCCTGGATCGGCGCGTTGAGCGCCGCGCGCTCGGCGTTCTCGCGCAGCACGCGGTTGGGGCTCGCGAGGTCGGGGAACGGGCGGCGGCGACCGAAGATCGTCTCGGTGTAGCCGTCGATGCGCGCCTGCTCCACCGAGGAGCGCAGATAGTCGCGCACCGCGCCGAACCGGGCGAAGTACTCCATCATGAGCTGCTTGGCCTCGGACTGCTCGATGCGCAGCTGCTTCGACAGGCCGAACGCCGACAGGCCGTACACGAGGCCGTACGACATCGCCTTGACCTTGGTGCGCATCTGCGGGGTGACGTCCTCGGGCGCGACGCCGAACACGCGCGAACCGACGAACCGGTGGGTGTCTTCGCCCGAGTTGAACGCCTCGATGAGACCCGGGTCCTCCGACAGGTGCGCCATGATGCGCATCTCGATCTGCGAGTAGTCGGCGGTCAGCAGCGTCTCGTAACCCTCGCCGACGGTGAAGGCCGAGCGGATGCGCCGGCTCTCCTCCGTGCGGATCGGGATGTTCTGCAGGTTCGGGTCGGTGCTCGACAGGCGGCCGGTCTGGCTGCCGGTCTGCACGTACGTGGTGTGGATGCGGCCGTCGTCGCCGATCGCCTTGTCGTTGCCGATCGAGCTGTCGAGCGACTCGATGATCTGCCGCAGCTTGGTGGCCTCGCGATGCTGCAGCAGCAGGTCGAGGAAGGGGTGCGGGTTGGTCTCCTGCAGATCAGCGAGCACGGCGGCGTCGGTGGAGTACCCGGTCTTGGTCTTGCGGGTCTTCGGCAGCTGCAGCTCGTCGAACAGCACCTCCTGCAGCTGCTTGGGCGAGCCGAGGTTGACCTCGCGCCCGATCGCCGCGTACGCCTCCTGCGCGAGCGCGTCGGCGCGAGCGCCGAGCTCGCCCGAGAATGTCGACAGGATCCCGTGCGACACGGCGACGCCGGCGAGCTCCATGTCGGCCAGCGTGTGCAGCGTCGGCAGTTCGATGTCGGAGAGCACCGCGGCGACGCTCTCGGGCAGCTCCGCCCGCACCGCCTGCTCGACGCGCAGCGTGTACCACGAGAGCTGGCCGGGCGTGGCGCCCTCGGTCTCGGGCACGAGCTGCGACGGGTCGGCCTCGGGCAGCTTCTCGTCGAGGTAGCGGTCGACCAGGTCAGCCAGCGTCTTGTCGGGGAAGCTCGGGCGCAGCAGCCAGCCGGCGAGGACGACGTCGAAGCCGAGGCCGCCCAGGCGCAGCCCGGCGCGGCGCAGCGCCTTGACCTGCGGCTTGGCATCGGCGAACACCTTCGGCGCGTCGGAGGCGAGCCACGGGGCCAGGGATGCCTGCACCTCCGGCGCCCACGACGCCTCGGCCGCGGCATCCTTCGTCGCCACGCCGATGCGCGCGGGAAGCCCGCCCTCGACGGTGAGCGTCACGCCCACGGCGCCGCTCGCCTTCTCGAGCCAGCCGGCGAGGTCGGCGGCCGCGAGCTCGGCGGCGACCGGCGCGAGCTCGGCGGCCGCGGAGTTGACAGCTGCCATCTGCTGCTCGATGCCGGCGAGCTCGGCCACGCGCGGGATGAGTGTCTTGAACTCGAGGCGCGAGAAGATGTCGCGCACCGCCTGCGCGTCCATCGGCTGCACTTCGAGGTCGGCGGGACCGTAGGGCAGCTCGACGTCGCGCAGCAGGCGGTTGAGGCGGCGGTTGCGGCGGACGTCTTCGGTGTGGGCCACCAGGTTGCCGCCCACGACCCCCTTGATCGTCGAGGCGCCGTCCAGCAGCGCGTCGAGCGACCCGAACTGGTTGAGCCACTTGACGGCGGTCTTCTCGCCCACCTTCGGGACGCCGGGCAGGTTGTCGCTCGTCTCGCCGACGAGGGCCGCGATGTCGGGGTACTGCTCGGGGGGGACGCCGTAGCGGTCGATGACGGCCTGACGGTCGTAGCGCTTGAGCTGCGAAACCCCCTGCACGTTGGGGTACAGCAGCGTGATGTCGTCGTTCACGAGCTGGATGGTGTCGCGGTCGCCCGAGCACACCAGCACCTGGAAGCCCTGCTCGGCGCCCTGCGTCGCGAGCGTGGCGAGGATGTCGTCGGCCTCGATGTCTTCTTTCTGGATGGTCGTGATGCTCATCGCTGCCAGACAGTCCTGCAGCAGCGGGATCTGCCCCTTGAACTCGTTCGGCGTCTCGGAGCGGTTCGCCTTGTACTCCTCGTACTCGCGCGTGCGGAACGACTGCCGCGATGTGTCGAAGGCGATGGCCAGATGGGTCGGCTTCTCGGCCTTCAGCAGGTTGATCAGCATCGCGAGGAACCCGTAGATGCCGTTCGTGTGCTGCCCGTCCTTGGTCGAGAAA
This sequence comes from Microbacterium jejuense, assembly GCF_039544225.1. Lineage (NCBI taxonomy): Bacteria > Bacillati > Actinomycetota > Actinomycetes > Micrococcales > Microbacteriaceae > Microbacterium > Microbacterium jejuense. Next base: position 59,117 of record NZ_BAABLG010000003.1, read on the forward strand.
TTGTCGACCGGGAGCGCGTAGAACGCTCGGTATGCCAGCGAATGGCCGTCGACGACCAGGAGGGTAGGCTTTGCGGAGTCCGTCACCCTGCCAGCCTAGCCAGGGCCGACGACACCCCCGAGCGAAGGTGTGCCATGCCCGAACCCTCCCCCGCCACCATCGACGGACTCGCGTGGGCCACGAGCCGCGGGATCGGCGCTCTGGCCGAGAAGATGGGGTTCGAGTGGCTCGAGTTCACGCCCGACCGCGCCGTTGCGCGCATGCCCGTCGAGGGCAACACACAGCCCGTCGGCCTCTTCCATGGGGGCGCCTATGTCGTGCTCGGCGAGTCGCTCGGCTCGATGCACGCGAACTTCCACGCCGGACCCGGGAGGCTCGCCGTCGGCGTCGACATCAACGCCACGCACACGCGCTCGGCGACCGCGGGCCATGTGACCGGCGTGTGCACGCCGCTGCACCTCGGCCGCAGCCTCACCGTCCACGAGATCGTCGTCACCGACGATCAGGGCCGCCGCTGCTCGACGGTGCGCATCACGAACCACATCAAGGATCTGCCGCAGGCATGACGAAGCGGATGCCGCATCACGCGGCATCCGCTCTTCATCCGGTCGTCGACCCGGTCGTGGAGTGTCAGCCCTTCTTGGGCGCGAGCTGCTCGATGATCGCCTTGGCGACGTCCTGCATCGTGAGGCGGCGGTCCATCGACGCCTTCTGGATCCAGCGGAACGCCTCGGGCTCGGACAGCCCCATCTTCTCGTTCAGCAGCCCCTTCGCCCGGTCGACGAGCTTGCGGGTCTCGAAGCGCTCGACCATGTCGGCGACCTCGGCCTCGAGGGTGATGATCTGCTCGTAGCGGGCCAGCGCGATCTCGATCGCGGGCAGCAGGTCGTTGGGCGTGAACGGCTTCACGACGTAGGCCAGTGCGCCGGCCTCGCTCGCGCGCTCGACGAGCTCCTTCTGGCTGAACGCGGTCAGCAGCACGACGGGCGCGATGTGGTTCTTGCTCAGCTTCTCAGCGGCCGAGATGCCGTCGAGCTGCGGCATCTTGACGTCCATGATCACGAGATCGGGACGAAGCTCGGTGGCGAGGGCCACGGCCGTCTCACCGTCCCCCGCTTCGCCGACGACATCGAATCCGTTGTCGCGAAGGATCTCGACGATGTCGAGGCGGATGAGCGACTCATCCTCTGCCACGACGACACGACGGGGGGTGGAAGCCGTCGTAGCGGCGGTCTGCTCCTGCTCAGTCACCTGCCAATCCTACGGTATGGTCGTTCGCGGACGCGCGGAGGCCCGCGCCGGCCGGTGTGGCGGAATGGCAGACGCGACCGACTCAAACTCGGTTGCCCGCAAGGGCGTGTGGGTTCGACTCCCACCACCGGCACCCAGAACGAAGAGAAGAGTGGATGCCTCGGCCCGAGGCATCCACTCTTCTTCTGCTCTGCGGCCTAGTCGTCGTCGACCGTCTTGATCACAGTCGTGTTCGGGTCGGGCAGCGTCTCGACCTGCTCCGGCGAGCGGAGGTCGACATCGGCCGGAGCCTTCTTGTCGAGCTCGGGCGGCACCTCGAGCGGGCGCCGCGAGTAGTACACCTTCGCCTTGCGGTAGAAGAGCGCGAGCGGCACGATGCCCAGCGCGATGAGCCCGATGCCGAGCCAGTTCACGATCGGGTCGTTGCTCGGGATCGACGCGAAGAACGCCCAGCCCATGAACACCGCACCAGAGGCGGGCCACAGCCCGATCAGCAGGAAGTTCTTCACGGACTGGAAGAGCACCCTCCGATACGCCACCACGACGGCGACGCCGGCGAGCGTGTAGTAGAACGCGATCTGGAGGCCGATCGACAGGATCGCGTTCTCCATGATGTCGCCCACGCTGCCGAGGAAGTTCGAGCCGACGAACAGCAGCAGCGAGACGACGAGGATCACGATCGTCGCGAAGGTCGGCGTCTTCCACCGCGGGTGCACACGACCGAACGCGCGCGGGATCGTGTGGTCCCGGCCCATCGCGAACAGCGACCGGGTGACCTGGATCAGTGTGGTCTCGAGCGTCGCGATCGTCGACAGGGCCACCGCGATGATCAGGATCTTGCCGCCGAGCCCCGGCCAGATGACGTCGCCGAGCACCGACAGGATGTTGGCACTGTTCGCCTCGATCTGCTCCTGCGACAGCATGATGAGCGTCGCGATCGTGAAGATCTCGAACAGCACGAAGACGATGCCCACGCCGATGAGCCCTGCGGCGCCCGCCGACTTGTGGCCGTCGGTGGTCTCTTCGTTGAGGTTCGAGCTGACGTCCCATCCCCAGTAGTAGAAGGCCGCGATCAGCGCCGCACCGACGAAGATGCCGGGACCGGTGAGGTGCGAGAAGCCCAGCCACTCCCACGAGAAGTTCGGTCCGTCGTGGCTCGTCGTGGCGGCGCGGAAGAGTGCGAGCGCGGCGAACACCACCAGGATGCCGACCTCGATCGTCGACATGATCCACTGCGCGCGGGCCGTGATGTTCACGCCGAAGTAGACGCAGGCCGCCATGATGACGAACCACACGGCGCCCACGCTCGTGATGAGCGGCACGTTGCCGGCCTGAGACGGATCGAACAGCGACACCGTCATGGCTCCCGCCGGCAGCGCGCCGGCGACCATGAAGATCGTCGCCGAGATGACGAGCGCCCAGCCCGACAAGAAGCCGAGCGCCGGATGCAGAGCCCGTGCCACCCACGAATAGGCGGCACCGGCGTTGACGTCGGCGCGTCCGAGATACAGGAACGCCCACGCGATGCCGAGCATCGGGATGCCGCACCACAGCAGGGCGGCCGGGGCGCCCAGTCCTGCGACGCCGACGAGGGTCGCGGTGGTGGCGGCGATGGAATATGCCGGCGCGCTGCCGGCGACGGCCATCACGATCGAGCCCGCGGCGCTGACGCCGCCTGCCTGCAGATCGTGACGCTCAAGGGTGCTCTGGTCGTCGGGTGCGACCGGTGAGCCTGATCGGGTCATCGAAGGGTCCTCTTCTGTCGTCTTCGTTGGCGACGGATGGACATTACACCCGCGGATTCGAAAAACTTGCTATTCGGTGTTGCTAAGTACTGGTACTCAGTGTTACTTTGTACCGGTAGTCAGCAAGACAGAGTAGCGAAAGAGAGGGGGTGCCCCGATGGGCAAGCAAGAGACCGAGATGCTCAAGGGCACGCTCGAAGGGATCGTGCTCGCGATCCTGTCCGGGCGTCCCGCCTACGGGTACGAGATCACCGCGTGGCTGCGCGACCAGGGGTTCGCCGACATCGCCGAAGGCACTGTCTACGCCCTCCTGGTGCGGGTCGAGCAGCGGGGACTCGTCGACGTCGAGAAGGTCCCGTCCGAGAAGGGGCCGCCGCGCAAGGTCTATTCGCTGAACGCGCAGGGTCGCGAGCAGCTCTCGGAGTTCTGGAGGACATGGAGCTTCCTCGCAGACCGCATCGAACAGCTCCACCGCGCACAGACCGACAGCGCACAGACCGACAGCACATCTCAGGAAGAGGTTTGATCATGGCCGCCAAGTGGTACGAAATCGTCACCGGCTCGCTCGACCAGAAGAAGCAGTACAAGCAGTACAAGGCGCGTATCGAGGCCCTGCCCGAGCCGTACCGCGCCTCGGCGAAGGCACTGGACCGGTACCTCATGTACGCCGGCGGCATCGTCGACGGCGACACCATGATGCGCATGCTCGGAGACTCCGCCGACCTGTGGGAGCGTGCCGCAGCCGACGGCACACCGGTGCGAGACATCGTCGGCGACGACCCGGCGGGCTTCGCCGAGGACTTCGCAGCCGCGTACTCGGGCAAGCAGTGGATCGACAAGGAGCGCGCACGCCTCAACAAGGCGATCGACGAAGCAGAACGGGGTGAGCACCGATGACCGATGCAGCGATCCAGGTGAAAGGCCTGGTGAAGTCCTACAAGGACCTCCAGGTGCTGAAGGGCGTCGACTTCGAGGTGTCGCGAGGCAGCATCTTCGCGCTCCTCGGGTCCAACGGGGCCGGCAAGACCACCGTCGTGCGGATCCTGTCGACGCTGCTGAAGGCGGATGCCGGCACCGCCGTCGTCGGTGGGCACGACGTGTCGGCCGACGCGCAGCGGGTGCGCGAGACGATCAGCCTCACCGGGCAGTTCGCCGCCGTGGACGAGGTGCTCTCGGGCCGCGAGAACCTCGTGCTCGTGGCGCAGCTGCGCCATCTCAAGAACCCCGGCGCGATCGCGGACGACCTGCTCGCCCGCTTCTCGCTCACCGAGGCCGGCGGCCGCAAGGCCGGCACCTACTCCGGCGGCATGCGTCGCCGGCTCGACATCGCGATGAGCCTCATCGGCGAGCCCGCTGTCATCTTCCTCGACGAGCCGACCACGGGACTGGACCCCGCGGCGCGCCTGGAGGTGTGGGAGGCCGTCACGACGCTCGCCCGCGGCGGCACCACGGTGCTGCTGACCACGCAATACCTGGACGAGGCCGAGCAGCTCGCCGACCGGATCGCGATCCTCCACAAGGGCACGATCATCGTCGACGGCACACTCGACGAGCTCAAGCGCCTGCTGCCGCCGGCGAAGGTCGAGTACGTCGAGAAGCAGCCGAGCCTCGAAGACGTCTTCTTCGCCCTCACCGGCGAGGTCGACACCGAATCCGCAAAGGAGGAGTCATGACCACCGCAACCGTCGCGGCGCCGCGCGCCGCCTCCGGCGCCCGCTTCTTCAGCGACACCGCCGTCCTCACCGGCCGGTCGCTGCGCCACATCCTGCGCAGCCCCGACACGATCATCACCACCGCCGTCACGCCGATCGCGCTCATGCTGCTGTTCGTCTACGTGTTCGGCGGGGCGATCGATCTGGGATCCGACCAGGGGTCGTACATCGACTACATGCTGCCGGGCATCCTGCTCATCACGATCGCGTCGGGCATCGCCTACACGGCATACCGGCTGTTCCTCGACATGCAGGGCGGGATCTTCGAGCGCTTCCAGTCGCTGCCGATCTCACGATCGGGCGTGCTGTGGGCCCACGTGCTGACGTCGATGGTGTCTGTCGCGGTGTCGCTGGCGATCGTCATCGGGGTGGCGCTGCTGATGGGCTTCCGCACCGGCGCGAGCTTCGCCGCATGGCTCGGAGTGGCGGGGCTGCTGATGCTCTTCACCCTGGCGCTCACCTGGCTCGCGGTGATCGCGGGGCTGTCGGCCAAGACGGTGGATGGCGCGAGCGCGTTCTCGTACCCGCTCATCTTCCTGCCGTTCATCAGCTCGGCCTTCGTCCCGACCGAGAGCATGCCCGGTCCGGTGCAGTGGTTCGCCGAGAACCAGCCGGTCACCTCGATCGTCAACTCGATCCGGGCGCTGTTCGCCGGTCAGCCGGTCGGCAGCGACATCTGGGTGGCGATGGCCTGGCTCGTCGGCATCCTGGTCGTCGCCTACGCGATCTCGATGTCGATCTACCGTCGCAAGGTCAGCTGAGCGCACTCCCCCGCGCTTCGCGCGCAGAGACGAGAAGAGTGGATGCCTGGGCCCCAGGCATCCACTCTTCTCTTCGTCTCAGGCGCCGAAGTACTGGTTGCCCAGCGCCTTGCTCTTGAGCGCGTCGTACTCGCCCTGCGAGATCGTGCCGGCATCGAGCAGCGCCTTCGCCTTCGCGATGTCGTCGGCGGGGCTGGACGAAGCGGCCGGACGATAGTCGTCCGACTCGGGGACGACACCGCGTCGAGCGGCCTGCGCGCGCTGGGCCATTCCCTTGCCCCGGGCGATCACGTAGATCAGACCCGTCAGGAACGGCACGAAGACGAGAGCGATGATCCACAGCGCCTTGAACCAGCCGTTGAGCTTCTCATCACGGAACAGGTCCATGATGACGACGATCACGATGTACAGGTACGCGACGAAGTAGAAGCTCCACAGAAGGAACCAGAACAGGTCCTGGAAGAACATGCGAGTATCACTTTCCACGAGAAACGGGCTGTCGCGATCACATTAGTGGTCGCGGCAGCCCGTTCGCGGGATCCGGTGAGGATCAGTTGCGTGTCTGGTAGATCGGCGCCTTGCCGTGCACCGCATCGCCCACCTTGTGGATGCGGATGTCGTTGGTGGAGCCGATGATCCCGGGAGGGGATCCCGAGATCACGACGACCTTGTCGCCGACCTTCGCGAGGTCGTTCGACAGCAGGTAGTCGTCGACCTGGATGAACATCAGGTCGGTGTGCGCGACGTGTTCGACGAGGGTCGACTGCACGCCCCAGGTCAGCGCCATGCGACGGCGGATCGCCGGCTCGGGCGCGAACCCGATCATGGGGATGCGCGGGCGCAGGCGCGACATGCGGCGCGCCGTGTCACCCGACTCGGTGAAGATGCAGAGGTACTTCGCGTCGACGAACTCGGCGACCTCCATGGCCGCGAGCGTGATCGCGCCGCCCTGCGTGCGGGGCTTGGTCGTGAGCGGCTGGATGCGCTCCAGGCCGTGCTCCTCGGTCGAGGCCACGATGCGGGCCATCGTCTCGACGACCGTCACCGGGTACTTGCCGACGCTGGTCTCGCCCGAGAGCATGACCGCGTCCGCGCCGTCGAGGACGGCGTTGGCGACGTCGCTCGTCTCGGCGCGCGTGGGGACCGGGTTCTCGATCATCGTCTCGAGCATCTGGGTCGCGACGATGACGGGCTTGGCCATGCGGCGGCACAGCTCGACCGCGCGCTTCTGCACGATCGGGACCGCCTCCAGCGGCAGCTCCACGCCCAGGTCGCCGCGGGCGACCATGATGCCGTCGAACGCGTCGATGATCTCTTCGAGGTTGTCGACGGCCTGCGGCTTCTCGATCTTGGCGATGACGGGGACGTGACGCCCCTCTTCGGCCATGATCACGTGGACGCGCTGCACGTCCTTCGCGTCGCGCACGAACGACAGCGCGATGATGTCGGCGCCGGCACGCAGGCCCCAACGCAGGTCGGCCTCATCCTTCTCGGACAGCGCGGGGACGTTCACCGCGACGCCGGGCAGGTTGATGCCCTTGTTGTTCGAGACGGGGCCGGCCACGATCACCTTGGTGGTGACGACGGTGCCGTCGGTCTCGACGACCTCGACGCGCACCTTGCCGTCGTCGATCAGGAGGAAGTCGCCCGGCTTGACGTCGTGCGGCAGGCCCTTGAAGGTCGTGCCGACGATCTCTTTCGTGCCGAGGATGTCTTCGGTGGTGATCTTGAAGATGTCGCCGACGGCGAGCTCGTGCGGGCCGTTCTCGAACTTGCCGAGGCGGATCTTCGGACCCTGCAGGTCGACGAGGATCGCGACGGCACGCCCGGCGTCGTCGGCGGCCTTGCGCACGTTGGCGAAGTTGTTGTCGTGGACCGAGTAGTCCCCGTGGCTCAGGTTGAATCGGGCCACGTCCACACCGGCGTCGATGATCGCGCGGACCATCTCATACGTCGAAGTGGCGGGACCCAGGGTGGCGACGATCTTGGCGCGTCTCATCCGTGGTTTCTCCGGGTTGGGTGAATTGGCGAGTGCCTCGGCCAGCCTACGCGGGCTGCAGGCCGATGGCGATATCAGTCGGGCGGACCGGCTCGGGCAGCTCGGTCTCGCCCATCAGGAAGCGGTCGACGCTCGCGGCGACCGCTCGGCCCTCGGCGATCGCCCACACGATGAGCGACTGCCCGCGACCGGCATCGCCGGCCACGAACACGCCCGGGGCGGTCGTCTGGTAGTCGTCCTCGCGGCGCACGTTGCCCCGCTCGGTGAACCGGGCGCCGAGCTGCTCCTCCAGGAGAGCGTGCTCGGGGCCGGTGAAGCCCATGGCGATCAGCACGAGGTCCGCGGGGATCTCGCGCTCGGTGCCGCTCTTGGGAACGCGGCGGCCGTCGACGAACTCGGTCTCGGCCACGCGCAGCGCGCGCACCTCGCCCGCGTCGTTCGCGAGGAACTCGACGGTCGATGCGAGGTAGGCGCGGTCGCCGCCCTCTTCGTGCGCGGACGAGATCTCGAACACCGTCGGGTCCATCGGCCACGGCTGGTGCTCCGGACGCTCGCCCGGGGGGCGGACGCCGATCGCGAGGTTCGTGACGCTCAGTGCGCCGTGACGGTGGGCGGTGCCGATGCAGTCGGCGCCGGTGTCGCCGCCGCCGATGACCACGACGTGCTTGCCCTCGGCGGTGATCTGGTTGGGCACCGCGTCGCCCGCGACGGCCTTGTTCGACTCGACGAGGTACTCCATCGCGAAGTGCACGCCGGCCAGGTCACGGCCCGGGATCGGCAGGTCGCGCGGGATCGTCGACCCTGTCGCGACCACGACGGCGTCGTAGCGCGCACGCAGGTCGGCCCACGTGATGTCCTTGCCGATCTCGACGCCGGCGCGGAAGCGCGTGCCCTCGTCCTGCATCTGGCGAAGCCGCGCCTCGAGGTGCTTCTTCTCCATCTTGAAGTCCGGGATGCCGTAGCGCAGCAGTCCGCCGATGCGGTCGTCGCGCTCGAACACGGCGACGGTGTGGCCGGCGCGGGTGAGCTGCTGGGCGGCGGCGAGGCCCGCAGGACCCGAGCCGACGACGGCGACGGTCTTGCCGGTCAGGCGCCCCGGGGGCTCCGGTTCGATCCAGCCGTTCGCGAACGCCTCGTCGGCGATCGACACTTCGACCTGCTTGATGGTCACGGCGGGCTGGTTGATGCCGAGCACGCACGCGCTCTCGCACGGCGCCGGGCACAGCCGCCCGGTGAACTCCGGGAAGTTGTTCGTCGCGTGGAGCCGCTCGCTCGCGGCACGGCCCTCGCCGCGCCACGTGAGGTCGTTCCACTCCGGGATCAGGTTGCCCAGCGGGCAGCCCTTGTGACAGAACGGCACGCCGCAGTCCATGCAGCGCCCCGCCTGCCGGCGCAGCACCGCGTTGTCGCCCGGCTCATAGACCTCTTTCCAGTCCATGATGCGCACCGGCACCGGCCGCCGCGCGGGCAGCTCTCGCTCGGTGACCTTCAGAAAGCCCTTCGGGTCAGCCACCCGTCACCTCCAGGATGCGGTTCCAGACGACGTCGCCGTCGGGGTCGAGCCCCTCGGCGACGGCCTCCTGGCGGGTCTGCAGCACCGCGGCGTAGTCGCGCGGCAGGACCCGGACGAAGTTCGCCAGCTCGGCCTCGAAGTCGTCGAGGAGAGCCTGGGCGAGGGTCGATTCGGTCTCGGCGACATGCTGGACCAGCAGGTCGCGCAGGATCTCGGCGTCGCCCGCTCCGAGCGCGCCGAGTTCGAGCTCGCCCGAGGCCAGCGCCTCGCGGTTGACGAGCTTGCTGTCGAGGCGGTGGATGTACGCCATGCCGCCCGACATGCCGGCGCCGAGGTTGCGGCCGGTCGCGCCGAGGATCACGGCGAGACCGCCCGTCATGTACTCGAGCGCGTGGTCGCCCACGCCCTCGACCACCGCTGTCGCACCGGAGTTGCGGACGAAGAACCGCTCCCCCACGACACCGCGCAGGAACATGGTGCCCTGCGTCGCGCCGTAGCCGATGACGTTGCCCGCGATCACGTTCTTCGACGCGTCGAAGGTCGCACCGCGCGGCGGGCGCACGACGATCTGACCGCCCGAGAGCCCCTTGCCGACGTAGTCGTTCGAGTCGCCCTCGAGGCGCAGCGTGATGCCTGCCGGCATGAACGCGCCGAAGGACTGGCCCGCCGAGCCGGTGAGATTCACGACGATGCTTCCCGACGGCAGGCCGTTCTCGCCGCGCGCCTTCGTGACGTGGTGCCCCAGCAGGGTGCCCACGGCGCGCTCGGTGTTGCGGATCGGAAGGTCGATCGTGACGTGCCCGCCGTTCGCGATGACGTCCTGTGCGCGTTCGAGCAGGCCGACGTCGAAGTGCTCCTCGAGTTCGTGCAGCTGCGCCGTCGTGTTTCGCCGGGGCTCGTCCTCGGCGAACTGCGGGCCCTGCAGGACGGGAGTCAGGTCGAGACCGCTCGCCTTCCAGTGCCGGACCGCACCGTCGACATCGAGCAGGTCGCTGCGGCCGATCGCCTCGTCGAGCGTGCGGAAGCCCAGTTCGGCGAGGTACTCGCGCACCTCTTCGGCGATGAACTCCATGAAGTTGACGACGAACTCGGGCTTGCCCGAGAACCGCGCACGCAGCACGGGGTTCTGCGTGGCAACGCCCACCGGGCACGTGTCGAGGTGGCAGACCCGCATCATGATGCAGCCCTCCACGACGAGAGCCGTCGTGGCGAAGCCGTACTCCTCTGCGCCCAGCAGCGCGGCGATGATGACGTCGCGGCCGGTCTTGAGCTGACCGTCGGCCTGCACCACCACGCGATCGCGCATGCCGTTGAGCATGAGCGTCTGCTGCGTCTCGGCGAGGCCCAGCTCCCACGGCGTGCCGGCGTGCTTGAGCGAGTTGAGCGGGCTGGCGCCCGTCCCGCCGTCGTGGCCCGAGACCAGGATGACGTCGGCCAGCGCCTTCGCGGTGCCGGCGGCGACCGCGCCGATGCCGGACTGGCTCACGAGCTTCACGTGGACCCGGGCGCCGGGGTTCGCGCGCTTCAGGTCGAAGATCAGCTGCTTGAGGTCCTCGATCGAGTAGATGTCGTGGTGCGGCGGCGGCGAGATGAGACCCACGCCGGCCGTGCCGCCGCGCGTGCGCGCGATCCACGGGTACACCTTCGTCGGCGGCAGCTGACCGCCTTCGCCGGGCTTGGCGCCCTGCGCGAGCTTGATCTGGATGTCGTCGGCCTGGGTGAGGTAGAGGCTCGTGACGCCGAACCGGCCCGACGCGACCTGCTTGATCGCGCTGCGCCGCTCGGGGTCGAGCAGGCGCTCGACGTCCTCGCCGCCCTCGCCGGTGTTCGACTTGCCGCCGATGCGGTTCATGGCGATCGCCAGCGTCTCGTGCGCCTCGCGCGAGATCGAGCCGTAGCTCATCGCACCGGTCGAGAAGCGCTTGACGATCGACGACACGGGTTCGACCTCGTCGATCGGGACCGGCGTGCGCTCCTCGGTCCTGAGCGCGAACAGGCCGCGCAGCGTCTTCAGCTCGTTCGCCTGGTCGTCGACCAGCTTCGTGTACTCGCGGAAGATGTCGTAGCGGCGCGTGCGCGTGGAGTGCTGCAGGCGGAACACCGTGTCGGGGTTGAACAGGTGCGGCGCACCGTCCCGCCGCCACTGGTACTCGCCGCCGGTCCAGAGCCGCTCGTGGGCTCGGACTGCCGCATCCTCGGGGTAGGCGAAGTCGTGACGCGCCTGGTTCTCGGCGGCGACCTCTTCGATGCCGATGCCGCCGAGCTTGGACTCGGTGCCGGTGAAGTACGCGTCGACGAACTCCTGCGACAGGCCGATCGCCTCGAAGACCTGCGCCCCCGTGTACGACGACACCGTCGAGATGCCCATCTTCGACATGATCTTCAGCACGCCCTTGCCGAGCGCGTAGATCACGTTGCGGACGGCCTTCTCGGGCGTGATGCCGGTGATGAAGCCCGAGCGCACCAGGTACTCGACGGTCTCCATCGCGAGGTACGGGTTGACCGCCGACGCGCCGTAGCCGAGGAGCGTCGCGACGTGGTGCACCTCGCGGACGTCGCCCGCTTCGACGAGCAGTCCGACCTTCATGCGGTTCTGCTGCCGGATGAGGTGGTGGTGAACGGCCGAGACCATGAGCAGCGACGGGATCGGGACGAGGTCCTTGTTCGAGTCGCGGTCGGACAGGATGATGAACTCCGCGCCGTCCGCGATCGCCGCGTCGACCTCTTCGCACATCTCGTCGATGCGGGCCTTCATGGTGCCGGGGCCGGCGTCGAAGTGGTACAGGCCGCGGATCGTGACAGCGCGGCGGCCGGGCATCGTCCGCTCGATGTTCTGGATCTTCGCGAGCTCGTCGTTGTCGAGCACCGGGAAGTCGATCGTGATCTGTCGCGCGTGGTCGGGGCCCGACGCGAGCAGATTGCGCTCGGGGCCGATGCCCGTGCGCAGACTCGTCACGACCTCTTCGCGGATCGAGTCCAGCGGCGGGTTCGTGACCTGCGCGAACTGCTGCGTGAAGTAGTCGAACAGCAGGCGCGGACGCTCGCTGAGCACCGCGACGGGCGTGTCGCTGCCCATGGCGCCGAGCGGTTCGGCGCCCGTCTGACCCATCGGGGTGAGGAGGATCTTGACCTCTTCCTCGGTGTACCCGAACGTGCGCTGACGGCGCGTGATCGAGGCGATGGGATGCACGATGTGCTCGCGCTCGGGCAGCTCCGACAGCTGCAGGCGCTGACGCATCCACAGCCCCCAGGGCTGCTGGGTCGCCAGCTGCTGCTTGATCTCTTCGTCCTCGATGATGCGCCGCTGAGCGGTGTCGACGAGGAACATGCGACCCGGGCGCAGACGACCGCGGCGCTTGATGCGCGCGGGCTCGAAGTCGAGCACGCCGGTCTCGCTGCCGATCACGACGAGTCCGTCGGTGGTCTCGGTCCAACGGCCCGGGCGCAGGCCGTTGCGGTCGAGCGTCGCGCCGACCGACGTGCCGTCGGTGAAGATGAGGGCCGCCGGTCCGTCCCACGGCTCCATCTGCATCGAGTGGTAGTCGTAGAAGTCCCGCAGCTCGGGGCTGATGTCGGCCTGCTTCTCGTAGGCCTCGGGCACCATCATCATGATCGCGTGCGGCAGGCTGCGCCCGGTGAGCGTCAGGAGCTCGAGGACCTCGTCGAACGAGGCCGAGTCGCTGGCGCCCTCGGTGCAGATCGGCAGCAGCGGCTGGATGTCGCCGAGCAGCTCGGACTGGAGCTGCGACTGGCGGGCGCGCATCCAGTTGCGGTTGCCGCCGACGGTGTTGATCTCGCCGTTGTGCGCGAGCATGCGCAGCGGCTGCGCGAGCGGCCACGACGGGAAGGTGTTGGTCGAGTAGCGCGAGTGCACGACGGCGAGCTCCGAGGCGAAGCGCTCGTCCTGCAGGTCGGGGTAGAACGGCTCGAGCTGCAGCGTCGTGACCATGCCCTTGTAGCCGAGCGTCCGCGCCGACAGCGACACGAAGTACGCGTCGAGGTCGTTGCGGGCCCGCGTGCGCAGGCGGTAGGCGCGGCGGTCGAGGGCGATCCCCGACAGTGCGGGGGTGCCGTCGGCGGCGGGATGCGACACGAACAGCTGCTCGAACACCGGGCGCGCCTCGAACGCGAGCTTGCCGAGGTTGTCGTCGACGGTGGGCACGTCACGCCAGCCGAGGACCGTGAGGTTCTCGGATGCCGCGATGCGCTCGATCCCGGCCTTCTGGGCGGCGCGCTCGTCGGCGTCGCGGGGCAGGAAGGCCATGCCCGCCGCGTACTCCCCGACCGGGGGCAGCTCGAATCCGACGACGGCGCGCAGGAACGCGTCGGGCATCTGCGTCAGGATCCCCGCGCCGTCGCCGGTGCCGGCGTCGGAGCCGATCGCCCCGCGGTGCTCGAGGTTGCGCAGCGCCGTCAGCGCCAGATCGATGATGTCGTGGCCGGCCTCGCCGCGGAGCGTGGCGACCATTGCCAGGCCGCACGCATCCTTCTCGAAGGCGGGGTTGTACATCCCCTGCTTGCTCGGGAATCCGGCCCGGCCGGACGAAGCGGGGGTCGGCGCCTGCTCAGAGGCGCCGTGACGGGGGCTCGAAGCCATACCTACCGTCCTCACGTTGATAGTCAAGATGGGACGACGTCGGCCCTAGGGCGCTCGATCGGGCGATCGAGCGCTCGTTATTTGCTGGCAGGAGTGCTTGTGGCGGTAGCCCCTTCGGCCTCGGACGTCTGGGGTTCGCTGACGTCGACGAAGTCGTCGGTGTTCTGCGATTGTACAGCCTGTCCGGCGGTCCACTCGCGGCCGGACACATAGGGCGACGGCTCCAGGCCCGGGTGGCGGCGCTTCTGCACGAAGAAGATCACGATGCCGAGGACCACCCCGAAGATCGCGGCCCACACGTTGCTGCGCAGCCCGAGGATGATCTCGCTCGGGTCGATGCGGATCGATTCCCACACGATGCGTCCGGCGCTGTACCAGACCAGGTACACGGCGAACAGGCGGCCCCACTGCAGCCGGAAGCGGCGCCCGACCCAGACGACGACCAGGACGCCCAGGACGTTCCAGATGACCTCGTACAGGAAGGTGGGCTGGAAGAGGGTGCCCTCGGGCAGCCCCACGGGCCACGCCGGGTTCGGGTAGTCGATCTGCAGGCCCCACGGCGCGTCGGTCGGCCAGCCGAACAGCTCCTGGTTGAACCAGTTGCCGAAGCGGCCCATCGCCTGGGCGAGCAGCAGCGCCGGCGCGAGCGCGTCGGCGAAGGTCCAGAAGCGGATGCCGGTCCAGCGGCAGCCGAGCCACGCACCGATCGCGCCGCCGATGAGGGCGCCGTAGATCGCGATGCCGCCCTCCCAGATGTAGAGGGCCGAGAGCGGGTTCGCCCCCTCGCCGAAGTAGAAGCCCCAGTGCGTCAGCACGTGGTAGATGCGCGCGCAGATGATGGCAAGGGGCACCGCGAGCAGTGCGATGTCGATCACGACCCACGGCTCGGCGCCGCGCTTGGTGAGGCGGGCGTTCGTCCACAGCACCGCGACGATGATGCCCGCGATGATGCACAGCGCGTAGATGTGGATCCGCAGGGGGCCGATGTCGAAGTAGCTGATCGACGGGCTCGGGATGCTGGCGACGACGCTCGCGGCGGCGTTGATCATGGGAGAACCGTGTCCTTGCTGGATCCGTGCGTGGGATGCCGGCGCCGGGCGCCGACCTGAGAAGTCTAGTTCGCGCGGCGGGCTGTGCCTGCGGCGAGGGCGCGAGCGGTCTCGGCGAGGCCGTCGAGACCCCCGTCGCGGAGCGCCCGGACCAGCGCGGTCCCGACGATCGCACCGTCCGCGTACTCCAGCACTCCGGCCACCTGCTCGGCGTTCGATATGCCGATGCCGACGCAGGCATGCTCGGCCCCGTGGGCGCGCAGCCGCGCCGCGAGCGTGCGGGCCGCGGCATCCAGTTCGGCGCGCTCCCCCGTGATCCCCATGGTCGAGACCGTGTACACGAACCCGGTGGAGTTGCGCACGATGAGGTCGAGGCGCTCGTCGGTCGAGGTCGGCGCCGCCAGGAACACGCGGTCGAGGCCGGTGCGCGCGCTCGCGGCGATCCACTCGGCGGCCGCCTCGGGCGTGATGTCGGGTGTGATGAGGCCCGCGCCGCCCGCGGCGAGCAGGTCGTCGGCGTACCGGTCGACGCCGTATTGCAGCACAGGGTTCCAGTACGTCATCACGAGCACGGGGACGTCGACGCGGCGGGTGATCTCGCGCACGGCCGTGAAGGTGTCGCGCAGGCGGAAGCCGGCCGCCAGAGCGGTCTGCGTCGCCTCCTGGATGACCGTGCCGTCCATGACGGGATCGGAGTACGGCGGGCCCAGCTCGAGGATGTCGGCGCCGTTCTCGGCGAGCGTCACCGCGGCGTCGATGCTGGTCTGCAGGTCGGGGTATCCGATCGGCAGGTACCCGACGAACGCCCCGCGTCCGTCGGCGTGGGCGGCCTCGATCGCCGCGCCGACCCGTGAAGCGCCACCGTGCGCGCTCATGCGCCCGACTCCTCGTCGTAGAGCCCGAAGTAGCGGGCGGCGGTGTCCATGTCCTTGTCGCCGCGGCCGGAGAGGCACACGGCGAGGATCGCGTCCGGGCCGAGCTCGCGGCCGATGCGCAGCGCGCCGGCCAGGGCGTGCGCCGACTCGATGGCGGGGATGATGCCCTCGGTCTGCGACAGCAGGCGCAGTGCCTGCATGGCCTCGTCGTCGGTCGCCGGGATGTACTCGGCACGGCCGATCGACGCGAGCCACGAGTGCTCGGGGCCGACACCCGGATAGTCGAGCCCGGCCGAGATCGAGTGCGACTCGATGGTCTGGCCGTCCTCGTCCTGCAGCACGAAGGTCTTCGCGCCGTGCAGCACGCCGGGCCGGCCGCGTTCGATGGATGCCGCGTGCCGCGGAGTGTCGACGCCGTCGCCGGCCGCCTCGACGCCGTAGAGCCTGACGGCCTCGTCGTCGAGGAACGCGTCGAACATGCCGATCGCGTTGGAGCCGCCCCCGACGCACGCGAGCACGGCGTCGGGAAGGCGGCCGGCCTCGTCGAGAAGCTGGGCGCGCGCCTCTTCGGAGATGACCTTCTGGAAGTCGCGGACCATCGCCGGGAAGGGATGCGGCCCCGCCGCGGTGCCGAAGATGTAGTTCGTCGTCTCGACGCTGGCGACCCAGTCGCGGTACGCGTCGTTGATGGCGTCCTTCAGCGTGCGCGACCCGGTCTTCACGGGCACGACCTCGGCGCCGAGCAGGCGCATGCGTGCGACGTTGAGCGCCTGCCGCTCGGTGTCGACCTCGCCCATGTAGATCGTGCACTCGAAGCCGAACAGCGCGGCCGCGGTGGCCGTGGCGACGCCGTGCTGACCCGCGCCGGTCTCGGCGATCACGCGGGTCTTGCCGAGGCGCTGGGTGAGCAGCGCCTGGCCCAGCACGTTGTTGATCTTGTGCGAGCCGGTGTGGTTCAGGTCCTCGCGCTTGAGGAACACGCGCGCGCCGCCGGCATGCTCGGCGAACCGGGGCACCTCGGTGATCGGCGACGGGCGGCCGGCGTACGAGTTCAGCAGCCGCACGAACTCGGCCTGGAACGCGGGGTCGGCCTTGGCGGCCTCGTACTCCGCGGTCAGCTCGTCGATCGCCGCGATGAGCGACTCCGGCATGTACCGGCCGCCGAACTCTCCGAAGAAGGGTCCGGATGCCTCACGAAGACTCATGCGCCGGCCTCCAGGAATGCGCGCAGGGTGGATACGGGATCGCCCGTGACGAGCGCCTCGCCGATCAGGACGACGTCGGCGCCGGCTGCCCGGTAGTGGGCGACATCGGCCGGGGCGAGGACCGCCGATTCGGCGATCTTCACGGCGTCGGCCGGGATGCGCCCGGCCAGGCGGCCGAACAGGTCGCGGTCGAGCTGGAAGGTCGACAGATCGCGCGCGTTCACGCCGATCAGCTTCGCGTCGATGTCGACGGCACGGTCGACCTCTTCGGCGGAGTGCGTCTCGACGAGCGGCGTCATGCCGAGCTCGCGCACCATGGTGTGCAGACGCTCGAGCACGTCCTGCTCGAGCGCGGCGACGATCAGCAGCACCAGGTCCGCGCCCGAGGCCCGGGCTTCGAGCACCTGGTACTCGGTGGCGATGAAGTCCTTGCGCAGCACCGGGAGCGAGACCGCCGCCTTCACGGCCTCGAGGTCGGCGATGCTGCCCTTGAAGCGGCGGCCCTCGGTGAGCACCGAGATGGCGGACGCGCCGCCCTCTTCATAGCGACCGGCCTGCAGCGCGGGGTCGGGGATGTCGGCCAGGTCGCCGCGCGAGGGGCTCGCGCGCTTGACCTCGGCGATGATCTTGACGCGGTCGGCGGGAGCGAGCGCGGCGAGGGCGTCCAATGCCGGGCGCTGTGCGAGGGCTGCGGCCTCGACGGCCGCCAGGGGCCGCACCGAGGCGCGCGCCTCGGCATCCTCCACCGCGCCGGCCGTCAGGTCGGCGAGCACGCTCAGTGCTCTTTCGCGACGTACTTCGAGCCGTTGACGCCGTAGCCGGCCTTGGCCATGATCCAGCCGACGATCGCGCCGACGATCAGCAGGCCCGCCGACGCCCACACCAGCACGGGCATGTCGAGGAAGTAGAACAGTGTGCCGAGGGCGACGGCCACGAGCATGATCACGACGGCCGTCCAGGCGGCGGGCGAGTGTCCGTGGCCGGGGTCGCCGATGTTGTTGCTCATGGAAGTCTCCTCGTGAAGCCGGGCGGGATTCCGCCAGTCTAGCGGTCTAGGCCGTCGGGTCCTCGCCACGCGACAGGTCGTCCCAGTCGTCGATGGCGTGCGATCCGGCGGCGTCATGGGGGCGCGGTCCCGCCGGTGTGGCGGACTTCGCGGCGTCCTCGGTGCGGTACCGGCGACCCGTGCCGGCCCAGGCGCGCGCGGTGGCGAGCACGAACACGCCGGCGACGATGAGCACCGCCCACACCACGAGGGTCACGGCGGGCCAGCCCGAGGCGGTGATGGTCGCGATGAGCTGCGCCACCGACTTCTCGCCGGCGATCCCGGTGGACTCCGTCACGACGGATGCGACAGCCGAGACGGGATGCTCGAACACGACGCGTGCCGTGAGCCAGATCAGCGTCCCGCCGATGAGGATCGCGAGGGCGCCGAACAGGTAGCGCAGCACGAGCCCCACGATCGACAGGGCGGCGCCGAGCGCGAGCACGGCGAGGCTCAGCGGGGCGAGGACGGGCACCGCCGAGGCGCCGGGCACCTCGAGCGTGTGATGCGCGCCGTCGGCGAGCTCGACGGTAAGCCACGTCTGGGTGGACGAGATCACGCCGATCGCGCCGCACAGGACGATCACGACGACCGACAGCAGCCGTGCGCGCCGCATCACGCGGGCAGCTCCGGGCCGCGCGCGGCCTCGAGGTCGCGGCCGTCGAAGCACGTGCGGGTGCCGGTGTGGCAGGCGGCGCCGACCTGCTCCACCTCGACGAGGATCGTGTCGCCGTCGCAGTCGAGGCTCGCACCGCGCACGAGCTGGATGTGGCCCGAGGTGTCGCCCTTGCGCCAGTACTCCTGCCGGGATCGCGACCAGAAGGTCACACGGCCCTGGGTCAGCGTGCGGCGCAGGGCCTCGGCATCCATCCATCCCAGCATGAGCACCTCGCGGGAGTCCCACTGCTGGATGATCGCGGCGACCAGGCCGTCGCCGTTGAACCTCACGCGCGCGATGCGCTCGTCGAGCGTCTCGCTCATGCCGCGACCTCCCGCACCGGGATGCCGTCGGCGAGCAGGGCGCGCTTGACGTCGCCCACCGTCAGCTGGCCGGAGTGGAAGACGGATGCCGCAAGCACGGCGTCCGCGCCGGCCTCGATCGCGGGGCCGAAGTCCGCCGCCGCGCCGGCGCCGCCCGAGGCGATCACCGGAACGCTCGACACCTCGCGCATGAGGCTCACGAGCTCCAGGTCGAAGCCCTCCTTCGTGCCGTCGGCGTCGATGGAGTTGACCAGCAGCTCGCCGGCGCCGCGTTCGATGGCCTCACGGGCCCACTCCAGCGCGTCGAGCTCGGTCTCGGTGCGGCCCCCGTGGGTCGTGACGACGAAGCCGGATGCCGTGTCCGGCGACCGCTTGACGTCGAGCGACAGCACGAGCACCTGGGCGCCGAAGCGGTCGGCGATCTCGTCGAGCAGCGGCGGCCGTGCGATCGCCGCCGAGTTGACGCCGATCTTGTCGGCACCCACCGCCAGCAGCCGGGCCACGTCGTCCGCGCTGCGGACTCCCCCGCCGACGGTGAGCGGGATGAAGACCTCTTCGGCGGTGCGCCGCACGACGTCGTACGTCGTGGAGCGCTCGTCGACGGTCGCGGTCACATCGAGGAAGGTGATCTCGTCGGCGCCCTGGCGGAAGTACTCGCGCGCGAGTTCGACGGGGTCGCCCATGTCGCGCAGGTTCTCGAAGTTGACGCCCTTGACGACGCGTCCGGCGGCGACGTCCAGGCACGGGATCACACGGCAGACGAGCGACATCAGAGCCTCGCGTTGTGGATCGCGGTGACGAGGATCGCGCGGGCGCCGATCGCGTACAGCGCGTCCATCACCTGGTTGACGCCCGTGCGGGCGACCATGACCCGCACAGCCACCCATTCCGGGTCGCGCAGCGGCGAGATCGTGGGCGACTCGACGCCCGGTGCGATCTCGACGGCCCGGTCGACCAGATCCGCCGGCAGGTCGTAGTCGACCATGACGTAGCGACGGGCGACCATGACGCCGCGAAGACGCCGCAACAGCGTCTCGGTGCCCTCCGCCTCGGTCGGGGCGCCGATCAGCACCGCCTCCGATTTGAGGATCACGGGCCCGAACACCTCGAGGCCGGCCTGACGCAGCGTCGTGCCGGTCTCGACGACGTCGGCGATCGCGTCGGCGACGCCCAGCTCGACGGCCGACTCCACGGCGCCGTCCAGCGGCACCAGATCGGCGGCGACGCCGTGCTCGTCGAGGAATCCGTCGACGAGACCCGGGTACGACGTCGCGATGCGCACGCCCTGCAGGTCTCCGACGCCGGTGAACCGGCCGGCAGGGGCGGCGAAGCGGAAGGTGGATGCCGCGAACCCGAGCTTCTCGATCTCACGGGCGCCCGGCATCCGGGCGTCCAGCAGCAGGTCGCGACCGGTGATGCCGACGTCGAGCGCACCCGACCCGACGTAGGTCGCGATGTCTTTCGGGCGGAGGTAGAAGAACTCGACCTCGTTGGCGGGGTCGATGACGTGGAGGTCTTTCGGGTCGCGGCGACCGGTGTAGCCCGCCTCGGCGAGCATCTCAGCGGCGGTCTCGGCCAGCGATCCCTTGTTCGGCACGGCGATGCGCAGCATTCGCGGATCCTTAGATGTGGGGATGAGAGGGGTCGGAGCGGAGCTCAGAGATGTCGGTAGACATCCTCGAGGCTCAGACCCTTCGCGAGCATCAGCACCTGCAGGTGGTAGAGCAGCTGCGAGATCTCTTCGGCCGCGGCATCCGTCGACTCGTACTCGGCGGCCATCCACACCTCGGCGGCCTCTTCGACGATCTTCTTGCCGATCGTGTGCACACCGGCGTCCAGCTCTGCGACGGTCCCCGATCCTTCGGGGCGCTCGGCCGCCTTGGCGGTCAGCTCGGCGAACAGGGCATCGAACGTCTTCACGGTTCCAGGGTATCGAACCACGCGGCGCCGAGGCGCCGCGTGACGTCGGCGTCAGTGCGCGTGGGCGTGTGCGGCCGCGGCGCGCAGCCCGGCGATCGCGTTCGCGGGGTCGGCCGCCCCGAAGACGGCGGAGCCGGCGACGAACGTATCGGCCCCCGCCTCTGCGGCCAGCGCGATCGTCGACTCGCCGATGCCGCCGTCGACCTGCAGCCACACCGACGACCCCCGTCGGCGCGCCTCGTCGGCCAGGCGACGGAGCTTGGGCATCGTCTCGGGCATGAACGACTGGCCGCCGAAGCCGGGTTCGACGGTCATCACCAGGATCTGATCGAAGTCGTCGAGCAGATCGAACAGCCCCTCGACGGGCGTCGCGGGCTTGACGGCCACGCCCGCGCGCGCGCCGATGTCACGCAGACGCCGGGCGAGCGCGACAGGCTCGGTGGCAGCTTCGAGGTGGAACGTCACCGACGCGGCGCCGAGCTCGGCGTACCCGGGTGCCCAGCGGTCGGGGTTCGTGATCATGAGGTGCACGTCCAGCGGCACCGGACTCGTGGCCTGCACACGCTCGACCATCTGAAGTCCGAACGTCAGGTTCGGGACGAAGTGGTTGTCCATGACGTCCACGTGCACGAAGTCCGCTGTCGCGATGCGCGCGAGATCCGCCTGCATGTTCGCGAAGTCGGCCGCCAGGATGCTGGGGTTGATGCGGATGCCGTCGTCGCGGCCGGTCTCGGAGGTCGGGAGCACGCGTCCATTATGGTCGAGCCGTGGATCCGATCACGGCGCTGCTGCACCAGGTGCTCGAAGACGTCCGGCCGCGGGACGACGGTGCGACAGCCGGGTACATCCCGGAACTCGCTGACGCCGACCCGGACCGGCTCGCCATGGCTGCGGTCGGGCCGCACGGGCGCGTGCGCGCCGTGGGCGACACCGAGCACGAGTTCACCATCCAGTCGATCTCGAAGCCGTTCGTGCTGGCGCTGGCGCTGGTCGACCGCGGGCGGGATGCCGTGCTGCGCAAGGTCGGCGCCGAGCCGAGCGGCGAGCCGTTCAACGCCATCAGCCTCGAGTCCGGTACCGGACGACCGGCCAATCCGATGGTCAACGCGGGCGCGATCGCCACCTCCGCGCTCATCCCCGGCGAGGGGGTGGACGACCGCACGGCCCGCATCGTCGAGGGCCTGTCGGCGTTCGCAGGCCGCTCGCTGTGGGTCGACGAGCAGGTGTACGCGTCCGAGTCCGCGACCGGCGACCGCAACCGTGCCCTCGCGCACCTCCTCCGCTCGTACGGCATCATCGACGGCTCCGTCGACACCGCCGTGGAGACCTACTTCCGGCAGTGCTCGCTGCTGGTCACCGCCCGGGACCTCGCCGTCATGGCATCGACGCTCGCATTCGGAGGCGTCAACCCGGTGACCGGTGATCGCGTCGTGGCGGAGCACGTCGCCCGCGACGTGCTGTCGATCATGACGAGCTGCGGCATGTACGACTACTCGGGCGAGTGGCTGCTGCGGGTGGGGCTTCCTGCCAAGAGCGGGGTCAGCGGCGGGCTGCTCGCGGTCGCACCCTCGCAGTTCGGCGTCGCCGCGTTCAGTCCGCGGCTCGACGCCCATGGCAACTCCGTGCGCGGCATCGCCGTCATCGAGACGCTGTCGCAGCGATTCGGCATGCACCTGCTCGAACCCCACGACAGCGTGGCCGTCCCCGCGTTCACCGTCGAGGACACCGATCACGGCCGCGTGCTGCGGCTTTCGGGCGAACTCGGGCTGGCGGGCACCGAGCGGGTGGTCGCGGTGCTCCGCGAGTTCGCCGACGCGCTGCCGCCGGGCGCCGTGATCACCGTCGACGCGCGCGACCTCGGCCGTACCCATCACGAGGCCCTCGTGGCGCTGCGCGCAGAGTTCGCGCTGATGCCTCGCGGGTTCGCGCTGCTCGAGTGAGCTCTTGCGGCGCGCGGTTCAGACGCGTCGCAGCAGCGAGATCGACATGCCGTCGGTGTTGTGACGGTGCGGCCACAGCTGCGCCCGCCCGCTGCCGTCGGCCTGCGGCGGAAGGCCGGGGTCTGCGTCCGACAGCTGCGTGATGACGTCGCGGGCCGAGATCTCGTGGAGCGCTTCGCCCCACTCGCGACGGATGTCGGACACGACCGCCGAGGTCTCGGCCAGGTGCGGCGAGCACGTCACGTAGGCCACGACGCCGCCGGGCTTGAGCGCCGACACCGCTGAGGTGAGCAGTTCGCGCTGCAGAGTCGTGAGCGCCGGCACATCGCCCGGCGACTTGCGCCACCGGGCCTCGGGCCGCCTGCGCAGCGCACCCAGCCCCGTGCACGGCGCATCGACGAGGATGCGGTCGTAGGTCTGCGGAGCGGACTCAGCACGCGCGCGGCCGTCCTCCTCCGACACCGGCACGTCCAGCGGCACCCCGGCGATCGCCTGGCGCACGAGGCCGGCGCGCGCGGGCGAGATCTCGTTCGCCTCGAGCCGGGCGCCGTGTGCGAGCGCCTCGGCCGCGAGCACCGCCGTCTTGCCGCCGGGTCCCGCGCACAGGTCGAGCCAGCGCTCCCCCTCGGCGACCGGCAGGGCGCGCGTCAGTGCGAGCGCCGCCAGCTGCGACCCCTCGTCCTGCACGCGGATCCTGCCGCCCGAGCCGCGCACCGTCTGGTCGGGGTCTCCCCCGCCGAGGCGGAACCCGATCGGCGAGAACGGGGTGCGACGTGCGTCATCGGGGGCCTCGGCGAGTCCCGGCAGCGCCGCCATGGTCACGCGCGGCGACGCGTTGTCGGCCGTCAGCAGCGCCTCGAGCTCGTCGGCGCGCCCCTCGGCGGCCAGCGCGCGCCGGAACGCCCGCACAACCCACACCGGGTGCGAGAACAGCAGGCCGAGCTGCTCGTCGTCGGACCGCGCGCTCGCGGCCACGTGCGTCATCCAGTCGCCGGGGGTGTCGCGCGAGACACGGCGCAGCACGGCGTTCGCGAAGCCGGCGGCACCTCTCCCGCCGGCAGCGCGTGCGAGCTCCACCGACTCGTTGACGGCGGCGTGCGAGGCGACCCGCGTCGACAGCAGCTGGTGCACGCCCAGCCGGAGCGCATCCAGCACCGCGGGGTCGATGCTCGCCACGGGGCGGTCGGCGGCGATCGCGATGACGGCGTCGTAGGTGCCTTGTCGGCGCAGCGTGCCGTAGGTGAGCTCCGTGGTCAGCGCCGCATCCGCGGGCGACAGCTCCGCCCGGGAGATCGCGGTCGGAAGCAGCAGGTTGGCGTAGGCGTCGGACTCGTGGACGGCCCTGAGCGTCTCGTACGCGATGCGTCGCGCGGCGACGGTGCGGCTCATGATCCGGCCACCGGGGTGTCGCGCAGACCTCGCCACCAGTCCGCGGCGCGCATCGCCGCCTTGCCGGCCGGCTGCACGGTGTCGAGGGCGATCGGTGTCGATGCCGTCCCCACCAGCACCCGCTTGGCGTGCAGGGTGAGCTCCCCGGGCGCGAGGACAGGGGCGTCCTCGGGTGCAGCCGAGACGGCGAGCACCTTCATGCGCGCGCCGTCGACCGTCGTGTGGGCGCCGGGCTCCGGGGTGACGCCCCGGATGCGGCCGAGCACGGCGGACGCCGGCTCGTTCCAGCGGACCCGGCCGTCCTCGTCGCCGAGCTTGCCCGCGTACGTCGGCTCGCCCTCCTGCGGGCGTGCGACGGCGGAGCCCGCGGCGATCGCGTCGACGACGTCGGCCAGCAGGTCCGCGCCGTCGTCCGCGAGCGCGGCCAGCAGGTCGCCCGCTGTCGCGTCGGCGGGCACGTCCCTCGCGAACTCGGCGAACACGTCCCCGGCGTCGAGCTCTGCGACCAGCTGGAACACGCTCGCGCCGGTCGCGGCATCCCCCGCGATCAGCGCATGCTGGACCGGAGCGGCGCCGCGCCAGCGCGGCAGCAGCGAGAAGTGCAGGTTGATCCAGCCGTGCGCCGGCGTCGAGAGCAGCGGCTCGCGGACGAGGCCGCCGTAGGCGACGATGACGCCCAGGTCAGGCTGCAGGGCGGTGATCTCGGCCGTCGCATCGGCGTCCAGGCGGTCCGCCTTGATGACCGGGAGGCCGAGCTCGGCCGCCGCGGCGGCGACCGGCGACGGGGTGAGCACGCGCTTGCGTCCCAGCGGCGCGTCACGGCGCGTGATCACCGCGGCGATGTCGTGAGTGGATGCCGCAAGCCGACGCAATGACGGGACCGCCGGCGCAGGAGTGCCGGCGAAGACGAGGCGCATGAGGCTCCAGATCCGTGGCGTTCGAGGTGTTCAGAGATCGAGATCGGGCACGTCGACCCGCACCCTCAGTGTATTGGCGGTACCCGCGGGCCGTCCCTTCGCCGGGCGGCGGCCCTTGACGGCCTGGCTCACGACCGAGGCGCGCAGATTCTCTGTGACGCGGGCGCCCAGCCCGTACTCGAAGCGCACGAGCGCGCGGACGCCCTCCCCATGGGCCAGGGGGCCGAGCACGGCCTCTGCGCTCAGCTCGGGGACCGCGCGGCGCAGCTCCGCGAGTGCGGCATCCACCGATCGTCGGGGGCCGTCCACCGCGGCGACCCGCACCGTCGGAGGCATGCGCAGCGGTGCGCGATCGGCGAGCTCCGATCGCGCGTAGCCGGCCTGCGTCCACGTTGCGAGCGCACGGGCGACCTCCCCGCCGACGCCGACCAGGTGCACCGGAGCGCCGGGGGCGGCCAGCGCGGCCGCGTTGGACCACCAGCGCAGGCACGACTCGCCGATGCGCAGATCGTCGGCCATCAGCATCTTGTCGCCGTCCAGCAGGATCACGGCCCGATAGCCGCCGATCGCGAGCGGCTCCGCGCCCCGCGTGGCGACGACGAGGGCCGGACGCTCGTCGACGGACACGACGGGATGGTCGCCGTCGGCGACGACGACCCGTGTGCCGGGGAACGCGCGACCGAGCTCGTCCGCCGTCCGCTCGCTGCCGGACGAGGCCATGCGCAGCATGGTCGAGGAGCACTCCGGGCACTTCCACGCGTTGGCCGAGCGCCCGCACCACGTGCAGGCCGGGACGGCGCCGTGACGTGCCGCATGCAGCGGACCGCCGCAGTGCACGCAGCGTGCGGGGTGCCGGCAGCTCGCACACACCAGCACGGGGGCGTACCCGGGGCGTGACACCTGCACCAGCACCGGCCCCTGGGTCAGCGCCTCGCGGGCGGCGGCGAACGCCGCCGACGGCACGCGCGCCGCCCGCGACTCCCCCTCGCGGTGGGCGGTGAGCACGACCCGCGGGCTGCGCCGACGGGTCGCCGGGAGGTCGCGCACCCAGCCGACGCCGACGAGGCGCTCTACGTCGCTCGTGCGCGTGTGTCCTGCGAACACGAGGGCGCCGCCGTCGAGCTCCTGTCGGAGCAGGGCCGCGTCGCGGGCGTGCACGCCCGGGCTGAGCGGTTCGCCGAACAGCGGGTCGCCGTCATCCCACAGCGCCACGAGGCCCAGGTTCGCGACCGGTGCGTACACGGCGGAGCGGTTGCCGATGACGACGCAGGGGGCGTCGGCCAGGGTGCGCAGGAACGCGGTGTAACGCGTCGGCCCGCTCTGCTTCGCATCGTCACGCACCAGCGCGTCCGCGGGGATCCATTCCTGCAGCGCGGCCTCGAGCTGGGCGCGGTCGCGATGATCGGGCACCGCGATGACAGCGCTCCGCCCATCGGCGAGCGTCCGCACGGCGGCGGCGGCGAGCAGCACCGCCCACGCGCCGACCGGTGTGCCGTCGGCCAGGCGCGTCGGCTGCGGCGGCGCATCGAGGGCGAGGCGGGCGCCCTGCGCGAGCTCGTCCGCAAGCCCGGGATACTCGGCGAGCACCGCGTCGGCCCACGAGCGCGCCTCGGGCGCAAGCTCCGGCCGCCGTGGCGGGTCGGCGGCCAGCCAGGCCTTCTCGGCCCTCACCATGCGCTTGGGGATCGCCAGGCGCAGGATGTCGCCGGCGGATCCCGCGGCGCGGTCGGCGGCGCTGCGGGCGAGAGCGTACAGGCGGGGCATCAGCACCGGCATGGGCGACACGACCGCCTCGAGTCGCGAGAGCGGCCGGTCGGAGGCATCCGGTTCGCCCAGCTCGACAAGGAATCCGTCGATCATCCGCCCCGCGCTGCGCAGCGGGACGCGCACGCGCACGCCCGGCACCGCCTCGTCGGCGAGTTCGACCGGGATCTCGTAGTCGAAGAGCCGGTCGAGCTGCGGCAGCGGCGAGTCCAGCAGCACGCGCGCGACACGCCGGCGACGGATCGGCGAGGGCACGGCATCCGTGCCGTCCGGCGCTTCGTCGGGCACCGCGCTCACGCGGCCCGCGTCAGAGGCCCGCGGCCGCGCGCAGCGCGTCGGCGCGGTCGGTGCGCTCCCAGGTGAAATCGGGCAGCTCGCGGCCGAAGTGCCCGTACGCCGCGGTCTGCGCATAGATCGGACGCAGCAGGTCGAGCTGCTCGATGATCGCCTTCGGGCGCAGATCGAACACGTCGAGGATCGCGCGCGTGATCACGTCGTCGGCGACCCGGCCGGTGCCGAACGTCTCGACGTACAGTCCGACCGGCTTGGCCTTGCCGATCGCGTAGGCGACCTGCACCTCGAGGCGGTCGGCGAGTCCGGCCGCGACGGCGTTCTTCGCGACCCAGCGCATCGCGTACGCGGCGGAGCGGTCGACCTTCGACGGGTCCTTGCCGCTGAAGGCGCCGCCGCCGTGACGGGACGCGCCGCCGTAGGTGTCGATGATGATCTTGCGGCCGGTGAGCCCGGCGTCGCCCTTCGGGCCGCCGATGACGAACGGGCCGGCGGGGTTGATGTAGAACTTCACGTCCGACAGGTCCAGCCCGGTCGACTCGAGCACGGGGTCGATGACCTCGGCGCGCACGGCGGCGCGCAGCGCCTTCTGCGAGATGTCGGGGTGGTGCTGGGTCGACAGCACGACGGAGTCCACCGTCTGCGGCGTGTGGCCGTCGTAGCCGAGCGTGACCTGGGTCTTGCCGTCGGGGCGCAGGAACGGCAGCTCGCCCGAGCGACGCACCTCGGCGAGACGCTCGGCCATGCGGTGCGCGGTCCAGGCGGCCATCGGCATGAGCTGCGGCGTCTCGGTGGTCGCGTAGCCGAACATGATGCCCTGGTCGCCGGCGCCCTGCAGATCGTGCGGGTCTTCAGATCCGTCTTCGCGGCGCTCGAACGCCTTGTCGACGCCGGCCGCGATGTCGGAGGACTGCGCGCCGATCGACACGCTCACGCCGCAGGAGTCGCCGTCGAAGCCGGTCTCGCTCGACGTGTAGCCGATGCGGTTCACCACATCGCGCACGATCGCCGGGATCTCGACGTACGCCGAGGTCGACACCTCGCCGGCCACGTGGACGAGCCCGGTGGTCACGAGCGTCTCCACCGCGACGCGGCCGTTCGGGTCGGCCGTGAGGATCGCGTCGAGGATCGAGTCCGAGATCTGGTCGCAGATCTTGTCGGGGTGCCCCTCGGTGACGGATTCGGACGTGAACAGACGCAGGTCGGTCATCGATACTCCAGTTGTCGGGGCTCTGTGCGCCGTGCGGGCGGGGGCGCTGCGGGGGCGGACACCAGTATGCCCCCGAGAGCGGACATCGCCGTCCTCGGGGGCATATCGGTCGTAACCGGGATTACTCGGCGCGACGAAGGCGCAGCTTGTCCTCGTGGATCTCGTGCATCGCGATCGTCAGCGGCTTGTCTTCGACCGTCGAGTCGACGAGCGGGCCGACGTTGTCGAACAGGTTCCCCTCGTGCAGGTCGGAGTAGTAGTCGTTGATCTGGCGCGCGCGCTTGGACGCGAAGATCACGAGCTGGTACTTCGAGTCGACCTTCTCGAGCAGGCTGTCGATGGGGGGCTCGATGATGCCCTGGTTCGTTCCGGCCATGGGAACCTCCTGGTCTCGGGGATGTCTGTGGGCGCGCGCAAGCCGCGCGCGGACGCATCGGACCAGTCTACCCGGTCGGCGCCTTCGGCGCTTCACGCCGCGGCGATCGCGCGGCGAGCGGCCGGATCCGTCAGGAGCGCGACGTCGGCGGTCCGCTGCTCGATGCAGCCGCGGGTCGGCGCAAGCGCGCGGACCCCGGCATCCGTGATCTCCGCCCGCAGATGCTCGATGACCTCGGCGCGGGGGTGGCGGAACGGGCGATCCCAGAACGCCTCGGTCGCCGGAGCCGGCGCCGGCAGGCCCGAGGCCCGCTGCAGGTCCAGGAGCGCCTCCAGCGCGCCGGAGATCCGGGCCTGGCGCTGCGCGCCGTCGGACGCGCGCAGCGCGGCGTCGAGGGCCCCGATGAGCGGGCCGGTGCCCGGCAGCCGCCGCAGCAGCGTCCCGCTCCACTTCGCGTAGGGCATCCAGGACCGCGCGATGACGAAGGCCAGGTGCACGACGGTGGCCGCGACCCGGCCGGCGATGATGCGCGAACCGAGGTCGTCGCCGACCTGCGCGGCGCGCCCGAGCAGCGGCAGCTCCTCGGCGATCTGCTGCCACCCCACGGCGATGACGTGGCGGCGCACATCGTCCGGATAGCACCGGAGCGTCGTGCGGATCCGGGTGAGCTCGCCCGCCTCGTCGGCGAAGACCGGGCCGGCGACGATCTCCAGCGCCGCCTGGCCGCTCACCGACAGCCAGTCCACCGCCGACATCGGCTCGCCGGCGTCGAGACCGAGCCGCGCCATGGCGAACGCGCGCGGTGAGGCGACCTCGACGTGGTGGCGGGCGGCGTCCTCCCCGGTGAACGGGAAGCGCGTCGGCAGTCCGAACGCCGTCTCAGGGAGATCGGATGCCAGCGCCCGGTCCACGTCGTCGACCATCGCGTCGTCGACGAAGAGGCTCAGCCGCAGACCCCAGTCGTGGTCGCGCGAGGTCGCGTCGTCGAGCCCGAGCACGTCGGATCCGGAGCCGAGGCGTCCCGCCGCGACGGAGAGCCCCGGCCAGCGTGCCGCGACGAGCGGCCGCACCACCTCGACGAAGTAGCGCTCGGCGAGCCGGCGTCCGTCGTGGTCCCCGTCGTCGTGTGGCACGGCCGCAGCCTAGCGCGTCAGGCGGGCGACCTCGGCGGCAGCGTGCGCGACGTCGTCGTTCACGACCCGGAAGTCGAACTCGCCCTGCGAGGCGAGCTCGGTCTTGGCGGTGCGCAGACGACGGGCGCGCTCGGGGGCGTCCTCGGTGCCGCGGCCGACGAGGCGCTGGACGAGCTCGTCCCAGCTGGGCGGCAGGAGGAACACGAGCGTCGCCGACGGATCGGCCTCGCGTACCTGGCGGGCGCCCTGCAGGTCGATCTCGAGCAGGACAGTGCGTCCCTCGGCCAGCGCCTTCTCGATGGGGCCGCGCGGCGTGCCGTAGCGATAGGCGTTGTGCACCGTCGCGTGCTCGAGCAGCTCGCCATCGGCGATCATGCGGTCGAACTCGGCGTCGTCGACGAAGAAGTAGTGCTCGCCGTCGACCTCGCCGGGACGCGGCGCACGGGTCGTGGCCGACACCGACAGCAGGATCTCGGGGTGGTGGTCCTTGATGTACGCGGCCACGGTGCCCTTGCCGACGGCGGTCGGCCCGGCGAGCACCACGAGCCGGCTGCGGCCGCCGCGCGGCTCGAGCTCGGGCCAGCGGGCGTCGAGGAACGCACGCAGCTCTTCGCGCTGGCGCGAGCCGAGCCCGCCCAGCCGCTTGACCGGTGAGATCTCGAGGTCGTGCAGGATCCGATCGCGCTTGCCCTCGCCGATGGCAGGGATCGCCGTCAGGAACTCGGGAACGCGCATCGCGCCGGCAGGCGACGAGGGATCGGCCAGTGCACGGCGCAGCAGCTCCTGCGGCGTGATGACGCGCATCGCGACGTCCTTCTTGAGGGCGGCGCGCTCGCGTCGGGCGGCGACGGCGCGACGGGATGCCGCGACCCGGTCGACCTCGGGCGGCCGGGTCGCTGAGTGGGCGGGGACCCCAGTTTCTGGGGTGCGTGAATCGGGCATGTCAATCACCACGGTAGAGATGGGCGAGCTCAGAATGCGCGGCGGGAGCCGGTCGGGTCCGGCTGTTCGTGCTGCGGCTCTCCGAAGGTATCACCGCGGAGGCGGGCTGACCGAAACCACTCCGTGGCGCGGGAATTCTTCCCGTGCGGGCCTGTCGGAGGACAGCGTTTACCCCGCCGCTGCGGCAGTGTACAGCCCCGCACGCTCCGCGATGCGGGCAGCGATCCCGTCGGGACCGGCCGAGAGGATGCTGCGGCTCTCGGAGGCGATGACGGCCTCTGAGAGCACGCCGAAGCGGTCGCGCAGGTGCGTGGGCTCGGCGCCCTGATGGCCGAACCCCGGGCCGAGGATCGGAGCGACCGGCGAGAACGGCTGCAGGCCGGCATCCGTCCAGTCCACCGTGCCTCCGATGACGAAGCCGAGGCTCGCCCACTCCCCCGTGGGCGTCGTGCCCGCGTTGCGCTCCGACACCTCGCGCACGACCTCGGCGGCCACCGTGGCGCCGTCCGTGGTCCGGGCGCCCTGCAGCGCACGCGCGTCGGGGTTGCTCGTCGCCGCGAGCACGAACACACCCTTGCCATGGCGCTCCGCGAGGGCGAACGTGCCTTCCAGAGCGCCCACGCCGAGGTACGGGCTCACCGTCAGTGCGTCGGCCTCGAGCGGCGAGCCGGGGGTCAGCCAGGCCTCGGCGTACGCGTCCATCGTGGTGCCGATGTCGCCGCGTTTGGCATCGGCGATCACGAGGAGCCCGGCGTCGCGGGCGGCCGCCATCACCGTCTCCAGGGCGATGAACCCGGCCGCGCCGTAGCGCTCGAAGAACGACACCTGTGGCTTGACCACGCCCACGCGCCCTGCGGCGGCCTCGACCACGCGCAGCCCGAAGTCGCGGGCGGCTCCGGGCGTGGCATCCATCCCCCACTCGGACAGCAGATGCGCATGCGGATCGATCCCCACGCACAGCTGTCCGTGCGACGCGAACGCCGCACGGACGCGCTGTCCGAACGAGGTCACGAGCGTGCCTGCCGGTCGAGGGCGTACTCCTGCAGGCTCTTGACGTCGAATCCCTCGCGCAGCACCGGCAGCGCGCTCACCGCGGCGCCGAGGACCGCCATCGTGGTGAACAGCGCCTTGTCGCCGGCCACCGCGGCGGCGCGGATCTCGTAGCCGTCCGCGCGCGCGGCGCCGCCGGAGGGCGTGTTCACGACGATGTCGATGTCGCCCGCGTTGATGAGGTCGACGATGTTCGTCGCGCCCGATTCCTGCGTCTCGGAGTACTTGCTCACCACCTGCACGTCGATGCCGTTGCGGGCGAGGATCTCGGCCGTGCCCTCGGTGGCGACCAGGTCGAAGCCCAGCTCCTGCAGGCGGTGGGCCGGGAGGATCACCGCGCGCTTGTCGCTGTCGGCGACCGAGATGAACACGGTGCCGGACTGCGGCATGCCGCCGTACGCCGCATCCTGCGACTTCGCGAACGCGGTCGGGAAGTCGCGGTCGATGCCCATGACCTCGCCCGTGGAGCGCATCTCCGGACCGAGCACGGAGTCCACCGTCTGGCCCTCACGGGTGCGGAACCGCTTGAACGGCAGCACGGCCTCCTTGACGGCGACCGGGGCGTCCAGCGGCACGCGGGAGCCGTCCTGTGCGGGCAGCAGGCCCTCTGCCTTCAGCTCGGCGATCGAGGAGCCGGCCATGATGCGCGACGCCGCCTTCGCGAGCGGGATGCCGAGCGCCTTCGACACGAACGGCACCGTGCGGCTCGCGCGCGGGTTCGCCTCGATGACGTACAGGACGCCGGCCGAGATCGCGAACTGCACGTTGAGCAGACCCCGCACGCCCACGCCCTCGGCGATGGCGTGCGTGGCCTCGCGCACGCGGTCGATGTCGGTGCGGCCGAGGCTCACCGGCGGGAGGGTGCACGACGAGTCGCCGGAGTGGATGCCGGCCTCTTCGAGGTGCTCCATGACACCGCCGATGTACAGCTCCTCGCCGTCGAACAGGGCGTCGACGTCGAGCTCGATGGCGTCGTCGAGGAACCGGTCCACCAGCAGGGGCAGGCCGGGCCCGATGATCGCCTGGTCGGCCACGCGCACGAAGTAGTCGCGCAGCGCCTCGGTCGAGTACACGATCTCCATGCCGCGACCGCCGAGCACGAAGCTCGGGCGCACCAGCACGGGGTACCCGATCTCTTCTGCCACCGCCACAGCGCCCTCGACGTCGATCGCGGTGCCGTTGCGCGGCGCCACGAGTCCGGCGTCGTCGAGCAGGCGCGAGAACAGCTCGCGCTCCTCGGCGAGGTCGATCGCGGCGGGCTTCGTGCCGAGGATCGTGTACCCGGCCTCTTCGATGCCCTTCGCGAGCCCGAGCGGGGTCTGACCGCCGAGCTGGCAGATGACGCCGAGGATGGTGCCGGACTGCGCCTCGGCGTGCAGGACCTCCAGGACGTCCTCGAGGGTCAGCGGCTCGAAGTACAGGCGGTCGGACGTGTCGTAGTCGGTCGAGACCGTCTCAGGGTTGCAGTTGACCATCACGGTCTCGTAGCCGGCGTCGGCGAGGGCGAACGACGCGTGCACGCACGAGTAGTCGAACTCGACGCCCTGGCCGATGCGGTTCGGGCCAGAGCCGATGATGACGACCTTGGTGCGCTCCGACGGCGTGACCTCGGTCTCGAGGTCGTAGCTGGAGTAGTGGTACGGCGTGAGCGCCGGGAACTCCCCCGCGCACGTGTCGACGGTCTTGTAGACCGGGCGCACGCCCAGGCCGTGCCGCAGCCCGCGCACCTGTGCCTCGGTGTCGCCGCGGAGCTCCGCGATCTGGGCGTCGCTGAAGCCGTGCTCCTTCGCGATGCGCAGGGTGGCGGCATTCAGCTCGCCCGCGGCGCGCACGAACTCGGCGACCTCGTTGATGAGGACGATCTGGTCCAGGAACCAGGGATCGATCTTGGTGGCCTCGAACGCCTGGTCGATCGTCGCGCCCTTGCGCAGCGCCTGCTGCAGGACGACGATGCGGCCGTCGGTCGGGGTCTGCGCGATCTCGAGCAGCTCGTCGACCGAGCGCTGCTCATCGCCCCAGTGGAAGCTGGAGCCGCGCTTCTCGAGCGAGCGCAGCGCCTTCTGCAGCGCGGTGGCGTAGTTGCGGCCGATCGCCATCGCCTCGCCCACCGACTTCATGGTGGTGGTGAGGGTCGTGTCGGCGGCCGGGAACTTCTCGAAGTTGAAGCGCGGCACCTTCACGACGACGTAGTCCAGCGTCGGCTCGAAGCTCGCCGGCGTGACCTTGGTGATGTCGTTCGGGATCTCGTCCAGCCGGTAGCCGATCGCGAGCTTCGCGGCGATCTTCGCGATCGGGAAGCCGGTGGCCTTGGACGCCAGCGCCGACGACCGCGACACGCGCGGGTTCATCTCGATGACGATCACGCGGCCGGTGGCCGGATCGACGGCGAACTGGATGTTGCAGCCACCGGTGTCGACGCCCACCGCGCGGATGATGTCGATGCCGATGTCACGCAGCTTCTGGTACTCGCGGTCGGTGAGCGTGAGCGCCGGGGCGACGGTGATCGAGTCGCCGGTGTGGACGCCCACCGGGTCGACGTTCTCGATCGAGCAGACGACCACCGTGTTGTCGGCGGTGTCGCGCATGAGCTCGAGCTCGTACTCCTTCCACCCGAGGATCGACTCCTCCAGGAGCACCTCGTTGGTCGGCGAGTCGTGCAGACCGGCGCCGCCGATGCGGCGCAGGTCCTCCTCGTCGTACGCGAAGCCCGAGCCGAGACCGCCCATCGTGAACGACGGGCGCACGACCAGCGGGTAGCCGAGCTTCTCGGCGCCGGCGAGCAGCTCGTCCATCGTGTGGCAGATCACGGAGTCCGCGACGTCGGCGCCGGCGTCGAGCACCAGCTGCTTGAAGATCTGGCGGTCCTCGCCCTTGTTGATCGCCTCGAAGTCGGCGCCGATGAGCTCGAC
This sequence comes from Microbacterium jejuense, assembly GCF_039544225.1. Taxonomy (NCBI): domain Bacteria; kingdom Bacillati; phylum Actinomycetota; class Actinomycetes; order Micrococcales; family Microbacteriaceae; genus Microbacterium; species Microbacterium jejuense. Next base: position 93,691 of record NZ_BAABLG010000003.1, read on the forward strand.
GTCGTACTTCTCGAGGATGCCGTGCTTGTGCAGGTCGATCGCCGCGTTGAGCGCCGTCTGACCGCCCAGCGTCGGCAGGATGGCGTCGGGCTTCTCCTTGGCGATGATCGTCTCGATCACGCGCCAGTTGATCGGCTCGATGTACGTCGCGTCGGCGAAGTCGGGGTCGGTCATGATCGTGGCCGGGTTCGAGTTCACGAGGATGACGCGCACGCCCTCCTCGCGGAGCACGCGGCAGGCCTGCGTGCCGGAGTAGTCGAACTCGCACGCCTGGCCGATGACGATCGGGCCGGATCCGATGACGAGGACGGAGTTGATGTCGTCGCGCTTAGGCATTCTTCTTGGTCTCCAGGTTCGCGACGACCAGGTCGCGGAAGCGGTCGAACAGGTAGTTGGCGTCGTGCGGGCCGGCGGCCGCCTCGGGGTGGTACTGCACCGAGAACGCGGGGATGTCGAGCGCGCGCAGACCCTCGACGACCTGGTCGTTCAGGCCGACGTGGCTGACCTCGACGCGGCCGTAGCCGTTCGGGCTGTCGAACTCGCCCTCGACGGGCGCGTCGACGGCGAAGCCGTGGTTGTGGGCGGTGATCTCGACGCGGCCGGTCGCCTTGTCGAGCACCGGCTGGTTGATGCCGCGGTGGCCGAACGGCAGCTTGTAGGTGCCCAGGCCCAGCGCGCGGCCGAGCAGCTGGTTGCCGAAGCAGATGCCGAAGAACGGCAGTCCGTCGTCGAGCACGCCGCGCAGCAGGTCGACGTGGTCGCCCGACGCCGCCGGGTCGCCGGGGCCGTTGGAGTAGAACACCGCGACCGGGTCGATCGCCCGGATGCCGTCGATCGTGACCGACTGGGGCAGCACGTGCACGTCGAAGCCGCGGGCGGCGAGGTTGTCGACGGTGGCCTGCTTGACGCCGAGGTCGAGCACCGCGAGGTTGCCGATGCGCTCCGCGGTGGCCGGGGTGACCTCGACGGCGGCGACCGACACCTCGGCCGACAGGTTCTGGCCCGCCATCTCGGGAGCCTCGCGCACGAGGCGCAGCTGCTCGTCGGGCTCGATCGCGGCGGCGTCCCCCGAGAAGATCCCGCCGCGCATGCTGCCTGCGGAACGGATGTGGCGGGTGACGGCACGTGTGTCGATGCCGCTGATGCCGATGACGCCATCGGTCACGAGCGCGTCGTCGAGCGACTCGTCGGCGCGCCAGTTCGACACCACGCGGGAGGGGTCGCGCACGATGTAGCCCGACACCCAGATGCGTCGCGATTCGGGGTCCTCGTCGTTCATGCCGGTGTTGCCGATGTGCGGTGCGGTCTGCAGCACGATCTGGCCGGCGTACGACGGGTCGGTGAGGGTCTCCTGATAGCCGGTCATGCCGGTGGCGAAGACGACCTCGCCGAGCGTCGTGCCCTGGGCGCCGTAGGCACGGCCGACGTGGCGGGTGCCGTCCTCGAGCACGAGGACGGCCGGAGCGGTCTGGAACAGGGAGGTCATGCGTGGGTTCCCGTCTGGTTCGGGGGAAGGATGCCGGCCACGGCGTCCGCGAGGGCGCGGGCCGAGGCATCCTGAGGACGAAGGTAGGAGTCGACGACGGTGCCGTCGTCGAGGCGCCACGCGAGGCGCACGAGGCCGTCGGGCTCGACGACGCGATCGATCGCGACAGTCGACTGGCCGACGTCGGCGATGCGGTCCGCGGCGAGGAACACCCGGGGCTGGCCGGTGAGATCGAGCGCGACGCCGGCGTCGGTCACTGTGACATCCGATCGGGAGCGGAACCCGAGGCCGGCGATCGCGAGCCGCTCGAGCGGGTCGCCGTGCCGTGTCGTGGCGACGTACAGCGCCGCGAACTCGGCGAGCTCATGCGCGCCGCCGGGGATCTCGCCGACCGGCGCCGTGAACGCCGCGTCGCGCCGCGTTCGTCGCCACCAGGCCCACGCGAGCGCCGCAAGCAGCCCCACGGCGACGGCGATCATGATCGCCAGCGCGCCCTCGCGGGTCATGCGCGCACCCCCGGGGTGTCGAGCAGGGCGCCGTCGGCGACGGTCACGGTGCCGCGGTGCAGCGTCCAGCGGACGTCACCCGGCAGTTCGCGGCCGAGGTACGGCGAGTTGACGCTGCGGCCTCGCAGATCGCCGGTCGTGAACGTCCGGCGCGGTGACGGGTCGTAGAAGGCGAGGGATGCCGGCTGCCCCTCGGTGAGCGGCGTGCCGTGGCCGGTGAGCCGGCCGATGCGCGCGGGTTCGCGCGACATGACGCGCGCGACGTCGCCCCAGGTGATGAGCCCGGTGTCGACCATGGCCTGCTGGACGACGCGCAGCGCGCTCTCCAGGCCCACCATGCCGTTCGCGGCCGCGTGCCATTCGCACGCCTTCGCCTCGGCGGGGTGCGGGGCGTGGTCGGTCGCGACGATGTCGATCGTGCCGTCGGCCAGGCCCTCGCGCACCGCGAGCACGTCCTCTTCGCGGCGCAGCGGCGGGTTCACCTTGAAGCGCGCGTCGTAGTCGCGCACGAGCTCGTCGGTGAGGAGCAGGTGGTGCGGCGTGACCTCGGCGGTGACGTTGACGCCCCGCTTCTTGGCCCACCGGATGATGTCGACCGAGCCCGCCGTCGACAGGTGGCACACGTGCAGGCGCGAGCCGACGTGCTCTGCCAGCAGCACGTCGCGCGCGATGATCGACTCCTCGGCGACGGCCGGCCATCCGGCGAGGCCGAGCTCCGCCGACACGGCGCCCTCGTTCATCTGCGCGCCCTCGGTCAGGCGCGGGTCCTGCGCGTGCTGCGCGATGACACCGTCGAACGCCTTCACATACTCCAGGGCGCGGCGCATGATCAGCGGGTCCCACACGCAGAAGCCGTCGTCGCTGAAGACGCGCACGCGGGCGCGCGAGTCGGCCATCGCGCCGAGCTCGGCCAGGCGCTCGCCCTTCTGCCCGACGGTGACGGCGCCGATGGGCTGCACTGTGACGAAGCCGGCGGCCTCGCCGAGGGCGAGCTCCTGCTCGACCACGCCGGCGGTGTCGGCGACGGGCGACGTGTTGGGCATCGCGAACACGGCGCTGTAACCGCCGGCCGCGGCCGCACGCGACCCCGTCAGGATGGTCTCGGATGCCTCGTACCCGGGCTCGCGCAGGTGCGTGTGCAGGTCGACGAGGCCGGGCAGCAGCACCAGGCCGTCCGCGTCGACCACCGTCGCACCGGCGCGGCTGAGGCTCGGGCCGATCTCTGCGATCACGCCGTCGTCGACGATCACGTCGGCCGCGGCGGTGCCTTCGACCAGTGCACCGCGGAAGAGAAGGGTCTCGCTCATCGGGTGTTCTCCTTCGCTGTGCCGGCGGGTGCCGTGGGCTCGGTGGTGGGGGCGTCCGCACCCGCCAGCAGCAGGTAGAGCGCGGCCATGCGCACCGAGACGCCGTTGGTCACCTGCTCGAGCACCGTCGAACGGGGCGAGTCCGCGGCTTCTGCGGAGATCTCCAGACCCCGGTTCATCGGGCCGGGGTGCATGACAATGCTATCGACCCCGAGTGCGTCCAGGCGGCGGGCGTCCAGGCCCCACCGACGGGAATACTCCCGTTCCGTCGGGAAATAGGCGGCGTTCATGCGCTCCAGCTGGATGCGCAGCATCATCAGCGCGTCCGGGCCGGCGGCGATCGCGTCGTCGAGGTCGTACAGCACCTCGACGGGCCAGCCCGAGACGTCCTGCGGCACGAGAGTCGGCGGCGCGACGAGAGTGACCTCGGCGCCGAGGGCGGTCAGCAGCCAGACGTTCGAGCGTGCGACGCGCGAGTGCAGGATGTCGCCCACGATCGTGACCTTCACCCCGGCGAGGTCGCGGCCGCGGCTGTCGCCGGCGAACCGGCGCTTGCGGATCGTGAAAGCGTCCAGCAGCGCCTGCGTCGGGTGCTCGTGGGTGCCGTCGCCGGCGTTGACCACGCCGGCGCTGATCCAGCCGCTGGTCGCCAGCGTGCGCGGAGCCCCGGACGCCCCGTGGCGGATGACGACGGCATCCGCCCCCATCGCCTGCAGGGTCTGGGCCGTGTCCTGCAGCGACTCGCCCTTCGAGACGCTGGAGCCCTTCGCCGAGAAGTTGATGACGTCCGCCGACAGCCGCTTCGCGGCCGCCTCGAACGAGATGCGGGTGCGCGTGGAGTCCTCGAAGAAGAGGTTCACGACAGTCTTGCCGCGCAGCGTCGGGAGCTTCTTGATCTCGCGCTGCTGCGTGTCGGACATGTCTTCGGCCACGTCGAGGATGCGCAGCGCGTCCTCGCGCGAGAGGGTCTGGGTGTCGAGCAGGTGCCTCATGATCCGCTTCTCACCGTCCCTCGATCGTGACGGACTCTTTGCCGCCGTCGTCCTCGCGCAGGCGCACGTTCACGCGCTCCTCCCGGGAGCTCGGCAGATTCTTGCCCACGAAGTCGGGGCGGATCGGCAGCTCGCGGTGCCCGCGGTCGACCAGGGTCGCGAGCCGCACGGCCGCGGGGCGCCCGATGTCCTGCAGCGCGTCGAGCGCGGCGCGGATGCTGCGACCGGAGAACAGCACATCGTCGACGAGCACGACGACCTTGCCGTCGATGCCGCCGTCGGGGATCTGCGTGCGCTGCGGCGTGCGCGTGGGATTGCGGTGCAGATCGTCCCGGTACATCGTCACGTCGAGCGCGCCGATCGGGACGGGCTCGCCGCCGAACTGCTCGACGAGCGCGCCGATGCGATGGGCGAGGGTGACGCCCCGAGTGGGGATGCCGAGGAGGACCAGGCCATCGGAACCCTTGTTGGACTCGAGGATCTCGTGCGAGATCCGAGTCAGGGCCCGGGCGATGTCGGCCTCGTGCAGCACGATTCGCGTGCTCATCCGCCGCTCCCTTCTCCGCCTCACGGGACGGGGTTAAAGGTTGCTGTGATCGCCGTCCAGTCTACGACACCGGGCCGGCCCCCAGACACCGAGCCGGGGCGGATCACGATGATCCGCCCCGGCTCGGTGCCAGTTGTCAGTTGTCGCGCGGAGCGGCGCGAAGTGCGCGGGATGCCACGACCAGCGCCGCAGTGACCAGCACGACGTCCTTCAGGATGTACTGCGCGGTCAGCGTCGGCCCGGGCGTGAACAGGTCGCCGGTGAAGAACACCAGGGGCGAAAGGATGCCGACGAACGTGACGGCCAGCAGCGCCAGTGCGAACCGCTGGAACACGCCGATGACCAGGAGCACGCCGACGAGGGTCTCCATCGCCGCGGTGAGCGCCAGCGCGGGATATCCGGTGACGATGCCGAACGACAGCGCGTTCCAGGTGCGTGCGACGAGCGCCTCGATGGGGCTGAGCCCCGGGATGAACTTCAGTGCGCCGAACACGAGGAACACGAGGCCGAGCGCGACACGCAGCGCGGGGATGCTCCACCGTTCCAGGAACGACTTCACGGCCGCCTCCGCGCGCGCCTCGGCGGCGAGAGCGGCGCGCAGCGGGTTCGTGCGGCGGGCGGGGACGGTGACGACGCCGGCGGCGCCGCGGACGGGAACAGTGGTCATGACGGGCTCCTTCGAGATCTGTCTGCCCGTCTGGCGGGCACGGTGATCAGGATCCGATCCCGGGTCCGGTGATACTCCCCCGGCCACATTCGGCGCCGTTGTACAACGAAACGCCCGCACGAGCGAGCGTCTCGTTGTACGAGTCCTACAAGCCGAGGCGTCAGGCGGCGGGAGTGGCCGCCTCGCGCTCTTCTTCGACCTGCGAGGCGCGGATCGGATGCCCCTGGCTGGTGAGGCATCGGCCCGAGGCCAGGTCCCACTTCCAGTCGTGCAGCGAGCACGTGAGGACGCCGTCCTCGATCTTGCCGGTCTTCGTGAGGTCGGCGCGCAGGTGGGGGCAGCGCCGCTGCACGGTCCAGTCGCCCAGCTGCGCGTCCTCGGTCTGGTCGGTCTGCTCGGAGTACCAGTTCTCGACGTACTCGATGCGGTCGCGCGACAGGCACTTGAGGAAGGTCGTCAGGAACTCGTTGAACTTGCCGCTGCGGCCCACCTCGAACTGCATCGACAGGAAGATCGAGTTCGACCAGTCGATCTCGTGGTCGCGGATGTTCGTCGAGACGAGGTCGGCGGGGATCGTGTACCAGTAGATGCACTCCTCGCCGTCGTACTCGCGCACCTTCGCCTTGGGGAAGTCGACGACCATGTCGAGGTCGCCGATCCGGAAGCGCACGTTGCCCCCCACGCCGCCCCGGATCGTACGGGCGCGGCGCAGCAGCGGCTCCCACCACTCCTTGATCGCGGCGAGCATCTCCTCCGGCGGCAGCACGGGGGCACGGGATGCCTCCTCCGCGCGGATCTCGTCCTGGCGGCTGTCGCGCTGCTCGGCGAGGTACGACCATTTGTCGTCGAAGACGCGATCGATCTCGGCGTCGGTGTACAGCGTCTGCGTGATGGTGACGTCGCTGCCGACGATGTCGACGACCGTGCCGGGGAGGAACTCGTACCCCTTCTGCTCGGGCCGCTCCTCGCGCATGTGGGCGAGGAACTCGCGCTGGTCGGTGAAGATCGCGTCGCCCTCGAGACCCTGCCCGTTGTAGCGGAACAGCTCCTCGCGCAGGAACATCGGCGGACCGGCCATCGGGAAGACGTGCTCGGCGTCGACCTTCTCGATGTAGTACATCGCGCGCTTGTTCTGCGCGTCGCGCTTGAGCTTCGCGAAGTTCCGCTTCGCATCCTGCGGCAGGTCGTAGACCATGGGCCACCAGATGGCGCCCGACACCTGGGTGAAGTACGCGTCCGGCTTCGAGAACGACATCAGCTTCTCGAGGTCGAGCGGGTGCGAGTCGTTCTGGTTCAGGATGCTGGCGGTGCCGTCGTCGACCGACAGCGACGAATCGCCGATCGGGCCGTCGCTGGGCGCGCGCAGCGGCGTGACCATGAGGGTGAGCGGACCGAACTCCAGCGGCACGCCGGCCTGCGTGTAGATGATGTTCTCGTAGCCGAGCTTGCGGAGGTCCTGCTCGAGGTCGTCCGTCGGATACTCGGGCAGCAGCACCTTGATGTCCTTCGGGACCACCCGCTCCATGAGGGCCGGGTCGAAGTGGTCGCGGTGCCGGTGCGACACGTACAGGAAGTCGGCCTTGCCGAACCTCTCCCAGTCGAGGGCTCGGTTGTCGGGGAACGGGAACCAGGAGCCGAAGAAGGTCGGACCGATCACCGGGTCGCACAGGATGCTGCCGCCCGCCGTCTCGATGAACATTCCGGCGTGGCCGAGGCCCGTGACGCGCATGGGAGGCCCCCTTCTTTCCTGCAGGCGATCGGTGGAACCCGTCGATTCTAGGCGAGAGCGCCTCGCCCGCCCGGACCGACCGGCCGTGCAAAAGCGATCGCTCAGTCCTCGAACAGGCCGCGGATGTCGTCGGCGGTGAGCGCCTTGCCGAACAGGGCGTCGTCGTCCATGACGGCGCGGAACAGGCGCGCCTTGCGCTGCTGCAGGGCCATGACCTTCTCCTCGATCGTGCCGTTGGCGATCAAGCGGTAGACCATGACGCTGCGGTCCTGTCCGATCCGGTGCGCGCGGTCGACCGCCTGCGCCTCGGCGGCGGGGTTCCACCACGGGTCGAGCAGGAAGACGTAGTCGGCCTCGGTGAGCGTGAGTCCGAAGCCGCCGGCCTTGAGGCTGATGAGGAAGACCGGTGCCTCTCCTGCACGGAACGCCGCGATGGCGGCATCCCTGTCCCTCGTCGAGCCGTCGAGGTACGCGTACGGGATGCCGCGTGCCTCCAGCTGTGCGGCGGCCAGCGCGAGGAACGAGGTGAACTGGCTGAACACCAGCGTGCGGTGCCCCTCGGCGAGCACCTCGTCCAGCTGCTCGAACAGCGCGCCGAGCTTGCTCGGCGCGATGTGAGCGTGCGCGGGGTCGACGAGCTCGGGGGCGAGCGCGAGCATGCGCAGCAGTGTGAGGGAGCGGAAGACGATGAACCGGTTGCGGTCGAGGTCCTCCAGCAGTCCCAGCACCTTCTGCCGTTCGCGCTGCAGCACGGTGTCGTACAGCGCGCGATGCGCGGCGCCGAGCTCGATCCGCACCTCCTGCTCCTGCTTGGGTGGCAGGTCGGCGGCGACGAGCTCCTTGGTGCGCCGCAGCACCAGCGGACGGATCCGCCGGCGCAGCCGCGCCAGGCGTCCGGCGCGGTACTCGCCGCCCTCCTGGTTCTCGGGCACCTTCCCCTTCTCGATCGGTCCGACGTACTCCTCGCGGAACCGCCGCGCGGACGCGAACAACCCGGGTGCGGTGAGCGACAGGAGGGCCCACAGTTCGGTGAGGCTGTTCTCCATCGGCGTGCCCGTGATCGCGAACACGACGTCCGCGCGCAGGTCGCGCGCGGCCCGGTAGACCTTGGTCTGGCTGTTCTTCACGAACTGGGCCTCATCCAGCACGAGCCCCGCCCACTCGACAGCCGCGAACTCGCGCTCGTCCAGGCGCAGCAGCGTGTACGAGGTCACGATGAGGTCTGCGGACGCAGCCGTCGCGGCGACGGTGATCCCCCGCTTCTGGCGCGTCGCGTCGATCACCTCGACCTGGAGCCCCGGAGTGAACCTGGCCGCCTCGCTCCGCCAGGTCGAGAGCACCGACGTCGGAGCCACCACCAGGAACGGGCGGCGCTCGCCCTGCTCCTTCGCGTGCGCGATGAGCGCGAGCAGCTGCAGCGTCTTGCCGAGCCCCATGTCGTCGGCGAGGATGCCGCCCAGCCGGTGCTGCCACAGGAAGGCGAGCCAGTCGAAGCCGGTGCGCTGATACGGGCGCAGTTCGGCCTGCAACCCTGCGGGCAGCGGGGTGGCCGGGACCGACTCGACGTCGCGCAGCGCGTCCACCGTCGCCCGCCACGACACCGCCGGCTGGGCCTCGTCGGCGAGGTCCTCGAAGTCGGCCCACAGGGCCGTCTGGTACCGGCTGATCCGCGGGCCGGTCTCCCACTCGTCGAGGTCGCCGGCTTCGTCGATGAGGTCGCGCAGCCGCTGCAGCGACGGGTGCGACAGCGAGAAGTACGCGCCGTCGCTCAGCAGGATCTTCTTGCGCCCGCGCGAGAGCGCGGTGAACAGCGTCCCGAACGGGATCGTGCGACCGTCGATCGACACGACGACCCCCAGGTCGAACCAGTCCGCGTCGGTCGTCTCGACGGTGTTGATCTCGATGCGCGGGTCGCCCGCGAGCTCGCGGTAGCGCGGCCGCTCCCCCGAGATCTCGACGTCGACGTCGAGATCGGCCTCGAGCACGGGCAGCAGCACCGACGCGAACTCGGCAGCTTCGAGGCCGGTCAGCGTGCCGGACGCCGCGAAGCCGACGGGCGAGCTGTCCTGCCACAGCCCCTCGACACGCGTGCGGATCGCCAGTTCGGCGGCCTCGTCGCGGTCCTCGCCGGCGGCGCCCAGCCCCCGCAGCTCGTCGTCCCCGTACCGCCAGGCCACGGTGAACACGATGCGATGGGCCGGCTCGAACCGGACGAGCAGCACGAGCCGCGGCCGCGCAGGAGGTGCGACATCGATGCCCGGCGCCGTGACCGCGATCCGGCGGGCCAGGCGTGGCAGATGATCGCGCACGAACTCCGCGGAGTCCTCATCGGGGACTGTCACGGTCTCGCCCGCCGCGAGCAGTGCGGGCACCGGATCCGGCAGCGGGACCTCGGCGAGCACCAGCGAGATGCTGTCGCGCTCGACCGAGAACCGGTACAGGCCGGTGCGGCCCACCGGACGCAGGGCGACGGCATCCACGCGCTCGCCGTCGATCTCGACCACCGGGGCGACCTCGAGACCGTGCGCGGTGCGACGGGCCTCGACCGTCACGCTCGCGGCGGCGGCGACGTCCACCGTCGTGCCGCGTCGGGTGGGGACGATCGGGATGCCGCGGTCCGACGCCGTGGCCAGGTGCGGCCACAGCAGGCTCGATTCGATGTCGTCGAGGGTCAGCCATTCCGACACGTCCGAGAACGCGCCGAACGAGCGCACGTCACGACCGATGCTGTGCAGCTCCGCGAACCAGCGCGCCTGCTCCGGCTCGTACGCGGTGCTGGGACGACGCAGCAGGTCCCACGACACGCCGCCCTTGATCCAGGCCGCCGACCGGCCGGAGCGCTCGAGGGGCCGCAGCCCGACCAGCACGTCGGAGCCGAACTGGTGGAGGCCGCGCGGGGTCGCCGTCTCGATGCGCGCGGGCGCCCAGGTGGACGTGCCGCGGCGCACCCGCTGGCGCAGCTCCACACCGAGGGCGAGGCCGGTGCGCGCACCGGGGGCGGTCGGCGGCGGAGCGAACACGGCGCGCCATGAGGCCTCGGCCGATGCCGGCGGCGCCGCCTGCGCCAGTCGATTGCCAGCCAGGAGCGTCGCGACGGTGTGCTTGCAGTCGAACTGCACCGGACACGTGCACGACGTCGCCGCGATCGGGCGGTCGGCGCGCTGCGGGTCGAGGCGGACGCGGCTGCGGTAGGCGCGCAGTCCGCTGCCGGTGACGCTCGCTTCGAGCACGGAGGTCATCGCGTCCCATGTCACCTGCTGGACGGCGCCGTCGGCGAAGTACGCGACCCCGCGCTCGTACGTCCCGCTGTCGGTGAACCGCCGGATGTGCGCCGGATCGATGTACGGCGGCGTCTCGTGGATCGGCGGAGTCACGGCATCCATCCTCGCAAGCTCCGCCGACACGCGGGTCCTCGCGAGGCCCGCCGTGTATCTCGGAGTGCCGTCGGTGCCTCACCGGGTGTAAGAAGAATCACCGCTGCGCCGTGGGAGCGCAGACGCTGACGCACGAAGGGACGCGCGTGAGGGGAATCCTGGGGCTGATCACGGACTTCAGCATGCCGCGACTGAGCCGCTGGCTCATCGTCACGTCCGTCGCCCTGCTGACGGCCTGGTTGCAGGCGCACCTGCTGCTGGCTGTGCTGCACGACGACGGCAGCACTGTGCGGGGCGCCATCACCGTCTACGACGACCCGGCGGTGCGCAGTCAGGTCTCGGACGGCGTGGACTGGCTGCTCGAACAGGGCGTCGCCGTCAGTGGCGCCTCGGAGGTCATCGCGCCCGTGCAGCAGCAGCTGCACGCCGTGCTCGCCGGTGGTCGGATCCCGCCCGCGGCGGCGGATGCGATCACCGTCACGCTCGTCGCGGTGCGCGACGAGGCGCTGTCGCAGTTCGAGTCGACCGGCCCGACCCATGCCCTCGCCGTCGAGCTGGGACCGGTGCTGACCGCCTTCGGCATCGCCCTCCCGCCCGAGGCCGGTCAGCTGATCGGGATCTCGGGCGAGTTCGCGGTGCCGATCGCCGATGCGGCGAGCATGGACGCGTGGCGCACCAAGTATCACTGGACGACGATCATCGACCGCTGGGGCCTGCTGGCCGGCGCGGTCGCCGGCATCGCCGGCATCGTGCTCGCGCGCAGACCGCTGCGGGCCTTCGCGATCTGGCTGGTCGTCGGCGGCGCCGCGGCGCTGCTCGCGATCCCGCTGTTCGGCCTGCTGCACGACTGGCTGCTCGCCGGCGGCGCCGGACCCTGGACGCCGCTGGTCGCGCCGTTGGTGACCTCGACGCTGGCCGAGGTGTCGCCGTGGCTGCTGCCGCTGGGCATCGCCGCGGTCGTCGCCGGTGCCGGACTGCTCGGCTGGCTGATCCTCCGGGAACGGCGCAGCGCACCCCGTCGCGCACGGGGTGCGGCGCCGCAGGATGCGGTCGCGCCGGAGCACGACGAGGCCGACGCGGTCGGCGACGGACAACCGGCGCCGGCCGGCTGAGGCGTCAGGAGGCGCGGGCGATCCCGGCGAGCACGCCGTGGACGAACGCGCCCGACTCGTCGGTCGAGAACTCCTTCGCGAGCTCCACCGCCTCGTCGATCGCGACCGCGGTGGGCACCTCGTCGTTGAACATGATCTCCCAGACCCCGATGCGCAGCACGGCGCGGTCGACCGCGGGCATGCGGGCGAGTGTCCAGTCCTTCGAGAACGTGGTGATCTGCTCGTCGATCGCGTCGCGGTTGTCGATCACGCCGTCGACGATGTCGCGGGCGTACAGCCACGAGGTCTGCCTGGCGGGCTCGCCGACCGCGCGCTTGGCCTCGGCGGCCAGGATGGTCGCCGGCTCGTCGCCACGGACGTCGGCCTGGAACAGGATGTCGAGCGCGCGCTTGCGCGCCTTCGAGCGGGCGCTCACGCCTTACTTCTCGCGGCCGAGGTAGTCACCCGTGCGCGTGTCGACCTTCACCTTGGTGCCGGTCTCGAGGAACAGCGGCACCTGGATCTCGTAGCCGGTCTCAAGGGTGGCGGGCTTGGTGCCGGCCGACGAGCGGTCGCCCTGCAGGCCCGGCTCGGTGTAGGTGATCTCGAGGATGACGGATGCCGGCAGCTCGATGTACAGCGGGTTGCCGTTGTTGAGCGCGATCTGCACCTGCTGGTTCTCGAGCAGGAAGTGCGCCGCGTCGCCGACAGTGGCGGCGGGGACCGTGAGCTGGTCGTAGTCCGCGACGTCCATGAAGACGAAGCCCTCGCCGTCGTTGTACAGGTACGTGAAGTCGCGGCGGTCGACATTCTCGATCTCGATCTTGGCGCCGGCGTTGTAGGTGCGGTCGACGACCTTGCCCGACACGACGTTCTTGAGCTTCGTGCGGACGAACGCGCCGCCCTTGCCGGGCTTGACGTGCTGGAACTCGACCACGCTCCACAGCTGTCCGTCGATGCTGAGGACGACGCCGTTCTTGATGTCTGCGGTGGAAGCCATGAGGTGAAGTTTTCCGTTCGTCAGGGGAAGTCGTTCCGGTTCGGCGGCGGAGGATCTCACGTTGCCGACAGGACATTCTACGGGATGCCGCGAGTCGGCCCCGGCTCAGCCCTCTGCCTGCCCGGTGAGGATGTCGATCAGGCGGGCGACCGCTGTCGCATAGCCGGCGACCCCCTCGCCGATCACGTGCACGACTGCCACGTCGGCCACGTACGAGTGGTGGCGGAACTCCTCGCGCGCCTTCACATCCGAGATGTGCACCTCCGCGACCGGCAGGCCGACGCCCGAGAGCGCGTCGCGCAGCACGACGGAGGTGTGCGTGAGGCCGCCGGGGTTGATCACGATCCCGGCGCAGTCCTCGCGGGCGGCGTGGATCGCATCGAGGAGCACGCCCTCGTGGTTGCTCTGCACGGCGCGGACCTCGAAGCCGCGCCGGGCGGCGGCATCCACCGTCACCTGCTCGACGTCGGCGAGCGTCTGCGTGCCGTAGACGTCGGGCTCGCGGATGCCCAGCAGGTTGAGATTGGGGCCGTTGACGAGCAGCAGGCGGCGGGGCGTGGTCACGGGCATACCCTACCGAGCCTGCCGCGGCAGTTCGCGCGCCATCTCGAGCTCCGGCCCGATCGGTCCGGTGAAGGTCACGCCCGTCGGTGTGAAGCCGTTGCGACGGTACGCCGCCTGGGCGCGGGCGTTGTCGGCGTGGACGTCGAGCGTGAGGCGGAACAGCCCCTGGGATGCCGCCCACGCTGCCGCGGCATCGAAGAGGGCGTCGACGGTGCCGATGCCCCGGTGCACGGGATTCACATAGACGCCCACGACATCCGCGCGGCGATCGTCGACGAAGCGCCCCACGTTGTCGGTCTGGCCGGTCGCGCGGATCAGCACCGACATGCTGCCCACCCACACGCCGCCGGCCTCGGCGACGAACTGCGCGGCGATGTCGCTCTCGGCGGCGCGGACCGTGCGGTCGCGCCAGAACCCGTCGGTGCGCTGGGCGACCTGCTCGGGCGTCTCGAGGAACGCGATGGCCGCGTCGGGGTCGCTCGTCGACTCCAGGCGCAGCGCACGGACCGCGGGCCACTCGTCGGCGCGGACGCGACGAACGGCCGGCGCGGTCATCCGGCGACCTCCTGGTACGCCGCGAACAGCAGCGACTCGTCAGGCGCCTGCAGCACCGTCGGCTTGGCGATGTCGTCGAGCACGATGAAGCGCAGCATGCCGCCCCGGCTCTTCTTGTCGCGCTGCATGGTCGACAGCAGCTGCGGCCAGGCGCCCGGGCGGTAGCTCGTGGGGAGCCCGAGGGACTCGAGGATGTCGCGGTGGCGCTGGGCTGCGGCATCCGGGAGCCGGCCCGCCAGGCGCGACAGCTCGGCGGCGAACACCATGCCGACCGAGATCGCCGCGCCGTGGCGCCAGCGATAGCGCTCGGCGTGCTCGATCGCGTGACCGAGCGTGTGGCCGTAGTTGAGGATCTCGCGCAGTCCGGCCTCGCGCAGGTCCTCGCCGACGACACGGGCCTTCATCTCGATGGCGAGCTCGATCGTGCGGCGGAACGCGGCACTGCGCGGGTCGACGGCGTTCTCGGGGTCCGCCTCGACGAGGTCGAGGATCTCGGGCGCCCAGATGAAGCCCGCCTTGACGACCTCGGCGTACCCCGCGACACGCTCGTTTCGTGACAGCGAGTCGAGCAGGTCGAGGTCGCACAGCACGGCGCGCGGGGCCCAGAAGGCGCCTACGAGGTTCTTGCCCTCGGCGGTGTTGACGCCGGTCTTTCCGCCGACTGCCGCATCGACCATGCCGAGGACGGTCGTCGGCACCTGCACGACCTCGACGCCGCGCAGCCAGGTCGCCGCCACGAAGCCGGCGAGGTCGGTCACCGCACCCCCGCCGAAGCCGACGACGGCGTCGGTGCGGGTGAAGTCCGCCTTGCCCATGACCTGCCAGCAGAAGGCCGCCACCTCGATGCGCTTGCCCGCCTCGGCATCGGGGATCTCGGCGAGCAGCACCTCGCGGTCGTCGACGAGCTGCGTCCGCAGGCGCTCTGCTTCGGCCGCGAGCGTCGGCGGGTGGATCACGAGCACCTTGCGTGCCGTGGGCGGCAGCACGTCTCCCAGGGACGAGAGGATGCCGCGGCCGACGGTGATGTCGTAGCTCGCGTCGCCGCTCACGGTGATGGTGGTGGCATCGCTCATGCCGTCTCCTCCTGCTCGTTCCCGCCGCGCACCCATGCGACCAGCGCGTCGACGATGTCCTGGATGGGGCCGCTCGACGTGTCGAACGTCACGTCGGCGAGCTTCTCGTACACGGGGCGTCGCTCTTCGAAGATCGCCGTCCACCGCTCGATCGCATCATCGCCCTGCAGCAGCGGGCGGCTCGAGTCGCGCACGCGTCCGGCGACGACCCGCGGGGCGACGGTGAGCAGCACCACGCGGTGGCCCTCGAGCTCCGCACGCGTCTCAGGATGCAGCACGGCGCCACCGCCGAGCGATACGACGCCGCCCGCCTCGAGGCCCTCCTGCACCGCGGCGCGCTCCAGCGCCCGGAAGTGCGCCTCTCCGCGCTCGGCGAACAGCTGCTCGATGGGCCCGTGGTCGCGTACGACGGCCGCATCGGTGTCGAAGAACGGCACACCGAGGGCGCGCGCGACCTTCTTGCCGATGCTGGTCTTGCCGGCCCCCATCGGGCCGATCAGCACGACAGCGTCAGAGCGCGAGGTCATGGCCTGACAGCGGCTCGCCCTCTGCGCTGTCGACGAGCAGTGCCAGGTCGCTCTCGGCGGCCGTGCGCAGCGCCTCGGGGATCGCGGCGATGTAGCCGTCGAGATTGCGGCGCGTCTCGGCGACGCTGTCGCCGCCGAACTTCTCGAGCACGACGTCTGCGAGCACGACCGCGACCATCGCCTCGGCCACGACGCCCGCGGCGGGCACGGCGCACACGTCGGAGCGCTGGTGGTGGGCCTGGGCCGCATCCCCGGTCGCGACGTCGACGGTGTGCAGCGCGCGCGGAACAGTCGCGATCGGCTTCATGCCGGCGCGCACGCGCAGCACGGTGCCGGTCGACATTCCGCCCTCGGTGCCGCCCGCCTTGTCGCTGGAGCGGGTGATGCCGTCCGCCGCGGTGAACAGCTCGTCGTGCGCGGCGGAGCCGCGGCGGCGCGTGGTCTCGAAGCCGTCGCCGACCTCGACGCCCTTGATCGCCTGGATGCTCATGAGCGCCTGTGCGAGCTTCGCGTCCAGCCGGCGGTCCCACTGCACGTGCGAGCCGAGCCCGGGCGGCAGCCCGTACGCGAGCACCTCGACGATGCCGCCGAGCGTGTCGCCGTCCTTCTTGGCTGCGTCGACCTCTTCGACCATCGCAGCGCTCGTGGCCGGGTCGAAGCAGCGCAGCGGATCGGCGTCGAGCGCGTCGACGTCGTCGGGGGTGGGCAGTGCGGCCCCTGCCGGAACCTGCACCGGGCCGATCGACAGCGTGTGGCTGACGAGGCGGATGCCGAGCTCGCCGAGGAAGGAACGGGCGATGGCGCCGAGTGCGACGCGGGCCGCGGTCTCGCGGGCGCTGGCGCGCTCGAGGATCGGACGTGCCTCGTCGAAGCCGTACTTCTGCATGCCGACGAGGTCGGCGTGGCCGGGTCGGGGGCGGGTGAGCGCAGCGCCGCGGCCGCGCGACTTGTCGGTGAGCTCGACGGGCTCGGCGCTCATCACCTCGACCCACTTGGGCCATTCGGTGTTGCCGACGCGCAGCGCGATCGGGCTGCCGAGCGTGTAGCCGTGGCGCACGCCGGACGAGATGGTCAGTTCGTCCTCTTCGAACTTCATGCGCGAGCCGCGGCCGTAGCCGAGCTTGCGGCGCGCGAGATCCGCCTGGATCGCGGCGCGCGAGATCGGGACGCCCGCAGGCAGACCCTCCATGACGGCGACGAGTTCGGGGCCGTGCGATTCGCCGGCCGTGAGCACGCGGAGCATTGCTCCAGTCTCCCACGCCGCGGGGGCCGGTTACGCCGCGGCCGACGCTTCGAGCACACGACGCATCGCACCGAGCACGTCGTTCTCGGCCGCCAGCGGGGTGTCGGGGTCGCCGTGCCGGAAGATCCGGATCTGCAGCACCGCCTGGTGCAGCAGCATCCCGAGCCCCGACCTGGCCGTGCCGCCCGCGCGCTCCCATGCGCCTGACAGGGCAGTCGGCCAGTGTCCGTACACGACATCCAGCAGCAGCCCGCCGGTCTGCGCGAGCGCGTCGGCGGCGGCATCCGTCACCGCCGCGTCGCCGGGCAGCGTCGCGATCGTGAGGGGCACGTCGTGGGATCCGGATGCCGCGAACGGCGCGGCCGTGACCTCGATGCCCAGGCGGGCGCCCAGTGAGGCGAGCGGCTCGACGGCCTCGGGCCGCCGCGCGATCACCTCGACGTCGGTCGCGCCGAGCTCGCCGAGCGCCACGACTGCCGACGTCGCCGTCGCGCCGGCTCCGACGATCCGCGCCCGCGGCACGGCGGTGACGCCGTCGTCGGCGAGGGCGCGCACGATGCCGCCGACATCGGTGTTGAAGCCGTGGGGCCCGTCCGCGCCCAGCAGCAGCGTGTTGACGGCGCCGGTGAGCTCGGCCCGGCGATCGCGGCTCGCGGCGGCGGCGAATGCGACGCCCTTGAGCGGCATCGTGAGCGACAGCCCGCGCCAGGTCTCGTCCAGGCCGGCGAGCTCATCGGCGAACGATGCCTCGTCGACGCGGCGCCGGCCATAGGCCCAGTCCAGTCCCAGGACCTCGTACGCGGCCGCGTGCAGCTGCGGCGAGCGACTGTGCGAGATGGGGTCTCCCCACACCTCAAGCCGCGTCGCCTGCCGCGTCAGCACCCCGAATCCGGGTGTTCGGAGCACCACTGCCGCATCTGATCGACGAACTTGAGGTGCTCTTTGTAGGTCGTGGTGAACTCGGTCTGGCCCGTGTCCATGTTGACGGTCACGAAGTAGAGCCACGGGCCCTCGGCGGGGTGCATGGCGGCATCGATGGCCACGTCGCCGGGGTTGGCGATCGGGCCGACCGGCAGTCCCGTCACGTAGTACGTGTTCCACGGGTTCGGGTCGTTCTGCGCCTCGTCCGACGTGCTCGCTGTGCCGTCGTGCAGCTCGCCGTAGCCGTACTGGGCCGTCGAGTCCATCTGCAGCTTGCCGAACGTCTCCTGGTTGTCGGGCAGGAGGCGGTTCTCGATGACCCGCGCGACCTTGTAGAAGTCGGCTTCGAAGCGCGCCTCGCGCTGGATGATCGACGCCACGGTCAGCACGCGCTGGCGCTGGTCGGCCGGCACGCCGGCATCGTCGAGCGATTGGACGGTGCGGTCCACGAGCGTCTGGATCGCCGACTGCGCGGTCACCCCGGGATCGAACGTGTAGGTCGCCGGGAACAGCCAGCCTTCCAGCGGCTGCCCGCCGGCTGCGGCGATGGCCGGATCCACAGTGATGCCGTATGCGGCGGGATCGGCGGCGGCGGCCTGCAGATCGGCCAGCGGGATGCCGGTGCCCTCGGCGATGCGCTCCAGCGTGCCGTCGACGGTGAAGCCCTCGGGGATCTGCGCGGTGTTCTCTTCGCGGTTCGCGGGATCCATCAGCGCCGCGAGGGCGGCTTCGCTCGTCATCTGCTTCTGCAGCTTGTAGACGCCGGGCTGGAAGTTCGGGTTCTGGCCCGTTTTGATGAGGTAGTCGTAGAACGCGTCGGAGGTCTTCGTGACGCCGGCGTCGTGCAGCGCCTCCGAGATCGGCTGCCCCGTGTCGCCCGACGAGATCGTGATCGTCGTCTCGCCGTTGGCGAGGCCGGCCTCGTAGTCCTTGGGCTCTTCCCAGCCCATGACCTCGCGGATCTTGTCTTCGTACGTGCTCCACACGTAGTACGCGCCGCCGCCGATGCCGCCGAGGATGAGCAGCACGACCCCGAGCGCGATCCACCCGCCGATGCGGCGGCGCTTCTTGTTCTTGGGCGGTGGCACGTGTCCGATGTCCTCTGTCGAGGTCGAACCGCTGAACAGATCGTCGAGCGTCGCCGAGGCGGGGCGCTGCGGGGTCGGTTCGGGCGTCACGTCCGGCAGCGTCGCCGTCCGGGTCGCCGTGGCGGTCACCGTCGCGTTCGCGCCGGTGTTGCCACGACTGTAGGGCATGGCCGGCGCGGAGTCAGCAGAGAACAGCCACGGGTCGTTCTCGGGCGTCGAGTCGGCGTCGCTGCGGGTCGGGCGCGGCGCGCGCAGCGGCACGGGCTGGAAGCCGCTTCCCGGCACGGGCTCTGCGGGGGCCTCGTCAGCGGGTGCGGGGGGTACGACGGCGGCGATCGGCGCGACCGGCACGGCAGAGATGGGACCGCTCCCGACGACCGGTGTCGAGCCGGTGATCAGTGCCTCCCAGGAGGGGGCGGGTGCGGCGGCCTGCGGGGCCGGTGGCTGCGGTGCGGGAGCGGGTGCCGCCGGCGCCGTGGGCGTGGCGCCCGTCGCCGCCGCTCGTGCCGCGGCCTCGCGGGCGGCGCGGCGCGACAGGGGTGCTGCTTCGCCGTCGGGCGATGAGTCGGGCATCAGGCGGGCTCCTGGGGGACGGGGATTCCGGGCGGGCGGCCGGTGCTCTTCTCGACATCGAGTGCCTGCTGGAGCAGCACCACCGCGGCGACCTGGTCAACGATGCTACGCGACGATCGCTGGGATCTGCCCGAACTGCGCAGCGCCGCGTGTGCCGACACCGTCGACAGCCGCTCGTCGACGAGGCGCACGCCCAGCCCTGTCGCAGAAGCCAGCGCGGCGGCGAAGTCGCGCGCGTCCTGGGTCGACGGTGTGTCTTCGCCGCGGAGGTTCAACGGCAGGCCGACGTACAGCTCGAATGCGGAATGCTCCCCGGCCAGCGCGGTGATCCGCGCCACCGAGCCGTCGTCGCGGGGAACCGTCTCGACGGGGGTCGCGAGCAGGCCGTCGGGGTCGCACTTCGCGACCCCGACCCGGGCCTTGCCCACGTCGATGCCGAGCCGGGTGCCGCGTCTGAAGCCCGTCACGCGCCGAGGGCGTCCTTCACCGCGGTCAGCGCGGCCGGCAGGGCCGCGGAATCCGTTCCACCGCCCTGCGCGACATCGTCGCGTCCGCCGCCGCCGCCGCCGAGCACGCCCGCCGCGGTCTTGGCGAGCACGCCCGCCTTCGCGCCCGCAGCGCGTGCGGCGTCGTTGGTGGCCACGATCACGACCGGACGCTCGTTCACGACCGCGCCCAGCGCCACCACGGCGGCGTCGGAGCCCAAACGCTCGCGCACCTGCAGGGCGAGCGAGCGCACGTCGTCCGCCGATGCCGCCGAGCCGAGCGGCTCTGCCACGACGAGTGTGTCGCCGACGCGGGTGGCTGCGGCAGCCAGCGCGGGCAGACGGTCGCCGAGAGCCTTCGCCTCGAACGCGGCGATCTTCTTCTCGGCCGCCTTGAGGTTCGCCTGGAGCTCTGCGATGCGCGCGGGCAGCTGCTCGCGCGGCGCCTTGAGCGACGACGTCAGCTGCGACACCAGCGCACGCTCGGCCGCCAGCGACCGGAACGCGTCCAGGCCCACGAGCGCCTCGACGCGACGGTTGGAGGCGCCGACCGACGACTCGCCGACCAGGTTGATGAGGCCGATCTCGGCACTGGTCGACACATGCGTGCCGGCGCAGAGCTCGCGCGACCAGGGGCCGCCGATATCGACCATGCGCACGGTGTCGCCGTACTTCTCGCCGAACAGCGCCATCGCGCCGAGGGACTTGGCCTCGTCGAGCGGCAGCACGCGCGTGGTCACCTCGAGGTTGTCGCGCACCGCGTTGTTGGCGATCTCTTCGATCTCGCTCTTGGTGTCGTCCGAGAGCGCCTGGCCCCACGAGAAGTCGAAGCGCATGTACCCGGCGCGGTTGAGGGAGCCCGCCTGCGTCGCCGTCTTGCCCAGCGTGTCGCGCAGCGCGGCGTGCACGAGGTGCGTGGCGGAGTGGGCCTGGCGGGCGGCACGACGGTTGGCGGCATCCACCACCGACGTCGCGGGCTGACCCACACCGACCTCGCCGGAGGACACCTCGACGGTGTGGCTGATGAGGCCGGGCACGGGCTTCTGCACGTCGAGCACTTCGAGCTCGTAGCCCGGGCCCACGATGACGCCCTTGTCGGCGACCTGGCCGCCGGACTCGGCGTACAGCGCGGTCTCGGCGAGGATCACCTCGGCGATCTGGCCCGTGGCGGCACGGTCGACCGACACGCCGTCGACGAGGATGCCCAGCACGCGCGACTCGGTCTCGAGGTCGCTGTAGCCGGTGAACCCGGTCTCGCCGAGCGCACGCAGGTCGCGGTAGACGCTGGTGTCGGCGAGCTGGCGCTTGCGGGCGCGGGCATCGGCCTTGGCGCGGGCGCGCTGCTCCTGCATGAGCGTGTCGAACGCTGCGCGGTCGACCGAGAGGCCCGCCTCTTCGGCGATCTCCAGCGTCAGATCGATCGGGAACCCGTACGTGTCGTGCAGCAGGAACGCCTCGGCGCCGGCGATCGTGGTGCCGCCGGAGGACTTGGTCTCGACGAGGGACTCCTCGAGGATCGACTCCCCCGCCGCGAGGGTGCGCAGGAACGTGGCCTCCTCGGCCAGCGCGTACTGCGAGATGCGGGCCCAGTCGGTCTCGACGACGGGGTACGCGCCCTTCATGGCGTCACGGGATGCCGTGAACAGCACCTCGAACGTCGGCCCGTCGACGCCCAGCAGGCGCATCGAGCGGATCGCGCGACGCATGAGGCGACGCAGGATGTAGCCGCGGCCGTCGTTGGAGGGCGTCACGCCGTCCGACATCAGCATGAGCGACGAGCGGACGTGGTCGGCCACCACGCGGAAGCGGACGTCGTCCTCGTGGTTCGCGCCGTACGTGCGGCCCGAGAGCTCCACGGCCTTGTCGAGCACCGGGCGCACCTGGTCGGTCTCGTACATGTTGTCGACGCCCTGCTTGATGAACGCGATGCGCTCCAGGCCCATGCCGGTGTCGATGTTCTTGTTGGGGAGCTCCCCGACGATGTCGAAGTCGTACTTCGAGCGCACGTTCGTGATCTCGTACTGCATGAACACGAGGTTCCAGATCTCGACGTAGCGGTCGTCGTCGGTCGCCGGTCCGCCGTCGATGCCGTAGGCGGGGCCGCGGTCGAAGAAGATCTCCGAGCAAGGGCCGGCAGGGCCCGGCAGGCCCGTGCTCCAGTAGTTCGTGTCCTTGCCCAGGCGCTGGATGCGCTCGGCCGGGAGGTCCGTGAGCCGCAGCCAGAGGTCGTGCGCCTCGTCGTCCTCTTCGTAGACGGTGACCCACAGGTCCTTCGGGTCGAAGCCGAGTCCGCCGTCCGCCTCGGAGCCGGTGAGCAGATCCCACGCGTAGCGGATCGCGCCCTCTTTGAAGTAGTCGCCGAACGACCAGTTTCCGAGCATCTGGAAGAACGTGCCGTGGCGCGGCGTCTTGCCGACCTCTTCGATGTCGTTGGTGCGGATGCACTTCTGGTTGTCGGCCGCACGCGCATACGGAGCCGGCACGTCGCCCGACAGGTACGGGATGAACGGGACCATGCCGGCCACGGTGAACAGCAGCGCGGGGTCGTCGGTCACCAGCGACGCCGAGGGGACGATGGTGTGGCCGTTCTTCTCGAAGTAGTCGAGGTAGCGCTGCGCGATCTCAGCGGTCTTCATGCGGGTCCTTGCTCGTGCGTGCGGATGCGTGTCGGGCGGCACGCCGACTCTCCGGCGATGCCGGTGAGCGGGTGCGCGCGGTTCAGTCGGTGAGCTTGTCTGCCGCGCTCTTCGCGGCGTCGACGACCGCGTCGGCGGCGGTGGATGCCGCGTCCTTGGCGGTGCCGGCGGCCTCGGCCGCGGCATCCCGGACGTCGTCGACGATGCCGGCGAACCGGGCCTCCTGCTCGCGGTACGCGTCGCCGATGCGGTCGGTGAACTCGGTGATGCGCGCGTCGACATCGGCGAGGATCTCGTGGCCGCGCGGGTCTTTGTTCATGAAGTGCGCCACGACGAATCCTCCGGCGATGCCGAGCAGGAACCACACCAGGTTCTTCATGTCACCACTTCCTCGCGGGCCGCCGGGGCGCGGCATCCCTCCATCGTAAGGGGAAACGACGAAGGGCGTCGGGTGACCCCGACGCCCTTCATGGATTGCTGCTCAGCGAGCTGCGTAGTACTCGACGACGAGCTGGACGTCGCAGACCACGGGGACCTCGGCGCGCTTGGGGCGACGCACGAGACGGGCCTGGAGCTTGTCGAGCTCGACCTCGAGGTAGCCCGGAACGGGCGGCAGGACCTCGGCGTGACCACCGAGAGCTGCGACCTGGAAGGGCTCGATGCCCTCGCTCTTGGCCTTGACGTGGATGAGCTGACCCGGCTTCACGCGGAACGACGGGCGGTCGACGAGCTGGCCGTCCACGAGGATGTGGCGGTGCACGACGAGCTGACGCGCCTGCGCGGTGGTGCGGGCGAAGCCGGCGCGCAGGACGAGCGCGTCCAGACGCATCTCGAGCTGCTCGACGAGGTTCTCACCCGTCAGGCCCTGGGTGCGGCGGGCCTCGTTGAACTGGATGCGCAGCTGCTTCTCGCGGATGCCGTACTGCTCGCGCAGACGCTGCTTCTCGCGGAGGCGGACGGCGTAGTCGCTGTCCTGCTTGCGCTTCGTGCGGCCGTGCTCACCCGGAGCATAGGGGCGCTTCTCGAGGTACTTGGCGGCCTTCGGGGTGAGGGCCACGCCGAGAGCGCGGGACAGACGGACCTTGCGGCGGTCCTGGGACTTCGTTGCCACGAAGTGTTCCTTTCGATGACGCGGCCGTGTCTCTCACGGCCCGCGGACGTATCGCCCTGTCTTCGCCCTGTCCGGACTGCACGCCGGGGCATGCCGGAAGGTAGGTCAAGAAGAGAGGGGATGCCCGAAAACTGCGTTTCGAGCCGCTCAAGCCTACCAGACACGGGCTTTCGACCCGGTCAGTCGATGTTCAGGTACTCACTGGCCGCCGAGGATGCGGCGGATCTTCTCCAGCCGGGCCTGGACGTCGCGCTCGGCGCCGAGCGCCTTCGGTTCGTAATAGCGGCGTCCGCGCAGCTCGTCGGGCAGGTACTGCTGCGGCGCGATGCCGATCTCGGAGTCGTGCGGGTACACGTACCCCTTGCCGTGGCCGAGCCGCTTGGCGCCCGGGTAATGCGCGTCGCGCAGGTGCATCGGCACGCGGCCGAAGCCGCCGGAGCGGACATCCGCGATGGCGGCGTCGATGGCGAGGTAGGCCGCGTTCGACTTCGCCGTGGTGGCGAGATAGGCCGTCGCCTCGGCGAGCGGGATGCGGCCCTCGGGCATGCCGATGAACTGCACCGCGTCGGCCGCCGCCACGGCGATCGGAAGTGCCTGCGGGTCGGCAAGGCCGATGTCTTCGGCGGCCGAGATGATGAGGCGCCGGGCGATGAAGCGCGGGTCCTCGCCCGCCTCGATCATGCGCGCGAGGTAGTGCATCGCGGCGTCGACGTCGGATCCGCGGATCGACTTGATGAACGCGCTGATGACGTCGTAATGCTCGTCGCCCTGCCGGTCGTAGCGCAGCAGCGCCCGGTCGACGGCCTGCGCGACCTGGTCCGCCGTGATCACGGGGACGGCGTCGTCCGCGTCGCTGGCGGTGTCGTCGCCCTCGTCGTCCGCTTCGTCGGGTGTGGCGAGGGATGCCGCGGCCTCGAGCGCCGTGAGGGCCCGGCGCGCATCGCCCGAGGCCAGGCGCACCAGCGCGTCGCGGGCGTCGTCGCCGAGCTTCACGGACCCGGCGAGGCCCCGCGCGTCGGTGACGGCCCGATCGAGCAGCATCGCGAGGTCGGCGTCGGTGAGGGGCTTGAGCGTCAGCAGCAGCGAACGCGAAAGCAGCGGCGAGATGACCGAGAACGACGGGTTCTCGGTGGTCGCGGCGATGAGCACGACCCAGCCGTTCTCGACGCCCGGGAGCAGCGCGTCCTGCTGCGCCTTCGTGAAGCGGTGAATCTCGTCCAGGAACAGGATCGTGGACTGGCCGTACAGGTCGCGCTGCGTCAGCGCCTCTTGCATGACCTCGCGCACGTCGCGGACGCCGGCGGTCACGGCCGACAGCTCCACGAAGCGACGTCCTGACGAGCGGGCGATCGCCTGCGCGAGCGTCGTCTTGCCGGTGCCCGGCGGGCCCCACAGGATGACCGAGGTCGCGGCGCGGGCCGCGGCATCCTGATTCGCCAGTGTCACCAGCGGCGACCCCGCCCGCAGCAGATGCGACTGCCCCGCGACCTCGTCGAGGGAGGAGGGACGCATGCGCACGGCCAGCGGCGTCAGCCCCTGGAAGAGCGCGGTCGGCGGGCCCACGCTCCCCGAGGCTCCGCGTGTCGCGCCGGCGGCACGAGGAGAGGGCGTGGGGATACTCACCGCTCCAGGCTATCCCGGGGGCACGACAGCAGGCCCGGCGCGGTTTGGCCGCCGTGCCGCCGGGCCGTAGGATCAACCCGCCCCGGGGCTGTGGACCGGGGCGCGCCTTGGGACGACGACAAGAGGAGGCCCCGTGGCCGGCGGTGGCAAGGATCGAGACGCACGTGCCGCACGTGATCGGGCGCGGACCTATCAGGCCCGCCGTCAGTTCCACGACGACCAGGCCCGCCGCCGCACGCGCGACAACCTGGTCGCAGGCATCGCGGGCGGCATCCTCGTGCTCGGCATCGTGGGCATCCAGACGGCGTACTTCGTCGCGGGACCCGGCGCGCCGGCCCCCGAGCCGACCTCCACGTCGACGCCCACCCCGACGCCCACCGGCACCGGCGAGCCGGCACCGAGCGCGACGCCGACGCCCACGCCCTGATCGGCGCGGCGTCCTCGCCCGCAACAGCACCGGGATGGGGCATCCGCCGTACTAGGCTGTGAGCCGTCCTACTCCCACAGACGGCGCAAGCCGCGATGAGGTGCATCCCGTGACTGCTGCAGCAGACCCCCAGCCCGAGACCGACGCCGCCGAGCTTCCCGAGAACGGCGAGAACGACACTGCGTCATCCCCCACCGAGAACCCCGCCGCCGACGAAGCCGTCGCCGAGGAGACCGTCGAGACGGATGCCGCCACCGCCGAGGCGGAGGCCCCCGAGGCCTCCGGCGCCGAGGCCCCTGAGGCCGAGGTGGTCGACGTCGAGGTCGTGGAGATCGTCGAGGTCGTCGAAGACGCCGAGGGCGACGTGGTCGCCGTCGAGGTGACCGAGATCGTCGTCGAGGACTCCGCTCCCGCCCCTGAGGCCGGCTCGGACGAGCCGTGGGGCCGCGTGGACGACGACGGCACCGTCTCCGTGCGCGAGGCCGAGGGCTGGCGCGTCGTGGGGCAGTACCCCGACGGATCGTCCGAAGAAGCACTGGCCTACTTCGAGCGCAAGTACGCCGATCTCGCCGGTGAAGTGACCCTCCTCGAGGTGCGCCACCGTCGCGGCGGGGCATCCGCCTCCGACCTGCGCTCGACGGCGCGCACGATCAACGGCAAGCTCGTCGACGCTGCGGCGGTCGGCGACCTCGCCAGCCTCGTGGCCCGCGTCGCGGCGCTGACCGAGGCGCTCGCGGCGCAGACCGAGACCGAGGCCGTCGCGGCGCGCGAGGCCGTCGACGACGCCGTGAAGGCCCGCACCGAACTGGTGGAGAAGGCCGAGGCCCTCGCCGCGCGCGACCCGCGCACGGTGCAGTGGAAGCAGGCGACGGCCGAGATCAACGGCCTCTTCGACCAGTGGCAGTCGCAGCAGCAGAACGGCCCGCGTCTGCCGAAGTCGACCGCCCAGCAGCTCTGGAAGCGATTCCGCGACGCCCGTGCCACCGTCGACAAGCATCGCCGTGCGTTCTACGCGGAACTCGACGAGGCGCACAAGGGCGTCCGCGACCGCAAGACGCGCCTGGTCGAGAAGGCCGAGGCGCTCGCTCCCAAGGGCGAGGACGGCATCCCCGCGTACCGCGACCTGCTCGACGAGTGGAAGACCGCCGGCCGTGCCGGCAAGAAGGTCGACGACGCCCTGTGGGCGCGTTTCAAGGCTGCCGGCGACGCCCTCTACGGTGCGCGGGTCGAGCGCGAGGCCGCCGACGCCGAGGCGTCCCGCGAGAAGATCGAGGCCAAGCGCGGGCTGCTGGACGAGGCCAAGGCCGTCGGCGTCGAGCGCGACATCGCCAAGGCGCGATCGCTCCTCACCGGCATCCAGCGCCAGTGGGACGAGATCGGCCGCATCTTCCCGCGCGAGGCCGAGCGCTCCCTCGACGACGAGCTGCGCCGTATCGAGAATGCCCTGCGCTCGCGCGAGGACGCAGACTGGAAGCGCAACGACCCCGAGCAGAAGGCCCGCGCCAACGACATGACGCGGCAGCTCACCGATGCCATCCAGAAGCTCGAGGACGAACTCGCGGCGGCGAAGAAGTCCGGAGACAAGCGGGCCATCGCGCAGGCGACCGACGCCCTCGAGGCCCGCAAGACCTGGCTGAAGGCGCTCGGCGGCTGACCGTCCGCGTCCCCGCACCTGAGGCCTCCGGCCGGCGTCCTGCCGACCGGAGGCCTTTCGGTTGTCCACAGGCGGCGGGGCGAGGCATCCCTTCGTCTGACAGGGTGCGGCACACTTCACGCATGGCTTCGCCGTTCCTGTACTTCGCCGACGACCGGCTCTCACGCGCAGAGTTGACGGCGGCGTGCCTGGACGGGCACCTCGTCGCACTGGGCGATGCGTACATCCCGGCCGATGCGGTCGAGACCGCCGCGCTGCGCGCCGGATCCCTCGCGCGCGTGCTCGGCGAGGCGCTGGCGGCGACGCACCTGTCGGCCGCGTGGATCCACGGGGCACTCCCCCAGCCGCCGGACCGGCACACCGTCCAGCGCGCCGTGGCGCGACGCCTGCACGTCGTCCCCGATCGGCACGTGCGCTACCGCGACACCGCCGTGCCCGACGAGGACCTCGAACTGCTGGGCGGTGTCCGCGTGACGA
The DNA here is from genome assembly GCF_039544225.1 of Microbacterium jejuense. NCBI lineage: Bacteria > Bacillati > Actinomycetota > Actinomycetes > Micrococcales > Microbacteriaceae > Microbacterium > Microbacterium jejuense. Next base: position 121,347 of record NZ_BAABLG010000003.1, read on the forward strand.
CGCCGGTGAGGACGCTCATCGACCTCGCGAGGGCGACGGATGCCGCGCACGGCCGCGCGACGCGGCTGCTGGCCGTCGCGCACCCGAGCGCCGTCGCCCCGGCGATCGCGCGCCTGCGGGACGGCAGCCTGCCGCACAAGAACCGTGCGCTGGAGCTTCTCGCGGACGTCGTCGTCGAGGCGGCGGGTCAGGAGGACGTGACGCGGTAGACGTCGTAGACGGCGTCGATGCGCCGCACCGCGTTGAGCACCCGGTCGAGATGGACGATGTCGCCCATCTCGAACACGAACCGGCTGAGCGCCAGGCGGTCGTTCGTCGTCGAGACCGTGGCCGACAGGATGTTGACGTGGTGCTCGCTGAGCACGCGGGTGACGTCGCTCAGCAGCCCCGAACGGTCGAGGGCCTCGACCTGGATCTGCACGAGGAAGACGCTCTTGGTCGTCGGCGCCCATTCGACGTCGATGATCCGGTCCGGGTCCTCCATGAGGGAGGCGACGTTCGTGCAGTCGGTGCGATGCACCGACACGCCGCTGCCGCGGGTCACGAACCCGACGATCTGGTCGCCGGGGACGGGCGTGCAGCACTTCGCGAGCTTGACGAGGATGTCGGGCGCGCCGCGCACCAGGACGCCCGAGTCGCCGCCGCGCGGGGCACGGGTGCGTCCGACCGGTGGAAGGTCGATGGGGCCGGTCGCGGTGTCGTTGGCGGCAACGAGCGCCGTGACCTTCTCGATCACGGACTGGGTCGACACATGGCCTTCGCCGACCGCGGCGTACAGCGCCGAGACGTCCTCGTAGCGCAGCTGGTGCGCGACCTCCGAGAACGAATCCTGGCTCATGAGCCGTTGCAGGGGCAGGTTCTGCCGCCGCATCGCGCGGGCGATCGACTCTTTGCCCTGCTCGATCGCCTCTTCGCGCCGCTCCTTCGTGAACCAGCCGCGGATCTTGTTGCGGGCGCGGGTGCTCTTGACGAAGCCGAGCCAGTCCTGCGAGGGGCCGGCATCCGGGTTCTTCGACGTGAAGACCTCGACCACGTCGCCGCTCTTGAGCTCGGACTCCAGCGGCACGAGGCGGCCGTTGACCTTGGCCCCCATCGTGCGGTGACCCACCTCGGTGTGCACCGCGTACGCGAAGTCCACCGGGGTGGCGCCGGCGGGCAGTCCGATGACCCGGCCCTTCGGCGTGAAGACGTAGACCTCTTTCGCCCCGATCTCGAAGCGGAGCGAATCGAGGAACTCCCCCGGATCGGCGGTCTCGGCCTGCCAGTCCGAGATGTGTGCGAGCCAGGCCATGTCGGTGTCGACGGACTTGGCGTCCGTCTTGCCGCCGTTCATCCGCTCCTTGTACTTCCAGTGCGCCGCAACGCCGTACTCGGCCTGCTGGTGCATCTCGTGGGTGCGGATCTGGATCTCTACGGTGCGGCCGCCGGGGCCGATCACTGTCGTGTGGAGCGACTGGTAGAGGTTGAACTTCGGGGTCGCGATGTAGTCCTTGAAGCGACCGGGCAGCGGCGTCCACCGCGCGTGGATGGCCCCGAGCACCGCGTAGCAGTCGCGGACGCTGCCCACGAGCACGCGGATGCCGATCAGGTCGTAGATGTCGTCGAACTCGCGGCCTCGCACCACCATCTTCTGGTAGACGGAGTACAGCTGCTTGGGCCGGCCCATGACACGGCCGCGGATGCGCAGCTCGCGCAGGTCGCTGTCGACGGCGTCGATGACGTTCTGCACGTACTGCTCACGCTGCGGGGTGCGCTGCTTGACCAGGCTGTCGATCTCGGCGTACAGCTTGGGCTGCAGCACGGCGAACGAGAGGTCCTCGAGCTCGGACTTGATGGCCTGGATGCCGAGGCGATGGGCGAGCGGAGCGTAGATCTCGAGCGTCTCGGTGGCCTTCTTGCGCGCCTTCTCGGGCGGCACGAAGCCCCACGTGCGCGCGTTATGCAGCCGGTCGGCGAGCTTGATGAGCAGCACGCGAATGTCGCGCGACATCGCGACGATCATCTTGCGGACCGTCTCGGCCTGGGCGCTCTCGCCGTACTTGACCTTGTCGAGCTTGGTGACGCCGTCGACGAGCATCGCGACCTCGTCGCCGAACTCGGCTGTCAGCGTGTCGAGCGAGTAGTCGGTGTCTTCGACGGTGTCGTGCAGCAGCGCCGCGGCGATCGCCCGCGGACCCAGGCCGAGGTCTGCGAGGATCTGCGCGACCGCCAGCGGGTGCGTGATGTACGGCTCGCCGCTCTGCCGTGCCTGGCCCGAGTGGGCACGCTCGGCGACCGAGTAGGCGCGCTCGATGATCGAGAGGTCGCCCTTGGGGTGATGCGTGCGAACAGTGCGCAGCAGCTGCTCGACGTCGTCACGTCTCGCCGAGCGCGAGAAGATGCGCGGCACGAGGCGGCGCAGCGAAGAGGACTGGGCGGGCGGGATGGTCTCGGTCATGCGAACCCCTCCCCTCCGGCGAATCCCACAATCCTACGCCCGCGGCCGGGTCGCCCCGGCCGCGGACGCCTGGGCCGGGATCATCCGGCCCAGGCGGGGCGTCACGCCGGGATGCCTGCCAGCGAGCGTGCGTCGAGCACGCGCTGGTCGCGCGTCTTGATCGCCGGCTCGTTCTCGCGCAGCAGCGAGTACAGCGGCGACGCGACGAAGAGCGTCGAGTATGCGGCGACGATGGTGCCCACGAAGATCGCCAGCGACAGGTCGGTGAGCGTCTGCGCGCCCACCCAGACCAGGCCGATGAACAGGATGGCACCGGTCGGGAGGATCGCGACGACAGTCGTGTTGATCGAGCGCACGAGCGTCTGGTTGACCGCGAGGTTGACGGACTCGCCGAAGGTGCGGCCCGACACCTCGCCGTCTTCGCTCGTATTCTCACGGATCTTGTCGAAGACGACAGTCGTGTCGTACAGCGCGTACGACAGGATCGTCAGGAAGCCGATCACGGCGGCGGGCGAGATCTCGAAGCCGAACAGCGCGTACACGCCGATCGTGATCACGAGCACGTCGACCAGGCCGATGATCGCCGAGACCGACATCTTCCAGGTGCGGAAGTACAGCGCGAGGATCAGGAAGGTCAGCGCCAGGAAGATCGCGAGACCCCACAGCGACTGGCGCGTGACGTCGGCACCCCAGCTGGGGCCGATGAACGAGGCGCTCACCTCGCTCTCGGGCACGTTGTAGGCGTCGGCCAGCGCCACCGTCACCTCGCGGCTCTGGGCATCGGTGAGCTGGTCGGTCTGCACGCGGACCGCGGTGTCACCGACGGTGGCGACCTTGGTCGTGGCGTCGGGGACGACCGACTGCACGGCCGTGGTGGCCGTCAGCTGGTCGATCGGCGCCTCGAGGCCGGTCACCGTGAACTGCGAGCCGCCGGTGAACTCGATCGAGAACTGGATCGGACGGAACACCGGGACGAGCGCCGATGCGACCACGAGGATCGCGGCGATGAGGAACCACAGCCGCCGGCGTCCGACGAAGGGGAACGAGGTCTTTCCGGAGTAGAGGTCGTTTCCGAGCTGGTTCATGGAGCGCATCACTCGTCTCCTTCCTTGACGGTCGTGACGGGTTTACCGCTCTCGGCGGCTGTCTGCTCCGCCTGCTTGCGCTCGGCGATCGTCTGCCGTCGGGCTGCCTCGCCGCGGGACTTCGCGTTGCGGCGGCCGGCGGTGCCGGTGGTGAGCACCGGATCGCGGAACTGCGCGCGACCACGGTAGACGGCGCCGAGCGCGGTCGGGTCGAGACCGGACAGCGGGTGTCCTGAACCGAAGAACCTCGTCCGAGCCAGCAGCTGCAGCACCGGGTGCGTGAACAGGATGAAGATCAGCACGTCGATCGCGGTGGTGAGACCCAGGGTGAAGGCGAAGCCCTTGACCGTGGCATCCGCGAGGATGTACAGCACGACGGCGGCGAGGATGTTGATCGACTTCGAGATGTAGATCGTCCGCTTGGCGCGACCCCAGCCGTCCTCGACGGCGGCGGTGATGGACTTGCCGTCGCGCAGCTCGTCTCTGATTCGTTCGAAGTAGACGATGAACGAGTCGGCGGTGAAGCCGATCGTCACGATGAGGCCCGCGACGCCGGCGAGCGACAGGCGGAAGCCCATGCGCCACGCCAGGATGCACAGAGTCAGGTACGTCAGCACCGCCATCACCACGAGCGAGGCGATGATGATGAACCCGAGCGCGCGGTAGACGATCAGCGAGTACAGCGCGACGAGCGCCAGACCGATGAGGCCCGCGATGAGGCCGATCATCAGCTGCTGCGAGCCGAGCGTCGCCGAGATCGAGTCCGAGCTGACAACGGTGAAGCTCAGCGGCAGCGCACCGTACTTCAGCTGGTCTGCGAGGACCTTCGCGCTCTCCTGCGTGAAGTTGCCCGTGATGCTCGGCTTGCCGTCGAGGATCTGGGCGTTCATCGAGGGAGCCGACAGCACGTAGCCGTCGAGCACGAACGCGAACTGGTTCAGGGGGGCGGTGGCGCCGTAGAGGCGCTTGCTGATCTCACCGAAGGTCGTGGTGCCGTCGGCGTCGAACTGCAGGTTGACAGCCCACTGGTTGTTGTTCGTCTGCAGACCGAACGTGGCGTCGTCGATCGACGAGCCGTCGAGCTCGACCGGGCCGAGGATGTACTTGACCGAGCCGTCGGCCTCACACGTGATGAGCGGCTCGTCCTTCGGCTCGTTCGCCGGGTCGTTCGCCGGGTCGGAGCAGTCGTAGGCCTGGAACTCGGCGAACAGTGCAGGCGTGATCCAGGCCGGGTCACTGCCGCTGGTGGGCGAGGACGTGGGCGTGGACTGCAGCGTCGGGTCGGGCGTCGGGTACGGCGTCTCGTTGCCGTCGTCTCCCACGAACGTGTTCGCGGGAGCGCCGGTGTAGAGCACGGCGCGCAACTGGAGCTGGGCCGAGGCCTCGATGCGGTTGCGCGTCTCTTCGTCGGCCTGACCGGGGATCTGCACGACGATCTGGTTGCCGGACTGCGTGGTCACGTCGGCCTCGCCGACGCCCGAGGCGTCGACGCGCTGGCGGATGATCGTGACCGCCTGCTGCATCTGCTCGGTCGACGGGTCGGCGCCGTTCTCGGTCTGCGCCTCGAGGACGATCTGCGTGCCGCCCTGCAGGTCGAGCGCGAGCGACGGGAGCCACGAGCTCTTGCCGAAGGCGTAGACGCCGAGCGCGTTGATTCCGACGAGGATCGCCACGATGGCGAGAAGGCCGGTCAGCGCGCGCCACGCATGCCGGACGGGAGTGGATGTCGCCACGTCTTCGCTTTCTGGAGGTGCCCGAACGGGCGAACGGTCAGACCTTAGTCCTGTGCCTTGGTGCCGGACCCGGTGTCGCCCTTGTCGGCGTCCTTGTCCTTCGCCTTGGCGGCGTCGTCGCTGATCGAGCTGATGTCGCCGTTGGCCACACCCTCGGCGTACTCGGCGTGGCTCTCTTCGGCCTCGAGGTACTCGTCCTCGGAGACCGAGTCGGCCCCAGGCGTCACGACGCGCAGGATGGCCTGGCTGTGGACCTTGATCTCGACGCCGGGCGCGAGCTCGACGATCGCCGGCTGGTCCAGGTTGTCGGGGTCGTACGACACGATCGTGCCGTACAGGCCGCCCTGGAGGAGCACCTCGGAGCCGGGCACGGTCTGGCGTGCCTTCTCCTCCTGCTCGGCCTTCTGCTTCTGCATACGGCGGCGGGAGCTCCAGAACATGAAGACGAGGAGCACGACCAGCAGGATGATGAGGCCGTAGTTGCTCAGGAAGGCAGCGAAGTCCATGGAGCCGGTGGCACCTTTCGGGTCAGGCACGCGCCGTGGCGGCGGTGCCTTGCAGGAGGGGGGTAGGCGAAAGCCTCCAGCGATTATAGGTCATCGAATCCGAGCACCGATTCGACGCTCGCGACGCCGAGATGCGCGTAGGCCTCGGGCATGGCGATGCGGCCGCGCGGCGTACGCCCCATGAAGCCGATGCGGACGAGGTAGGGCTCGACGACCGATTCGATCGTGTCGGGCTCCTCGCCGACCGCCACGGCGAGCGTGCTGAGGCCGACCGGGCCGCCGCGGAAGCGCCGCACCACGGCGTCGAGCACCGCCCGGTCGAGTCGGTCGAGCCCGATCGCGTCGACGTCGTACAGGTCGAGCGCGGCGTCGACGGTGGCGATGTCGGCGCCCTTGCGGCCGTGCACGACGAGGTAGTCCCGCACGCGGCGCAGCAGGCGGTTCGCGATGCGGGGCGTGCCGCGGGAGCGGCGGGCGATCTCGGCCCGCGCGGCGGGCGGGAGCGACACGCCGAGCATGACGGCCGAGCGCTCGATGACGCGCTCCAGCTCTTCGGGCTCGTAGTACTCCAGGTGCGCGGTGAAGCCGAACCGGTCGCGCAGCGGGTTGGGCAGGAGCCCGGACCTGGTCGTCGCGCCCACCAGCGTGAACGGGGCCAGATCGAGGGGGATGCTGGTGGCGCCCGCCCCCTTGCCGACCATGATGTCGATCCGGAAGTCCTCCATTGCGAGGTACAGCATCTCTTCGGCCGACCGCGCCATGCGGTGGATCTCGTCGATGAACAGCACCTCGCCGGGCGTGAGGCTCGACAGCAGCGCGGCGAGGTCGCCCGCGTGCTGGATCGCCGGCCCGCTCGACAGCCGCAGCGGTCGCCCGCTCTCATGGGCGACGATCATCGCGAGCGTGGTCTTGCCCAGTCCGGGCGGACCCGACAGCAGGATGTGATCGGCCGGCCGCTGCTGGATGCGTGCGGCATCGAGCAGCAGCTGCATCTGGCCGCGCACCTTCTGCTGACCGACGAACTCCGACAGCGAGGTGGGGCGCAGAGCGCCCTCGATCGCGAGCTCGGTCTCGTCCACGGGCTCGGCGTCATCGTGGACGTCAACCACCGACCGTCTCCTTCCGCGCGGGGCCGAGCGCCGCCAGCGTCAGGCGGAGCAGGGCCGGCACCGATCCGCGATCGGAGTCGGGTGCGTCGGATGCCGCCGCCTCGACGGCCTCGGCGGCCACCCGCTCGGACCACCCGAGGCCGATGAGAGCCTGCACGACCTGGGCCGGCACGGCGGTCGACGCCGCGGCATCCGCACCGGCGGATCCTGCGGGGCGCGTGACGGCGATCTTTCCGGCGAGCTGCACCACGATGAGCTTGGCCGTCTTGGGCCCGATGCCCGACACGCGGCGGAACGGCGCGTCGTCATCGCCCGCGACGGCGTCGGCGATCTGGGGCACCGTCAGCGTCGCGAGGACGCCGAGGGCGGACTTGGGCCCGACGCCGGTCACGCCGAGCAGCTGCCCGAACACCGTCAGCTCTTCACGCGACTCGAAGCCGAACAGCGACAGCGCGTCTTCGCGGACGATCAGGGTGGTGTGCAGCAGCACGGTGTCGCCGAGGTGGGTCGTGCGCGCGACCTGCGGAGTGACCGCGACGTGGAGTCCGACTCCCCCGACCTCGACGACGACCGAATCCGCATCGACGTGCACGGCGGTGCCGCGGACTGAGGAGATCATGCTGCGAGCCTACGTGGTGGTTCGGACGTTTGTTCGAGCGACACGCACGCCGACGTGCTCGGTGCGCGCTCAGCGTCTGGCGAGGCGCTCGGCGTCGGCCCACGCGCGCTGCGCGGGAGTGAGCGGGCCGTTCGCCCCGGCGGTGGCGGGGGCTCCGCGCCAGGCATGGCACAGCGCGAGCGCCAGCGCGTCGGCGGCGTCGGCGGGCTTGGGCAGCTCGTCGAGCCGGAGCACGCGCGCCACCATGGTCTGCACCTGGCGCTTGTCGGCGTTGCCGTAGCCGGTGATCGCCGCCTTGACCTCGGACGGCGTGTGGGTCGCAGCAGGGATGCCTCGCTCGCCGGCGACGAGCAGCGCGATGCCGCTGGCCTGCGCCGTGCCCATCACCGTCGCGCGGTTGTGCTGCGCGAACACGCGCTCGACGGCCACCACGTCGGGACAATGCCGGTCGAGCACGGCGCGCAGCCCTGCGGCGATGACGGCGAGCCGTTCCTCGATGGGGGCGTCGGTGTCGGAGCGGACGACGCCGACGTGCACGAGCTGCGCCGACCGGTCCGCGGCGACGTCGACCACTCCGACGCCGCAGCGGGTCAGGCCGGGGTCGATGCCGAGGACGCGGAGCGGACCGCGCGAGCTGCCGTTTCGCACTCCCCCACGGTAGATGAGAGGAGCGGATGCCTCGGCCAGGCGCGCTGCGCCGGGCCGAGGCATCCGCTCGATCTGTGTGTGTCAGTCCTCGTCGGACTCGAGCTCGGCCTGCACCTCGGCGGTGAGGTCGAAGTTGCTGTAGACGTTCTGCACGTCATCGCTGTCTTCGAGCGCGTCGATGAGGCGGAACACCTTGCGTGCCGTGTCGGCGTCGACCTCGACCTTGAGGTTGGGGACGAACTCGACGTCTGCCGACTCGTAGTCGATGCCGGCCTCCTGCAGCGCCGAGCGCACCGACACGAGGTCGGTCGCCTCGGTGATGACCTCGAAGCCCTGCGCGTGCGGCTCGACCTCCTCGGCGCCGGCCTCGAGCACGGCCAGCATGACGTCGTCCTCGCTGGTGCCCTCGCCGCCGACGACGATCACGCCCTTGCGCGTGAAGTTGTACGCCACGCTGCCCGGGTCGGCGAGCGTGCCGCCGTTGCGGGTCAGCGCGGTGCGCACCTCGGCGGCCGCGCGGTTCTTGTTGTCGGTCAGACACTCGATCATGAGTGCGACGCCGTTGGGGCCGTAGCCCTCGTACATGATCGACGCGTACTCGACGGACTCGCCGCCGATGCCCGCGCCGCGCTTGATCGCGCGGTCGATGTTGTCCTTGGGGACCGAGGTCTTCTTCGCCTTGAGCACGGCGTCGAACAGCGTCGGGTTGCCCTGCAGGTCGGGCCCGCCGAGCTTCGCCGCGACCTCGATGTTCTTGATGAGCTTGGCCCACGACTTCGCACGGCGGCTGTCGATGACGGCCTTCTTGTGCTTGGTCGTTGCCCACTTGGAATGCCCGGACATGGTCCTCCTGAAAATCGCTCGTCAGCGGAAGGCGCGTGAGCGCCTCGCCCGATGGACCAGTTTATCCCCCGGCTACAGCGCGAACTCGAAACCGAACCGCGACGACAGCAGCGCGACGAGGTCCCGCGGCACCTTGGTGAGGTACGCGGGGGCGGGTGCGAGGGTTTCCGGCGCGCCGATGAACGGGAAGTAGACGGGCCCCTCGGTGAGTGCCTCGACGCGGTCGCGCACCGCGACGATCTCGGATCCGACGCGTCGCAGGCTCGGCAGCGTGATGGGCGCCGCGAGGCGCAGCGTGTCGCTGATCGGCATGCGCCAGTGCGGCAGGTCGTCGCCCCGGCGTTCGCGGGTCTCTTCACCGAGTGGGCCGAGCACGCGGCCCCATGCGGCGATGCCTGGCACCGGCAGGGTGCGGTCCCAGACGAACAGCGTGTCGCCCGGCTCGGTGTAGCCGACGAGCTCGTGCGACCACTCGAACCGGTGCTCGTCGCGGGCCTTCGGCGCCGACAGGGCGTCTCCGACGACGCCGCGCGACGGCGCGATCATCCAGTAGCGCTCCTCGGGGTGCTCGCGCCACCAGTCGTTGATCGTCATGCGTCCGAATCTACCGCGCGGCGTCGGCGCGGCCCGTGCGGCGCACACGCTCGCGGACGAGATCCAGCAGCAGCGCGTGGAAGCGGCGTTCGCCGGTGACCTCGGGGTGGAACGAGGTGCCCAGCAGCGCCCCCTGGCGCACCGCGACGACGCGTCCGTCCGACAGCGTCGCGAGGGGCTCGACGCCCGCGCCGAGCTGCTCGACCAGCGGCGCGCGGATGAACGCCGCGTGCACGGGCGGGTCGCCGAGCGCGGGCACGTCCAGGTCGACCTCGAACGAGTCGACCTGGCTGCCGAAGGCGTTGCGGCGCACCGTCACATCGAGCCCGCCGAAGGTCTGCTGCCCCGGCGCGCCGTCGGCGATGCGGTCGGCGAGCAGGATGAGCCCCGCGCACGTCCCGTACACCGGCATCCCGTCGGCGATCGCTTCGCGAAGCGGATGCCGCATCCCGAACGTCCGGGACAGCTTGTCGATCACGCTCGACTCGCCGCCGGGGATCACGAGGCCGTCGACGGAGTCGAGCTCGGCCGGCCGGCGGACGGCCACGACGTCGGCGCCCAGGTCCGCGAGCACGCGCGCGTGCTCGCGGACATCGCCCTGCAGCGCCAGGACGCCGACGCGCGGTGACGTCACCAGCCGCGCTCGGCGAGGCGGTGCGGCGCGGGGAGGTCGGCGACGTTGATGCCGACCATCGCCTCGCCGAGGCCGCGCGACACGTCGGCGATCACCTGGGCGTCGTCGTAGAACGTCGTCGCCTTGACGATCGCGGCGGCGCGCTCGGCCGGGTTGCCGGACTTGAAGATGCCCGAACCGACGAATACGCCGTCGGCGCCGAGCTGCATCATCATCGCGGCATCCGCGGGCGTCGCGACACCGCCGGCGACGAAGAGCACGACGGGCAGCTTGCCGGTCTCGGCGACCTCGGCGACCAGCTGGTAGGGCGCCTGCAGCTCCTTGGCGGCCACGTACAGCTCGTCCTTGCTCATCGAGCGGAGCGCATTGATCTCGGCGTTGATCTTGCGGATGTGCTTGGTCGCCTCGGAGACGTCGCCGGTGCCGGCCTCGCCCTTGGAGCGGATCATCGCGGCGCCCTCGTTGATGCGGCGCAGCGCCTCGCCGAGGTTGGTGGCGCCGCACACGAACGGCACGGTGAAGTTCCACTTGTCGATGTGGTTGACGTAGTCGGCCGGCGAGAGCACCTCGGATTCGTCGATGTAGTCCACGCCGAGCTGCTGGAGCACCTGCGCCTCGACGAAGTGGCCGATGCGCGCCTTCGCCATGACGGGGATCGAGACGGCCTCGATGATGCCGTCGATCATGTCGGGGTCGCTCATGCGCGAGACGCCGCCCTCGGCGCGGATGTCGGCCGGCACGCGCTCCAGCGCCATCACGGCGACCGCGCCGGCGTCCTCCGCGATCTTGGCCTGCTCGGGGGTGACGACGTCCATGATGACGCCGCCCTTGAGCATCTCGGCGAGGCCGCGCTTGACGCGGTCCGTTCCCGTGTCGGCAGTGCTCACGACGGTTCTCCCTTGGCTGGAAACTCGACGGGCCACGCCGTCGAACGATGAATCAGGACAATACGACCATTGACCTAGGCCAAAAGATAGCATGGTCTGCGTCCTACAATCGGCGGGACCGGCGAACAGCAGGGACGGTGGACATGACCCCCGAGATCCGCGGCCGATCCGCGACCGAGATCGCCGACAGCGTGCGTGCACTGATCGAGCGGGCGCGACTGCGTCCGGGCGATCCGCTCCCCCCGGTGCGCTCGCTCGCGGACGAGCTCGGTGTCAATCGCAACACCGTCGTGGCCGCCTACCGTCAGCTGACACAGGCGGGCGTGGTCGTCACGAGAGGGCGCGGGGGCACACGCGTTGCCGACCTCTCCCCCGTCGCACAGGAGGGGTTCGCGGCGGGCAGCGTGCTGCGCGACGTCGGCACGGGCAACCCCGACCCGGATCTGATCCCCGACATCGCGCCCGCGCTGGCGAGCATGGCCGGCCGCCCCGTGCTCTACGGCGAGCCGGTGATAGACCCCGACCTGGAGCGGTGGGCGCGGGGATGGATGAGTGCGGGGCTCGCCGCCGCCGACCTGCGCCTCACCATCACCAGCGGTGCGGCAGATGCCGTCGAGCGACTTCTCGCCCAGGCGCTCACGCGCGACGACGCCGTCGGCCTGGAGGACCCCTGCTTCCTCACCAGCATCCACACGGTCCGCATCGGCGGCTACCGCGCGGTCCCCGTGCCCGTCGACGACGAGGGGATGACCGTCGAGGGGCTCCGCGCGGCGCTCGAGCAGGGTGTGCGAGCCGTCGTCCACACACCGCGGGCTCAGAACCCGACGGGCGCGAGCCTGTCGGCCGCGCGCGCCGCGGACCTGCGCGCCGTGCTGCGCGAGCATCCTTATGTGCTCGTGATCGAGGACGACCACTTCTCGATGCTCTCGCGACAGCCCTTCCACTCCCTGGTCTCGCCCGAGCACCGGCGCTGGGCGCTCGTGCGGTCGGTGTCGAAGTTCCTCGGCCCAGACATGTGCCTCGCCGTGACGGCATCCGATCCCGAGACCGCGGAGCGGCTCGCGATGCGGCTGACGCCGGGCACCACCTGGGTGAGCCATCTGCTGCAGCGTCTCACGCTGGCACTCGTGACCGACGACGCCACCGCTGCCCGGATCGAGTGGGCCGGCGCCCACTACGCCGCGCGCAACGCGGCCTTCGCCGAGCTGCTGGCCGCACACGACCTCGATGCCGAGGTGGGCGACGGACTGAACCTCTGGATCCCGCTGCCTGTCCCCGCCCGTGCCGTCTCGGAGCAGCTCATGCGCCGGGGCTGGCTGGCGCGCCCCGGAGACGAATTCGTGCTCGCCGGCGACGAGCCTTCGCACCGCCTGCGACTGACCGTGCACGACCTCGACGACACGGCCGCCGCACAGCTGGCGGACGACCTCGCCGCGGCCGTCGCCGCCGCGGGCGGCAGGGTGCGGCTGCGCGAAGTGGGATGATCGACCGGTGAAGATCCTCTCGATCCAGTCGGCGGTCGCCTACGGCCACGTCGGCAACTCGGCAGCCGTGTTCCCCCTGCAGCGCATCGGCGTCGAGGTCATGCCGGTGTACACGGTCAACTTCTCGAACCACACCGGGTACGGCGCGTGGCGCGGTCCGATGATCAGCCCCGACGACGTGCGCGAGGTGATCCTGGGCATCGAGGAGCGCGGCGCGTTCCCCCAGATCGACGTGGTCCTCTCGGGCTATCAGGGCGGCGAGGGCATCGCCGACGTGATCCTCGACGCTGTCGCACGGGTCAAGGCCGCGAACCCCGACGCCGTGTACGCGTGCGATCCGGTGATGGGCAACGCCAAGTCGGGCTGCTTCGTCGCCCCGGCGATCCCGGTCCTGCTGCGCGATCGCGTGGTGCCGGCAGCCGACATCATCACCCCGAACCAGTTCGAGCTCGGCTTCCTCACCGAGACCGAGCCCGCCGACCTCGAATCCACGCTCGCCTCGGCCGACCTCGCCCGCGACATGGGCCCCCGCACCGTGCTCGTCACGAGCGTCGAGCGCCCGGACCGCGCCGAGGGCACGATCGAGATGCTCGCCGTCACCGACGACGGCGCGTGGATCGTGCAGACACCGCACATCCCGATGAAGGCCAACGGCTCGGGCGACGTGACGGCGGCCCTGTTCACCGCGCACTACCGTCGCACCGGTGACGCGGCCGACGCCCTGGCGCGCACCACGTCGAGCGTCTTCGACCTGCTGGAGCGCACGCACGCGTCCGGTGAGCGCGAACTGCAGCTCATCGAGTCGCAGGACGCCTACGCGAACCCGCGTCTGCAGTTCGCCGTCCAGCAGGTGCGCTGACACCTCGCGAGGAGTGGATGCCGCGGCCCGCGGCATCCACTCCTCCTACGCGTTCCAGGCGTCCGAGACCGCTCGTCGCACATCGCCCAGCAACTGCGGGAGCGCCTTGGTGCGCGCGATGATCGGGAAGAAGTTCGCGTCGGACGCCCACCGCGGCACGATGTGCTGATGCAGGTGCTCGTCGACGCCCGCACCGGCGACATGGCCCTGATTCATGCCGATGTTGAAGCCGTCGCAGCGCGACACCTGACGCAGCACACGCATGCCCTGCTGGGTGAGCGCGGCGATCTCGGCGACCTCTTCGTCGGTCGCCTGGTCGTACGTCGCGATGTGGCGGTACGGGCACACGAGCAGGTGCCCCGAGTTGTACGGGAACAGGTTCAGCAGCGCGTAGGCGGTCCGCCCGCGGAAGACGATCAGGCCGTCCTCGTCGGACTTGCGGGGCGCCTCGCAGAACGGGCACTCCTTGCGCAGCACCTCGGGCCCGGCCTGGATGTAGGCCATGCGGTGCGGCGTCCACAGGCGCTGGAACTCGTCCGGCACGCCCGCGAACGACGCGGCGTCGACGAGCGCCGGGTCGGCGGCATCCCGCTCGGGTGTGGCCGACCCGGCCCCGTCGACGGAGCTCACGCGAAGTCCTCCGCAGTGTTCACCAGAGCGTGCGAGGCGATGGCCTCGCCCACGCGACGCACCGCGTCGGCGATCGGCACGCCGTTCTCCTGCGAGCCGTCGCGGAAGCGGAACGACACGGTGCCGGCGGCCTGGTCCTGCGCGCCCGCGATCAGCTGCAGCGGCACCTTCTGGGTGGTGTGCGTGCGGATCTTCTTCTGCATGCGGTCGTCGGAGTGGTCGAGCTCCGCCCGGACGCCCTCCGCCTTCAACTGGTCCACGACCTCGCCGAGGTAGTCGGCGAACTCCTCGGCGACCGGGATGCCCACGACCTGGACCGGAGACAGCCACACCGGGAACGCGCCCGCGTAGTGCTCGAGCAGGATCGCGAAGAAGCGCTCGATCGAACCGAACAGCGCGCGGTGGATCATGATCGGCCGCTTCTTCTGGCCGTCGCGGTCGGTGTACTCCAGCTCGAAGCGCTCCGGCAGGTTGGGGTCGACCTGCACTGTCGACAGCTGCCAGGTGCGGCCGATGGCGTCACGGGTCTTGAGGTCGATCTTGGGCCCGTAGAACGCCGCCTCGCCGGGCACCTCGGTGAGCTTCAGCCCACTGGCGACCGCGACGTTGCGCAGCGCGTTCGTCGAGTACTCCCAGAACTCGTCCGACCCGATCCACTTGTCTTTCTCGTCGTCGCGCATCGACAGCTCGAGCTCGAAGTCGTCGAGGCCGAAGTCGCGCAGCATCGAGATGACGAACTCGAGCACGCGGGTCGCCTCGCCCTCGAGCTGCTCGGGGGTGACGAACAGGTGGGAGTCGTCCTGCGTGAAGCCGCGCACGCGGGTGAGGCCGTGCAGCGCGCCCGAGAGCTCGTTGCGGTAGACGGTGCCGTTCTCGGCCAGGCGCATCGGCAGATCCCGATAGCTGCGCGCGCGCTCCTTGTAGATCAGGATGTGCATCGGGCAGTTCATGGGCTTCAGGTAGTAGTCCTGGCCCTGCTTGGTGATCTCGCCGTTCTCGTCGCGCTCCTCGTCCATCACGATGGGCGGGAACATGCCGTCCTTGTATGTGACGAGGTGGTTCGACGTGAGGAAGAGGTCCTGCTTCGAGATGTGCGGGGTGTACACGTAGGTGTACCCGCCCGCGATGTGGCGTCGCCGCGCGTGCTGCTCCATCTCGCCGCGGATGATTCCGCCGCGAGGGTGCCATACCGACAGGCCGGAGCCGATCTCGTCGGGGAACGAGAACAGGTCGAGGTCCTTGCCGAGCTTGCGGTGGTCGCGCTTCGCCGCCTCTTCCAGCCGGGTCTGATAGGCGCGCAGCTCGTCCTTGGTCGGCCATGCGGTGCCGTAGATGCGCTGCAGCTGCGGGTTCTTCTCACTGCCGCGCCAGTACGCGCCGGCGACGCGCTGCAGCGCCCAGCCGTTGCCGATCAGGCGGGTGCTGGGCAGGTGCGGTCCGCGGCAGAGGTCCTTCCAGACAGTCTGGCCGTCGCGGTCGACGTTGTCGTAGATCGTCAGCTCGCCCGCGCCGACCTCGACCGAGGCGCCCTCGGTCTTCTCGGCGCCCCCGCCCTTCAGCCCGATCAGCTCGAGCTTGAACGGCTCGTCGACGAGCTCCGCGCGCGCCTCTTCGTCGGTCACGACGCGGCGCACGAAGCGCTGCCCCTCGCGGATGATGCGCTGCATCTCTTTGTCGATGGCCTTGACGTCTTCGGGGGTGAAGGGATGCTCCACGCCGAAGTCGTAGTAGAAGCCGTCGGTGATGGGCGGGCCGATGCCGAGGTTGGCCTGCGGGTTGATGCGCTGGACGGCCTGGGCCATCACGTGCGCGGTGGAGTGGCGCAGGATGGCGAGCCCGTCGGGGCTGTCGATGGTGACCGGCTCGACGGCATCCGTCTCGGTCACCACCGTCGCGAGGTCTTTCAGTTCGCCGTTCACCTTCAGCGCGACCACGGAACGGTCGGGGAAGAGGGCGAAGCCGTCAAGGGGGTAGGACACAGCGTCAGTCACGGAAACTCTCCTGGGAATGGCTCGGATCAAGGCTACTCAGCTTCGGGCGCACGCCGCGCCCCGCCCGCTCAGGCACCGAGCGTTCGCGTGATGGTCTTGAGTGCCGCCGCAGCGGTCGTCCAGACGAGTTCCACGGGACGATTCTACCCAGCGGCCCGGAGAGGAGCCGCGTCCAGGTGCTTGAGCGCCTCGCGTCGCGTGAGCGCGCTCAGCTCGTGGGCGTCGACGAAGGCACGCACCCAGTCCGGCGCGACGCGCGCATATTCGCGCAGCGCCCAGCCGATGGCCTTGCGGAGGAAGAACTCCGGGTCTGCCGTGCTGGGAGCGACCGTGTCGGCGAGGATCGCAGGATCGAGACGGATGCCTCGCCCGAGCTGCGACAGGATCGCGATGCGCCGGATCCACAGATCGGGGTCGCGGGCCCATTCCCGCACGAGGGCGGCGGTCTGCGCGGGCCGCGCGTCGTGCAGGTCCGCCAGGCGGTGGGCGAGCTCATCGGTGTAGTCCCACCACTGCCCCGTGCGGACGAAGTGCTCGACGAGCGGAACGAGTTCGGGATCGGCGTGCAGCGGTCGCAGCGACAGCAGCGCCATCGCCGCGTAGCGCTCCTCGCGGAAGCCGGCGGCATCCCAGAGCTTGAGTGCGGTCTCTCGCAGGGTGGCGGCATCCCTCCCCTTCGCGAGGGCCTTCGCGACCCGGCGGGCATCGGGCACGCGGACGCCGAGGAACGGCATGGCGGACTTCATGTACGCCTGCTGGCCCGGCGCGCGCTCGGGATCGCCGGCCTCGCGCAGCGCGGAGCGGATGTCGTCGACGAGGGGCACGCGCTCACCGTACCTGGTGCGGGAACAGCAAAAAACCCCTGATTTCTCAGGGGTTTTCGTCTGTGCGCGATACTGGGATCGAACCAGTGACCTCTTCCGTGTCAGGGAAGCGCGCTACCGCTGCGCCAATCGCGCCTATAGAGGCTGTTAAGTTGTCGGCGAGGTGGCGACGGGATTCGAACCCGTGTAAACGGCTTTGCAGGCCGGTGCCTAGCCGCTCGGCCACGCCACCGCGTGTGGTTTGACCCCACGTGCTGTGATCCCTGGAAGAGATCCCTGCACTTGAGCGGATGACGAGACTCGAACTCGCGACCCCAACCTTGGCAAGGTTGTGCGCTACCAACTGCGCTACATCCGCATTTCGTTCCCTTCGCTTTCGCGCCGGGCACTTGTAAGACTTTAGCCGACGTTCGGCCGCATGCAAAACCAGATGCAGCCCGCGCGTGTCACACCGTTGTGGTTCGAGGCATGCCTCGGCATCCGGTACTATCGTTACTCGTCCCCCTCGGGGATGCGGGCGATTGGCGCAGTTGGTAGCGCGCTTCCTTCACACGGAAGAGGTCATCAGTTCGAGTCTGGTATCGCCCACCAAAAGAAAACCCCCGGTTCGCCCGGGGTTTTCGCTTCTCCTGTCTCACTTCTCAGGCCGTCGTGACGCCCTGCAGCTCGCCGACCAGCGCGCGGTCGATGAGGCCGCGCGGGGTCTCGGATACGCGGGCACCTTCCGTCGGCGGACCGGGCGCGCTCGGCCTAGCGCGGATCCCCCACGGCCCACCCGTAGCGGCGGTGAAGGGCATCTGCGACGCGGACGAACCGCTCCAGGTCGAGTGCGGCGGCCTCCCGCCGCATACCGGCGCGGTGCACGAGGTAGAACTGGTCGATGTCGACCCACGACGGCCGGCCTTGCGAGTCCCATGCGCCGGACCCGATCGGGAGGAAGTCCCGCTGGCCGTCGTGCGCCTTGCTCGTGAGCTTCACGGCGTACACCGTGTCGGCGTCGCACCGTCCAATGACGAGGACCGGCCGATCCTTGCCACGGCCGTCGCGCTCCGCGTACGGCACCCACGTCCAGACGATCTCGCCGGCGTCGGGGTCGGCGTCGTGGACGGGCTTGTAGGTGATCCGCAGTGCCGATCGGCTCGGCGGGTCGATCTCCCGCGTCGCGGTGCTGCCCGAGCGTCCGGGAGCGACGACGGCCGGCGCGGTGGGCGCCGCAGTCGTCGACGGTCGCGGGGCGGGCCGGAAGAGGTTGAGCAGGGACGAGAGGATGCCACGGGCCACGGGATCACGATAACGGCCGGGCGCGGCATCCCCTCGCCGTCGTCCGTGCGGAGACGCCGAAGGGGGCCTCGCGGTGGGGGGAACCGCGACGCCCCCTTCGGGGTCAGGGACGGGTCAGGCGCGGGCGCCTTCGAGGACGTAGCCCTCTTCGCCGTGCACGACGGTGTCGATACCGGCGACCTCGTCCTCGTTCTTCACGCGGAAGCCGATCGTCTTCTCGATGACCCAGCCGATCGCGTACGCCAGGACGAACGAGTACACGAGCACCGAGACGGCGGCGATCGCCTGCACCAGCAGCTGCGTCAGGTTGCCGCTGTAGATGAGGCCCGTCGTGTTGGCGAAGAAGCCGAGGTAGAGCGTGCCGAGCAGACCGCCGACGAGGTGGATGCCCACGACGTCGAGCGAGTCGTCGAAGCCCCACTTGTACTTGAGCTCGATCGCCAGGGCGCAGACGGCACCGGCGACGAGACCGAGGACGATGGCCCAGATCGGGGTGAGCGAGGCGCACGCGGGGGTGATCGCGACGAGGCCCGCGACCGCGCCCGAAGCGGCGCCGACCGACGTGGGCTTGCCGTCCTTGATCTTCTCGACGACCAGCCATGCCAGGAGCGCGGCGGCCGGGGCCGCGATGGTGTTCACGAACGCGACTGCGGCCGTGCCGTCGGCGGCGAGCTCGGAGCCCGCGTTGAAGCCGAACCAGCCGAACCACAGCAGGCCCGCGCCGAGGAGCACGAACGGCGGGTTGTGCGGGACGTGCACGCCCTTCTGGAAGCCGAGGCGCTTGCCGAGGACGAGGGCGAGGGCGAGGGCGGCCGCACCGGCGTTGATGTGGACCGCGGTGCCGCCGGCGAAGTCGATCGCGCCGACCCCGAAGACCTCCTGCATGCCGTACGTGATCCAGCCGCCGTACGCGAAGCTGCCGTCGTCGGCGAGGCCGAAGTTGAACACCCAGCTCGCGACCGGGAAGTACACGATCGTCGCCCAGATCGCGGCGAAGATCATCCACGAGCCGAACTTGGCGCGGTCGGCGATGGCGCCCGAGACGAGCGCGACGGTGATGATCGCGAACGTCGCCTGGAACGCGACGAAAGCGAGCGGCGGGTAGGCGGCGCCCTCCGGAACCTCCAGCAGGCTGGTGAGTCCGATGGCGGACCAGTCGATCGACCACGGTGCGATGAGCCCCTCAGAGCCGGGGAACGCGATCGCATAGCCGTAGACGACCCACAGCACGCCGATGAGGCCGAGGGCGCCGAAGCTGAGCATCATCATGCTGATGACGCTCTTGGCCTTGACCAGGCCGCCGTAGAAGAACGCGAGACCGGGCGTCATCAACAGGACGAGCGCAGCCGCGATGAGCATGAATGCGGTGTTGCCTTGATCCATCTCGGTGGAGAACCTCTCTGCGGGGGGACGCAGGATAGCGTCGGGTCCCCTCAGTGTCGCGAGGCGCCGTTTCGGCAGCGGGCCATCCCGTGTTTCCCGTCGGTTACACGAGGGCCCCGAGCGTAAACATCGTGTTTCGCCGCGCCGAATGCGGCCCGTGAATCAGGCCCGAGTCGACCGGTTCAGGAGTGTCGGGCGCTCAGGCGAGCGTCGAGGCCACCAGTCGCGAGATGGCGCGGAGATACTTCTTGCGGTACCCGCCGGCGAGCATCTCGTCAGGGAAGACGAGGTCCAGTGACGTCCCGGTGGCGCGGATGGGCAGCTGCGCGTCGTACACGCGGTCCACGAACGCGACGAATCTCAGCGCGGCCGACTGGTCGTTGAAGGGCTGGACGTCGCGCAGGCCGACCGTCGACAGCTCGTCGATGAGGCGGATGTAGCGCGATGGGTGCACGTGCGCGAGGTGGGCGACGAGGGCCTCGAAGCCGTCGTCCGACGCGATGCCGGTGGTCGCGGCGTCCGCGATCGCCGCCTCGTACTGTGCGGCAGTGAGCACCGCGGCGTGCCCGTCCACCGCGCGGTGGCGGTAGTCGGTCCCGTCGATGCGCACGGTCTGGAAGCTCGCCGCCATC
Source organism: Microbacterium jejuense (assembly GCF_039544225.1). Lineage (NCBI taxonomy): Bacteria > Bacillati > Actinomycetota > Actinomycetes > Micrococcales > Microbacteriaceae > Microbacterium > Microbacterium jejuense. The sequence goes on from NZ_BAABLG010000003.1 coordinate 141,526, forward strand.
GCGTGGATCTCGCGCAGGAAGTCCTGCGCGGCGAACCGTCCCTCGCCGAGGGCGTTCGGCGGGGTGTTGGAGGTCGCGGCCAGCCGCGTGCCCGAGGCCACCAGTTCGCCGAGCAGGCGTGTCATGACCATGGTGTCGCCTGGGTCGTCGAGCTCGAACTCGTCGATGCACAGGAGGTCGGATCCGCGGAACAGCTCGACGGTGTTCTGGTAGCCGAGCGCGCCGACCAGGGCGGTGTACTCGATGAACGATCCGAAGTACTTCCGACGCGCGGGCATGGCGTGGTAGACGGATGCCAGCAGGTGGGTCTTGCCGACACCGAACCCGCCGTCCAGGTACACCCCGGGCTTGATCTCGGGCCGTTTCGCCCGGCGGAACAGTCCGCCCTTGGCCGGGGCGCCGCCGCCGGCGAACGCGATCAGGAGGTCCTTGGCCTCCTGTTGTGACGCGAAGGCGGGATCGGCGCGATACGTGTCGAAGGTCGCGTTCGCGAACTGCGGCGGCGGGACGAGCGCCGCCACCATCTCGGCGCCGGCGAGCTGCGGCGTGCGCTCCGTGAGGTGGACGACGCCGGTGCGGGTGGCGGAGACGGTCATACGGATCCTCTGCGGGAGAAGAACGCGGCGACCTGTGACGGAGTCTTACGTCGAGGCCTCGCGCGGGCACGTGGGAATCTAGGGTCGGAATCGACGGTTCAACCCTAACCGTCAGCCCTGTGCTCATCGTCAGCACGGCGCCGCCGACCGCAGCGCATCCGAGACCCGGGAGAAGCCATGTCCGTCGAGATCGACACGTCGTCCGAGAAGTTCGCCGAATACGCCGAGCCCGGCCGCCTGGTGACCGGAGACTGGCTGCAAGCGCGCCTGGGTCAGCCCGGACTGGTCGTCGTGGAGTCCGACGAGGACGTCCTGCTCTACGAGACGGGCCACATCCCCGGCGCCGTCAAGGTCGACTGGCACACCGAGCTGAACGACCCGGTCGTACGCGACTACGTCGATGGCGAGGGCTTCGCCGCGCTGCTCGGACGCAAGGGCGTCTCGCGCGATGACACGGTGGTCATCTACGGCGACAAGAACAACTGGTGGGCGGCCTACGCGCTGTGGGTGTTCTCGCTCTTCGGCCACGACGACGTCCGTCTGCTCGACGGCGGCCGCGACAAGTGGATCGCGGAGGGTCGCCCCCTCACGAGGGATGCCTCGACCCCCGCCACGACCGAGTACCCGGTCGTGGAGCGCGACGACACGGTCCTCCGTGCGTACAAGGACGACGTGGTGGCCCATCTGGGCTCCGGTCCGCTCATCGACGTGCGGTCGCCAGAGGAGTACGACGGCTCGCGCACGTCCGCCCCCGCCTACCCCGAGGAGGGCGCGCTGCGCGGCGGGCACATCCCCACCGCCCAGAGCGTGCCGTGGGCACGGGCGGTCGCCGAGGACGGCGGCTTCAAGCCGCGCGCCGAGCTGGACGCGATCTATCGCGGCGAAGTCGGCCTGCAGGACGGCGACGCGATCGTCGCCTACTGCCGCATCGGCGAGCGGTCCAGCCACACATGGTTCGTGCTCAGGCACCTGCTCGGCTTCGACGACGTCCGCAACTACGATGGCTCGTGGACCGAATGGGGCAGCGCGGTGCGCGTGCCGATCGTGACGGGCGCCGAGCCCGGCGAGATCCCGGGCCGCTGACCGCCGGTCGTGGGAAACTGGTCTGGATGACCGACACCCTGCCCGAACCCCTCGCCGAGATCCGCGACGAGTTCCTCGAGCTCGCCGAGTCCGATCGGCTGCAGCTCCTGCTGGAGTACTCGTACGAGCTGCCCGCGATCCCCGCCGCGTACGAGGGACACCCCGAGCTCGCCGAGCGCGTGGTCGAGTGCCAGTCGCCGGTGTACATCATCGTCGACGTCGACGAGGCAGGAGTCGTGGCGATGCACGCGACCGCTCCCGCCGAGGCGCCGACGACCCGCGGCTTCGCGAGCATCCTCGCGCAGGGGCTGACCGGTCTGAGCGTTGCCGACGTGCTCGCCGTGCCGGGCGACTACCCGCAGTCGCTCGGCCTGACCCGTGTGGTGTCGCCGCTGCGCATCTCGGGCATGACGGGCATGCTGCTGCGCGCCCAGCGTCAGGTGCGCGCGAAGTCCGGCCTCTGACGCGCGGGATCAGTCCCCCGTGAGACCGTGCGCGGTCAGCCACGCACGGATGCTGTCGCTCCACCGCTCCTGGTCGTAGTTCCACAGCTTGGTGTGACGGGCCACCTCGAACACCTGCAGCTCCACGAGGTCGGGGCGCGCCGCGACGAGGCCGTGCGACGCGTCCGACGGCACGAATCCGTCGTCGTCGCTGTGGAGGATGAGGATCGGATGCCGCAGCTCGGCCGCGCGGGCGACCACGTCGAGCCGGTCGAGGTCGATCGCGCCGCCGGTGCGGGTGAGCGGTGCCGCCCACTCGTTCTGGAGCGCCCCGATCGCGAAGCGGCTCACCGCCGCGGGCACACGTTCGACGCGCGCCTGGAACTGCAGCACCACGCGCCAGTCCACGACGGGCGACTCCAGGATGAGTCCGGCGATCGCGTCGCCGTGCGCCGAGTTCAGCGAGAGCTGCAGCGCGATCGCACCACCCATCGACCAGCCCATGATGATCACGCGGCGCGCGCCCCGCCGGCGGGCGAACCCGACGGCGGCGTCGACGTCGCGCCACTCGGTGTCGCCCAGCGCGTACGTGCCGGTGCGGCTGCGGGGCGCCTCGCCGTCGTTGCGGTACGACACCACGAGCGACGTTATGCCCAGCGCGTGGAACACCGGGACGGCGCGCAGGCACTCGGCCCTCGTCGTGCCGCGGCCGTGGACCTGGATCACCCATGTGTCGCCGTCGCCCGCCGGGAACAGCCATGCCGGGCACGGACCGACGGTCGAGCCGATGAGCTCCGGCGTGAACGGCAGATGCAGCTGTTCGGGGTGATCGAAGTACCAGCCGCTGAACGCCGCGTCGGGCTCCAGGCGCTCGTCGGGGCCGACATGGGTGAGGAGCTTGCGCTTGACGCTGATGGCGTCCTCGGACAGCACCGACCCGAGCTTCACGTAGTCGGAGGTGCCGGTCGTGAACAGGCCGTAGCGGCCGGGCAGCTCGGTGTCGGGCGTGCGCGAGAGCGTGATCGTCTGCGCGGCCGTGTCGAGCGCGAGGATCCGCGTGTCGGGCCGGCGTCGCGCCGGCGTCACGACACGTCGCGCCATCACCACCGATCCTGCGGCCAGGGCGCCCAGGGCGGCGGCCAAGCCGAGGCTGAGCACGGTGAGCGCGGCCTTCACACCGAGCACGTACGCGGGGGCGGGCCGAGCGGCACCCGACCCGGGAGCCTTCAGCCGGCGGGGAGTGGGAGTTGCGCCGTCTCTCGCGGCGCGCCTGGAGGCGACCATCGAGGCATCACTCTAGTCTGTCCGCGTGGCTGAGCAGCGTCCCCCCGCGGCACCTGCCTCGTTCGAGCAGGCGGCGGACGCGGTGCGTGCGATCGTGTTCCGCGACGACCTGACGGTCCACGAGATCACTGCCCCGCAGGGTCTCGCGCCGAACGCCCTCGCGATCGCCGGCGATGTGCGCTCGGGGCCCGACGACACCGACTCCCCGTACGGCACCGGGCGACTCGTGCTGCTGCACGACCCGGACGAGCCGGCGCCGTGGCGCGGCCCCTGGCGCATCGTGTGCTTCGCACAGGCGCCGCTCGAGCCCGAGATCGGGGTCGATCCCCTGCTGGCGGACGTCGCCTGGACCTGGCTCACCGATGCGCTGGAGTCCCGTCGCGCGCCGTTCCACTCAGCGTCGGGAACAGCCACCAAGACACTGTCCAAAGGGTTCGGTTCCCTCGCCGCCGAGGGCGACGGCGCGCAGATCGAGTTGCGTGCCTCGTGGTCGCCAGAAGGCGACATCGCTCCGCACGTGGAAGCATGGGCGGAGTTGTTGTGCATGCTGGCGGGACTTCCGCCCGGCTCGGAAGGGATCGCGATGCTCGATTCGCGCAGGTCACCGCGTGGCTGACTACGACGTCATCGATGAGGTCGGCCGTGCGGTCGATGCCGCCCGCAGACTGGCCGACGGCACCGGGCCGGTGGCCGTCGACGTGGAGCGCGCCTCCGGGTTCCGTTACTCGCAGCGTGCCTATCTCGTGCAGATCTATCGACGAGGCGCGGGCGTCTTCCTCTTCGACCCGCCGCCCATCGGCGACTTCCGCGCGCTCGAAGACGCGATCGGCGGCGAGGAGTGGGTGCTGCACGCGGCCAGCCAGGATCTGCCGTCCCTGCGCGAGATCGGCCTCGAGCCCCCCAGCATCTTCGACACCGAACTCGCGGCCCGGCTGCTCGGTCATGAGCGGGTCGGCCTCGGCGCCGTCGTGGAAGACACGCTCGGCATCACGCTGGCCAAGGCTCACTCGGCGTCGGACTGGTCGACGCGCCCGCTCCCCCAGGCGTGGCTCGAATACGCCGCCCTCGACGTCGAGCACCTGATCGACGTGCGCGACAAGCTCGCCGTCGAGCTGGACGAGCAGGGCAAGACGGACTTCGCGGCCCAGGAGTTCCGCGCGGTGCTCGAGCGCGAACCGAAGCCGCCGCGCGAGGAGCCCTGGCGGCGCCTCAGCGGCCTGCACACGGTGCGGGGTCGCAAGGCGCTGGCCGTCGCCCGCTCGCTGTGGACCGCACGTGAGGAGTACGCGCGCGAAGAGGATGTGGCCCCCGGCCGGCTCGTGCCCGATCGCGCCCTCGTGGCCGCGGTGCTCGCCGACCCCAAGACCAAGAGCGCGCTGGCCGCAGTGAAGGACTTCACCGGACGCGCGAGCCGCTCGCAGCTGGACCGCTGGTGGGATGCCATCGAGGCCGGTCGCGCCGTGACGCAGCTCCCGCTGGAGCGGGCGAGCGGCGGAGACACACTCCCGCCGCCGCGGGCATGGATCGACCGCAACCCGGAAGCCGACGCGCGTCTGAAGGCCGCGCGACCGCTCGTCGAGCAGCGTGCGGAAGAGCTGCACATGCCCACCGAGAACCTGCTGACGCCCGAGCTGCTGCGACGCGTGGCCTGGACGCCCCCGCAGCCGCTGTCGGCGGCATCCATCGGCGAAGCCCTCGCGGGACTCGGCGCCCGCTCGTGGCAGATTGACCAGACTGCACAGGTGATCGCCGATGCCTTTGTGGATTCCGTGCAAGGCGCATCGGAGGCATCCGAAGCGGCTTCGTAGGATCGGACCAACCGATTTCGTGAGACTCAGTCTCACCATAGGCTGGGTGCAATCCCAAACCTTGGAGGCAGAGTGGCCGAGATCTCGGACGTCTTCTTCGTCGATGGAATGCGCACGCCGTTCGGGCGCGCCGGCGAGAAGGGCATGTACTGGAACACCCGAGCGGACGACCTCGCCGTCAAGGCGACGATCGGGCTCATGGAGCGCAACCCGAACGTTCCCAAGGACCACATCGACGACGTCGCCATCGCGGCGACCTCGCAGACCGGTGACCAGGGGCTCACCCTCGGCCGCAGCGTCGCGATCCTGGCGGGTCTGCCCCAGACCGTCCCGGGCTTCGCGATCGACCGCATGTGCGCGGGCGCGATGACGAGCGTGACCACGATGGCCGGTTCCATCGGCGTCGGCATGTACGACCTCGCCCTCGCCGGCGGCGTCGAGCACATGGGACACCACCCGATCGGCGGCAACGCCGACCCGAACCCCCGCTTCGTCAGCGAGCGCATGGTCGACCCGGGTGCGCTCAACATGGGCGTCACGGCCGAGCGCATCTTCGACCGCTTCCCGCACCTGACCAAGGAGCGCTCCGACCGCTTCGGCATGCTCAGCCAGCACAAGGCGCAGGCGGCGTACGACGCGGGCAAGATCCAGCCCGACCTGGTGTCGGTCGCCATCAAGGACGCCGAGGGCTCGTGGGGTCTGGCCGCTGAGGACGAGGGCCGCCGCCCGCAGACCACGATGGCCGACCTCGCTGCCCTGAAGACGCCGTTCCGCCCGCACGGCCGGGTGACGGCCGGCACGTCGTCGCCCCTGACCGACGGCGCGACGATGTCGCTGCTCGCCGGCGGCGGCGCCGTGAAGGAGCTCGGCCTCGCGCCGAAGATGAAGCTCGTGTCGTTCGCGTTCGCGGGCGTGCAGCCCGAGATCATGGGCATCGGCCCGATCCCGTCGACCGAGAAGGCGCTCAAGAAGGCCGGCCTGAAGATCGGCGACATCGGCCTGTTCGAGCTCAACGAGGCGTTCGCCATCCAGGTGATCTCGCTGCTCGACCACTTCGGCATCGCCGATGACGACCCGCGCGTCAACCAGTGGGGCGGCGCCATCGCGCTCGGTCACCCGCTCGCCGCGTCGGGCGTGCGCCTCATGATCCAGCTCGCCGCGCAGTTCGCCGAGCGCCCCGACGTCCGCTACGGCCTCACCGCGATGTGCGTGGGCCTCGGCCAGGGCGGCTCGGTCATCTGGGAGAACCCGTTCTACGACGGCAAGAAGCGGAAGTAAGGGCAGCGCAGGAATGACGAACTACGACGAGATCGACTTCTCCCCCATCCTCGCGCTCACCGAGGGCGAGGTGATCACCCACTCGCGTGTGCGTGACGTCCGCCTCGCCTCGGGCAAGGTGCTCGCCCTCATCACCCTCGACAACGGCCGCGATCACACGCGTCCGAACACGCTGGGCCCGGCGACGATGTTCCAGCTCGGCGAGACGCTCGACGCCCTCAAGGCGCGCGCCGCGGCGGGCGAGATCCAGGCGGTCGGCATCACCGGCAAGCCGTACATCCTGGCCGCAGGGGCCGACCTCAGCGACATCACCAAGGTCGGCTCGAAGGACAACGCGCGCCTGGTGGCGCAGCTGGGCCACAAGGTGTTCGGCAAGCTCGAGGGCCTCGGCGTGCCCACGTTCGCGTTCGTCAACGGGCTCGCGCTCGGCGGCGGGCTCGAGATCGCCCTGAACAGCGCGTATCGGACGGTGGATGCCTCGGCCGCAGCGATCGCGCTGCCCGAGGTGTTCCTGGGCATCATCCCCGGCTGGGGCGGCGCCTTCCTGCTGCCGAACCTCATCGGCATCGAGAACGCGCTCGAGGTCGTCATCTCGAACCCGCTCAAGCAGAACCGGATGCTCAAGCCTCAGCAGGCGTTCGACTACGGGATCGTCGACGCGATCTTCCCGGCGGCGAACTACCTCGAGGACTCGCTGAAGTGGGCCGACGGCGTGCTGACCGGCCGGATCAAGGTCGAGCGCAAGAACGAGCCCGGCAAGATCGAGCGCCTCACGAAGTGGCCGATTGCGATCAAGATGGCGCGCGGCATGCTCGAATCCAGGATCGGCACCGTGCCGAAGTCCCCGTACGCGGCGCTCGAGCTCCTCGACAAGGCGAAGAGCGGCACGAAGGCCGAAGGCTTCGCCCGCGAGGACGAGGCTCTGGCCGAGCTCGTCACCGGCGATCAGTTCGCGGCGTCGATGTACGCGTTCGATCTGGTGCAGAAGCGTGCGAAGCGGCCGGTCGGCGCCCCCGACAAGGACCTTGCCAAGAAGGTGACGAAGGTCGGCATCATCGGTGCGGGCCTCATGGCCAGCCAGTTCGCGCTGCTGTTCGTGCGCAAGCTGCAGGTGCCGGTGCTCATCACCGACCTCGATCAGGCGCGCGTCGACAAGGGCGTGGCGTACATCCATGACGAGATCGGCAAGCTCGAGGCCAAGGGACGCCTCGACGGCGACTCCGCCAACAAGCTGCGCGCCCTCGTCACCGGCACGACCGACAAGAGCCGCTACGCGGACTGCGACTTCGTCATCGAGGCCGTGTTCGAAGAGGTCGGGGTCAAGCAGCAGGTGTTCGGCGAGATCGAGAAGATCGTCGCCGACGACGCGGTGCTCGCCACCAACACGTCCTCGCTGTCGGTCGAAGAGATCGGCGCGAAGCTCGCGCACCCCGAGCGCCTCGTCGGCTTCCACTTCTTCAACCCGGTGGCGGTCATGCCGCTCATCGAGATCGTGAAGACGCCGCAGACGACGGATGCCGCCCTCTCGACAGCGTTCGTGGTCGCGAAGAACCTGGGCAAGAACGCCGTCCTCACCGCCGACGCCCCCGGCTTCGTCGTCAACCGCCTGCTGGCGAAGGTGATGGGCGAGGCCGCGCGTGCGGTGTACGAAGGCACGCCGGTCGCCGACGTCGAGAAGGCGTTCGCGCCGCTCGGGCTTCCGATGGGCCCGTTCCAGCTGATCGATCTGGTCGGCTGGAAGGTCGCCGCCCACGTGCAGGACACGATGGTGCACGCGTTCCCGGAGCGCTTCTACGCGAATGAGAACTTCCATGCGCTGGCGGAGCTGCCGGAGGTCGTCGAGAAGGACAAGGGCGGTCGCGTGACCGGCTGGACCAAGGCGGCCGAGAAGGCGATCAAGCCCGCGGTGGGCTCGACCCCGGCCTCGGCCGAGACGATCCTGCGCCGCGTGCAGGACGGTCTCGCGCAGGAGATCAAGCTCATGCTCGACGAGGGTGTCGTGCCCGAGGTCGAGGACATCGACCTGTGCCTCATCCTCGGCGCCGGCTGGCCGTTCATCGACGGTGGCGTCTCGCCGTACCTCGACCGCGAGGGCGCTTCGGACCGCGCGTTCGGCGACACGTTCCACCACCCGGTGATCACGGGCAACGGCGGCTGACACGTACCGACAGGACGACCCCGGGCAGCTGTCCGGGGTCGTCTGCGTTCGGCGACGCTGTCGGGGCTCAGCCGACGGCAGGCTGGGCGGCGCGCACCCTCAGGTCCCGGGCGAGGCCGTCGCGCTGCTCGATCACGAGCCGGCGGAGGGCGGCAGGGGCGTCCAGGTTCTGCGCCAGCCAGGCGTCGACGTCGTCGAGCGAGTCCGAAGACGGGAACAGTCCGACGACGAGCCTTCGTGCGATCTCGATGCTGCGGGCGGCCCAGGCCGGACGGATCCGGGCGAAGTACTCCTCGTCGAAGCGCGCGATCAGGTCGCGGCGATCGCCCGCCCGCACGCCGGCGATCGTCGCAGCGAGGTGGTCGTTGGTGAGTCCCTCGTCCTCCCAGGCCGCATGCCAGGCGGCCTCACGCACCGCCGCGTCCGGCCGGGCGGCGAGGACGGTCCGGTGCGCGACGTGTCCCTGCGCGGAGGGGTCGGCTCTCAGCTCTGCGTCCGCGTCGGCCTCGGTGGCGCGTCCCGTCGCAGCCAGGGCGATGAGCCACGCCCAGCGCAGCTCGGGATCGAGCGCGAGGCCGGCGGGCGGCGCCACAGCGCCGTCGAGGATGCCACGCAGCTCGTCGGCGCGGTCCGTCGACCGCGCCGCGGCCGCGCCCAGCGCCCGCGCCCAGGCCAGCTGCGCGTCCGATCCGGCCTCTGCCGTCCAGAGCGCGGCCCAGCACGTCTCGAGCCAGGCGTCGGCGATCGACGTGCGAGTGACGGCGGCCGCATAGCGGCCGATCGCGACGCCGGTGTGCGTGAGCGCATCGGAGACCAGTGCGACGTTCGACTCGCGCGTGGCGTGATGTGACACGATCTCGACGAAGCGCATGACCGGCAGCTCTCCGTCGCGGGTGGCGTTCCACAGTGCGGACCAGACCACTGCGCGGGCGACCGGATCTTCGATCGACGACAGGTGTGCGGCGACGGCATCCGTCGAGCGATCGTCCAGGCGCACCTTCGCGTACGTGCGGTCGTCGACGTTCGGCAGCACCAGGTCCGGCTCCGCGCCCGTCGCGCCCGCCAGGGGCGTGCGCGCCTCGACCGCATCGACTTCGAGGCGTCCCTGCTGGGCGAGGCGGCCGTCGGCGACGGCGAAGAGTCCGCATGTGAGCCGGTGCGGTCGTGGATCCGTCTGCGTCAGCACCAGTGCATCGGTGTCACGCTCGACGGCGATCTCGGAGAGGCCGCTGGTCTGCAGCCAGGCGCGGCTCCACGCCGTCAGGTCGCGACCGGACTCCCCCTCGAGCGCCGACAGCAGATCGGGCAGCGTCGTGTTGCCGAACGCGTGGTCCGCGAAGTACCGCTGAGCGCCGCGGAAGAAGGCGTCCTCCCCGACGAACGCGACCAGCTGCTTGAGCACCGACGCACCCTTGGCGTAGGTGATTCCGTCGAAGTTGAGCTTGGCCGCCTCGAGGTCGGGGATGTCGGCCACGATCGGGTGGGTCGTCGGCAACTGGTCCTGGACGTACGCCCAGCCCTTGCGGCGGCTGGCGAAGGTCACCCACGCATCCGGGAAGCCGCCGGCCACGACCGCGGCATGGGCGCCCATGAAGTCGGCGAAGGACTCCTTGAGCCACAGGTCGTCCCACCACCGCATCGTCACCAGATCGCCGAACCACATGTGGGCCATCTCGTGCAGGATCGTGTTCGCGCGGCCCTCGTGCTGGGCCGCGGTCGCCGCTCCGCGGAACACATAGCTCTCGGTGAACGTCACGAGTCCGGGATTCTCCATGGCACCGAGGTTGTACTCGGGGACGAAGATCTGATCGTACTTTCCCCACGGGTAGGGGTAGGCGAACGCCTGCTCGAAGAACTCCAGCCCGCGTCGGGTGATGTCCAGGATCTCGTCGGCGTCGAGATGCGGCGCGAGCGAGGCGCGGCACAGGACGCCGAGCGGAACGACGCGATCCGTGCTGCGCCACTCGCCGTCGACACGGTAGTACGGCCCGGCGGCGACCGCCGTGATGTAGCTCGACAGCGGCAGCGTCTCGGCGAAGCCGACGCGCACGCCGCCGTCGACCTCCTCCCGCGCGGTCTCGGCGCCGTTGGAGAGGACCTGCCAGCCCGCCGGAGCGCTCACCGTGAAATGCCAGTTCGCCTTCATGTCGGGCTGCTCGAACACGGGGTACACGCGACGCGAGTCGGCGGGCTCGTACTGCGTGTACAGGTAGACCTCGCCGTCGACAGGGTCGCGGAAGCGGTGCAGGCCCTCGCCGGACGTGCTGTAGCGGCCTCGGGCGTGCACCGTCACGACGTTGTGCGCCGCCAGTCCGTCGATACGGATACGGGCGCCGTCCCAGTCGACGTCGCGCGCCGCGCCGTTGACGGTGACGCTGTCGACGGCTTCGCCGAGAAAGTCGAGCCACGTCGCATCCGCCGTGGCCGCGAACGTGAGCGTCGCCGACGTCGGGAAGGTCTGCGCCGCCAGGTCGCGCGCGTCGCGCACGTCCAGATCGACCTCGATGGTGTCCACACGGATGACGCACGATCGGGCCGCGGTCTCGTCGCGGGTGAGGTTCGCGGAAGTCATGCCACCATGCTTTCATGCGTGCTCCGTGGTAGTTTCTGAACATGTTCAGTTCGGATGCCGTGGTCCCGACTCCCCCGCTCAGCAAGAGCGAGCGCACCCGCGCCCAGCTCCGCGCCATCGCGTTGCGGTCGTTCCGCGAGCGAGGATACGAGGCCACCACGATCCGGTTCATCGCGCAGGAGGCCGGGGTGTCGGTGGGCACCACGCACTACCACTTCGCTTCGAAGAACCATCTGGTGCAGGAGCTCTACCTCGACGTCCAGGAACAGCATCGGGATGCCGCAGGGCCGGAGCTGGCGGCATCCACCGACCTCATCGACAGGCTCGCCGTCGTGTACCGCACCGGACTCGATCAGCTGACGCCGTTCCATGCGTTCGCCCCGGAGTTCCTGTCGGCCGCGGTCTCGCCGCGATCGCCGATCAACCCGCTGTCGGCGGAGTCGGCGCCCGCACTGCGCGTGATCGAAGGGCTGTTCCGCGAGGCGGTCGACGGTGCCGCGGGACCTCCGCTCCCCGAGGAGTTCCGCGCGTCGCTGCCCGATGCGCTCGTGCTCGGGCATCTGCTGCTGGCCCTGTTCTGGGTCTACGACCGCTCGCCCGGGCAACAGCGCACCCGCACGCTGCTGGACGGCGGCCTGCGACTGCTGCGGATGGCGCTGCCGCTCACGCGCCTGCCGCTGCTGCGCAGACCGCTGCAGGAGCTGCTGGGCCTCGTCGCGTCGGTGAAAGCATGACGATGCACGCCACGGGCGCGTTGAGTCCCCGCGCGGATGAGGCACCGATGATGCCGACGCGCGAGGAGGTGCTGCGCGGGGCACTCTGGGCGCTGCTGACGTTCAATGCACTGGTGCTTGCGACGCTCGTCGTGTCGGGTCTGGTCGCATCGATGATGCAGCCGAACGGTGGCGGCGCGATCGTGGCGCAGGTCTGGGGCTTCGCCCTGGTGCTGGGCTATGCCGTGCTGATCGGCGGCGGCGTCTCGATGCTCGTCGCGCTCGTCGGGCTGCCGTTGGCCTGGCTGATCGCCTGGTCGCTCCGGCGAAGCGTCTCGATCACCGCACATGTCATCGCGTTCGCGGTGTTCGGAGCAGCCGTCGGCGTGGTCGCGCTGTTCGTCTTCGCGGTCGCCTCGACGAACTGGTCGACCGCGTTCCTGAGCCCGCTGCTGCCGATCACCGTCGTGCTGACCACCGTATCGGTGCTGGTCGGCTGGTGGCGCGCCTCACGGCACGCACGCAGAGGCCTCGTCCTGCCGGATCCGCGTTCGCCCGTCGGTATCGACGAAGCCTTCGAGGACGCGCTCTAGCTGCGCTCGTCGTGGCTGCGTGCGAGGTCGGGCAGCGTGGGGATCTCGGAGGTCTGCGCGCCTCGCGCGACGGGAATGCGGGTGCCGAGCACCTGCGCCACGACGTCATGGGCGATCTTGGCGGCGGTGAGCCCCGCATCTTCGAGGATCTGCTCGCGCGAGGCGTGGTCGATGAACTCGTCGGGCACGCCCAGCTCGTCCACGGCCGTGTCGACGCCGGCCTCGCGCAGCACCTGCCGGACGCGCGTGCCGATGCCCCCGACGCGGATGCCGTCCTCGATCGTGATGACGAGGCGATGGGATGCCGCCAGCTCGACGATCGAAGGCTGCACCGGCACCACCCACCGCGGATCGACGACGGTCGCGCCGATGCCCTGCGCGCGCAGGCGGTCCGCGACCTCGACCGCGACGTGCGCCATCGGGCCGATGCCCACGAGGAGCACGTCCGCCGTGTCGGAGCGCACGAGCACGTCCACTCCGTCGGCGAGCCGCTCCAGCGTCGGGATCTCGGCGCTCACACCGCCCTTCGGGAAGCGGATCACCGTAGGCCCGTCGTCCACCGCCACAGCCTCGCGCAGCTCTTCGCGCAGGCGCGTCTCGTCGCGCGGCACCGCGATGCGGATGTGCGGCACGATCTGCAGCATCGCGAGGTCCCAGATGCCGTGATGACTCGGGCCGTCCGGACCGGTGACGCCGGCGCGGTCGAGCACGAACGTGACGCCCGCCTTGTGCAGGGCGACGTCCATCAGCACCTGGTCGAAGGCGCGGTTCATGAATGTCGCGTAGATCGCCACGACGGGGTGGAGCCCGCCGAAGGCGAGGCCCGCGGCCGAGGCGACGGCGTGCTGCTCGGCGATGCCCACGTCGTAGACGCGGTCCGGGAACCGCTGTGCGAACGGCAGCAGTCCGGTCGGGCGCAGCATCGCCGCCGTCATCGCGATGACGTCCGCGCGCTCCTCCCCCACCGACACCAGTTCGTCGGCGAACACGTCGGTCCAGGCGCGTCCGCCGGATCCGCCCAGCGCTTCACCGGTCACCGGGTCGATCTTGCCGACGGCGTGGAACTGGTCGGCCTCGTCCTCGAGCGCCGGCGCGTAGCCGCGGCCCTTCTCGGTGATCGCATGCACGATCACCGGGGCGCCGTAGGACTTCGCCAGCTCGAGCGTCTCCAGCAGGGCGGTCAGGTCGTGACCGTCCACCGGGCCCAGGTACTTGATGTCGAGGTTCGAGTACAGGGCCGCGTTGTTCGTGAAGCGCGAGAGGAACCCGTGCGTCCCGCCGCGGATGCCGCGGTACATCGCCCGCCCGGCCGGACCGAACCGGCGGAACAGCGAGTCCGACCCGCGGTGCAGCGACCGGTACCCGTCGGTGGTGCGCACCCGGTTGAGGTAGCGGGCCATGCCGCCGATCGTGGGCGCGTACGAGCGTCCGTTGTCGTTCACGACGATGACCAGGTTGCGGTCGTTGTCGTCGGAGATGTTGTTGAGCGCCTCCCACGTCATGCCGCCGGTGAGCGCGCCGTCACCGACGACGGCCACGACGTGCCGGTCCTTGCGGCCGGTGCGTGTGAGGGCGCGAGAGACGCCGTCGGCCCAGCTCAGCGAGCTGGAGGCGTGTGAGGACTCGACGACATCGTGCGGGCTCTCGGAGCGCTGCGGGTAGCCGGCAAGGCCGCCGCGCGTGCGCAGCCCGGTGAAGTCCTGCCGGCCCGTCAGCAGCTTGTGCACGTAGGACTGGTGGCCGGTGTCGAACACCATCGGGTCGTCGGGCGAGTCGAACACGCGGTGCAGCGCGATCGTCAGCTCGACGACACCCAGATTCGGGCCGAGATGACCGCCCGTGCGGGACACGTTCTCGACGAGGAATCCGCGGATCTCGTCCGCCAGCTGTTCCAGCTGATCGATGCTCAGGGCATCGAGGTCACGGGGCCCGGTGATGGACGACAACAGCGACATCCCCGCTCCTTTCCCGGCCCGGACGGGCCCTGTCAGTCTACCCGCGGCATGACGAAGGACCGGGTGCCGAGGCACCCGGTCCCCCGTGAATCCGCTGTCAGACGAGCGAACGCAGCACGTACTGCAGGATGCCGCCGTTGCGGTAGTAGTCGGCTTCACCCGGCGTGTCGATGCGGACGACCGCGTCGAACTCGATGGTCTGCTTGCCTTCCGGCGAGAACTCGCTCGGTTCAGCGGTGACGCGGACCGTCTTCGGCGTGACGCCCTCGTTCAGCTGCTCCAGGCCGCTGATCGAGACGATCTCGGTGCCGTCCAGGCCCAGCGACTTCCAGCTCTCGCCTGCCGGGAACTGCAGCGGGACGACGCCCATGCCGATGAGGTTGGAGCGGTGGATGCGCTCGAAGCTCTCGGTGATGACCGCCTTGACGCCCAGGAGGCTCGTGCCCTTGGCCGCCCAGTCGCGCGAAGAGCCGGAGCCGTACTCCTTGCCGCCGAAGACGACGAGCGGGGTGCCCTGCTCCTGGTAGTTCATGCTCGCGTCGTAGATGTACGACTGCGGGCCGCCCTCCTGCGTGAAGTCGCGCGTGAAGCCGCCCTCGACGACCTGACCGTCGTTGACGGCCGAGACGAGCTCGTTCTTCAGGCGGATGTTCGCGAACGTGCCGCGGATCATGACCTCGTGGTTGCCGCGACGCGAGCCGTAGGAGTTGAAGTCCTTCTGCGCGACGCCGTGGTCGGTGAGGTACTGCGCCGCGGGCGTGCCGGCCTTGATGTTGCCGGCGGGCGAGATGTGGTCGGTCGTGACCGAGTCGCCGAGCGTGGCCATGACGCGGGCGCCGGAGATGTCGGCGACCGGGGTCAGTTCCATCGACATGCCGTCGAAGTACGGGGCCTTGCGGACGTACGTCGAGTCGGCGTCCCACTCGAAGACGGGGCCCTCGGGCGTGGGCAGGTTCTTCCAGCGCTCGTCGCCCTCGAAGACCGTGGCGTACTGCGTGATGAACTGCTCGCGCGAGATCGACGTGTCGATGATCTGCTGGACCTCTTCGGGCGACGGCCAGATGTCCTTCAGGAAGACGTCGTTGCCCTCGGTGTCCTTGCCGAGCGGATCGGTCTCGAAGTCGAAGTTCATCGAGCCCGCGAGAGCGTACGCGACGACCAGCGGCGGCGAGGCGAGGTAGTTCATCTTCACGTCGGGGCTGATGCGG
The DNA here is from genome assembly GCF_039544225.1 of Microbacterium jejuense. Lineage (NCBI taxonomy): Bacteria > Bacillati > Actinomycetota > Actinomycetes > Micrococcales > Microbacteriaceae > Microbacterium > Microbacterium jejuense. Next base: position 157,217 of record NZ_BAABLG010000003.1, read on the forward strand.
CCCTCGAAGTTGCGGTTGCCCGAGAGGACGGCCGTGACGGCCAGGTCGTGCTCGTTGATCGCAGCCGAGACCTCGTCGATCAGCGGGCCCGAGTTGCCGATGCAGATCGTGCAGCCGTAGCCGACGGTGAAGAAGTCGAGGCCCTCGAGCGCCTTGTCGAGGCCGGACTTCTCGTAGTAGTCGGTGACGACCTTCGAGCCGGGGCCGAGCGTGGTCTTGACCCACGGCTTGCGCTTGAGGCCCTTGTCGACGGCCTTCTTCGCGAGCAGGCCTGCCGCGATCATGACGGATGGGTTCGACGTGTTGGTGCACGACGTGATGGCCGCGAGCGTCACCGCGCCGTTGTCGAGGATGTACGCCTCGCCATCGGGCGTCGTGACCTTGATCGGCTTGGAGGCCGTCGCGGGCGCACCGCTGTTGATGTGCACGGGGCGCGTCGTCGGCGCCTCTTCACCCGGGACCTGGCCGGGGTCGGATGCGGGGAAGGAGTGCTTCGACTCCAGGTCGACGATGTCGTCCGTGGTCGACGGCGTCGCGTAGCCCACGATGTCCTTCTCGAACTGCGCCTTGGCCTCGGACAGCAGGATGCGGTCCTGCGGGCGCTTCGGGCCGGCGATCGAGGGGACGACCGTCGAGAGGTCGAGTTCCATGTACTCGCTGAAGTTCGGCTCATTGGCCGCGTCGTGCCAGAGCGACTGCTCCTTGGCATAGGCCTCGACGAGCGCCACGGCGTCCTCGTCGCGACCGGTCAGGCGCAGGTAGTCCAGGGTGACGTCGTCGATCGGGAAGATCGCGGCCGTCGAGCCGAACTCGGGGCTCATGTTGCCGATCGTGGCGCGGTTGGCCAGCGGCACCGAGGCGACACCAGCGCCGTAGAACTCCACGAACTTGCCCACGACGCCGTGCTTGCGCAGCATGTCGGTGATCGTCAGGACGACGTCGGTCGCCGTGACGCCAGCGGGGATCTCGCCGGTCAGCTTGAAGCCCACGACGCGCGGGATGAGCATCGACACGGGCTGGCCGAGCATCGCGGCCTCGGCCTCGATGCCGCCGACGCCCCAGCCGAGCACGCCGAGGCCGTTGACCATGGTGGTGTGCGAGTCGGTGCCGACGCAGGTGTCGGGGTAGGCGCGCAGCACGCCGCCGACCTCACGGTCGTAGATGACCTTCGCCAGGTGCTCGATGTTGACCTGGTGGACGATGCCGGTGCCGGGGGGGACGACCTTGAAGTCGTTGAACGCGGTCTGGCCCCAGCGCAGGAACTGGTACCGCTCGCCGTTGCGCTCGTACTCGATCTCGACATTGCGCTCGAGGGCGTCCTCGCGACCGAACAGATCGGCGATGACCGAGTGGTCGATGACCATCTCGGCGGGCGAGAGCGGGTTGATCTTGCTGGGGTCGCCGCCGAGGGCCGTGACCGCCTCGCGCATGGTGGCGAGGTCGACGATGCAGGGCACGCCGGTGAAGTCCTGCATGACCACGCGTGCCGGCGTGAACTGGATCTCGGTGTCGGGCTCGGCCGCCGGGTTCCACGAGCCGAGGGCGCGGATCTGATCCTGCGTGACGTTCGCGCCGTCCTCGGTGCGAAGCAGGTTCTCCAGCAGCACCTTGAGGCTGAACGGGAGCTTGTCGTAGCCATCGACCGTCGCGATGCGGAAGATCTCGTAGTCGGTGCTGCCGACCGTCAGGGTGCCTTTGGCACCGAAGCTGTCAACCGTGGACACGTCTGTCTCCTTCGTCGGCGGCGGGAGCTGGCCGGAACCCCGGCATCCCCATCTTCCCCCGCGACGAGGCCCTCGGCTAGTGAGGTCGCCCTAATCCCCGCGGGGGAAATTTATCTTGATGTCAAGATAAATGTATCACTTCGCGGCCGGCGGGTAGAGCGCGCGGACGGCGAGCCACGTGACCGCGACGAGCGGCGCGAACAGCGGCAGGCCCATGACCAGCTTGAGCGTTCCGAGCGCCGTGACGTCGTTCGCGAAGTACAGCGGCAGCTGCACGATGAGCCGCGCGGCGAACAGCCCGGCCCACGCGATCGAGAGCCAGAAGAACGCGCGACGCTTGCGCCGATCGGCGCGCCAGGCGGTGCCCTCCCCCATCAGGAAGCCGACGGCGAGGCCGATGAGTGGCCAGCCGATCAGGGCCGACACGAGGAACGCGGTGCCGTAAACGCCGTTGGTCAGGAAGCCCCACAGGAAGTTGTCGGCGGCGCGGCCCGTCCACAGCGACAGCGCGGCCGCCGCGACGGTGGCGATCAGGCCGCCGAGGGCCGCCGTGATCGGCTGCTTCTGGATCAGGCGCACCGCGGTGAAGATCGCGGCGATGCCCACCGACACCGCCAGCGAGAGCACGAGCTCCCGCGTGATCGTGAAGAGGATCACGAAGGCGAGACTCGGCAGGACGGATTCGAGGATGCCGCGCCAGCCGCCCATGGCCGACCACACCACATGACCCGTGCTCTTGCCCTCGGCGGGGTCGAGCCCGGCACGGCGGGCGGCGCTGCCGAGTGCTGCACCGAGGATCTCGGACGCGGACCCGGGGGCGTCGGGAGGCGTGACGGACGGAGAGGCCGCCGGGTCTGCCGGCGAGTCCTCGGGCCGCGCGTCGTCGCTCACGCGGTGCCCGGCGTCGCCGGCATGCGCAGTGGGATGAGGTCGCGCGGCGGCATCGGCGAGCCGCCCCGCACGACGACGATCGAGCGGAACAGGTCCTCGACGGCCGCAGCGGCGTCGACGTCCGCCGTCGCCGCCCCGCCGATCACGCCGCGCAGGAACCAGCGCGGCCCGTCGACGCCGACGAAGCGGGCCAGACGCTTGCCCGCCGTGGCCTCGGGGCCGGCGACGACCGGCACCTCGGCGAGCAGCTCAGGGCCGAGGGGGCCTTCGCGCTCCTCGACACGGCCGCCCTGCTGTCGGATCTGCTGGCGGATCTGCTCGCGCGTCTCCTCCCAGAGTCCCGCCGAGCGCGGTGCGGCGAACGGCTGGACCTGGAGGGTGGAGTCGGAGTAGTCCAGACCCACCGCGACGATGCGCTTGGTCTGCTCCTCGACCTCGAGGCGCAGGTTCAGGCCCTCGCGCGGGAGGATCTTGATTCCGCCGAGGTCGATGTAGGGACGGACGGGGTTCGCCTCGGACTCGTCGAACGGTCCTGCCGTCGCGCGGTCTTCGGGGGCGACCTTGCGGGGGCCGTCGGCGGGCGTGGGGTCGGTCATGCGAGGACTCCGTCCTTCTGGTAGCCGGTGGAGCCGAAGCCGCCTTCGCCGCGGACGCTGTCAGGCAGCTCGTCCACGGGCAGGAAGCGGGCGCGCGGCACCGGCATCACGATGATCTGTGCGATGCGGTCGCCGACCGCGATGTCGTGCGCCTGCTCGCGGTCGGTGTTGAGCAGGATGACCTTGATCTCGCCGCGGTAGCCGGCGTCGATCGTGCCGGGGGCGTTCACGACAGTGATGCCGTGCTTGGCCGCGAGCCCGCTGCGCGGGACCACGAAGGCGACGTGTCCGTCGGGCAGCGCGATGCGCACGCCGGTTCCGACGAGGGCACGGGCGCCGGGCTCGAGGCGCACGGCCTCGGCGGCGACGAGGTCGGCTCCGGCGTCGCCCGGGTGCGCGTACACCGGGACGTCGGAGGCGATAATGGGGACGTCCACCGTTTCAGTCACCCAACGAGGGTAATGCAGAACACAGCGCGCAATGCCGGGCCCGCAGCGGCCGCCGCCGGGTCGAGCCCGACGGACCGATATCGAGAGCGCCTGGGGCCCTCGCTGTGGATCCTCGTGGCCGCGGCGCTGGCGGGTCCGATGGCGGCGCTGGTCTTCACGCCGATCGACACGACGCTCGCGCTCGTGATCGGAGCGGCCGTGGGCGTCCTGGTCATCGTCCTGCTGATCTTCGGTGCGCCGAGCGTGTCGGTGCAGGACGGCGAGCTGCGTGCGGGCCGTGCCCACATCGGCGCCGAGTTCCTCGGCGAGCCGGTGGTGCACATCGGTGACGACGCGCGCCATGCACGCGGTGCGGGTCTCGACCCGCGGGCGTGGCACCTGCTGCGCGGCGGGATCGACGGAGTCGTCGTGATCCCGGTGACAGACGAAGACGATCCGACGACCGCGTGGGTGATCTCCTCGCGGACGCCGGATCGGCTTGCCGCCGCCGTGCGGCGGGCTCAGGTCATGCAGCGCACTCGGTACAGATAGGACCGTCTGCGCTCTCGTGGTCGAGCTGCGAACGGTGCTTCACGAGGAAGCAGTTCGCACAGGTGAACTCGTCCTCCTGCGCGGGGAGCACGACGACGTCGAGCTCGAGGTCCGACAGGTCGGCACCGGGCAGCTCGAAGCCCGAGGGGTTGTCGGCGTCCTCTACGTCGACCGAGCCCGAAAGCTTGTCGGGAACCCGCTCCTTGAGGGCCTCGATCGACTCGCTGTCGTCCTCGGTCTTGCGGGGGGCGTCGTAATCGGTTGCCATGCGTGAAGATCTCAACTTCCGGGGTATCGCGGGTTGCGCTCGCCCTTACGGGCGGCGATAGTTTGCACGACGGCTCCGGTTTTCGCAAATGCGGACCGTCGGCATCCGACCGTGCGTTCGCGTGAAACTCGCGCCACGCGTGGGATATTCCCGGCCCCCGCGATGCGCTGTGACAGCATGGGCGGGACAGCTGGAAGGGGCGTTCGCATGGAACAGCTCAAGGTCATCGGAACCGAGGACGACAAGCTCATCCTGGCGACCGAGTCGGGCGACAGATTCTCGCTCGACGTCGACGACGTGCTGCGGATCGAACTGCGCAAGGCGCGTCGCGATCGAGACCCCGAAGCACAGACGCCGCGGCCGAGTCCGCGCGAGATCCAGTCGCACATCCGCGCAGGTCTGTCGGCGCGCGAGGTCGCCGAACTGCTCGGCGCCCGCGTCGAAGACATCGAGCGCTTCGAGGGCCCGGTGCTCGCCGAGCGCGAGCACATCGTCGGTCAGGCGCTGGCCGTGCCCGTGCTGCTGGGCGGCGGCGACTTCGACGGCGACGGACAGGCGACGTTCGGTTCGGCGCTGCGCGGCAAGCTCGCCGAGGCCGGTGCGTCCGGTGAGCGCTGGACGAGCTGGAAAGAGCCGACGGGCTGGATCGTCAAGCTCGAGTTCACGGCGGGCGAGGTCGACCACGACGCGCGGTGGGGCTTCGATCCGCGTCGCAGCACGCTGACGCCGCTCAACACGGACGCCGTGCAGTTGTCCCGTCAGGGTTCGCTCCCCGACGGGCTCATCCCGCGCCTGCGCGCCCTCGAGGTCGTCCACCCCAAAGACGACTCGCGGTTCGACAGTGGCGCGTTCGGTCCTCGTCGTCTTCCCGACGCCGACCTCGAGTCGCCCGACCTTCCGGCGCCCGCTGCACAGGCGGTGCAGGAGGCGGCGATCAAGCGGGCCAGTGAGCCCACCGTGGTGACGTCGGCCGAGACGGCCGATCTGCTCGAAGCGCTCCGCCGCCGTCGCGGCCAGCGCGAGCCCCTGCCCGGTGCAGAAGAGGCGGCGGCGCCGCGCGGATCGGCGCCGGTGGCGCTCTTCGACGCCCTCGAGCCGGGCTATGACGAGTCGTCCACGGACGACGTGCCGGCGGCATCCGAGTACCAGGCGCCCTCCCCCGCCGTGGCCGAGGCCGGTCGCCGCAAGGGGCGCACCTCGATGCCGTCGTGGGACGAGATCGTCTTCGGCGCGCGCACCGAGGACTGACTCGGAGCGGAAGCCGGCTCAGGCGAACGCGCCGAGGCGGATGAGCGGCACCATGCGCTCCTCGTCGGTCAGCGAACCGTGCTGACCGACCATCTTCTGCGGCGCCTTGTCGGCGATCCGGTCGTCGTAGTACGCGATGGCAGCCCGCGGGGCGACGATCACGTCGCCGATCCGCTCGCGCACCTCGGGGTCGACCTCGCCCATCAGTCCCGAGGCGATGAGTTCGTCGCGCGAGGCGATCCAGGATCGGGATGCCTCGGCCTCGCGCCATCGCTCCAGCACCGCCTCCGCCTCGCCGGGCTCGGCATACAGGTGCAGCATGCGCGGCTCGCCGCCGATCAGGCGCACCCCGTCCACCAGCGGGTCCCGGTCGTGCAGGAGGATGTGCCGGTGCCGCGGCACATCGATCATGCCGTGATCGGAGGTGACGACGACGCCCGTGCCGCGATCGAGGGCGTTCGAGAGTGTGCGGGCCGCCGCGTCCACCCGCTCGAGGGTCGCGACCCACTCGTCGGACTCCCAGCCACGCCTGTGCCCGATGGCGTCGAGGTCCGGCGCGTAGAGATACGTCAGCGAACCGGGATGCCGGGCGGCCAGGTCGGCGGCGATGCTGACGCGTTCGTCGAGGTCGTCGGCGGCATGGAACTCGGCGTCGCCGAGGGTGGCGGCCGTGAAGCCGGTGCCGGCGTACTCGCGGCGCGACACCGCGAAGAAGGGACGGCCGAGGCTCGCCGACAACGGTGTCGCACGCTGGAACGACAACGGCAGCCCGTCGGTGTCCCAGCCGCGCAGCTGGTTGACGATGTCGTCGGTACCGGGGACGCGGGCGCGGTAGCCGACGATGCCGTGAGCGCCCGGCGCCGCGCCGGTCAGCAGGCTCGTGAGCGCCGCGGCCGTGGTGGACGGGAAGACCGTGCGTGCGGTATCCCGTTTCGTCCGGGCCTCGGAGAGGAACCGGGCGTGACCCGCACGCTGGGCGAGGTTGTGCACGCCCAGGCCGTCGAGCACCCACACGATGGCGCTGCGCGCCGGCGCGAACCACTCGGATGCCCCGTCCAGCGCGGCCGACATCTCGGGGACGACACGGGTGAGCGTCCGGGCGCGGGGCGGGTCCGCGGGTAGGCTGAGTGACATCGGGGCCAGTCTCGCATACCGCGGCCGCGCCCCTTCTCTCCCGCCGTCACCCGAGGCTTCCAGGTCACATGCCCGCATCCCGCACCGACTCCTCTCCCGCCGACCACGGACGCATCGAGGACGTCGACGTCTCGTCCGAGATGCAGACGTCGTTCCTCGAGTACGCGTACTCGGTCATCTACTCGCGCGCGCTGCCCGACGCGCGCGACGGACTCAAGCCGGTGCAGCGGCGCATCCTGTTCCAGATGGCCGACATGGGGCTGCGGCCCGACCGCGGTCACGTCAAGAGCGCGCGCGTCGTCGGCGAGGTGATGGGAAAGCTCCATCCGCACGGTGACGCGCCCATCTACGACGCGCTCGTGCGTCTCGCGCAGCCGTTCTCGCTGCGGGTGCCGCTGGTCGACGGCCACGGCAACTTCGGCTCGCTCGATGACGGTCCCGCCGCGCCCCGCTACACCGAGGCGCGCCTGGCGCCGCCGGCGCTCGCGCTCACCGAGAACCTCGACGAGGACGTCGTCGACTTCATCCCCAACTACGACGGCCAGTTCCAACAGCCCGAGGTGCTGCCCGCCGCGTTCCCGAACCTGCTCGTCAACGGCACCACAGGCATCGCGGTCGGCATGGCCACGAACATGGCGCCCCACAACCTCATCGAGGTCGTGGGTGCGGCCACGCACCTGCTGGAGAACCCCGAGGCCACCGTCGAGGAGCTGATGGAGTTCGTCCCGGGGCCCGACCTTCCCGGGGGCGGCATCATCGTCGGCCTCGACGGCATCAAGGACGCCTACACGAACGGGCGCGGCAGCTTCCGCACCCGCGCGAAGGTGTCGATCGAGTCCCTCGGTCCGCGCCGCACCGGCCTGGTGGTGACCGAGCTGCCGTACCTCGTCGGCCCCGAGCGCGTGATCGAGAAGATCAAGGACGCCGTCAACGCCAAGAAGCTGCAGGGCATCTCGGACGTCAACGACCTGACCGACCGCCACAAGGGCCTGCGCCTGGTCATCGGCATCAAGACCGGCTTCGACCCGCAGGCGGTGCTCGACCACCTGTACCGGCTCACGCCCCTCGAGGACTCGTTCAGCATCAACAACGTCGCGCTGGTCGAGGGCCAGCCGCAGACGCTGGGGCTGCGCGAGCTGCTGCGGGTCTACCTCGACCACCGCATCAGCGTCGTCACGCGACGCAGCCGCTTTCGCCTCGACCGGCGCAAAGAGCGACTGCACCTCGTCGAGGGCCTCCTCATCGCGATCCTCGACATCGACGAGGTCATCCAGGTCATCCGCGCCTCGGACGACGGCGAGCAGGCCCGCACGCGCCTCATGGACGTGTTCGACCTGTCGCAGCCGCAGGCTGAGTACATCCTCGAACTGCGCCTGCGCCGCCTGACGAAGTTCTCGCGCATCGAGCTCGAGGCCGAGCGCGACAACCTCAAGGCCGAGATCGCCCAGCTCGAAGAGCTGCTCGGCAGCGATCTGCTGCTGCGTGCGCAGGTCGCGAAGGAACTGGATGCCGCCGCCGAGGCCTTCGGGACGCCCCGGCGCACCCTTCTGCTCAACGGCGGGCCGGTACAGCCGCGTTCGCGTGCCGCGGCCGCCGTGGCCGATCTGCAGATCGCCGACTCGCCGTGCCGCGTCTACCTGTCGGCGACGGGTCGCATGGTGCGCGCCGAGCTCGATGTGGCGGCTCCCGGCGGCGGCATCGTCGCCCCGACGCGCCGCTCGAAGCACGACGCGGTCCGCTCGTCGGTCGACACCACGACGCGCGGCGATGTGGGCGCCGTCACGAGCCTCGGCCGGCTGGTGAGGTTCACGCCGGTCGACCTGCCGTCGGTGCCCGGCAACTCCGTGCAGCTCGCCGCGGGCACCCGCGTCGACCAGTACCTGGGACTCGCGTCGGGTGAGCACGTCGTCGCCCTGGTCCCGTTGGTGGACGCGCCGCCGATCGCCATCGGCACGGCGCAGGGCGTCGTCAAGCGGGTCGTTGCCACCGAGCTCGGCAGCAAGCACGACATCGAGATCATCTCGCTCAAGGACGGCGACCGCGTCGTCGGCGCCGCTCCGGCCTCGGACGGTGCAGAGCTCGTGTTCGTCGCGAACGACGCGCAGCTGCTGCGCTTCGACGCGGCATCGGTGCGTCCGCAGGGCCGATCGGCCGGCGGGATGGCGGGCATCCGTCTGACTCCCGGCGCCGAGGTCATCGCCTTCGACGTGGTCGGCGCGACGGCCTTCGACGCGGTCGTCGTCACAATCGCCGGGTCGAACGGCGCGATCGCGGGCACCGACGCGGGCAGCGCCAAGGTGTCGCTGTTCAGCGAGTTCCCCGCGAAGGGGCGCGCGACCGGCGGTGTGCGCGCCCAGCGGCTGCTCAAGGGCGAAGACGCTCTCACGCTCGCGTGGGTGGGCTCCGACCCCCGCGCCGTGGGCACCGACGGTGCGACGCGCACGCTCCCCGAGTCGGGGGCGAAGCGCGATGCCTCGGGCACGGCTCTCGACGGGGTCATCGGCGCCGTGGGCACCGGCATCCGCTGAGGCTCAGGCGAAGCGGGCTGCGGTGCGCGGCCTACGTGGTTTCGGCTCGCTTCGCCCGCTCACCCTCGACGCTGTGCCTCACGCGTCGATGCGCTCGCGCACCAGGCGATCGCTCGAATCGATGATGAACTCCTTGCGCGGAGCCACGTCGTTGCCCATGAGCAGTTCGAACACGGTGGCCGCCGCCTCGGCGTCCTGCATGCGGACGCGGCGGAGCGTCCGGCCGGCGCGGTCCATCGTGGTGACCGCCAGCTGGTCGGCATCCATCTCGCCGAGCCCCTTGTAACGCTGGACCGGCTCCTGCCAGCGCTTGCCGGCCTTCGTCAGCTTCGTGAGCAGCGCGTGCAGCTCCTGCTCGGAGTACGTGTAGATCGTGTCGTTGGGCTTCGAGCCGGGGTTCATCACCACGACGCGGTGCAGCGGCGGGACGGCCGCGTAGACCCGGCCCTCGTCGATGAGGGGCCGCATGTAGCGGAAGAAGAGCGTCAGCAGCAGCGTGCGGATGTGCGCTCCGTCGACGTCGGCGTCGCTCATCAGGATGATCTTGCCGTAGCGGGCCGCATCGAGGTCGAACGAGCGGCCGGAGCCGGCGCCGATCACCTGGATGATGGCCGCGCACTCCGCGTTGGAGAGCATGTCGCTGATGGACGCCTTCTGGACGTTGAGGATCTTGCCGCGGATCGGCAGCAGCGCCTGGAACTCGCTGTTGCGGGCGAGCTTGGCGGTGCCGAGCGCCGAATCGCCCTCGACGATGAACAACTCGGACTCGGCGACGTCGTTCGAGCGGCAGTCGGCGAGCTTCGCCGGCAGCGACGAGGACTCGAGCGCGTTCTTGCGGCGCTGCGTCTCTTTGTGCGTGCGCGCCGAGATGCGCGCCTTCATCTCGGAGACCACCTTGTCCAGCAGCAGTGACGTCTGTGCCTTGTCGTCGCGCTTGGTCGACGTGAAGCGGGCGGTGAGCTCGCGAGTGACGACGTTCGAGACGATCTGGCGGACCGCCGGCGTGCCGAGGACCTCCTTCGTCTGACCCTCGAACTGCGGCTCGGGAAGGCGCACCGTCAGAACGGCGGTGAGACCCGCGAGGATGTCGTCCTTCTCGAGCTTGTCGTTGCCGACCTTGAGTCGGCGGGAGTTCTGCGCCACCTGGTCGCGGAGCACCTTCATGAGGCCCTGTTCGAAGCCCTGCTGGTGCGTCCCGCCTTTGGGGGTCGCGATGATGTTGACGAACGAGCGCGACACCGTCTCGTAGCCCGTCCCCCAGCGCACCGCGATGTCGACGTGGCACTCGCGCTGCACCTCGGTCGGCACCATGGCGCCCGTGGGCTGCAGCACCGGCACCGTCTCGGTGAACGAGCCGACGCCGGTGAGGCGCCACGTGTCGGTGACGCCCGAGTCGGGGGCGAGGAAGTCCGCGAACTCCGAGATCCCGCCGTCGAACCGGTAGCTCGTCTCGACGGGCTCCTCGGTCTCGCGGCCGGGGCGCTCGTCGCGGATGACGATCTCGAGCCCGGGAACCAGGAACGCGGTCTGTCGCGCCCGCTGCTCGAGCTCCTGCAGGTTGAACGCGGCGTCCTTGGTGAAGATCTGCGGGTCGGCCCAGTAGCGGATGCGGGTGCCCGTGGCGCCCTTCGCGGCGCGACCGGCCACGCGCAGCTCGCTGCGCTCCTGGAACGGCGTGAACGCAGACTCGGGGCTGCCGTTGGAGAACACTCCCGGCTCGCCGCGGTGGAACGACATCGCCCAGGTCTTGCCGCCGCGGTCGACCTCGACGTCCAGTCGCGCCGACAGCGCGTTGACGACAGAGGCACCCACGCCGTGCAGACCGCCGGAGGCCGCATACGAGCCGCCGCCGAACTTGCCGCCGGCGTGCAGCTTGGTGAAGACGACCTCGACGCCGGACAGTCCGGTGCGCGGTTCGATGTCGACGGGGATGCCGCGCGCGCGGTCCTGCACCTCGACACTGCCGTCGGCGTGCAGGATGACGTCGATGCGCGTGCCGAAGCCGCCGAGGGCCTCGTCGACCGCGTTGTCGATGATCTCCCACAGGCAGTGCATGAGGCCGCGCGAATCGGTCGAGCCGATGTACATGCCCGGGCGCTTGCGGACCGCCTCGAGCCCTTCGAGCACCTGGAGATGATGGGCGGAGTACTCGGCGGTCACAATCTCCCATCGTAATCGGGGTGCGTGACACCCTCGGGCAGACACGCGTCGCGCGCGCGGTCACGTACGCGCTGAGCGAAATGTCAGCGACTTGCGGCATTCTCCGATCCCCGGCGTGGTTGTATTTCATGACCGGCAACGACGTTCTACGTATACGAGGAGGCACCGAGATGACCACGCTATCGACACCCACCGAGACCTCCGCCGTCCTCGAGCACCGACTCACGGCCATGGACCGCTGCGACTCGTGCGGCGCCCAGGCCTACATCGCGGCCGAGGTCAACGGCACCGAGATGCTCTTCTGCGCCCACCACGGCCGCAAGTACGAAGAGAAGCTCCGCGCCATCGCCACGTCGTGGCACGACGAGACGGCCCGCCTCTCGGAGTGATCCGCAAGCCGCGCGTCACCGTTCGTAGACGCGCGGCACCAGGGGAGACACCCGGACCGCGATCTCTTCACCGATCGTGCCGATGAGTTCGGCGAGGTCGGTGCTCGAACCTTCGCCGTTCGCGCCCGGCCCGTAGACCGTCACGGTGTCGCCCGCCGCGGCTGCGGGCCACGTCTCGACGAGGGACGCCGACTCCCCCACCTCGGTGAGCCGTCGGGTGCCCGCGGGTGTGCCGACCCGCGCGCCCCGCAGCGAAGACGGCAGACCCTGCAGGGCGCCGACTCCGATGCTCACGCCCTCGTCGTGCACAGCGGTCACAACGGCCTCCAGCCGGGCGATCGGCTGCAGTCCGAGCTGCTCGGCCGACGGTCCTCCGGCCGAGCGGATGCCGTAACAGAACGCCCCGACGCGCACGAGGTCGTACCGGAACGCGGGCCGCGCGAACGACGCGGCACTGGCGGCCAGATGACGGACGGACGGATGGATGCCGGCAGCGGCGGCTTCGTCGAGCGCCCAGTCGAACACCGCGCGAGCGTCGTCGTCCTCGGCGTCCGACGCTTCGGCGATGTGGCTCCATACGCCGACCACGTCGATCACGCCGTCCGCCTGAAGCTGCGCCGCACGCTGCATGAATGCCGGCCACGACTCAGGGCGCACGCCGTTGCGGTGCAGGCCGGTGTCGATCTTGAGGTGGACGCGGACCGTCGCCTGGGCGGCGCGTGCGGCATCCACGAGTTCTTCGAGGAGTTCGGCGTCGCCGATGCCGAGATCCAGGTCCGCGCCGATCGCGGTGTCGAGGTCGTCACGCGACGCGGCGATCCACGCGAAGATGCGCGACCCGGCGCCGGCGACGGCGCGCACGGCCGCGCCGGTGCGGACGTCGAACGCGCCGAACCAGCTCACGCCGGAGGCCGTCGCGGCGCGGACGACGGGCCCCAGCCCGTGGCCGTACGCGTCGTCCTTCACGACGAGCATCAACTCGGCGGGCGCGACGGTGGCGCGCACCCGGTCGAGGTTCGCCGTGAGTGTCGCGAGATCGACGAGCAGTCGCGCGGTCACTCGGCCTCCTCGCGGATCGCACGCAGGCCGACCGGCGTGATCAGTTCTGAGCCGCGGAGCCCCGTCACACGCACCCAGTCCGCGAGCGACGGCTCGCCCTTCGCAGGGTCGCCGAGGAACAGCGCCTCGTCTCCGCGCCGGACGACGGCATCCCGGATCTCGACGACGCACACGTCCATCGCGACGCGTCCGACGATCGGATGCCGCTGCCCCGCGATCGCGACGTCGACGACGCCGCCGAGCGAGCGGACGATCCCCTGCGCGTACCCGCCGGTCACGAGCGCGACGCGCGTGTCGGACGGCGCGCGGAACGCGAAGCCGTACGACACGCCCTCACCCGCGCGCAGATCCTTGACCGACAGCACGCAGCCGGTGAGCCGCAGGGCGGGCGTGGTGTCGGGGTGCGCGACGCCGAGCAGCTCCCGCGCCCCGAGAGACCCACCCCCAGCGTCGCCCGGGGTCAGCCCCTCGGCGGCGAGCACGCTCTGCACGAGCGCCGCACCGTGGCCCCAGGCATCCGCGTCGAACACCGACGGAGAGAACGAATGGATGCCGCGCGCCCGTGCCGCCCGCGCGTTCGCGGTGACGGCAGACCGCGAGATGCGTGCGACGGGCGCGCTGCGGGGTCCGGATCCCGGCGTCGACATGTCGTGCCCAGGGATAGCGGAACTCACGCCTCTAGACTATCGGGGTCCCCGAACCGAACCCGGAGCACGCATGTCTTCTCAGGGCCTCGCCCTCTCGAACCGCCTTCGCTACCTCGCCTGGCGGGTCCGTCGCATCGACGTCGGGTCCGTGGTCGAGCGGGCGAAGGAGACCGCCCACGAGCACGGCAAATGGACCCCGGCCGTCGTCGTCGACATGCTGTGGTCGGCCGGTTTCCGGCAGGTCGGCTTCCAGGACTACGTCGACTACGACTTCGCGATCCTCAACCGCGCCGAGCGTGCGACCTACATGACGCACCCGGTGTCGAACGAGCTGTCGCAGAAGTACGACCACCCCGACTACCGCGGTCAGTTCCAGGACAAGGTCGAGTTCGACCGCGTCTTCAGCGACTTCCTGCGTCGCGACTGGATGGTCGTCGAAGACGGCAACGCCGAGGCCGTGCGCGCGTTCGCCGAGAAGCACGGCACGATCGTCACCAAGGAGCCGGTGGGCCAGGCCGGCACAGGCGTGCATCGCTACCACGCGGCCGAGGTCTCGGACTGGGACGCCTTTCACCGCGGCCTGCTCGCGCGTGGCGAGCTGCTCATCGAGGAGGTCATCCGCCAGCACGCGGATCTCGCGGCGGTGTGCCCGGGCACCGTCAACACGACCCGCGTGACTGCGTTCTTCGACGGCGAGAAGACCCATATCCTCGCGATGGCGCAGAAGTTCGGCCGTGGCGCGGTCAGCGACCAGATGACCTTCGGCGGCTTCTACACGATGCTCGACGAGAACGGCCACGCGGTCGGTCCCGGCTACGACTCGCACGCCCACGTGCATGTGAAGCACCCCGACAGCGGGTTCGTGATCGCAGACTTCCAGTTGCCGATGATCGACGAGGTCAAGGCGTTCGTCGACCGGGTGGCGCGCGTCGTGCCGCAGATCCAGTACGTCGGCTGGGACATCGTGGTCACCCCCGACGGTCCGGTGCTCGTCGAGGGCAACTGGGGCGCCGGCGTCTACGAGAACAAGCCGAGCGTCACCGGCATCCGCACCGGTCACAAGCCCCGCTACCGGGCGGCCATCGGCTTCTGAGGCCGGCGCAGCCGCTGCGGCGGCTGCCCACTCCGGCGAGGACCACTCCGACGGCCGCCGCCCCGACGACGGCGCCGACGGTGTTCCAGACGACGTCCTGAAGGTCGGGGACCCGTCCGGGAATCCGCACCTGCGCGTACTCGACCGCGAACGACACCGCGAAGCCCAGCACCGGTGCGAGTGCCCACAGCCGCCGGCCCAGCAACAGGGCCAGCGCCGCGCCCAGCGGGACGAACAGGAGCGCGTTGAGCGCGCTCTCCAGCTGCAGGGGGCTCAGACCGGCGACCAGGGGCTCGGCGAAGCGTCCCGCCAGGGCCATCACGGCTCCGCGGACGGGTGCGACGACGGCGCGGGGCGCGAGCGTGAGCGCGACCACGACGGCCGCGGTCAGGGCCGCGAGGAAGAGCCGCGGACCGAGGGTCGGGGGCATTCGGGCGGGGGTGGACATGCATCCACCTCAGCGGGTCGGATGTTGCGTGAGCGTATGGTTCTGCGTGCCCCGGGAATGCGGAAGGCGCGGCACCCGAAGGATGCCGCGCCTTCGCACGTGATGCCGGTCAGGCCGACCGGACGACGCCGAGCGGCGTCGACTGGTGCCCCTGACCGAGCGGGTTGTCTTTGAGGATCGAGACGAGCTGCTTCTCGCCGGCCTTGTCGAGCGTCGAACCCAGGATGTTGCCTCCCAGGTCGTTGATGTCGACCACGGCGACCTCGGGAACGCCGCCGAGCAGCGCCTTGAGGTGTGCGGCGACCTCGCGAGGACGCTCCGGTCCGAGCACCACGGCCTTGTTGTAGGGCGGGATCGTGCCCGACGTGGGGCCGTCGATCGCGCGGGCCTTGTCTCCCGCGATGCGGTAGAAATCGCCCTTGCGACCGAACAGCTTCGTCACCGCCGACACCGCGGCCGCGAACAGGATGCGGATCGTGCCGCACTCCCGCAGCGCCATCTCCATCGTCTCGGGCATGCCCAGCCCGATGCCGTACGGTGTGCGGGTCACGTACTTCGACAGGAAGAACGCGAGCTTGCGCGGTGCGATGTCTTCGACGAGGTACGAGCGGCCCTGTGTGATCGCGACGATCTTCTCGGTCACGAACAGCAGGTCGCCCTCGCGCACGACGTCGGTCGCGTACTCGCGGATGAACTCGTCGAGGTCGTCGCCGGGCATCACGACCCGTGTGCGGATCGGGATGCGCGCGAACGACGAGCCTTCGACCTGGACGGTGAGCGCCTTGCCGGCGTTCGCCTCACTCACTCGAGGTAGTCCCGCAGCGACTGCGAACGCGACGGGTGGCGGAGCTTCGCCATCGTCTTCGACTCGATCTGGCGGATCCGCTCACGCGTGACGCCGAACGTGTCGCCGATCTGGTCGAGGGTCTTCGGCTGGCCGTCGCCGAGGCCGAAGCGCATGCGGATCACGCCCGCCTCGCGCTCCGAGAGCGAATCGAGGAGCGACTCGAGCTGACGCTGCAGCATCGTGAAGCCCACCGCGTCGGCCGGCACCACGGCCTCGGTGTCCTCGATGAGGTCGCCGAACTCGCTGTCGCCGTCCTCGCCGAGAGGCGTGTGCAGCGAGATCGGCTCACGGCCGTACTTCTGCACCTCGATGACCTTCTCGGGGGTCATGTCGAGCTCGCGGCTGAGCTCCTCGGGCGTGGGTTCGCGACCGAGGTCCTGCAGCATCTGGCGCTGAACGCGCGCGAGCTTGTTGATGACCTCGACCATGTGCACCGGAATGCGGATGGTGCGAGCCTGGTCCGCCATAGCGCGGGTGATGGCCTGACGGATCCACCACGTGGCGTACGTCGAGAACTTGAAGCCCTTGGTGTAGTCGAACTTCTCGACCGCGCGGATCAGACCGAGGTTGCCCTCCTGGATGAGGTCCAGGAACTGCATTCCGCGGCCGGTGTAGCGCTTGGCGAGCGACACGACCAGACGCAGGTTGGCGCCGAGCAGGTGGCTCTTCGCGCGCTGGCCGTCGCGGGCGACCCACTGCAGGTCGAGTCCGAGCTGCGACGTCTTCTCGGCGGCCGACATGTGCGACAGCTTCTCTTCGGCGAACAGACCCGCCTCGATGCGCATCGCGAGCTCGACTTCTTCGGCCGCGTTCAGGAGCGGCACCTTGCCGATCTGCTTGAGGTAGTCCTTGACGGGGTCCGCCGTCGCGCCGGTGATCTGCGTCGAGTAGACGGGGACGTCGTCCTCGTCGCTGGACGAGATGACGATCGCACCGGTCGGAAGCGGCTCGGTGAAGGCGGGCTTGGTGCTCTCCTCGTCCTCGTCCTCGTCGTCGGACGCGCTCTCGTCACCGCCCGCCGTCTTCGCGGCGCCCTTGGTGTCGGCGCTCTCGGTCGACTCGTCGTCGGCTGCGTCGTCGTCGCCCTCGAGCTCGACGTCGTCGTCGAGCTCCTCGACGTCGTCCTCGAACTCGTCGTCCGACTTCTTGGCGCGCTTGGATGCGGTCTTCGGCGCAGCCTTGGCCTTCGCGGCGCCCTTGACGGCCGGAGCCTTCTTGGCGGCGGTGGTCTTCGTCTCGTCCGACTCGGTGTCCTTCGCGGCCGAGCGAGCCTTGGTGTTCGTGCCTGGAGTCACGTTTCGCCTTTCACCGGTCGACGCGCTCCGCGCGCCTCCGGTCGGTTTCGGACACTAGTAAGACCCTTGTCAAGTCCCGGCCTTCGCAGATTGCTCGTGCGAAGACGGTTGACAACGGGTCAGAGCGTCTAGTATCTCATACTTGCCGTGCACCGCCAGCACTGCACGATCGCATTCCGGCGTCGTGTCGGTGAGGCCTGCGCACCTCCACACACAACACAACGCGCGGGCCGGAACGAGAATTCCGGATGCCCGCGGATGACGTGTCAGGGACGCTTGTCATCCTCGCCGGGGCGGGTCGCGAGGAACCGCTCCAATTCGGCGGCCAGCTCGTCCGCGCTCGGCAGGTCGCCGGTGTGGATCATCGGCGTCGCGAGGGTGGATCCGGCCATGTAGGCGTCGTACCGCTCCTCGAGCCCTTCGACCATGCGCGCCAGCTCGTCACTTCCCTCGATCTGCTCGGTCACCTTTTCGAGGTACTCCCGATTCTCATCCCGCAGCTCATCGCCCGCGAAGACCAGACCGGTGGCGACCGTGAGGCTGTCGAGAGCCGCGAGCGCCGCCGCGGGGTACTCGGAGTCGCCGAGGTAGTGGGGCACGAGGAGCACGAAGCCGGCGACGCGCACACCCGCCTCGGCGAGCCGGTATTCGAGCAGATGCCCGGCGGTCGCGGGCACCTGCGTATGCGGCTGCCACACGGAGTGCGCCTCGGTGAGCTCGGTCCGGGTGCCGCTCACGGTCGTGCCGATCGGCCGCGTGTGCGGCACCGGCATCGGGATCGCGTGCACCCACGTGACTGTGGAGACGCCGTACACCTCGGTGAAGTCGACGACGGCGGTGGCGAACGCGTCCCACGCGAAATCCGGCTCGAACCCCGACAGCACGAGGAACGGCTGCCCGAGCGAGTCGTGCGCGAAGGCGAGCTCCAGACGCGGCGGACGGTAGTCCGTCAGGTGATCCTTCTCGAACGAGACGATCGGCCGCCGCGCCCGGTAGTCCAGGAGCGTGTCGTTCGAGAACACCACGAGCGGTGTCGGCGACAGGTCGTCGCGGACATAGTCGATGACACGGCTCACGGCGCTGCCGGCATCGGTGAAGCCGGTCAGGGCGATCACCAGCGGCAGACCGCGCGGTACCGGGGGCGCGGATGCCGCGCGCTCGAACAGCGGGCCGGAAAGAGGCATGGGTCCATGCTACGAGCCGTCGGAGGGGCAGAGGGCGGGACGGTCGCGCTCAGAGCGAACACGCGGCTCCGTAGGATGGACACCATGGCGTTCCCCGACCTCGAGTACCGCACCACATCCGTCCGAGAGTCCGAAGCCGATGCACTGCTGCTGGCGCTGCCGCCGGTCGAGGGCGACAACGCCCCCGACCTGTCGGACTGGCCGGGGCTGCGCGATGCGCTGTCGGCCGTCGGCTTCAGCGGCGCGTCCGGTTCATTCCTGCGGGTCTACGCGCCCGAGGTGACGACGCTGCCGCTGGCCGTCGTCGGCACCGGTGCGGTGGTGGATGCCGCGGCCCTGCGTGACGCGGTCGGCGCGGGCATCCGGTCGTTCACCGGGTTCGCCACCGTCGCGGTCGCGGCTCCGTTCGCGGAGGCTGACCTGTGGACCGCGGCGGCCGAGGGCGCAGCGCTGGGCGGCTACCGCTTCGACGGCTACAAGAGCGAGGCCCCCAAGGCGCGCGCTTCGCGCGTCGTCGTGCACGGCACCGCCGCGGCAGACGACGCCGCCCTGAAGCTCGTCGCTGAGACCGCGGCGTCCGTCGCGCTCGTGAAGGACCTCGTCAACATCCCGGCCGAGTGGCTCAGTCCTGCCGATGTCGCCGAGCGCGCCCGGGAGGCCGTGACGGAGCTGCCGGTCGAGGTGCAGATCCTCGACGAGACGGCGCTGCGCGAGCAGGGATTCGGCGGCATCCTCGGCGTCGGCCAGGGATCCGAGCGTCCGCCGCGCCTCGTGCGCCTCGACTACGCTCCGGCGGGCGCCACCCGTCACATCGCGCTGGTGGGCAAGGGCATCACGTTCGACACCGGCGGTCTGTCGCTGAAGCCGGCGGCTTCGATGGTCGGCATGAAGTACGACATGGCGGGCGCCGCGACAGTGCTCGCGGTGGTGCGGGCTGCAGCGGCCGTGGCCGCGCCGGTGCACGTGACGGCGTGGCTGTGCGTCGCCGACAACATGCCGTCCGGCAGCGCCACGCGTCCTGGTGACGTGCTGCGCATGCTCGACGGCACGACAGTCGAGGTGCTCAACACGGATGCCGAGGGCCGCCTCGTGCTCGCCGACGGACTCGTCGCGGCCAGCCGCGAGCACCCGGACGTGATCGTGGACGTCGCGACGCTGACGGGGGCGATCCTTGTCGCGCTCGGCACGCGGCACACCGGCGTGATGGGCGACGAGCAGGCCGTCGCCGGCTACCTCGCCGCGGCCGGAGAAGTCGGCGAGCTCGCGTGGCAGCTCCCGCTGCCGGCCCACATGGTCGAAGAGCTCGACTCCCCCATCGCGGACCTGCAGAACGCGAAGATCGGCGATCCCGCCGGCGGCTCGCTGTTCGCGGGCCTGTTCCTGCGTCACTTCGTCGGCCGCACCGGCGACGAGGCCGACGCGCCCCGCATCCCCTGGGTGCACCTCGACATCGCCGGCTCGGGCACCCTCAAAGGCGCACCGTACGGCTTCACCGACAAGGGTCCGACCGCGGCGAGCGTCCGCAGCCTGATCCGATTCGTCCTGGCAGACCTCGACGCGGAGGCATGATGACCGACCACACCTTCGACCTCGTCGTGCTGGGCGGCGGCAGCGGCGGCTACGCCGCGGCGATGCGCGCGGCCGAGCTCGGCAAGACCGTCGCCCTGGTGGAGAAGGACAAAGTCGGCGGCACCTGCCTCCACCGCGGCTGCATCCCCACCAAGGCGCTGCTGCACGCCGCCGAGGTCGCCGACACGGCGCGCGAGTCCGCCGCCTACGGCGTCCGCGCGACGCTGGACGGGATCGATCCCGCCGGCGTGCGCGCCTACCGCGAAGGCATCGTCGCCAAGAAGTTCAAGGGACTCGAGGGGCTGGTCAAGGCTCGCGGCATCACCGTCGTGCCGGGCGAGGGCCGCCTCGAGGCCGGTCCCGCCGTGCGTGTCGGCGACGACGTGTACCGCGGCACCGACGTCATCCTCGCCACCGGTTCCTACAGCCGGACCCTCCCCGGCCTCGAGATCGGCGGGCGCATCCTCACGAGCGAGCAGGCGCTGGAGCTCGACGAGATCCCGTCCCGCGTCGTGATCCTCGGCGGTGGCGTGATCGGCGTCGAGTTCGCGAGCGTCTGGCGCTCCTTCGGCGCCGAGGTCACGATCGTCGAGGCGCTGGACCACCTCGTGCCCAACGAGGATCTCGCGCTCAGCAAGGCTCTCGAGCGCGCGTACCGGCGGCGCGGCATCCAGTACTCCCTCGGGGTGCGGTTCCAATCGGCGACGCAGACGGCGGATGCCGTCACCGTGACGCTCGAGGACGGCAAGGCCTTCACCGCCGACTACCTGCTGGTCGCCGTCGGCCGCGGCCCGGCGACCGGCGGTCTCGGCTACGAGGAGGCCGGCGTGCGCCTGGACCGCGGCTTCGTCCTGACCGACGAGCGCCTGCGCACCGGAGTCCCCCAGGTGTGGGCCGTCGGCGACATCGTGCCCGGCCTGCAGCTGGCACATCGCGGCTTCCAGCAGGGGATCTTCGTGGCCGAGGAGATCGCGGGTCTGTCCCCCGTCGTCATCCCCGACACGCAGATCCCCAAGGTCACGTACAGCCACCCAGAGGTCGCCTCCGTCGGGCTGACCGAGGTCCAGGCCTCCGAGCAGTTCGGAGCCGACGGCGTCGTCGCGTACGAGTACAACCTCGCCGGCAACGGCAAGAGCGAGATCCTCGGCACCAGCGGGATCGTGAAGGTGGTGCGCGCCAAGGACGGTCCTGTCCTCGGCGTTCATCTCATCGGCGACCGCGTCGGCGAGCTCATCACCGAAGGCCAGCTCGCGGTGGGATGGGAGGCGCACCCCGAAGACATCGCGCCGTTCATCCACGCGCACCCGACGCAGTCCGAAGCGCTGGGCGAGGCTTTCCTCGCCCTGGCAGGCAAGCCCCTGCACGCGCTCTGACCCTCCAGTCCACCCCCCATCACTAAGCTAGATCCGATATTCATTCAGAAGGAGACTTCCTCATGAGCACATCCGTGGTCCTCCCCGCTCTCGGCGAGAGCGTCACCGAGGGTACGGTCACCCGCTGGCTCAAGAACGTCGGCGACACGGTACAGGCCGACGAGGGCCTGCTCGAGATCTCCACGGACAAGGTGGACACCGAGATCCCCTCGCCGGTGAGCGGCGTCATCGAGGAGATCCTCGTGCAGGAGGACGAGACCGTCGAGGTCGGCGCCATCCTCGCCAAGATCGGCGACGGCTCGAGCGCTCCCGCCGCCGCGCCCGCGCCTGAGGCCGCTGCCGCCGAGCCCGCCCCCGCCGCTCCTGCCGAGGCCCCCGCTGCCGAGGCGCCCGCTGCCGAAGCCGCTCCTGCGGCCGAAGCCCCCGCCGCCCCGGCTCCCGCTGCCGGCGGCACCGGCAAGGAGGTCGTGCTCCCCGAGCTCGGCGAGAGCGTCACCGAGGGCACCGTCACCCGGTGGCTCAAGCAGGTCGGCGAAGAGGTCGCGGTCGACGAGCCGCTGCTGGAGATCTCGACCGACAAGGTCGACACCGAGATCCCGTCGCCGTTCGCCGGCGTGCTGCAGGAGATCCTCGTGAGCGAGGACGAGACCGTCGCCGTCGGCGCCGCGCTCGCGCGTATCGGCGAGGCCGGCGCTGCTCCCGCTCCCGCCGCCGAGGCTCCCGCTCCCGCCGCCGAGGCTCCGGCGCCCGCTGCTGCTCCGGCGCCTGCCGCCGCACCGGCGCCGGCACCTGCGCCCGCTGCTGCCCCGGCCGCTGCCGCACCGGCTCCGGCCGCCGCTGCGGCCGAGGACGACGGCGTGACCTACGTGACTCCGCTCGTGCGCCGTCTCGCGCAGCAGCAGGGCGTCGACCTGGCGTCGGTGAAGGGCACCGGTGTCGGGGGCCGCATCCGCAAGGAGGACGTCCTCAAGGCCGCCGAGTCTGCTGCCGCCCCCGCTGCTGCCGCACCGGCCGCGGCCGCGGCTGCGGCGCCCGCGCCGCTCGAGGTCTCGCCGCTGCGCGGCACGACGCAGCCGATGTCGCGTCTGCGCAAGGTGCTCGCCCAGCGTGCGGTCGAGTCGATGCAGTCAACGGCCCAGCTCACGACGGTGGTCGAGGTCGACGTCACCAAGCTCGCGAACTACCGCGACCGCGTGAAGAACGACTTCCTCGCCAAGACCGGCGACAAGCTGTCGTTCCTGCCGTTCTTCGCTCTCGCGGCCGCCGAGGCCCTGCAGGCGTACCCCGTGATCAACTCGACCGTGGACGGCGACCAGATCGTCTACCCGGCCACCGAGAACCTGTCGATCGCGGTCGACACCGAGCGGGGTCTGCTCACACCGGTCCTGCGTGACGCGGCCGCGAAGAACCTCGCGCAGATCGCGCACGAGATCGCCGACCTGGCTGCGCGCACGCGCGACAACAAGCTGAAGCCGGACGAGCTCGCGGGCGGTACCTTTACGCTGACCAACACGGGTTCGCGCGGCGCGCTGTTCGACACGCCTGTGGTGTTCCTGCCCCAATCGGCCATTCTCGGCACCGGCGTCGTCGTCAAGCGCCCCGGCGTCGTGAGCGTCGACGGCAAGGATGCGATCTCGGTGCGCTCGTACGTGTACCTGGCGCTGTCGTACGACCACCGCGTCGTCGACGGCGCGGACGCGGCCCGCTTCCTCAGCGCCGTGAAGGCACGTCTCGAGGCGGCAGCCTTCGAGGGCCAGATCGGCATCTGACCCCGACCGGGTCAACCTTCCGGCTGCTGCGCGACGTCATTGACGTCGCGCAGCAGCCATTTCTCGTCTCGGCGCAGGATCACCATCAGCTGCGGCACCTCCCGCGCATCGACAGCGTCGACGCGGAGGACGGCGAGATCGCCGAAGTCATCGAGCAGCGTGACGGTCCGCTCCGCAGCGGCGCGGTCGATCACTCCGCCTCCTGCCGGTGCCGTCGCCGGATCGACGAGGACGTCCGCGAGACACCCGGACTCCCCCGCGCACGCGACTCGCGCGTCGAGCAGCGCGGCGGCCACCGCGGCGAGATCGCCCGGCTGAGCCACGGCGTCGTCCGCTCCTTCCTCGGCCGCCGGGGTGCCCTCCGGCGCACCCGTGTCCGCGATCAGGGTCGTGGCCGTCGGCGTGGGATCCATCCCCCCGGCGCCGTCGGCAGTGGCTGGACCGCCGCCGGGCCACAGAGCACCGGCTGCGAGCACGGCCGCTGCGACGGCGCCCCCGACGAGCCACGGCGCCCGTCGACGACCCGGCGTCGAGGCACCGCGTGCGCCGCCGCCGCGAAGACGTCGCCACACCGCGGTGGTCGTGCGCGACACCGTGTCGGCGAGGTCGTCGTCGACCCCGACGAGCAGGTTCTGCCAGAGCGAGCGCGCCGGCGGCTCGGCCATGACCGTGCGATCCGCGCGCTGGCCGCCGCCGATGTCGACGACCGCCCGGGGCGCGAGGCTGGTCGTGCTCAGCGGTTCGGGCACCGCCAGCGCGAACAGCGCATCCTCGGCCGCCGTGAGCTCGTGCACCGACACGCGCTCGGCGGTGAGCGCGCGCAGAGCCGTGGCCCAGGTCCGCTGCAGCGGGCCGTCCACGTCGAGACCCGCCATCGCCTCCGCTGTCGCCTCGAAGGCTCGCCGGGGCGACGCGTCCGTCGCGAGCAGAGGGCGCCCCGCGTCGTCCAGCCACCATTCCCCCGTCGTCTGCGGCGCCGACACGAGCTGCGCGCAGCCGCGCAGCAGGCTGACTCCCAGCGTCACCGCCTCGCCCGCCGTCAGCGGCAGCCGGTTCGCGCGACGACGCAGGAAGTCATCGAGCCGCTCCACACACACCGGCAGCACGACGTCGTGCCCGTCCCGGCGCCGTGCGATGTCGAGCGGGGTGAGCACGTGGCCGCCGGATGCGGCATCCCATCCGGTCCACGACGGGCCCAGATCCTGGACATCGACGAGATGCCGCATCGCGCCGTCGACTTCGCGTACGAGCACCCCCGGCCACGGCGCGTCGTCTTTCGCGCGCACCGTGCGCACCGAGCGGTAGGGGCTGGCGAGCAGGCCGTCGTCGGGGGTCACGCACCCAAGTGTCGGCGCCCCCGGGGCGGTCCGAGGGCTGCGATCTGCGATCTGTGGACGACCACCGTGCAATCGCGGCTGGGGAGGAGCCGAGTAAGCCCCCTCGGAAAGGTAGGCTGGAAGGTATGGCCGCGCGCAGTTCCGCACCCGAGAAGAGCCCGGGTTTCTTCTCCCAGATCCGTACCCTCTACACCTTCACGCAGAAGGCGTTCCCCTGGCTGCCGTTCCTGCTGGGCGGCATCCTGCTGGTCGGCGCCGGCATCGGCGTGACGATCGGGTTCCTGATCCCGCCGGTGGCGATCTGGAGCGTCATCCTGTGGGGCGTGACGGGTCTCATGCTCGGCATCCTCGCGTCGATGATGACGATGACCCGTCTGTCGACGCAGGCGATGTACAAGAAGATCGACGGGATGCCGGGGGCGACGGGTCACGTGCTCTCGACCTCGCTCGGCCGCTCCTGGCAGGCCAGCGAGATGCCCGTCGGCATCAACCCGAAGACGCAGGAGGCCGTGTACCGAGCGGTCGGCAAGGGCGGCGTCGTGATCGTGGGCGAGGGTGCCCGCGGGCGCCTGACGCGCCTCGTCAACGACGAGCGCTCCAAGGTGCAGCGCGTGGCCGCGGGCGTTCCCGTCACCGTGCTCTACGTGGGCCACGGCGAGGGCGACGTGACGATCGCAAAGCTCGCCTCGACCATCAAGGCGCTCCCGAAGAAGATCGACCGCACCACGCAGGCCGCGGTCATCAAGCGCATCGAGTCCGTCTCGCAGTCGCTCACGTCGCTGCCGATCCCGAAGGGCATCGACCCGACGAAGGCGCGCGCACCGCGTCCACGCTGATCCCCCTCGCGACCTGATCATCAGCCGCGCCCGGCCTCCGCCGGCGCGGCTGATGTCGTCTCAGGCCCGGAGCAGGACGGTGCCGGCGACCTTGTCGTGCAGACCGCGGTGGTCGGCGTCCCAGATGACGGCGGGGATCACGAGGATCAGGAGCGCCGTGCGAACGATGGGGCGCCACAGGCCCACCCAGGCGCCGTCGAGGCGCACGAGGCGCAGGCCGAAGAGGCGATGACCGGGGCTCCCCTGCAGCGTCGGCAGGAACACGAGCTGGATCGCGGCGAACAGCGCGAGGATGGCCATCGGGTCCCAACCGAAGAACCCCGAGATGAGGTAGGCGGCACCGTAGTCGATGAACAGCGCGCCGACGCGACGGCCCAGGTGGCCGATCGATCCGGTGCCCTCGCGAGGGAGTCCGAGGCGTTCGCCGGGATAGTCCTGAGTGCTCTGCGTCACTTCTCAAGCGTACCCAGGCCGTCGTAACATCCCTGAAACACTAGTGATACTGCCGGGCAATCCCCTGCCGGTAGCTTGCCAAAGAGCCCGGCCCGCACGGGCGGATCCGAATGCCCTACCTCTGGAGTCTTCATGTTCAAAGATTCATCCGAGGTGCTGAAGTTCATCAAGGACGAGGACGTCAAGTTCCTCGACATCCGTTTCACGGATCTTCCTGGCGTGCAGCAGCACTTCAACATCCCGGCCTCGACCGTCGACGAAGAGTTCTTCACGGTCGGCCAGCTGTTCGACGGCTCCTCGATCCGAGGCTTCGCGAACATCCACGAATCGGACATGCAGCTGATCCCGGACGTGTCGACGGCGTACCTCGACCCGTTCCGTGAGGCGAAGACCCTCATCATGGTCTTCGACATCTACAACCCCCGCAACGGTGAGATCTACGCGAAGGACCCGCGTCAGGTCGCCAAGAAGGCCGAGAAGTATCTCGCCTCGACCGGCATCGCCGACACCGCGTTCTTCGCCCCCGAGGCCGAGTTCTACATCTTCGACGACGTCCGCTACGAGGTGAAGCAGAACTCCAGCTTCTACTCGGTCGACTCCGAAGAGGGCGCCTGGAACACCGGTCGCGTCGAAGAGGGCGGCAACCTCGCCAACAAGACCCCCTTCAAGGGCGGATACTTCCCCGTCTCGCCCGTCGACAAGACGGCCGACCTGCGCGACGACATCAGCCTGCGCCTCATCGAGTCGGGCCTGCACCTCGAGCGCGCGCACCACGAGGTGGGCACCGGCGGCCAGCAGGAGATCAATTACCGCTTCGACACCATGGTGCACGCGGCCGACGACATCCTGAAGTTCAAGTACATCGTCAAGAACGTGGCGAACGAGTGGGGCAAGGTCGCGACCTTCATGCCCAAGCCGCTCTTCGGCGACAACGGCTCGGGCATGCACACGCACCAGTCGCTGTGGCTCGAGGGCAAGCCGCTGTTCTACGACGAGAAGGGCTACGCGCAGCTCTCGGACCTCGCCCGCTGGTACATCGGCGGCATCCTGGCCCACGCGCCGGCGCTGCTCGCGTTCACCAACCCGACGCTCAACTCGTACAAGCGTCTCGTCAAGGGCTACGAGGCCCCGGTCAACCTGGTCTACTCGGCCGGCAACCGCTCGGCGGCCATCCGCATCCCGATCACGGGCTCCAACCCCAAGGCCAAGCGCATCGAGTTCCGTGCGCCGGACGCCTCGGGCAACCCGTACCTCGCCTTCGCCGCCCAGCTGATGGCGGGCCTCGACGGCATCCAGAACCGCATCGAGCCGCACGAGCCGGTCGACAAGGACCTGTACGAGCTTCCCCCCGAGGAGGCGAAGAACATCCCGCAGGTGCCGAACTCGCTGCTCGACTCGCTCGAGGCGCTGCGCGCCGACCACGAGTTCCTGCTCAAGGGCGGCGTGTTCACGCCCGAGCTCATCGAGACGTGGATCGAGTACAAGATCGAGAACGAGATCCAGCCGCTCAACGCGCGGCCGCACCCGTTCGAGTACGAGCTGTACTTCGGCGTCTGACGTTCCAGCACCGTGACAGAAGGGCCCCGGGAGACCGGGGCCCTTCTGCGTGCGCGGGAGGAAGGATGCCGCACCCCGGCCTGCGGCCTAGGCTGAACAGAGCCCTCCGCCACGTCCCCCATCGAAGGTGAAGACCATGCCCGCCCGTTCAGCCGTGAAGACGCGTCCCGGCGGCGCGGTGCGGCCGAAGGCATCGGCACCACGACGCGGCGGGCGACGGCGACGCGCTCGGGGGCGGTCCCGGTGGCCGCGTGTCGCGCTGGCGATCGCGGTGCCGATCGCACTGGTCGCGATGTTCCTCGTCGGCGCGGGCTTCCTCGCGCGGTCGCTCGACGAGGCGTTCGTCGGATATCGGGCGGAACCCGTTCCGGCGGTCGCCGGGTATCGTGTCGAGCAGCTCACGAACGCCTGCACCGTTCTCGTCGCGGGCAGGGACCTCGGCCTCGACGAGCGCGACCAGACGATCGCCGTGATGACCGCGATGGGCGAGTCCTCGCTGCGGAACCTCGAGTACGGCGACTGGGAGACGAACGGGGTGCGCAACCCCGACGGCTCGCGCACCACGTCGCTCGGGCTGTTCCAGCAGCAGGACTCCTGGGGAACCCGCGAAGCCCGTCTGGATCCGTACACGGCCGCCGTGCTGTTCTACCAGGCGATGGCCGAACGCGTGCCCGATCGGGCGGGGCTCGATCCCACGCTCGTCGCGCACCGGACACAGGTGAACGACGATCCGAACCACTATGCACGGTTCTGGGACCGCGCGGTCCGCGTCGTCGCCGCGGTCAGCGGCAGTCCGCTCGCGGGCGACCGGACCGACGGCATCCCGCAGTGCCCGGCGACGTGACCGTCGACCCCGGCGGTGGGAACCGCCGGCGGTGCGGCATCCGTCAGCCGTAGAAGAGCTTCTCGAACACGCGACGGGCGCGACGCGTGGTGCCGAGATAGTCGTCCTCGACGCGGGTGGCCGAGCGCGGCGGGTACTCCAGCAGGCGGCCGATGCCGTCGAGCTTGTTGCGGTCGACGGGCAGCACGTCGCTGGTCTGGCCCGACAGCAGCGTGTTGGCGGAGCGGAGCCGGCTCGCCAGGCGCCACGCCGCGGCCAGCCGATCCGCCGACGTCGACGGGACCAGGCCCACGTCGACCGCGGCGCTCAGGGCGTCGAGCGTGGAGGTCGTCCGCATCTCGGGCACGGCGTGCGCGTGCTGCAGCTGCAGCAGCTGCACGAGCCACTCGACGTCGCTGAGCGAGCCGGGCCCGAGCTTGAGGTGGCGGGACGGATCGACCCCCTGCGGCAGCCGCTCGCTCTCGACCCGCGCCTTGATGCGCTTGATCTCACGGACCGCCGCGATCTCGACGGTCGACGGGTACCGCACCTGATCGGCGAGCTGCATGAAGTCGGCGATCAGCTTGACACTGCCCGCGACGCCACGCGCCCGCAGCAGCGCCTGTGCCTCCCACGACAGCGCCCAGCGTCGGTAATACTCGGCATACGCGTCGAGCGAGCGCGCGAGCGGCCCGTTGCGGCCCTCGGGCCGCAGATCGGCGTCGAGCTCGAGCGGCACGCGGTGATCCTCGGAGTGCGTGCGCAGCCCGGCGACGAGCTTCAGCGCCAGCTCCTGCGCGCGCTGCGGGTCGATGCCGTTCGCGCGGTACACGTAGATGACGTCGGCATCCGAGCCGAACCCGAGCTCCGCGCCGCCGAAGCGGCCCATCGCGATGACCGAGAAGTCCAGCGCGGCATCCTCAGGCGGGACGATGTCGCGGCGCACTGCCCGCAGCGTCGCCTGGATGGTGACCTCGGTGATCGTCGTGAGCGCCTCGGCGACCTCCTCGATCGTCACGGCGCCGAGGATCGCGGCCATCGCGAGGCGCAGCTGCTCGCGGCGCCGGAGCGCGCGGACGGCGCGCATGGCGTCGGTCACCGTCGCGTGGCGGGTCTGGATGGCTCGCGCCTCCTGCTGCAGCGCCACACCCGAGCGCGGGCGCAGCAGTTCGGGGTCGTCGAGCCACGCCGCCGACTCGGGGATCCATTCGATGAGCTCGCCCACGTACCGTGAGCCCGAGAGCACGCGGGAGAGGCTCTCAGCAGCGCCCGATGAGTCGCGCAGCATACGCAGGAACCAGTGCGTGTCGCCGAGTCGTTCGCTCAGCCGCCGGAAGGCGAGCAGACCGTAGTCCGGGTCGACGCCGTCCGCGAACCACCGGATCATCACCGGCATCAGGTGCCGCTGGATCGTCGCCTTGCGGCTGAGACCGGTGGTGAGGGCGGCGATGTGCCGGAGGGCGCCGGCGGGGTCGGCGAATCCGATCGCCGCGAGACGGTCGTGCGCCTGCTCGGTCGACAGGACCCGCTCGTCGGCGGGCAGCGCCGCCACAGCGGACAGCAGCGGCCGGTAGAACAGGCGCACGTGGATGTCGCGCACCTCGCGCTTGGTCGACTCCCACAGGTCCCAGACGGCCTGGCCCGTGTCGGCCAGGGCGGTCGCACGTGCCAGGACGCGGAGGTCTTCGGGACGCGAGGGCATCAGGTGCGTCCGCCGCAGCTGCCGCAGCTGCACGCGGTGCTCGAGCAGTCGCAGCACGCGGTAGTCGTGCGAGAACGCCGACGCCTCGACGCGGCCGATGTAGCCCTCGGCGACCAGGGCGTCCAGGGCGTCGAGCGTGCCGCGCTGGCGGATGCGGTCGTCCGACAGACCGTGGACGAGCTGGAGGAGCTGCACGGTGAACTCGATGTCGCGGATGCCGCCCGGCCCGAGTTTGAGCTGATACGGAACGTCGGCGGCAGGGATGTGCTCGGTCACCCGCTCGCGCATGCGCTGCACGCTGTCGACGAAGTTCTCGCGGGCCGCGCTGGTCCACACCTTCGGCTGGACGGCGGCGATATACTCGGCGGCCACGACGGGGTCCCCGGCGATCGGGCGTGCCTTCAGCAGCGCCTGGAACTCCCAGCTCTTCGCCCACCGCTGGTAGTAGGCCACATGGGACTCGACAGTCCGCACGAGCGCGCCCTGCTTGCCCTCGGGGCGGAGGTTCGCGTCGACCTCCCACAGCGGAGGCTCGATCTCGACGCCCGAGATCCCGCGCATGGTCTGCACGGCGAGCCGTGTCGCGATGTCGACGATGCGGCTCTCGCCATACTCGGCGACCGCGTCATCGGACCCGCCCGCGACGAAGATCACGTCGACATCGCTGACGTAGTTGAGCTCCCGGGCGCCGGTCTTGCCCATGCCGATGATCGCGAGGCCCGCCTCGGCGACCTGCTCGCGAGGGAAGAGCCCGACGCCGGCGGTGCCGCCCGAGACCCGCGTGCGGGCGACGGCGAGGGATGCCTCCAGGGCGGCCCCCGCGGCATCCGCGAGCCGCATCGACACGGCGGCGATCTCGTCGACCGGAGACGGGCTCAGCAGGTCGTACGCGGCGATCCTGGCGAGCATGCGGCGGTAGCGGACCCGCAGCGCCACCCAGGCGCTCTCGCCGCCGTCCGCGGCGAAGCCGTCGACGGCGCCGACCGCGTCCAGCATGCCCTCACGCAGCTCGGCCTCGGTCGGCAGCCGATCACCGACGTGCACCAGCTCGTCGATCTCGGCGGGATGGCGTGCGAAGAACTCGCCGAACCCCGTCGAGGCGCCCAGCAGCGCCCACAGGGCGCGCCACGCGCCGGCGTGGCGATGGGCGCGCCGCACCGCCTGGTCGTCGCGTCGCGCGAGCTTCGTGACGGCGTGCAGGGCCTCGTCAGGATCGGCTGCGGTCGTCGCCCGCTCGAGCACGTCTTGTCGAGGGATGCCGGTCAGCCCGGTGAGCTCGTCCAGCAGCTGCTCGGCGTCGCCGAGGCTGCTGAAGCCGACGCGCGCGAGCGGGGTGAGAGATCCGGGCCGGTCGCTCGCAGACATGCGTCAGACGGCCTCAGAGCAGCTCGAGGTTGCTCTTGAGCTCGAACGGCGTGACCTGGGAGCGGTACTCCTGCCACTCGCGCCGCTTGTTGAGTAGCACGTGGTTGAAGACCTGCTCGCCCAGCGTCTCGGCGACGAGCTCGGATTCCTCCATGTACTCCAGGGCGTGGTCGAGGCTCGCCGGCAGCGGCGCGTAGCCGAGCGCACGACGCTCGGCGTCGGTCAGCGACCAGACGTTGTCCTCGGCCTCGGGCGGGAGCTCGTACTCGTTCTCGATGCCCTTGAGGCCGGCCGCGAGCATGAGCGCGTACGCGAGATAGGGGTTGGCTGCGGAGTCGAGCGCACGGTACTCGACCCGCGACGACTGGCCCTTGCTGGGCTT
Source organism: Microbacterium jejuense (assembly GCF_039544225.1). Lineage (NCBI taxonomy): Bacteria > Bacillati > Actinomycetota > Actinomycetes > Micrococcales > Microbacteriaceae > Microbacterium > Microbacterium jejuense. The sequence continues at coordinate 188,874 of NZ_BAABLG010000003.1, forward strand.
GTACAGCGGAACGCGCACGAGCGCGGAGCGGTTGTTGTGGCCCCAGCAGATGAAGCTCGGCGCCTCGTCGCCGCCCCACAGGCGCTTGTACGAGTTGACGAACTGGTTCGTGACGGCCGAGATCTCGTTCGCGTGCCGCAGCAGTCCCGCGATGAAGTGGCGGCCGACCTTCGACAGCTGGTACTGGGCGCCCTCTTCGTAGAACGCGTTGACGTCGCCCTCGAACAGTGACATGTGCGTGTGCATGCCGCTGCCGGGCTTGCCGGTCATCGGCTTCGGCATGAACGTCGCGTACACGCCCTGCTCGATCGCGACCTCTTTGATGACCGTGCGGAACGTCATGATGTTGTCGGCGGTGGTCAGTGCGTCGGCGTACCGCAGGTCGATCTCGTTCTGACCGGGACCGCCCTCGTGGTGGCTGTACTCGACCGAGATGCCGAGGTCTTCGAGCATGCGCACCGAGCGACGGCGGAAGTCGTGCGCCGTGCCACCGGGGACGTTGTCGAAGTAACCGGCCGAGTCCACAGGCTCGGGGCCATCGGTGCCGAACGCCGAAGACTTGAGGAGGTAGAACTCGATCTCGGGGTGCGTGTAGAACGTGAACCCGGCATCGGCTGCCTTCGCGAGCGTGCGCTTGAGCACGTGGCGCGGGTCGGCGACGGCGGGCTGCCCGTCGGGCGTCGTGATGTCGCAGAACATGCGCGCCGTCGGATCGATCTCGCCGCGCCACGGCAGGATCTGGAACGTCGTCGGGTCGGGGTGCGCCAAGAGATCGGACTCGTACGAGCGCGTGAGTCCCTCGATGGCGGACCCGTCGAAGCCCAGCCCCTCGGCGAAGGCGCCCTCGACCTCTGCCGGTGCGATGGCGACCGACTTGAGCGTGCCGATGACATCCGTGAACCACAGGCGGACGAACTTCACGCCCCGTTCCTCGATGGTCCTCAGAACGAAGTCACGCTGCTTGTCCATCGCGTCCTCTCCGGTGCCCGATCTGGCCCGCTCGTCGGTACGAGCCGGGTCGAAGCCAGACTACTGGTCGGCGCCGGGGTCCTCCGACACGGAGCCGGTCCCCCACGAGTCCTCGCGCGCCTCTTCATCGGCCCATGCCTTCGAGCGCTCCCGGATGACCTCAGGCGCCTTCGCGGCCTCCTCCGGCGTGTCGAACGGGCCGGCGCGGTCGGGCGCGGGCGATTCGAAGCCCTTCTCGACCTCGCCGGTCTTGAGGTTGTACCAGTACTTCTCGCTGCCGTCGGTCATCGTCGCACTCCCTGATCGCGTGATCTGTGGCCGTCAGCACGATCCTACTGACGCCCCCTGCCGTTCGGTCCGCCGGAGGAAGCCTCGGGCCGGGAAGTCTCCAGCGCGGCGACGTGTCGTCGGTAGGCTGTCCGCATGGCATCTGACGCGGCACGCGCCGTCGGCGTGGACATCGGCGGCACCGGCATCAAGGCGGGCATCGTGGACCTCGAACGCGGCGAACTCGTCAGCGATCGGGTGAAGGTCGCGACGCCGGCGGGAGCCCACCCGCCGGACGTGCTGGCCGCGGTGACCGAGGTGCTCTCCACCCTCGGCGTCGCCGACGACGCATCGGTGCCGCTGGGGGTGGCCTTCCCCGCGATCATCAAGCAGGGACGCACGATGTCGGCGGCGAACGTCTCGGACCAGTGGGTCGGCTTCGAGGCCGAGAAGTTCTTCGAGGACGGTCTCGGACGCGACATCCACTTCGCCAACGACGCCGACGTCGCCGGCGTCGCGGAGGTCCGCTACGGCGCGGCGAAGGATCAGGCGGGCCTCACGATCCTCACGACCCTCGGCACTGGCATCGGCTCGGCGCTGCTGTACGACGGCGTGCTCGTGCCCAACTCGGAGCTGGGGCACGTGCAGCGCGCGAAGCACGGCGGCGACGCCGAGTCCTACGCGGCGTACTCCGCCATGGAGCGTCACAACCTGTCGTGGGAGAAGTGGGCCAAGCGGCTGCAGTGGTACTACAGCCACATCGAGTTCCTGTTCAGCCCTGACCTCTTCGTGGTGGGCGGCGGTGTCTCGAAGCACGCCGATCAGTTCCTGCATCTTCTCGACCTGAACACGCCCATCGTGCCCGCGGTGCACCGCAACAACGCGGGGATCATCGGCGCGGCGGCACTCGCGCGCGGCTGAGCCGTCACGGCTCAGCCGCCGTGCGTCGAGAGGGCGAATGGGCCGGCCTGTACGCCGGGTTCTGTCCGGGGGCTCACGCCCCGTGGACGGTCATCTCTCTCGGCGACACGTTGCCGTGCCGCTCCAGCGGCCTACCCGGGGACTCGGCGGGCCGCGTCATCATCCCCTGTCTGGCCTTGCTCCGGGCGAGGTTTGCCGTGCGGGTCGTGTCACCACGACCCCGGTGGTCTCTTACACCGCCCTTTCACCCTTACCCGGCCGAAGCCGGGCGGTCTGCTCTCTGTGGCACTGTCTCGCGGATCGCTCCGGGTGGGTGTTACCCACCGCCCTGCCCTGTGGAGCCCGGACGTTCCTCGGCGCGGCATGACCGCGACGCGACCGTCCAGCCGACCCATTCGCGTCGGCGAGTCTATCGTCGCGGACTGGGTCCGCGCTGCGCGTCAGTCCTTGAGCGCGGTGTCGGCGATGCGCACGTCGAGCCGGAAGTCGAGCGGGAAGCCGCCGAACAGCAGGCGACCCGCCGCCGCAGCGGCCTCCTCGACGGCCTGGACGACGGCGTCCGCATGCTCCGCCGGTGTGTGCACGATCACCTCGTCGTGCAGGAAGAACGCGAGGTGCGGGCGGTCGGCGAACACCGGACCGGAGCGCGGCGCCGCGACCTCGGGCGCGACGGGCGGCATCGCGGCGAGGCGCGTGCGAAGATCGGCGAGCCACGCCAGGGCCCACTCCGCGGCGGTGCCTTGCACGACGAAGTTGCGGGTGAAGCGGCCCCGATCGCGCGCCCAGCGCTTGGCGCGCGTCTCGTCGGCTCCGGATGCCTCGGCCTCCGTCGCCCGCGACTGCAGCGCCGACCACTCCGGCGACGGCGGCGGCGACGTGCGTCCGAGCCATGTCGAGACGATCCCGCCGTCCTCGCCCGTGCGCGCCGCCTCGTCGACCAGCCCCATGGCACGCGGGTACGCGCGCCGGAGCCGCGGCACGAGCCGCCCGGACTCCCCCGTCGTGGCGCCGTACATCGCGCCGAGGATCGCGATCTTCGCCTCTTGGCGTGTGGCGACGGCTCCGCTCTCGACGATGCCGGCGTAGAGGTCGCGCCCGCGTGCGGCGGCCGCGAGCGCGGTGTCTCCCGACATCGCGGCGAGCACCCGAGGCTCCAGTTGCGCGACGTCGGCGACGACCAGCCGCCATCCGGGGTCGGCGCGCACCGCCTCGCGCAGCTGGCGCGGCAGCTGCAGCGCGCCGCCGCCCGAGGACGCCCATCGTCCGGTGACGACGCCGCCCGGGATGTAGACGGGCCGGAATCGCCCGTCCGCGACCCACTCGGCCAGCCACGACCAGCCGTTGGCCGACAGCAGCCGCGACAGCTTCTTGTACTCCAGGAGCGGCTCGATGACGGGATGCCGGTGCTCGCCCAGCTCCCACCTGCTCGTCGATTCGACCAGCACGCCCACGCGGTGAAGCGCCCGCAGGAGCTTGGGCTGCGAATCGAGGCTGGCCGACGGATCGCCCAGCGCGTCCCGCACCCGGGCGGCCGCGGCCGCCAGCCGTGCCGGCTGCCCGCCGGCGAGCGGTCGCTCACCGAGCGTCTCGACGAGGATGCGGTCGTGCTCGGCGGCATCCCACGGCAGCCCCGCCGCGCGCATCTCGGCGGCGATGAGAGCTCCGGCGGACTCGGCCGCGGTCAGCAGTCGCAGGCGGCCCGGGTCGCGCGAGCCGGCGATGGCCTCGCGCTGACGGGCGAACTCGGCGAGGGCATCGTCTGCTCCGTCGGGAAGCCCGGTCCGTCCGGAGGCGGCGCCGTCGAGCTCGAACAGCGCCGGAGCCATGTCTTCCTGCGCGTGGGGTGCGGCATCCCACTCCACGGCGTCCCCGATCGCGCAGGTCGGCGCGACGAGCGCCGAATCCCGCAGGATGGCATGACACAGCCGCAGATCGTGACAGCGGGCGACGCGGACTCCCGCCGCGAGGAGGAGCGGGTGCCAGCGCGGCGCGTCGTTCCAGACCCAGCGCGGGGCGTGGGCCGCCTCGACCTCGGCCACCCAGGCCGCGAGAGCGTCCTCGGCGAAGTCGTCACGCGCGTACTCGGTCGCCGCGGCATCGAGCAGAATCGCGACGGCGCCCCGTGACGTGCGTCCGAGGACGATCCACGCCGGTGGGTCAGCGGCGTCCACGGTACGGGCGCGAGCAGCGGATCACAGGCCCGAGTCCACGTCGATGACGAGGATGCAGCCGCACTCGGGACAGTTGACGACCTGGTCATCGGTGGCCTGCCGGAGCACCTGCAGGTCGGTGCCGGCGAGCACCATGTGGCACCCTTCACACGTGCGGGCCCGCAGGAACGCCGCGCCGGCACTGCGGGTCGCGAGAGTGTCGTACAGCGCCAGCAGGCCGGCGGGAACAGCGCCCGCGATCGCGGCGCGGTCGCGCTCGGCGGCCTCATACGCGGCGGTGGCCTCGGCGACCGCGCGCTTGCCGTCGGCGCTCAGTGCGGCGCCTTCGGCGTTGGTGGCCGCGATCAGCGCCTCTTGCTCGGCCACGGCCGCATCCGCCGTCTCGAGGCGCTCCATGACGGCCAGCTCGGCGTCTTCGAGGTCGCTCTTGCGGCGTGCGAGCGCCCCGAGCTCGCTCTCGAGGCTCTGCGCCTCTTTCGGGTTGCTCGACGCGGCCAGCCGCTCGTTGTCGCGCGCGGCCCGTGCGTCGACGACGGCCACATCTGATTCGATGCGCGACAGCTCGGTGCGGATGTCGTCGCGCACGCCCAGGCGGACCGAGAGCTCCTGCGAGAGCTCCTGCCGGCGCCCCAGCAGCTCCTGCACCCGCGCGGCCTGCGGCGGGTTCTTGCGCGCGTGGTCGGCCTGTCGGATACGGGCGTCGAGCTGTGCGACCTCGACGAGGCGGCGCTGGTCTGCGTGGCTGGCGTTCACGGAACAAACCTATCGTGGGGCGTCGACGCCGCGAACGGCGAGGACTAGCATTCGACGACCGGCCCTTCCGACGACGAAAGGCGCAACGATGGGTGTTCTGCGTACGAAGTCCGTCGAGCAGTCGATCGCCGACACGGACGAACCAGAGTTCCGGCTGAAGAAGTCGCTGACCGCGCTCGATCTGACGGTCTTCGGCATCGGGGTCGTGATCGGCGCCGGCATCTTCACGCTGACCGGGCGCGCCGCGCACGAGGTCGCCGGTCCGGCGATCGTGATCAGCTTCGTGGTCGCCGCGATCGCGTGCACCCTCGCGGCGCTCTGCTACGCCGAGTTCGCCTCGACGGTCCCGGTGTCGGGATCTGCCTACACGTTCTCATACTCCTCGCTCGGCGAACTGTTCGCGTGGATCATCGGCTGGGACCTGATCCTGGAGATGTTCCTCGGCGCGAGCGTGGTGGCGCAGGGCTGGAGCGCCTACCTCGGCACGCTCCTCGACCAGCTGGGCATCCCGATCCCCGCCGAGATCGGGTACGGCGGCACCGTCGACCTCATGGCGATCCTGCTGGTGCTGGTGCTCGGCGGGCTGATGACGTTCGGCATCAAGGAATCGCTGCGGGTCAACCTCGTCCTGGTCGCCGTCAAGCTCTTCATCGTGCTGTTCGTGATCGTCGCCGGACTGCTCTTCGTGAATCCGGCGAACTGGTCGCCCTTCATCCCCGACCCCGCTCCCCGGGAGGCCGCGACGGGCCTCAGTCAGCCGCTCCTGCAGTTCCTCTCGGGCATCGACCCGACGGCGTTCGGAGTGGGCGGGATCTTCGCCGGGGCCGCGCTCGTCTTCTTCGCCTACATCGGCTTCGACGTCGTGGCCACCACGGCGGAGGAGACGCGCAATCCGCAGCGCGACCTGCCGATCGGCATCATCGCGTCGTTGATCATCTGCACGCTGCTGTACTGCGCGGTCGCGCTCGTGGTGACCGGCATGGTGCCCTACCAGGACCTCGACCCGGCTGCGGCGCTCGCGAACGCATTCGCGTTCCACGGCGCGACGTGGATGGCCACGCTCATCTCGGCCGGCGCCGTCGCCGGCCTCACCACCGTCGTGCTGACCCTGCTCATCGGGGCGACGCGCATCATCTTCGCGATGTCGCGCGATGCCCTGCTGCCGGTGCGCCTGGCCAAGGTGCATCCCCGCTGGCGCACGCCCTGGGTCATCTCGATCATCGTGACGGTGATCGTCGCGATCGTCGCGGGCTTCACGCCGGTGGGGCTGCTGGAGGAGATGGTCAACATCGGCACCCTGTCGGCCTTCGTGCTCGTCTCGGTCGGCGTGATCGTGCTGCGCCGCAGGCGGCCCGACCTGCACCGCAGCTTCCGCGTGCCGTTCAGTCCCTGGCTGCCGGGGCTGTCGGCGGCGATCTGCATCTATCTGATGCTCAACCTCACGGTCGAGACGTGGCTTCGGTTCCTGGTGTGGCTCGTGATCGGCTTCGTGATCTACTTCGCCTATTCGCACCGGCACTCGCGCGTGGGACAGCCCGGCTACGAGGAGTTCGCGCTCCCCCATGTCGTGTCGCACGAACGCGATGCCGGCGAGGGGCGCGGGTGAGCGGCATCCACTGATCGTCAGGTGTGGGCCCTGCCGGGATCGAACCGACGACATCCACGGTGTAAACGTGGCGCTCTACCAGCTGAGCTAAAGGCCCTCGCGCTCAGTCTACGAGGTGCGTCCGGGGCCGCTCGAACTCGGTAGGCTGGCAGATGGTGCGTTGTGACGGGCAGACAAAGTCCGCCCCGCTCCGGTAGCGATTCCCTGGCACGATCTGCCAGACGACGAAAGGTCTTCTGTGACTGTCAACGATCAGGATCCGTACTCGCAGGACTCCCTCGACAGCGATCCCGACGAGACCTCCGAGTGGCAGGAATCCCTGCAGCAGCTCGTGCAGGCCAAGGGCCACGGTCGTGGCCGCGAGATCATGCTGAGCCTGCTGCAGACCTCGCACGAACTCCAGCTCAACGTGCCGCAGGTCCCGACGACGGACTACATCAACACGATCGCCCCCGAGAACGAGCCCGAGTTCCCCGGCGACGAGGAGCTCGAACGCCGGTACCGCCGCTGGATCCGCTGGAACGCCGCCATCACGGTGCACCGTGCGCAGCGTCCCGGCATCGGGGTCGGCGGCCACATCTCGACGTACGCGTCGTCGGCGGCGCTGTACGAGGTCGGCTTCAACCACTTCTTCCGGGGGCTCGACCACCCGTCGGGCGGCGACCAGGTCTTCTTCCAGGGCCACGCCTCCCCCGGCATGTATGCCCGCTCGTTCCTCGAGGGGCGTCTGGGCGAGGACGACCTCGACGGCTTCCGCCAGGAGAAGTCGCACGCGCCGCACGCGCTGCCGTCGTACCCGCACCCGCGGCTGATGCCGGACTACTGGCAGTTCCCGACGGTGTCGATGGGTCTCGGCCCCATCAACGCCATCTACCAGGCGCAGGCCAACAAGTACCTCACGAACCGCGGCATCAAGGACCTGTCGGACGCGCACGTGTGGGCATTCCTCGGCGACGGAGAGATGGACGAGGTCGAGAGCCGCGGCCAGCTGCAGGTCGCCGCGAACGAGGGCCTGGACAACCTGACCTTCGTGGTCAACTGCAACCTGCAGCGCCTGGACGGCCCGGTGCGCGGCAACGGCAAGATCATCCAGGAGCTCGAGGCCTTCTTCCGCGGCGCCGGCTGGAACGTCATCAAGGTCGTGTGGGGCCGCGAGTGGGACGACCTGCTCGCCCGCGACGACTCGGGTGCGCTGCTGAACCTCATGAACGTCACCCCCGACGGCGACTACCAGACCTACAAGGCCGAGAACGGCGCCTACGTCCGCGAGCACTTCTTCGGCCGCGACGAGCGTGCCGCCGCGCTCGTCAAGGACTACTCCGACGAGCAGATCTGGAACCTGAAGCGCGGCGGCCACGATTACCGCAAGGTGTACGCGGCGTTCAAGGCGGCCGTCGAGCACAAGGGCCAGCCGACCGTCATCCTCGCCAAGACCATCAAGGGCTACGGCCTGGGTCCGCACTTCGAGGGCCGCAACGCGACCCACCAGATGAAGAAGATGACGCTCGAGGACCTCAAGCACTTCCGCGACGGGATGCAGATCCCCGTCTCGGACGCGCAGCTCGAGGCCAACCCGTATCTGCCCCCGTACTTCCACCCGGGCGAGCAGGACGAGACGGTGCAGTACATGCTCGACCGTCGCCGGAGCCTGGGCGGCTACCTGCCCGAGCGCCGCACCCACCACGTCCCGATCACGCTCCCCGGCGACGAGGCGTACGCGCTGCCGAAGAAGGGCTCGGGCAACCAGGAGATCGCCACGACGATGGCGTTCGTCCGCCTGCTCAAGGACCTGCTCCGCTCGAAGGACTTCGGCCACCGCATCGTGCCGATCATCCCCGACGAGGCACGCACGTTCGGCATGGACGCGTACTTCCCGACCGCGAAGATCTACAACCCGAACGGTCAGCACTACACCTCGGTCGACCGGGAACTGCTCCTCGCCTACAAAGAGAGCCCGCAGGGCCAGATCGTGCACGTCGGCATCAACGAGGCGGGCGCCATGGCAGCCTTCACCGCCGCCGGCACGTCCTACGCGACCCACGGCGAGCCGCTGATCCCGGTCTACATCTTCTACTCGATGTTCGGCTTCCAGCGCACCGGCGACGCGAACTGGGCCGCCGGTGACCAGATGGCGCGCGGCTTCGTGGTCGGCGCGACAGCGGGTCGCACGACACTCACCGGTGAGGGCCTGCAGCACGCCGACGGCCACTCGCCGCTGCTGGCGTCGACGAACCCGGCGACGGTCGCGTACGACCCGGCCTACGGGTACGAGATCGCGCACATCGTGCGCGCCGGACTCGACCGCATGTACGGCGGCAACCACCCCGACCCGAACGTCATGTACTACCTGACGGTCTACAACGAGCCGCTCGTGCAGCCGGCAGAACCGGCCGAGGTGGACGTCGACGGCATCGTGCGCGGCATCCACCGCATCTCGGTCGCCGAGGGCGCGGGTCCGCGCGCGCAGATCTTCGCGTCTGGCGTCGGGGTGCCGTGGGCGCTCGAGGCGCAGCAGCTGCTGCGCGAGGACTGGGGCGTGCAGGCCGACGTCTGGTCGGTCACCTCGTGGTCCGAGCTGCGTCGCGACGGCCTCGCCGCCGACGAGCACAACTTCCTGCACCCGGGCGAGGAGCCGCGCACCGCGTACCTCACCGAGAAGCTGCAGGGCGTCGCGGGCCCCGTCGTCGCCGTGAGCGACTTCATGCACGCCGTCCAGGACCAGATCCGGCCGTGGGTGCCGAACCGCTTCGCGACGCTGGGCGCCGACGGCTTCGGCTTCTCCGACACGCGCGCCGCGGCTCGCCGCTTCTTCAAGATCGACGGCCCGTCGGTCGTGGTCCGCACGCTGCAGGCCCTGGCCGAAGAGGGCGCCGTGGACCGCAGCCTGGCGGCGCAGGCGATCGAGAAGTACCGCCTGCACGACGTGACCGCCGGCACGAGCGGGAACGCGGGCGGCGAGAGCTGAACCGCGGATGGGCAAGCCTGTCGACGTGATGGACAAGGTCGAGACGCTCGCGTGGCTGCGACGCATCTCGGGCGACATCGCGACCGTGACCATCAAGCGCCTCGAAGACACGCTGCCCTGGTATGCCGAGATGCCACCGGCCCGACGCTCCGCCGTCGGGCTGGTGGCTCAGGCCGGCATCACCTCGTTCATCCAGTGGTATGACGACCCCGGCTCGACGCCGTGGATCGCGTCCGACATCTTCGCCGCCGCGCCGCGTGAACTGCTGCGCAGCGTCAGCCTGCAGCAGACTCTGCAGCTCATCCGCGTGACCGTCGAGGTCACCGAAGAGCGCGTCGCGGGCAAGGGCGAGCATCTGCGCGAGGCGATCCTGCTCTACTCGCGCGAAGTGGCCTTCGCCGCGGCCGACGTCTACGCGCGGGCGGCCGAGGCGCGCGGGCTCTGGGATGCGCGGCTGGAGGCGCTCGTCGTCGACTCGATCCTCACGGGCGAGGCCGATGAAGAGCTGCCGAGCCGTATCGCGGCGCTCGGGTGGCACGGACACGGCGAGGTCGCGGTCCTCGTGGGCACCACGCCTGCGCAGTTCGACGTCGATCAGCTGCGCCGCACCGCGCGCAAGCTCGGTGTGGATGTGCTGATCGGCGTGCAGGGTTCTCGACTCGTGCTCGTGGTCGGACGCGCCGAGGCTGCCCCCGGCGCCGAAGACACCATCACCGATCTGCCGTTCGGTGAGATCGCCAAGCGCCTCGAGCCGGGTTTCGGTGCGGGCTACCTCGTGCTCGGCCCGACGGTCCCGGCGCTCGTCGATGCGAGCCAGAGCGCCCGCGCCGCGCTGGCCGGATTCGCCGTCGCGCGCGCCTGGCGGCACGCGCCGCGCCCCGTCGAGGCCGACGATCTGCTGCCCGAGCGCGCCCTCGCCGGCGACCCGCTCGCCAAGCAGACGCTCGTGGAACGCATCTTCCGTCCGCTGCAGTCGCACAGCGCCGATCTGGTGTCGACGCTGTGGGCGTACCTCGACAACGGCCGTTCGCTCGAGGCGACGGCGCGTGAGCTGTTCGTCCACCCCAACACCGTCCGGTACCGCTTGAAGCGGGTGTCGGAGGTGATCGGGTGGGACGCGACCGGCCCGCGCGAGGCGCTGATCCTGCAGACCGCTCTCATCCTGGGATCGATCGGAACGGATGCCACCCGCCGGCGTCCGACCGGGGCCCGGCGCGGCCCGCTCTGATGTCGGGCGCCGGTCGGGATCCGAGCCGGTGTGGGACGCGCACAAAGGTCCGCGGAATTCTTGTGACGGTGTCGCCAGAGCCCGCGTGCTGATCCTTGGCAGGATGGAACGGTGCGTATCGCTGTCTTCCCCGGGCAGGGCTCTCAGTCCCCCGGCTTCCTGACTCCCTGGCTCGAACTCGACGGCACCGCCGATCGGCTGGCGCAGTACTCCGAGTGGGCGGGCGTCGACCTCGTGGCCGCCGGCACCGAGTGGGACGCGGACCGCATCCGCGACACCCAGGTCGCCCAGCCGCTCATCGTCGCGGCGAGCCTGCTGTCGTGGAACGCGATCCCCGACCGGTCAGGCATCGCGGGCGTCGCCGGCCACTCGGTCGGCGAGTTCGCCGCCGCGGCGGCCGCCGGCATCCTCAGCGAGCAGGCGGCCTTGACGCTCGTCGGCATCCGCGGCCGCGCGATGGCCGATGCCGCAGCAGCCGCCGAGACGGGCATGAGCGCCGTCATCGGCGGCGACGAGGCAGCCGTGGTCGCGCGCCTCGCCGAACTGGGCCTGTCGCCCGCCAACTACAACGGCGGCGGACAGCTCGTCGTCGCCGGCGCGATCGAGGGTCTGCAGGCACTGGCGGCCGAGCCTGTCGCGGGCACCCGGGTGATCCCGCTGCAGGTGGCGGGCGCCTTCCACACGCAGTACATGGCGCCGGCCGTCGAGACGCTGCGCGCCGCCGCGGCCGAGGTGGCGGCATCCGATCCGTCGCTCACGATCTGGACCAACCGTGACGGCTCGGCCGTCGCGTCGGGCGCCGCGTTCGTCGAGCTGCTCGTCGACCAGATCGCCTCTCCGGTGCGCTGGGACCTCTGCATGGCGTCTTTCGCGGACGCCGGTGTGTCGGGCATCGTGGAGCTGTCGCCGGCGGGCACGCTGGTCGGGCTCGCGAAGCGTGCGCTGCGCGGGACCCCCGCCGTGGCAGTCAAGACACCCGACGACCTGGAGGCCGCCACCGCTCTGGTGGCCGTCGACGCCTGACCGGAGAGAAGCATGACCCGCACCCTCGTCCAGCCCACCGGCCCCGCCCACACGCGCATCTACGCCTACGGCGCCGCCCGCGGCGAGATCGCCGTGCCCAATGACGACCTCGTCGGTCCGATCGATTCCAGCGACGAGTGGATCCGCCAGCGCACCGGCATCGTGACACGCACGCGCGCCGTCCCCGAGACCGACGCGATCGATCTGGCGACGGATGCCGCACGCGAGGCCATCGAGCGCTCCGGCGTCGACCCGAGCAAGGTGGATGCGGTCATCGTCGCGACCATCAGCAACCCGAAGCAGACGCCGTCGGTGTCGGCGATCGTCGCGGACCGAGTCGGGGCGAACCCGGCCGCCGCGTACGACGTCAACGCGGCGTGTGCGGGCTTCGCGTACGGCATCGCGCAGGCCGACGCCCTGATCCGCGCCGGCGCGGCGCACTACGCCGTGGTGATCGGCACCGAGAAGCTCAGCGACATCGTCGACCCGACCGACCGGAGCATCTCGTTCCTGCTCGGCGACGGCGCGGGCGCGGCCGTCGTCGGCCCGAGCGACACCCCCGGCATCGGCCCCACGGTGTGGGGTTCGGACGGCTCCAAGGCGGACGCCGTCGGCATGAACCACACCCTCACCGAGTTCCGCGACGGCGCGGCGCCGTGGCCGACGCTCCGCCAGGAGGGCCCGACGGTGTTCCGGTGGGCGGTGTGGGAGATGGTGAAGGTCGCACGCCAGGCTCTCGAAGAGGCCGGTGTCGAGGCATCCGATCTCGCCGCATTCGTCCCTCACCAGGCGAACATGCGCATCGTCGACGAGTTCGCCAAGCAGCTGAAGCTGCCCGAGAGCGTCATGATCGCCCGTGACATCGAGACGACCGGCAACACGTCCGCCGCGTCGATCCCGCTCGCCACACACCGCCTGCTCGAGGAGCACCCCGAGCTCAGCGGAGGACTCGCTCTGCAGATCGGCTTCGGCGCGGGACTGGTCTTCGGCGCCCAGGTCGTCGTCCTTCCCTGACGCGGCCGACCGCGACCCTAGACTGATTCCCGGCCCGTCCGGGCACCCGTACCCCTAACAAACACAGGAGAATCCCATGGCATTCACCAACGACGAGGTCCTCGCCGGACTCGCTGAGCTCATCACCGACGAGACGGGTATCTCGGCCGACGAGGTCGCGCTCGAGAAGTCCTTCACGGACGACCTCGACATCGACTCGATCTCGATGATGACGATCGTCGTCAACGCCGAGGAGAAGTTCGGCGTGACGATCCCCGACGACGAGGTCAAGAACCTCAAGACGGTCGGCGACGCCGTCACCTTCATCACGTCCAACCAGGCGTAATCCCTCCGGTGGGGGCCGCGGCCCCCACCGGCATGAACCCCACGAGGATCAAGAACGACATGAGCAACTCCCGCATCGTCGTGACCGGCATCGGCGCGTCGTCGCCGCTGGGCGGCACGGCACCCGAGAGCTGGTCCGCGCTCCTGGACGGCGTCTCCGGCACCCGCACCCTCGAATACGACTGGGTCGAGCAGTACCAGCTGCCCGTCACTTTCGCGGCCGAGGCCAAGGTGCGTCCCGACACCGTGCTCGAGCGTCCCGTCGCCAAGCGTCTCGACCCGTCCTCGCAGTTCGCGCTGGTCGCGGCGCTGGAGGCGTGGGCGGATGCCGGCAGCCCCGAAGTCGAGCCCGAACGTCTGGGCGTCGACTTCGCGACGGGAATCGGCGGTCTGCACACCCTGCTCGACGCCTGGGACGTCCTGCGCGAGAAGGGCCCGCGCCGCGTGCTGCCGATGACGGTGCCGATGCTGATGCCGAACGCGGCCGCCGGCAACCTGTCGCTCCACTTCAACGCCCGTGCGTACGCCCGCACGGTCGCCAGTGCCTGTGCGTCCAGCACGGAGTCGATCGTGAACGCGATCGAGCACATCCGTGCCGGATACGCCGATGTCGTGATCGCCGGCGGCACCGAGTCGGTCATCCATCCGGTCACCCTCGCCGCGTTCTCGTCCATGCAGGCGCTTTCCAAGCGCAACGACGATCCCGCGACTGCGTCGCGTCCGACGAGCATCGACCGCGACGGCTTCGTCATGGGCGAAGGCGCCGCCGTCCTGATCCTCGAGACCGAGGAGCACGCGCGTGCTCGCGGCGCCAAGATCTACGCGGCCGTCGTCGGTGGCGGCGTCACCGCCGACTCGTACCACATCACGGCCAACGATCCCGAGGGCCTCGGCGCATCGCGTGCGGTCCGCCTCGCGCTGGAGATGGCCGACGCATCGGCAGACGATGTCACGCACATCAACGCGCACGCGACCTCGACGCCGGTCGGCGACCCGAACGAGTACAGTGCCCTGCGCTCGGTGTTCGGCCCCCGCATCGACGAGATCCCCGTGTCGGCCACCAAGGCCTCGACCGGGCACCTGCTCGGCGGCACCGGTGCGCTCGAGGCGATCTTCACGGTCCTCGCGCTGCGCGACCGCGTCGCTCCCCCGACCATCAACCTGACGACGCAGGACCCCGAGGTCCCGTTCCGCATCTCGGGCACCCCGACGCCGCTCGGCGACGGCCCGCAGCTCGCGATCAGCAACTCGTTCGGCTTCGGCGGCCACAACGCCGTCGCCGCGTTCTCGACGGTCTGAGGCATCGACCTCACCGCCGACGTGCGACATACGAAGACGCCCCCGGGAAGCCTCCGGGGGCGTCTGTCGTGCCAGGCGGTGGTTCGCGGTCCCGTGGCCCGGGATTCATGGCCTCCGAGCCTCGGTAGTGGCGCCTCGCACCGCCTGCGTCTTGGGAGCGGGCCTCGGTCAGCCCACCTTGTGGAGCCACACGACGGGCGCGTCGTCGCTGGCGTGACGGAACGGCTCGAGCTCTTCGTCCCACGCCGAGCCGAGCGCGACCTGGAGCTCGCGGTTCAGCTCGAGCGGGTCGCTGCCCGAGATCTCGAGGGCGTAGCGGATGCGGTCCTCGCCGACGACCACGTTGCCGGCGGTGTCGGTCTGGGCGTAGTGGATGCCGAGCCCCGGCGTGTGCAGCCAGCGACCGCCGTCGCTGCGCGGAGTGGGATCCTCGGTGACTTCGAAGCGCAGGTGCTCCCAGCCGCGGATGGCGGTCGCCAGAGCGGCGCCGGTGCCGGCCGTGCCCTCCCAGTAGAACTCGGCGCGACGGCTGCCGGCGAGGACGGGCTGCTCAGCCCAGTCGAAGTTCACCGCACGACCGAGTGCGCGCCCCACTGCCCATTCGAGGTGGGGGCACAGCGCGCGTGGCGCGGAGTGGATGAAGATCACCCCGCGCGCCTGTGTTGTCGCCATGATCTCTCCGTTCGTCAGGTGCGTCTTCCCCTACGACCTGGCTCACTCATGAGATGTCACGGCTCTTCGGTTGTTGCCGCCCATTATGGCCGAGAGGGCGGGGGAATCACAAGACTGTGATTCCCCCGCCCTCTCGGAAGGGCAGCTGAGGCTCAGGCCTCGCTCATGGCCTGGACCTCGGCCTTGCCTTTGGCGGCGTAATACGCGGCGCGCGCGGCGTCACGGCGGGACTGCTCGACCTGACCCGCGTCGAGCACGTCCTGAGCGACCTCGAACTGCGCCGTGGTGGGCACACCGTGGTACTTCTCGATGTAGGCGTCGAGCTCGGGGCCCGACTCCCACGAGGTGATGAGGCAGTAGCGCGGCTCGGTGCCGTCGTGGTGCACGGCGTGCCAGAGACGCTGGGTGTCGACGATCAGCTGGGCGCCGGCGGGCAGCGCGACACGGTACTCGATGCTCGGGTCGGTGCGGTTCTCGCGCAGCACGAAGTAGCTGTTCTTGTCGTCGGTGAGGTTGAAGAAGCCGCGCACGACCCAGCCGGTGCCGTCCGGGTTCAGGCGGTTGTTGTCGTCCTGGTGCAGGTTGTACAGCGCGTCCGCGTACGAGTTCGGCTGCAGCTCGATGATGCGGCAGCGGCCGACATTGGCGCCCGGCTCCTGCGCGCGCTCGGTGAGCGTGGGCGAGAGCTCGGTCTGCGCAGGGATCCAGACGCCGTCCTTGTCGGTGCGCGGCGGCGTGTGGTTCCAGAAGCCGTTGCACTCGATCTCACCCTTGGCCGAGGCGAGCGGCGCGAAGCGGGTGTCGCCCGACGACTTCCAGTCGACGTACTCGATGTCGAGCCATTCCTTCGGGTCGATCTCCTTGCCGTAGGAGTCGAGCACCACGAAGCCGGTCTCATCGAGAGCGGCGGACTTGATGTAACCCATGACGAATCATGCCTTTCGGTCAGTGAGCCAGCACGTTTTAACAGGCTCAACTTAGGCAAGCCTACATCGGGGGTCTGAGGCGACCGGGTGGCGTGGCCGTGAATAACCGGCGCCCCCTCCGCGGCAGGCCGGGCCCGGGCGCGCCCCTCCTAGACTGGAAAGGCTATGGTCACTGCCACGAACGTCGACGCCACTGCTGTCAACACGGTCGGGTGGCTGTCAGCCGCCGACTGGACGATCGTCGTCCCGGTCTATCAGCGGCAGTATCGGTGGGACATCGGCGGGTGCGAGCAGCTCCTGGCCGACATCCGCGCGGTGGCAGACCTCGACGACCGCCACATGCACTTCATCGGCTCCATCCTCTCGTCCGCGAGCGGCGAGGGCCCGGATGCGGAACTCGTGCTGATCGACGGGCAGCAGCGGACGACGACGCTCATGCTGCTGGTGGCAGCCCTGCACCACACCGTGCGCGAGAGCGATCCGGCGCTGGCCGACGAGCTGCAGCGCGTGCTGGTGCACTCGCACGACGCCACGCGCACGAAGCTGCGCCCGCACCGTGCGTGGGCGTCGGTGTTCGAACGCGTCGTCCTGGATCTGCCGCTGCCGCCCGGTGAGCAGCGGGACTCCCGGTTCGACGACAACTACGCGTTCTTCCGCAGTCAGATCAGCAGCGACGAGGCCGCCCACGTCTGGCGCGGCCTGCAGAAGCTCGAGCACGTGGCCATCACCCTCGGCCCCGGTGCGAACGCGCAGCAGATCTTCGAGAGCCTCAACTCGACCGGCGAGCCGCTGCGCGACCACGAGCTGATCCACAACTACGTGCTGATGGGGCTGAACCATGCCGAGCAGCGCGAGATCGAGGCCGAGTACTGGCAGCCGATCGAGCAGAACACCGGTGAGGCGATCGCGGAGTTCTGGCGCCAGTACCTGGTGATGCGGACGGGGCGCGAGGTGACGGTCGTGGGCGGCCGCGGCGTGTACGACGCGTTCCGCGCCGAGTTCCCGCGCCTCGAGTTCGCCGACCTCGTGCGTCATGCCGACCAATGGCGGGCGTTCTCACGGGTCTACCGCGTGCTGCTGGATCCCGGGGAGGCCCCGGATACCGAGATCGCGCGCCATCTCGCCTACCTCGGCACGTTCGGCTCGGGGATGTATCCGCTCGTCATGCGCGCGTACCGCGACTTCGAGCTCGGAGCGCTCGACCGGGAGGCGCTCCTGGACACGCTCGAGATGGTCCAGTCGCTGCTCGCCCGGCGCAGCGTCGTCGGCACCGGCACCGAGCGTCTGGTGGCACGGCTGTGCCGGGCGCGCGAGGAGGGTTCTGTGGAGCTCGTGTCCGCCATCTCGCGCATCACGCCGTCGGACGAGCGGATCGCCGTGGCGCTCAAATACTCCGAGCTCCCGCACGCGTCGTACATCCTGGGGCGCATCGCCGGCGTCGACGGCGCAGGCGGGCTCGACGTCGAGCACATCTTCCCGCTCGCCCCGGGCGACGGCTGGTCGGGCGACGGCGTGCGCGAATGGTCCTCGTACAGCGACGACGAGCAGAACAGCCATCGCGCCCTCGCCAAGACGATCGGCAATCTGACGGTGCTCGAAGAAGACCTCGCGTTCCGCGCATTCGACCGCTCCTTCCCCGAGAAGCAGGCGTTCTACGCGCGCAGCGGGGTGCCGACGACGACGGCCCTGGCCGGACTGCCTTCGTGGGGCACAGCGGCGATCGCCGAACGCTCCGCGCAGCTCACCGCGCGATTCGTCGAGGTGTGGCGCCGACCGGGAGGCCCGGTGATCGACGACGACGGGCTGACCCCCATCCTCGACGCGGTGCGCCGCCGCGGCTGGCCCGCGGGCTGGCACCGCGAATGGTCGTACGTCGAGTACTGCGGCGAGCACTGGGAGGTGCCCGACGTCAAGTATCTGTTCAACCGCGTGTTCAAGCGGCTGTGGGCCGACTCCCGCGACGCCGTGGTCGCCTACAGCGGCCGCCGGGGCGGGCCTGTCTACACCGCCCCCTCGTGGAACGGTCAGTGGGACCGGCTGGACGACGAGCACTGGCTCTACATGGGCTGGGACTCCAGCTACATGCTGGCCGCGGTCCAGGGCGTGCTCGAAGAGGCGGGCCTGGCGCCCGAGGTCTTCGTCAAGTACTCGTACATCGGCTCGGCGATGTGAAAGAGGGAGTGGATGCCGCGGCCCGCGGCATCCACTCCCCCTGTCGAACGGGACCTACTCGAAGGCCACCGTCGCGTTCTCGTTGTTCAGCACGATCACCGGAGTGATCGACGGGTGGCCGGCGGCCTGGATCTTGGCGAGGTCGAAGCGCAGCAGCGGGGTGCCCGCCGTGACCTTCTGCCCCTTCTCGACCAGGGTCGTGAAGCCGTCGCCCTTCATGTTGACGGTGTCGATGCCGACGTGGATCAGCAGTTCGGTGCCGTCCTCGAGGACGAGGGCGACCGCATGGCCGGTGTCGAACGTGGCGCCGATGGTGCCGTCCGCGGGGGCGATCACGGTGTCGCCGGTCGGCTCGATCGCGAGGCCCGGGCCCATGATCCCCTGCGCGAACGTGGGGTCCGGCACCTCCGACAGCGGGACGACCTTGCCCGTCAGCGGCTGGCGGAGCGTCACGGTGGCCGTAGCGGTATCGGTCAGCACCGCGGTGCTGCCGGCGGCCGTCTCGACCACGGGCTCGGGCGACGCGCCCTGCGGCGCCTCGGCCTGGCCCGTCATGATCGCCTCCATGGCGTCCTTCACGAACTGGACGTTGGTGCCGTAGACGACCTGCACCGATGTGCCACCGGGCTTCATGGTGCCTGCGGCGCCGGCCCGCTTGAGCGCGGCGTCGTCGACTTTGCTGACGTCGGCGACTTCGAGCCTGAGTCGGGTGGCGCAGTTCTCCAGGTCGGTGATGTTCTCCTTGCCGCCGAGCGCGGTGAGGAAGCGGCCGGCCGTCACGAGGTACTTGTCGTCGACGGACGAGGTGTCGAACTCCGTGCCCTGCGTGAGGGTGTCGTCGTCCTCACGACCAGGGGTCTTGAGGTTGAACCGCTTGATCAGGAAGTAGAACACGCCGAAGTAGACGAAGAACCAGAACACGCCCATGACCGGGATGAGCCACGGGTTCTGCGCCATCGGATTCATCCAGCCCAGCACCAGGTCGATGAAGCCGGCCGAGAAGCCGAAGCCCATGCGCACCGGCAGGATCTGGCTGATCGCCATCGAGATGCCCGTGAAGATCGCGTGCACGACGTACAGCAGTGGAGCGACGAACATGAACGCGAACTCGAGCGGCTCCGTGACGCCGACGAAGAACGACGAGATCGCGCCGGCGAGCAGGATGCCGTAGGCGATCTTCTTCTTCGTGGTCTTGGCCGTCAGGTACATCGCCAGGGCGGCGCCCGGGAGGCCGAACATCATGATCGGGAAGAAGCCCGTCATGTACTGACCGGTCACGCCGTACGTGCCCTCGCCCGCGAGGAAGTTGTTCAGGTCGTTGATGCCTGCGACATCGAACCAGAACACCGAGTTGAGCGCGTGGTGCAGGCCGACGGGGATCAGCAGGCGGTTGAGGAAGCCGTAGATGCCGGTGCCGAAGGGCCCGAGCGTCACGATCCACTCGCCGAACGTCACGAGACCGCCGTAGACCCACGGCCACACGAAGTACAGCACGATGGCGACGACCAGCGACACGGCGGCCGTGACGATCGCCACCGAGCGCTTGCCGGAGAAGAACGACAGCGCATCGGGGAGCTTCGTGTCTTTGAACTTGTTGTAGCAGTACGCGCCGATGAGACCGCAGATGATGCCGACGAAGACGTTCTGCACCTTGAGGAACGCGGGGTCGACCTCGTTGACGTCCGCGATACCGGTGTAGAGGGCCACCGTCTCGGGCTTGAGCAGCGTGGTCACGGTGAGCCACGACACGAGTCCCGCGAGCGCGGACGTGCCGTCCGACTTGTTCGCCATGCCGATCGCGATGCCCACCGCGAACAGCAGCGCCATGTTGTCCAGGAGCGCGCCGCCGGCGGCGCCCAGGAACGCCGAGACGATGTTGTCTCCGGCTGCGGACTTGATCCAGTACGAGATGCCGGCGAGGATCGCGGCGACCGGCAGCACAGCCACCGGGAGCATGATCGATCTGCCGAGCCTCTGCAAGAACTTCATTGTTGCCTCCGTCAGGAGTCAGGGACAGGTTGCTGTCGATGACGCTACAGCCAATGGACCCTCTAAGTCAGTAGTTCTCCCTCCGAAAGTAAGGAGGGTGAACGAAATATCGGCGGGAACGCGCAGAGGCCGCGGCTCCGGGGAGCCGCGGCCTCTGTTTCGAGTAGGGCGGGTGGGACTTGAACCCACGATCGTCGGGTTATGAGCCCGCTGCCTTGACCAGCTTGGCCACCGCCCCGCACGCGCGTGCGCGCACACGAGCCTACCGTCAGCGGTCGTCGCTCTTTCCGGTGGCGTCCCTGCCGGCGGAGTCCTTGTCGGCGCGATCCTTGACCGGCGGCTCCGGCCACACCTTCGACACGGCCTCGGTGACCTTGATCGAGCCGGTGCGCGGGTGGGCGGCATCCACCGGTCCGCCGTGGCTGCCGCGCTCGATCGGGATCTCCTGACTGTCGCTCACGACCTGAGGATGATGGCGCGCCAGCTGGAACACGCCCCACACCGCGATGGCGCCCACGACGCCGAACGAGATGAACACCCACAGCGGCGCACCCGCCGCCTCTTGCAGGATCGTGAGGCCGATGATGATCGCCACGATCGGATCGACGACCGTGAGACCGGCGACGACGAGGTCGGGAGGGCCTGAGGCGTACGCGCTCTGCACGAAGTACGCGCCCACGATCGCGGCGATGATCAGCGCGATGACGCAGACGAGGGTGAGCCAGTCGAACTCCTCGGCCTTGATGCGCTCGATGACCACCTTGGCGAGGGTCGCCACGAAGCCGTACAGCACACCGGCGGCGATGATGTAGAACAGGGCGCCGATCCGGGAGCGCAGCCAGATCCACAGGCCCGTGAAGACGATCGCGACGACGGCCAGCAGTACGAGGATCGTGATGAGCTCGGCGTCTGAGACAGGCTTCTCGGTGGCGAACAGTGCGGCGATGGCCACGAAGACGAAGATCCCGCCGACGCACGCGCCGATCGCGATGAGCGAGCGTTTCGTCGGCTTGTGCCCGCTGATCTGCGCGTTCAGAAGGGTCGTGATCACCAGCGCGATCGCGCCGAGCGGCTGCACGACGATGAGCGGTGCGAAGGCGAGGGCCGACAACTGGCACACGATCGCGAGCCCGAGCATGATCGTGCCGATCACCCACGACGGGCGCGCGAGCAGCTTGAGCAGGTGGCTGAACTCCAGCCCGTTGCTGCCGGAGGACCCGGTCAGCCGCTCGACCTTGGTGACGCCGCGATGCTGGTACTGCGCGCCGAACGACATGAACACCGCGCCGAGCAGTGCGAGCGGGATGCCGATCAGGATGCCGGGGTTCTGAAACGCGCCGACGAGCTGATCGCCGACATCCCCGAGCTCATCCGCAGTCCACACCACCCTTCGACACTAGCCGGAGGCGCCGCTGGGTAGGCTCAAGGCGTGGCTGTTCTTCCGATTCGCATCATGGGCGACCCCGTCCTGCACTCCCCTGCGTCGCCCGTCGGCGAGATCACCGACGAGGTCCGCACGCTCGTCGCCGACATGTTCGAGACGATGGATGCCGCGCCCGGCGTGGGACTGGCCGCCCCGCAGGTGGGTGTCGCGCTGCGGATCTACACCTACACGTACCCGGGCGACGACGGGACCCCGTGGCGCGGCGTCATCATCAACCCCGAGCTGTGGATGCGGCCCACCGAGCCCGGCGCTCCCGACCCCGACGAGGAGTCCGAGGGCTGCCTGTCGTTCCCGGGCGAGCGGTTCCCGCTGCGACGCTCCGACGAGGTTCTGGTCACCGGCACCGACCTCGACGGCGAGCCGGTGCGCATCCAGGTCGACGGCTGGCGGGCACGGATCATGCAGCACGAGTTCGACCACCTCGACGGCATCCTCTACGTCGACCGGCTCGACGACGGCGACTGGAAGACCGTCCAGAAGATCGCGCGCAAGCGCGGCTGGGGGCGCCCGGGCAGCGCATGGACCCCCGGCATCGACGACCTGGAGGCCTGAGCCCGAGCGCTCGCGTATACCCATATGGGGTATGGCGTAGAGTGTTGCTCGCGCGCCGTCGGCGTCGCCGCACCGGGAGGAGAGTGGATGCCGCACCCCCACGTCCTCCCTCGCCTGGGGGCCATGATCGCGCGCACGCTGGTGGTCGCCGCCGTCATCCTCGGACTGCTCGGCATGCACGTCCTGATGTCGCCGGGAGCGCACGGCGCTCACGGCGGTGTGTCCGGTGGCGCCTCGGCCGCGTCCGCGACGCACCACGACGCTGCCCACGTCCCCGCGGCGCCCGCGATGGCGGAATCCGTCGCCGCCGTGGCGAGGCCGGCCGGCGACGGCACCGGCGCGCCCGGAGGCGTCTGGGCCGTCGTCTGCGCCCTCGCCCTGCTGCTCGCCGCCCTGGTGGCAGTACGGCCCTCCGTGTTCTGGCGCGACCCGCGCTCCGGCCGGCCCCGCGTGGCCGCCGCCTGGAGGGTTCTCACGGACCGCGGGCCGAGGCATCCCCCTTCTCTCATCGCCCTCTCGATCAGCCGGACCTGACCCGTTCTCTGCCCGGCACGCCCGGGCACGCATCACCGCGCCCTCGCGCGGAGTCAGACGACACCGACCGGAAGAGAGATACCGATGAACACGCGTACACGCCTGCTGACGGCAGCCGTTCCCCTCGTCCTCGCTCTGGGGCTCGCCGGCTGCGCCGGCGCCGCAGACGGCGATATGGCGGGGATGGACCACGGAGCGAACACCCCCGCCGCGACGGCCGCCGGCGCGAAGGGAGCGGACGTCATGTTCGCGGCCATGATGATCCCCCACCACGAGCAGGCTGTCGAGATGGCCGACCTCGTGCTGGCCAAGGACGACGTGGACCCGCGGGTGCGGGCCATCGCCGAGCGGGTGCAGGCCGCGCAAGGACCCGAGATCGCGCGCATGCAGGGTTGGCTCGACGTATGGGGCGTCGACGAGCAGGCCCCGTCGTCGGGGATGGATCACGGCGCCGGCATGATGACCGAGGACGACATGACCGCGCTCGCCGACGCGGACGGCGCGACGGCGGGCGTGCTGTTCCTGGAGCAGATGGTCGCGCACCACCAGGGCGCCGTCGTCATGGCTGAAGAGGCGCTTGACAGCGCCTCGGACGCCGATGTGCTCGAGCTCGCGCGTCAGGTGATCGCCGACCAGACGGCCGAGATCGACGAGATGCAGCAGCTCGCCGCCCAGCTGTGACCCTGCGCGTGGGGGTCGGCGGACGAGCCGGCTCCCACGCCGGGCAGCTCAGCCCAGACCTGTGACGAGGTTGATGACGGTCGCCAGGATCACGGCGCCGAACAGGTACGCCAGGAGCGTCTGCGCGACGACCGTGCGACGGATCGCGTTCACGGTGACGTTCGTGTCCGAGACCTGGTAGGTCATGCCGAGGCCGACGGAGAAGTACGCGAAGTCGCTGTAGGTCGGGTCCTCCTGCTGATTGAACACGATGCCGCCCACCGGCTCGGTGTAGTACATGTGCGCGTACCGCAGCAGGTAGTCCACCTGGATCAGCCCCCACGACGAGGCGACAGCGAGGACGCAGATGCCCGCGAGCAGGAATGACGTCAGCTCGTCGGCGTGGCGCGCCTGGAACAGCACCACTGCGACGGCGCCCAGGCTCGCGATGCTGCCGACCAGCGCGATCAGTCGCGTGAGTCGGCGGCTCGGATCCTCCACCGTCGCATGAGCACGTGTCTGCGCGGCATCCATCCGCCACACCATCGGCAGCACGAGCAGGATGCTCGTGAGCGACAGCGCCGCCCACCCGGCGAGCAGGCCGGCGGCCAGCCCCAGGAACGGCGTGACCGCGCTGCCGACCAGCACGCCCACGACGAGCGACGCGACGCCCCGGGTGAGGATCGCGGGGCGGGGACGGGGCATGCCCGCATCATGGCACAGCGTTCGCGCTGCGCACCGTCACGCCGCGGCGGACTCCGCACGCCGGTTCTGACGCTCCACCCAGCGTCGCAGCTCCACCTCGGCGCCCGGGGGCGCCTGGGCGATCACGTTCATCCCCTGCCGCACGAGATGTGTGCCGACGCGCATCGGACCCCACACGCGCGCGGTCGACAGCGCGCCGGTGTCGACATCGCGCACCTGCACCTGAGTCGTGTCGGTCGACGAACGGCGGCGCGTGCCGCCCGCGACGTGCTGCACGACGAGCACGGGCAGACTGTGCTCCGACGCCGTGGCGAGCACCGTGTCGAGGTCATGGGCGGCCCACTGCCGGCGGATGCCGCGGACCGTCCACAGCGCGACCACGACCACGACCGCCGTGGCGATGCCGGTCGGCACCAGCCACAGACTGGCCAGCGTCAACAGGCAGGCCCACAGGACGTTGCCGCGGAAGGCCAGCAGGATCGCGGCCACCGACGGCACCAGGTCGAGGAACAGCCACGGAGCGGGTGCGGCGACGAGCAGCATCCACGGCTCCCCGCCGAACACCACGACCAGTCCGACCCACGCGACGACGCACGCGTAGGCGGCGAGCACCGCCAGGAGCGGGACGGAGCGGTAGATCGGCTGCGGCGCGGGCACCGCGCCCTCGACCGCGAGCAGCGGCGAGGACTTCGCACGACCCGGCATGACACCCCTCGAGCAACGCATCCGAAAAGAAGAAAGCCCCGGGGGTGGAGCCCCGAGGCCTTCGCTCCCCCACTTGGACTCGAACCAAGAACCTATCGGTTAACAGCCGATTGCTCTGCCAATTGAGCTATGGAGGAATGTTCCGCACTCTCGTGCGGGCAACTAGACCATATTAGCAAAGCTCAACCCATGCTCATGACCATCGGTGGCGCGATCATGATCCGACGAGCCGTCGGTCCGCGTCCGCGCTCGGCGTCCAGAGCAGGTCATGCGTGCCATGCCCGTACGCGACCGGGCGGCCCCCGCGCAGCACCAGGACGTCGGCATCCAGCTCTTTCACGACCTCGGGCTCGTTGGTGACCACGAGGGCCGCCATGCCGAGTTCGCGCCGGCGTCGCAGGATCGCCTCGCGAGCGGCCTTGCGCACTTCGACGTCCATGTTGGCGAACGGCTCGTCAGCGACCAGCACGCGCGGCTGCAGCACGAGAGCGCGCGCGAACGCGACCCGCTGGCGCATGCCGGCACTGAGCTCGTACGGATACTTCGCCGATGCGCCGAGCGGCAGCATCAGCTCGTCCAGCAGCGACGCGATGCGCACCGCGAGCCCTCGGGCGCTGACGCGGCGATCGCGGCTCGTGATCGGCTCGCCGATGACGTCGGCGACGGTCAGGCGTGCCGGCAGATGCGCTCCGGCGGACTGCGGCAGGTAGCCCGCGTAGTAGGTGAGGTACCGATGCGCGCGTCCGGGATGCCGCACCGACACGCCCTCGACGGTGCCGCTGCCGCCGACCACGGCGAGGCCCGGCTCGTCCGCTCCGGCCAGCACGGCCGCGAGCGAGGACTTGCCGGAGCCGGTCGGCCCCATGAGCGCCAGCGTGCCGCCGCGCGGAAGGCGGAAGGTCACCCCGTCCACGACGCGCTGCGCCGGCCCGCCTCGCCCTGCCCGGGCGATCGACAGGTCCGAGCAGTCGATCGCGATGTCTGCATCTCGTCGGCGAGCCATTCCCTCATCCTGCCGTGGAGCGCCCCGACGCACCAGCAGACAGCGCCGCACGTGCGGCGATCCGCGCAGGCCTGCTCAGGAGGCTTCGTCGGCGACGGTCTGGCGGCGTGCGTCCAGCTCGCGCAGGCGCAGGCGGATGCTGCGTCCCTCTTCCGAGTCCGCCGGCACGCGCTGGATGGCGCCGAGCAGTTCGGACTTCTCTCGATCGAGTCCGCGCAGCACGAGCCGGCGCAGCAGGTCGCTCGCCGAGGCCACGGCGGCGTCGTCGTCGAGCGCCGGGAAATTGCCGGCCAGGAGCTCGGCCGCCAGCGATCGGTAAGGCTCCCGCACGGTGGCCACGGCATCCACCGACCAACCCGGGCGCTGCATCGTCGGGACCGCGCCGGCCACGCCGACGCGCACCGCCTCGAGCGGCGGGAGCCGGAACGGCAGCTCGAGCGCGGGGGCGACGAGGGTCGGATCCATGCGGTGCCCGAACTGCAGCACACCCATGAGCGCGTCGCGCTCGAGAGCGGCCTCGGGTGTGCGCGGCAGCGTCGCCAGCGTCACCTTGCGCACACCGTCATCGCCGGCGTCCGTCGTCTGCTCGGCCGGGGGCGCAGGATCGCGCCGGCGGTCGTCCCGCGGGCCGCTGCGCGCGGCACGCTCGACCTCACGGCGGACGTCCTCGGTGTCCATGCCCAGCCGGCGTGCGAGCACCCGGATGTACTCCGGCTGCAGGAGCGGATCGCGCAGCTCCGCGACGACCGGCGCCGCTGTGCGCAGCGCCCCGACCCGGCCCTCGACGCTCGCGAGGTCGAACCCGGCGATGCGCTGGTCGAGCACGAACTCCACCATCGGCACCTTGGTCTCCATGAGCCCTCGCACCGCGCCGTCGCCGCGGGCGAGCCGCAGGTCGCACGGGTCCAGACCCTCGGGGCCGGTGGCCACATAGGTCTGCGCGTTGAACCGCTTGGCGTCGGCGAAGGCGCGCAGCGCCGCCTTCTGGCCGGCGGCGTCGGGGTCGAAGGTGAAGACCACCTCGCCCGCCGTCGAGTCATCGCCCATCACGCGCCGCAGCACCGTGATGTGGTCGGCGCCGAACGCGGTCCCGCATGTCGCGATGGCTGTCGTGATGCCCGCCAGATGGCACGCCATCACATCGGTGTAGCCCTCGACGACCACGACGCGGTGCTCCCGTGAGATGTCGCGCTTGGCGAGGTCGAGCCCGTAGAGCACGTTCGTCTTCTTGTAGAGCGTCGTCTCGGGCGTGTTGAGGTACTTCGGGCCCTTGTCGTCGTCATACAGCCTGCGGGCGCCGAAGCCGATCACCTGGCCCGTGACGTCGCGGATCGGCCACACCACGCGCCCGCGGAAGCGGTCGTACACGCCCCGCTGGCCCTGCGACACCAGGCCGGCCGACGAGAGCTCCTCGTCGGTGAAGCCCTGCGTGCGCAGCGCCTTGGTCATGCCCTCCCAGCCCTTGGGGGCGTAGCCCACCCCGAAGTGCCCGGCAGCGCCCGCATCGAATCCGCGCTGGCCGAGGAAGCGGCGTGCGGTGTCGGCCTCGGGCGTCATCAGCTGGGTGCGGAAGAACTCCGCGGCGGCGGAGTTGGCGGCGTAGAGCCGCGCGCGGCCGGTGTGCTCGGGGGCGGCGCCGCCGTCCTCGTAGTGCAGCGCGTAGCCGATGCGGCCCGCGAGCTTCTCCACCGCCTCGGTGAACGACACGTGATCCATCGCGCGCAGGAACGAGTACACATCGCCCGATTCGCCGCACCCGAAGCAGTGATAGAAGCCTGCCTGGGGACGCACGTTGAAGCTCGGGCTGCGCTCGTCGTGGAACGGGCACAGGCCCTTGAGCGAGCCGACGCCGGCCGACTTGAGCGCGACCCGCTCGCCGATGATGTCGGCGATGTTGGTGCGGGCCTTGACCTCGTCGACGTCGGCCTGACGGATCCGTCCCGGCATCAGCGGGCTCCGTGCGAGGGGACGTCCATCGGGCGCGCGCCCGGTGCCCAGACGCCGACTGTCGCGGCATCCACCGGCGCGACGAGCGTGCCGTGCCAGGCGATCGCGAGCTGATCGGTGAGGCTCGCGACTTGGTCCACCACGGCGCGCCGGCGCGCGATGTCGGTCGGTGCCGCGGCGAAGTCCTGCGCGTGGATCGCGTCCAGCGCCTCGGGGTGCTCCCACAGCGCCGTCGCCAGGCGCTTGAGCAGACGGCGCTGCTCCTTGTACAGATCCTTGCGGCCCTCGATCGACACGACCGCCGCACCGATGATGCCCTTGAGCACCGCCATCTCGGCCTCGACGATTCGCGGCACGACGAGGTGGCCGCGGTAGCGGGTGAGCACCGAGAGGTCGTAGGCCTCGCGCGTGGCGGTCGTGGCTGCCCGGGCGAACCGCCCGATGAGGTCGGAGGTGAGGTTCTTCAGGCGCGCCAGTGCGGCGCGCGTGCCGTCGAAGGAGTCGATCCACTCCGGCATGCGCGTCAGGCGGAACAGGGCATCCTCGAGCTCGTCGCGCGCGAAGTCGAAGCCGACCCACGACTGGATCGCCGTCAGCAGCCCTTCATGCTCGCGCGGATCGACCAGGCGCGCCGGATCGAGGTAGCCGTTGACGATGGCGTCCTCGAAGTCGTGCACCGAGTACGCGATGTCGTCCGACAGGTCCATGACCTCGGCCTCGATGCAGCGGACCCTCCCGGGAGCATCGGCGCGCAGCCAGTGGAAGACCTCTTCGTCGTCGGGGTACACGCCGAACTTCAAGCGGCCGCCCGGATCGGGCAGCGGATGATCCGCCGTCCACGGATACTTGCAGGATGCGTCCAGGCTCGCCCGGGTGAGGTTCAGTCCGAAGCTGCGGCCGTCGGCGTCGATCACCTTCGGCTCGAGACGCGTCAGGATGCGCAGCGTCTGCGCGTTGCCCTCGAAGCCCCCGAAGTCCTCTGCCCATTCGTTGAGCGCCCGCTCGCCGTTGTGACCGAACGGCGGGTGCCCCAGGTCGTGGCTCAGGCACGCGGTGTCGACGACGTCCGCCGCCAGCTGCAGCGCGGTGGCGAGCTCGCGGCCCACCTGCGCGACCTCGAGCGAGTGCGTCAGCCGGTTGCGGGCGAAGTCGGCAGGACTCGCGGGGCTCAGCACCTGCGTTTTGGCCGCCAAGCGCCGCAGTGCGGCGGAGTGCAGCACGCGGGCGCGGTCGCGCGCGAAGTCGTCGCGCTGCGACCGGTGGCGTTCGGCGTGGAACCGTGCGGCATCCGCGTCGTCGTACCCGAAGGGCCGCTCCGACGCGCCCGCCTCGTCACCCGCCACTGTGGTCGAGTTCCGCTTCGGCGAGGGCGATGGATGCCGCGGCCCCGAGCTCGCGCGAGTTCAGCCAGCCGTCGGGCAGGGCGGGGCGCTTCGGGGTGCCGGCGCGGCCGCGCTGACCCTCGGCGGCGGCGCCGGGGTACGGCGCGTCGAGGTCGAGCGTGGCGAGCAGGTCGTCGATCTCGGCGAGGCTGGAGGCTGTCGCGAGGCTGGCGCGCAGCTCACCGCCCACCGGGTAGCCCTTGAAGTACCACGCGACGTGCTTGCGGATGTCGCGGCAGCCGCGATCCTCGTCGTCGAAGAACTCGACGAGCAGTTCGGCGTGGCGGCGGAAGGCGTCTGCCACGAAGCCGAGGGTGGCGTCGACGGGGTCGGCCGGCGCGGCGTCGGGGCCGCCGAGCGCGCGGGCCAGGTCGCCGAACAGCCACGGGCGTCCGAGGCAGCCGCGACCGACGACGACGCCGTCGCAGCCGGTCTCGGCCATCATGCGCACCGCGTCCTCGGCCGACCAGATGTCGCCGTTGCCGAGCACCGGAACGCTCGTGACGGTCTCTTTGAGCTGGGCGATCGCCGACCAGTCGGCCGTGCCCGAGTAGAACTCCGAGGCCGTGCGGGCGTGGAGCGCCACGGCCGCGACGCCCGCGTCCTCGGCGATGCGCCCCGCGTCGAGGTAGGTCAGGTGGTCGCCGTCGATGCCCTTGCGCATCTTGATCGTGAGCGGCACGTCGCCGGCGGCGCGCGCGGCGCGGGTCACGATCTCGCGGAACAGCCCGAGCTTCCACGGCAGTGCGGCTCCGCCGCCCTTGCGGGTCACCTTGGGCACGGGGCAGCCGAAGTTCAGGTCGATGTGGTCGGCACGGTCCTCCTCGACGAGGAGGCGCACGGCGGCCTCGGTCGTCGCGGGATCGACGCCGTACAGCTGGATGGAGCGCGGCGTCTCGGACTCGTGGTGCGTGATCAGCCGCATCGTGGTGGCGTTGCGCTCCACCAGGGCCCGGGTCGTGATCATCTCGCTCACATAGAGCCCGGCGCCGTACTCGCGGCACAGACGCCGGAAGGCGGTGTTGGTGATGCCCGCCATCGGCGCGAGCACCACGGGGGCGTCGAGTTCGATGGGCCCGATGCGCAGCGTGGGCGCGGGGGCGATGGCAGTCGTCACGACTCCATTCTCTTACAGGAATCCGGCCCTTGGCTGAACGCCGGCGCTTAGCCTGGGGATATGACCGAGGCGACCCTCACCGACCTGCGCCAGATCCCCTTCCAGACCGCCGATGGCGGCACCGCCACACTCGCCGATTACGGCGACCAGGTGCTCCTCGTGGTCAATGTCGCGTCCAAGTGCGGCCTGACCCCGCAGTACGAGCAGCTCGAGGAGCTGCAGCGCGCCTACGCGGAGCGCGGGTTCACCGTTCTCGGATTCCCCTGCAACCAGTTCATGGGCCAGGAGCCGGGCACGATGGAAGAGATCCTCGAGTACTGCTCGACGACCTGGGGGGTCAGCTTCCCCGTCTTCGACAAGATCAAGGTCAACGGCGGGGGCGCGGCCCCGCTGTACAAGGCGCTCAAGAAGTCAAAGGACGCCGAGGGCGGCCGCGGCCCGATCGTGTGGAACTTCGAGAAGTTCGTGCTCACGCCCGATGGCGGCATCCACCGCTTCCGTCCCAACGTCAAGCCCGATGACCGGGCCATCGTCGAGGTCATCGAGTCGAACCTGCCGCGCTGACGCACACGTGCGAGCGGCCCGTCACGATCGCTCGTGACGGGCCGCTGCGGATCCGGGGTCAGGCGACGGCTTCGTCGGCCTCGACGTCGGCGCCGTTGTGCTCCGCCCACACCTGGCGGACGATCTGGGCGAAGGCGTCGGCCGGCTGCGCGCCCGACACGCCGTACTTGCCGTCGATGACGAAGAACGGCACGCCATTGATGCCGTAGGCGGCGGCCTGAGCCTGGTCGGCGCGCACCGCATCGAGGTAGCGTCCGCTCTGGAGGGCTTCGCGCGCGGCGTCGGCCTCGAGGCCCGCGTCCGCGGCGAGCGCGACGAGCTCGTCCTCCCGGCCGAGGTGGCGGCCCTCGGTGAAGTACGCCGCCATGAGGCGCTCGGCGAGCTCGTGCTGGCGGCCCTGCTCCTTCGCGAAGTGCAGCAGCTCGTGCGCCTTCACGGTGTTGGTGTGCTTGAGCAGGTCGAACCGGTACTCCAGGCCGGCGTCGGCGGCGACGCCGGTGACGCGCTCGAGCATCTGCTGCACCTGCTCACGCTGCATGCCCTTGTGGGTGGCCAGGAAGTCGAGCTCATCGCCGTCGAAATCGACCGGAGTGTCAGGAGAGAGCTCGAACGAGTGGAAGGTCACCTCGACGGCGGGGGCGTCCTCGTCGGTGGATGCCGCGGCCAGGCCGTTCTCGAGGTTCCGCTTGCCGATGTAGCACCACGGGCAGGCGATGTCGCTCCACACGTCGATCTTGATGGCGTCTGTCATGCTGGGGACAACCCCGGGTGGTCCTGCTCGTATTCCATCGACCTGCGCGCGAGCACGGCGGCGACGAAGAAGCACACTGCGCCGAGGAACGTGCCGAGGTTCACCCAGCGGGGATCGTAGATCGTCCCCGTCGCGGGCACCACGTAGGCACCGACGGCCGAGAAGCCGAACGCGACGGAGCCCGCCATGTTCAGCCACGTGCCGTGCGCGGTGCGCGCGTCGGGATCCCACAGCTCATGTCGGCGCCGTGCCGCGACGAGCGCGAGCACGCTCGCGATCAGGAACGCGGCCGAGCCCCACGCGTCGGGCGTCCAGCCCGTCGAGGGGGTCGACGTCGCCCGGATCGCTCCGATGAGCACCGCGGCGGTGCTCACGTTGAACAGCAGGGTGCCGACGAACTGCGCAGCCGCCGACCACCAGTCGGCGAAGTCGGCGGTCGACGAGGACCGCCGCGGCGGCCGCCGGCCGCTCAGGGCGAGCTGGATGAAGCCGCCCAGGGTGAAGAAGATCGACCCCGCGAAGAACGTCGCCGCATCCCACACCGGGCCGACCGCGTCGACGTACCAGGGCACCACGCCCACGGCGAAGAGGACCGAGCCGAACGCGAAGCCCCAGGACTCGCGTCGCAGCCGCATGACCCGTGTCCGCGGCGCCCGCCGGCGCCGCTCATGATCCGTGCTCACCCTGGTACCCGATCGCGACGTGCCGTCAGTGGTGGAACGACCCCGCCTCTTGCTCGCTCATCGGCACCGTGATCGGGTGCTTGTCGAAGTGCTCGATCGCAGCCCGGTAGTCGTCCATGAGGAGGGATGCCTCATCCCTGCCGAATCCGACGCGCACGAGGATCCGCTGGATCGCGAGATCCTCGCGGTTCGCGGGCATCGTGTAGGCCGGCACCTGCCAGCCGCGCGCCCGCAGCCTGTCGGCGAGGTCGAAGAGCGTGAACGGGTGCGCCACGTCCTCCTTCAGCTTCCACGACACGGCGGGAATCCCGGACTGCGGGCTCCCGTCGTTGATGATGTCGAAGTGCTCGAGCTTGCCGATCTCTTCGGCGAGGAACATGGCCGTGTCGTAGCAGGCCTGGTGGACCTTCCGATAGCCCTCGCGTCCGAGGCGCACGAAGTTGTAGTACTGCGCGACGATCTGCCCGCCCGGACGGGAGAAGTTCAGGGCGAACGTGGGCATGTTGCCGCCGAGGTAGTTGACGTCGAAGATCAGCTCTTCGGGCAGGTCCTCGGCGTCGCGCCAGACGATCCAGCCCACACCGAGCGGGGCCAGCCCGAACTTGTGGCCCGACGTGTTGATCGACTTCACGCGCGGCAGCCGGAAGTCCCAGACGATCTCGGGCGCCGTGAACGGGGCGAGGAAGCCGCCGCTGGCCCCGTCGACGTGGATCGGGATGTCCAGGCCCGTCTCCGCCTGATGCGCGTCGAGGGCGTCGCTGACGGCTTGCACCGGCTCGTATCCGCCCGTGAATGTGACGCCGAGCGTGGGGACCACGCCGATGGTGTTCTCGTCGACGCGCTTCATCACCTGCTCCGGCGTCATCAGGAACCTGTCGCCCTCCATCGGGATCTCGCGCAGCTCGACGTCCCAGTAGCGGGCGAACTTGTGCCAGCAGACCTGCACCGGACCCGTGATGATGTTCGGCTTGTCGACGGGCAGCCCCGCGGCGCGGCGACGCGCCTTCCAGTTCCACAGCAGCGCCATGCCCCCGAGCATCGCGGCCTCGCTGGAGCCCGTCGTCGAGGTGCCCAGGGTGTTGGCGGCATCCGGCGAGTTCCACAGGTCGGCGAGGATGTGCACGCAGCGCTCCTCGATCGCGGCCGTCTGCGGATACTCGTCCTTGTCGACCATGTTCTTGTCGAGCGTCTCGGCCATGATGAGCAGGACCTCGGGCTCGAGCCAGGTCTGGCAGAACGTCGCCAGGTTCTGACGGGAGTTGCCGTCCATCATCAGCTCGTCCGAGATGACGCGGTACGCGTGCCGCGGCAGCTGCTCCCTCTCGGGCATCCGGTACTTCGGCAGGGAACCCGACAGATCACCCGACGAGTAGATCTCGTCGAGCATCTCGTCACGGATCGAATCGCGCTTGTGCAGCATGCCGCCACCCCCAGTCAGGTCGCGCCCCGCACGCGACAGCCCGATGGTAGCGCCGTTCGGAGCGCGTGCCCAGGGTGATCTCGGCAACGCCCGCCCGCGCGCCGGCCGTCACGCCGAGGCGTCGCCGGGAGTGTCCACCGCGCCGCCGAAACGCCGGTCACGGCCGAGATACACGTCGATGCCGTGCCACAGATCGACGCGCGTGAAGTCCGGCCACAGCGTGTCGAGGAACACGAACTCGGCGTACGCCGACTCCCATAGCAGGAAGTTCGACGTCCGCTGCTCCCCGCTGGAGCGCAGGAACAGGTCGACGTCCGGCATCCCGGGCCGGTAGAGGCGACGCTGGATGAGCTTCTCCGACACTGCCGACGGCTTGAGCCTCCCGGCCGCGACGTCGTCGGCGATCGACCGCATGGCGTCCACGAGCTCGACGCGCCCGCCGTAGTTCACGCACATCGTGAGTGTCAGCACGTCGTTGCCGGCGGTCAGCCGCTCGGCGTACTGCAGCTCCTTGATGACCGAGCCCCACAGGCGCGGCTTGCGCCCGGCCCACTGGATGCGCACGCCCCACTCGTTGAGCTGGTCGCGGCGGCGGTGCAGCACGTCGCGGTTGTAGCCCATGAGGAAGCGCACCTCGTCGGGCGAGCGCGACCAGTTCTCGGTCGAGAACGCGTACACCGACAGATGCTTGACGCCCGCCTGGATCGCTCCTGCCACGACGTCGAGCAGCGCCGCCTCGCCGGCCTTGTGGCCCTCGATGCGGGTGAGGCCGCGACGGTTCGCCCACCGGCCGTTGCCGTCCATCACGATCGCGACGTGGTTCGGCACGGCGCCCTTCGGATACTCCGGCGGGTACACGCCGGTCCAGTCGAGCGGGCGGTACGGCACCGCGTCGCGATGCGTGTAGGGCTTGGGGGTCACCTGGGGCCTTCCGGTGGGGCTGCCGAGACGTGGGAGAGCGAGCGGATGCCGCGTTCCAGATGCCACTGGGCGTACGCGGCGATCAGGCCGGACGCGGCCGCCGTGGAACCCGGGGAGGCGGCATCCACCGCGTCCCACTCCCCCGCCATCAGCGACTGCAGGAGCGACACCGTGGCGGCGTCGACGCGCGCCGCGCCGACCGGGGCGCAGTCCCGGCAGACGATGCCGCCCTGCTGTGCGACGAACGTGTCGTGGGGGCCGGTGCCTCCGCAGCGTGCGCATTCGCCGAGGCCCGGAGCCCAGCCCGACAGCGCCATGGCCCGCAGGAGATACGAGTCCAGCACGCTGCGCGCGGCATGCTCGCCGCGCGAGAGTGCACGCAGGCCGCCCACGAGCAGGAGATACTGCTGGGGCGTCGCCTCGGCCTCGTTGAGCCGGTCGGCCGCCTCGACCATCGCGTGCGCCGACGTGTAGCGGTCGTAGTGGGCCACGATGTCGGCGCCGTACGAGCCGAGCGACTCCGCCTGCTGCACGATGTCGAGCGAACGGCCCTGGTACAGCTGCACGTCGGCCACCATGAACGGCTCCAGGCGCGAGCCGAACCGGGACGTCGTGCGGCGCACGCCCTTCGCGACGGCACGCACCTTGCCATGGCGACGGCTGAGCATCGTCACGATCCTGTCGGCCTCCCCCAGCTTGTGGGTGCGCAGGACCACGACTTCATCGCGGTAGGTGGGCACGCATCAATTATCGTCGCGTCGCCCTGCTCACGGGCGCCGCGCACCGCGAGAATGGAGAGGTGAACGAGCCGATCTTCGTGATCCCCCTGTGGGCGGATCTCATCGCAGTGGGCCTCGGCGGCATCCAGGGGGCGCTGTTCGCCTCGGGCTTCCGCGGTCAGCAGCGCCTCGACATGCTCGGCGTCGCCATCATCGGAATCGTCGTCGGAATGGGCGGCGGACTCATCCGCGATCTGCTGCTCAACGTCACCCCGACCACGCTGCAGAGCAACTGGTACCTGCTGACGGCGGGCGGTGCGGCGCTGTTCGGGATGCTGCTGGCCGGACTCTTCCAGCGCCTCAACGCCGTGATCGTCGGCCTCGACGCGCTCGTCATCGGCATGTTCGGCGCGTTCGGCACGAGCAAGGCGATCGTGCTGGGGCTGCCGCTGGTCCCTGCCGTGTTCGTGGGCGTCTGCGCGGCCGTGGGCGGCGGCATCCTGCGCGACATGATCATGGGGCTGCCTGTGGCGATCATGCACGTCGGGTCGCTCTACGCGGTGGCCGCGGCCGTCGGCTGCCTGGTCCTGGCCGTCGCGGAGCTGCTCGGAGTGAACGTCGTCGCCGCCGCGGTGATCGGGATCGCGGTCACCACGGTCATCCGCCTGCTCGCGGTGATCTTCGACATCTCGCTGCCCGAGCAGCGGGCCCTCTACCGGCGCAAGGTGGCGGTGGAGACCTCGGCGATCCCGATCGTCAAGCCCTGAGGCATCCACTCACGCAGCCGGGGTCCGGCTCCGGGCGAACACCGACGGGCGCGCGCGGGGATCGCCCGCGCACACCCGTCGACGGTCAGCGCTCAGACGGCCGCGAGGGCCGTTGAGCGCTCCCGCGTACGGATGGCGCGGTTCACGCCCGACACGATCGCCTTGAGCGATGCGGTCGAGATGTCTGAGTCGATGCCGACGCCCCACAGGCGCTCGCCGTCGACCTGGAGTTCGATGTACGCGGCAGCCTGCGCGTCGCCGCCGGCGCTGAGCGCGTGCTCGACGTAGTCGTACAGCGTCACCTCGAAGCCCTGTGCGCGGACGATCTCGAGGAACGCCGCGACCGGGCCGTTGCCCCGGCCGGACTCCTCGCGGCGCTCGTCGCCGTCGCGCAGCGTGATGTCGAGCGCGACATCGCCCGACAGATCGCTGCGGGTGCTGGTGGCCAGCAGCTCGAAGCGGCCCCAGCGGTCGCCCGGGACCTCCGACGGCAGGTACTCGTCGGTGAAGATCTTCCAGATCTGGTCGCTCGTGATCTCGCCGCCCTCGGCGTCGGTCTTGGCCTGCACGACGCCCGAGAAGTCGATCTGCAGCTTGCGCGGCAGGTCGAGCGAGTGGTCGGTCTTCAGCAGGTAGGCGACGCCGCCCTTGCCGGACTGCGAGTTGACGCGGATCACCGCCTCGTACGAACGGCCCAGGTCCTTGGGGTCGATGGGCAGGTACGGGACCGCCCACTCGATGTCGTCGACGGTGACGCCGGCCTCGGCCGCACGCGCCTCCATCGCCTCGAAGCCCTTCTTGATGGCGTCCTGGTGCGATCCGCTGAAAGCGGTGAACACGAGGTCGCCCGCCCACGGGCTGCGTTCGTGCACTGGCAGCTGGTTGCAGTACTCGACGGTGCGCTTGACCTGGTCGACGTCGCTGAAGTCGATCTGCGGGTCGATGCCCTGCGTCAGCAGGTTGATGCCCAGGGCGACGAGGTCGACATTGCCGGTGCGCTCGCCGTTGCCGAACAGGCACCCCTCGATGCGGTCGGCGCCGGCCATGTAGCCGAGCTCGGCCGCCGCGATCGCGGTGCCGCGATCGTTGTGCGGGTGCAGCGACAGGATGACGTTCTCGCGGTGGGCCAGGCGACGGCTCATCCACTCGATCGAGTCGGCGTAGACGTTGGGCGTGGCCATCTCGACCGTCGCGGGCAGGTTGATGATGACCTTGCGCTCGGACGTCGGCTCGAAGATCTCGATGACCTGGTTGCACACGTCCAGCGCGAACTCGAGCTCGGTGCCGGTGTAGCTCTCGGGCGAGTACTCGTAGAAGACCTGGGTCCCGGGGATGCGCTTCTCGAACTCGCGGCACAGCCGCGCGCCCTCGAGGGCGATGTCGATGATGCCCTGCTCGTCGGTGCGGAAGACGACCTCGCGCTGCAGCACGCTCGTCGAGTTGTACAGGTGCACGATCGCCTGCTTGGCGCCGGCGATCGCCTCGTAGGTGCGCTCGATCAGGTGCTCGCGCGCCTGCGTCAGCACCTGGATGGTGACGTCGTCGGGGATCAGTCCCTCTTCGATCAGCTGGCGCACGAAGTCGAAGTCCGTCTGGCTCGCCGACGGGAAGCCGACCTCGATCTCCTTGTAGCCCATCTTCACGAGCAGGTCGAACATGATGCGCTTGCGCTCGGGGCTCATCGGATCGATGAGCGCCTGGTTTCCGTCACGCAGGTCGACGGCGCACCAGCGAGGCGCGACGGTGATGCGCTGGTCGGGCCAGGTGCGGTCAGGCAGATCCACCCGGATCTGCTCGTGGAACGGCCGGTACTTGTGGACGGGCATGGCCGAGGGCTTCTGGGTGTTCTTCATGATGTCGTCGCTTCTCTTCGTTGTCGCCGCCGCGAGGGGGCGGGCGATGCCTGATGATGCGGGCCAACGAAAAGCTCCGCGACGAGGAAGGCCCTAGAACGAGGTCTCGTCGCGGCGGCTAAGAAGAAGGAGCCCACCGAAGCGCATGGCCTCAGGCTACACCCGTGATCGGCGTGAGCGCGAACCGGGACGACGAGCGGATGCCGCAGCCGCCGCTCCGAGACGATCGTGGCCGCGCCGACACGTATGGGGTATGAGACGCCTCTCCCGGCCGCTCGGCATCGTCGCCGCCGGCGCCCTCGTCCTGTTCGCCGCGACCGCCTGTGCCACCGCGACCCCCGGTTCGGGCGGGTCGGCCGCGCCGCTGGGCGCCGTCACACCCGTGCCGCCGGACGGCGAGGTGGCAGCCGTCGGCACCGTCCTGGACGCCGGCGGCGACGTGCAGCTGTGCATCGGGGCGATCGCGGAGTCGTATCCGCCGCAGTGCGGCCCCGCCGGCATCCCGCTCGACGGGTGGACGTGGGAGGGCGTCGAAGGATTCGAGGCTTCCGGCGACACGACGTGGGGCGCGTATGCCGTGCGCGGCACATACGACGGCGACACGTTCACCGCCGCCCAGCAGCCCGTGATGCTCGCTCTGTACGACCCGATCGCGCTGCCCGATCCGACCGGCGGGGAGCCGGGGAAGGGCGATGACGCGACGCTCGCCGGCATCCAGGACGAGCTGCCGGATCGCCTGGGCGACTCCTACCTCGGGTCGACGCCGCAGGACGGGTGGCTGTGGATCGACGTGGTGTGGGACGACGGCACGTGGCAGCACGCCGCCGACGCCGAGTACGGCGAGGGGCTCGTCGTGATCCGCTCGGCCCTGCGCGACATGGACGGCTGAGCCGGGTCAGAACCCGAGCCGGCCGAGCTGCTTGGGATCGCGCTGCCACTCCTTGGCGACCCGCACGTGCAGCTTCAGGAACACCTTCGTGCCCAGCAGCGGCTCGATCTGGGCACGGGCACGCGTGCCGACATCCCGAAGGCGGGATCCCTTGTGTCCGATGATGATCGCCTTCTGGCTGTCGCGCTCGACGACGATGTTCGCGTAGACGTCGGTCAGCCCGCCCTCCTCGCGTTCGGCGACGTCGTCGATCGTGACGGCGATCGAGTGCGGCAGCTCGTCGCGCACGCCCTCGAGCGCGGCCTCGCGGATGATCTCGGCGATCCGGTCCTCGGTCGATTCGTCGGTCACGACATCGTCGGGGTACAGCGCCGGTCCCACGGGCATCAGCGAGAGCAGCTCGTCGCTCAGCACGTCGAGCTGGTCGCGCGTGAGCGCCGACAACGGGATCACCGCGGCCCAGTCCTCGCGCAGGCTGTCGACCTCCATGAGGCGCTCGGTGATCTGGTCGCGCGAGGCCGCGTCCGTCTTGGTGACGATCGCCACCTTCTTGGCCCGGCCGTAGCCGTTCAGCGACTCCGCGATGCGACGATCGCCGGGGCCCACCTTCTCCGTCGCCGGGACGCAGAACCCGATCACGTCGACGTCGCCCAGCACCTGCTCGACGAGATCGTTGAGACGCTGACCGAGCAGCGTCCGCGGCTTGTGGAGTCCCGGCGTGTCGACGATCACGAGCTGCCCGCCCGGCCGGTTCAGGATGCCGCGGATCGCGCGGCGCGTCGTCTGAGGCTTGTCGCTCGTGATGGCGACCTTCTCGCCGACCAGCGCGTTCGTCAGCGTCGACTTGCCCACGTTGGGGCGGCCGACGAATGTGACGAAGCCGGAACGCCCCTCTGCGGCCGCGTCGGTCTCGGGGGTGGACGGGGACTCGCTCATGGCGTCTCCTCCTTCTTCGGCAGCCGGATCTCGCCGGTGCGCGGGTTCACGATGCGGATCTCGCCGGTGCGAGGCGGACGGCCGATATCGGTGGCGGGATCGCCGCGCTCGACGAACACCGTCGAGATGCCGCGCCCGCGGCCGCGCGACGCACCGCCGGTGAGGACCAGACCGGCGTACTCGGCGGTCGCGCCGGGCTGCGGCACGCGGCCCAGCGCCTTGCCGAGCAGTCCGCCGATCGAGTCGACGTCCTCGTCCTCGAGGTCCAGGCCGAACAGGTCTCCGACCTCGTCGAGCCCGAGGCGGGCGCTCACCCGGTAGTGACCAGGCTCCAGCTCGGTGACCTCTTCGGCGCGCGGGTCGTACTCGTCGGAGATGTCGCCGACGAGCTCCTCGATGAGGTCCTCGAGCGTGACGAGCCCCGACACCCCGCCGTACTCGTCCACGACGAGGCACACGTGCACCGCGTCCCGCTTCATCTGCTGCAGCAGCGTCTCGGCCTTCATCGACTCGGGCACGAAGACCGCGGGCCGCGCGATGCGGGCGATCGGGGCATCCCGCCAGCCGGTCTCGTCGCGGAACCCGAACTGCACGAGGTCCTTGAGATACAGCACGCCGACGACGTCGTCGGCGTCGTCGTCGACGATCGGGACGCGCGACACGCCCTTCTCCAGGAAGATCGTCATCGCCTCGCGGGTCGAGGTCGAGGCATCCACCGTCACCATGTCGGTGCGCGGGACCATCACCGCGCGCACGAAGGTGTCGGTGAAGTCGAACACGGAGTGGATGAGCTCGCGGTCGTCCTGCTCGATGAGCTCGTTCTCGGCCGCCTCGTCGATGATGCTGAGCAGCTGCTCCTCGGACGCGAACGACGAGCCCCGCGATGCGCCCGGCGTGATGCGGGTTCCCAGTGCCACGAGACCGTGCGCGA
This sequence comes from Microbacterium jejuense, assembly GCF_039544225.1. Classification (NCBI taxonomy): domain Bacteria; kingdom Bacillati; phylum Actinomycetota; class Actinomycetes; order Micrococcales; family Microbacteriaceae; genus Microbacterium; species Microbacterium jejuense. Next base: position 229,656 of record NZ_BAABLG010000003.1, read on the forward strand.
GCGGCCCGAGGATGATGCGCACACCGCGGATCACCGGTGCCGCGCTGCGCAGCAGCCCCTTGGCGTGCAGGCGTCCGACGGTGCGCGGGCTCGCGCCGACCACGACGTACGACACGCCGGTCATGAGCACCGCGGCGGCGAGCATCGCCCACCAGATGTTCGAGAACAGCAGCGTGAAGGCGACGGTGACGAGCACGGCGGCCGTCGTCTCGGCGAGGACGCGGATGAACAGCACCGCGTTGCTGTGCGCCTCGGGATCGGCCGCGATGCGCTGCAGCGCCTTCGCATTGCCGCCGCCGGCACCGAGTTCGGCGAGGTCGGCACGCGAGGTGACGCCCAGCGCCGCGTCGATAGCGACCATGAGGGCGCCGAACGCGAGCAGGAGCGCTGCGGCGACGAGGAGGAGCGCAGCGGTCATGCGCGGGGTCGTCGGCGTTCGGACGCCTGGAACGACGCGATGAGCTCGCGCTGCAGGCCGAACATCTCACGCTCCTCTTCGGGCTCGGCGTGGTCGAAGCCGAGGAGGTGCAGCAGACCGTGCGTCGTCAGCAGGATCAGCTCGTCCAGCGTCGAGTGCTTCGCTGCGACGGCCTGCGTCTCGGCGACCTGAGGGCACAGCACGATGTCGCCGAGCAGGCCGGCGGGCGTGGGCATGTCCTCGGTGCCGGGACGCAGCTCGTCCATCGGGAAGCTGAGCACATCGGTCGGGCCGGGCTCGTCCATCCACTGCACGTGCAGCGCCTCCATGGCGCCCTCGTCGACGAGGAGGATCGCTACGTCGGCATCGGGGCTGACGTGCAGCTCCGCGAGGTTGTGCTCCATCAGACGCAGCAGCACCGTCTCGTCGACGGCGATCCCGGACTCGTTGCCGATCTCGATGGTCATGAGCGTCCTCGCTTCGGAAGGTGGTCACGGGGGCCGCCGGAGCGCGGCATCCCCGAGCGCCGCTCGGCGCGGTTGGCGAATTCGGATGCCTCGTCCCGCTCGCGGCGGGCGGCCAGGCGCAGCTCGTCGTACTCGCTGTAGGCGTCGACGATGCGGCCCACGAGGCTGTGACGCACGACGTCGTCGCTCGTGAGGTACGCGAAGTGGATGTCGTCGATGTCCTTCAGCACGCGCGTCACCAGCCGGAGCCCTGACGCACCCTGCGGCAGGTCGACCTGCGTGATGTCGCCGGTGACGACCATCTGCGTGCCGAACCCGAGGCGGGTGAGGAACATCTTCATCTGCTCGGGCGTGGTGTTCTGCGCCTCATCGAGCACGACGAACGAGTTGTTGAGCGTGCGGCCGCGCATGTACGCGAGCGGCGCGACCTCGATCGTGCCCGTCGCCATGAGCTTGGGGACGATCTCGGGATCCATCATCTCGTTGAGCGCGTCGTACAGCGGGCGCAGGTAGGGGTCGATCTTGTCGGTGAGCGTGCCGGGCAGGAACCCCAGCCGCTCCCCCGCCTCGACGGCCGGACGCGTCAGGATGATGCGCTCGACCTCTTTGCGCTGCAGCGCCTGCACGGCCTTCGCCATCGCCAGATAGGTCTTGCCTGTTCCCGCGGGGCCGATGCCGAACACGATCGTGTGATCCTCGATCGCGTCGACGTAGGCCTTCTGCCCGAGCGTCTTCGGGCGGATCACGCGTCCGCGCGACGAGAGGATCGCCTCGCCCAGCACTTCGGACGGCCGCGGACCGCCGGACGCGGCGGCGTTGCGCAGGATGCGGTTGGACGAGGTCACATCGGACTCGCCGAGTGCGTGGCCTGCGCGCGTCATGGCCAGGAGCTCGTCGACCAGCGACCGTGCGGCGGCGACGGCCTCGGCATCCCCCGAGAGGGTGATCTCGTTGCCGCGCACGTGCACGTCGACGCCGGGGTGCTCCTTCTCGACGACGCGCAGCAGCCGGTCCTGCGGTCCGAGCAGCTGCACCATCGCCACGCCGTCGGCGTAGACCCGGTCGGTCACGGAGTTGTCAGAGGGGTGATCAGGCACCGAGGCTCTTCTCATCGAGTCCGCCTGCCAGCACGTGCGCGTGCACGTGGAAGACGGTCTGGCCCGCGTGGGGGCCGGTGTTGAATACGAGACGGAAGTCGCCGTCCGACAGCTCGGCGGCGACGGTGTGGGCGAGGCCGACGACCTCGGTCATGAGTGCCGGGTCGGCGGCCGCGAGCTCGACGACGTTGCGGTACTCCTGCGTGCGAGGGAAGACCACGACGTGCACGGGAGCCTTGGGAGCGATGTCTTTGATCGCCACCGCGTTCTCGGTCTCTCCGACGACTTCGGCCGGGATCTCGCCGTTCAGAATGCGGGTGAAGACCGAGGGTTCGCTCATGCGCCAAGTCTAGCGACGCGGCCCCGCGCCCGGCCCGATCGGCATGGTCAGCCGCCGCTCACCAGCGGCCGAGTCGCGTGCTGACCACGGCGAGGGCGGCGGGCCCGGCCGTCGAGGTGCGCAGCACGGTGTCGCCCAGCCGCACGAGCCGGGCGCCGGCGGCCGCCAGCAGATCCAGCTCGTCCGGCGCGATCCCGCCTTCCGGCCCCACGACCAGCACGACATCGCTCTCGTCGGCGGAGTCGAGGTCGATCGCGCTGAGCGCGTCGGCGGCGGTCGGCTCGAGGACGAGGATCCGGGATGCCGCGGCCCGCTGCGCGAGCACCTTCGTGGTGGCGACGTCCGCGATCTCGGGCAGCCACGCGCGATGCGCCTGCTTGGCGGCCTCGCGGGCGATCGTCGCCCATCGCGTGCGGCCCTTGGCGGCCTTGACCGCATCCCACCGCGAGACACTGCGCGACGCCTGCCACGGCACGATCTCGTCGATTCCGAGCTCGGTCGCGGCCTGCACCGCGAGCTCGTCGCGGTCGCCCTTGGCCAGCGCCTGCACCAGGACGACGCGCGGGCTCGGCGCCGCGGCATCCCTTCGCTGCTCGACGGCGACGACCACCTCGCGCGGCGCGACGGACGCGACACGCCCCGTCAGCCAGGCGCCGCGGCCGTCGCCGAGCGTGACCTCCTCGCCGACGCGCACGCGCCGCACGGTGGCGGCATGATGCGCCTCGGCGCCGGTGAGGGTCACCTCGTCGCCGGGGCCGGCCGTGAGGCGTTCGTCGATGAGGAAGTGCAGCGCCATGGGTCAGCCGTTCCGGAACCGGTCGCGCAGCTTGGCGAACAGCCCCTGGTGGAACTCGGCGAGCTTGGGACCGGGCGCCTTGGTGCGCTTGGCGAAGTCCTCGATGAGGGCGCGCTCCTTGTGATCCAGGCGCGTCGGGGTCACGACGTGTACGCCGACCTTGAGGTCGCCGCGCTGCGAGCCGCGCAGCGGCGTGATGCCGCGGCCCTTGATCGTGAGGATGTCGCCGGCCTGCACCCCCGGACGGACCTCGAGGTCCACCGGCCCGTCGAGCGACTCGATCGTGGTCGTCGTGCCGAGGATCGCGTCGGGCATCGACACCTCGAGCGTCGCGAGCAGGTCGTCGCCGTCGCGGCTGAACACGTCGTGCGGCGTGACGGTGACCTCGATGTACAGGTCGCCGTTGGGCCCGCCGGCCGGGCCGACCTCGCCCGAACCGGGCAGCTGCAGGCGCAGGCCGGTCTCGACGCCGGCGGGGATGTCGAGCGACACGGTGCGGCGCGAGCGCACGCGGCCCTGTCCCTGGCACGTCGCGCACGGGTACGGGATCGTCGTGCCGTAGCCCTGGCAGACGTTGCACGGCTGGGTGGTGACGACGTTGCCCAGCAGGCTGCGCACCTGGCGCTGCACGTGACCGGTGCCGTGGCAGATGTCGCAGGTGACGGGCGTCGTGCCCGGCTGGCAGCACGAGCCGTCACAGGTCTCGCAGATCACGGCGGTGTCGACCTCGATGTCGCGGTGGACGCCGAACACGACGTCGCCGAGCTCGAGCGTCACGCGGACGAGGGCGTCCTGCCCGCGCTCGCGGCGCGACCGCGGCCGTCCGCCGCGCGCGCCGCCCGTACCACCGAAGAAGGTCTCGAAGATGTCGCCGAAGCCGCCGAACCCGCCGGCGCTGCCGCCGAACGGCGAGTCGCCGCCGCCCATGTCGTATCGCGCGCGCTGATCGGGGTCGCTCAGGACGTCGTACGCGTGCGTCACGAGCTTGAACCGCTCCGATGCCTCTTCGCCCGGATTCACGTCCGGGTGCAGCTGGCGCGCAAGGCGCCGGTATGCCTTCTTGATCTCGTCGGGGGTGGCGTCGCGTGAGACGCCGAGGACCTCGTAGTGGTCAGCCACTTTCGCCTTCCTGCCGCGGCCTCGCCGCGGAAATCGTGTTGCGCGCCGGTGTCAGCGGGAGGTGTCGTCCTGCTCGAGCATGCGCGTGAGATAGCGCGCGACGGCACGGACCGCCGCGAGGTTCGTGGGATAGTCCATGCGCGTCGGCCCCAGCACGCCGATGCGGGCGCGGGCGCCGGTCGCGTCGTAGTCGCTGGTGACGACGGATGCTTCGGCCAGGCCGAACGGCTCGTTCTCGCGGCCGATGCTCGCGGCCAGGCCCTGTTCGTCCGCGACCATCTCGCCCATGAGGCGCAGCAGCGTCACCTGCTCCTCGATGGCCTCCAGCAGCGGATAGATGCTGCCGCGGAAGTCGGCCTCGCGTCGTGCGAGGTTGGCGCTGCCGGCCATCACCAGCTTGTCCTGCCGGAACTCCTCGAGCTCTTCGGCGACCGCGCGCACGATCTCGTCGGTCGCGCGCACGTGCGCCGGGGCCTGCGCGGGCGGCGCGGCCAGCCGGTCGGCGATGCGCTGCAGCCCGTCGCGGACCGGGCGACCGACCAGGAGCGTGCCCAGCTCGGCGCGGATGCGGGCGAGGTCGGCCTCGTCGAACTCGTCGCCGACGAACGTGAGCCGCTGCGACACGCGCCCGGTGTCGGTCACGACGATGACGAGCATGCGTCCGCCGCCGAGCTGCACGAGCTCGACGTGGGTCACGTGGGCGCGCGCGAACGAGGGGTACTGCACGATGGCGACCTGGCCGGTCAGCTGCGTGAGCGCCCGCACCGTGCGCACCAGGACGTCATCGAGGTCGCCGGAGCCGTCGAGGAACGAGGCGATGGCCGCCCGCTGACCGGTGCTGAGCGGGCGCAGCTCGGCGAGGTGGTCGACGAAGACACGGTACCCCTTGTCGGTGGGCACGCGGCCTGAGGACGTGTGCGGGGCGACGATCAGGTCCTCGTCCTCCAGCAGCGCCATGTCGTTGCGGATCGTGGCCGCCGACACACCGAACGCGTGGCGCTCGACGATCGCCTTGCTGCCGACCGGCTCGCGCGTGTCGACGTAGTCCTGCACGATCGCCCGCAGCACCTGCAGACCTCGTTCGCTGACCATCCCGCCTCCTCGCCACACCGTGGACGCCATGCACCTGGCACTCGCATGTCTTGAGTGCCAATTCTATCCGATCGGCCTCGCGCGTTCGCCGAGCCGGACGCGCGAGTCTGGGCCCGGTTCGGGAGGCCGGCCGGCCGACGGCGTCAGTCGGTGAGCGCGCGCACGACGGCATCCGCCAGCAGCCGGCCCCGCCGGGTCAGCACGATGCGCCCGCGAACGGCGTCCGCGCCCTCGATCAGCCCGTCCGCGATGAGCGCGGCGACGGCGTGGCGGCCCTCGCCGAGCAGCTCGGACACCTCGAGGCCCTCGCGGATGCGCGTGCGCAGAAGCACGCCCTCCAGCGCCCGGGCCGAGGCATCCGGGATCTCCCGCCCCGCACCCGGCGACTCCCCCATCGCGAGCCGTTGCGCGTACGCGGCGGGGTGCTTGACGTTCCAGAACCGCACCCCGGCGACGTGGCTGTGGGCGCCGGGGCCGAAGCCCCACCAGTCCGCCCCGGTCCAGTACGCGAGGTTGTGGCGCGATCGGTGGGCCCCGCCCCGCGCCCAGTTCGACACCTCGTACCAGTCGAAGCCGGCGCCGACGAGCAGATCGTCGGCGAGCTCGTACATGTCGGCCTGCAGATCGTCGTCGGGCGCCGGCACTTCGCCGCGGCGGATCTGCCGCGCGAGCTTCGTGCCGTCCTCGATGATGAGCGCGTACGCCGAGATGTGGTCCGGCTCCAGTGAGATCGCCGCCTCGAGCGACGCGCGCCAGTCGTCCAGGGACTCGCCCGGCGCGCCGTAGATCAGGTCGACGCTCACGTCGAGGCCTGCCTCGCGGGCCGCGGCGACGGCGGTGCGCACGTTCTCGGGATCGTGCGTGCGGTCCAGCGCGGCCAGCACGTGCGGGACGGCCGACTGCATGCCGATCGACAGGCGCGTGACGCCGGCCGCCGCCAGCTCGGCCGCGACGGCCGGCGAGACGGTGTCGGGATTCGCCTCGACCGTCACCTCGGCGCCGTCGACGAGCCCGAACGCGTCGCGCACCCCGTCGAGCATCCGCGCCAGGTCGCCTGGGGGCAGCAGCGTCGGCGTGCCGCCGCCGAAGAACACCGTCGAGGCGGGACGCACGCCGCCTGCGGCCGTGAGCACCGTGGTCGCCAGTCCGACCTCCTGCAGCAGGGTGTCGGCGTACTGGTCCTGGCGCGCACCGCGCAACTCGGACGAGGTGTACGTGTTGAAGTCGCAGTACCCGCATCGCACCCGGCAGAACGGCACGTGCAGGTAGACGCTGAACGGCGCGGCGGGATCGATGCGGACGCCGTCAGGCAGGGCTCCGTCCGTCGGAACCGGGTCCCCCAGCGGCAGTGCGGAGCCCATCAGCGTCCCGCGTTCACGCGGGCGTCGAGTACAGCGGCGAGATCGCGCGCAGGTAGCGCGTGAACAGCTCGCGGCGGCGGCGCTTGGTGAGGCCCGGCAGCAGCTTGTAGAAGAACGCGTGCGGCGCGTCGAACGCGCGCACCGTGAACCACACCTCGTCGTTGTCGTACCACTCGAGCATGAAGGACTCCTCGCCGCTGACGACCGAGTCGCCCACGGTGCCGAGGGCGAATCCCACACGGCGGGCCTCTTCGACGGCGAAGATGACGCGCAGCTCGGCGTCGGCCTTGAGGCCGCTGACGCGGCCGTCCAGAAGCACGGTGGCACCGGCGCTCACGAACGGCGTGCCGTCGGCGTCGAAGCGCTGCTCGGGTTCGGAGCGGCTCGGCGCGATCGGGTTGCCTTCGGCATCGAAGCTGACGCCGGAGTACATCGGGCCCGATGCCGGGCGCACGTCCTTGACGACGAGCCCGGCGCCGCGCTGGGCGGTCCACGACATCAGCGCCTCGGAGGCGGCACGGAAGCGGGTCTCGCCGCTGCCGATGCGCCACGACTCCTCCGCCGGGATGCTGCGCTCCGGCGGATACTGCATCAGATCCGGCGCCTGCGTCGCCCCGACGGCGGCGTAGTCGACGGTGTCGTCACGGAAGGTTCCTCGACGCATGCGGACCAGCCTACTTGGAGGCTTTCCCTTCGACGTCACCCGACAGGGCGGCGATGAACGCCTCCTGCGGGACCTCCACGCGTCCGACCATCTTCATGCGCTTCTTGCCTTCCTTCTGCTTCTCCAGCAGCTTGCGCTTACGCGTGATGTCACCGCCGTAGCACTTCGCGAGGACGTCCTTGCGCATCGCGCGGATGTTCTCGCGCGCGATGATGCGGGCGCCGATCGCGGCCTGGATCGGGACCTCGAACTGCTGGCGAGGGATGAGCTTCCGCAGCCGTTCGGTCATCATCGTGCCGTACGCGTACGCCTTCTCGCGGTGCACGATCGAGCTGAACGCGTCGACCTTGTCGCCCTGCAGCAGGATGTCGACCTTCACGAGATCGGATTCCTGGCTGCCCGAAGGCTCGTAGTCCAGGCTCGCGTAGCCCTGGGTGCGCGACTTCAGCTGATCGAAGAAGTCGAACACGATCTCGCCGAGCGGCATGTTGTAGCGGAGCTCGACGCGCTCCTCGTTGAAGTACTCCATGCCCAGCAGCTGACCGCGGCGCGACTGGCACAGCTCCATGACCGTGCCGACGTAGTCCTTCGGCAGCAGGATCGCCGCCTTCACCATGGGCTCGGACACCGAGGCCACACGGCCGTCGGGGTACTCGCTGGGGTTCGTGACGGTCACGTGCTCGCCGGTGTCGGTCAGGACCTCGTAGACCACCGACGGCGCCGTGGTGATGAGGTCGAGGTCGAACTCGCGCGCCAGCCGCTCGGTGATGATCTCGAGATGCAGCAGGCCCAGGAAGCCGCAGCGGAAGCCGAAGCCGAGCGCGACCGAGGTCTCGGGCTCATACTGCAGCGACGCGTCCGAGAGCTTCAGCTTGTCGAGCGCCTCGCGGAGGTCGCCGTAGTCGCTGCCGTCGATCGGGTAGATGCCCGAGAACACCATCGGCTTCGGGTCGGTGTAGCCGGCGAGGGCGTCGGTGGCGGGCTTGCGGGCGTTGGTGATCGTGTCGCCCACCTTCGACTGGCGCACGTCCTTCACGCCGGTGATCAGGTACCCGACCTCGCCGACGCCGAGGCCCTTGGAGGGGATCGGCTCGGGGCTGGACACGCCGATCTCGAGCAGGTCGTGCGTCGCCTTTGTCGACATCATCTGGATGCGCTCGCGCGGCTCCAGCTTGCCGTCGACCATGCGGACGTACGTCACGACGCCGCGGTACGAGTCGTACACCGAGTCGAAGATCATCGCCCGGGCGGGGGCGTCCGCGTTCCCCTTCGGGGCGGGGATCTGCTCGACGATGCGGTCCAGCAGCGTCTCGACGCCCATGCCGGTCTTGCCCGACACGCGCAGGACGTCGTCGGGCGAGCCGCCGATGAGGTTCGCGAGCTCGGCGGCGAACTTCTCGGGGTCGGCGGCGGGCAGATCGATCTTGTTGAGCACCGGGATGATGTGCAGATCGTTCTCGAGTGCGAGGTACAGGTTCGCGAGCGTCTGCGCCTCGATGCCCTGGGCGGCGTCGACGAGCAGGATCGCGCCTTCGCACGCGGCGAGCGACCGGCTGACCTCGTAGGTGAAGTCGACGTGACCCGGCGTGTCGATCATGTTGAGCGCGAACGTGCCGTCGGCGGTGGCCCACGGCATGCGCACGGCCTGCGACTTGATCGTGATGCCGCGCTCGCGCTCGATGTCCATGCGGTCGAGGTACTGGGCGCGCATGTCGCGCTCGGCGACCACGCCGGTGATCTGCAGCATGCGGTCGGCCAGCGTGGACTTGCCGTGGTCGATGTGGGCGATGATGCAGAAGTTGCGGATCAGCTCAGGAGGGGTCGCAGACGGCTCGAGAGGCTTCAGGGCACGGGGTGACATGTCCAGACGATTGTACGGGTGCCGGATGCCGGGACCCTGCGTGCGAGGTGACTAGCCTGTCTGCATGGCGGTTCAGGTCGTGCTCGTGCACGGCATCCGGACGTCCGCGACCATGTGGCGGGCCCAGGTGGAGTACCTGCAGCGCCGGGGCGACCCCGTCGTCGCGGTCGATCTTCCCGGGCACGGCTCGCGCATGGCCGAGACGTTCACGCTGGACGCGGCGTTCGCGACGATCGACGATGCGGTGACGGATGCCGCGGCCCGAGGTCCCGTCCTGCTCGTCGGGCACTCCATGGGCGGCCTGCTCTCGATCGACTACGTCGGGCGTGAAGGCCGTCCGCCCGTCGACGCGTTCATCGCGGCATCGTGCACCGCCATCCCGCGTGGCGTGGGGCTGGCGACCTACCGCATGCTCGCCCGCGGTTTCGACTCGCTCCCCGACCGCGGCATGTGGCTGACAGACCAGGTGCTCGACCGTACGCTCCCCGCCGAGACGCGCGCCGACTTCGGCGCGGGCGGCTACGCGTTCGATACGCAGGACACCGCGCTGCGAAGCCTGTCGGTGCTCGATCTGCTCGCGGCGCTGCATCGCATCGACGTGCCGCTCTGGTTCGTCAACGGCCAGTACGACCAGCTGCGCGTCAATGAGAAGCTGTTCCTGAACGTCGCGAAGGATGCCGAGCTCATCGTCGTCCCGCGCACCAGTCATCTCGTCACGGCGATGCGCCCGCGGGTCTTCAACGCGGTGCTGGGCCTGGCGATCACGACTCTCGAACAGACCTGATAGAATCCTTGTTTGGCTTGCGTGTGGGTTCGTCCCTCACGACCGCCGCGAGGCGCCCTCTCTCGCCGAACGGCATTTTCCAACCGATTCACCTCCGAACGAAAGAACGTCGACACGTGGCGAACATCAAGTCGCAGATCAAGCGCAACAAGACCAACGAGAAGGCTCGCGAGCGCAACAAGGCCGTCAAGAGCGAGCTGAAGACCGAGGTGCGCCGCACCCGCGAGGCCATCGCTTCGGGCGACAAGGCCACCGCCGAGAAGGCGCTGAAGACCGCGTCGAAGAAGCTCGACAAGGCCGTCAGCAAGGGCGTCATCCACCAGAACCAGGCTGCGAACCGCAAGTCGGCGATCGCGAAGCAGGTCGCTGCGCTCTGACGCCGCGCCGCTCACACGAGCTGAAAAGGCCCGTCCCGCAAGGGGCGGGCCTTTCGCGTACCGCGGGCGCCCGGCGGGTCAGGCGCCGTACGGCGCGCGGGTGGCGATCACGGTGATCATCCGCTCGAGCGCGAACACGGCGTCGCGCGAGCCGCCCTTGACCTCGGCATCCGCTCGCGCGGTCGCCTGGATCGCGCGGCCGAGGCTCTCTTCGTTCCAGCCGACGAGGTCGCGGCGGGCGCGGTCGATCTGCCAGTCCTTCATGCCCAGGCGCGCAGCGAGGGCCGCCGAGGACTCGCGGGTGCCGGCGACCCGTGCCATCGAGCGCAGCTTCATGGCGACAGCGGCGACCAGGGGCACCGGATCCGCCCCGGAGGCCAGAGCGTGCCGCAGGGCGATGAGCGCCTCGCCATAGCGGCCGGCGATGGCGGTGTCGGCCACCGTGAACGCGGACGTCTCGACACGGCCGCCGTAGTAGCGCTCGACCACCTGCTCGGTGACGTCGCCCGGCACATCGGCGATCAGCTGCTGACAGGCGGCGGCGAGCTCGGTGAGATCGTCGCTGAACGCCGAGACCAGTGCGCGCAGCGCAGGCGGCGCGATCCGCTTCTTGGCGGCCTGGAACTCACCGGCGGCGAAGTCGTAGCGGTCGGAGTCGCGCTTGATCGCGGGACACGCGATCTCGACTCCGGAGCCCTGACCGGCCCGGATCGCGTCGAGCAGCTTCTTGCCGCGGACGCTCGCGCCGGTGTGACGCAGCACCACCGTCGCGCCGTCCTGGGGCGTGGCGAGGTACGAGACCGCCTCCGCCAGGAATGTGTCGGAGCACTTCTCGACGCCGCTCACGCGGACCAGCCTCGGTTCGCCGAACAGCGACGGCGAGGCGACCGACAGCAGCGTACCGGCGGCGTAGTCATCGGCACGGATGTCGGTGACCTCGAGCGTGGGGTCCTCGGCGCGCAGGTAGTCGCGCACGCCCGCGATGGCACGCTCGGCGCACACCTCTTCCGGACCCGACACCAGGACCACCGGAGCCGGCTGCGGCGTGCGCCACGAGAGCTGCGGGATGGCGCTGCGCGGAGCCTTGGCGGCGGGTCGACGCGCGGATGAGGCCATGTCTCCAGCCTACCGACGACGCCGACATCGGCTGCGCTCCGGCGGGTCATCCGCCGTGCTCGCGCCACACGACCACGCCGGCGCCGCCGGCCCACAGCGCGATGATGCCGTCCTGGTCGGTGCGGGCGATGCGTGCCCCGACATCGTCGAGCACGGCGAGCGTCTCGTCGCGCGGATGCCCGTAGTCGTTGTCGACGCCGACCGTGACCAGCGCCACGCCGGGCCGTGACGCGGCGTAGAGTCCGGCATCCTGATCCGCGCTGCCGTGATGGGCGACCTTGAGGACCGCGTACGGCGGGTCCAGTGCCCCGCTCGCCGTCAGGGAGCGTTGCGGCGATGCCGACAGGTCGCCCAGCAGCAGCGTGGGTGGGATGCCGCCGCCCCGGACGTCGAGGACGACGCTCGCGTCGTTGCCGACCGGGAACGCGCGATCGTCCGCACGCGGCCACAGCACACGCCATCGGGCATCGCCCAGCGCTCCCGACATGCCGGTGGAGGCCGCCAGCTCGTGCGCTCCGGCTGCGGTGAGCCGCTGCACCGCCGTGCGCCCCGGCGCGTCGTCGGGGCCGTGCAGCACAGTGTCGACCCGCCCGGTCACCGCTGCCACCCCGCCGATGTGGTCGAGATCAGAGTGTGTGAGGACGAGGAGGTCGATCCGCGACACCCCGACGCGGTCGAGGCACGCAGTGAGCGGGGCGGGGTCCGGCCCGGTGTCGACGAGGGCCACCGCTCCGGCGGAGCGCAGCAGGACGGCATCCCCCTGCCCGACGTCGCAGGCGAGGACGCTCCACTGCGACGGGAGGGTCCACCTGCCGGCGACCGTGGTGAGCGCGGTCGAGCCGAGCGCCACTCCTGCCAGCGCGGCGACGAGAGTGACCGACCCCGCGCGCGCGACGAGACGCCACCGGCCGCCGCGCCGCGGGAGCACGACGATCGCGCCGACGGCGGCCCCCACGACCGCGAGCGCCGCTGCGCCGGGCCAGCCTTCGAGCCACGGGAGCGCTTCGGCGGGCAAGGTCGAGACGGTGCCCGCCGTCGCGGCGATCCATGACGCCGGCAGCCACGCGAGCGCGGCGAGACCGGACTGCAGCCAGGGGAAGGGCAGCGCCAGGCATGCCGCCAGCCCCAGCACCGTTGCGGCGGGCGCGGCCGGCTCGGCCAGCAGATTGGCCAGGACGCCGTACAGCGGGATCGTCGGCTCGATGAGGACGAGCAGCGGTCCGCACGCGAGCTGCGCGGCCAGCGGGATCGACAGCGCGAGCGCGAGCGGTCGCGGCATCCTGCGCCCGAGTCCGCCCGCGAGGGGCCGCGCGAACAGCAGCAGCGCACCGGTGGCGGCCACCGAGAGGGTGAAGCCGAGGGAAGCGGCCAGCCAGGGGTCCGTGATCAGCAGCACCGCGACCGACAGCGACAGGACCGCCGTGCCGGCCGCGGTGCGGCCCAGCAGCACCGCCAGCATCGCGATGGCGGCCATCGCGGCGGCGCGGATCACGCTCGGCTCAGGTGTCACGAGCACGACGAAGCCGATCAGCACGGCCATGCCGACGGCCACGCGCCCGGCGCGCGACGCGCCGAGCAGCGCGGCCACGGCGAAGGCGATCCCCACGACGAGGGCGCAGTTGGCGCCCGACACGGCCGTGAGGTGCGACAGCGACGAGGCCTTCATCGCCGCATCGAGCTCGGGAGCGACCGCCGAGGTGTCGCCGACGGCGAGGCCGGGCACGAGCCCGGCGCCCGCACCGGGCATGCCCCCGACCGCGCGAACGAGACCCCGCCGGAGCGCGGCCGTCACGGCGGACGGTCCGGTCGGCGCGGTCGTCACCTCGACACCGCGCGACGCCCACACCGTGAGCACTGCCCGCTCCCCCGGACGCCCGGGCCGCGCCGTGCCCCGTGCGACCACCTCAGAGCCGACGTCGAGCGCGTCGGGAATGTCGACGTCCTGCGGCGCGACCCGCACGACGACCTCGACGTCGGCGTTCCGGCCATTCGGGCCGGTCGTGAACCGCGTCGCGCGGGCGTCGAAGGCCTGGGACCCGTCGGCACGTCGCTCCACCTTGCCCACGACGCGGGCGACGACGTCGACGGCCCGGCCGCCGTCCAGCGCCATCGCGGCGACCTCCGCGCGCGCGGGCTGCGCCAGCGCCACGTGCGACGCGGCCGCCGCGGCGGCGGCCAGCGACACGACGAGCAGGAGCAGCGCTGCCGGCACGCCGTGGCGGGGCATCCCCCGTCCGAGGAAGGCTGCGACGCACATCGTCACCGCGACGGCGGTCCACAGGGCGAGGGAGAGCGCACCCGTCCACGCCGGCAGCTGGATCGCCACCGCTGCGGTGACCCAGGCGGCGGCGACGACGGGCACCAGACGCAGGCCGCGGGAGTGCCGCACGTCACACCGTCACGAGGTCGCGCAGCGATTCGAGCATCTTGTCGCCGATGCCGGGCACGGCCAGCAGGTCGTCCACGCTCGTGAAGCGGCCGTTGTCGTCGCGCCACGCGATGATGCGCTCGGCGAGCGCCGGTCCGATGCGCGGCAGCTCCTCCAGCTGCGAGGCGTCGGCGGTGTTCAGGTCGACACGGGCGTCCGCCGAGGCGGGTGCGCCGGCGGGACCGGGCGGCGCCTCGCCCGCTCGCGGCACAGGCAGCTGCTCGCCGTCGGCGACGGTGCGGGCGAGGTTGACGGCATCCCGGTCCGCGTCGTCGGAGAACCCGCCCGCCGCCGCGATCGCGTCGACGACGCGTGAGCCCGCCTGGAGCACGTAGAGCCCGGGTGCTCGCACCGCGCCCGACACATGCACGTAGAGATCCGCCGAACGCGCCGACATGCCCGTCGGGGTCGCCTCGACCACGACCTCCTCGGTCGGCGTCACGACGCCCCGCACGATGCCGATGCCGACCGTGACGGCGAGCGCGGCGATCACCAGGATCACGACGGCGCCGATGCCGAGCCGTCGGCGAGGGGATGCGGCATCACCCTCTTCCGGGCCCGCAGGGCGTTCACCGCGTGTCACGTCGCCACGCTAGGCGGCGCGGCAACAGGCGAGCGGCCGGGGTCTCCGCTTCTGTGGAGACCCCGGCCGCTCACTGGCCTGTGGAGGACGGTCAGCGAGTGCTGAAGCTCACGACCTTCGGCGGGCGGACGACGGCGCGGACGATCTCACGGTCGCCGAGGGCACGGACGACCTTCTCGTCGGCGCGCGCCAGCCGCTCGAGCTCGGCGGCGTCGATGCGGGCAGACACCTGCAGCGTGCCGCGCACCTTGCCGTCGATCTGCACGACCGCGGTCACGCGCTCCTCGACCAGCAGCGTGGGGTCGGCGGTACGCCACGGCACGAGGCCGACGAAGCCCTCGTAGCCGAGGATCTCCCACATCTCCTCCGCGGTGTGCGGGGCGAACAGGTCGAGGACCATCGCGGTGACCTCGGCTGCCTCCCGCACGGCGGGGTCGGCCGGGCCGGCACCCGAGTCGATCACCTTGCGGGTGGCGTTGACGAGCTCCATGAGGCGTGCGACGACCACGTTGAACTTGGTCTGCTCGACCAGGCCCGGCGCATCGGCCAGCAGGCGGTGCGTCACGCGGCGCAGGGCCTCGTCGCCTTCGGCCCACACCACGTCGGGCGTGCTGGTGACGTCGTTCGCGACGCGCCAGGCGCGCGCGAGGAACTTCTGGGCCCCGGTCGTCGACACGTCCTCCCAGTTGATGTCGTCCTCGACGGGACCGGCGAACACCATCGCCACGCGCGACGCGTCGGCACCCGGGTCGACCATGCTCGAGGCGAACTCGACCAGGTTGCCCTTCGACTTCGACATCTTCGAGCCGCCCAGCAGCACCATGCCCTGGTTGATCAGGCTCGTGAACGGCTCGGTGAAGTCGATCAGGCCCATGTCGAACAGGACCTTCGTGATGAAGCGCGCATACAGCAGGTGCAGGATCGCGTGCTCGACACCGCCGATGTACGAGTCGACGGGGGCCCACCGGTCGGCCTCGGCCGACGGGAACGCCTGGGTCGGGTCGTTGGGCGCCAGGAAGCGCAGGAAGTACCACGAGCTGTCGACGAACGTGTCCATCGTGTCGGGGTCGCGCAGCGCCGGCTCACCGGTCTCGGGGTCGGTGGTCTGCATCCACTCGGTCGCGCCGCCCAGCGGCGACGTCCCCTTCGGCTTCAGATCCAGGCCTCGCGCATCGGGGAGTTCGAGCGGGAGCTGGTCCTCGGGCACCGGGACGATGCGGCCGTCCGGCGTGTGGATCATCGGGATCGGCGTGCCCCAGAAGCGCTGGCGCGAGATCAGCCAGTCGCGCAGGCGGTACGACTTCGCGGCGCGGCCGGTGCCGGCTGCCTCGAGCTGCTCGATCATGCGCGCGATCGCGTTGCGCTTGGACAGTCCGTCGAGCGAGCCCGAGTTGATCAGGCGGCCCTCGCCCGTCAGCGCGATGCCGGTCTTGGCGGGGTCCAGGTCGCCCAGCGAGTCGAGCGGGCCCGGGTCCAGCGGCACGCCCTCGTCGTCCAGCTCGATCACCGGGATCGCACCGGTGATGGATGCCGTCGTGTCGACGACCACCTTCACCGGCAGGTCGAACGCCCGGGCGAAGTCCAGGTCGCGCTGGTCGTGCGCGGGCACCGCCATGACGGCGCCGTGGCCGTAGTCGGCGAGCACGTAGTCGGCCGCCCAGATCGGCAGCCGGTCGCCGTTCACCGGGTTGACCGCGAACCGGTCCAGGAACACGCCGGTCTTGGGGCGGTCGGTCGACTGGCGCTCGATGTCGCTCTCGCGCTGCACGCTCTCGAGGTAGTCCTGGAAGCGCATGCGGACCTCGGCGGTCGAGCCCGCGGCGAGCTCGGCGGCCAGGTCGCTGTCGGGGGCGACGACCATGAAGGTCGCTCCGTGCAGCGTGTCGGGGCGCGTCGAGAAGACCGTCACCTTGTCGGCACGGCCCTCGATCTCGAAGTCGATGTCGGCGCCGACCGAACGGCCGATCCAGTTCCGCTGCATGCGGAGGACCTTCTGCGGCCAGAAGCCTTCGAGCTGGTTCAGGTCGTCGAGCAGGCGGTCGGCGTAGTCGGTGATCTTGAAGTACCACTGGGTCAGGTTCTTCTTGACGACCTCGGCCCCGCAGCGCTCGCAGTGGCCGTCGACGACCTGCTCGTTCGCGAGCACCGTCTGATCGTTCGGGCACCAGTTGACCGGGCTCGCCTTGCGATATGCCAGGCCGCGCTCGTGCAGGCGCAGGAACAGCCACTGGTTCCACCGGTAGTACTCGGGGTCGCTGGTGTGCAGGATGCGCGACCAGTCGTATGACGAACCGTACTCGCGGAAGCTCTTCTTGTGCTGCTCGATGTTCGCGTAGGTCCACTCGCGCGGGTCGGACCCGGCGCCGCCCTTGATCGCGGCGTTCTCGGCGGGGAGTCCGAACGAGTCCCACCCGATCGGGTTGAGCACGTTGTAGCCGCGGTGGCGCCAGAAGCGCGCGACGACGTCGACATAGGCGTAGTTCTCGGCGTGCCCCATGTGCAGGTCGCCGGAGGGGTAGGGGAACATGCCGAGCACGTACTTGCGGGGCCGGGTGTCTTCGGCACCGCCCGCGCGGAACGGGTCGGCCTCGGCCCAGCGCGCCTGCCACTTCTGCTGGATGGCGTACGCGTCGTAGCCCTCGGCGGGCGACGTGGTGTCGGTAGACATGGTCTGACTCACGGGGGAAGTACCAATCCTGGAAGGCCGGAAGGCGGGCACGACGCAGAACGCGCGGGCCAGCGCATCTTCCAGGTTAGCGGACTGCCCGGGTCACCAGCCCGGCGGAAGCGCCGCGCCGATCGCGGCGAGGGGGCCGCGCGCCTTGATGCCCACCTCGGCGACCTCGGCGGCGGCGTCCGAGCGCCACGTGATGCCGCCGCCCGCCCCGACGTAGGCGCCGGCAGGATGCACGACGATCGAGCGGATGACCATGGCCAGATCGAGCGCGCCGTCGTCGCCCACCCATCCGAAGCAGCCGGCGAACACCCCGCGGGGCGCTCCTTCCAGCCCGTGGAGGATCGTCATCGCCGACAGTTTGGGCGCCCCGGTCATCGAACCGGCGGGGAACGTGGCATCCAGCAGCTCCCCCACCGTCGTCCCCGGCTCGAGCCGGCCCGACACCGTGCTCACCAGCTGATGCACGGCCGGATACGTCTCGACCTCGAGCAGCGCGTCCACGCCGACGGTTCCGGCGACGCAGACGCGTGAGAGGTCGTTGCGCATCAGATCGACGATCATGACGTTCTCGGCGCGCTCCTTCTCGTCCGCACGCAGCTCGGCGGCGAGCGCGGCGTCCGCGGCGGCGTCGGCCCCGCGTGGCCGTGTGCCCTTGATGGGCCGCGTGCGCACCACGGCTCCGTCGCCCGCCCTGCTCACCTCGAGGAACTGCTCGGGGCTCGCGCTGAGCAGCGCGATGTCGCCGGATCGCACGAACCCGCCGTGATGAGAGGGCGTCGCACCGCGCAGGCGCGCGTAGACGGCCACGGGATCGATGGATGCCTCGACCGAGAAGCGCGTCGTCAGGCACAGCTGATATGCGTCGCCGTCGCGGATCGCCGCGCGGCAGGTCTCGATGAGCGCCGCGTACGCGGGAGGAGTATGACGCGCCCGCGCCGTGCCGAGGTCGGCGAGCGGCGCCGGCGCGAAGGTGGGAGCGGATGCCGTCGCGTCCGCGATCTCGGCGGCAAGGACCGGCGCGATCGCGGGGGCGGCGTGCACCGTCACGCGACGGCGGGCGTGGTCGAACACGACGATGCGCTCGACGCGCAGCCACAGCTGTGAGGGGACGTCGTCGTCGCCGATTCGTGCCGGGGCTCCTGCGCGCGACGCTGCGCCGTCGTACCCCGACCAGCCGACCCAGCCGCCGTTCCATGCCCCGTCGGTGCGCGGCTCCGCCACCGTCGCACGCACGCGCGCCGGATCGTCGGGGACGCCGGCGCCCATCCAGCTGAGCCCGGTGTCGGCGTGCGGCCCGGCATCCAGCCAGAACGCGTGCGGCGCATCGGCGAAGACCGCGGCGAAGACGGCTGCCGGGGCGACCCACCTCGGCAGGTCGACCGCGACGAGGTGCTCCGACATCTTCCCAGGTTAGAGGGACCGCAGGGCCTCTAGGCTCGTGCCGTGAACGAGTTCCTGACGTGGCTCCTCGACGCCGTGCAGAGCGTCGATCCACTGGTCAGGACGATCCTCGCCGGCATCGCGATCATGCTCGAGACGAGTGTGCTGATCGGTCTCGTGATCCCCGGCGACACTGTCGTGATCGTGGCGGCGACTGCCGTGTCGTCGCCGCTGGAAGGGGTGCTGCTCGGCATCGCCGTGGTCGCCGGCGCCATCGCCGGCGAGAGCATCGGATTCTGGCTCGGTCGCGTCCTGGGCCCGCGGATCCGGCACTCCCGGCTCGGCCGCCGGATCGGCGAGGAGCACTGGGAGCGCTCGGAGCGCTATCTGCAACGGCGCGGCGGTCCCGCCATCTTCCTGTCGCGGTTCCTGCCCGTGCTGCATTCCCTCGTCCCCCTGACGGTGGGGATGAGCGGCTACTCGTATCGCCGGTTCCTCGCCTGGACGATCCCGGCCTGCGTCATCTGGTCGACCCTGTACATCTCCGTGGCGGCCGCGGCGGCCGGCACGTACCGCGAGCTCGCCGATCAGCTGCACTACGCGGGCTACATCTTCGTCGCCGTCATCGTGGTCTTCCTCGTGCTCGTGTTCCTCGCGAAGAAGATCATCGAGCGGAGCGAACGCAAGCACCTCGAGCACGACGCCTCGGCGGACGGCGCGTCCGAAGCGCCGGCGCCGGACGTGAAAGACTGAAGGGGATGCCCGAAACCGACACGTCTTCCGCGCGCGCCAAAGTCCTGTGGCTCGCGCGTCTGGAGTACCGGTTCCACGCGTGGCGCGAGCGCCGCGCCCGTCGTCGCGGCCAGACGCCCACCGTCACCCCGTTCCCCGGCTACGGCGCCCCAAACTGGGTTCGGGTGCTGGGCCGCGTCATGATCGTCCCGCCCGTGAAGCCCGTCGGCGAGGGCGAGTACGCCAGCGTCCGCGGCTGGCGCAGCTTCGTCGCCGTTCCGATCGGGTACGCGCAGGTGACGATCACGATCGCCGGCGTCGCGCACGAGGTCGTCGCCGATCGCGGCGGAGTGATCGACACGCGCATCCCCGCGCAGCTCGATCCCGGCTGGCAGACGTTCACGATGTCGGTCGAAGGCGGCGATCCTGTCGAGACCCGCGCGTTCATCGTCGCGCCCGACGTGCGCTTCGGCGTGGTCTCCGACGTCGACGACACCGTGATGGTGACCGCGCTCCCGCGACCGCTGCTGGCGGCCTGGAACTCGTTCGTGGTCGACGAGCACGCGCGTCAGCCGGTGCCCGGCATGGCGGTGCTCATGGAGCGCGTCGTGCGCGAGAACCCCGGCGCTCCCCTCGTGTACCTCTCGACCGGCGCCTGGAACATCGCGCCGACGCTGATGCGGTTCCTCGGCCGTCATGTGTTCCCGCCGGGGGCGATGCTCCTGACCGACTGGGGCCCGACGCACGACCGGTGGTTCCGCAGCGGCATGGCGCACAAGCTCTCGAATCTGCGGCGGCTCGCCCAGGAGTTCCCGCAGGTGCGGTGGCTGCTCATCGGCGACGACGGCCAGCACGACGACGCCATCTACACGACCTTCACCGACGAGCACCCGACCCAGGTCGTCGCGGTCGCCATCCGCCGGCTCTCGCCCGCCGAGGCCGTCCTGGCCGGCGGACGCACCGCCGTCAACGACCACGCCGCCGCCGAGGTGCCGTGGGTGAGCGACACCGACGGCGCCGGGCTGCTGGAGCGGCTCGAAGACGTCGGAGTCGTGCACACCGCCCAGACCTGACCCGCCGCACCGCGCACGTCGGAGCCCGCGCGTAGGCTGACGGCATGTGCGGACGCTTCGTGGTGGCCAGTGCCGGATCCGATCTCGTCGGCGTGCTGCGCGTCGACGTCGAGGGCGATGATCTGCCCGAGCCCTCGTACAACGTCGCGCCCACCGACCGCGCGGCGATCGTGCTCGACTCCGCCAAGACCGAGCCGCCGACCAGGCGTCTGGAGTCCGCGCGCTGGGGTCTCGTGCCCTCGTGGGCGAAAGACACCAAGATGGGGGTCCGCGCGTTCAATGCGCGGGCGGAGGAGCTCGAAGACAAGCCCATGTTCCGCGGCGCGCTCGAGAAGCGGCGCGCGGTCGTGCCGACCTCGGGCTACTACGAGTGGAAGACTGTCGAGGGCGTCAAGACGCCCCACTACATCCATCCCGCCGACGGCGAGCCGCTGTTCCTCGCCGGGCTGTATGAGTGGTGGCGCGACAAGACGAAGGGCGACGACGACCCCGAGCGCTGGCTGCTCAGCTTCACGATCCTCACGCGCGACGCCATCGGACACCTGGGGTCTATCCACGACCGCATGCCGCTGTTCCTCGACCCTGATCACGCCGACGCGTGGCTCGACCCCACGACCGACAACGTGCGCGATGTGCTCGATGCCGCCATCGACGCCGCGCCCGCGCTTGCCGAGACGCTGGACGACCACGTCGTGTCGAAAGCGGTGGGCAACGTCCGCAACAACTCCCTCGAGCTGATCGAGCCGGCCGAGGACTGACTCTCATAGTCCCCCGGTCCCGCCCGCGTATCCTCGAGCGGTGACGATCGCTCCCCCGGCTCCGGCGGTGCTCGCCGCCGAGACGTGGCGCGAGCGCGAACGCGTGCATGCCGAGCGCGCACGCGGGCTCACTCGCGCGCATCGCGAGCGCGCCGCCCGGCGTGAGTCTCATCCGGTCGAGGACTTCCTGTTCACGTACTACTCGTACAAGCCCGCGATCCTGCACCGCTGGCATCCGGGCGAAGGCGTGGAGCTCCAGGATGCCGCTGCCGACGCCCGGGCCACGTGGCGGTGGTACGCGCCCGGCACGACCAGCGGCTCGCTCGTCGTCGACGCCGCCGCACTCCGCGAAGAGCGCCGCGTGCTGATCGCGAACGTCGGGAGCATCGTCCGGGCGACGGCCGGCCGCGCGCCGGGCTTCGGCTGCTTCGGTCTGCACGAGTGGGCCATGGTGTACCGGCAGCGCGAGCACCGGCATCCCGTCCCACTCCGCCTCGGCCGCGACGGGACCGACGCCGTCGTCGAGGCGCACGACCTGCGCTGCACCCATTTCGATGCGTTCCGCTTCTTCACACCGGAGGCGGTGCCACGCAATCGCGAGATGCCGACCCGCGAGCTGCAGGCGGCGCTCGAGCAGCCGGGTTGTCTGCACGCAGGGATGGACCTGTACAAGTGGGCGGTCAAGCTCGGGCCGCTCGTGCCCGGCGAGCTGCTGCTGGATGCCTTCGAGCTCGCGCGCGACATCCGCGAACTCGACATGAAGGCCTCGCCGTACGACCTCGCGGACTGGGGTTACGAGCCGGTGCGCATCGAGACTGCCGAGGGCAAGGCGAGCTACGTGCGCGCCCAGCGGGGGTTCGCCGAGCGCGGGCAGGCGCTGCGCTCGAGGCTGCTCGCGATCGTCGACGCCTGACTCGGCAAGGCCGCAGTCCGGGTCAGCCGACCGGGGCGCAGTCGGGGCACGGCAGCAGCCCCTGACCCTGCGCAGCGAGATGCAGCCGCAGCGTCGTGACGCGCGTCGCGGCCTCCTGCAGGCGGGCCGCCGGCAGCGCGCCCGACTCGACGGCGGCGACCACCGCATCCACGATGTGCGGTGCGGTCTCGGGGGTGGAGGAGACGACGGTGAGCACCAGGTCGTTGCCCGCGGCGAGCGCGGCGACGGCGTTCGCGGACGGGTCGGCGTACTGCGGGTCGCCGGAGGCCTGCAGCATCCCGAGATCGTCGGTCACGGCGATGCCGGTGAAGCCGAGCTCTTCTCGGGCGATCCGATGCCATTCGGGCGACAGGCTCGCGGGGGCGGAGTCCACGGCGGTGTAGGCCAGGTGCCCGAACATCAGCAGCGGCGCGTCCTCGGCGATGCCGGCGGCGAAGGGCACAGCTTCGCTCTGCCGCCACTGGTCGTACGACATCGGCGTGACCGGGATCGTGGCGTGCGAATCGGCCTCGGTGGCGCCGTGGCCCGGAAAGTGCTTGAGCGTCGAGGCGACGGCTTCGGCCTCTCCGCGGACGGCCGCCGCGACGCTCGCGGCGGCCGCATCGGGCGTCGTGCCGAGCACACGCCGGTAGATGAACGACCGCGGGTCGTCCGTCTCGTCGGCCACGATCCCGAAGTTGACGCCGATGCCTGCGCGGCGCACGAGCGCGGCCCGGCCGGCGTAGGCGTCCTGGACGGCCTCCGGAGCGGCGCCCTTCAGAGTCAGGGCGGAGGGGAAGTCGTCCCACGGCAGGCGCGACACGTCGCCGCCCTCCTGATCGATCGCGATGAGCGGCGGCAGCGCGGGATCGGTGGTCAGCGCCGCCGTGATCGCGCGCAGGGCGGCCTCGTCACCGGGGATGTTGGCCCCCATGAGCAGGAACCCGCCGATGCCGGTGGACTGCATGTAGGTGTTCAGGACGGCGGGATCGGTCGTCGGCACGTGTCCCATCACCACGCTCGCCGCCCGCTCGCGCACGGTCATCGCGGCGACGAGGTCGCGCGCGTCGGCCTCGACGGCGGCGTCCGACGCGGGCTGCGTCACGACGCGCGTCGTGCGCGGCGACGACAGGGCGGGGCTCCCGACACTCAGTGCGAGCGCCGCCGCAGCCAGCGCCGCGACCGCGCCCGACCAGAACCGACGCGACGACATCACCCGTCCAGCCTAGGTCGGGCGGCGTGGGTGGCGTGTGCTCTTTCAGTGCCGGGCGACGATGGCCGCGGCATCCGTCCCGCTCGGCAGCACGCCGTACTGCGCGCCGCGGTCGTCGCCGAGACGCGCGGCGACGAACGCGTCGGCGTCGCGCGAGGGGGCGTGACGGAGCATGAGGGACGCCTGGAAGGCGAGGGCGAGGTCCTCTGTGAGTCGGCGGGCCTGTGCGGCTGCTTCGTCGGCGTCCGCAGTCGACAGCCGCCCCAGAAGCGCGAGCGTCCGGTCGACATGGGCGTCCAGCAGCGCCGAGGATCCGGTCGTCGTGGCCAGTTCATCCGCGAAGGCCGCAGCCGACTCGGGGTCGCGAGTCAGGGCGCGCAGCACGTCGAGCGCGATGACGTTGCCGGACCCCTCCCAGATCGCCATCACCGGCTGCTCGCGGTACCGACGTCCGAGCGGGAACGATTCGGTGTAGCCGTTGCCGCCCAGGCACTCCATCGCCTCGTACGCGTGGTGCGGGCCGCGCTTGCAGATCCAGTACTTCGACACCGGTGTGGCCAGACGCCGCAGCGCCACGTCGTGATCGGACGCATCGGCCTCGAACAGCTGCGCGAGCCGCATCCCGGTGAGCATCGCGGCCTCGTACTCGAGTGCGAGGTCGGCGAGCACCGAGGTCATCGCCGGCTGATCCACGAGCAGGCGCCCGAATGCGGAGCGGCCCCGTGCGTGCCACACCGCCTCGGCCACCGACTGGCGCATGCCGGCGGCGGTGCCCAGGACGCAGTCCAGCCGCGTGCGCTGCACCATCTCGATGATGGTCCGCACTCCCCGTCCAGGCTCGCCGAGGAGGAGACCGACAGTGCCGTCGAACTCGACCTCGGACGACGCGTTCGAGCGGTTGCCCACTTTGTCTTTCAGTCGCTGGATGCGGAAGGCGTTGCGCACGCCGTGCGGCAGCACGCGCGGCACGAACAGGCACGACAGACCGTCCTCGACGCCACCGTCGCGCGTCTGCGCGAGCACCAGGAACGCGTCCGACATCGGCGCCGAGCAGAACCACTTGTGCCCGGTGAGCTCGTACGCGTGGCCGCCCATCGCGACGCCGACAGTCGTGCCCGCACGGACGTCCGACCCGCCCTGCTTCTCGGTCATGGCCATGCCGACCAGCGCGCTGCGCTTCCCGCCGTCGAGCAGACGCGGCTCGTACTCCCGCGAGAGCAGGCGCGGCATCCATTCATCGGCGATCCACGGTGAGTCCTTGATCGACGCGACGGCCGCGTGCGTCATCGACACCGGACAGGCGTGGCCGGGCTCGACCTGCGCGAAGAGCATGAACGTGGTGGCGCGGGCGACGCCGGCGCCCGCGCGCGGATCGGCCCACGCCGAGGTGTGCGCGCCGCGGGCGACCGCCTCGCCGATGATCCGGTGGTACGAGGGGTCGTACTCCACCTCGTCGATGCGGTTGCCCCAGCGGTCGTGGAGCCGTGCGACGGGGGTGTGCACGTTCGCCCGCTCGGCGTCGTCCTGGAACGAGGCCGAGCCGACGAGGGCGCCGGTCTCGCGCAGCGCGTCGTCCGCCCAGTCCGCGCCGAACGCGCGCACGGCCTCGGCGAGCGGCGTGTTCACGGTGTACTCGTCGAGGCGGACGCGCCACGGCGCCTGGTTCTCGACGGGATGGGTGGAGCTCCCCCGTTGCGGCGTGCCGCCCGCGCTCATGGACGCCCCACGGTCATGAGCGCTCCGAGTCCCCGGCGGTGGCCAGCGCGTACTGCTCGCTGGGGCTCAGGGGGGCGCGCGTCACGATGTCGTGGATGAAGGCGAGCTTGTGGCGCACCGGCGCCACGATCGTGAAGGGGTACAGGTCGCCGAATCCCATGGACCGGTTGATCCGGTTGAACCCCTGCGACATCCACTCCCAGTCCGTCAGGAGCCGCTGGATCGGCTCGTCCTCGTACGAATCGAGCGGCACGACGTCGGTGTCGCGCAGGTTCGTCACTGACGCGTCGAGATGGATGCCGATGATCGCAGCCGTCTGAAGCGTCCCTGTGATGTGCAGATAATGCGCGAAGGTCTCGGCGAAGTCCTCCCACGGATGCATCGTGGCGTACTCCGAGATGAACGACTCGTGCCAGTCGGCGGGTGCGCCGAGCTTGTAGTGGCGCTGCAGCGCGTCGCGATAGCTCGTGCGCTCATCGCCGAACAGCTCCCGGCAGCGATCCCACAGCGCGGGGTCCGTGAGCAGCACGTTCTGGTAGTAGTGGCCGACCTCGTGGCGCAGGTGTCCGAGGATCGTGCGGTAGGGCTCGCCGAGCTTCACGCGCAGCGCCTCGCGGCGATCGTCGAGGCTCTCCGCCAGATCGATCGTGATGATGCCGTTGGCGTGCCCGATCGTCACCCGCTTGCCGTCGGACAGGCTCGAGATGAGGTCGAACCCCAGCCCGCCCTTCTCGGTGTCCCACCCGACGATCGGCAGTCCGAGGTCGGCCAGCTGCAGCAGCAGGCGGCGCTTGGCCTCCTCGGTCTTGGACAGCTTCTCCAGTGCGACGGTGTCGTTCGCGGCAGGGCTGCGCCGTGTCAGCCGGCACGAGAAGCAGCGTCCCGCGGGTGCGTTCTCCCACACCAGCCAGTTGCACGCCCACTCGCGGTTCGAGCAGGCGTACCAGACCTCGCCGTCGATAACGGCCTGACCGTGGCGCAGCCCCTGGAACTCGCGCGAAGGCAGGTGGTAGCCGATCTCGGCTTCGCAGTTCGGGCACCGCAGGGTGTCGAGGTAGACGAAGTGGCGGCAATGCGGACAGCGGGGCTGCGAACTCACCGTCTCACCGTAGCGTGCCAGAGGGCGCCCGGATCGCGGGTGTCATGGTGCGGTCACCAGCGGCACGCGCAGCAGCAGATCGTCCGACGGACCCGGATCGCCGCGTCCGTCGGTGTTGCTCGTGAGCAGCCAGAGTGTCTCGTCCGGCCGCGCGACGACGTCGCGCAGGCGTCCGAACTGCGTGGTGAGCGCGGCGACGGGATCCGCCGCGGCCTCACCGTCGGCGGTGTCCACCTGCCACAGTCGCTCCCCGCGCAGGCCCGCCAGGAACAGCGTGTCGCCCACGGAGGCGAGCCCGCTGGGGCTCGCCTCGCTCGTCGGCCATTGCGCCACCGGATCCGTGTAGCCGTCCCGGCCTGCGACGCCCTCGACGACCGGCCAGCCGTAGTTCGCACCCGGCTCGATGCGGTTCAGCTCGTCCCACGTGTTCTGCCCGAACTCGCTCGCCCACATCGTGCCGTCGGCCGTCCAGGCGATGCCCTGCACGTTGCGGTGCCCCATCGACCACACGCGCGTGCCCCACGGGTTGCCCGGCGCCGCATCGCCGTCCGGCGTCAGCCGCAGGATCTTGCCGCCGAGAGCTTCCCGGTCCTGTGCCGCATCGCGCTGCTGGGCGTCGCCGGTGGTGACGTACAGGTACCCGTCGGGTCCGAACGCGAGGCGTCCTCCGTCGTGCGTGCTCGCCCTCGGGATGCCGTCCAGCACGACCTCGGCATCGCCGAGCCGGAAAGAGCCCGGGTCGCCGAGAAGCGGCATCCGGACGACCCGGTTGTCGTCGACGGATCCGAAGTAGGCGTACAGGAGCGGATCTTCACCGGTGTCGAGCACGGCGAGCCCGTGCAGGCCGGACTCGCCGCCGGAGACGACACCCGGCACCGCGCCCACCGTGCGGAGGTCGCCGGTCCGCGTCAGCTCGAGGACGACGCCGTCGTCGCGCTGCGAGATGAGCGCACCACCGCCTGCCAGGGGCACCACCGACCACGGCGAGGTCAGACCCGACGCGAGGGTCGCGATGTCGGTGCCGGCGCGCCAGAACGTCCCCTCCGGGGCGGGTGACGGCTCCGTCCCCGAAGGCGAGGGGACGGCCGTCGCGGTCGCCGTCGGAGGCACCGGCCTCGGTGCGGACGCGCCGCACCCCGCGACGACGATCAGCGCCAGGGCGAGGCATCCGATCGCCGCCGTCCGGGCGTCGGCTTTCATCTGTCGGCCACGGCGGCCTCGAGCGTCGCGAGGTCGATGCGGCGCATGCGCAGCATGGCCTGCACGGCGCGGTGCGCGATCTCAGGATCCGGGTGGCGGATCAGTTCGACCAGCCGTTCCGGGATGATCTGCCATGACAGGCCCCAGCGGTCCTTGAGCCAGCCGCACGGCTGCTCCTCGCCGCCGTCGGCGATGAGCGCGTCCCAGTAGCGGTCCACCTCGGCCTGATCGTGGCACGCCACGTACAGCGACACGGCCTCGGTGAACGGGAACTGGGGTCCGGCATCCATCCCGAAGTAGTCGCGACCGGCCAGGCGGAAGTGCACGTTCATGACCTTGCCGCCCATGCCGGGCACCTCGTCGGGGTAGCGTCCGAGCTCGACGATCTCGGAGTCCGGGATCAGCGACGTGTAGAACGTGACGGCGGCCTCGGCGGAGTCGTCGAACCAGAGGAAGGGGGTCACGTCGGTCATGCCTCCACCCTCGTCGACACAGTCCGCACGCGCAACAGGCATCGGGTGGATGCCCGGGCTCAGGTGGACGTCGCCGGAAGGCGCACCACGACGCGCAGGCCGCCGTCCACGCATCCGGTGAGGGCCAGCGTCCCGCCGTGGGCCTCGGCGATGCTCTTCACGATCGCGAGTCCGAGTCCCACCCCGGCGTGCTGATCACCGCGTGCCCGCTCGCTCCCCCGCTGGAACGGCTCGGTGAGGGTGCCGACCATCATGGGGCTGAGCGGGGCTCCCGTGTTCTCTACCGTCAGCTGGGCGAGCCCGCCGTCGCGGGCGGTCGCCACCGTGACGGTGCCGCCCGTCGCGAGGTTGTGGACGATCGCGTTGTGGACGAGATTCGTCACGAGCTGTCGCAGCAGCGTGGGCGATCCGAGCACCGGCACCACATCTCCCGACGTCGAGATCGACACGTCGCGCGCCTCGGCGAACGGCAGCAGCGTCTCGACGGCGTCCTCCGCAACCAGCGACAGATCGACGACCTCGCGCACGAAGGAACGCTGATCGACGCGGCTGAGCACGAGGAGGGCTTCGGTCAGATCGATCGCGCGCGTGTTGACGACACGCAGCCGCGCGATCAGCTCGGCGGCGTCGCGGTCCGGATCGTCGCGGGCGACGTCGAGCAGCGTCTGGGTGATCGCGAGCGGCGTCCGCAGCTCATGCGACGCGTTGGCCGCGAACCGGCGCTGCTCGTCTACCTGCGCCTCCAGCCGCGCGAGCATCGTGTCGAAGCTGTCCGCGAGCTCACGGAACTCGTCAGCGCGTCCGTCCAGCTCGATGCGGTGCGACAGCGAGCCGCTCGCCGCGCGGCGTGTGGCATCCGTGATCCTCCTCAGCGGAGCGAGCATGCGACCGGACAGGAACCAGCCGCCCACCAGCCCGAAGACGAGCAGGAAGGCCAGAGCCCAGGCGGCACGCGGCGCGAACGCACGCTCGAGGTCCCCACGGTTCGGGATGACCGGCCCCGGTCCGGTGAGGTTGCCGTCGGGCACGTACCGCAGCAGGAACACCCAGACGACGGCGAGCAGCAGCGCACCGGCGACCATCAGGAACCCCGCATAGCTGAGCGTCAGCTTGAGCCGCACACTCATTCCGGGTCGTCTAGCCATCCGACTGCTCCTCGGCCGGTGCCGCCTCGATGCGATAGCCCACGCCCGGAACCGTGGCGATGACCCACGGCTCACCGAGTCGTTTGCGCAGCGCCGACACCGTGATGCGCACCGCGTTGGTGAACGGGTCCGCGTTCTCATCCCACGCGCGTTCCAGCAGGTCCTCGGCGCTGACCACTCCGCCGTCGGCGGCGACCAGCACCTCCAGCACCGCGAACTGCTTGCGCGTGACGGCGACGTGCCGGCCGTCACGGAAGACCTCACGACGGAACGGGTCGACCCGGAGCCCCGCGATCTCCCGCACCGGCGGCCGGCTGTGGGCGCGCCGGCGATCCAGCGCACGCAGCCGCAGCACCAGCTCCTGCAGCTCGAACGGCTTGGTGAGGTAGTCGTCGGCACCGAGTTCGAAGCCCGACGTCTTGTCGTCGATCCGATCGGCTGCGGTGAGCATCAGAATCGGGATGCCGCTCCCCGATGCCACCAGATGCGCGGCGATGTCGTCGCCCGAAGGCCCCGGGATGTCGCGATCGAGCACCGCGATGTCGTACGCGTTGACGCTGAGCATCTCCAGGGCGGTGTCGCCGTCGCCGGCGATGTCGGCGGCGATCGCGGCCAGCCGCAGACCATCGCGGATGGCGCCGGCCATCAGGGGTTCGTCCTCGACCACCAGCACGCGCATGCCTCGATGCTACGAGGCGGCGCATATCGTCCGTGTAGCGAAATCCTCATACGCTCCGGCAACGGGCGCGCGGGTGTGCTGGGACCATGAACACCCTCTCGTCCCGCCCCACTCGCCTGCGCCGCGCGCTCGTCGCGCTCGTCCTCGTACTGGCGGTGCTCACGACCGCCGTCGTCGCGGCGGTGGCCTATCGGGCGGGCGGGGCTGCGGGCGCGCCGTCCTCGGGCGCGCCGGCGATCGCGGGCGCGGTCGACGAGACCACGGACGGGGCGGTGACAGAGGCGGATGGCATCCTCCCCGCCGACGCCGGCCCGTTCGACGATCGGCTCCCCGGGATCGCCCGGCTCTCGCCCGCGCTGCTGGACGCGCTCCGGCGGGCGGCGACCGACGCCGCCGCCGAAGGGATCGACATGCGCGTGAACAGCGGCTGGCGGTCCGCCGAGTACCAGGAGCAGCTCCGGCGCGACGCGGTCGCGGAGTACGGATCGGAGGCCGAGGCCGCGCGCTGGGTCGCGACGCCGGCGACGTCTGCGCACGTGGCGGGTGACGCGGTCGACGTCGGCCCGTACGCCGCGGCAGCGTGGATGATGGCGCAGGGCCAGGCCTACGGCCTGTGCCAGACCTACGACAACGAGGCGTGGCACTACGAGCTTCGCCCCGAGGCCGTCGAGCAGGGATGCCCGCGCCCGTACCGGGACCCGACCGAGGACCCGCGGACGCAGGGCTGACCGAGCTCGCGCTCAGCCCAGGAACGCGAAAAGGCCGCCCGATCGGGCGGCCTTTCTCGGTGGACCTGAGGGGACTCGAACCCCTGACCCCCTGCATGCCATGCAGGTGCGCTACCAGCTGCGCCACAGGCCCTGACCGTTTTCCCGCTCTCGCGGGGCAACTCGTCTAGCTTACAACACTCCGAGGGGTGGTCCGAACCACGGTCACTCTTCAGCGCCCGCGTGCGCCGGCAGCTGGACCGGCACGACGGGGCAGTCCTTCCACAGGCGCTCGAGGCCGTAGTAGACGCGCTCCTGCTCGTGGAACACGTGGACGACGAGGTCGCCAAAATCGATCAGCACCCAGCGCGACTCCTGGCGGCCCTCGCGGCGCAGCCGCTTGTGGCCGGCCTCGAGAAGCTTGTCTTCGATCTCGTCCGCGATGGCGGCCACGTTGCGCTCGTTGCGCCCGGTGACGAGCAGGAAGATGTCGACCAGCGGCAACGGCTCCGAGACATCGAGAGCGATGAGGTCCTCGCCGCCCTTGGCGTCTGCGGCCGTCGCGGCGATCTGAAGCATTTCGAGCGACTGAGGGGTCGCGGTCATGAGAAGACTCCCGTCACGAAGGCGAGGATGAGGACGCCCACGAGGGCGAGAGCGAGCACGCCCGCCGTCACGGCGAGCGACATCATCAGCTTGCCGCCCTTCTCGGGCGCCGGGGGCTTGATGACTTCGCCGGGCATCTTGACCGTGCTGACCGCGGCGCTGGCCGCGATAGGCGTCGGCGACGAGTGCACCGGGAGCTCGCCGTCGACCAGCGTCGCGTCGATCTCCTTGCCGTCCGCGGTGCCCTTGGCGTGACCGGTCGAACCGAGGCCCTCGGGAAGGTTGAACGTGCCGGTCACGATGACCTCGCCGGTCGCGGTGACCGGGGCCACCAGCGGCGACACCTCGGGCGCCTGGGCGACGATCAGGGCGCTGGGCAGCGCGATCGCGCCGGTCGAGCGCGACAGCAGCTGGTCGAACGACGGCGGGAACTCCGCCGCCGCCGGCTCCGGCTCGGGCTCGGCGACGGCGACAGCATCGGCTTCGAGCAGTCCTGCGCCGAACAGCGGACTCACAACAGCCTTGGACTCCTCGGCGATCGGGTCCTCGATGCCGGCCAGCGCCTGATCGAACGAGTCGACGGCAGCCTCTTCGGGCAGCGGCTGGATCCACGACACCTGCGGCGCCGTCGAGGCCGCGACGGGCGCGGCGGCGGGCGCAGGAGCCGCGACGGGCGCGGGCGCGGGAGCCGCGACGGGCGCAGGAGCCGCGGCCGGTTCGGCGACCTCAGGCTCGGCGTCGCGCGGGAGACCGAACAGCGCGTGCATGCCGCTGTCGGTGCTGACCTCGCCCGAATCGGTCGACTCGACGAACAGCGACGGCGTCGGGGCCGACACGGGTGCCGGCTCGGTGAACTGCGGCTGCTCGGGGACGGTCGCCGGCGAGTACGCGAAGGCGGGGGCGCCGGTGGCCGCGGCGTGCGCGGCGACGACCTCAGGCGTGATGACGGGGACCGACGCCGTGCGGATGCGCTCCTGCTGGCGGGCCTGGCGACGCGTGAGCGGCGACACGCCGAGGTCGACGGTGGAGTCGGCGACGGGTGCGGGCGGCACGACGGCGGGTTCGGCGGGGCGTGGGAACGGTGCGGCGCTGACCGGGACGACAGCGGCTGGAGGCGGCGTCGGCATGACGGGCGCGGCCGGCACGGCGGATACGGGGGCCTCAGGCGCCTCGTCGGCGATCTGCGCGTCGGTGATCACGGGCGTCGAGCCCGTGTTCCGCAGCTCGCGGATCTGCTTGCGGGTGAGGGCGGGCGATGCCGGTTGCTCGGGTGTACTCATTCCTTGCTCCGGTAGAGATGATGCTTCGCAATGTATTGGACGACCCCGTCGGGCACGAGGTACCACACGGGGTGTCCTCGCTGGACCCGGTCGCGGCAGTCCGTCGACGAGATGGCGAGGGCGGGGATCTCGAGCTGACTGACGTCATCGCTGGGCAGTCCGTCCGTGCTCAGCACGTGTCCGGGGCGAGACACAGCGACGAAGTGGGCGAGGTCCCACAACTCATCATGGTCTCTCCAACTGAGAATTTGCGCTATGGCGTCTGCCCCGGTGATGAAGAACAGCTCCGCGTCGGGGCGCTGGGCCTTCAGATCGCGGAGCGTGTCGATGGTGTATGTGGGGCCGTCGCGGTCGATGTCGACCCGGCTCACAGTGAAACGGGGATTGGATGCCGTCGCGATGACGGTCATGAGGTACCGGTGCTCGCTCGGCGAGACGTCGGCCTTCTGCCACGGCTCGCCCGTCGGCACGAAGACCACTTCATCGAGGTCGAACCATTGGGCGACCTCGCTGGCGGCGACGAGGTGCCCGTGGTGGATGGGGTCGAACGTCCCACCCATGACCCCGATCCTCGAGGCCCCGGTACCGACCATGCGGTGCTGCCTCAGTGGCCGTGCCCCGATCGCTGCACGTCGTTCGCGTGGGCCTTGGCGTACGCCTCGGCCTTGTGGGCGTGGCGGTTGGCCACGTTGCGATACGACAGCGTCACCAGAGCCAGTGCGGCGAACACGAGGACCGCCACGATGCCGTAGCCGACGGTCTCGAGGGCGACGTTGCCGGTGTGCTCCGCCTCTTCGGCGGCGATGGCGATGATCGTGGCGAGTGTCATTCGGGCTCCGTTTCGGGTTCGCCCTCAAGGGCGCGGGACTGATCCAGTGTATTCCGTCACGCGCGCACTTGTCCGGCGCCGCGCGCCAGCCACTTCGAGCTGGTGAGCTCGGCCAGCCCCATCGGCCCCCGCGCGTGCAGCTTCTGCGTTGAGATCCCCACTTCGGCGCCGAAACCGAACTCGCCGCCGTCGGTGAATCGCGTCGACGTGTTGGCCATCACGACGGCGGAGTCCACCTCGGCGAGGAAGCGGGCCTCGTTGGCGGCATCCCTCGTCACGATCGACTCGGTGTGGTGGGTCGAGTAGCGGCGGATGTGCTCCAGAGCCGCATCGAGGTCGTCGACGACGCGCATCGCGAGATCGAGGCTCAGGTACTCGGTGGCCCAGTCCTCGTCCGTCGCGGGTGTGACCCCGGCGGCGAGCTCGGCCACGGTGGGGTCGCCGTGCACCGTCACGCCGCTCTGCTGCAGCGCCTCGACCACGGGGCCGACCAGGCGGTCCGCGGCGCCGCGGTGCACGAGCACCGTCTCGACGGCGTTGCAGACGCTGGGCCGCTGCGTCTTGGCGTTCACGACGATGTCGCGGGCCCAGTCCAGGGGCGCCGTCTCGTCGAGCACGATGTGCACGACGCCGGCGCCGGTCTCGATGACGGGCACCGACGACTCGGTGACGACGGTCTCGATGAGCTGCGCGCTGCCGCGGGGCACGAGCACGTCCACGACGCCGCGGGCGTGCATCAGCTCGCGGGCGCCCTCGCGGCCGAACTCGTCGACGGTCTGGATGGCCTCGGGATCGAGCCCGCGGTCGGCCAGAGCCCCGCGCATGGCGCGCACGAGGGCCGCGTTGGTCAGCTCGGCGGCCGTGCCGCCGCGCAGCACCACGGCGTTGCCGGAGCGCAGGGCGAGCGCAGCGATGTCGACGGTGACGTTCGGGCGGGCCTCGTAGATCGAGCCCACCACGCCGAACGGGACGGCCACCTTGGTCAGCGACACGCCGTTGGTGAGCGTCCGCTCGTCGAGGACGCGGCCGACCGGATCGGGAAGCGCCGCGATCTCGCGCACGGCGGCGGCGAGCGCGGCGACGCGCGGCTCGTCGAGCCGCAGCCGGTCCTGCAGCGCGGCAGACAGGCCGTTCGCGGTCCCGCGCCGCAGGTCTTCGCCGTTGGCCGTCACGATGTCGGCCGTCGACGCCTCGATCGCGTCCGCGATCGCGAGCAGTGCATCGCGCTTCGCGGCGTCGCCGAGCAGTCCGATGCTGCGGGCGGCGTCCTTCGCCAGGAGCATCCGTTCGCGTGCCGTCGTGGCGGTGGTCGTCATCCGTCCAGTCTAGGACGGCCGACGGGTGTTCAGCCGGTGCGCACGGCCCCCGTGAAGGGCGACGCCGCAGGCGCGGGGTTGGGGGCGAACCAGGTGCCGATGTCGTCGCCTGCGAGCGCCTCGCCGACAAGATCGGCACTCGTCACGAGGACTCCGATCCCGGATGCCGCCGCCAGACGCGCCGCCGAGACCTTGGTCGCCGCTCCCCCGGTGCCGACGCTGTTGACGACCACGGATCCGAACTCGAACCCGTGCAGATCATCGCCGTATGCCACGTGCGGAATGGGCAGCGCGCCGGGCTCGTCCGGCGGACGCGTGTACAGGCACTCGATGTCGCTGAGCAGCACGAGCGCGTCGGCGCCGATCAACTGGGCGACGAGCGCCGCCAGCCGGTCGTTGTCGCCGAAGCGGATCTCGTGCGTGGCGACGGTGTCGTTCTCGTTGACGACCGGCAGGATCCGAAGGCCCAGCAGACGCTCCATGGCCCGTCGCGCATTCTCGCGGTGGGTCGCGTTCTCGAGGTCGCCGGC
The DNA here is from genome assembly GCF_039544225.1 of Microbacterium jejuense. Classification (NCBI taxonomy): domain Bacteria; kingdom Bacillati; phylum Actinomycetota; class Actinomycetes; order Micrococcales; family Microbacteriaceae; genus Microbacterium; species Microbacterium jejuense. Next base: position 264,485 of record NZ_BAABLG010000003.1, read on the forward strand.
GGTCAGGAGCACCTGCCCGGCGACGATCCGGAACGGACGCAGCGCCTCCTGGTAGCGGTAGATCAGGATGTTCTGGCCCACCGCCGCGGCGGCCTGCTGGGTCGCGAGGTCGCTCGGCCGCTCGTCGAGCAGCAGATACGGCATGCCGGTCGCGATGGCGCCGGACGAGACGAGCACGATCTCGACGCCGCGCCCGTGCGCCGCGGCCAGCGCGTCCACGAGCGGGCGGATCTTGTGGGCGTTGTCGCCGCTGATCGACGAGGACCCGACCTTCACGACGACGCGACGGGCGGTGGCGATGTCACCGCGGTCGAGCACGCTCACTCGTCTTCCTCGTCGTCCCAGGGGTTCGGGCCGCGCTCAGCGAGACGTTCGGCTTCGAGCTCGGCACGGGCCTCAGCCTTGGCGTCCATCATGTCGTGGTACATGTCGCGGCGCTCGGATGTCGTACGGCGCGTGCTGCGCAGCAGACGCGGGTCGGTGCCGCGCGGTGCGGTCATGAGCTCGGCAGTCGACGAGACCGACGGCTCCCAGTCGAAGACGATGCCGTCGCCCTCGCCGATGACCACCGTCGCCCCGGGCACGGCTCCGGCACGGTAGAGCTCGTTCTCGACGCCGAGCTTCTCGAGGCGGTCGCCGAGATAGCCGACGGCCTCTTCGTTCTGGAAGTCGGTCTGCTGCACCCACTTGAGCGGCTTGTCGCCGAGGATGCGGTACACGTTGCCGTAGGTGCCGCCCTCGACGCGGATGCTGAACTCCTTGTCAGCACCCTTCGGGCGGATCACGACGCGCTCGGGCTGCGGGGCCGCGGCCTGCTCCACACGGTGCGTGGCCACGATGTCGCCGAGCGCGAAGGTGAGCTGGCGCAGTCCCTCATGGCTGACCGTCGAGATCTCGAACACGCGGAAGCCGCGCTCTTCGAGATCGGGTCGCACGAGATCGGCCAGGTCCTTGGCCTCCGGCACGTCGACCTTGTTCAGCGCGACGAGCTGCGGCCGCTCGAGCAGCGGCAGCTGGCCCTCGGGGACGGGGTACGCGGCGAGCTCGGCGAGGATCACGTCGAGGTCGCTCAGCGGGTCGCGCCCGGGTTCGAGTGTCGCGCAGTCGAGCACGTGCACGAGTGCCGTGCAGCGCTCGACGTGGCGCAGGAACTCCAGGCCGAGGCCCTTGCCTTCGCTCGCGCCCTCGATGAGGCCGGGGACGTCGGCGACGGTGAACCGCACTTCGCCGGCCTGCACGACACCGAGATTCGGGTGCAGCGTCGTGAACGGGTAGTCCGCGATCTTCGGGCGCGCGGCAGAGATCGCGGCGATCAGGCTGGACTTGCCCGCCGACGGGTAGCCCACCAGCGCGACGTCGGCGACCGTCTTGAGCTCGAGGAAGACGTCTCCGGTCCAGCCGGGGGTGCCGAGCAGCGCGAAGCCAGGGGCCTTGCGCTTCGGGGTCGCCAGCGCGGCGTTGCCGAGCCCGCCGAGCCCGCCGGGAGCGGCGACGAACCGCATGCCGGGTTCGAGCATGTCGACGACAGTCTCGCCCGAGGCGTCCTTCACGACAGTGCCGACCGGCACCGGGAGCTCGAGGGACTCCCCTGCGGCACCGGAGCGATGGTCTCCCATGCCGAAGCCGCCGTTGCCCGCCGAGCGGTGCGGCGAGTGGTGGTACGAGAGGAGCGTGGTCACCTGCGGGTCGGCGACGAGCACGACGTCGCCGCCGTGACCGCCGTTGCCGCCGTCAGGGCCGGCGAGCGGCTTGAACTTCTCACGCTTGACCGACACGCAGCCGTTGCCGCCCTTGCCGGCGCTCAGATGCAGCGTCACGCGATCGACGAACGTGACCATGCGGTCCCCCTCAGGCCTGGGTGCTCCCCAGAGTAAAGGGAAGGGGCGAGCCGAAGCCCGCCCCCTCCTCGAAGTGTGTAAGCCGGTGGATTACTCCGCCGCCGCCACGATGTTGACGACCTTGCGGCCGCCCTTGTGGCCGAACTCGACCGAGCCCGCGGCCAGCGCGAACAGCGTGTCGTCGCCACCGCGGCCGACGTTGGCGCCCGGGTGGAAGTGGGTGCCGCGCTGGCGGACGATGATCTCGCCGGCGTTGACGGCCTGGCCGCCGAAGCGCTTCACGCCGAGGCGCTGAGCGTTGGAGTCACGACCGTTGCGGGTGGAGCTTGCGCCCTTTTTGTGTGCCATCTCTGCGTCTCCTGTGGCTTACTTGATGCCGGTGACCTTGACGCGCGTGAGGTCCTGACGGTGCCCCTGGCGCTTCTTGTAGCCGGTCTTGTTCTTGAACTTCTGGATCACGATCTTCGGGCCGCGCTCCTCACCGAGCACCTCGGCGGTCACGGTGACCTTCGCGAGCTTCTCAGCATCGGTCGTCACGGCGTCGCCGTCGACGAAGAGCACCGCGGGGAGCTCGATCTTGTCGCCGACCTTCGCGGCCTGGCGGTCGAGAACGACGATCGTGCCGACCTCGACCTTCTCCTGCCGGCCGCCGGCGCGCACAACTGCGTAAACCACTTCACACCTGTTTCTTCTGGGAGCACGCGCACGCGCTCAGGACGTCAACAAAGACTTGGTGCGGATATCTCGACGCACCAAGGGTCTACTTTACCAGATGCCGGAACGCTCCGCGAAAGCATGCGGCACCGTGTCGCCGCATCCCATGAATAGTATCTGCACGTGACGATCCTGATCGACGATCCCCGCTGGCCCGCACACGGGCGACTGTGGGCGCACCTCGTGAGCGACGAGTCGATCGCCGAGCTGCACGCGTTCGCGTCGGCGAACGGTATCCCGGCGCGCGGTTTCGACCTCGACCACTACGACGTCCCCGAAGAGGCGCACGCCCGGCTGATCGCCGCCGGCGCCGTGCACGTCGACGGTCATGAGCTGGTGCGCCGGCTCATCGCCTCCGGGTTGCGGGTGCGAGCCCGCGACCGGCGCTGACAGCGGCTCACGCGGCTGCAGAGATCTCCAGCACCTCGGCGGCCCGAGCCGGTCCGTCCAGGGCGCGCACGGCCTCCCCCAGCCGCTGGGCGCGCTCGTGCACGACGCGGTCGGCCAGCAGAGCCAGGATCGCCGCGCGGATCGCATCGGGGTCCGACCGACGCGACATCGTCGTACCGACGCCGGCCCGCGTGATCGCGCGCCCCACCCGCGGCTGGTCGGATGCGCCGTCCAGCGGCAGCGCGAGGACGGGGACGCCGTGGGCGAGCGCCGCCAGCGTGGTGCCGTGCCCGCCGTGGCCGACGACGAGCGAGGCCGACGGGAACAGCTCGTGGTGCGGCATCCAGTCCCGCACGTCGATGCCGGGGGGAATCCTCAGCTCGGCCTGTGACACCGCGGGTCCGAGGGTGGCGACGACGTGCGCGTCCAGGGTGTCGGCGGCATCCAGCACACGCTGCCAGGTCGCCACGAGGTCGGGGAAGCGGAAGGTGCTCAGGCTCAGCACGACAGTGGGCTCGGTCGGATGCGCGGCCACGGCCGTCGACATCGCTCCGGCGTAGACGACGGTCCCCGGATGCGCAGACAGCGCGGGCTGCGGCGCGAAGGGCGCGACCAGGCCCGGAACGGAGGCCACCACGATCGGCATCGCGTGCGCCCTCGCCGCACCGACCCTCACACCGCGGGCCCAGCCGATCGTCCCCAGCGCCCGCATGCCGGAAGCGAGGAAATTGTGCAGCGTGTGCTCGAGCACGGCGTAGCGACGACCCATGCGGTCCAGGGTGTCGAGCACACTCACCAGCAGGCAGTCGACCACGACCACGTCGGCCGGGTGCTCCACGAGCAGCGCGACGGTGTCGTCGGCCATGCCGCGGTCGAAGACCAGCCGCATCAGCCCCCGCGGTCCCGACTCCAGCACGAATCCCGGTGCGCTGGCGTATGCCGTGAACTCCAGACCGGCGCCGCGGTAGTCGTCGGCCTGCGAGTCGTGGCCGAGCACCCGCACGTCGTGGCCGCGCTGCTGCAGGGCGCGCGCGATCGCGATGGTCGGCATGCGATTGCCGCCACCATCCCACGTCACGAACACGTAGCGCGCCATGGCGCCTCCCCAGGTCCCCGCGGCCAAGATTAGCGACCGGAGGACCCGAGGCGACAGTCCCTCTCTGGGGATGGTGAGTGACGGGATCAGTCCTCGGTGGGCGTGTGCGGCACCGGCGTGCCGGTGAGCGCCGCCGTCGTCACCCGGCGACGCGAGCGTCCTTGACCGGGCGCCTTCGGCTCAGGAAGGGCGTTGAGCACCGAGTCCAGGAGCATGTCCTTCTCGGTCTTCGGCTCCTTCTTGGCCACAGGCTGCTTCGCCCTCGACTCCGAGCGCTTCTTGCGCTTCTTGGGCCGTTCCACCGGAGCCTCCTCCACCACGGGGGCGGCCGCGCCGGCCTCGTCGGTGTGGTGGATCGTGGATGCCGCGATCTGGGCGAGTGCGGACTTCATGCCCTCGGTGATGACGTGCGTGCCCGTCGAGCCGTTCGATGCCGGTGGGGTGCTGCTTGCGCCGCCGCTGCTGCCACCGCGCGGGCGACGCCCGCCGCTCGAGGGCTGGGCGCCGGCACCCGGTGCGCGGTGCTTGACCACCGGGTCGTGGTGGACGATGAGCCCGCGGCCCGCGCAGACCTCGCACGGCTCGCTGAAGGTCTCGAGCAGGCCGAGGCCGAGCTTCTTGCGCGTCATCTGGACGAGGCCCAGCGACGTCACCTCGGCGACCTGGTGCTTCGTGCGGTCGCGGCTCAGGCACTCGACGAGGCGGCGCAGCACGAGGTCGCGGTTGGACTCAAGGACCATGTCGATGAAGTCGACGACGATGATGCCGCCGATGTCACGCAGGCGCAGCTGCCGGACGATCTCCTCCGCGGCCTCGAGGTTGTTCTTGGTGACTGTCTCTTCGAGGTTGCCGCCCGAGCCGACGAACTTGCCGGTGTTGACGTCGACGACAGTCATGGCCTCGGTGCGGTCGATGACCAGCGAGCCGCCCGAGGGCAGCCACACCTTGCGGTCCAGCGCCTTCTCGATCTGCTCCGTGACGCGGAACTCGTCGAACGGGTCGTGGTCGCCCTCGAAGCGCTCGACGCGCTCCAGCAGGTCGGGCGCGACGGACTCGAGGTACTTCGAGATCGTGTGGTGCGCGTCCTCGCCCTGGATGAGCATCTTCGAGAAGTCCTCGTTGAAGACGTCGCGGACGATCTTGACGAGCAGGTCCGGCTCGGAGTGCAGCAGCGCGGGCGCCTGGATCGTCTCGATCTGCTTCGAGATGTGCTCCCACTGATTGGTGAGGCGCTGCACGTCGCGGGTCAGCTGGTCCTCGGTGGCGCCCTCGGCGGCGGTGCGCACGATCACGCCCGACGACTCGGGGAGCACCTCCTTGAGGATCTTCTTCAGGCGCGCGCGCTCGGTGTCGGGGAGCTTGCGCGAGATGCCGTTCATGTTGCCGCCGGGCACGTACACGAGGTAGCGGCCGGGGAGCGAGATCTGGCTGGTCAGGCGCGCGCCCTTGTGACCCACCGGGTCCTTCGTGACCTGCACGAGCACGCGGTCGCCGGTCTTGAGCGCGAGCTCGATGCGGCGCGGCTGGTTGCCCGTCTCGACGGCATCCCAGTCCACCTCGCCCGAGTACAGCACGGCGTTGCGGCCGCGGCCGATGTCGACGAAGGCCGCCTCCATGCTGGGCAGCACGTTCTGCACGCGGCCGAGGTACACGTTGCCGATCAGCGACGCGTCCTGGTTGCGCGCGACGTAGTGCTCGACGAGCACGTTGTCTTCGAGCACGGCGATCTGGATGCGGCCGTTGCGCGAGCGCACGATCATGTCGCGGTCGACGGCCTCGCGGCGCGCGAGGAACTCGGCCTCGGTGACGACGGCGCGGCGGCGGCCCGCCTCGCGGCCGTCGCGGCGGCGCTGCTTCTTGGCTTCGAGGCGGGTGGAGCCCTTGATGCGCTGCGGCTCGGTGATGAGCTCGACCGCGCGCTGGCGCGGCTGCGACGGCTCGGACGGGGTGGATGCCTCGTCCCGCCCCTCTCCTCCGCGACGGCGGTTGCGGCGACGGGAAGTGCTCGACGTGGCGGCCTCGGGCTCGGGCTGCGGCTCGCGGCCCGGGCGAGCCGGAAGGAGCGCGATCGCCGGGGCGTAGAAGTGGAGGTCGGTCGACACGGCCGACACGAAGACCTCGGGCAGCAGTCCCAGGCTCACGGCCGTGGTGGGGCCGACGGGCTCTTCCGGGGTCTCGGGCTCCGCAACGGAAGCCTCAGGGGCCGTCTCGGTCTCGGGCTCGGCGGCAGCGTCGGTCTCGGCTGCCTCCGGCTCGACCGCGTCCTCGGTCTCAGACTCGACGGTCTCGGACTCAGCGGTGGCAGTGGCTTCCGCGTCCTCGGTCGTCTCCCCCGCGTCGCCGTCGGCCTCGGCCGGAGCCGCGTCGTCGGGTGCGGCATCCACCGCGACCTCCTCAGGAGCAGACTCGGCGACGGTCTCGTCGACCGGCGCCGCCTCGGCGGAAGCCTGCGACGCGGCGTCCGCGTCTAGCGGAGCGTCCGCATCGGTCTGAGGGGTGAATTCTGCATCGGTTCCATCAGCCATCACTGGCGTACTCCTAGCGGGACGACACCGCGCGTCGCCCGGCGAAATCTCGTGCGGCGCCGCCCATGCCCTCTGGCGGGGCGGTGCCGCGAACTCACTCGGTCTGCAGCGGAGGTCCGGCGCTAGGCGGATGCTCGCGCTGCCAAGGGCATTCGTCGCCCTGAAGTCTTCTGGTGATGCTCGTCGCGGCGCGGCCGCTCGTCATCGAGGCCTATTATCGCACTTCCCCCGGCAGAATGCCCATTCGCGCCGCGCCGCGGGTTTCACACGGCGTCCGGCGAAGCATCCGCCAAGGCGTCGATGCCATAATCCGAGCATGGTGACTATCCCCGCCGAGCGCCCGGAGGCGCGGACGCCCTACGCTCTGGCCGTCGTGCTGATCGTCGGCGGGCTGCTGGGCCTGCTGGCGTCGTTCGCGCTGACGATGGACGACATCAACCTGCTGAAGAATCCCGACGCCGCGCTCAGCTGCAACGTCAACGCGGTGGTCAACTGCGGCAAGAACATCGACTCCTGGCAGGGCAGCGTCTTCGGGTTCCCCAACCCGATCCTCGGGCTCATGACCTTCCCGGCGCCCGTGGTCGTCGGTTTCGCGCTCATCGCCCGGGCGCGCTTCGCCGCCTGGTTCTGGTGGATCTTCAACGCCGGCATGCTGTTCGCCGTCTCGTTCGTGTTCTGGCTCGCGTTCCAGAGCATCTTCGACATCGGCACGCTGTGCCCGTGGTGCTCGCTGGTCTACGTCGTGACGATCCCGATGTTCGTCATGGTCACGGTGCGGAACCTGCGCGCGGGGCTCGCGGGCGACGCGCTGCGCCGCTTCGGCGACGCGATCGCGGGCTGGGTGCCCCTCATCGTGATCGCCGGCTACGTGATCATCTTCGGTGCGGCGCAGCTGCAGCTGAACATCCTCGCGACCCTGTTCTGACACACTCCACCGCCGATACGCAGGACGCGGGCGTACTCATCCGAGTGCGCCCGCGTCCTCCGTTCCCGGGTCAGAACCAGATGTCGAGCTCGCGTGCGGCCGACTCGGGGCTGTCGGAGCCGTGCACCAGGTTCTGCTGGACCTTCAGACCCCAGTCGCGGCCGAAGTCGCCGCGGATCGTGCCGGGCGCGGCCGTCGTGGGGTCGGTCGTGCCCGCGAGCGAGCGGAAGCCCTCGATCACGCGGTTGCCCGCCAGGCGGATCGCGACCGACGGGCCTGACATCATGAACTCGAGGAGCGGCTCGTAGAACGGCTTGCCCTCGTGCTCGGCGTAGTGGCGCTCCAGCGTTTCACGGTCGGGCTCGACGAGACGGATGTCGACGAGGGCATATCCCTTCGCCTCGATGCGGGCGAGGATCGCGCCGGTGAGGCCGCGTGCGACACCGTCGGGCTTGACGAGGACGAGGGTCTCTTCGGTGGCCATGGGAGTCTCCGTTCGGATCGGACTTCTTCTGGGGAGGGCGGCTGCTCGGGCGGGCTGCGCTACTCCGGCTGATTGGCCGCGAGTCGGGCGTTGCGCCTGTCGAGAGCGGCACCCTTGATGGTGGCATACCCGTACATGACGCCGAAAATGACCGCCACGATCGCGAGTGCGGGCACCAGGAATGCTCCGAGCAGCACCACGACCTGCAGCGCCCAGCCGAGGATGATCCCCCACCGATACCGCGTCACGCGCGTCGTCGCGATCATCAGCAGCGCGACGACCGTGCCCGCGACGATCCCCCACCACGGCGGGATGCTCGCCGGCAGCGCCTTCAGGCCGTAGACGACGAGCCCGCCGAGGAACGCGACGATCGACTCGAAGCCCAGCACGATGGTCGCCAGCGACTCCTCGGCGCCGCGTGCGCGGCGCAGCCTCTGCGGTGGCACGGCCTCCGGCGCACCGGTCGGCTCGGACGCGCTCACGCGCTCCACCCGGCCTTCCAGTCCTCGGCGGCCGACAGCGCGAGCGCTTCGCCGGCGAGGACGACCGACCCCGCGATGACGACGGCGCGTCGATCGGATGCCGCGGCCCACGTGCGAGCGGCCTCCGCGGCGTCGGCGAGATCGCGGTGCACCGAGACGCGCAGGTCGTGCGCCTCGGCGAGGTCCGCGATCGCGTCGGCGTCCTCGGCACGCTCGGAGTCCGGCGCCGTGGCGAACACCTGGGCCGCCACCGGTGCGAGGGCGTCGACGATGCCGGCGGCGTCCTTGTCGGACAGCACGCCCAGCACGATCCCCCACTCGTCGAAGTCGAACGACTCGCGCAGCGCGGTCACCAGCGCTCGGGCGCCGTGGGGGTTGTGCGCGGCGTCGACGAGCACCGTCGGCGACGCGCCGACCAGCTGCAGGCGACCCGGCGACGTCACGCCGCCCAGTCCTTCGGCCAGGATGTCGCCGGCGATCGGCTGCAGGCCGCCGCCGACGAGGGACTCGACCGCGGCGATCGCGAGGGCGGCGTTGAAGCCCTGGTGCGCGCCGTACAGCGGCAGGTACTCGTCCTGATACGTGCCCGCGAGACCACGCACGGTGAGCTGCTGACCGCCGACGGCCAGACGCTGCTCGGCGAGCGCGAACTCGGCACCCTCGAACGCGATCGTCGCACCGCGGGCCTCCGCCGCCGCGCGCAGCACGCGCTCGGCCGCGGCATCCTGCCGGGCCGAGACGACCGCGGCGCCGTCCTTGATGATGCCCGCCTTGACGGTGGCGATCGCGCCGATCGTCTCGCCCAGACGGTCGGCGTGGTCGACATCGATCGGTGCGAACACCGCCACGTCGCCGTCCGCGGTGTTCGTGGAGTCCCACGCGCCGCCCATGCCGACCTCGAGCACCAGGACGTCGATCGGCGCGTCGGCGAACGCCACGAAGGCGAGCACCGTCAACAGCTCGAAGAAGGTCAGTGGCGCGTCGCCGGCGGCCTCGAGCTCGGCATCCACGATCCCCACGAAGGGGACGATCTCATCCCACGCGTCGGCGATCGCGGCGTCGTCGATGGGCTCGCCGTCGACCGTGATGCGCTCGGTGAAACGCTCGAGGTGAGGACTCGTGAACAGGCCGGTGCGCAGGCCGTGCGCGCGCACGAGGCTCTCGATCATCCGGCTGGTGGAGGTCTTGCCGTTGGTGCCGGTCACGTGCACCACGCGGTACGTCCGCTGCGGGTCGTCGAGAAGCTCCAGCACCCGCCGCGTGCGCTCCACGCGCGGCTGCACCCAGCGCTCGCCCTGCCGGTGCAGCAGCGCCTCGTAGACGGCGTCGGCACGCCGACGGTCGCGATCGCTCATTCCGAGGCCTCCGCCTTCGACACTGCCACCGTGAACTCGCCGCGGTTGGCGTACGTCCCCGCCGGGAACGTGACCTGATGGTCGTGACTGTCGACCAGTGCATCCGGCGCGACGAGCACGGCGTGTTCGACCGCGAGCGTCTCGCCGGCGACGTCGGCGGCCTCGAACGCGGACTGCACCGCGTCGCCGTCCGCGGCGTCGTCGAACACGAGCGTCAGCCGGATCCGGTCGCTGACGTCGAAGCCGGCGGCCTTGCGCGTGTCCTGGACGGCGCGGATGACGTCGCGCGCGAGGCCCTCGGCCTCCAGCTCCGGGGTCGTGGTGGTGTCGAGCAGGACGAACCCGCCGTCGGCCAGCAGCGCGATCGCGGTGCCCTCGTCGACGCCGCCCGCTTCGAGGGTGAGCTCGTACTCGCCCTCCTGCAGGGCGACGCCGTCGACGACCACGACGCCGTCGCGCTCCTCCCACACGCCCGACTTCGCGCCGGCGATGACGTGCTGCACCTGCTTGCCGAGACGAGGCCCGGCAGCACGCGCGTTGACGCTCAGACGCTTGCTGATGCCGTAGCGAGCCGACAGGTCGTCGACGAGCACGAGCATCTCGACAGACTTCACGTTGAGCTCGTCACGGAGGATGCCGTCGAACTGCGCCAGGCCGGCGGCGTCCGGGACGGCGACAGTGAGCCGCGGCAGCGGGAGCCGGACGCGACGCCCCTCCTTCTTGCGCAGCGCGTTCGCGACGCTCGATACCTCGCGGACAGTGTCCATCGCCGTGCGGATGTCGGCGGCCTCGGGGAACCGCGCGGCGTCGGGCCAGTCCTGCAGGTGGACGCTGCGGCCGCCGGTGAGGCCGCGCCAGACCTTCTCGGCCACGAGCGGGATCAGCGGCGCGGCGACGCGCGTGAGCGTCTCGAGCACCGTGTACAGCGTGTCGAAGGCCTCACGGCTGCGAGGGTCGTCCGACACGCCCACCCAGAACCTGTCGCGCGAGCGGCGGATGTACCAGTTCGTGAGCACCTCGGCGAAGTCGCGGAGCTTGGCCGCGGCCAGCGTCGAGTCGAGCACGTCGAGGTCGGCGGCGACGTCGCGCACGAGATCGCCCGCCAGCGCCAGGATGTACCTGTCGAGCGGGTCGGTCGAGTCCGTGCGCCACGAGGCCTGATAGCCCTCGCCGCCGGCGCCGCCGGCCGCGTTGGCATAGGTGGCGAAGAAGTACCACGCATTCCACAGCGGCAGCAGGAACTCCCGCACGCCGGCCCGGATGCCCTCTTCGGTGACGATCAGGTTGCCGCCGCGCAGCACCGAGCTCGACATGAGGAACCAGCGCATCGCGTCGGAGCCGTCGCGGTCGAAGACCTCGCTGACGTCCGGATAGTTGCGCAGCGACTTCGACATCTTGAGCCCGTCGGAGCCGAGCACGATGCCGTGCGCCGACACCGCGGTGAACGCCGGACGGTCGAACAGCGCCGTCGACAGGACGTGCATGAGGTAGAACCAGCCGCGCGTCTGACCGATGTACTCGACGATGAAGTCCGCCGGCGAGTGCGAGTCGAACCACTCGCGATTCTCGAACGGGTAGTGCACCTGTGCGTAAGGCATCGAGCCCGAGTCGAACCACACGTCGAAGACGTCCTCGATGCGTCGCATCGTCGACCGGCCGGTGGGGTCGTCGGGGTTCGGCCGCGTCAGGTCGTCGATGAACGGCCGGTGCAGGTCCACCTCGGCCTCGGCGTTGCGCGGCAGACGGCCGAAGTCGCGCTCGAGCTCCTCCAGCGATCCGTACACGTCGATGCGCGGGTGCTCGGGGTCGTCGCTCTTCCACACCGGGATGGGCGAGCCCCAGTAGCGGTTGCGGCTGACCGACCAGTCGCGCGCGCCCTCGAGCCACTTGCCGAACTGGCCGTGCTTGACGTTCTCGGGCACCCACGTGATCTGCTCGTTGCCCGCGAGCATGCGGTCCTTGATGTCGGTGACGCGCACGAACCAGCTCGACACCGCGCGGTAGATGAGGGGGTTCCGGCAGCGCCAGCAATGCGGGTACGAGTGCTCGTAGCTCGCCTCGCGCAGGAGCCGCCCCTCCTGCTTCAGCATGCGGATCAGCGGACGGTTGGCGTCCATCCACAGCTCGCCGGCGACATCCGTCACCTGCGGCAGGAAGCGCCCGCCGTCGTCGAGGCTCATGATGAGCGGGATGCCGGCGGCCTCGGTCACCCGCTGGTCGTCCTCACCGAAGGCCGGGGCCTGGTGCACGATGCCGGTGCCGTCGCCGGTGGTGACGTAGTCGTCCACGAGGATGCGCCACGCGCTGCCGGTGTTCCAGATCGAGGCGTCGGCGTAGTAGTCGAACAGGCGGTCGTAGGTGACGTCCTCCAGCTCGGCGCCGAGCACCGTCTGGTCGACGGCCTCGCGGGCGGCCTCGGCGGAGTCGTACCCGAGGTCCTTGGCGTAGCCGGCGAGGAGCTCCTCGGCGAGGAGATAGCGATGCGCCGTGGCGCCTTCGGGGTCGTCACCCGCGGGCACATCGGCGGCGCCGTTCGGACCACCGGGCACGACGACGTACCGGATGTCGGGGCCGACGGCGAGCGCGAGGTTCGTCGGGAGGGTCCAGGGCGTCGTCGTCCACGCGAGTGCGCGCACGCCGGTGAGCCCGAGCGCCTCGGCCTTGACGCCGACCAGCGGGAACGTGATCGTGACCGACGGATCCTGACGCATCTTGTAGACGTCGTCGTCCATGCGCAGCTCGTGCGCCGACAGCGGCGTCTCGTCGCGCCAGCAGTACGGGAGCACGCGGTGCCCCTCATACGCGAGGCCCTTGTCGTAGATCGTCTTGAACGCCCACAGCACGGACTCCATGTAGGTGAGGTCCAGCGTCTTGTAGCCGCGGTCGAAGTCGACCCAGCGCGCCTGGCGGGTGACGTAGTCCTCCCACTCGCGCGTGTACGCGAGGACGGACTCCCGCGACTTGGCGTTGAACGTGGCGATGCCCATCGCCTCGATCTCGCTCTTCTCGGTGATGCCGAGCTGCTTCATTGCCTCGAGCTCGGCCGGGAGGCCATGGGTGTCCCAGCCGAACACGCGGTCGACCTTCTTGCCCCGCATGGTCTGGAATCGCGGGAAGAGGTCCTTGGCGTACCCGGTCAGCAGGTGGCCGTAGTGCGGCAGGCCGTTGGCGAACGGCGGGCCGTCGTAGAAGACCCACTCCTCGGCGCCGTCGCGCTGCGCGATGGAGGCCTGGAAGGTCTGGTCGGCCTCCCAGAACGCGAGCGTCTCCTGCTCGATCTCGGGGAAGCGCGGGCTGGGGACGACGGGATCTGGCGCCGCGTCGGCGGCAGGGCCGAAGGCGGAGGGGCGGGGGTAGGTCATCATCTCTCGCAGGTGCTCGCTCGTGTGCTTCCTGCCGGGACGATCGGTCTGGATGTGGATCCAGGCCTACCGCGGTACCACCCTGCATTGACGGATGCCGGTGGCCCGGCATCCGTCCCCTCTCACTGCGGCTGTGACGGGCCTGACCCGTTCGGTTCTAGTGACGGTGCCCACCTGATGACAGCGCGCGCCGCGTTCTTCCGAAGACTCCCCGGTGATGGCCGGATCGATGTCGTTGGGCTTGATTCTACCCGGCGCCGTTGCGCTATGCTGTGCTGCGCATGGGAGCGCTCCCATGCGCAGCCCGCAGATCCCAGCACACGAAGGCGAAGATGCCCACTCCCCTGCGCCGCGACGGCGATCTCACCCGCCGCACCTTCCTCCTCGCAGCCGGCGGTGTCGGCGTGACAGCGGCCCTCGCCGCCTGCACCCCTCAGGGCGCATCACCCGCGCCTGCCACGTCCGCCACACCCGCGGCGTGGACGCCGCCCGCCGAGCCGATGGCGTTCCCGCAGGGCTACACCTGGGGAGCGTCGACGAGCGCGTTCCAGATCGAAGGCGCGCTCGCCGCCGACGGACGCGGCGCCTCGGTGTGGGACACGTTCGCTGCGCTGCCCGGCAAGATCGCCGACGACTCCACCGGCGATCCCGCGGCCGACCAGTACCACCGGTACGTCGAGGATGTCGCCCTGATGAGCTCGCTCGGCCTCGGCGCCTACCGCTTCTCGATCTCGTGGTCGCGCGTCCTGCCGACGGGTGCCGGCGAGATCAACCAGGCCGGCCTCGACTACTACCGGCGCCTCGTCGACGAGCTCGTCGGCGCCGGCATCCGCCCCACCATCACGCTGTTCCACTGGGACCTGCCGCAGGCGCTCCAGGACGTCGGCGGCTGGAGCTCGCGCGACACCGCTGCGCGCTTCGCGGACTACGCCGCCGTCTGCTTCGAGGCCCTCGGCGACGCCGGCGCGGACTGGCTGACGCTCAACGAGCCGAAGACGCACGCGTTCGTCGGCCACTGGTACGGCGTGCACGCGCCAGGGCTGCGCGATCCCGACGCGGCGGCGGCGGCCGTGCACCACCAGCTGCTCGCACACGGCCTCGCCGTCCAGCGCTTCCGTGAGAGCAGTACGCCCGGCCGGATCGGCGCCGCGCTCAACCTGATCCCCGTGATCCCCACCGACCCGGACTATCCCGAGGCTGCGACCTTCACGGACGCCCGCGAGAACCGCCTGTTCCTCGATCCGATCCTCAAGGGCTCGTACCCCGACGATGCGATCGGCGACCAGGCCGGGCAGCTGCCGGCCGACCCCGCCGAGTTCCTCGCCCTGCAGCAGCCGGGCGACCTCGATCTGATCTCGTCGCCCTGCGACCTGCTGGCGATCCAGTACTACGGGGTGACCGGGATCGACAGCATCGGCAACACCGTCGAGATCGCGCCGACGTCGGCCGCGACCTGGCAGCAGATCGACCCGCAGGGCCTGTACGACCTGCTGACGCGGCTGAAGGACGAGTACCCCGCGATCCCGCTCATCCTCACCGAGAACGGCATCCCCGATGCGACCGCCGACATCACGGTGGACGACCCCGACCGCATCGAGTTCCTGCGCTCGCACTTCCAGCAGGCGGCGCGGGCGATCGGCGACGGGGTGCCGCTCGAAGGCCACTACGTCTGGTCGCTGCTCGACAACTTCGAATGGGCCGAGGGCTACACGCAGCGCTGGGGCATCGTCGCCGTCGACTTCGACACGCAGGAGCGCACACCGAAGAAGAGCGCCGGATTCTTCGCCGACGTGATCGCCGCCGGCGCGGTGTCGAGGGACTGACGCGCGGCGGGAATGCCCGCCCGCCGCGTGGGGTTTCTGGACTCGTGCCAAGATTGACGTCCGTGACCGCAGCCGCACCCGAAGCCGCCATCGCTCCCGAGAGCTCGCCCACCCGCCGCGTCGCGTGGGCCTCGATGGTCGGCACGTCCCTCGAATCCTTCGACTTCTACCTGTACGCGTACTTCTCGGCGTTCTTCGTCGGACCGCTCTTCTTCGACCCGCTGGGCGAGGTCGGGGCCACGAGCGTCGCGTTCCTCACGATCGCGCTCGCGTTCGTCGTCCGCCCGATCGGCGCACTGATCTTCGGCTACATGGGCGACCGCCTGGGCCGCCGCGCCACGCTCCTGTGGACGGTCGGGATCATGGGCGTCGCGACGGGCCTCATCGGCCTGCTGCCCACGTACGCGCAGGCCGGCTGGCTCGGTGCGGTGCTCCTGATCCTTCTGCGCACCGTGCAGGGCCTGTCGCTCGGCGGCGAATGGGGCGGATCGATCCTCATCGCGACCGAGAACTCCGGTCCCCTCAAGCGCGCGTTCTACGCGGCGGTGCCGCAGCTCGGCTCCCCGGTCGGCTCGATCCTCTCGGCCGTCGTGTTCATCGTGATGACCGCGGTGCTCCCGTCCGACCAGATGGCCGCGTGGGGCTGGCGCATCCCGTTCCTCCTGGCGGTGCCGCTGCTGCTGGTCTCGCTGTACCTGCGCTGGTCGATCACCGAGACGCCGGTGTTCACCGGACTCGTCGCCGAGGGCCGCCGCGACCGCGTGCCGTTCGTGACGATGTTCGCCAAGCGCCCCGGAGCCATGGCGATCGCCGTCGGCGCGGCGCTGCTGGGCATCGGCTCGTACTCGCTGATGAACACGTACACCGTCAACTACGGCGTCACCGAGCTCGGCTTCAGCTTCCAGGACCTGCTGGTGGCGACCACGATCGGCGGCCTGCTGCAGCTCGTGACGATCCCGCTGTTCGGCGCGTGGGCGAACCGCATCGGCTCGGCCCGCGTCGTGCTGTGGGGCGCCCTCGGCACGCTCGTCATCACGTTCCCGATGTACTTCCTGCTGCAGTTCGCGACCTTCCCGATCCTGGTGGCGACCATGATCGTCGGCGGCACCCTGCCGACGATGGCGTGGGCGGCGCTGGGCGGGCTCATGAACGACCTGTTCCCCGACCACTTCCGCTATTCGGCGCTGTCGTTCGCCTACGCCCTCGCCGCGACGATCAGCGGGTTCGTGCCGTACCTCACTCTCCAGCTCGGTTCTGCGACCGAGTTCGCGTGGTGGCACCCCGGCGTGATCCTCGCGATCATGTCCGTCATCACCCTCGTGTCGGCGTGGCTCGCCGCTCGCCGGCCGGTCGAGCCCGAGCTCGAGACGGCTCCCGAGACGGCGACCGTCGCCGCCTGACGACGAAGACGAGTGGATGCCGGCGGCCGCGAGGCCGCCGGCATCCACTCGTCCGGGTGTATCGCTCGCCCCGGTAGACTCGAGCGGCATCCCACACTCAGGCACGCTCACACAGTGCCGCACATATCGATCGAGGAGATCCATGTCCGACGCGCATATTCCGGAGAAGCCCGCACTGGAGGGCCTCGAGACGAAGTGGGATGAAGCGTGGAGGGCACAGGGAACGTACCTGTTCGACCGCCTCCGCGCCGCCGAGGCCGGCCGTGACGGCGTGTACTCGGTCGACACTCCCCCGCCCACCGCATCCGGATCGCTGCACATCGGGCACGTGTTCAGCTACACCCACACCGACGTCAAGGTGCGGTTCGAGCGGATGAGCGGCAAGACCGTCTTCTACCCGATGGGCTGGGACGACAACGGCCTGCCCACCGAGCGCCGCGTGCAGAACTACTACGGCGTCCGGTGCGACCCGTCGCTGCCTTACACCGCCGAGTTCGTCCCGCCGTTCCAGGGCGATGCCAAGAGCCTCAAGCCCGCCGATCAGGTGCCGATCAGCCGCCGCAACTTCATCGAGCTCTGCGAGGCGCTCACCCTCGAAGACGAGAAGCACTTCGAGGACCTGTTCCGCCAGCTCGGACTGTCCGTGGACTGGACGCAGACGTACCGCACGATCTCCGACGACACGATCCGCACCAGTCAGCGCGCGTTCCTGCGCAACATCGAGCGCGGTGAGGCGTACCAGTCGCTCGCGCCCACGCTGTGGGACATCGACTTCCGGTCCGCGATCGCCCAGGCCGAGCTCGAGGACCGGGAGCAGCAGGCCTCGTTCCACAAGGTCGCCTTCCACAAGACCGACGGCTCGGGCGATATCGTCATCGAGACGACCCGTCCCGAGCTCCTCGCCGCGTGCGTCGCACTCGTGGCGAACCCTGACGACGAGCGCTACCAGCCGTACTTCGGCTCGACCGTGCGCACCCCCGTCTTCGACGTGGAGGTCCCGGTGCTCGCCCACCACCTGGCGCAGCAGGACAAGGGCACCGGCATCGCGATGATCTGCACCTTCGGCGATGTCACCGACATCGTCTGGTGGCGCGAGCTCGACCTCCCCAACCGCACCATCCTCGGCATGGACGGGCGCATCCTCGCCGACGTGCCCGAGGCGATCGTGGCGGAGGCCGGCAAGGCGGCCTACGCGGAACTCGCGGGCAAGACCGTGTTCAGTGCCAAGAAGCGCATGGTCGAGCTCCTCGAAGAGTCGGGCGAGCTGCTGGAGGTGTCGAAGCCGTTCAGCCACCCGGTGAAGTTCTACGAGAAGGGCGACCGTCCGCTCGAGATCGTCTCCACCCGCCAGTGGTACATCCGCAACGGCGCTCGCGACGGGGCCCTGCGCGACAAGCTCCTCGAGCTCGGCAAGGGCATGGACTGGCACCCCGACTTCATGCGCGTGCGCTACGAGAACTGGGTGGGCGGGCTCACCGGCGACTGGCTGGTCTCGCGTCAGCGCTTCTTCGGCGTGCCGATCCCGGTCTGGTACGGCCTGGACGAGAACGGCGAGCGGGACTACCAGCGCGTACTCACGCCCGATCTCGCGAACCTGCCCGTGGACCCGACGACCGATGTGCCTCCGGGCTTCACCGAGGCGCAGCGCGGGGTTCCCGGCGGCTTCGAGGGCGAGAAGGACATCTTCGACACGTGGGCGACCTCGTCGCTGACGCCGCAGCTGGCGGGCGGCTGGGAGCGCGATCCGGAGCTGTGGAACCTCGTCGCGCCGTTCGACGTGCGCCCGCAGGGCCAAGACATCATCCGCACGTGGCTGTTCTCGACCATGCTGCGCAGCGCCCTGGAGGACGACCGCGCGCCGTGGACGGATGCCGCCATCTCCGGCTTCATCGTCGACCCCGACCGCAAGAAGATGTCGAAGTCGAAGGGCAACGTGGTCACGCCCGCCGACATCCTCTCGCAGCACGGCTCGGACGCGGTGCGGTACTGGGCGGCCTCCAGCCGTCTGGGCACCGACGCAGCGTTCGACCCGCAGAACCCGACGCAGATCAAGATCGGCCGTCGCCTCGCGATCAAGGTGCTCAATGCCGCCAAGTTCGTGCTGTCGTTCCCGGTCCCCGAGGGCGCCGAGGTCACGCACGCGCTCGACGCGTCGATGCTCGCGAGCCTGCATGGCGTGGTCCGCGAGGCCACCAAGGCGTACGAGAACTACGACCACGCACGCGCCCTCGAGCTGACCGAATCGTTCTTCTGGACGTTCTGCGACGACTACCTCGAGCTGGTCAAAGAGCGCGCGTACAACCAGACCGATGCGGGTCAGGCCTCGGCCGCGCTCGCGCTGCGTCTGGCGCTGTCGGCGCTCCTGCGCCTGCTCGCGCCGGTGCTGTCCTTCGCGACGGAAGAGGCGTGGTCGTGGTTCAACGACGGATCGGTGCACACCGCCGGGTGGCCGGTCGCTCCCGACGAGGAGTGGGGCGACCCCGCCGTCCTCTCCGTCGTGGGCGAAGCGCTCATCGGCGTGCGCCGCGCGAAGACCGAGGCCAAGGTGTCGCAGAAGGCGCAGGTGGCGCGTGCGGTCATCGCCGGGCCGGCGGCATCCCTCGCCGTGCTCAAGCTCGCCGAAGGCGACCTGCAGGCCGTCGGCCGCATCGCCGAGATCGAGTACGCGGATGCCGACACGCTGGCCGTGACGGCGATCGAGCTGGCGCCGCAGGAGGACTGACATGCAGCTCGGAACCCGCTGGACCGCCGGCGAGCAGCCGCCGGCCGCTGTCCCCGCCGAGCTGCACGCACAGCTCGCCGCCGTGGAGCAGGACCTGCCGCCGGGCACGCCCGCGCCGCGGTGGACGCTGACATGGCTCGAGGGCCGACCGGTCGCCGAGCTCGACACCGGCGTGATCGTGACGATCGATCGCGCTGGCGCCGTCGTGGTGCGCCACGACGACGAGGACGAGTTCGCCTGACCCGGCCAGTCGACGAAGGCCCACGAACCGCGGTCCGTGGGCCTTCGTCGTCTGTCACTCCGCGGGTGCGGCTCCGGCCTCGGCCCCTGCCTGACGCGTGCCGACGATCAGCAGGCGCAGCGCGACGGTCGTCGCGATCGCGACCACGATGCCCGAGATCACGAACGGCAGCTGCAGGCTGACCCTCGAGACGAGGCCGCCGAGCAGCGTCGCGATCGGGAAGATTCCCCACGTCAGCATGCGGGTGATGCCCAGCACGCGACCGAAGAGGTGCGGTGGGATGATCTGCTGGCGCAGCGCGCCCCACGGCACGTTCCACGTCGACACCGCGAACGCCATGAGGGCGTAGGCCGCGATCGCGAGACCGACGTTCGGAGCGAGGCCCACCAGCACGGATGAGACCGCCACGATGGCGTTCGCGGCGACCATGACGACCCCGCGTCCGAACCGGGCGACCAGCCGTGAGGCCAGCAGCGACCCGACGAGCGCGCCGATGCCGATGCCCGCCGTCACGAAGCCGATCGCGACCGGGTCGACATCGTGCACGTCGAGGAAGAACAGCACGGTGACCGCCTGCGCGAACGACAGGCAGCAGCCGACGATCGAGGTGAAGAGCACCATCGACCGCAGGTAGGTGTGGTGCCACAGGAACCGGATCGCTTCGCGCGCCGATACCGACGACTGCGCCACCGGGGCCGGGACAGGCTCGGAGGTGGCCCCGGCGGGGGCGACGTCGGGGGCCGTCGGGTCGGGGACCTGCTCGGGCTCGGCGGTCGCGGGAGCGCGAAGCGGTCGGGCCGCGGAGAGCGGCAGCATGAGCGCCAGCACGATCGGGACGAGGTAGGCGGCGCCGTCCACCCACAGTGGGACGGCCAGCGCGATACCGAAGAGCACACCGCCGATGGGCGTGGCGATGAAGCTGTCGATCGTGATCTGCGCGGCCTGCATCCAGCCGTTCGCGCGGTCGAGCTGATCGCGGGTGACGACGCCGGGGATGACCGCGTTCGTCGCGTTGTCGAACAGCGTCTCGCCGAGCCCGAACACCAGCGTGCCCGCGAACAGCCACCAGATGGAGAGCGTGCCGGTCACCGTGAGCACGGCGAGCACGAGCGCGGCCGCGCTGCGGAACGTGTTCGCGATCGCCATCACGATGCGGCGGTCGAACCGGTCGACGATCATGCCGGCGGGCAGGCCGAACAGCAGCCACGGGAGGAAGGCGAGCGCGCCCAGCACCGAGATCATCAGAGGATCGTGGGTGAGCGTCGTCGCCACGAGCGGGACGGCGGTGCGCCCGATGCCGTCGGCCAGGTTGCTGAAGGCAGCGGCCGTCCAGAGTTTTCCGAAGTCGCGGCCGAGCGGGACCCTGCGCGCCCGCCCGGCCGACGACTCGGTCTGCGTCGCGATGTCGACGGAATCGCTCATCGCGGGAGCAGACCCATGGCGCCGCGCGCTTGGGCGGCGCCGCGGGTGCGGGCCGCGGCATCCTGAGCCGCGACAGCCTGCCGACGCGCGGTGCTGGCGCGGCGCTCGAGGCGCGCGCCGACGAAGGCGTCCAAAGTGGTCGCCGCGTGCAGCAGCGCGCGCTCGAACGTGGTCGTGCGAATGGGTGCGGCGGACGAGGCGAGGCGGTGGGCGGTGATAGTGGTCATGACGGCGCTCCTAGTCTTCGAGTTCCGGAAGCGGGAACAGGTCGGCCCGGATTGTGACGGGGCGGACGTTCTCGCCGGTCTGGGTGCGGTACTTCTCCACGGCGTCGTCGATCAGCGCCATGATGTTGCGGGAGAGTTCTGCGGACTGCTCGGGGGTGAGGCGGGCGGTGGCGGTGGAGATCATGCTCCCCTCCTGCCAGTCGTCCTCCTCTTCGGCGAGTCCGCGATCGATGAACTGCATGAGCTGCTCCTGGCGGAGCTTGAAGAACTCGCCCATGACGATCTGCGTCGCGGCCCGGCCGGAGGGGGTCTTGATGGCTTCGGCGTTCGCGAACGAGACGCCGCCCTTCGGTCGCTCCCACCAGCGCTCGCGTGCCGAGCCGCGACCTTCGACCTCGTGGATCAGGTCATGCTTCGCCAGGGCGCGCAGGTGGTAGCTGGTCGAGCCGGACGACTCCCCCAGTCGCTCGGCGAGCGAACTGGCGGTCTGCGGGCCGTACTGGCTCAGGATGTCGTAGATCTTGACGCGCAGCGGGTGGGCGAGCGCGCGCAGGGCGCCCGCGTCGAGGATGCGGTCGCCGCGTTCGTGCTCTGCTGCGGACCACGCGGTGCGGGGCGTCTCGTCTTCCATGCCTTGACTGTACAGAATGCAAAGACATCTTTGCAAGTACTTTTTTGCAATGAATGTTTTGCAAAGGTATCTCGGTGATCCGGGGTCCGCGGGAACTAGGCTGGCGTCGTGACCGACAACCCGCTTCTCTCCCCCAGCACCCTCCCCTACGGACTCCCCGACTACGACGCGATTCGCGCGGAGCACTACCTCCCGGCGTTCGAGCAGGCCTTCGCGGCGCACAAGGACGAGGTGTCGCGCATCACCGTCGTGCGCTCGATGCCCACGTTCGAGAACACGATGGTGCCGCTCGAGACCAGCGGTCGCCTGCTGGGCGATGTCGCACGCGCGTTCTACACGGTGTCGTCGGCCGACGCGACGGACGAGATCCAGGCGATCGAAGAGCAGCTGGCTCCGCTCATGTCGGCGCACCAGGACTCCATCCAGCTGGACTCCGCGCTGTTCTGGCGCATCAAGACGCTGCACGACCGGCTCGACGAGCTCGGCCTCGACGCCGAGCAGCGCTACCTCGTCGAGCGGCACTTCACCGAGATGTCGCACGCCGGCGCCGGGCTCGACGACGAGGCCAAGGCGCGGCTCACAGAGCTGAACCAGCGCCTGTCGACCCTCACCACTCAGTTCGAGAAGAACCTGCTGGCCGACACGAACGACCTCGCCGTCATCTTCGACGATCCTGCCGAGCTCGACGGGCTCAGCGAGGGCGAGGTGTCCGCTGCCGTCCAGGCCGCGGCGGATCGCGGCCTGGACGGCAAGTGGGTCGTCACGCTGACCCTGTTCACCGGGCACCCGTACCTGTCGAGCCTCACGGACCGGGCCTCGCGCGAGCGCCTGCTGGCGGCATCCCGTTCCCGCGGATCCCGCGGCAACGCGCACGACAACCGGGACACCCTGCGGGAGATCGTGCGCCTGCGCGCCGAGCGGGCCGCCCTGCTCGGCTACGACTCGCACGCCGCCTACATCACCTCGGACGAGACCGCCGGCTCCCCGGCCGCCGTCCACGACCTGCTGCGCGAGCTCGCCGTCCCCGCAGCCCGCAACGCCGTGCGGGAGCAGCAGAAGCTCCAGGCGATCGTCGACGCCGAGGCGGCGCCGTTCCCGATCGCGGCGCACGACTGGGCGTACTACACCGAGAAGGTGCGCGCGGCCGAGTACGACCTCGACCGCACGGCGCTGCGCCCGTGGTTCGAGGCCGAGCGCGTGCTGCAGGACGGCGTGTTCCGCGCCGCCACCGACCTGTACGGCATCACGTTCACCGAGCGGCACGACCTGCACGGGTACCACCCTGACAACCGCGTCTTCGAGGTGCACAACGCCGACGGGTCCGCGCTCGGGCTCTATGTGCTCGACCTGTACACGCGCGACACCAAGCGCGGCGGTGCGTGGATGAATTCGATCGTCCTGCAGTCGCGCCTGCGCGGCACCGCCCCGATCGTCGTCAACAACCTCAACGTTCCCAAGCCGGCGGCGGGGCGTCCGACACTGCTCAGCCTCGACGAGGTCACCACGCTGTTCCACGAGTTCGGGCACGCGCTCCACGGCCTGTTCGCGACCGTCACCTACCCGCACTTCGCCGGCACCAACGTGTTCCGCGACTTCGTCGAGTTCCCCAGCCAGGTCAACGAGATGTGGATCTACTGGCCCGAGATCCTCGCGTCCTACGCCCGCCACATCGACACCGACGAGCCGCTGCCGGCCGACGTCGTCGAGAAGCTGCACGCCTCCGAGGCGTTCAACCAGGGCTTCGCCACCAGTGAGTACCTCGCAGCCGCATGGCTCGACCAGGCATGGCACTCGCTGTCGTCGGCCGAGGCCGCAGAGGACGTCGACGTCGCGGCGTTCGAAGCGGCCGCGCTCACCGACATCGGGCTCGACAACCCGGCGGTGCCCACTCGGTACTCGTCGACGTACTTCGCGCACGTCTTCTCCGGCGGCTACAGCGCCGGCTACTACTCATACATCTGGAGCGAGGTGCTCGACGCCGACACCGTCGAGTGGTTCCGTGAGAACGGCGGTCTGCGCCGTGAGAACGGCGACCGCTTCCGCGACCGTCTGCTGGGCGTCGGCGGGTCGAAGGACCCGCTCGAGGCCTACCGCGACTTCCGGGGACGGGATGCCGTCATCCAGCCGCTGCTGGAGCGTCGAGGCCTCGCGGACTGAGATCGTGGTCGCGGGTTCCGCGCGGTGATCCCGTGGGGCCCGTGACCGCGTCGGCGGTCCGTCCAGGGCCGGTCACGTCAGGTTGACGGCCGCCCACGCGGCCGCGGCGGAACGCGTCGGCACTCCGAGCTTGCTGCGCACGTTGGCGACGTGACGGTGCACGGTGTGCGGACTCAGATACAGCTCGGCGGCGATCTCGGCGTCGGTCCTTCCCTGGGCCACCAGCAGCAGAACCTCCCGCTCGCGCTCCGACAGCGGCCCCGCGGGCGACGTGCCCGGCGCGTCCGTTGCGGCAGCCGGCTCGGTGAGAAGGCCGGGATCCACCCCGTCGAAGGTGAGGATCTGACGCACGATCTCCGCGCTGTCGCCATGCCACGGGTGATGGGCGGTGCCGTCGACGATCGCCAGCCGCGCCGGTGCCATTGCGTTCGCCGTCTCGACGCCGAGCGCGAGCGGGATCGCACGGTCGCCCCGCCGGTGCAGCACCAGCGTGGGGGCACGCACGGCCGCCGCCTCGGCGCGGGCGTCGAACGCGTACACGGCGGCGAGTGCTGCAGCCGCGCTTTCGGGCGAACCCACCGTCCGCTGGTGGCGGAGGTATGCGCGCTGCTCCTCGGGCGTCGCGTCGGGGAAGAAGATCTCAGACATGACGCGCGCACTCACACCCCAGCTGCGACGGACGACTTCCGTGAGTGCATCACGGTCGGCGGCGGAGGCGATCGCACTCCCGTCGAGGTACGCGCCGCAGAGGACGAGACGCTCGACGCGGTCGGGGTGACGGGCGGCGAACGCGACGGCGACAGGACAGCCCGACGAGCCCGCGAGCACCGTGACCCGCTCCGCGCCCGCGTCGTCCAGGACGGCGGTGAGGGCGTCGACGTGCGGGGTCAGCGTCGCGGGCGTCGCGCGTCTCGAGCGCGACAGGCCGCTCCCGATCGGGTCGGTCCTGATGACCCGGCGCCGGGCCGAGAGCGCTGCGAGGAACGAGCGGATAGGGGCGTACTCGAGGTCGCGTTCGAGGTGGCTCATCCACCATCCCCCGAGGATCAGGGGTGAGCCTGCGCCCGATTCGGACCAGGCGATGTCGTCCGATCCCGCACGCGCGTACCGCGTCGGCCCCACCGTGAACTCCACGACATCAGTATGAGACACGCGGTGCAGGACGCCGCCGGACGCGCAGAGCATGCAGGCGCTGGTGCCGCAGCGCTATCCAGGTGGCATCGGCTCGCGCGACGACGGCGCCGGCGGCGTCGACCATGGCCGCTGATGTCTCGTAGCGGCGGCCCTCGTGCGACCGGGTCCAGCTGAAGACGACGAGCTTCTCCCCCACGCGAGGCCGGCGCTCGACGTCCGCGGTCATCGTGCCGAGCAGGCACAGCTCACCGGAGCGGAGAGCCCGCGCCGGATAGCTCGTGCAGTCGATCGCGCCCCAGACCGCGGCGAAGTGTGCCAGACCGGCATTCGACACATCCGCCCCGACCACCCACGGCGCCGCGAGCATGTCGGGGCGGTCCGGCACGAAGCCCGGTGTGACATGCATGCCGTCGGGCCGATGCGGTCCGCAGACGAAGCAGTCCGACAACGGGTGGTGCACGCCGGCCAGCGGGTGCGCCG
This sequence comes from Microbacterium jejuense, assembly GCF_039544225.1. NCBI lineage: Bacteria > Bacillati > Actinomycetota > Actinomycetes > Micrococcales > Microbacteriaceae > Microbacterium > Microbacterium jejuense. The sequence goes on from NZ_BAABLG010000003.1 coordinate 289,893, forward strand.
CACGCGCCAGCACCGCCTCGCGGTAGGACGGCGCGGCAGGCGGCGGCGCGTCGGTGAGCGTGCCCGCGTGCGCGGTCGCGATCGTCCGCGCGCCGTCGACGACGCGGATCCCGTCGCCGTCCGCCGCGACGACGTTCATCTCGCGGCCGAGGGGAACCGGCTTGTGGAGTCGCACGGTCACGACGTCGGCGTCGACGCTGCGCGAGACGGTCCCGGCGGCGAAGCCGCCGTTCGCCGAGCGACGGGGACCGTTCAGCCTCAGGTCGATGGTGAGCGTGCCGATGACGGCACTCGGGTGAAGGTCGGTAGACATGACCCGAGTCAAGTCCGGCACCCTTCCCCGCCTCATCGCCGAGAGGGGCCATCCGGATGGCCCGGATCAGCCAGATCGGAGGGCGATCCTCGTCAGCCCGTCCAGGCCCAGCGCCTCGGCATGCTGCGGTCGGCGAACCGGTGTCGCTCGTGGTCCGGACGCGCGGTCGCGCTCACAGCAGGTCAATGTCGCGGGCGAACGCGCGCACGCGCTCGGCCATGGCCTCCGGCACCTCTGCGACGGTGAAGTGCCCGCCCTCGTCCAGCCGCTCGAATGTCCGAAGGTCGAGGTAGAAGCGCCGCGCGAGCGACTCCGGGTAGTCCCACTCGTGCCGCTGGATGTGGACGGATGCCGGCACCTCGACGGGCGGCATCTCGTCGGGCTGGTCCGCCCCCTCGTAGTACGGGCGGAACGACGTGCCGATGCTCTGGGTCGTCCAGTAGATCATCGCCTCGGTGAGGATCCGCTCGCGTGAGATGCGGCGTTCGACCGCCCGCGGATCGCCTTCGGGTGTGTCGCTCCACTCGACCAGCTTCTCGGCCAGCCATGCCAGAAGCCCCGCGGGCGAATCGTTGAGGCTCGCGGCCAGGGTGTCGGGCCGGGTGGCCTGGACATGCCCGTAGGCGCCGTTCGCCCCGCCCCAATCGTCGAGGCGGGCGAAGAACGCGACCTCGTCGGATGCCGTCAAGAGGGGCCGCTCGGCCCGCGACGGGAAATGCGAATGCGTCGCGATGACGCCGGCCACCGATTCGGGGTAGCTGCCCGCGATGAGGTCGTTGACGTTGGCCGACACGTCCTCGCCGTATGTGAGGTACCGGCGGTACCCGAGCACGTCCGTCATGAGGGCGTGCATCGTCGCCGCGAGCCGCTTCTCGGTGATCGACCCCCGCTCGTAGGCGGTGGAGAAGCCGAATCCCGGAAAGCTCGGCACGACGACGTGGAAGTCCGCGAGCAGGTCTGCGAAGTCGAGCTGCAGGGCGAACGTGTGAGGCCAGCCGTGCATGACGAGGAGCGCGGGGGCATCGGGGCGCGCGGATCTCAGGTGGGCGAAGTGCAAGGTGGTGTCGTCGATGTCGACGAGGAACTGCGGATGCCGGTTCAGCCACGCTTCGCGCGCACGCCAGTCCCATGAACGCCAGCCCGCGACGAGCTCGCCGAGATAGTCCGACGACATGCCGGCGGGCGGCCGACGGGGCGAGTCCGGCAGGGGGCGGAACCGGTCGAGACGCTCGCGCAGGTCGGCGAGTTCCGTGTCGGAGACGGCGATCGAGAACGACTGCGGAGTGGACATGCGCCGAAGCTACGCCGGGCCTCCGACATCCCTCAGCGCTGTCGTGGCCCGGTCTGCGCCATGAGCGCGGCGACCCGTGCGAACATCGGAACCTCGATGTTGGCCAGGCCCGTGACCGTCGTCCCGGTGCGCGGGTCGTGGCGACTGACGGCGGTGACGCCGTGGTCACCGCCCGACAGGATCAGATCCCCGTCGCCGAGCCAGATCCCGCGTCCGTACCCCATGCCGTCGCCGGTGTCGGGCGTGACCGGCTCCGTCGCGACGGCGACGAGCTCCGCCGGCAGCAACCGTCCTCCGGTGAGGGCGAGCCAGAACCGGTGCAGGTCGGCCGCCGTCGAATGAGCCCCGCCGTCGCCCGTGCCGACCACGGGCAGCTCGAACACGTTGGTCCGGCCGTCGTCCTTGTACCCTGTCGCCGTCGACGGCGGAAGCGCATCGGAACGGGGGAAGGTGGATGCCGTCATCCCGGCCGGGACGAAGACCCGCTTCGCCACCAGCTCGGCGAAGGGTGTGCCGGACACGCGCTCGGCGATGACCGCGAGCACCACGAATGCGCCGTTGCAGTACGAGAAGCGCTCCCCCGCGCGGAACTTCGTCGGGAAGCCATCCAGCACGGCGAGGTAGGCGGGCGTCGAATCGAGCTGCTGGACCGGGACCGTCATCGGTGCGAGCGCGTCGACCTCTTCGTCGAGGTAGTCGCCGATGCCCGAGCGGTGGGTCATCAGATGGTCGACGGTGACGTCGTCGGCGATGAGCGGCAGATCGTCGCCGAGGATCTCGCGGGCCGTCGTCTCGAGCGACAGCGCCCCGTCGGCCACGAGCGAGAGCACGGTGAGCGCCGTGAACGTCTTGGTTCCGCTGGCCAGACCGAATCGTGTCTCAGGAGTGTTCGGGACGCCCCAGGTGCGATCGGCGAGGCCGACGGCCCACTCACCCCGTACGTCGCCGTCGCGGCGGACGCTCAGCACACCGCTGTAGTCGTCGAGGTCGGGCTTGAGGTCTGCCATGGCGGGAACTCCCGTGGCGGAGCGGGTGGGATCAGGCGCTCTTGCGCTTCTCGCGCAGCACCAGGGTCGGCGGAGCGCCTTCGTCGACGGAGGCGCGGGTGACGATCACCTTGTCGACGTCGTCGGTCGACGGGATCTCGAACATGATCGGGCCGAGTACGTCTTCGAGGATCGCCCGGAGTCCGCGCGCGCCCGTCTTGCGGGCGACGGCCAGATCGGCGATCGCCTCGAGCGCTTCGCGATCGAACTCGAGCGTCACGCCGTCGAGCTCGAACATCCGGTGGTACTGCTTGACGAGGGCGTTCTTGGGCTCCGTGAGGATCTCCATGAGAGCCTCACGGTCCAGCGGCGAGACCGATGCCACGACCGGCAGACGCCCGATGAACTCGGGGATCAGGCCGAACTTGTGCAGGTCTTCGGGCTGGACGTCGCCGAACAGATTGAGGTCTTCGTCCTTGCGGTGAAGCGAGGCGCCGAAGCCGACGCCGTGCTTGCCGACGCGCGACGAGATGATGTCTTCGAGCCCGGCGAAGGCACCGGCGACGATGAACAGGACGTTCGTCGTGTCGATCTGGATGAACTCCTGGTGCGGGTGCTTGCGCCCGCCCTGCGGCGGCACTGAGGCGACGGTGCCTTCGAGGATCTTCAGCAGCGCCTGCTGCACGCCCTCGCCCGACACATCGCGGGTGATCGAGGGGTTCTCGGCCTTGCGGGCGATCTTGTCGACCTCGTCGATGTAGATGATGCCGGTCTCGGCGCGCTTCGTGTCGAAGTCGGCGGCCTGCAGGAGCTTGAGGAGGATGTTCTCGACGTCTTCGCCGACATACCCCGCCTCGGTGAGCGCGGTCGCGTCGGCGACGGCGAACGGCACGTTGAGGCGCTTGGCCAGCGTCTGCGCGAGGTAGGTCTTGCCGCAGCCGGTCGGGCCGAGCAGCAGGATGTTGCTCTTGGCGATCTCGATCTCGTCGGCGCGCTGCTCGGCAGACTGGATCGTGCCGTGGGCGCGCACGCGCTTGTAGTGGTTGTACACGGCGACCGACAGTGCGCGCTTCGCGTCGGTCTGGCCGACCACGTACTCCTCGAGGAACGCGAAGATCTCACGCGGCTTGGGAAGATCGAAGTCGGCGACGACGCCAGACGAGGACTCGGCCATGCGCTCTTCGATGATCTCGTTGCACAGCTCGACGCACTCGTCGCAGATGTAGACGCCGGGGCCGGCGATCAGCTGCTGGACCTGCTTCTGACTCTTTCCGCAGAAGGAGCATTTGAACAGGTCGGCGCTCTCACCGATGCGTGCCATGAGGCTCCTCCTCGTCACGTCGGGGGGAAGCCCCCCAGCTGTTCTCCGAGCCTAATAGCTGACGCCGACATGCGGCGGCATTGCGACGCACGTTGTGGACGACCGGGGTTCGCGGTGAGCGGAACGGCGTCGGCGCGCAGCAGAACACCCCGCCGCCCGGAGAATCCGGGCGGCGGGGTGTCGCGGCATCCGCGCGCGTGGTCGGAGCGCCTACTTCGTGAGGGCCTGTTGCCCGCGCTTGCGGGTCGTGAGCACCTGGTCGACGAGGCCGTACACGACCGACTCCTCGGCCGAGAGGATCTTGTCGCGGTCGATGTCCTTGTTGACCTCTTCGACAGTCTTGTTCGAGTGCTTCGACAGCGTCTGCTCGAGCCACGTGCGCATACGGAGGATCTCCTGCGCCTGAATCTCGATGTCGGACGCCTGACCATGACCGGCCTCGCCCATGGCGGGCTGGTGGATCAGGATGCGGGCGTTGGGCAGCGCCAGGCGCTTGCCGGGGGCGCCGGCCGCGAGCAGCACGGCGGCCGCCGAGGCCGCCTGGCCGAGCACGACCGTCTGGATCTGCGGCGACACGTACTGCATGGTGTCGTAGATCGCCGTCATCGCCGTGAACGAGCCGCCGGGCGAGTTGATGTACATGATGATGTCGCGGTCGGGGTCCTGGGACTCGAGCACGAGCAGCTGGGCCATGACGTCGTCCGCCGAGGCGTCGTCGACCTGGACGCCCAGGAAGATGACGCGGTCCTCGAACAGCTTGTTGTACGGGTCCTGGCGCTTGTAGCCGTAGGCCGTGCGCTCCTCGAACTGCGGCAGGATGTAGCGACTGCCGGGCATCTGGAGTCCCTGAGGCGCCATCGGGGCACCGCCGAAGGTGGGGGTCAGCATTGCGGGTTCTCTCTCTTTCGCCTTCGTGCCGTCAGTCCGCCGCGCGGGCGCCGCCGTCGGTTCCGCCGCCGCCGATCACGTCGACCGCCGACTCGCGGATGTGGTCGACGAAGCCGTACTCGAGCGCCTCCTGCGCCGAGAACCAGCGATCGCGGTCGCCGTCGGCGTTGATCTGCTCGACCGACTTGCCGGTCTGCGACGCGGTGATCTCGGCGAGGCGCTTCTTCATGTCGAGGATCAGCTGCGCCTGCGTCTGGATGTCGCTCGCGGTGCCGCCGAAGCCGCCGTGCGGCTGGTGCAGCAGCACGCGCGCGTTCGGCGTGATGTAGCGCTTGCCCTTGGTGCCCGCCGTCAGCAGCAGCTGGCCCATCGAGGCCGCCATGCCGATGCCCACCGTGACGATGTCGTTCGGCACGAACTGCATCGTGTCGTAGATCGCCATGCCGGCGGTGATCGAGCCGCCCGGGGAGTTGACGTACAGGTAGATGTCCTTCTCGGAGTCCTCAGCGGCGAGCAGCAGGATCTTCGCGCAGATCTCGTTGGCGTTCTCGTCGCGCACCTCGGACCCGAGCCAGATGATGCGGTCCCTCAACAGCCTGTCGAAGACGCTCGTCGCGACAAGTGGTTCGGCCATGTGTACTCCTGATTCCGTGTCGGTGCCATCGAATCTACCGGCGCACCGCGACCGACCCGCCCGTGTTCGCCCTGGGCAGAGCGCCCCCGGACGAACAGGAGGACGGATGCCGCGGCATCCGTCCTCCTGTTCACCCCGGCCGCTTCAGCAGCGGCCGTCAGGCTGTGTCACTCGGCGTCGGCGGCCTTCTTGGCCGGAGCCTTCTTGGCGGCCGGCTTCTTGGCGGGAGCCTTCGCGGGAGCCTCGTCGGCAGCGGTCTCGTCGGCAGCGGCCTTCTTGGCCGTCGGCTTGCGGGCGGGAGCCTTCTTGGCGGGCTTGGCGGCCTCTTCGGCCTGGACCACCGCGTCGGCGTCGGCCGCGGCATCCGCGATCTCCTGCGCCTCCTCGACGACCTCTTCCTCAGCCTCGGCCTCGTCGTCCACGGCGATGAAGCCGCTCAGGTCGACCGGCTTGCCGTTCGTGTCCACGACCGTGACCTTGCCGAGCGCGACCGCGAGGGCCTTGTTCCGCGCGACCTCGCCGATGATCGCGGGAAGCTGGTTGCCCTCCTGCAGCGCGTTGACGAAGTCCTGGGGAGCCATGCCGTACTGGGCGGCCGACTGCACGAGGTACTGCGTGAGCTCGTCCTGCGAGACCTGGACGTCGACCGACTCGGCGATCTTGTCGAGCAGCATCTGCGTCTTGAACTGCTTCTCGCTGGCCTCGGCGACCTCGGCGCGGTGGACGTCGTCCTCCAGGCGGCCCTCACCCTCGAGGTGGTTGTGCACCTCGTCCTCGATCAGCTGCGGCGGGACGGGGATCTCGACCTGCTCGAGGAGGACCTCGATGAGCTTGTCGCGCGCCGCGGAGCCCTGCGTGAACGCGCCCTGCTGGCCGACGCGCTCCTTGAGGCTGTCGCGCAGCTCGGCGATCGTGTCGAACTCGCTCGCGATCTGGGCGAAGTCGTCGTCGGCCTCGGGCAGCTCGCGCTCCTTGACGGCCTTGACCGAGACCGAGACCTCGGCCTCGTCGCCGGCGTGGTCGCCGCCGACGAGCTTCGAGCGGAACGTGGTGTCCTCACCGGCGGTGAGCGAGTCGATGGCCTCGTCGATGCCCTCGAGCAGTTCGCCCGAGCCGACCTCGTACGACACGCCCTCGGCGCGGTCGATCTCGTTGCCGTCGATCGTGGCGACGAGGTCGAGCTCGACGAAGTCGCCCGACGTGGCGGGGCGGTCGACGGTCACCAGCGTGCCGAAGCGGGCACGCAGGCGGTCCAGCTCCTCGTCGATGGCGGCGTCGTCGACCTCGACGGCCCCGACCTCGACAGTGGTGCCCTCGAACGCGGGCAGGTCGAACTCGGGACGCACGTCCACCTCGACCTCGACCTCGAGGTCGCCCGAGAAGTCCTTCTCGTTCGGCCACTCGGTGACCTCGGCGGCCGGACGGCCCAGGACGCGCAGCTCGTGAGCCGAGACGGCCTCGCGGTAGAAGTTGTCGAGGCCCTCGCTGACAGCGTGCTCGAGCACCGCGACGCGGCCGATGCGCTGGTCGATGATCGGCGCGGGGACCTTGCCCTTGCGGAAACCGGGGATCTGGACGTCCTGAGCGATGTGCTCGTACGCGTGCTTGATCGACGGCTTGAGCTCGTCGGGGCTGACCGTGATGTGCAGCTTGACCCGGGTCGGGCTGAGCTTCTCGACGGTGCTGTTCACCATGCCTGTTACTTCTCCTCTATCGGACCGCGCGAACGCGCGGCGTGAAGGTCTGGGTTCGAATCTTCGGGCCGTGATGTCGGGGCGACAGGATTTGAACCTGCGACCTCCCGCTCCCAAAGCGGGCGCTCTACCAAGCTGAGCTACGCCCCGGGCGGGTCCGCACGCGTGCGTGCGCCTTTCGGCCCCGAGAAGTCTAGCCGACCCGCCCGGGCACCGCCTGCGATGCCGGTCTTGGCCGTCATGTGCCCTAGACTCATGGATGCCGCAGCCCACCGCCGCGGCATCTCCCGCAATGCGGGGCTGTAGCTTAGTGGTAAAGCCTTAGTCTTCCAAACTAATGATGCGGGTTCGATTCCCGTCAGCCCCTCCGAGCTTTCTCTCCCTCTCCCGCACCGCCCGTCTGCACGGCAGACTGGCATGGCACCGTTCGATGCCTGTGTGGGGAGCCGCAATGGACGCGTCATCGTCTGATCCCTCGGCCACGCCGAGGAAGCTGCCGCGCCGCCCGGCGTCGGCCCTCGCCGAGAAGTGGACGCGCGTCGACGGCGTCGACGTGTTCTACCGCGAGTCCCCCCACCCGCCCGCCGGCGCACGGGTTATGGCGCACGTCCACGGGTTCGGCCTCTCCGGCCGCTATCTGCTGCCCACGGCCGAGCGGCTCTCGGACGAGTTCCACACGTATGTGCCCGACCTGCCCGGGTTCGGCCGGAGCGGCAAGAGCAGAGGCATGCTCGACATCCCCGACCTCGCGCGGGCTGCGCTGCACTTCTTCGACGACCGTGAGGTCGAGAAGGCGACCCTCGTCGGGAACTCGATGGGATGCCCCGTCATCATCGAGTACGCGCACCGCTACCCCGACCGCATCGACCGGGCCGTGCTCGTCTCGCCGGCGGGTGGCATCCACAATCAACCTCTCCGGCGCGCGATCGGTCAGCTGTCGGCCGATGCGCCGCGCGAGCCGTTCAAGATGGCGACCGTCGCCGTGCCGGACTACGTGCGCTTCGGCATCCCGAGCACGATGCGCATGTTCCGGTCGCTGACGCAGTACCCGTCGCTGCAGCGGCTGCTCGAGCTGCACATCCCCACGCTGGTCGTGCTGGGGCAGCGCGACCCGCTGCTCCCCCATGCGCACCGCGTCGACGAGATCGCCCGTCAGACCGACAGCCATGTGCTGGTGGTGCTGCTGGAGGGCGCCGCACACGCGATCAACTACAGCCACCCGGGTCAGCTCGCACACGTCATCCGCGCGTTCATGGACGACCGGCCGATCGAGAACGACCCGTCGTGGCCTGGCCACGTGCGCCTGTACGAGGTGCACCGCGGCAAGCACCATCCGCCGACGAAGGGCTGAGTTCGCGGAACAGGTCAGGAGACCGAGAACGCGCCGCGGTGCTCTTCGATGTGCTGCAGGTAGTGCTCGGCGTTGCGCAGCAGGCCGGCGCGCTCCTCGTCGGTGAGCTCTCGCCGCACCTTGCCGGGGACGCCGGCGACCAGCGACCCGTCGGGGATCTCGGAGCCCTCCAGGATCACGGCGCCGCCCGCGATGAGGCATCCCGACCCGATCTTCGCGCCGTTGAGGACGACCGCGCCCATGCCGATGAGCGAGCCGTCGCCGATCGTGCAGCCGTGCACGACGGCGTTGTGACCGACCGAGACGTTCGCGCCGATGACGACGGGATGGCCCGCATCGACATGGACCGACACGTTGTCCTGCAGATTGCTGTTCGCGCCGACAGTGATGGTGTCGCCGTCGGCGCGGAGCACCGCGTTGTACCAGACGCTCGCACCGGCCCCGAGGATCACTCCCCCGACGACCCGTGCGCCTGCCGCGACGAACGACGTGGGATCGAGCTCCGGGGTCCTGCCCGCGGCGAAGAGGACCGATGCTCCCTGCGAAACCGTCATGAACACCTCGCGACCGTCATGGTGCGACCCTACCCGCCAGGGCCATCTGGATGGCCTCGGTGTACCAGGGCGCCAACGTGTCGACGAACGTCACCGTCAGGTGGTCCTGGTCGCGGTAGATGTTGGCGCCGCCCACGACCGGGGCGCACGCGTCCTCGCCGCAGAACACGTCGGTGAAGTCGAGCAGGGTCACGGAGTCCAGGCCGGTCGCGGCATCCCGCAGCGGATCGTTCTCGACGAGCACGTCCGAACGCGCACCGTCGCACTCCGCGGCGTCGCGGGTGCGCAGGCACTTGTTCGGGTCGGTCTCCCACACCGGGTTGTCGACCACGGTGACCACGGGGATGCCGCGGTCGGTGACCGTGCTCCATGCGTCGCGGTAGCCGGCGACGGCGGCATCGTGCGACGAGTCATACCCGGCGGACGAATACGGCGTGTTGGCGATCGCCGCGGTGAAGACGACGTCCAGGTCCGTGTCGTCGATGGCGCGCTGGACGCCTTCGCGCCAGTCGGTGCACGCGGCGCCGAACGCGCCGGGGGTCGACAGCGGCGTGGCGTTCCACGGGCAGGCGCCCTTGAACCAGGTGATGAGCTTCCAGCCGTTTGCCTCGGCCATGCGCTGGAACGTGGGCAGCAGCTGGTATGCGTGGCTGTCGCCGATGAGGGCTACGCGCGGCGCGTCGGGGTCGTCCGAGCCGAACTCGCACGACACGGGCCGCGAGTCGGTGAGCTGGACGAAGCACTGCGGGTCCTCGGGCCGGTCGATGCCGGCGAATCCGGGGGCCGGGAGGATCGTGTCGCCGAAGTCCGTCCCCGCGCACGAGGGATCGAGGACGGATGCCGCGCCGAAGCACTCGGGCGGGTTCTGCTGCAGTTCGGCGATGTCGCGGGTGCCCTGGTTGTACAGCGGCGCGTTGACGAACCACGCCGTCGCGGCGACCAGCGCGACGATGACCATCGCCGCGAGCGAGGACCACAGCGTGACGCGGGCCGGACGGGTCGTGAGCACCTTCCAGCCGCGCACCGGGTCCTCGACGAACCGCTTGGTGAGCCACGCCAGCACGAAACAGATGACGAGCAGGGCGACGCGGTGGTAGATGGTCAGGCCCCAGAACGGCACCGACGGCGCGATGATGATGAGCGGCCAGTGCCACAGGTACAGCGAGTACGAGATGTCGCCGACGAACTGCGCCGGACGGATCGACAGGATCCGTGTCGGGTACCACCAGCGGTCGCTGTTCGACGCCGCGATGACGGCTGCGGCACCCAGCGTGGGCAGCGCCGCCATGTAGCCCGGGAAGGGCGTCTGGCCGTCGAACGTGAAGGTCACGTAGACCAGCAGCAGGATGCCGCCCCACCCGAGGAGGAAGCTGCCGATGGCGCCGCGCACCCGCAGCATCGGCACGAGCGCGATCATGGCTCCGACGCCGAACTGCCACATGCGGCCGAACGTGACGAAGTACGCCGGCGCCGGGTTCGTGATCGTGAAGACGACGCAGAACGCGAACGAGACGACCGTCACGATGCCGAGCGCGACGAGGATCGCACGGCGCCGGGCGCCGCGGAAGAACTTCACGCCGATCCAGGCAGCCAGCAGCATGATGAGCGGCCACATCACGTAGAACTGCTCTTCCAGCGACAGCGACCAGTAGTGCTGGACGGTCGTCGGCGAGCCGGAGTGGTTGAGGTAGTCGGCCGAGTTGAGCGCCAGGTACCAGTTCTCGACATAGAACGTCGACGACAGGATCTCGCGCACCTCGTTCGGCAGCGCCGAGGTCGGCATGAGGTACGGCGACATCACGACGACCGCGCAGAACAGCAGGACGAGCAGGGATGCCGGCAGCAGGCGCCGCGCGCGACGGGCCCAGAACTGCCCGAGCTTCACGGTGCCGGTCGCGGTCATCTCGCGCATCAGATGCGACGTGATGAGGAAGCCCGAGATGACGAAGAAGATGTCGACGCCGATGTAGCCGCCGGTGATCCGCCCCGGCCAGAAGTGGTAGAGCACGACGCACAGCACGGCGATCGCGCGCAGTCCCTGCACGTGCGGCAGGAACCGGGAGGGTTCGGCGTGCTCTGGGGAGCGGTCGTGGGGCTCTCGGGCCACGGTCTTGGCGGGGGCGCCCAGATGCTGCGGTCCGAGGTCGTGATCTGCGGAAGGCACGCATCGACGTTAGCCGGTCGCGGCCGGATGCCCGCATCGGCTGCCGGAGCGCCCGCTAAGCCCAGCCTTCTCTTGCTTGCGGAATGACCACCCGTGAGTAGCGTTGCAGTCACTGGAGGACGACCGCTCGATGGGCGGCGCTCCGCACGATGGAGGCGAGAGACATGACTGACACGAAGACCGTTCCCGCAACCGCTGCGATTCCCGATGTCGCAGCCGCGACCGCACAGTTCCTCACTCCCGTGGTGCTCGGACTCCAGGCCCTCGCCGTGAACGGCAAGCAGGCCCACTGGAACGTGCGCGGGGCGAACTTCATCGCGATCCACGAGCTGCTCGACGCGGTCGTCGCCAACGCGCAGGCCGGAGCTGATCAGGCCGCCGAGCGGATCGTCGCCCTCGGGCTTCCGGTCGACGCCCGCGTCGGCACCGTCGCCGCCAAGGCGACGACGGCCGTTCCCGCCGGCTTCACGCAGTGGGACGCCCTGATCCGCAACGTCATCTCGGACATGGACGTCGTGATCCGCGACGTGCAGGACGCGATCGACGGTCTGGACGAGTTCGACCTCACCAGCCAGGACATCGCGATCGGCATCAAGGAGACGCTGGAGAAGGACCGCTGGTTCCTCTTCGCGCACCTCGCCGAGTGACGTTCAGCCGAGCCTGATCCGACGAGGGCCCCGGGATCATCCCGGGGCCCTCGTCGTGTGCCGTGCCGATCAGGCGCTCTGCAGGAACGCGAGCACGGCGAGCACGCGCCGGTGCTCGGTGCCGGACTCCTCCAGTCCGAGTTTCGCGAAGATCGCGCTGATGTTCTTCTCCACAGCGCCGACCCCGATGAACAGGCGCTCGGCGATGCTGGCGTTGCTGCGCCCCTCGGCCATGAGCGTCAACACATCGCGCTCGCGCGGCGTCAGCGTCGACAGCGGGTCGGGGCGTGCCGACAGCAGTCCCTGCACGACGAGTGGATCGAGCACGGTGCCGCGCTCGCGCACGCGGCGGACGGCGTCCGAGAACTCCTCGAGCGACGTCACGCGGTCCTTCAGGAGGTACCCGACGCCACCCTCGCCGCCCGCGAGCAGTTCGCGCGCGTACACGCCTTCAACGTACTGGCTGAGGACCAGGATCCCGACCTCCGGCAGTGCGGCACGCAGGGCGAGGGCGGCCTTGATGCCCTCGTCGCGGAACCCGGGCGGCAGGCGCACGTCGAGGATCGCGACGTCCGCGTGCGCCTGGCGCACCCTGCCGACGACATCCTCGACGTCGCCCCACGCCCCGGCCGTGACGTACCCCGCCTCGTCGAACAGCCGGACGAGACCCTCCCGCAGCAGCACGGAGTCCTCGAAGAGGACGACGCGCAGCGCATCGGGAACCTGCCGGGCGGAATGCGTCGAAGCAGCCATCCCCTCAGGATAGGGATCCGTCACGGCGCCACCGTCAGCGGGATGTGCGCGCCGACGGACGTCGGGCCGCCCACGGGGCTCTGGACGACCAGGATCCCGCGCAGGCCGGCCACGCGCTCGCGCAGGCCCTCGAGTCCGTGGCCGCTGGAGAGCACGGCTCCCCCGCGGCCGTTGTCGACCACCCATACGTCCAGGTGCGTCGGCGCGCCGGTCGTCGACCGGCGCAGCGTCGCCCGCAGTGTGGCGGCGCTGGCCCCGGCGTGCTTGACCGTGTTCGTCATGAGCTCGGCGACCACGAAGTACACGGTGCGCGCGACCTCCTGGCTGACCGCACGATCGATCGCGGGATCGACCTCGACCTGGACCCACAGCGGCGAACTCGTGGCGAGTGCGTCCAGCGCGGCGGCCAGACCGCGGTCCTGGAGCAGCGGCGGCGCGACGCCGCTCGACAGCGCGCGCAGCTCGTCCAGGGCCGCCTTGGCGTGACCACGGGCCTCGCGCGCGAGGTCGGCTGCGGCATCCGCCTCGCCGGCTTCGGCGCGACGCTCGAGAGCAGCCAGATCCATCTGCAGCCGCACAAGACGCTGCTGCGGGCCGTCGTGGATGTCGCGCTCGAGGCGGCGCAGCGCGACGTCCTCGGCGTGCACGGCCGCGCCGCGTGCCGCGGCCTCGGCCCGCACCTCGGCGGCCAGCTCGTCGGACTTCCAGCGCCCCAGCATCCCGGTCGCGACGGCGTGATGGCCACGGGCGAGCCCGCCCAGCACCCAGGGCATCGTGAAGGTGAACACGACGCCGGCGACCAGGTACAGCACGATCTCAACGGCGTTGGCGTCCCATCCGCCGAACAGCCACGGCATGGCACCGGACACGTACTGCCCCCAGTCGCCGTTCTCGGCGCCGCTGGGCAGGAACATCCCCCAGAACCAGTACGTCAGGCCGCCGAGGCCGACGCTCAGCCAGACTGTCGTGATCACGAACGAGATGGTGCTGATGATCGGCGTGACGATCATGCCGTGCACGAGATAGACCCAGTAGTGCGCATTGCGCACCGGACGGGTGAGCGTCGCCCAGAAGCCGGTGCTGGTGGGGGCGTCGCGGTTCCACTCCGGCTCGGCGATCCGGGGAAGGCCGGTCAGCTGCAGCATGAAGCGGTCGGCGACGCCGAGGCCGCGTGCGATGAGCAGGGTCAGCACCATCAGCGGCAGGCCGATCACCAGGATCAGCAGGCCGACGCTCGTCCAGAACAGCGAGGCCAGCAGGCTGATCGAGATCATCGCGAGCACGAACACCGCGAGCAGGTACAGGGCGCTGCCGGGGGTGTGCAGCCAGGCCCGTCCGTACGATGCCCAGAACCCGGTGGCGGGTTCGCGGGCGGCGTCGGGCCGCGGCTGCGACAGGTCAGTGGTCGTTGTGGTCATCGGTTTCTCCCTCGGGGCGAGTCAGGGCGGGCTGCTGGCCCGGCTCGACGACCAGGAACTGTCCCATCATGCCCTGGTCCTCGTGCCACAGCAGGTGGCAGTGGTACATGTACGGGGTCGTCGGATCGGCATAGTCGTCGAACCGGACCAGCAGGCGGTATTCGCGGTCCGCTGCGAGCGCGATCGTGTCCTTGTACCCCGCGAGCCGCGCCGGCGGCGGCGACCCGTCGATGCTGAGGATGCGGTACTGCATGTCGTGCACGTGGAACGAGTGCGGCAGCGGGTTGTCGTTGCGGACGGTCCAGATCTCGCTCGTTCCCACCGTGGCGACCACATCGGCGCGCCCGAGGTCCATCTCCTTGTCATTGATGTCGTGCCCCGACATCACGAATGTGCGCTCGGCGACGGCTCCCGTCGGGTCCGGCGCGGGGACGTCAGCCAGGTGGACGGGCACGTCGGGCGAAGGGGCGAGGGCCCCCGCGGCCCGCAGCTCCAGCACGTCGAAGGCCGCCGAGCCGGCGTGCAGCGCGGGATCGGGCGCGTTCGAGCGCAGGGCGATCCGCTCGCCCGGTGAGAGCGTCACGACGATCTCGGCGCGTTCCCCGGGCGACAGCGGGATGTCGGTCGACGTCACGGGTGCCTCGAGCAACCCGCCGTCGGTGCCGATGAGGTCGAACTCGCGTCCGTCCGCGAAGGCGAAGTCGTACATGCGCGCGCTCGAGCCGTTCAGCAGGCGCAGACGCACCTTCTCGGTGGTGACGTCGAGATACGGGGCGACGGTGCCGTTGACGAGGATCGTGTCGCCGAGCACGCCGTCGAACTGCATGCTCAGGCCGCCGGCGAACGAGCCGTCGGCGTCGAACGAGCGGTCCTGCACGATCAGCGGGAAGTCGTCGACGCCGTAGTCCCTCGGCAGCGCCAGCGCCGCCTCCTCGTCGTCGCGCACGAGGAACATCCCGGCCAGCCCCGCGTCGACCTGCTCGCGTGTGCGGCCGTGGAGGTGCGGGTGGTACCAGAGCGTCGCGGCCGGCTGGTCGACCTTCCACGTCGGCTGCCACAGCGCGCCCGCAGCGATCGGCGTATGCGGACCCCCGTCCATCGCGGCCGGCAGGTGCATGCCGTGCCAGTGGACGGTCGTCGTGGCAGGCAGATCATTGGTGACGTCGACGCGCACCTGCTCGCCGCGCTGAGCGACCAGGGTCGGTCCGAGGTACGAGCCGTCGTAGCCGAGCGTGGGCGTGTCGCCCTGCGGCACGAACGATGTGCGTCCTTCGGCGGCGGTCAGCGAGAACACGCGCACGCCGTCTTCGATGTGCGACGGCGCGAGCGGCGGCACGGCCACGGGGTTCTCGAAGCCGACGCTGCCGGCGGCGGGCGGCGCCGGCCGGACCGCGTTCGTGGCGAACCACACCGCCGCTGCACCGATGAGCAGCGCGAGCACCGCCAGCGGGGCCACGATGAGCCCGATGACGAGACCGCGGCGGCGCCGTCGGCGCGGTGGCGCCGGCGCAGCCGGCATCGCCCCGGGAGGGGCCGGAGGCGGGGGCACGTCGGAAGTCATGCCTCCAGCCTCGCGGCGACGCCGGTGCGACGGCATCCGACCCTCTCCCGAACCGGTACGGGGGCAGACCCCCGTACCGGCGGAGGGTCACGCCACGTGCGTCAGCCGGCCCGCCACGAGCGTCGCGGCCACGCGCATGCCGCGCAGTGCCGCCTCGTCGGCCGCGAGCGGGTCGTGCGCGCAGACCACCAGGTCGGCCACATCGCCCGGTTCGACGCGGGCGGGCACCGCGGATCCGTCTCGGGTGGATGCCGCGAGCGCCGTCGCCGCATCGACCCGCTGCTGCGGCTGCCAGGGTTCGCGCCCGTCGCGCGTGCGGAACACCGCCGACGCCATCGCCACCCACGGATCCAGCGGTGCCACGGGCGCGTCGGAGCCGAACAGCAGGTTCGCGCCGGTGTCGGCGAGCGTGCGCAGCGGGTACGGCTGCGCGGTCTGGCCGGCCCATACGGTGTCGGTCAGGTCGCGGTCGTCGAGGGCGTGCTCGGGCTGGACGCTCGCGCCGATGCCGAGCCGCGCGAACCGCGGGATGTCGGCGTGCGCGACGAGCTGGGCGTGCTCGATCGTCCCCCACGCACCGGTCGCCGCGAACGCATCGAGCGCATGGGAGTTGGCCACGTCGCCGATCGCATGGATCGCCGACGCGATGCCCGCGCCGGTCGCGCGGGTCATCAGGTCGACCAGCGTCGCGGCATCGACGGTGAGCAGGCCGTGGTTGTGCGGGTCTCCCGGGTACGCGTGTGAGCACGCGGCGGTGCGTGTGCCGAGCGATCCGTCGGTGATCACCTTCAGCGGTCCGACGCGGACGAGAGGGGATGCCGCCGGCGCGGGCCCGTTCACGGCATCGCCGGTCTGCAGCCCCTGCGCGACGGCGCGATCCAGGAACTCCGGGTAGATGCCGTACGAGACGCGCAGCGCGTCGAATCCGGCGGCCAGGCGGCGAGTCCAGGCCTCGTGGTTCCACGCCATGTCGAAGTCGACGAGGCCCACGACGCCTCGGGCGGCGGCATCCTGCGCCATCCGCGTCACGAGCGGGTCGGAGACCGACACGTCGACGGCGTTGAGCCGCCGCGAGATCTCGAACGCGGGCTCCTCACGGAGCACGCCGATGCCGTCGGGCTCGATTCCCTCACGCCGCAGTGCCGCCGAGTTGAGCCACACGCTGTGCACGTCGGCGTTGATGAGGTACGTCGGCACCCCACCGGTGGCGGCATCGAGCACCGCGAGGTCAGGGGCATCGGGCCAGAAGGCGTCGCGGAAACCGCTGCCGACGAGGCGTCCGTCGCCGAGCGGCGCCGCGTCGGCCATGAGCGCGGCGGCGTGCGCGGCAGAGGTCGCGCCGCCCAACGGCACGCGCTGCGCGGACAGCGCCCATTGCACGACATGCACGTGGTGGTCCCACAGGCCCGGGATCACCCAGCCGCCGTCGGCATCGAGCACCGCGCCCCGCCGCGGCAGGGCGCCCGCCGGGGCGATGTCGGCCACGAGCCCTTCGGCGAGATGGAGGTCGACGACGTCGTCGCCGAACGGGTCGGTGCGTTCGGCCCCGGTCAGGCGGGCGTTCGCGATGACATCGGGGGCATCGCCGCGCGCCGTCGTCACCGGGCGGCCTTGCGGGTCTCGAAGTCGCGCCGCATCTCGTCGGGCAGACGCGGGTCGGCGTACGGGCCGCTGCCGGCACGGAGCGCGGCGATCACGGTCTCGACGACCTCGTCGGGCTTGTTCTGGCTGAGCTTGCGCTTGCCGACCACCCGGGTCGGCGTCAGCCGGAACCCGACGGTGCCCCGCTCGAGCCGTCGCACGAAGTCGGGATCGTTCGGCGGCTGCCACATCAGCCGGGGCTGCGGCATCCCGCTCTCGAACCGCGCGACGAGCCGCTCGAGGACCTCGAGGTTCTCTTCGGGCGTCAGGATCTCGGGGATGCCGCTCAGGTGCGCCGACACGAAGTTCCAGGTCGGCACGCTCTGCACGTCGCCGTACCAGCCCGGCGAGACGTAGCCATGGGGGCCTTGCACCACCACGAGCAGCTCGTGCTCGCCGAGTCCGTGGACGAGGTCGTCGGGCTTGCCGACGTGTCCCACGATCGTGAGGTCGTCGCGGCCCTCGTCGAGCAGCACCGCGTAGTGCGACGCGACCAGCCCCTGGTCGGTCGCGCTCACGATCGTCACCCACGGGTTCAGGTCGATCAGCCGGCGGATCTCGCCGACGTCGGTCATCGCGAAGCTCGGGTTCTGGCGCATGCGCTCAGCCTAGGCGCGCGGGGAAGGACGCCGGATCATGCCTGGCACGAGGGGCACCAGTAGAGCTTGCGCCCCGCCGCCTCCTCGACGACGATCGCCGTGCCGCACACCCGGCAGGGCAGACCGGCGCGGTGGTAGACCCAGTGCCGGTCGTCGCGGCTCGCCATCGCCGCGCGGTACGCAGCGGGGTCGAGGTCGTCCATGGTCATCATCTGACCGGTCTCGACGCCGATCGCGAGCAGCCGCACCCAGTCGCGCCACAGGTCGCGCACGACCTCCTCGGGCACGTCGCGCCCAGGCGTGTGCGGGTTCTGGCGTGCGCGGAACAGCAGCTCGGCTCGGTAGACGTTGCCGATGCCGCTCACGACGTTCTGATCCATGAGCAGCAGCCCGATCGCCGTCGGCTTGCGTCGCACCACCGAGGTGAAGCGCTCCTCGCCCTCGGTGACGTCGTCGACGAGCGGGTCGGGGCCGAGCTTCGCGATCGTGGCGGCGACCTCGTCGGGGGTCTGCAGCTCGCAGGCCGTCGGTCCGCGCAGGTCCGCGCATGTCACGTCCGTGAGCAGGCGCAGGCGCACCTGGCCGACCACCGGAGGCGGCCATTCGTCGCCCTCGTCGGCGAGGCCGGTCGTCTGCTCCGACATGCGGACATGCACACGTGCGCGGCGTGGAGCCCCGATCGAGGTGAGCGAGTTCTCACCGGCGGCGTCGAGGATAGGGTCGCCCAGGTCGGTGCCGCGCTGGTTCGTCTGCCCCATCCGGCCGTTCGCGGACGCGATGGTCGGGTCGACGAGGATCTCGCCGGCGAAGTCCCACGCGCCGTACATCCCGAGGTGCACGCGCAGCCACAGGTCGTCGTCGAACTCGAGGAACATCTGCTTGCCGACAGCGCGCACGTCGGTCGCCGTACGGCCGCTCAGGACCGCCGCGCCCTCGGCGAATCGACCCTGCGGGCTGGAGGCGACGACCTGGCGCCCCACGAAGTTGCGGTCGAACTGACGCGCGATGCGGTGGACGGAATGGCCCTCGGGCACCGGTCAGCCGGCTTCGGGGTCGAACGAGCTGTCGTCGTCGGCGAGCACGTCGGCCTGACCGGGCGTGGCGCGCGGGTCGGGCTCCAGTGAGCCGTCGGCCTCGTAGGCGGCCAGTTGCGCGATGCGACGCGCGTGGCGCTCCTCGCCCGAGAACGGCGTCGCGATGAAGCGGTCGATGAAGGTCGCCGCCTCTTCGAACGTGTGCTGACGCGCGCCGATCGCGATCACGTTGGCGTCGTTGTGCTCGCGGGCGAGCTCTGCCGTCGCGATGCTCCACACCAGCGCGGCGCGCACGCCCGTCACCTTGTTCGCCGCGATCTGCTCGCCGTTGCCCGAACCGCCGAAGACGACGCCCAGGGTCTCGACGCCGGCGGCCTGATCGCGCACGACGGCCTGCGCCGCGCGGATGCAGAACGCCGGATAGTCGTCCAGCGGTTCGTACTCGATCGGGCCGTGGTCCACGACCTCGTGCCCCGCGGCGGCGAGATGGTGCTGAAGCTGCGTCGAGAACTCGAGGCCGGCGTGATCGGTCGCGATGTGGATGCGCATGGGCTCAATCCTAGAGAGGGGCGGGCGGGGGAAGACGGGATGCCGCGGGGCGGGCACCCACGCGGCAGCAGGCTCGCCGCTCAGGGTGCGATGCCCGCGGCGGCGGGCTTGAAACCGGCGCGGACGTTCTCGCAGCAGGCCGGGCGGCACACGTCGAACCAGGGGCCGAGGTCGGTGAGGTGCGGCCGGTCCGCGGCCGGCGTGCCGTTCAGGCGCTCCTGGACGAGGTCGACGAGCCCCGACACGAACACCGGGTCGACGCCCGGCGTGGGGGTGCGCACGGCTCGGATGCCAGCCTCTTCTGCGGCCTCCATCGCCTCGGTGTCGAGGTCCCACAGGACCTCCATGTGGTCGCTCATGAACCCGACGGGCACGATCGCGACAGCCTGGATGCCCGCGGCCGGGAGTCCGGAGATCACATCGTTGACGTCGGGCTCGAGCCAGGGCTGGCTCGCAGGGCCCGAACGAGACTGGTACACGAGGTCCCACCCGACGCGCTCGGCGCCGGGGATCTCGGCGGCGACGGCGGCCATCACGACCTCGGCGACGGCGAGGTGCTGCGCCGCGTACGCGCCGCCCTCCCCCAGCTCGCGGTGCAGCTCGTCGCCCTCGCGCGGGCCCGAGCGCTCGGCGTCGGCGGTCGGGATGCTGTGCGTCGAGAACAGCACGCGCACGGCCTCTGGGGCGATCCCGTCGCCGAGGAACCCGGCGACCGCCGCGCGCACGCCGTCGACGAACGGCTGCACGAACCCGGGGTGGTCGAAGAACTGGCGCACCTTGTCGATGCTGACGGTGCCCTCCAGCTCCGTCTCGGTCAGCACGCGTGCGAAGTCCTCGCGGTACTGCCGGCAGCTCGAGAACGACGAATAGGCGCTTGTGGCGAGGGCCAGGAGGTTCGTGTCGCCGGCGGTGGCGGCATCCCTCACCGCTTCGTCGAGATACGGCGACCAGTTGCGGTTGCCCCAGTAGACGGGCAGGTCGAGGCCGCGGCGGGCGAGCTCCGCTTCGAGCGCGGCCTTGAGCGCGCGGTTCTGGGCGTTGATCGGGCTCACGCCGTCGAAGTGGCGGTAGTGGTGGGCCACCTCTTCGAGGCGCTCGTCGGGGATGCCACGACCGCGGGTGACGTTGCGCAGGAACGGGATGACGTCGTCCTGGCCCTCGGGACCGCCGAAGCCGGCCAGCAGGATGCCGTCGTACGCGACCGGCTGCTCCACGAACGGAGCACCGGAGGCGGCAGCGGGAGAGGCGAACGGGATGAGGGGCGGTTCGGCAGGACTCACCCCTCCATCCTGACACCGTCGCCCGGGGCCGACACGCCGATACCCGGCATTCCTCGCTCCGGGGGCGCGTCGGCTGCGGAGCACCGTCTCCCCGACGTCGCTCTGCCCGCGGAGGTCGCGCATGCCCGCAACCACGTCAGAGGGCATTTCGGGGCGCACACCACGTAGGCTGGGACGGTTGTCGTGGGCGCCAGCAGTGCTCACGACGGCCGCCGGAACGGGCCTGCGCATCGCGGAGGCGTCGAGATCATCCGTCATCCTCACCCATGGGAGCCACAGCAGTGCCTGGAGAGAACCTCACCCGCATCGAGGCGCAGGAGCGCCGCGCGATCGTCGACACCCAGTCGTACGAGGTCGCACTCGACCTGATGAAGGGCGCCGAGGTCTTCGGATCCCGGACCGTCGTGCGCTTCACCGCGACGCCCGGCGCCGCGACGTTCATCGACCTCATCGCGCGCGACGTGCGCGAGATCACCCTCAACGGCCGGTCCATCGACCCCGCCGCCGCGTTCGCCGACTCGCGCATCGCGCTGACCGACCTCGCCGCCGACAACGAGCTCGTCATCGACGCCGACTGCCTCTACACCAACACCGGTGAAGGCCTGCACCGTTTCGTCGACCCCGTCGACGGCGAGGTGTACCTGTACTCGCAGTTCGAGGTGCCCGACTCGCGCCGCGTGTTCGCGGTGTTCGAGCAGCCCGACCTGAAGGCGACGTTCCAGTTCACGATCACGGCCCCCGAGCCCTGGAAGGTCGTCTCGAACTCCCCCACGCCCGAGCCGACGGCGCATGGTGATGGGAGCGCCACGTGGGTCTTCGAGGCCACGCCGCGCATCTCGTCGTACATCACGGCGCTCATCGCCGGCCCCTACGAGGCCACGTTCTCGGAGCTCACGAGCGCCTCGGGCCGTGTGATCCCGCTCGGCGTCTACGGCCGCAAGAGCCTGTGGCAGTTCCTCGACGCCGACTACATCTTCGACAAGACGCGTGAGGGCTTCGCGTACTTCGAGGAGAAGTTCGACTTCCCGTACCCGTTCGCCAAGTACGACCAGCTGTTCGTGCCCGAGTTCAACGCGGGCGCGATGGAGAACGCCGGCGCGGTGACCTTCACCGAGACGTATGTGTTCCGCTCGAAGGTGACCGATGCCGTCAAGGAGCGTCGCGTCGTCACGATCCTCCACGAGCTCGCCCACATGTGGTTCGGCGACCTCGTCACCATGAAGTGGTGGAACGACCTCTGGCTCAACGAGTCGTTCGCCGAGTGGGCGTCGACGATCGCCACCGCCGAGGCCACCGAGTGGACCGAGGCGTGGACGACCTTCAACGCCATGGAGAAGACCTGGGCATACCGCCAGGACCAGCTCCCCTCGACTCACCCGGTCGTGGCGCAGATCAACGACCTCGAAGACGTGCAGGTCAACTTCGACGGCATCACGTACGCGAAGGGCGGGTCGGTGCTCAAGCAGCTCGCCGCCTGGGTGGGCATCGAGGCGTTCTTCGGCGGCGTCGCGGCGTACTTCAAGAAGCACCAGTGGTCGAACACCGAGGTGGGCGACCTGCTCGCCGAGCTCGAGGCCACCAGCGGCCGCGAGCTGTCGACCTGGTCGAAGAAGTGGCTCGAGACCGCGGGCGTCAACACGCTCGCCCCCGAGATCGTCACCGACGTCGACGGCAAGATCACGCGCTTCGCGATCGTGCAGACGGCCCCGGCCGACTACCCGACCATCCGCCCGCACCGTCTGGGCGTCGGGTTCTACGACCTCGAAGGCGACGCGCTCGTCCGCGTCCACCACATCGAGCTCGACGTCGACGGCGACCTCACCGAGGTGCCCGAGCTGAAGGGCATCGCCCGCCCCGCGCTCGTGCTGCTGAACGACGAGGACCTCGCTTACGCCAAGATCCGCCTCGACGCGCAGTCCCTGCAGACCGCGATCGACCACCTCGGCAAGATCAGCGACCCGCTCGCCCGATCGCTGGTGTGGGGTGCCGCGTGGGACCAGACGCGCGACGCCGAGGCATCCGCATCCGACTACGTCGATCTGGTGCTGCGAAACATCGGCGCCGAGACCGAGTCGACCACCGTCCGCACGACGCTCGGCCAGCTCCAGCTCGCCGCGAACTCCTACGTCGCCCCCGAGAAGCGCGACGCGACGCGCGCGAAGGTCGCCGACGCGCTGTGGGAGCTCGCGCAGTCCGCCGAAGCGGGCAGCGACAGCCAGCTGCAGTTCGTGACCGCGTTCGCCTCGGCCGCGGCCACGGCCGCGCAGTGGGACAAGGTCCGCGCCGTCCGCGAGGGTGCCGAGACGTTCGCCGGACTCGAGGTCGACACCGACCTGTCGTGGCAGCTGCTCGTCTCGCTCGCTGCCGGCGGCGTCGTGACGGCCGCCGACATCGACGCGGCACTGGAGGCCGACAACACCGCCAAGGGCGGCGAGTTCGCCGCGCAGGCGAAGGCGGCGCTGCCGTCCACCGAGGCGAAGGACGCCGCCTGGGCCTCGCTCGTCGACCGCGACGACCAGCCCAACACGATCGTGCGCTCCGCGGCGCTCGGGTTCGTGCACCCGGCCGGCCGCGACCTGCTCGCCGGCTACGTCGCGCGGTACTTCGACGCGCTGCTGCCGGTCTGGAACTCGCGCACCTACCAGATCGCGCAGTACCTGATCGTCGGGCTCTACCCGGCGCCGCTCGCCGACGTCGCGCTGCGCAACGCCACGCGCGCCTGGCTCGAGGCCAACGCCGACGCCGCTCCCGCGCTGCGTCGCCTGGTGGCCGAGAACCTCGCCGGCGTCGAGCGGGCACTCGCCGTCCAGGACCGCGACGCCCAGTAGCCCGCACTCCTGATCGAGTGGATGCCTCGGTCCTGCGCCCCGCGCAGGACCGAGGCATCCGGCATTTCGGCACCGCGGTACCACGCCGTCGCCGACACGTCATCCCGCGGACCGATGTGCGGGTCCCTGCGCCCCCATAGCGTTGACGACATGATCGTTGCAGAACAGCTCACGAAGCGATTCGGAGACAAGACCGCCGTGTCGCAGGTGTCGTTCACCGTGCAGCCGGGGAAGGTCACCGGATTCCTCGGCCCGAACGGCGCCGGCAAGTCCACCACCATGCGCATGATCGTCGGGCTCGACAGCCCGACCGCCGGCCACGTCACCGTGAACGGCACGCCGTACCGGCAGATGCGCGCGCCACTGGCCGAGGTGGGCGTGCTCCTGGACGCCAAGGCCGTCCACACCGGCCGCTCTGCGCGAAACCACCTGCGCGCGATGGCCGCCACCCACGGCATCGGCCGCGCGCGCGTGGACGAGGTGATCGAGCTGACCGGCATCGGCTCGGTGGCCGACAAGCGGGCCGGCAAGTTCTCGCTCGGCATGGGCCAGCGCCTCGGGATCGCCGCCGCGCTGCTCGGCGATCCGCACACGCTCATCCTCGACGAGCCGGTCAACGGCCTGGATCCCGAAGGAGTGCGCTGGGTGCGGCAGTTCGTGCGGCACCTCGCCTCCGAGGGACGCACCGTGCTGCTGTCGAGCCACCTCATGAGCGAGATGGCGCAGACCGCGGACCACGTCATCGTGCTGGGACGCGGTCAGGTGCTCGCCGACGCCGAACTGTCGGCACTCGTCCGGGCGTGGACGAGCAACACGGTCCTCGTGCGATCGCCGCGCCTGGCAGAGCTCGCGGCGGCCGTGTCGGGCCCCGACATCACCGTGACCGCCACCGAGCCCGGCGCCGCCGAGATCACCGGTGTCACCGCCGCGTCGCTCGGCGACCTGGCCGCATCGCTCGGCATCCCGGTGCACGAGCTCACCTCACGCACCGGCTCGCTGGAGGACGCCTACCTCGCTCTCACCGGCGAAGCCGTCGAGTACAAGTCCAAGGAGATCCGATGACCGCCATCGCCACCGAGCAGGCCACGCGTTCGCGCACCGCCTCGCCGTACCGCCTCAGTTTCGGCCACCTGCTGCGCAGCGAGTGGATCAAGATCATGTCCGTCCGCTCGACCTGGTGGTCGCTCGGCGTCGCCGCCGCACTGTCGATCGGCATCTCGATGATGATCGCCGCCGCGTCGTCGAGCTTCGGGCCGGGCTTCCCCGCCGTCAGCGCCATCCTCTCGCCGACGCAGTTCACGATGCTCGTCGCGGGCATCCTGGGCGCCATCGTGATCACCGGCGAGTACTCGACCGGCATGATCCGCTCGACCCTCACGGCCGAGCCGCACCGCGGAGCCGTCGTCGCCGCCAAGGCCGTCGTCCTCGCAGCGCTGATGGCGGTCGTCACCGTCGTCACGTACGCCGTGGCGATCGTCGCCACCGCTCCCCTCCTCACCGAGGGCATCGACTGGTCCGAGCCGTCGCTGTCGATCGTGCCGCTCGCGTACGGCGTGCTCTCGATGGTCGCCTTCACCCTCATCGGCCTCGGGTTCGGCTTCATCGTGCGCAACGGCGCCGGTGCCATCGCCGCGACCGTCGGCGTGCTCTTCGTCCTGCCGATCGTGGTGAGCATGTTCGCCATGGCCGGCGAGGGCTGGCGCTGGATCGTCGATCTCGGCCAGTACCTGCCGATGAACGCCGCGTCGACCCTGACCGCCCCGGGCGGCGAGGACCTCGTGCCGGCGCTGCTCGCCCTGGTGAGCTGGACCGTCATCCCGCTGCTGGTCGGCTGGGGCGTCCTGCGCACGCGCGACGCGTAGAGTCGAGCGCATGGCTCGCCGCCGCAGCTCCGCATCCGCCCCGGCGGATGCGGAGCTGCTGCTTCCTCGGCCGCCCGGAGTGATCCGCCAGTTCTGGGCGCGGCATCCCCTCTTCACCGACATCGTCGTGGCCGTCATCGGCTTCCTCATCGCCCTGACGACGGCCGGCCCCGTCGGCACCGGCGACGCCGACCCCGGCGCCGCGTTCCACATCGTCTCGATGATCATCGCCATCGCCGCCGCGGCGTCGCTCATGCTGCGCCGGCGGTGGCCGCTCCTGCCGTACGCACTCGCCGTGCTGCTGCAGCTCGTGATGCTCGCGTACCCGTCCGCGGCCGGCTCGCCCCTCCTGATCCTCTCGATGTACGCCGTCGCGGTGTACGGATCGAGCCGCCTGTGCTGGATCGCGTACGGCGTCGGCATGGGCGCCATCGCGATCGTCGGCGGCCTCGGCGTGCTCGTTGGCGCCGTGGACCTGCAGGCGGCGCTCAACGCGCTGCTGGCAGCGGCCGTCGTCGCCCTCGTCGGCGCGCTCGTCGGCATCAACATCGGCAACCGCAAGCGCTACCTCGAAGCCGTCATCGACCGCTCGCGCCAGCTCGTCGTCGAGCGCGACCAGCAGGCGCAGCTCGCGGCCGCGGGCGAACGCTCACGCATCGCCCGCGAGATGCACGACGTCGTGTCGCACTCGCTCACCGTGATCGTGGCGCTCTCGGAGGGCGCCGCCGCGACCTCCGACGCCGCACGGGCGCGTGGCGCGATGGAGGCCGCAGCGACCACGGCGCGTGAGGCTCTCGCGGAGATGCGCACGATGCTCGGCGTGCTGCGGGACGGCGATCTGGACGCGCCGCTGGCTCCCCTCGCCCCGGTGTCGCCGTACGACGTCGTCGCGGCGGCGCAGCGCGCGGGCTACCCGGCGACGCTGGTCGTCACGGGCGCTGCGGACCTCTCGGACGGGGCACAGTACGCGCTCGGGCGCATCGTGCAGGAGGGCGTGACCAACGCCATGCGTCATGCTCCGTCGGCGACCGGCATCCGGGTGAGCATCGAGCACGGCGCGGATGCGACGAACGTCACCGTCCGCAACGACCGAGCCGAGCCGTCCACCGCGCCCGGCGGCTTCGGACTCCGCGGGATCGCCGAACGCACCGCGCACATCGGCGGCACGCTGTCGGCAGGACCCGACGGCGCGGGCGGCTGGGAGCTCACCGCGTCGATCCCGGTGACCGCGCCCACGCCCACCTCGGACCCCGGCAGCGAGGACGCCTCATGACCGACGCCGCCCCCATCCGCATCCTGATCGCGGACGATCAGGCGCTGATCCGCGTGGGCTTCCGCCTGGTGCTCGAAGCCGAGAACGATCTGGTCGTCGTCGGCGAGGCCGGCGACGGGCAGGAGGCTGCCGACCTCGCCGCCCGGCTGCGACCTGACGTCGTGCTGATGGACGTGCGGATGCCCGTGCTCGACGGCATCGCGGCGACCGCGCTGCTGGCACGCGTGGCCCCCGAGACGCGGGTGCTCGTGCTCACGACGTTCGACCTCGACGAGTACGCGTTCGGCGCGCTGGAGGCTGGCGCGAGCGGCTTCCTGCTGAAGGATGCGCAGCGCGCCGAGCTGACGTCGGCCATCCGCGCCGTGCGCCGGGGCGACACGCCGCTCTCACCTCGCATCACCCGCGTGCTGCTCGACCGGCTGGCCGCGCAGCCGCCGGCGCAGCCCGCGCTCCCCGACCCCACCGGTGAGCTCACTGAGCGCGAGCGGGAGGTGTTCCTCGCGATGGGCCGCGGCTACACCAACACCGAGATCTCGCAGCAGCTGTTCCTCAGCGAGTCGACAGTCAAGACACACGTCGGAAGGGTGCTGGCGAAGGTCGGCGCGCGCGACCGCATCCACGCCGTGATCCTCGCGCACCGGCTGCGGCTTCTCGGCGACGACGAGCCGCTGCCGCCCCTGCGCTGAGGTCTTTCCAAGGCCGCGATCGTTAGGCTGGAAGGGATGAACTCCGTGCCCCTCGAAGATCCTCCCGCCATCACCACTGCGACGTTCTGGCAGAGCGTCGGCGACTTCTTCGTGTCCGCCGGGTGGAACGTGCTGACAGTCGTCTGCATCATCGTCGGCGCCTTCCTGCTGGTGTGGATCCTGCGCTTCGTGATCCACCGCGTCGTGAACCGCATCGTCAACGGCGCGAAGAACAAGGCCAACGTCGACGACACGCAGGCGCTCGAGCGCTCGCCTCTCGCCTCGGTGCGACTCGTGCAGCGCACGCGCACGCTCGGGTCGATCCTCAGCAACATCGTCAACGTCACCGTCGTGATCATCGCGCTGCTGCTCATCATCAACGTCCTGGCCCCGACGGCACTCGGCTCGCTGACCCTGCTGACGGCTGCGGTGGGCGCCGGCCTCGGTTTCGGCGCCCAGAACATCGTCAAGGACGTGCTGAACGGCATCTTCATCGTCGCCGAGGACCAGGTGGGCATCGGCGACGTCGTCGACCTCGGTCTCGCCACCGGCATCGTGGAGTACGTGAGCGTCCGCGTCACCCACGTGCGCGACGTGAACGGCACCCTCTGGTACGTCCGCAACGGCGAGATCACCCGCATCGGCAACCTGTCGCAAGGCTGGTCGCGGGTGATCCTCGACCTGTCGGTGGCGACCGACTCCGACATCGACGAGGTCGAGCGGGTCATGCTCGACACCGCGAAGGGCCTCGCGAAGGACCCGAAGTGGCGCACGCGGATCATCGAGCAGCCCGAGGTGTGGGGCCTCGAGTCGATCTCTGGCGACGCCCTGGTCATCCGCCTGGTGATCAAGACCCGCGCGAACGCCAAGGACGACGTGGCACGAGAGCTGCGCATGCGTCTCAAGCACGCGATCGACGAGATGGGCATCTCGCTCCCCTCGCTCACTGCCGTCATGCCGTCGGGCCTCGAGGGTGCGCAGCGGGTGCGCGGCGCGAACCCGCCCAGGACGCGGCCCAACCCCGTCGCGCCGGCCGCGGAGGGCGCCGTCTGGAAGCCCAAGCGCACGAGCAAGAAGAAGACCACGTCCGGCGACGAGTCCGGCACGACCCCCGGAGCGACCTCATGACGGATGCGAACCCGATCACGTTCTACGAGGAGATCGGCGGGCACGACACCTTCGTGCGCCTCGTCGACATCTTCTACCGGGGCGTCGCCGACGACGAGGTGCTGCGGCCGATGTATCCCGAAGAGGATCTCGGTCCGGCCAAGCACCGCCTCACGACCTTCCTGGAGCAGTACTGGGGCGGCCCCACGACCTACGGCGAGGAGCGCGGTCACCCGCGGCTGCGCATGAGGCACGCCGGCTTCCACATCGATCCCGACGCCCGCGACCGGTGGCTCGCCCACATGCGCGCGGCCGTCGACGAGATCGAGCTGCCTCCCCTGCACGAGGCGACGCTGTGGGACTACCTGCAGCGTGCCGCATATGCCATGGTGAACACGTTCGAGCCGTCCGGCATCGGACCGTCCGCGGGCGCCCGGGCTGCGGCATCCATTCCCGTCACCGCCGCGCCGCCCGCGCAACCCGACACCACCCGCTGAATTCCCCCCACCCGCCGACGAAGGAGTCGACATGCCCGCTGCCACCCATCGCACCGACGTGCTCGTGATCGGATGGGGGTTGGCCGGACTCGTCGCGGCCGCCGAAGCCGTCGCCGCCGGCAAGCGGGTGACGATCGTCGACCAGGAGCCGCGCACCAACCTCGGTGGTCAGGCCTGGTGGTCCTTCGGCGGGCTGTTCTTCGTGGATTCGCCCGAGCAGCGGCGCCTGGGCATCCACGATTCGATCGAACTGGCGCGCCAGGACTGGTTCGGCAACGCCGGGTTCGACCGCGACGAGGACCTCTGGCCGCGCCGCTGGGCCGAGGCGTACCTGCAGTTCGCCCACCAGCAGAAGCGCGACTGGCTGCGCAGCAAGGGCGTCGGATTCTTCCCGATCGTCGGCTGGGCCGAGCGCGGCGGCTACACCGCGATCGGCCCCGGCAACTCGGTCCCCCGCTTCCACATCACGTGGGGCACCGGCCCGGGGCTCGTGGCGCCGTTCCAGGCCGAGGTCGAGGCCGGTGAGGCCGATGGCCGTGTGACCATCCTGCCGCGGCACCGCGTCACGGCGCTGACGGTCGCGGGCGGCGTCGTCACCGGCGCCTCGGGTGACGTGCTCGAGCCCTCGGGCGCGAGCCGCGGCGTCGCGAGCTCCCGCGACGTGGTCGACGGCTTCACCGTGACCGCCGAGGCGACGATCGTCGCGTCAGGCGGCATCGGCGGCAACCACGATCTGGTGCGCCGCGCGTGGCCCGAGCGACTCGGCACTCCCCCCGAGACGATGATCACGGGCGTGCCCGCATACGTCGACGGCTCGATGCAGCCCGTCTCCGAGGCCGCCGGCGCGCGCCTCATCAACGGGGACCGCATGTGGCACTACGTCGAGGGCATCCAGAACTGGGATCCGGTGTGGCCGCAGCACGGCATCCGGATCCTCCCCGGTCCGTCGTCGGTGTGGCTGGACGCCACCGGAGCCCGGCTGCCCGTACCGCTGTTCCCGGGCTTCGACACGCTCGGCACGCTCGCACACCTCCGCGCCACCGGGTACGACCACTCGTGGTTCGTCCTGTCGCAGAAGATCATCGAGAAGGAGTTCACCCTCTCGGGCAGCGAGCAGAACCCCGACCTCACCGGCAAGGACGTGCGGCTTCTCGCCAAGTCCCGGCTGGGCAAGGGCGCGTCGGGCCCCGTGCAGGCGTTCATGGACAAGGGCGCGGACTTCGTCGTCCGCGAGAAGCTCGACGACCTCATCGCCGGGATGCAGGCGCTGCCGGGCGGCGAAGCGCTCGACCCCGAGCGGGTGCGGATGGAGGTGGAGGCGCGCGACCGCGAGGTCGACAACGACTTCACGAAGGATGCGCAGATCGCGATGCTGCGTTCGGCCCGTGCGTTCCGTGGCGACAAGCTGATCCGCACGGCGACTCCCCACCGCATCCTCGCCCGGGACTCCGGTCCGCTCATCGCGGTCAAGCTGCACGTGCTCACGCGCAAGTCGCTCGGCGGCATCGAGACAGACCTGTCGGGTCGCGCACTCGGCGCCGATGGGACACCCGTTCCTGGCTTGTACGCGGCAGGTGAGGCCAGCGGCTTCGGCGGCGGCGGCGTGCACGGCTACCGCGCGCTGGAGGGGACGTTCGTCGGGGGATGCCTCTTCTCGGGGCGCGTCGCCGGCCGGGCGGCCGCCGCCGCGGTCTGAGCCGTCGGCCGCGTCAGGCCGATGCGGGGCCGGTGCGGCGCACGGGGGTGAGCCCCGACACCATCGGTCCACGGACCACGATGTGCCCGCGCTGGAGGCTGACGCGGCTCCACGGACCGCTCGCGTACACGCGGGCCGTCTCTGCGCCGCTGATGAAGCCCATGCTGAGCGCGGCGAATGCCACGCCGAGCGGCAGTCCGCCGAGGTCGTCGTCCGGCGCCCCCCACACCGCGGCGCGCACGGCGCGCACCACGTCCTCCCCGGCGTCGGTCGGCACCGACTCCGAGACCCGCGCGATGCCGCCTTGCGCCTTGGCGGCGAGAGTGGATGCCTCGATCCCGGGCCGCGGCTCCCATCCGCCGCGCGGCGGTGCGATGCCGGCCCATGCCGCCGACACAGCGGTGTCGGGCAGCGCCAGCGCACGGGGATCGTCTGTCGCCGCAGCGAGGGTGGATGCCTCGACCACGACGTCGCATACCAGCTCGGGGTCGGCGGCCAGCGTGCGCATCGCGAGGACGGTCGGCGTCGAATCGCCGAGCCCGCGGGGCGCGAGCGGGGCCGCGGTCATCGCCAGGACACCGCCGGTGGCCTGCAGCCGGAGACCCTCGACCGTGAACCGTGCCGCCCGCCCCGCGAACGTCAGAGCGTCGGCGGCGGAGGCGGGATCGGCGAACAGCAGGCGGGGAGACATCGCCCCCTAAGCTACCAAGCGGAACGAGGGGCGCAGTCCGCCCTCTGTCCACGCACCGACGACGAGGAGACCCGTGAACGCCGAGCACCCCGCAGATCCATCCACCGACGCCGTCGCGTCGATGCTCGCGGTGCTCGACCTGAGCGGCTCCGACGCCCGGACGACCGAGGACATCTTCACCGGCCGCTCGCAGTCGATGCCACTCGGCCGCGTGTACGGCGGCCAGGTGCTCGCGCAGTCGATCGTCGCGGCATCCCGGACCCTCCCGGATGACCGCAAGGTGCACTCGATGCACGGGTACTTCCTGCGGCCCGGCGACTCGGCGAAGGGCATCACGTTCTCGGTCGACCGCATCCACGACGGCCGCTCCTTCTCGACGCGCCGCACGCAGGCCTACCAGGAGGGCGTGCCGATCTTCTCGATGATCGCGTCGTTCCAGG
The DNA here is from genome assembly GCF_039544225.1 of Microbacterium jejuense. Lineage (NCBI taxonomy): Bacteria > Bacillati > Actinomycetota > Actinomycetes > Micrococcales > Microbacteriaceae > Microbacterium > Microbacterium jejuense. The sequence goes on from NZ_BAABLG010000003.1 coordinate 321,651, forward strand.
ACGAGGACCCCGGGCTCGAGCATCAGGCGCCGATGCCCGCCGGCGTGCCGCACCCCGATGACCTGCCCGACGTCGAGGCGCAGTTGGACGGTCTGCACCCGATGACGAAGAGGTTCTTCACCGACCGGCCCGTCGAGCTGCGCCACATCCCGGCGCCGATCTACACGGCCGTCGATGGGCCGCGGCGTCCCGACCAGATGGTGTGGATGCGGGTGCGCCGCCCGATCCCCGCCGACCCGGCGATCCACCGGGCCGCGCTCGCCTACCTGACCGACCTCACGATCCAGGAGTCGATCCTGCGTGCGCACGGCATCGCGTGGACGACCCCCGGCCTCAAGGTGGCAAGTCTCGACCACGCGATGTGGTGGCACCGTTTCGGCCGCGTGGACGAGTGGATGCTGTACGTCCAGGAGTCCCCGAGCGCACGCGGGGGCCGGGGCCTCGCCACCGGCCGCATCTACAGCCAGGGCGGCGCGCTGCTGGCCAGCGTCGCGCAGGAGATCATGGTGCGCGTGCCCGATGAGCGCCTGACCGGCGCCTGACGCCGCACAGGCCCCGTCTGCTGTGAGGTCCGGGTCAGTGGCGGTACCCGTACGAGATGGGCTCGCCGACGTACGGCGCCCACGCGGCGCGTTCGTCGGCCGTGAGGCGCAGCGGACGCCCGGTGGCGGCATCCACCTTCACGATCACCGTGGTGGCGCGGGCATAGAGCTGCCGGCCGAGGTCGGCGGTCTCGACGGGACTGTAGACCTCGTAGCAGACCTCGATGCTCGAGCCGCCGATCTTTCCGAACCACATCTGCACGTCGAGAGGATGCCGCTGGTAGGGCACCGGAGCGAGGTATTCGATCTCTTGCCGGGCGATGAGGGTCAGCACGCCGCTGAAGATGCTGGAGTCCAGCACCGCGGTGGGCGGTGCCGTCTCACCCGGCGCCGGCACCCAGAACGCGCGCACGCGCGCCTCTTCGAGGAGCTTCAGCATCGACGTGTTGTTGACGTGATTGAACGCGTCGAGGTCGCCCCATCGCAGGTGGATGGGGATGTGCAGGCGACCGCTCCGCTGGGGAGCGGTCGCCGCGCCATCGGCATCAGTCACTGGTGATCCTCGCTTCGCTCGTCACCACGCGCTTCGATCGCCTCAGCATCCGGGCTCGCTCGGCTGCCTTCGGCTCAATCGCGTGTCAGCTTGCGGTAGGTGGTCCGGTGCGGGCGCGCGGCGTCGGCGCCGAGACGGTCGACCTTGTTCGCCTCGTACGCCTCGAAGTTGCCCTCGAACCAGTACCACTGGTCGGGGTTCTCGTCGGTGCCTTCGTACGCCAGGATGTGGGTCGCGATGCGGTCGAGGAACCACCGGTCGTGCGTGATGACCACCGCGCAGCCGGGGAATTCGAGCAGTGCGTTCTCGAGCGACTGGAGCGTCTCGACGTCCAGGTCGTTGGTCGGCTCGTCCAGGAGCAGCAGGTTGCCGCCCTCTTTCAGGGTGAGCGCGAGGTTGAGGCGGTTGCGCTCACCGCCCGAGAGCACGCCGGCCTTCTTCTGCTGGTCGGGGCCCTTGAACCCGAACTTCGACACGTAGGCGCGCGACGGGATCTCGGTCTTGCCGACCGTGATGATGTCGAGGCCGTCGGAGACGACCTCCCACAGCGTCTTGTTGGGGTCGATGTTCGCGCGCGACTGGTCGACGTAGCTGATCTTGACCGTCTCGCCGATCTTCAGGTCGCCACCGTCGAGCGGCTCCAGTCCGACGATCGTCTTGAACAGCGTCGTCTTTCCGACGCCGTTGGGGCCGATGACGCCGACGATGCCGTTGGGCGGGAGCGTGAAGCTCAGGCCGTCGATCAGCGAACGCCCGTCGAAGCCCTTCTGGAGCTTCTTCGCCTCGATGACGATGCTGCCCAGGCGCGGCCCCGGCGGGATCGTGATCTCTTCGAAGTCCAGCTTGCGGGTGCGGTCCGCCTCTGCCGCCATCTCTTCGTAGCGGGCCAGACGCGCCTTCGACTTCGCCTGGCGCCCCTTCTGGTTGGAGCGGACCCAGTCGAGCTCCTCGGCGAGGCGCTTGGCGAGCTTGGCGTCCTTCTTGCCCTGGATCGCGAGGCGCTCGGCCTTCTTCTCGAGGTAGGTCGAGTAGTTGCCCTCGTAGCCGATGAGTCGGCCGCGGTCGACCTCGGCGATCCACTCCGCGACGTTGTCGAGGAAGTACCGGTCGTGCGTGATGGCGATGACGGCGCCCGCGTACTTCTGCAGGTGCTGCTCGAGCCACAGCACGCTCTCTGCGTCGAGGTGGTTCGTGGGCTCGTCGAGGAGCAGCAGATCGGGCTTCTGCAGCAGCAGCTTCGCGAGGGCGACGCGGCGGCGCTCACCACCCGAGAGGTTCGAGACCGCGGCATCGGCGGGCGGGGTGCGCAGCGCGTCCATCGCCTGCTCGAGCTGGGAGTCCAGGTCCCACGCGTCAGCGGCGTCGATCTCTTCCTGCAGCGTGCCCATCTCGGCCAGCAGCGCGTCGAAGTCGGCGTCAGGGTCGGCCATGAGCGCCGAGATCTCGTTGAACCGGTCGAGCTTCGCCTTGATCGCGACGCCCTCCTGGATGTTCTCGAGGACGGTCTTGGACTCGTCGAGCTCGGGCTCCTGCATGAGGATGCCGACGGTGAACCCGGGCGACAGCTTCGCCTCGCCGTTGGACGGCGTGTCCAGGCCCGCCATGATCTTGAGGATCGTCGACTTTCCGGCGCCGTTCGGGCCGACCATGCCGATCTTGGCGCCCGGAAGGAACGCCATGGTCACGTCGTCGAGGATCAGCTTCTCGCCGACCGCCTTGCGGGCACGAACCATCGAGTAGATGTACTCAGCCATCGCGTTTGTGTTCTCCTTGGGATCGGACGTCAGCGTCCCAGCCTACCGGCCGGGGATCGGCCGGGCGGGCGGCGCTCACCAGTCGATCGGACGCGTCTGCCCGATCAGGCACGTGCCCTCGGCGACGACGGGCACGACGACCGTGACCGGATCGCCGGTGGCCGGGCCGACCTGACCGACCAGGCACTCGTCACCCCAGCGCACCGAGAACTGGATGCTCTCGGCCGGGTTGCCCACCGTCGACCGATCGTTGGTGACCTGCATCGCGGATTTGTCGAAGCCTGCGGCGACGAGTGCATCGATGTAGGCGCGGCCCGAGACGCGGTCATCCGTCGCCCAGACGGCCGCCGTCACGGCGGCGAAGTAGGGAAGGTTGTCGCCTGCTGTGCCTTCCGGCACCAGGACGGGTGCGGTCTGCGTCGGCGACTGGGTCGCACCCGGGCTGGGCGAGCCGCTGGAGGTCGGACCGGTCGTGGGCGCCGCGGACGTCGCGCTCTCGGTGGGGGTCGGCGTGGCCGGTGCGCACGCGGTCAGGACGACGATGACCGTCATCGCCAGCAGTCCGAGCGCTCCGCGCCGTGCCTGCGGAACCGCGGCGTTCGCAGCGGGTGCAGGGAGTCGGGCCACGGATGCAGTCTACGTGCGCCCGCCCGACTCCCCGCTGAACGCCGTGGGACCGGCATGCTTCAGAACGGCGCGTCAGCCGAACCGGCGTCGTCGGCGCCACCGGCGGCCGCACCCACCAGTTCGGGGACAGGCGGTTCCGCCAGCACGGCAGCGCGCCCGTCGCCACCGAGGCCGGGGGTCGCCCAGGCGTCGCCGCCCGCAGGGGTCTGCCATGCATCGGCCGGGACCGGATCGACGGCTCGGCGCCGGTCGTCCTTGACGAAGGTCGTGGTGCCCCACAGCAGGTCGTGCCCCAGGGCGTCGGCCTCGATGTCGAACGCGATGCCGCTCTTCTCGCCGCTCTCCCACTCGCGCTGCCGGAGCCGACCGGTCAAGATGACGCGGTCGCCCCGGTGCAGCGAGGCGAAGGCGTGGTCGGCCAGACCGCGGAAGACCGAGACCGTGTACCAGTTGGTGCCGGAGTCGACCCAGCGCTCGGTCTGCCGGTCGAACTTGCGCTGCCCGCTGGCCACCCGGAACGAGGTGATGGGCAGACCGTTCTGCGTGCGCCTGAACTGCGGGTCGCTCGCCACGTTGCCCGTGACGGTGATGCTGTCGTACTGGTCGCTCATATCGGTTCCTCTCTGTGCGTCGGGGTCGATCCCCGTTGGCTCCGCCGGCGCCCCGTGCCCGAGGACGCCGGCGGTGGGTTCAGCCTGACCGAGACAGCGCGCCGGTGGGACCGATGCCCTCCGATCTGGGGATTGTCCGTCGCCCCAGCCCGATGGGGAGGAAGCGATGACCACCGGCCGATGTCGGAGGTCGAACGTATCTTCTAATCGAAGGGAGGCGACATGACGAACATCCTCGAACTGGCCCCGCTCGACGTGCCGCACGTGTCGAGCCGCAGCCAGGTCCGGCTCGATCGCGTCGCGCCGGACCTCTGGCGGGTCATCGACCGCGCCGGTCTGGTGATCGGCCATCTTCAGATCGTGTCCGAGCGCGAGGGCACCCGGTATCGCGCACGGCGATTCCACGCCACTGCGCACGGGTTCCGAGACCTCGGCGACTTCTGGAACGCCGACGACGCGGTCGACGTGCTGCGACTCGGCCGCTGAGTCGCCTCAGACCACGGCGCCGACGTGCTCGACCACGGCGGTCGGCGCGCCTGCCCGCACAGCCGCCCACGAATCGGCGAGCACCCGCGCCGCCCGCACCATGTCGTCGGGCGGTGATGTGAACGGCACGCGGAGGTGGCGATCATGACCGCCTTCGATCGAGAAGCGCGATCCGGCGGTCAAGAGCACTCCGCGGGAGCGGGCCTCCATCACCAGCGCCGAACTGAGCGGGGCATCGAGCTCGATCCACAGGGCGACTCCGCCGTGCACATCCGGGATGCGCCACGACGGCAGGTTGTCCCGCAGGGCGCCGACGACGGCATCCCGCCCCGCGCGCAGCAGCGCCGAACGCTGCGCCACGATCGCGTCGAAGTCGCCGAGCAGGCGCGCCGCGATCGCCTGCTCGAACTCGGGCGTCCCCAGATCATGCGCCGGCCGGGCCGCGACCAGCCGGCGGATCAGGTCACCATCGGCCCGCACCCATCCGACGCGCAGGCCACCCCAGACCGTCTTGCCCAGCGAGCCGATCCGCACGACCGTCCCCGGCTCTGCGCCGTCGAACCCGGCCGCGAGCGGACCGCGATCGATGTCGAGGTCACCCGTCGTCTCGTCGAGCACGAGGACGGTGCCCGCACGCTCCCCCGCCGTGAGCATCGCCTCCCGTTCGGCGTCCGACATGCTCCGCCCGGTCGGGTTCTGAAAGTCGGGCATGAGGTATGCCATGACCGGGAGCGTCCGGGCGAAGACCTGCTCGGCGCGGTCGATGTCCCATCCGTCAGCGGTCGTCACGGGTACGCCGACGAGTCGGCCGCCGGCCCGTCGCAGCGCATCCACGGCGTGCGGGTACGTGGGCGTCTCGACCACGACCCGGTCTCCGCGCCCGAGCAGCACCGACGAGACGAGGTGGATCGCGCTCTGCGCGCCGGTGGTGACCAGCACCTCGTCCGGCGACGTGGGGATGCCTCGGTCGGCGTAGCGCTGGGCGATCTGCTCGCGGAGCTCGATCCCGCCGAGCACGTCGTAGCCGACGCGTGAGATGAGGGCAGCGGCACCGGTCGCCTCTTCGGCCATCACGCCGGCCAGTCCGGGCCACGCAGGCGGACTGGCCTGCTGAAGGTCGATCATCCCGGGAGAGGCCGCCGCCCGGCCGGTGTCGCGGTGCCCGACGGGCAGCGTCACACTGCCCGACCCTCGCAGACTCGCGATATGGCCCGTGTCGCGCAGACTGCGGTACGCCGCGGCGACGGTGCTGCGGCTGACGTGCAGCGCGCTCGCGAGTTCACGCTCGGCCGGCAGGGTCGTGCGCGGAGCCAGCCGGTTGTCGAGGCACAGCAGCCGGATGCCGTCGGCCAGTGCCTCATACGCCGGTTCTCGCGTGCGCCATCCACCGAGCGACACGGCGAGGGCGCGGGCGGAGACGCGGGAGTCCATGGGTGCCAGCCTAGTCGCATTGGACTGGTCTCTTCGTGCCAATTGTGCGATTGGATGGCCTCATGCCTCGTCGTATCGCCCAGCTCCTGATCGGACTGTTCCTCTACGGCGCCGGCTGCGCGCTCACCGTAGAGGCCGGTCTCGGCGTCGATCCGTGGACCGTCTTCGCGCAGGGGCTGTCGCTGCGGACCGGCATCGGGATCGGCTGGATCACGAACATCGTCGGCTTCTTCGTCCTGCTGCTGTGGATCCCGCTGCGGCAGCGCCCGGGGGCCGGGACGATCGCCAACATCCTGCTGGTCGGCACGAGCATGCAGCTCGTGCTCGGCGTCGTGCCACCGGTGACCGGCCTGCTCGCGCAGGCCGCGACCCTGCTCGCCGGCATCGTGGTGGTGGCCCTCGCATCCGGCCTCTACATCGGCGCGCGCTTCGGCCCGGGGCCGCGCGACGGCCTCATGACGGGCCTGAACTCGCGGCTGGGCTGGCCGATCTGGGTGTGCCGCGCCCTCGTGGAGCTCACCGTCCTGGCCATCGGCTGGCTGCTCGGCGGAACTGTCGGCATCGGCACCGTGCTCTTCGCTGTGCTGATCGGGCCGCTGGTGCATGTCGCGCTGCCGCTGCTGGACACGCGTCGGACGACGCGCATCGCAACTGCCGAGCCGGCCGGAGGCGTCGCCGCCCCCGGCCCGTTGACCGAACCGGCACCCTGACGACCGTGCGCCGCGGACGGACCGCTGCCGGCCGCGGCGACGTCCCGGCTCAGTGCTCCTGGAACTGCGGCCAGTCGCTGCCCGGTGTCATGCGTGCATGAAGGGCGCTCTTGGCGACCTCCATCGTGGGGAACGTCCCTGCGGACTGGTCGGCTCCGGCCATCGTGACCGTGTAGCCGTCCTCGTCCTTGCGGATGCTCCCGACGACGCCGCCGGCGCCGAAGGCGACCCACAGCGGGTGGTGCGTCTCTGTGGTGCTCATCGTGAACTCCTTTCGATGCCTCCGCTGCAGACGCTACGCCGCGACGCACGGAGAAGCCAGAGTCCGCAGCGGCGTTGCGCGACCGGGTAATCTGGGAACTCACCCTTCCCTCCGTAGCTCAGGGGACAGAGCGAGCGGTTTCTACCCGCCAGGTCGGGGGTTCGAATCCTCCCGGAGGGGCACCGGGGCTCGGCGGAGACGCCGAGCCCCTTATCCGGGCACCGCGATGTCGGAGCCCGTCACGAGGATGGAGCACATGGTGGGGACATCCGACAACGATCGCCTGGTGTGGATCGACTGCGAGATGACGGGACTCGACCTCGCGGTCGACGAGCTCGTCGAGATCGCCGTCGTCGTGACCGACTTCGAGCTGCGCCTGCTCGATCCCGGCTTCCATGTGGTGATCAAGCCAGATGCGTCGGCGCTCGAGCACATGAACGAGTTCGTGACGAACATGCACCGCTCGTCGGGGCTCCTGGACGAGATCCCGCACGGGGTCACCGTCGCCGACGCCGAGTTCCAGGTGCTCGAGTACATCCAGCGATTCGTCCCGCTCGAGGGCAAGGCGCCGCTCGCCGGCAACACCATCGGCACCGATCGCATGTTCCTCGCGAAGTACATGCCGCGCGTGGACCACTGGCTGCACTACCGCAACGTCGACGTCTCCAGCATCAAGGAGCTCGCACGCCGCTGGTACCCGCGCGCGTACATCCACGCGCCCGCGAAGGATGGTGGTCACCGCGCCCTCGCCGACATCATCGAGTCCGTGCGAGAGCTCGCGTACTACCGCCAGGCGGTCTTCGTGCCTGAGCCCGGACCGACCAGCGATGGGGCACGCGCGGCGGCAGCCGCCGCCGTGTCATCGTTCGCCCCTGAGGTGTGAGAGAATCGTCTGGTTGCCCGCGCGAGCGGGAAGCATGGTGGCTATAGCTCAGTTGGTAGAGCACCGCGTTGTGGTCGCGGGGGTCGCGGGTTCAAGCCCCGTTAGCCACCCCAAGAAAACACTGGGATCGCGGCGCATCTGAACCGCTTTGCCAACAGATACGCCAACATCTCGACTCGGAGGACATCGGAATCACTGCATCAGCAGCCCGGAATTGCTGGGCGGATCGGCGGTAGTGATGGCCAGTGTCCACGAGCGGGTATCGGCCCGCACGGGCGCGGTGACGTGGCGTGTGATGTTCCGTGTTGGCACGACGCAGCGTCAAGAGACGTTCCTTGATCCCGAGTCCGCGTACGCGTTCAAGCGCAATGTCGATCTGATCGGCGGTGCTGCCGCGATGCGCGTCAAGGCCGCGAAGCAGGCCGCGGACACAGACATGCCGACTCTTCGCCAGTTCACCGCGCGGTACCTGGACGCAACGTCGGGCCTGCTGACCGGTGTGGAGCCGGGAACGCGGAAGGGCTACGAGCGTGCCGCGAACCTTTCGTTCCTGCACATTCTCGGTGACCATCCGGTCGACTCGATCGACAAGGAAGACGTCGGGCGGTGGCTCGCATGGCAAGAGGTGCAGCCGGCGATGCGTGGCCGCGGTAGGCCGGTCGCAGCCAAGACGGTCAAGAACTATCACTCGATTCTCTCGTCGGTGCTGTCTGCCGCCGTTGAGAAGGGCTACCGCGCCGACAACCCTGCCTACAAGACCCGCCTCTCGAAAGGCGTGAAGCGTGAGGCGGTGTTCCTCTCCCCCGACGAGTTCGCCACGCTCCTGCACTTTGTCGCTGATCATTACCAACCGCTCGTGCTGTTCCTGGCGTCAACAGGTACGCGTTGGGGTGAGGCCACAGCGGTCACGTGGGGCGACATCAACGCTCGGGTCAATCCCGTGTCCGTCCGCATCGACAAGGCGTGGAAGAAGTCGGAGACGAACGTGCCCGTGTTGAAGCACCCGAAGTCTCAGCGGGCGAACCGAACCATCAGCATCCCTTCCGACGCCGTGGCGGCGATGGGCGATCGGGGCGCAGCATCCGAGCTTGCATTCTCGACGCGAGACCTCAAGCGCCGCGTCCGCTACCAGACGTTTCGGGCGCGGGTGTGGTTGCCGGCGGTCGCGAAGGCGATGGATGTCGACCTGTGCGAGCGGGAAGGGCTTGTGCCCCTCACTCGTCGCCCTACCCCGCACGATCTGCGGCACTCGCACGCATCATGGCTCATCGCTGCCGGGACGCCGCTCCCCTATGTGCAAGCCCGTCTCGGGCACGAGTCCATCCAGACGACCGTCAACGTGTACGGACACCTCGTGCCTGACGCCCACATTCAGATGGCGGACGTCATCGGCGGCACCCTGGCGAACGTGCGCCCGCTCAAACAGCTCACCTGATCAACCCATCCGGTCGGGCTGGGGATCGGTGTATCGTTCGGGGCATGGCGTTCTGGGCGTTGGTGGCCGGTGGGATCTTGCTCGCGATCGGTGGGCTGGTCACGGCCGTCAATGCGGACACCAGCGGGTGGCTTGTGGTCGGCATCGTTCTCACGGTGCTCGGAGTTCTGATCGCGCTCGGGACGGTCGTGACCCGGTCGTTCTTCCGTGGGTTCACATCCAACGATGGTTGACCCGCTGGACGACGCGTCGGTGCTGCGCTGCCCGAACGACGGCATTCTCATGCGCGACATCGACGGCGGGTGGCAGTGCCCGGAATGTGGGCATGTGATTGCGCCGGTCGTGAAGGTTGTGATGCCGCCCGCGTTTCGTGGTCCGAGCATCCACGACGGACCCAGGTACGACGTCGGCGCCGACGAGTAATCTGGTGGTCTCGGCCGGAGGAAGGATTCCGGCGACCCGTGACGAAGAACAAGCGGTACGAGGCGCACTACGACGCCCTCAATGACCGCGCTATCGCGAACGCACCTGCAGGACCGGTCACGCTCCCGGCGTCAGCGTACGGACCCAAGGAGATCCAGTGGGTTCGCGGCGGCGAATCGAAGCCCGCCGTGTGGGTGTGGGTGTCCTGGCCCGACCGTCCCGCGGAACGGATCGCCGGGTTCGCGCGAGGGTGGAACGACCGCGTCGTGAACGTCGAGTGGGAGACGCCGCGCGGCACCATCGAAACGATGGTGTGGCGCAACGCGGTCACCCGCCGCTCGTAGGATCGACGCATGCTCATCGGCACCATCCGCCCCGTCGAAACCCGCACCATCGAGGTCGAGGGCGACTCGCTCGCCGCGCTGCAGGCGGCCGTTGACGCGCAGCTCCCGGACGGGTGGGTGGCGACGAACGTGCCGGCCGCGATGCCGAAGGGGTCGCAGCTGCTCACGTCGACCGCGACCATCACCCGCATGGACGGCACGCAGGAGATCGAGGCCGACGACATGACCGCGCTCGAGGCCAAGGTGCCCGACGGGTGGAAGCTGCTCAGCGTCCGCGAGCTCTGACAACGACGAAGAACGCCCCTCCCCGACCGAAGTCGGAGAGGGGCGTTTCGTGCTGGTCAGAACCAGCGGAAAAGGAAGCTGAGCAGGCTCAGCCCGAAGCCGTTGGTCCTCGGGAACGGGGTGAGGCGGATCACGAGGGAGTGTTCCGGTTGTCGACGACGAAGCCGAACACGGAGCGGAGTGCGCCGTAGCCGGCGAGCACCGGGACGGTGATCGCTGCAATGTCGACCGCGGGCGAGGCCTGGTCGACGACCATCGCGACGAACGCGAGCGCGCCGATCACGTCGATGACCGTGCGGACCGTCTTGCGGACCTTCGGGCTCTCGATGACGACGTTCGGGGTCTGACTGGGGAGCGGAGTGCTCATGTGTTCTCCTTCGGGGGTTGGGTCTGTTCGAGCTCGGCGCGGATCTCGTCGTCCGCGCGCGCGAGCGCGGTCACCTGCGTCTCGACGGCGTCCATCCGGCCATGAAGTCCTTCGACGCTCGTCGCGGTGCTCTCCGCCGCTTCTCGCGCCGCCTCGGCGGCAACGAGCGCCGCGGTGACGTCGTCACGCAGGTTCGAGCTGTGGCTGTTCTTGAGCTGCCGGGTGTGCTCTGCGAAGGTCGCCTCATTGCGGGCGTTGATCGCGCGCATCTCGGCGATGAAGTCGGGCAGCTCGCCGACGTTCTCGATCACGTCGGCCGTCTTGAGGACCGCCTTCGCGAACGACTTCAGCCACCGCCAGCCCTTGCGGCGGAGGAACACGATCACGCCCACAACCGCGGCAGCGATGAGGATCGCATCCCAGAGGTTCACCGACTGCAGCCAGGCGACGAGCCACTCCGGAGCTTCGAGGTTCACGACATCCACCAGCTGACGAGCAGCGCGAACGCGACATGCAGGACCGTGGCGACCGCGAGCACCGGAACCAGTGGCCGGATGCTCCGGCGTCGCTCGCGCGCCGTCATGACCCTGCTCCCGGTGCGCCGAGGACGCATCCGACACCAATCGCCGCCGCCAAGATGACGACGGCGATCAGCCAGAGCGGGAGCCCCCTACGGGGTCGCTCGGTCACTTGACCTTCACCCGGAGTACGTCGCGGCGATCCTGTTCATCGGCCGCCGCGACAGCGAGGCGCTTCACCTCCGCGTCGCTCAGCTTCGACATGTCGGTGAGGAGCGGGGCGAGTTGCTTCGCGAGCGCCGCTTCGTCGATGTCGACCGTCGCTGTCTGCACCGGGCGGCCCGCGATCTGCATCGCGACCGTCTTCGCGTCGGCGAGCTCCTGCAGTGCGGGGATCAGGACCGGCTTCTTGTTGGCGTCGAGCCCCCGGTTCACGGTGGTCGCCCACACCTGGGTGGCGATGCCGCCCTTGCCGATGAGCATGAGGACTTCGGAGATGGTCGGGCCGTTGTCGTACGCCTTGTAGTTGAGCAGCTTGCCGATGTCGGCGTCGGTCAGTGGCATGTCATCCTCCTCGAAAGGTGTTGCGTCCATCCCGGCTGGGATGGGGCCGAAAGCGTTGAAGTCGATCACGTGCCACGGCTCGCCGCCGGGGATGCCGCTGATCTTCTGGGTGATGAGTCCGCACTCGAACCTGGCTGCGCGGCACGCCTCCCAGACCTGATCCCAGGTGAGCCCGTTCGGGTTGACGTCGATCGCGAGGCAGTCTCGGCCGCCCCAGTTGCCGCCGTGGGATGAGTAGCCGGGTTCCGATGCGCCGTTGCAGTTCCCGGCCGCGCATGCGTCGTTGCGGGCGATGTTCTGCCATGCACGGTTGCGGTACCCGTTGGCGCCGTCGCGGATCCGCATCCGCACGCCCCACTTGGTGAGCGCGTACTGGACCGCGTACCGCCAGCGCGCGGCCGTCGTCGGTGTGAGGCGATGCTCCCAGTAGCGGCCCTTCGAGTCGTACCCGGACCCGAGCACGACCGAGACGACAGAGAGCGGGACGTCACCGTTCGTGTAGAGCATGGGGAACCTCCCGGGGCATGACGAAGCCCCCGGGCCGGTTCGGGCGCGAGGGCAAAGGAAAAGCCTCCGACGTGTCGAGGGCTGGGGGTGAGTGGGCCGGTTACTCGGTGGGTTCGGTGAGGATCCGTTGCACAGTGCGGGGGGTGACGCCGGCGACCTTCGCGAGCTCACGGACGGATGCGCCGGACTCGGCGTTCGCGGCACGGATCGCGTCGCGGAACGCCAGGTCGGCGGCATCCTTCGCGCGGCGGGCGCGTTGGATCGCGGTCTGGTGCTTCTTGGGCACGAGCTTCGGGGGTCTCGTCACTCGCCCAGCATAGGGAGTTCTGCGGGTGCGCCACCGGGCCAGTAGGCGGGGCGGGTGCAGGACTCCGGGTGGGTGCATTCGGTGTCGTCGTCCATGTGGAGAGCGCCGACCGGGAGAGGGCGGGTGATCGTGTTCATGGTCATGAGCCTTACTGTGTCACTAAGGGATACGTAACACAAGAGATTACGTACCCCACAGTGATACATATCGGGCCTGTCTCATTAGGCAGCTCCGCAGGCTTGCGCGTGCGCGAGGATGCGAGCGGCGCTCAGGGCTGACGTGTACACCGCCACTTCGTCGAGAATCCCATTCGCGCCGAAAGGGAACGAGTTGTTCGCGAAGCTGACCCCGGCACTGCTCGTACCCACCTTCAGCATCCGGTTGCCTGGCGCGCCGGGGTAGGCGGGCATTGAGCGTGCCACGGACCCCACCACCGCACCGTCCACATAGAGCGACTGTGAACCTGACGTGGCCACGTAGGCGATGTGGTGCTTTACGCCGCTCGCAAGAACGGACGGTCCCACGATCACGTCGTTCCCGTCGCTCGGATTGAACAGCAGCGGCTTCCCGTCGCGAATGTAAATGTTCCACCCACGAGCGGACGCGCCCCCGTCCAGCGACACCACACAGTGGTACGACGCGTACGAGTCAGACGGCGACATGAAGATGATCGCCTCAACGGTGATCGTTGTGGCGACCATCCACGATTCGTCCACACGGTAGATACCCGATGCGGAGACCTTCACCGCAGTGTCAGCGTCCCCTGCGAGACCAGTCGCGGCGAGCGAGACGCCGCTGCCAGGGATGACACCCGGCCGGCTCATGCCTGAGGCATCCACTGCAATGGTGGCTCCCACGGATTCTCCGAGACGCCACCACAGCGCCGGAGAGTCGGCCAGAACCGATGCCGCATACCCAGGGGATGCTCCGGCGTGCCGCGCCGAGCTCACAATGCCGAGAGGGATCATCCCAAGTCTCCAACGAGGATCCACGTGTTGGATGCGACCTTCACGGCTGTCACCGCGGAGTACTGTGCACGCGAGACGAGGGTGGGCGTGCCGTTCACAGTCGCCCCCGACTCAGCCTGGAACGTCGCCTTGCCGGCCCCCAGCACAAGGAAATCGATCCGCGCCCCCGTGGGTACCGCGGCCGTCGCATCCTTCGGCAGCGTGACCGCGATCGCCGCGGCGTTCGTCAAGGTCACTAGCTTGCCCACGTCCGTCAGGACTGCAGAGTAGGTGGTAGCCGTCTGCGCGTTCACGGCCGCGTAAGTGGCTGCCGCTGAGGCAAGGTCGGTGACCTGGGAAGCCGAGTGGGTGTGCGCGGTCGGCGTGCGGGCATCCGACAGACGAGTGTCGTCCCCCTTCACAACCTCGCTCGCCGAAGCGTTGCCGGAAGCCGGAACGTTGCGCGTTGCCGCCGTGCCGAGGTCCGCAGTGTTCGCCTTACCCGCGAGAGAGGCAGTCACGTTGGCGGCGAAGTTGGCGTCGTCACCGAGCGCGGCGGCAAGCTCATTCAGCGTGTCCAGTGCGCCAGGCGCAGAGTCCACGACATCTTCGATCGCAGCAGTCAGGTCCGCAGGCTGAACCGCAGTGTCCGCCTTCGCACCCTGAGCCGCGGTGGCGAACGCCGAGGAATCCGCCGAAGCGGCAGTGCCAAGGTCGCCCGGCTGCACGGCAGAGTCAGCGAGTCCACCCTGCGCCGCGCTCGCGAAGTCAGCAGTCTCCGCCGAAGCGGCGGACCCGAGATCGGCAGCGTCAGCCTTGAGGTCCAGCGCGTCCTGAAGGTCGGTCTGCTCGGAGAGCGTTCCGGTGATCTCACCCCACGCGCCACCGCCACCACTGGTCGATTCGGGGACGTAGATCAGACCGTCCTCGCCGAGCGTCGCCGTGTTGCCCGCGTCCGCGCTCACCGCGGTCGGGCCGGGTGCGCCATCCTCGCCCTTCTGGTCGGCGAGCCACTCGTCCTCCGTGCCCGGGTATCCCTTCGCGACCGCCAGTTGGTACGCGGACGGGCCGGTCGCGCCGAGCGGGTTGACAGTGACGTTGATCGGCGGCGGAGCGGGAACGACAACACGAATATCAGACATCGCGGCTCACATCCCCGCTGATTCGGACCTTCCCCGACAGGTAGGTGCGCTTCTCGTCCGTGTTCTCCAGGTCCCACGCGAACGTGCCGTCAATCTCCGCAGTGTCAGTGCCGCTGACGTACAGCCCGATCTCACCGGATGCCGCGTCGGCGGCGTTCACAGCGATGCTGAACAAGACCGGGCTGGCCAGGCCGGTGTCCTGCCGGACCTGGGCACGCCATCCTGTCGTCGGCAACACCAGAGGCGCGTCGGCCTCATCGGTGAGCACCGGCTGGAAGTTGACGTCGTCGCCACGCTTGAACTTCAGGTCCAGCAGCCCCGGCATCTGTTCGAGCTCAGCCATTTCGTCTCCTCAGCAGGGTTGAGAGCCAGCACGCGAACCGGCGTGCGGGGGTGTTCTCGAGCGCGGTCACACGGGCGTGGAGCACGCCAACCTGCGCGACGAGCAGTTCGATGTACGCGATCCCCGCCACGTCACCGTCGTTGTCGAACGTGACGAACCGTTCGGCGTCCGTGCCGAGCAGATCATCCGCCATCGGACTAATACGCCGACGCGGGTCCACCTCAGCGTCCGGAGCCGGGATGTACTCCCACTCGTACTGGGTGGGGAAGATCGACCGCAGGGTCGGGGCGGGGACGATGTTCTGCTTCAACCGCCGCGCGGACGGGTTCGAGAACGTGCCCGGGACCACCACGGTCTGATCGGAGTTGCCGAGCATCACCTGATCGTCCGCGGTCGTCTCCGTACCAGCCCCAACAGCGACACTGCGCGCATGGTACGCATGCGAGTACGCCCCAAGCGCAGTCGAATCGGACGCCTCCGCGGTCGCCTCCGCGCCCACCGTCGTCGCATACAGGCTCGTCGCGTCCGAGTCCGCACCCACAGCGGTGGATCGTTCCCCCGTCGCACCAGCGGCCCGCCCAACAGCGGACGCCCGAAGACCCTCAGCGTGAGCGTTACTTCCGACCGCAGTCGGCTCCGTACCGGTCGTCGCTTCCGCACCGAACCCGTACGCCGTCGCCCCGAACGTGGTCGCCTTCGCATCCGTCCCGACCGCGGTTGTGTAATCGCCAGACGCTTCACCGATCCCCGACCCCGGGTCAATGAGGATCGAGAACGCACCACTGCCCGGATGCCCACTGTCCCCGCCACGGCCGAGCTGCGGCATGATCCGGTCGAGATCCTTCTTCATCTGCCGCACTTCAGCTATCGAGTCACCGAGGTCGTCAGCCATTCTGGACCTCCACAGTCACGGTGAACCCCATGTCACCCTTTGCCGCCAGAACCCGCTTCTCATGCTTCCCGTCCGCGATGAACGGGTCACCGTACGACCACAAGTTCTGCCGTCGACCAACACCCGCCTTCGCGGGACCATCCGGCCAAATCTGCAACCCATACACCCACTGCTCCGTCGAACTGAGACGTTCCGCGAACGTCTTGTCAACAGCCGCCTGCAAACGGGTCTGCGACGTGATATCGGGATAGTTGACGAACAGGTCACGCACCGAGAACGGCGTCTCACCCGGGTCGTACATGGCCGCTGCACGGACAGCGTCAGAGTTCGCCTGACCGAACCCGAGAACACCCGTCAACGCACGCGACCAGTCCTGCACCACCTCAAGGTCGAGGACCGTTGATGACGGTGCAGTGATGTTCAGGTCAGGTCCATCACCCAGAGCGATCTTCGACATGACCTTTGTGTCCCACCGCAGGAACCCGTCATCCGTCAGGTACGGGATGAACGCGATCTCACACCCGTCCGCTTCGATCTGCGCAAGGTGGTCCTCCCACGTGAGCCGTTCCCGGTGGAACCACTCAGCAGAGAACCCACCAGACCCATCCGCAGGCAGGTCAATCGGCAGCGTCCAATCCGAGTTCGGCAACGCCGTCTCGATCACCGCACGGGTCGCACCCGACCGAGACTTGTCGTCCACCTTCAGCACGTTCGTGGTGGTCTCGTAGTTCCCTACGCCGTACAGCATGCGGGCGTTCATGTACGCCCCACGCAACTCCTGCGAATCAATCTGCAACGTCCGGAACTTGTGCCGGTACCGTGCCCGTTGGATCACTCCCGCGAACGCGACATGGTCACCCCACAGTTGGGCGATCGTGTACTTGTTTCCCGTGACGAGCTCCTGAACCATCGCCCGGGGGATACCCGAGTTGTGCAGGTTGAGGGTGTGTCCACCACTCCCCCGCCCGTTCAGCCGCGACTCCCACGACGACCCAGCAGAAACGAACGCGGTCACGTCGAGTGCCGGAGCCCCCGTACGGGTCTCGTAAATCCCAACGCCCCACGAGTCAGACACTGGCACCTACTCCCACGTGTCGACCGTGTGCACCACAATCGACCCCGAACCAGACACGGGCGTGATCGTGACCGTCGCCCCCGCACCACGCGGAATCGTGAACGTCTCACACCGCGAAACCGCGCCGACCTGCAAGTCACCATCGAGCGTCAGGAACCCGTTCGCCATGTCGATCACATGCGTGTGACCCGACGTGAGCGCCTGCGTCACCACGTACCGTTTCCCCTGCGACGCGATCTCATACCCCGAAGGCATCGACCCCGACACTTCAATGACCGGCACCGCGACCGTGTTACCCGCATGAGCGATCGACACCTCAGTCCCAGACGACGAGATGACCTCTTCCCCGTACCGGAACGGGTCGGGCGCATACAGTCGCAACTGGTACGACACCGCCGAACCCCACGCATCCACCGAAATGTCCGGCTTATCGAGGCGACGCACCAACGCCCACGTGTCAGAATCATCCGACTCGACCGCAAACTGACCCAGGGTGCGTCGCGGCAAAGCCGACAGCGCACTCAACGCCGCCTCAGTCGACGCCCCCAACACCAGCCCCGTCAGAGTGATCAGCCGGCCCGTGAGGAACGCGGGAGAAACATGATCCCCATCCGCAACAGACCGGGCAGTCTGCTCACCCCGCGTCCCCACACCTTCAAACCAACCGACCAGACCGTTCCGCCCAAGAGTGAACGTCGCAGCCCCACCGTCACCAACAAACTCCAAACCCGCGAAGTAGGCGCGCACCGTCACCCCCTCAGAGCGAAGTTGAGCTTCTCGGCCGCGATCCGACCGACTTGCCCTTCGGACATCCCCGGCGTGGGGTAGATCGGCATGTCAACGTGCACGGACGGCGCACCGCCCCCGAACCCACCCGACGATCCGCCCGTGGGCGCCGCGTACTGGGGTCGAACGAACCCGCCGTCCTGGTACCCACGCATCCGGCCACCGTTGTTGATGTACTCAAGGACGCGACGGTTCTCAGGGATCGCCGCCTGCGACGCCCGGGTGATGAACTCCCCCGTCGCCGCAGCGATGATCATGTTGTCTGTCGACGACGGAGGACCAGGCAGCATGCCACCGTCTGCACGTCCGATCAGACCCGAGTTGCCGTTCTCGAACGTGAGGTCGTCACCGTCTTTGCGGTACGTGCGGACACCGATCGTGATCTGACGCTGCGACGAGTCGTTGATGAACTGCGTGAGTTGATCGTTCGCCCCAGCCGTGTCGATGAGCATCGACACTTCCTTCTCGGACGGCATCTGGAAGATGCGATCCGAGAGCGCCTTCACCTGATCGGCGTTGAACCCGGCAGCGATAGCCGAGTCCTCGAAGTTCTTCTTCTGCGCGGCGAGAGTGTCCAGGTACTTCCGGGTCGAGTCCTCAGCCGACATCGTCTTCTGGTCGACGTCGTACTGCGCCTGAGCAGCTTCCTGCCCCTTCGCCGCAATGTCGGACAGCATGGACGCGTTGTCGGCACCCGCGGCCGTCGACTCGTCGAGTGTCAGCGTGAACCCGGACAGGTCACCAACGAACCCATCCATCGACCCGTGCAGGTCTTGGAACGCCTTCTTCTGCGGTTCGAGGAACGCATCCTGCATCTGCTTGATGGCATCCGGCAGGTCAGCGATACCGGACAGCCAGTCAGCGTTCGTCTGGATCGCCTTCTGCTCGTCTGAGTTCTGCGCGTTGACCTGATCCATGAGGTCTTGCATCGCCTGACGAACACCGTTGACCTGGTCCGCCTGCTCCTTGTAGATGTCGGCGGACGTCTTGACTGTGGTGTTGTTCTTGCCTAGCGCAGTTTCGAGGAGAGCCTGCTTGTCAGCGGCCTTGCCGGCGTCCGACGCCTGCTGAGTGAGCGCGGCCGTGAGGTCCGGCGAGAGCTCGATGAGACGAGACATCTCGTCCGACGACAGGTTGAACTCGTCACGAATCTTCGCGAACGTCGGCGCGATCTGATCAGGCGACTCCGCAAGCTGGGTAGCGAGCTTCTGCCACTGCTCCCGGAACTCGTTGAACTTCGCACCTTCAGCGGTGAACGCGGTGTTCGCGTTCAACCACGTGAACAGGTTGTCGCCTTCGGAGTTCGCGGTGCGGAGAACCGACTTCAGTTCTTCGACGTCCTTGATGATCGGCTTCAACTGGAAGTGGTCTTCGACCACCAGCGTCTTGTCGAACAACTGCTTCGCGGACGACGCCGTCTTCAGCGAGTTCGCGAGCGCCTCACTCGTCGGAAGCAGACGCTCCCGGAGCGAGCTTTCGAGCCCGTCGAACGCAGACACGGCGGTCGCGACAAGAGCAACCGCACCAACAGTCTTCGTCAGAGTGCCGATCGCGCCGGCCGTACGCTGCGCCGCGGGACCAAGGTCCCCGACAGCGATCTTGTACGCCGCGACCTTCGGGACTGCGAGGAAGAACGCACCGCTCGCGAGAGTGACTGCGGTACCAACGGCACCGACCCAGAAGACGGCTTCCTTGCCGCCCTCGGGGAGGCCGTTGAACCCGTCAACGAGATCGGTGATGCCCTGCACGACCAGCCGCAGCGGACCCTGCCCGCCCTCACCGATGGAGATCAGTGCAGAGTCGAACGCTCCCCCGAGCTTTTCGAGGTCACCCTTGAGGTTGTCGAGACGGAGCGCGGCGGTCTCGGCCGCGTAACCGGTGTCGTCAACCTTCCGAGTCCAGTCAGCGATGCCGTCCGCACCCTCCTTGTAGAGGATGTTCGCGGCACGGATCGCATCGGATCCGAAGATGATCGACAGGGCCGCGTTCTGCTGCTCCTGCGTCAGACCGTTGAGGCCCTTTTCAAGCTGCCCCGCAAGACCCTCCATACCGACGAACTGACCCGACGCGTCATACGCGCTGATGCCGAGCTCAGCCATCCGCTCAGCGGCCTGCTTCGACGGGCTCGCCAGGTGAAGAAGCATCGACCGGAACGACGTACCAGCGTCAGAACCCATCAGACCGTTCGACGCGAACGCCGACAGCGACCCGGCAGTCTCTTCAACCGAAATGCCGAACTGCGACGCGACGGTACCCGACTGAGCGAGCGCCATCGACAGGTCAGAGACGTCACCCATCGCCTTACCGGCGCCAGCCGCGAGCACGTCAGCGACGTGAGAGGCCTTGTCTCCGGTCAGGTTGAACTGCTGCAGCGTCGTCGATGCGACACCGGCCGCGTCCGCGACGTTCATGCCACCAGCGGCGGCAAGGTCGAGTGCGCCCTTCAGCCCACCACCGACGATGTCCTTCGTCTCGAGTCCGGCCTTCGCCAGTTCCTCGATCGCTTCCGCGGATTCCTTCGCGGAGAACACGGTCGACGCGCCAGCCTCGATTGCAGCGTCCCGGAGGATGGTCATGTTCTCGGCGGTCTCGTGCGTCGCCGCCTTGACGTTCGACATCGCCTGGTCGAACTCGGCAGCCTTGTTCGTCGCCAGGACGAGACCGGCAGCAGCGACACCACCCGCGGTGAGCAGACCGGCACCAGTGACCTGGAACGCCTTCTTCTGCGCTTCCAGCGACGCCGCAAGCTGCTGAGCCTCTGTGCGCCCCTCACGGGTCTTCTTCGCGACCTTGTCGAGGTTGTCCAGATAGGAGGCGACCTCGGCGGTAAGCCGGACCTTGACGACGCGCTCTGCCAAGGTGGCCCCCTAACGCAAAAGCCGCCCCATCGGGACGGCTAACAGATCTGAAGTTGTGGTTGGCCGGGCGGTCTACTCGGCTTGCGGAGGGTCGGTGCTGACGGTCCAGAACAGGCCGTTCATGTTGACTCCCTCGTTGTTCTTGCGATACTCGTCACGAACGTCTTCGATCGCTTTCCTGGCCCAGTTCGTAAAGGGGCCATGGTGGTAGTACCGCAGCGGGTCGTCGTAGTTCGTCGGGTCTGCCCGATCATCGGTCGCATCGGGAAGCCACTCCCCGTACTCCCCCGTGCTCCGCTCGACACGCAGATATGCGACTAGCAGAGCTCGCTGTTCGTGATCCCATTCGGACTCACCGTTCGTCGGCATCCACCCCATGAACCTCTTGTGCGAGATCCCCAGGTGCGCAGCGGCGCCGACCTCTTCCCGGAGTGCTACGCGACTCCGGAGCCTTTTACCAGTGCCGCGATGTCCTGCGCCGGCTTGTATTCGTTGAGAGTCCAGATCACATCGACAACGCGCGCGAGGTCGGGCGCGGATAGCACCTTCTTCCCGAACATTCGCGTCCACTGCGCCTCGGTCAGCGAGACCTCCGAGTCCCCGTCGAGCCGAACGCCCGATCGGCGGGCCGCTTGCTTGGACACCTCGTCGAAGTTGTAGCCGTAGTGGCGGTCCAACTGAACCTCAGGCCGCATCGGATACAGCTGCGTCAGCAGGGTCCACTCGTTCGGGTCGAGGCGCGTGAACTTCAGTTCGATGAGCGCGTTCTGAACCTCAGGCTCGTGAGCCTCGAACGCCGCCAGCGCCGCTTCTGATGCAGTGGTGTCTACCGGTCCCGTGGCACCGAGTCGCGGATCCTCTGCAGCCTGCTTCGCTTCAGCCTTCCGGGCCGCGTCGAGCGCGTCGAGCAGTTCAGCGCGCTTGCGGGCGATTGCCCTGTTGATACACACCTTCAGACTCATCGAGTCGTCGGGGATCTGTTCTGCCTCGTCGAGGGCTGCATCAAAATCCATGGGTTGCACCGTTTCTGCACCGTTGATGAAGATTGACCGGGCCGAGGGTACGGTGCGGAACCCTCGGCCCGGAGATGATGTGCCGGCGCTTACGCCGCCATGATGGATTCGACAGGCGGACCCGTGAGGATCACCTGCTGCTTCCACGTGAACTTCCCGGAACCGTTGATCGGACCACGCATCTGCGGGCCGAGCGTCACCGGGTAGATGGTCGCCTTCTGCGCAGCCGCCGCAAGCTGCGCGTACGGCACACCGGCACGGACCACGAAGTAGCCAGACTTCGATGTCGCCGGCGAGACCGGCTTGAGCACGGTCGCTGCCGCCGTCGCCTCCGAAGAGTCGACGTACGTGACGCCGTCACCGAAGGTGGTCGTCACCTTGCCGAGAGCTTCCAGCGTGTTCAACAGCGTCAGACGCTCATCCGTCGTCTTCTCCTGCGAGGACACCAGCGGGAACCCGTCCGTCGTGAACGAATACGTCACGTCGTACGACGTCGCCGCGCCGAGCTCAGTCGATGCCTTCACCGCGGAGGTGTCTGCGATTGTTCCGCCCACGAACCAGATGACGGTCTGCGCCATCTGGTCGATTGCGGGAGGAACCCCGTTCCGAACGTCAACCATTGGTTGACTCCTTTCTTCTCCCCGATGCCGGGGCTCGTTGGCCCTCGGGGAGAATCCGAGGGAGTCTCTGGAAATGCGAAAGCCCCCGGCGAATGCCAGGGGCTTTGATTCGAGGCCCGCTTATCAAGCGGGAATGATTAGGCGGGATCTGATGTGAAGTCGAACGAAGCGACGATGTAGTAGAGCTTCGCGGTGGGGTCGTACTTCATACGGCCCTCTTCAAGGTCGTCTGTCGCCATCACGATGGGGGAACATTTCCGCCCGGGGACAATGAGCTCGTGACCGATCGACTGGGTCTGCACTGCTTCCAGAAGCAGCCACAGGCCGTCGATGTCAACCGCAACCACCTTCACGTCGACAGACAGGCCACGGGACGACTCGAACCGTTGCGGGGCGGACAGGCGATCGTCGTCAAGGCGTGTCGGAGTCGACGGGATGGCGACGACGTAGTTCGTACGGACGGGGCTCCCGTCTGTGTTCACTCGGGAGACCGTGTCTGTCTTGTTGGCGAGGGTCGAATGCGCCCGCAGCCTCGCCAGATACGCGTTGAACTCGGGCTTCACGTTCCCTCCACCGCCTCACGAGTCGCGTCGTACAGAGCAATCGCGATGCCTTCGTAGAAGTCCGCCTCATTCGCGCGCACAGCATCACGGCCAGCGTGAAGTGGCGGCGCCAGTACGTCGCCGGGCGCTTCTTCGAGGAAGCCAGCGGACGCTCGCTTTCCGATTACAGGACCGACCTCGACTTCGAGAACCGTGTTGCTGTACTTCTTGTCGTAGCTGATCGAGTTGGCGTAATCCTCCGCATAGGTGCGGTCGACTACTGCTCCTTCGCGCCAGTCGTCCTTGATCGACCGGGCCGTGACCTCAAGTGCTTTTCCCAGGTAGTTCGCGGCCTTACCGGGTGCCTTCTTGATGTCCTGTTCGAGCTTCGTCCAGTCCTCGATGCCGTCCATCAGGAAGCCTCTATGAGCGGGTATCGCACGGTCGTCGTCTGCCCGGACTGTCCGCGGCCGTCGATGGTGAACTTCAACCCGACGAGTGCGGAGTCAGCCCTGGAAGCGGTGACCCTAACCTCCTGGCCGCGTGCAACAACGGTGCCGGAGGGGAGCTTGAGATACGGCGATTGCACCCCGGCCGGCTGCGCTGGTGCGTCGTGGTCCGAGACAGTGAGCGTGCCATACACGATCTGCCCTGGACCGCTGTACGACTGCGAGGTAAGCACTTCGATCGGGTCGCCCGTCGCAGGGTCGGTTCCCATGTCGAAGACACCCACGACTACGGTCTCGGTGAGCCGCTGCGCGCTCATTGCACGCCCCAGGTTCAGGGTTCCTTCGAGCAGGCTCATCGATGTTCCGCCGTCCCCGAATCCGCGCCATAGGCGCGCCGCAGGTTGTCCGCGGTGAGCGCAGGGAGGGTCAAATGACCGGTCTTGTCGCCACCGTCCGCGAACGCAACCTTGAAGTCATCCAGCGCCAGGCTGGACAGCCCACCGAAGCTGACTCCGAGACCGGATTCGACGAGCGAGATCGCGGACGAAACCATGGCGATGTTGACGCCGGCGAGGTCCGCGGGCGGGCTCACCGCACCGTAGGTGAAGGTGACGTCGACCGCTTGCTCCCAGACGCCCTCGATGACGTCTTCAAACCGCGTGTACGCGACATCGTCGTCACCGGCCTTCACTGAGACGATCTCCTGCACGTACGACTGCGGGAGAGTCACACGGCCACCCACGGGGTACGCGGTGAATGTGACCGTCGTGGGCGGGTACACGTGCTGTCCGATGACGCTGTACCGCAGGTAGTCGGCGGACTGTTCGAGGAGCAGCTTGACCCAGTCGTCTTCGTCGGACGAGAAGGTGCGCTTCAGGGTGCCCGCGACATCGTCCGGCTTTGCGAAGGCGACCATGCGTCACTCTCCCTTGAACAGTGCCCGGATCTCGTCCCGGCTGAGCCCCTCGATGTTCTTGCCCCGCGCCTCTGCGAATGCTGACCATTCCTCGAACCCGGCATTGCCGCGAGGCTTCTCGACTGGGTCCGGGGTCTCCGCCACTGTCTCGACCACGATCGTGTCGTCGCTGGTGTCGGTGATGATGCTGGATTCCTCAGCGGGGTCGGGGATGTTCTCGACTGGGTTCGGGGTTTCCGTCACCGTCTTGACATAGCTGGCATGCCCTCCGGCCACCAGTCCTTCGGCAATGCCAGGCTCTACGTCGATCTCAATCCCGGACGGGCCAATGATGAGGGTCAAGGGTGTCTCCTAAGTTGTGAGACCGGGTGGGGCCAGTCGACCCCACCCGGGTGTGCGTTCAGGACGCAGTGAAGACGCGGACGCCCGTCGCCTTGACGACCTTTCCGCCGTACACGTGGAGGCCACGGACACGGTCGGCGAAGGAGTTCTGGTCGCGCATGCCCTCGATCTCGTCGATCTGCGACACGTAGGCCGCAGCCGACTGGTGGAAGGCGATGAAGCGCGGCTTGCTGGACGAGTCCGGGATGCTCAGCGCCGAGACGACGCGGAAACCGAGGATGTTGCCCAGGGTCGCGTTGCGCAGACCGTCCGTGTCACCTGCCGTGTTGAAGGACGTCAGCTTGGACGACGCCTTGAGCAGGAGCTCCTCGAACTCGGGGTTGATCGCGAGGATTCGGTTCGAGGCCGGGACCTTCGCCTTCTGCAGGAGCTTGCGCGCGGTCACGATCTGGTCCCACGCGGCGTCACCGGTCGTGACAGCCGCAGCCGTCATCGCGGTACCGTTCGTCGCAAGCATTGCCGCGATGAACGAGTCCGAGTCGGCCGCGAGGGCGTCGCCGGCAGCGTCGGTGTAGTCCTGGAACGAGCCAGCGGCCTGCACGCGGTCGATGTCGTGGACCTTGAAGTCGAAGGACTTCTCCTGGTCGATGAGCAGGTCGACCCCGGTGTCCGAGATCTCGTCCGGGGCGGTCGTCCGGGCGATGGTGCCCGACGCGCCGTCCGAGACGACACCGGTCTTGTAGTTCTTGATCGTGGGCGCGACGACACCGGTCAGGTGCACGACGTTGCCCTTCCGAGCGTCGCCTTCGTACTTGCGGGAGACGAGCTGCGGGAAGACCGCCTCGGCCTCCCATCGGTCGAGAAGCTGGTCCGACCAGATCTCAGGGATGAAGTTGGTGACAGCCATGGTTGGCTACCTCTCTTGGGTCAGTTCGCCCCGAGGATGTTGTTGACGCGGCCCTCGTCACGGGCCTTGCGTCGGTCCTCTCGGGACAGTGCGTTGTATTCGGCACGAGACAGTTGCCCCGGCTTGGCCGGCGCCTTCGGGTTCTGGTTGACGTTCCCGAACCGCTTCTCGGCCTTTGCGGCGAGGTGCGGCTTGCGGGTGAGCAGATCGCTGATCGCTTCCTCGATCGCGTCGTTGTCGACGGATCCTTCCTCGGTGACGGTGAAGTCGTCGAGGTTCAGGAAGAGGACTGCATCAGCCGGGTCGGCAAGCTTCCCGGTTGCGGCGGCGCGGATCTCGGAGCGCAGGATTCGGTCGTTCGCCTTCGCGAGCGCCGCAACCTCAACGTCACGCTGAGCGCGCTGCGCCTCGACCTCCTCCGCGGTTTTGCCGAAGTCCGCGATCTTCTGGTTCGCCTCCGCGAGCTTGCGCTCGAGGTCGCGGTTCACCTTCCGCTGGCCCTCCCACTTGGACTTGAAGTCCGGAGTGGTCTGGGTCTGCTCGTTGTCACCCGACTCGTCCGTCGCTTCTTCGACGGACTCTGTCTCGGTGTTCGCTTCGGAGTCGGTCGTTTCGACGTCGTCTTCAGGCATGTTGGGATCTCCCCTGCTTGATGGAATGGAAAAGGCCCCATTCCGGGGCCGTAGTGCCACCCCATGCAGGGGTGCGAACCCCGCATCGCACGGGGAAGAATTGGTGGTTTGGGCTACTCCGCGACGAGCGGCGCGTCCTCAGCGATTGCCTTGTGCGCCCACATGCTCGCCGATTCGAGCTCGGTGAATGCGACGGACTTCGCGCGACCGTCCGGGAGTACGCCGTCGATGAACTCCGCGAACTCTCGGAACTTCAGCCGGACGTCGCGGTGGCGCGGGAGGGTGGCGTTCTCGCCCTCGATCGTGGCCTTGTGGAACCCGAAACGGTGCTCGATAGCGTCGCTTCCGATGGTCATGAATTCTCCCTAGACGAGGTAGCCGTACTTTCGGAGCAGCGATCGTGCGTGCTCAACGTCCTGCGACATCTGGACGATCTGTTCGGGCATGAGCCGGATTGCTCTGGTGCGCCGGTATCGGTCATTTCCGGTCTTGACAAGGCGGCCCTGCGTCGCTCCCCACCCGCGGGAGGTTGTGCCCTCGGGTGTGGCGTACACGGTCAGCGGTGTTCCGTTGGCTTTCACACCGATGTTTGTCGGCCGCAGTCGCGCTAGCGAGAATGTCCCGTCGTCACGCTTCACAGAACTGAGCGCGCCCCTGCGGGCATTGACGACCTTCGCTGGGTCTGCACCGTTGCGGATCGCCCAGGCACCAGCCTTTGTGAAGACACGGTCCTGCTGGGCCTCCCCCAACGAGTCGAAGTAGTCGATCGGGTCTCGGAAGAAGCCGTCCGGGGTGTCTGAGTCATACAGCGGCATCGACGTGCACCGGCAAGCCGGATGGCGTTCGAAATCGGCCCTGTAGCCCCTGACGCCTGCGAGGATCGCGCACCGGGAGCAAGCCCCGGGCTGCACCACCCGCACCCGCCACAGCATCCCCTTGGATACCGCCGCGGTGTTGTCGGCGGACCGCCCAGCGTCACGGATCGTGTTCGCAGCAAGGATGGACATGAGTGCCGTCCCCGCACGGAACGCTTGCCCAACACCCATCCCTCGCCCGATCAGCGACTTCGTGTAGCGGACACCCGAGAACAACTCCGGTGCGACCTCACGACCCTCGCGGGTCGCACCCCCGAAGGCTTCATGCACCAGATCGGCGCCGGCCGCGCCTGCAGAAGCAACCTCGATGTATGGCGTCGCTTGGCGTGCAGCCTCGACCTGCGCGGCCGTGACTACCCGATTGATCTCTGGGGCTCGCGCGTCCCACTGTTCGTCCAGGGCGGACGGGTCCGCGGAGGCCCAGAGCGATACCACCCGCGAGGAGGCTTCGGTGGCTACGCGATCAAGCTGCGTCTGCCGGCTCTGTGCCAGGTCCGTCAGTAGGCTCAACGTCGGCCTCCAGCTCGCCCTGCAGCGCAGCCTGCGCCGCGCCGGAGAAGATCGCGGCGTTCTCTTCCTCGACCATCTGCATGATGCGGTCCATGTCAGTCGGCGAGACGCCGTCCAACTCCATCAGATAGCGGAAGGGGTAGCCCACGTTTCGCTTCTTCGTGAGGGAGTCGGTGAGTTGGGCTTCGGAGCGGATCTCGGGGTTCGCCCACCGCAGGGACGCGAAACGAGTCTGTTCGGCGAGTTCGGTGTTGCCACGCACAAGGTGTCCCAGCCGAAGTACTTCCTTCAGAGCCGGAGTCGCGAACGTCTGAAACTCAATCGACTTCTTCACAAGCCCGATCTCGGATGCCTTGAGGCCCTCGGCGTTCACGTTCGACATACCCGTCTTGGTGACGAGGTAGGTCGGAGGCGTGCGCGTCTGTGCCGCGATGTGGCCCACCATGACCGAGACCGCATCGGTGAACACGTCGAGCTTGGCTGCGTCCCACTGAGCGATCCGGGCGTCCTTCGACGAGAACACGGCGAATCGACGCTCGTTGAGGTCCTTCATCGTCACCGGAACCTGACCGATGACCTTCCCGAGCTTGTCGAGAATCTGGCGCTGCGGTGGCGCTGCTCCAAGCAGCACGCGCGCTGGCATCGAGGCGAAGTCAGCCGCGAGGAACAGGTACGCCCACATCAGGTTGATGGCGTTCTGCTTCGGCTTCACGATGGTGAGTTCGGATACCGGCTCACCACGAAGCATGGGCCGGTTCGGCACTTCCA
The DNA here is from genome assembly GCF_039544225.1 of Microbacterium jejuense. NCBI lineage: Bacteria > Bacillati > Actinomycetota > Actinomycetes > Micrococcales > Microbacteriaceae > Microbacterium > Microbacterium jejuense. The sequence goes on from NZ_BAABLG010000003.1 coordinate 349,877, forward strand.
CGACCGGGACAACCCCGAGCGGGTTATCCAACGGCCACGTGTCGTCGCCGAATTCCTGCCACGGCTCCCAGCCGCCCTCAGTACTGGCCTTCGACCGCGCCTGAGACGACCACGAGTCACGATCGCTCGTGTTCTTCAGGTACCGGCGCTGCCACTTCCACACCGAATCAGGCGTGTAGAGGATGCCCCGTTCCATCTCACCGTCGACCCACGTCTTCAGTGCCGCGCGACGGAGGCGCGGGTTCGCGAAGTCGTACTCGATCTCGATGTTCGAGGCGTGGTCCCAGGAGTAGGTCGGCTCTGCTTCATCCGTGCCCCACACGGATACGTACGATCGACGTGCGTAGAGCGACGCGAGGATGCCGGCGGAAGCCTGCGAGTCCATCTCATTCAGCAGCCAGTCATCCCACGTCTTGAGCGACACGGAGTTGCGCGACGCAGCGTCGTCACCGCGGTACTGAATGCCGATCGGCGTCAGTCGCTCAGCTTCCGCGTTAGCCACGACGGCACACCAGTTGTCGGAGAACCCCGAGTAACGGGCACCGTTCGCCTTCAACCACTCTTCGGTCGCGAACGTCAGGTTGTGCTGACCGCCGTAGTAGCGCTCGTCCTCATCGATCTCAGGTCGACGTGCGTTCAGTCGCGCGTAGATCCGCTCCACCAGGCCGCGCGCCTCGCGGGCCTCGGGGGATGCTGTGATGTCGTCCAAGAATCCCCCTAGGGTGTCTAGATCCAGGCGAAAGACTCCTGGGGTTCGTCGTCGATGCCCTTAGCGAGTGCATCCATCCGGGCCTCGTGGGCGAGAGTGGAGGACATGGAGATGTCCATCTTTCGGTGGTCCTCGCCGAACGGTTTGCCGATCGTGTAGCGACGGATGAGAGTGACCGAGTCGATGGTTCCGGACCGGATGAACGCGTTCCGCATGTGCGTGTCCGCGTCGCGGTCCTCGTCGTGCGTGAAATCCGAGTCGGGGTTGTAGACATCTGTCCTGAACCTGTCGAGCGCCGCGTGCATCGGGTTGATCCGGTTCGTTTCCCACTTCACGAACACCTTGTCGCCATGCCGTGACGCGAGTTCGTCGCACTCGGATTCCCAGAACTTCGGATCCCAGTAGACGCGGATCAGCTTGTAGACGGTTGCGATCTCATCCCACGCCGCCATGACCTCGGCGTGCGGGATGCGCCCGCCCCAGTCCTGCGGCTTCCAATACGCTTTGCGCTTGTCCGCGCCGTACGTCGGGGTGAACTGGTACCCGTCGAGGGTCTCGAGCCGGATAGCCGTGTGGTCGTTGTTGTCCGACCCGTCGAATCCGCCGCAGAGGCGTACACCGAGATCCACGTCTTGCCGGTATCCCTTGAGCGCCCACTTGCTCATGTCCATCCACGCGCCACCGCCGGTCACGCGACGGTTTCCGAAGAACCGTTCCGCCTGCGCCGGGTCACGTTTCATCAGCGAGGCAGCGTCAGCCTCGATCGAGTCAAGGTTCACCCACCATGAACCGCGGTACACGTACTCGTGGATGTGGCGCCGGTCGTCCTTGTCTTTGTAGTCGAGCGGCTTCCCGTCCTTGCGGCGCAGCTCGACAGCCTGGTCCGGGTCACGATAGAAGACGAACGTGTCGTCTTCGTCGAGCTCGAAGATCTGCTGCGCGTACGAGTTCTCGCCCGGATCCCAAGCGTTCGTGGTCAGGTGCGTTCTGCCGCCCATACCGGCCGCGCCGCGCGCCTGCGTGTCAGCAACCTCAACCATCTTGTTGGACTGGGTGTAGAGGCCCGCTTCGTCCTGCTCGGCATCCGAGATCGGGTTACCGAGACGGGACCGTGCCGACGACGTCACAACGTCGATGCGGTCGAGGTCGTCGAGCCCCGACAGACCGAGGATTCGCACGAATCCTTCGCGAACCGCCAGGGTCTCCTTGAGTGGACCGAGCGCGATCATCGCCCGCAACGGGCCGTAGATGTTCTCTGCCTGGTCAGCAGAGTTCGCGGTGATCTGAATCAGGGGCGACGGATGTCGGATCCCCATCGGTTCCCCGGCCAGGAACTCATGGTCGAACCCACACGAGCATCCCCAGTCCGAACACCGGTAGATCTCGCCGCCGTCAGCCCATCCTCCGAAGACGGAAGGTCCGCACGCCTCGAACGCCACCTGCGACGCCGACAGCGGCCCCTTACCGGTCTTCTGCGGTGCCACGATCAGCGTGCGCCGGTAATGGAATGCCTGGTTGAGGGTGGGCGGGTTGTCCGGCCCAACGTCCTCAGGTCGCACGAAAACAGCCTCGGGACGCACCCGGTACCGGTTCGCATGACACCAGAATTGCCAATCAGCCATCTGGAACGGCTTACCTCGGGCAAATCCCTGCGGAACACGACAATGCGCCGTAATCCACCGGTCCCCCAGGTCACCGAGCGTCGGAAAGTCGATGGTGAACTCGCTCACGGCAACGCCCTCATCCGACGTTGCGGAGCCGCAGTTTCACCTGCCTCCACTGGTCGGTCTTCCCGGTCAGCGCGTCGCGCACCGACCTCGGCAACAGCGATTGCCCACCCGTTGAACCGCATCCCAGCCGGCGTCAACCCAAGCTGGTCGCGGTAACGGTGCAGCTGCCCCACAAGCGCGGCGTTCTCGCCCGGGGCGAACTCGATAACAGCCTTCAGGCGGCAGTATTCGGCCACCACAGGCCACCGCCACGCCTCCATCGACCACGCGCACGCCTGCGGTGTCGTCCACGCCTCAGCCCAGATCTCGGCTTCACGCTCACGAAACGACTCAGTGCCGCCCTCGTCAGGCGCTTTCACCTTCACTTTGTCTTCGAAGTACTCCGTGAACAGGATGATCGGCTGCAGAGGGAAGGCAGGCGCCTCACCCCTGAACCCCTCGGACGGAAGCGCCGTCACCGAATAGCCCCGTCGCTCAGACCGACCCGACTTCGGATCAGGAGCCGGACCAGAACCCGGCCTCGCACCACCTCTAGGCATGACCAACACCACCTCCCCCGCATCGCGCGGCATCAGTCGAACATCAGTGCGATCCCGAACGTTTTGAACCCTCCACACCATCCAGAGCCCTCATCGGCGATGCTCTCGGTGGTGGGCTGTTGGGGGTCTCCCCCCGGGGTGGGTGTGGGGTGTTCGAAGGTTCGTTCACTCCCGTTGGTTCCAGCCTCCGGGTGAGGTTGCTGCCGTGTGTTTGTTGTGGCAAGTGGCGCAGAGTCCGCGGCCTCGTGTCGGGTCGTTGGGGTCATGTCCTTGTGCGACCAGTTCGCGGCGTGTGAGTGGGTAGTGGTCTGCGACTGTTGCGATTGCGGCGCGGCATTGGACGCACACTGGGTCTCGGGTGAGTACTGCGGTGCGGAAGTCGCGGTGTCCTTGTGTGCGGTAGACGGCGTTGTCTACTCGGGCTCGTCTTGCTTCCTGTCGGTGTGCCCGGCATTTGCTTCCCTCGTTGCGGGGGAAGAGTTCGGGGCATCCGGCGACGCTGCACACACGCATGGTGCGCACCTCGTATCGGGTCGAAGGGAATCGATTGTGAGCCACACGCGAGGATCGAACTCGCACCTTCCGGGTGGAAGCCGGATGCCCTGCCGAACTGGGCCTGTATGGCGGGTGTGACTTGGCTCCCTCGCGGGCTACCTACACTCAGCGCAACTTGAGTGACGTGCAGCGTCGCCACGACTTCGCTGCTTGGTGGTGCCGTCCAGATTCGAACTGGCAGGGCTACTGATTTACAGTCAGCGCTACGCACCAATGTGCGACACCATCGCCTCAGGTCAACTGCGATTACTGCGTTTACGCTTCGCGGCCGTGTTGTCCGCCCTGCGGCCTGAGGTCTACGTTGCCGGTGATGCCCGCGCGCTACGGACATCAGGCTTTGGTGCGCGTAGCTCCGGGGACGTTGGCTCCCGGATCTATCCAAGTCAGCGCCGCCTTTATCGGAGCGGGCGTGAGCACCATTACAGGTGCACCGTCAGAGCGTTCTCCTGGTCGAGGTGCGGGTAGCTCTGTTACATCCACCTGTGGAGCTCGCGGGTCACGATCCCGCATATATCAAGGAAGACGAGGATCCCGTCTTTCTTGATAGCCCGACCAGATCGAGCCCCGTGGTGTGGTTTGCGTCGTCACCAGCGACGAGATAGCTGTGCACCTTCTATCTGTCAGGGTTCGGCCGGCCATTCGTACTCGGCGATGGTGTTGCCTTCGCCGTCGAACGACACTGCACGCGACGCCGTCTTCGGGATGCGTGCTTCCTGCCGGGGTGTCGGATTCTTGATCCGCAGCTTGTGGGTGGGTGTGATCGTGTCAGCGGTCATTCGTCGTTCCCTTCTTCATCGTCGGGTTCGAACGGGATGCTCGTGTCTGTTGTGAGCTCGCCCACGTCGGATCCGAATCCGAGTGGGACGGGTCGGCGCCGTAGTGCGTGGATGAGTGCGGGCACAAGGTCACGGACGATCGCGTCAGCGAGGGTTCGTTCCAGGTATGACCCTGAGTTCGTTTCACGCCACGCGTTGTAGGCCGATTCGGCGTCGTCGGCGAGACTCATCGTGTTCTCCGGTTCCCGTAGGCACGAATATGTGCCCAAAGACATACCGCGGCCGTGGCAACGGTGATTGCCCACGCGGCTTGTCCAACCGGATGCCGAATCACGAATGCGTCGGCCAGGTGGGCACTGAGCGTGCCGGATCCGTCACCGGTCCGGGCTGAACGTCCGATCGCGGCCCCTTCGATGACGCCGAACGCGGCAACCCAGACGATCCATGCTCGAGTCCAACCGGACATCAGTCGCAGTCAAATTCGGCTGCGGGTTCCCAATCGGGGTCGGCCTGTGCGGACACGATCTCGTCGACCCTCACCTGCAGTACTCGTGCTGCGCGGACAGGGTCATGCCCGTAGCGTGCCGTGAGTTCAGTGCGTCCGAGGTTCGCGTTCTCGTCGTGCCACTGCGCCAGGGTTTCGGCGCCCGAGAGTTTGATCACGGCGTCGACCGCTGTGGTGGCGTCGGTACCCTGCAGTCCCGATTCGTGCAGCAGCCCCAGGATGGTCGCGCGTTCGCTATCGTTCATGCTTCCTCCAGGAGGAATGAGTAGTCGTGCAGTTCGGTCACGTTGGGGAGAAGCTTCTCTTTGCCCTGCCGCCAGTGGTGCACGCACCATCTCATGAGGGTGCCGAATGCGCGGGATATCACGTATGCCTGCGCACCGCACCCGTCGCATCGGTCAGTCGCGTCCGGACGTGGCTTGTCCCACACCTCGTCCACGATCAGTCCCAGTACCAGTGTTCGGCGGGATGCCGGGGTTCTGGTTCCCGGCCGACGCGCAGTGCGGCCTTTGCTGCGGCTCTGACCGCCTGCCGGCACGCGCGCGTGAACTTGCTGTGCCCACGGGGTGTGGTCCAGTACCTGTGGTTCCACTGGCCGGTGTACTTGTACGGCTGGTCCTTGTCGGTGTGCGCCATGATGCGCCTCCCCGGACTATCGGATGACTTCGTAGTCGCGGAACTTCTGCGCGCGGGTCACGACGAACGTCGTCATGCCTGCGGGGCAGTCGGTTCCCGAGTAGTCGGCGAACTCTGGTGAGCCGTTGTCGGCTGCGGGCACCTGACACATCAGGAGCGAACCGAAGTTCTTCACGATGTCGTGGTGGAAGTGTGCACCGAGTAGGACCGTCGCGTCACCGACAGGCTGGTGGCCTGCCGCCATGTTTCGGTAGTACTCGTACGCCTTCTGATCCGGCGTGGCGCCCTTCATCTTCCCGTACACGTGTCCGTGGGTTGCCGCGAAGATGTGACCCTGCACGTCGAACGTGAGCGCCATTTCTTCGTTCGCGATCATGAACGACACACCGGACATTCGAGGATCACGTGACACAGTTCGGGCGGCGTCTTCGATTACCTTGACGTCGTCGTTGTCGTGCCGGTCGATCCGCTTACCCTCGAATCGGTTCTCACCGTGATTACCGGGAACCGCCACGACACGCACACGATCGAAAAGTCCGGTTACCCGGTCGAGGTAGTCAACGAAAACCTCTGTGGCGGTGTTCATCTGCTGTCTGCGGTTGCGGTCTATCTGGTGGGACTGGTTCTTGTACACGAAACAGCCTTCGATGAGATCACCCATCGCGGGGATGACGATCTCGCCCAGGTTCCTCTTGCCGAGGTCTTTGGCCCGGTCGATGACCTGGTCGAAGTAGCCGTCGAGGCGTTCGATCAGTTCCGGGGTGCCTTTACCGTTCGCGACCTTCCCGACCTGCCAGTCGGAGACGGGGGTGACGAACGATGCTTCACCTGTGAACCGGGTGCGTGCTTTCGGGGTCCGCTTGAGGCGTCCGAGCAGTGCGAGCGCGTCGAGCTCGATCTTCTGCTCGGAGGGCACCACTGCGAACCGGTACCGCCATGCGGGACGTGTGACGGCCGGCGTCTTCGTCTGCTTCCCATCCTTGCCGGGATGATCCACGAACGGAACATCACGGGTCCACGCCACCGGATCGTAGGACGCGGCGATCAGACGCAGCTCGAACCCGTCAGGGAGTTCGACGCCCATGGACTCGAGGATGCTCTCGTAGTCGTCGCCGACGATCTTCGGAACCACGGGCGTTGTGATGACGGTCGGTTCGTGCGTGTCCGGGTCGAACGCGATGCCCGGCTCCCAACCCTTCGGGGCCGGGTTGCGGTCACGGGCGGGCTGCACGATCGGAGGTGTCTGCAGACGGTCAGCGAGACTCATGCCAGCCCCCGCTTCTTCCGCCACGCACGAAACGCGGTGTCAGACATCTTCGGTGCACCCTCAGTCACGAGCTCGTCGAGAAGGACAACATGTCCCCATGCGGGGTCGGTCACCGCGGCGAGGATTGCGGACTGTTCCTGTTCAGGGCGGCTATCCACCCACACGTCCATGACCGATTTGCCCGCGGGGCGTTTCATCGGTGGTGTTGCAAGTCGTTCAGCGAGTCCCACGGGATTACTCCAATGGTCGTGTGTCACCCCCAGTAAGCGCGGGGCGCACGGGGATGGAAGAATGCCCGACCGCAGCCGCCGAAGATTCGACGCTGGCTCCGGGCTGTGAGTCGCGTGGAGGTAGCGAGCCAAAGCGACTGTTTATGGATGGGTGGCCGGCTGCTGCGCTCGGCCATCTCTACCCGTTTCGGCGGCGGTGGTAACCAGTGCGCTCAGCGGGGAGAACGAGAAAAGCCCCGGACGTGTCCGAGGCTTGGGTGTGCGCGTCGCGCTACTCTAGAAAACTATCACGGTTCGATGTGCGTTCGCAACATCTCATTCAGATTCGTTATGGATTCCGAGTGAGAGGAAGTCGCGGTATCGGAGTGCCTTGCCTCCGTTGGCGAGGTTCACGGAGTCGACGCCGGCCGAGCGGATCCTTCGGTAGAGCACGAACCGGCTGATCCTGTACGTGTCGCAAATCAAGTCCAACGGGATGAGCGTGCCCGAACCGGTCACGACGTCCAGACGCGTCGGGTGGGTTCGTCAGCGGCCCACGCTTCGAGTAGGCGCTGGTAGTCGAATCCGTCAGGCCAGGATCGACGGATCTTCCCACGGCGGACGTCGCCGTATGGGCCGTCGCCTTGGATTTCGTCGTATCCGGTGCGGTCGAATCCGTCTGCGGGGATGCGGTTGGGGTCGATGCCGAACGATGCGATGTACGCGCACGACTCCGGGTTCTGGGCGTAGGTGGTCATCGTGTTTTGCTGCTTCCTGTCCAGTGGTTGAGGGGTGTGCCGCCCTCGCCCGTGTAGGTTTCGCCCATGCGCCAGAGGAGGACGTGCCAGGCGGTGAAAAGGGAGAGCCCCAGCAGTGCGGTCACTGCCAGGGCTCCCCGGACGATGCGGTAGGTGCGTTTCATGTCGGCAGCAACGACGTCAGCAGCCAGTGGAATGACGCTACAGACCACATGATGACGCTCCCGATAATCCCCACGGCGACCAGGAACACTGCGAGGTATCCGGCACATGCGATTACACCGAGCAGGCATGCCACAGCGGCACGCCACCAGCTTTCCTCCTGCACCCCACGTGCCGCGGTCATGATGCGTCCCTCGCGGCTTCGAGAGCGGCCCGGACGATCCGTAAGAGCGGGCGCACACCCTCTTCTTCGAGCGCCTGCCACGCGGCTTCCACCTGTGCGTCGGTGATTGGTCCCTGTCGGCGGAAACCAGCAGCGAGGATGCGGTCAGCGAGGTAGACGCCCAGGAGCGGACTCCCCGCACCGTTCGCGTGGTCAGTGAACCCACGCAACAGAACGGCGTTCAGCGCCTCGCGCTCGTCGTCGGTCGGTGGGGTGGCGTCCGGGTCTATGCCCGCCTCCGTGAGCAGCTTCTCCGTCTCGAAGTGGTGCAGTTCGCGGGCGTGCATCTCGCGGACCGTGCGCTCGTGCTCGGCGATCAGGGTGTCGAGAGCATCCTTCAGTGCCTGGACGGCTCGCGCACTCATCGGGTATAGGCCATCGCCGGGGCTATGGCGGATGCCGAGATCGAGCGCCTGTGCGGCGCGGGCGTCTTCGATAGCGATCATGCTGCTCCCCCTTCTTTCTGCATCCGCATCCACTCGGCCGCGAACGTTTCGAGAGCCTGCTTGTGGGTTTCGATCCACCCGAACCATTCAGCAGACCACCCGCAGTCAGGTGTTCCGCATTCGATGAGCAGGTCGTCCCCCTGTTCGACCGGGGAACGACGCCACAGTGACCCCCGGGTGCGGCACTGCTCACAAACGAACCAAGGGATGGGCCGGTACAGCACTTCGGCGTCCGGCCACCGCTTCAACGCGGTCTGCAGGCGCTTGACCAGCACGACGGCCCGTTTCGCGCCTTCCCGTGTGGCGATGATGGAGTCGACGTCGGCCCACTCCCCCACGGCTTGGCGGGCGAGCTCGAACGTGTCGTCAATGGATGCGGTGGACGGGATGGGCGGTGCGCCGAGTGCTTCCATCAGCCCGTCCGCCGCCAACCATGCATCGGGGATGACGATCGATTTCGTCATGGACGTGTCGACGCGTTCCCCGATGGCCTGTGCGGTCTTGTCGATGGACCGGAAGTGGACGATCAGTTCCTCCACCCGCGAGAGGGCGTCGGTGATCTTCGAGTAGCAGGTGCGGCACAGCTTCCCGTGCTCTGCTTCCCTCGGCACACAGCCCCGACAGTTCGGGTTGTCACAGGTTGCCCAGTGCGCCGGCACCCACCTACCCGACTCGTCGTCGAACACCTTCTGCAGGCACGGCCGCGGGCGGTCTGCCCCTGGCAGCAGTTCGAGCGTGTTGGTCACACAGTCGTTGGTGATGAATGTCACGCAGCAACCTCCATCGTGTTGTTCAGGTACGAAGCGACAGCCAACCCCAGGTCACGTGCGGCCGGAGGTGTGACAGCGTTCCCGGCCTGCTTGACCTTGTCCCGCTTCGAACCGACCAGGTGGTAGTCGGCAGCGAATCCCATGCCCAGCTGGATCTCGTGAGGCTCCAGCATCCGGAAGCCGGCGTCGTCAACGTCCAGCGAGATCGGCTCGCCCGGCTCGAGGACCGACTGGTGACCGCCCGTGGTGAGCGTACGGATCGGCTCGGTGACCGGAGTCGACATCTCTGCGCCGCCATCGTTGTTCCGCATCACGAGCGCGTGGTGGTTGCCGTTCGCTGCGACGGTGTCGATGGGCTCGTTGATCGACTTGGCGACACCATGGTTCCGGAGCGGTACGACGATGCCCGTCTCGTTCCGGGTCGACTGGGTGCGCATCGGGTCCGCGGCGGGTGCCGCCATCTTGCCTTCGCGGCCCTCGACCGGCACCAGCAGTGATGCATGGTTGCCGCCTGCGACGAGTGATGGCAGCGCGTCGGTGATGGGCTTGGACCGGGATTCGTCGTTCCCGCTGAGGTTGTTGACGATGAGCGCGTGGTTCGCGCCGTCGGCGACGACCGTGGGCAGCGGGTCTGTGACTGAGATGTTTCTGTCGCGTTCGCGGAACTGCGACAGGAACGGTGGGATGGCGACACCGTATTCGGTGGTCGTGTTCAGTGTTCGGAGTGTCTCGTCGACTGGCCATGCCCGCAGGTAGTTCGATCCGGTCGTGACACCGTCGTACGTGTTCCCGGCCGCGGAGACGGTCAGCGGTCGCCAGTACCGTTCGATACCGCGGCGGATCCGCTCACGGGTCTTCTCTGCCAGAGGCTTCTCCCTGTCGCCGATGCGAGGTGCCGGGATCGACCAGTCGATGATCGACAGGGCAGGCAACCATGCCGGTTCGACGACGTGACCGCATGACGGGCACCGGTAGAGGTACTGGGCCTTGTAGCGGCCCCACCTCTCCGACTTCTTGAACGCCTGCACGGCCCGGACTTCACCGTCCTGTTCGCAGAACGCGATGGGTCGCTGCCATGCGGACAGGTTCGGCTTCCGCTTCGAGTCGCGCCGCCAGAACACCACGTACATGCGGTCACGGGACTGAGGTGCGGGGAGACCGCCGGCCTGTGCGTGCATCGAGTTCAGCCAGACGATGTCGTGGTCGTATCCAAGCAGGTCCATGGCGTACAGCCACGCGGGGAACTGTGACCACTTCGCCGCGTCGACCACGTTCTCGATGATGATGGCCCGATACTCGTGCGCCTCGGCGAACCGGGGCACGTCCCACATGGTCGCGCGGGACCGGTTCGCGGCTGCGTCCTCCTGCGGTCGCTTCCCGTCGAGCTCGAAGAGTGCCTGCTGCTGCGCCTGGTGACGCTTTACTCCTTTCGCGATGGAGTGGTTCGTGCATTCCGGCGACGCCCACAGAACATCCGTGCGCGGGAAGTACCGGGGGTCGACCTGTGAGATGTCGGCCTGCGCGTGGTCCGTCTCCGGGTGGTTGATCTGGTGTGACTCGATCGCCTTCGCCCAGTGGTTCGCAGCGATGACCACCCGGTACCCGGCCTCGACGAGCCCGGACGAGGATCCGCCGGCGCCGCAGAACAGGTCGGTGACGGTGAGCCCGTTCCACTGAACGTCGGGGTGCTGGTATCCGATCACCTGTACTCCGTTCCGGTGTCGTTCTTGCACGGGACCGAACTGCGCCCCCACGGGGTGCGGCAGTTCCCGCAGATGTGGGTGTTCACGACGGGGTCTGTGCGGGCTTCTTCGAGCCATTCGTTTTCGTCGTCGGTGAGGGTGGTGCGGGGATAGTGGGGCCAAGAAGGAGTCACAGGTTGAGGCCTTCCCGGATGAGCACGAGTGCTTCCGTGTGTCTCTTCTCGCTGTCTTCGCGGGTCTCCCAGTCGAACTCGGTCGGGTGCTGCGCGGCTTCGGCGAATTGCTGCTCAAGAAGAGCGACGTACGCGATGAGGTTGGCGATGCGCTGCTGTTCCACGAGGGCGAGCGTCGCGTGTACCTGCGCCTCTCGCAGTGATGCGTGAACTAGCCACTGCTCGTCTGCGTCAGCCCCGCACCAATCCATTGGCAGGTTGTCGTTCGGGCCGGCGGTGTCGATGTCGCGCAGGATGCTCTGGGCTTCGGCGGCGTGGTCGATTCGTTCGGTCATGTCGTTGCCTCCGTGGGGATCAGCACGTCGCGTACCGAGTCGACCCGGAACACCCAGTAGCGGTGCGCGCCAGCGGAACCGAGCGTCGCGTCAGCCTTGTTGATGGCTTCCTGCTTCGTCGCGGCGACAACCTCAACCGGTGTTGCACGGTCCCACCGGGTGACGTAGTACGGATCGGTGGGCCGGGCGACTGCGCGCATCTTGAACACGAACAGTGGTGCGTTGGTCAAAACGGGGTCTCGCTCTCGGGGATCGGGGCGGTTGCCCACGGGTCTTCCGGTGGTGTGTCGTAGGCGGGGTTGCCGACATACGGCTGAACGGGCGCACGATGATCTGCGGCCGGCGCGGGTTCCCCGTTGAGCAGTTCCACCTGGGCGTCGTTGATGGTGTGGTCGACGTACCGGTTGTCGCGTTCGCTGACCTTCGTTCCGAGTAGCCCGGTGACTTTCACGTGGGCGTTCACGGGTGGTGCCATGCCCCCGGTGCCCTTCGGGAACCAGACGGCCCAGAAGCGGCGGGAGGATCGCCCGTCGCGTCCTTCCCAGGTCTCTTCGACCCGGAACCCGGTGCCGGTGCTGTTCAGTGATGCGACGGTTCCCGTCACGGTTGCGGATGCCATCAGGCGGTGACCCTTTCGGTTTCGTTCTGGTAGGTGTCGTCGCGCCACTCGCCGTCGACACCGGTGCGCCACCACGGCTTCTCCCCCGTGCCGCGCATGACCCATCCGGCGGCGTCCCAGACGCATTCCTGGCGGGTGCAGACCCATGTGGATCGGTGCGAACGGGTGGGGTCGTAGGCGTGGGGCTGGTTGGTGACGAGGACTTGGGAGTCTCCGTATCCACGGTGCTTGCACTTCGGGTCGTCTCGCGTGGCCACTAGTCGTCGTCTCCTTCGTCGTCTTCGGGTTCAAAGTCCCCGTGGGCCTGATGGCGTAGTCCGGAGAGAACCCACACAGCGGTCACAGCACAAATGAGAAACGCCACCGTGAGTACGGCGGCGATAAGGGACCAGATGGTTTCGGATGGGGTCACGGCGAATCCGCCTTGCCGGGCATCTCCGTGGTGTCGCTCTCGTGAGTCGACGCCCGGATGGTGATGTCGTAGTACGGCGAGGATGTCTGCAGCTTCTTGTCGAACCGCACTTCGATTTCGTCCTTGAAGCCAGCGATGTCGGCCTGCTCGACAAACGCCCGCAGATGGGCGAGCGTCAGCTTCCGGGCTCCGAAGTCGAGGACTTCGGCGACGACGCCGACCGATCGGGTTGTGGTGGTCGTCTTCTTGATCATCAGTCCCCTCCTAGTTGGGCGATGTGGTTGTACCCGGCAGCAGCCCGGTCGATGCGGGGCGGGATCGGGCGAACGTCGCAGTAGAGCAGCAGTTGTTCTGCCCGTTTCCGGGTGTTCTGGTTCGCTGCGTCGCGGCGGTTCGGGTCCCACGGTGTCCTCACGTGCCCGTAGATGACCCTCTGGTCGATGTCCCACATGATGCGGGCAAGCTGGTCACGGTCCATCGGGGTCACCTCCAAGGAGTACGGCGGCGTCTGCCAGCCGCATGAGTACGAACTGGTCTGCGGGGTTGGTGGTGCCGCGTCGTTTCGCGACCACGAATGACACGGGCGCGTCGTCGTTGCCTGCCTCGATTGCGGCTTCGTTCAGCCACGGTCCCGGCAGGAGCCGGCCACCGTAGTCCTTCACCTCGATCACGACACGGTGCCCGAGAACGGTGCGGATGCCAGTCACGTCACCCCGGTCCTTCGCACCGGTCTTCGCGCGACGTTCGATCCGGTCATCCCCGAGACGTTCCCGCAGGTATCGGACCACGAGGGTTTCCATGGCTGTCCCTGCGGCTTTCGCGGATGCACGGGACCGGGTCACTGTGCCTCCCGGAACTCGAGGATGTTCTCGACCGGGATGCGGTCGGTCCACGAATAGGGCGTGGTCACGGTCACGGACTTCCCGTTGACTCGAACCACGTGGTGCCAGCCGATCTGGTCGCACACGTAGGCGGCTTCCTTCAGGTCGGCGGCGGTGTAGCGGACGCGGTTGGCTTCACGTTCCCGGGCGGCTAGCACCACGGCATCCCACGCAGTCAGCCGTTCTGCCCGAACCGCGGCCACGGCGTCGTCGATCATGCGTTCCGTCGCGGCTGCGCGGGCACGGTACGCGGACTTCGTGTCTCGTTTCATGTTCCGCTCCAGGTGAGGATCGCGTCAGTCCCGTGATGTGCATGCCGGCCCGTGTGGTTGGGGTCACGGTCACACGCGTACAGGACCCCGTTGTTGTAGAAGTCGATGCTCGAACCACACGTCTCGGTCATGCGGCGGTGTCCTCCAATTCGAGAAGGTCAAACAGTGACGGGGTCGCCTGTTCGTTGTCGAGCTCCCGCTGGTACATCACCGCGTCGCGGAACGACGTCGGGTTGAGCTCGGAGGCCCGGCCGAGGCGGCCCAGCTTCCGGGCACGGAGGGGGACGGTGCCGAGGCCGCCGAACGGGTCGTAGACGAGCTCTCCACGGTTGGAGTACCGCTCGATGAGCCGGTCGACGATGTCGAACTGCAGCGGGCAGATGTGGAACTCCAGGGCCCGGCGGGACTGCTCCCCGTTGAGGGTGAGCATGCGGTTCACGTCGTCCCACACGTCCGGCCGCCAAGACCCCGGGTCGAGTGACTTGAACGTCGACGGGAGCGCGTTCTTCGCGGCCAGGGCCTCTCCGGTGGCGACGTGCGCGTCGAAGTCGTACACGTTGCCGCGGGACTGCGTCTTGAACAGCTTCGACCGCACGTCGGGAGCGAGCAGCGCGAGCTCGTCAGGCGACAGCAGCCGGTTCCCCGAGGACCGCCAGTCGGCGGCAGCGTCGATCTGCCAGCGGGCGAGGGAGTAATCCCGGACCTCCTTGGAGACCCGCACGTCGGCGTACCCCTTCGCCCGGTCCGTCTGCGGCTTGTGGAACAGCAGGATGTACTCGGGCGAGCCGACGCCCATCTTCGTACCGTCCTTGCGCATCTCGGTGTACCCGAGTCGGTAGGTCTGGTTGTTCTCGCGGACGACGTCGGTGGTGACGGTGATCATGCCGAGGTAGTCGAAGCCGTGCTTGAGCCCGTGCACGGTCGCTTCCTGGTGGAACGGGGAGACGGTGGGGACGCCGGCGCCGGTGACCGCGCCGAACTGGATGCGGTCCTTCACGTGGCAGGCGTAGATCCGGCCGGGCTTGAGGATCCTCCACAGCTCCGGCGTCAGGTAATCCATCTGCTGCCAGAAGTGCAGGTTGTCGTCGGTGTGCCCGAAGTCGTTGTAGCTGGGCGTGTACTCGTAGTGGTTCGAGAAGGGGATCGACGTGACGATCAGGTCGATCGATTCGGCGTCCATGTGGTCGCGGGTCTCCAACGTGCAGTCGTTGAGCGCGATCGTCCATTCGTCGCCCGACTCTTCGACACGGTCCACACCCATCGAACGGGTGAGCGCCGCCGAGATTGCCGTCGAGTTCAGCCCGAACTCTCGGATGACGTCCGACATGGTGTCGGTGAGACGGTCGTGTTCCTTCCACTTCCTTTCAAGAACGTCCCTCACCTCACTCTCGGTCTCGGCGTAGATGATCGTGACCGAGCACGCACGCTCCTGACCGAACCGCTGGATGCGGTGGCAAGCCTGAATCGTCTGGTCGAACTTGTAAGACACGCCCACGAAGATCGCCGTGTTGGCCTGCTGCAGGTTCATGCCCTGGCCGAGCATCACCGGCTTACCGATCAGCGCGTACGTCTTGCCGTCCCGCCACTCGTCGAGGCGGCGTTCCGCCTCTTCATCGGTCAGGCTCCCGTACACCGACGAGAAGCTGAGGCCTTCAGCAAGAAGGGACTTCTCGATCAGGTCCTGCTCGTCGTTGAGGTCACACCAGATGATGATCTGGTCAGGTACTCGATCGCCCGAAGCATCAGCGCCGTGTCCTCCCGGAACAGCCCCAGACCCGTGTTGCACGACGTGCAGAGAATCCCCCGCACCTCGCCCGTCTCGTGACTGTGATCCACCGGCATCCGGTCGTCCGCCAGTCCGCAGAGCTTGCACTTCCCGCCCTGCGATTCGAGCATCGCCGCGTACGATTCCGGCGTCAGCCCGTACGTCTTCAGCCGGGCCTTCCGCGATCTCGCTCGGTACGCTTGCGGCTGCGCCGCGTAGTTCCGCCTTCCGCGTTCCCGCTGCTGAGCTTGCAGACGTTCCTTGTTCCGCTCGTAGTACGCCCGCCGATACTCCCGAGCCTTCTCCGGGTCCCGCTTCCGGTCCCGTTCCTTCTGCTCCGCCAGAAGCCTCTCCCGATTCTTCAGGTAGTACTCCCGTGAGTACGGCATGCTCACGCACCTTCCACATGGCGCGGGCAACACGCGCCGTCAGAGAATCGCGCTTTTCGCGCGCAGAATCAGCGAGCGACTTCGCGCCGGCGCGGACGAGAACACCCTGGCCGTCGCGGTCGATCTGGTCCGACTGCACGTCGACCTCGACCGGGTTCCACTCGACGGCAAGCGGGGGCAGGTCGTATCCCTCGTCGGAGAAGCCGAGGTCGGACGGCCGCTGCACGAAGCACGCCCACGTGTTCAGCCACAGCCAGAACTCGCGTTCCTTGTGCGGGTACAGCGTCAGGTTCCCTGCGGACGTCGAGTCGCGCTGGAAGAACCGGGTGAGCGCCTGGCCGGTGTCCATGATGCCGAGGTAGCCGGCGTAGTGGATGAGTTCCTTGTGACGGTTCGGGGACGGCGTTGCGGTCGCGACGAACCGGAACGGGACCGAGTCGAACAGGCCAAGGAACGACTGGTACGTCTTCGAACCGAACGACCGGAGCACCGATGCTTCGTCCAGCGACACCGCTTCGAACAGTGAGACGTCGAGCTTGCCGTCGCGCACAGACTCGTAGTTGGTGACGTAGATGCCGCCACCGTCGAGCTCGTGCGTGTGCCGGATGAACCGAACGTCGATGCCGAGCAGTTCACGCCCGTCACGGATGAACTCTCCACGGACACCGAGCGGCGCAATGATGAGCGCGCGCTTCCCCGGCGTGAAGCGGTCCAGGATGCGATCGAGGATCTCAAGCTGCATCACGGACTTGCCGAGTCCGAACTTCGCGAAGATGGCGCGCCGGCCACCTCGGATCGCCCATTTCACGATCTCCCGCTGGTGCGGCAGAAGGACCGGGGAAAGTTCAGAGTCGTCGACCTCGAATCCGAAGCTCTTGTCGAACGCGACCTTCTCGCGGATGAACTCTTCGTAGGTGTCTGTCGGGTGCTCAAGGAACGACGGGGACAGGAGCGCGGTCATGCGGCTTCCGTTCTGCTGATGGATTCGTCAAGCGACCACGCGGGCAGCTTGAGCTCGTCTTTGCGGATGCGGTTGACGGTGTCGAGCACCATCCCGAGACGGGCAGCGATGAGGGTGTCGGCCCAACGTCTGCCGTGGGCGATGCGGATCGCTTCGACCTTCTCCGGGCGGGTGAGGGTTTGCTTCTCCCCCGCCAGGGCGCGTGCCACGGCGACGTCGTCGATGTACGGTTCCTCGTCCACCGGCCCGGATGTCACAGTTTGCGTACCCGGTTCCGGGTCCGTGTCGATGTCGTCCCAGTCGAGCGGCCCTGCCCAGCCCGCCGCGGCGGCGTACCGTTTCGTTTTCGTGATCGCGGCCCGTGCCGTTGGGGTGTCACCTATTGGCGGGTTCATCCAGCAACGGGAGTAGATGCCGGCGATGAGTTCCGCGGTCGGCGGCTTCACCTTGTCGACCCGCATGAGGTGCGTCACCCACGGTTCCGACCTGCCCGCCATGGTCGCGATTGCACGCTGCGAATAGCCGATCGTGTGCAGTGCGCGGATCCGGCGCCGCGTTCCGGTGGCGTCGATCAGAAGCTTGCGTCCGCGGCGGATCTGCGCTTGCCGCCAGAACTCGTACTCGGCCCCGAACTGGGTGCAGTCGGCGCACTTGCAGTGATGCAGCGACCTACATGTCGAGTTCTCCCCGTGCT
Organism: Microbacterium jejuense; assembly: GCF_039544225.1. Lineage (NCBI taxonomy): Bacteria > Bacillati > Actinomycetota > Actinomycetes > Micrococcales > Microbacteriaceae > Microbacterium > Microbacterium jejuense. Next base: position 367,366 of record NZ_BAABLG010000003.1, read on the forward strand.
TGTGTTCGGGTGTCTGCGGGCACTCGTAGCGATCGGTCACGATGCCTCCTGACGACGGATGAACTTGAGCAGGTTGTCGGTCTCCGCGTCGTACTCTGCGGCGGCACGGATCGGCTGATCCCACGGATGCTCGAACCGCTCGTTGACTGCCCGTGAGCGTCGTCTCGAGTCCCGCAGCAGGCGGGACCACCACTCGTCAGCCCAGTCGGTTGCCGTCGACCGCCCCAATGAAGAAGGCCCCGTTTCCGGAGCCTCCAGGTAGTGAGCGTGTTCGGTTGTGGTCATTCGTTCTTCGCCTTCTCGGCTTTCAGTCGTGCGACCTCAGCCCAGTAGTGCTTGACGCCCTCGTCCGAGAACGTCGGATCCGGTGCGGGTGCGAGTTGCCGTTGAATACGGTCTTCGCGTTCGTGCTTCTCGCGGATCCGTTTGACGTTCGCGATCACGTCGCCAGGCACCAGCCACGCCTTCCCCGGCGTCTCGCGGTAGTACATCCGGGCGGCTTCCACCGCGTCCGTCAGAGACACAGCGGACAGGTCGTCAGCCCACACAGACGCCACCTCACGATCAACGGTTCGGCCGTCACGTGCTGATGCCAGCGTCAATAACTGGAACGCTTCCCTCAGATCCATCCCCGAACAACCTCCTGTATTCGGCCGCGTTCGCCGCAGCCTTCGATTGCTTCACCGGCTGGGCACCTCGCTCGTTGCGCAGCCAGTACCGCCACGCGGCCAGCCAGTCCTTCTTCGTCGCCGTCCGCCCTGATGCGGCACGCCAGTAGTCGACGAACTGCTTCGTGGCATGGGTGACGTCCACGTGCGGGACCTCTGTGACTGCCCACGCCTTCATGTCAGCGGTCAGTAGGAAAGGATCTGGGATGCGGGTTGCACGCTTGCGTGCACTCTCTCCTTCGTTAGAAGGAGAGTCGGGATGGGATAGGGACTGGGACTGGGTCGGGGCAATGCGAACTTCCGGCGAAGTTCCGTCGACGTTCTCGAGTTGTTCGCTCGAACGCACACCCTTCTTGGATGCCCGAACCTTCTTCATCCGATCGCGGGCGGCGGCGCGTTCCGCTTCGACTTCTTCCTTCGTCGGCTGGTAGTCCGCCCAGTCCTTGAACTGCCACCCGTCTGGAGTTGCTTCCCACAGTCCGGCGTCGTAGAGCTCGCCTGCAAGATCGGGACCGCCACCGAGGCGACGGATCGTCTTCTCGGGCACCTTCCCATCCGTCAAGTACTTCGCGCACCATGAGCCGGTGAGCGCCCACAAGCCGACCGCTTCGAGCGACAGGCCCATGACCTTCGGGTGGCCGTGGAACCCGTCGTCAACCTTGAACCACGGCACGCGCGATCAGCCCCCTCATGACTCTCTCCACGCCGGCCGGGTCGGCTCGGTAGCACTCGAGCCACCCGCCACCATCGGGCAGATATTCGAGCGACTCGCTCTTGTCCGAGAAGGCCGCGGCAACGAATCCGTTGAGGACTCCCTGGGTGTTGATCTCCAGGTCGAGCGCATCTCGCCAGTTGGCCTTCACCGCCAAAACAAGTCGCGCGCCTCTGCCACAGAATCGGCGCCAACGAGCCGGGTACTCGGTCGATCCAACCTTGATGATCCCCGCTCGATCCCACGAGACGAGGTAGGTGAACCCATCCGGAGATCTGGGAGCGCGAGTCGGCCAGAGGCATTCATCGTCGGTGAAGATCTGATATCTCTCCGTGCGTTCCGGTTCGTTCGGCCGGCTCTGCCAACGCATGTAGTAGGGCATCACCAAGTCCTTTCGTTGGGGAACGTCATGTAGAGACGTGAATCCCTCGGCACTACCCATCACCTCGGCAATCGATGCAAGCGCGGTGCGTAACTCGTCCCCCGTACGTGATGTCCTCCACGATGTTGTGCCCCTCGTGTTCGGCATGGTTGAACGGCTTCGGCGGAAACACCCTGCGAACGAGGGCGCGGTACTCGCGGTCCCACCACTCGGGCGTCCGGTCCATCTCCTGCCGGACCGGTGTCGGGATCGGCGCGGGCAGCTTCAGCTTGCGTCTAAACCAGACCACTACCCACTTCCCTTCTCAGTCATCGACGCATCGGCATGGGCGAACACAGAAGCAGTCAGGGCAGACGGTCTCGTGGGCGCCGATCGTGAACGGGTCCGGTCGTGGCGTGCAGGACGCGTGCACAAGCCGGTCGGCGGTGTCGTATGTCACCTCGTCGCCGGCATGGATCCTCTGTCCACAGTCCGCGGGGCAGAGTCCGCCTTCGAACTTCGCGGGGAAGCTCACGCTGCCTCCGCGGACTCCAAGTCGACCTCGCCCGAGTCAAGCTGTGCCGTCTCGTAGAGGTAATGACTGTCGTTCTTGTACTTGAACAGCAGCGGCACACGTCCGCCACGATCGACGCGGATCGCGATCCCCTCGTCGGCTCCGGTCCCATCCGCGCTGATCGGGAGCGGTTCGTCGGCCCATCCGGGGCCACCGAGCGCGAGGAGTGCGCGGTGCTTCTTCGCGAAGTCGACTTCCTGGAACTGTTCGATGTCGAAGTCGCGCTTGAAGCCGCGCCACAGTTCGGGGACGTGCTTGAATCCGTGTTCGTTGGCGAAGGTGCGGACCTGGTCCCAGGACAGGTCGTACAGTTCGCCGGCGTCGGTGATGATCGATACCCGGTACAGAGACAGTTCGGCTGTGCCGGGTTCGACGCCGTAGGTGTGGCCCTTCTGGATTGCGGCGCCGTCCTTCGTCCAGCCGACGAGCTCGCCGTACACGATGACGTTCGACGGGATGCGGTCTTCGATCTGCTTCCCATGCTCGGTCCACAGGTCGGTGCCGTAGAAGTGCTGCTGGTTCGGGTTGTTGACGTCCTTGATGACCTGCCGGGATCCGAACACCGTGTCAACCTCGGACTCTGCAACACGGACGCGAACCCGCTGCGCGAGACGCTCAAGCCAGGTGAGCTTCCGCCGCACCGGGACGCGACCGGCGCGGAACGACGTGCCGTGGAGCTTCTGGGTCACGATGAGCACGTCATCGTCGGACAGCAGATGCTCGTTGCGAAGGTACTGGTCGGTCTCGATGTGAACGGGGAACAGCTTGTCGTCCACACGCTTGAAGGCCTTCTTGAGGTTCGCCTTCTCGCGGGCGTTGGCTGGCGCTGGTTCCTTCACCCGGTACTTGCGGGACACCTCCGCACCACCGATGTGGTCGAAAGCGACGCCCTCCGTGAGGTCGGCGACGGGGACACGGAAGATCGCGGCGACCTCTGCAGCAGGCAGGAGCAGTCCGTTGGAGACTGTGCCGCGGAGCTTGAGTGCGCGGACGCGGCGGTTGTCTTCGAGGTATCCGGTCTTCGACTGATCTGTGTTGAGTTCGGAGTGGCGGAACAGGTTGGCTCCGGAGGTGAGCGCCGTGCTCAGTTGCGCCTCGGCGGGGAAGAAGACGGCGAGGTCGCCTTCGCTGATCCCGCCCTTCGCCGTCACGACGGTGTATCCGAAGACGCCGACCCCGACGAGGCGGTCAGCGTTCGGGAGCGCGAACGGTGCGGGGACGCGAACCACCTGTGCGGCGTAGTTTGCGCTGTCGATGATCTCGAACTTGGTCATGGAAATCCTTACGCCTTAGTGATGGTCTCGATGAACTCAGCGAACGCGGGCGGGTCGTACTCGCCGTATGCGGTCCACAGGGAGGTGGCTTCCTCGATCGCCTGCGCGCGGGTCAGTGGACCGGTGAACTGGTCCAGGTTCTTGTAGTCCTCCCCCGGCGAGGGGCAGGAGCATCCCGAGTCGGTGCCGAGGTAGAACGACCCGTCCGTGTGCTTCCACACACCGACCAGATCGAACGAGTAGTCGGGCTCGGTGAGGTCGGCTTCTGCAACCATGCGAATGCCGATCTTGGAGAAGTCGTCGTCGTAGTAGCTCATGACATTCCTTCCGGTCAGAAGTCCCCAGGAGCGACCTGAACGACTTTCAGTCCTTTGGCGCGGAGTGCGTTGACGACGCGGTTGCGGTCGTCGAAGTGGGCGATGACGTTGTAGACGCCGGAGATGTGCTGGTCGACGAGTTCGGACTTCACGATCGCGTCGTTGCGGGTGTCCCCAGAAGGGCGCATGAACAGCGCATCGAACGTGATGTCGTGGTCGGTCAGCCACTTCTCGGTGACGGCACGGTGGTCTTCGCTGCGACCGGAGAGACCGATGATCGCCCACGACGTGCCGCGGGAACCGGGACCGTAGAAGTCGTCCAGCGCGTATTCGAGCAGCGAGTAGATGTCCCAGACTGCGTTGTCGCGTTCGTCGAGGTGGTACTTCGAAGTGTCGTACGGGCCGCGTCGGTCTCCCATCAACGCCAAAGTGCCGTCGATGTCGAACGAGTATGTGGCGATGTCGCCGGGCACATACGGGTCGAACACGGGTGCCTTCACGGGCAGTGGGGTGGCGGGGAGTGCGCCCTTGTCGGTGTACCGCTGGAAGAGGCGTCGGATGACGTCTTCTCCGATGCGGTGTTCGCGCTGGTCGTCCCTGGCGATGGCGTCCTCGAGGCTGATCGGGAAGTCGCGGAAGATCACCGGGTGCCCGAGTTTCTGCCATTCCTTCACCCACCTGGGGTTGAGGTTCATGGCGTCCACGACGACGTCGTACCCGTTGCGGAGCGCGTCACGGGCGATGTCCTTCTCCACGACCGAAACGAAACGCTCCTGATCAGTGGTCAGGAGCGTTGAGGTGGTCGCGTAGAGGGTTCGTCTGAGGTCGTCCCTGTTGATGCGGATCCGGTGGTCGGGGTCTTCCTGCACCCATTCGCGGGCGAAGGTCGACTTGCCGCTGCCGGGGATACCCCTCGTCAATGTGATGGTGGGCATGGTGTTCCTTTCAGGGCAGCAGGTACCGTTCAAGGTCGCGGCCGGAGTAGGCGTCGGCGGTGAGGTTGCACCACCGTGCTTCGTCCTCCGACAGGCGGGGACGGATCGTCCCGTCGATGCGGAGTTGCTGAAGGTTGGTGGTGAGGCGGGCCGCGTGCCGGCGCCGCTTGTAGTCGCCGAACGCGAAAGCGCGGATGGTTCGCTCGTACTTCGCGAACACTTCCGATCCGGTGATGCGGTGTGCGTTGAGCATCGGTCGGTAGTGGTCCGCGGCTGGGGTGTCTGCCCATTCCTTCACGGGTGAGAACAGTGCTTCGACCGACTGGTGGGATCCGCCGTGCACGAGGTCTAGGAAGTGGTCGAGTCCGACCACGACACGATCGTTACCTGCGTCGTCGACCGTCTGTCGCGCGCGTGCACGGTGCGAGTCCGTGACGGTGAACGTGTCATGGTCGGACCCTGCGTGAGCGAACCCGTAGAGGTTCGATCCGTGGATGGTCGTGAAGATGACGTCAGCCACGCGGCCGTCCCGGTGTGGGGGCAGGTCCGAAGACTCCGGCGCGGATCATTCCGAACGAGGCGTTCATCACCTCGACGCGGATCAGAGCGCACGCTGGACACCCTGGGATGGGTTCGCGGTGCGACTGGAAGATGTGGTTGTGCTGAGGTCGCACAGCGCCTCCCTAGTCGAGTGGTGTGAAGTGCAGGTCGCGTACTTCGTGGACCTGGTCGCATCCCTGGTTGCATTTCACGAGACCCGTGGCGCCCTGACGTCGCCTGCCCGCAACCCATCCCGCGCACATCAGGACCGTTCGACCACACGGGAACGTGCAGGCGTACGAGGCGGTCTGTCCGAGCACGTGATCGAACAGTTGCTTCGGGTGGGATGCGCCTTCGCAGGCTGGCGGCACGTAAGGTTCGGTGGCGAACGTCAGGTCAAGGTGGGTGTCAGATCGTGGGAGGGTCAGCATCAGGAACCCCGTCGAGTAGTGCCCTGAGTGCCCCTGCACGACCGAACTCGACTTCCTCGATGCAGAATCGAAGGCTGACGCGCATGGCGTCTCTGAACGCCTCACGTCGTTCCACTGGCACGCCGTAGTCGTAGATGGTGAGCAGGTAGCGGCGGATCGTCGGATCCTTCACCGCGTGTGCGCCTTCGGTGTAAAAGGCGAGGACGTCACGGATCTCGTCAGTGTCCAGATCGATGGTCACTCTAAGCGTCTGCATCATCCATCTCCTTCAGTGACTTGACGAGCTCGGGGTCCGCTTCACCGGCCACCTCGATGAGGTAGTCGACGTGGCACGGGTCGGCCGGCGCGCACCAGCAGCCGATTAGTTCGGTGTTTGCCAGCCGTGCGGCGAGGATCTTTCGGGCTGTGCTGTCGGGCGGGTAGACCTTGTCGAACTCCTGCCGGTAGCAGTCGATCGCGAACCGGATTGCACCCAGGCGCGTCCACCCGTGGGCGATGGACAGGTTGAATCGTCCCGTGTCCTCTACGCCCCAGTCGCCGGCCGGACCCTTGCAGTGCTCGTACACACGGAACGGGTTGCCGAGGTGCGTCCCCCGGCTGGCTTTCAACGCGCCCTCCGGCATGCGCCAGTCACGCGACCGCTTCAACTGGAAGCGCTCAGGCATCGGAACCACCCACCCGCGCATCAGCGACGTCGGAGTACAGCAGTTCGAAGTCGGACGGCAACGGGGTGGATAGGCGCCAGTCATGGAACACCTCTGCCGTGAACTCCGTGTCTTGCTGGTCGATCCAGACAGCAAGGGCGAGTTCGTCGTCTGCGAACTCGCCATACCGCTCGTGCTTCCACTCCTTGAATTCGTCCTCGTCAACGTCGACTTCGCGGGACACTTCGAAGACGTGATGCCACGTGGCCTGAACCTTCATGCGTTCGCCTTTCTCTGGCAGCAGGGCACCCCGTCGATGAGGTCGCATCCGTGGACACTGGCGGCGAGGTCGGGGCGGACACGGTTGAGGAACCGCGCCGCGTCAACATCGGAATGCCCTACCCCGTGACGGCAGATCCGTTCCATGCGCCCATCGGCGCGCGGGTAGTAGGGCCACTGTTCGACGTTGCCGATCCAGGTTTCGTCGGGGTTGTGGATCATGCACCCGTGTTCACGGCAGTCGTCGGACTCGGGGTGGATGTTCGCGTAACGCCAGTCAGCGTCAGGGGTGGGCATCCACGTGTTCTCGACAGGATCGAAGACACCGGTCATTGTGTGTCCGCCTCGACCGGCTCCCACGGGCCAGCCTTGCGACGGCGCATGATTCGATCTGTCGGCTCCCAGTAGTCCGGATCGTTGTCGCCCAGCGCCTTCTCGCAGGCTTCGCGGGTCTCGACGATCTCTTCGTCCTGCGGCCCCAGGGGCCAGATGTGTTCACCCGCAGCGGTGTGGATGCTGTACTCCCACTCGTCGGTGATCGGCCCCTGTCGGCGGAAGCCGGTAGCGAGAATCCTGTCCGCGGTGTGTCTGGCGGACTGGCGTGCGGCACTGATCGCCACGTCACTACAGTTCGTGGCGGGCGTCTTCCCGGGCGACGAGAACTCAATCCGCGACTCCCAGATCACCTCAGCCAGCGCCTCGCGCGCGTCGTCGGTGGGCTGGGTTGGAAGCATCCTGCGTCGCTCCGCGTTCACGAACGCGAGGCGGGCGCTCTGGCGCTCGTATGCTGCGATCAGGGCGCGGAGAGCGGTCGAAGCCTGGTCCATCACGGTCCACGCCTGCATCAGGTCGCAGGCGTCGATGCGCCGGTCGAGCTCGTCGGCCGCGGCGTTCGCGTCTTCGATCGCGGTCATTCGTCCATCTCTCGTGCTGCGTTGCGTTTGCACGCTGGGCAATGCGTCCGGTTCCAGTCGGCCGGGGTGGCTTCGGGGAAGAAGAAGTAGTCGAGGATCCCCGAGTTCAGTTGGGCGTCGTTGAGACGGTTCGCTTCCCGGTTCACGGTCGGCCAGTCGCCCTTCACGGGGACGAACCCGGGCGGGATGATCGGGAGCACTTTGACGCGTTCCGGGTCGTGCGTGAACTCCTGCTCGGTGAACTTCGCTGCCTTCCGGTTATGGGTGGAAGCGACCATGTGGTAGCGGAGCTCGAACTCCAACGGCTTAGCCGGCGTGGTCATGCGAGGAATCCCCCAAGCTGAACGTGAAGTTCGAGTAGCCAGAAGCCCGAGAAGGCGAAGGCCGCGGTCTGCACTGAACGCCAGAGCATCCCAGTGGAGATGCGGGTGAGGTTGCCCGCCTTCGAGTAGACGGAGAAGTAGGCGATTGCCGTCTGCACGAAGTAGGTGGCGGCAATCGTCCACGCGAGGATCGCGCCCAGCAGCGCGAGATTGGCAAGCAGGTTCATGAGGTCTCCTTGGTTGCGGTTAGCACGCGATCACCTGCCACCACTCGAGGTGGTGGATCTCGATGCGTGTTTCGGCGCGGCGGACCAGAGGGTCGATTGCCTTGGCGACCGCGCGGTGAATAGCGTTCTCGACGGACCCGCCGTGCAATGCCAGGTAGTCGTCGAAGTAGCGGGTGCAGTGGTGCACGGTCTTCGGGTACCGGGTTCCGCAGTCGCCATACGTCCAGGTCTTCACGTTCGCTCCCTTGTGGATGCGTCGATCAGCAGCCATGTCGACCCGTCCGGGTAGATCACGGGCGTGTCTTTCACGCGCGCCAACGTCTTCTCGTGCGTGGATGCGGGCAGGACGATCAGCCCGCGTCGGATGAGCTCGGCCCGCACCTCGCCCGTGGTGGATTCCTTGTTGCCGTTGCAGATCGTGCAGGCCCCGATGAGGACGGCAGGATCGTTGAGTAGCCGTGACCCCCCGGCCTGCCGGTTCGCCCGGTGGTCGGTGGTCTGCGCCTCCCCCAGACATCCGGGGAGTCGGAGAACACAGAAGCCGCCATCCCTCCGGATGACGGCTCGTTTGACCTGCACTGACGGGTTCGGTGACCCCCGACGTTTGTTCACGTGTTCTCCTGCCGCATCCATAGGCGGCAGGCATCCATCGCGCGCGCGAATGATTCACGCTCCGCAGCAAGACAGGATTCACCGCGTACCTCGTGCCACCCGTTCTCGAACGTGCCGGGCTTGCAGTCGCAACGCGGGTTCATATCGGGTAGGTGAAGAACTGGTCGTGCCAGTCCGGTTGTTCGGACTTGCACTTAGAGCAGTACCAACCGCGGACACCGGCCTCGATCGCCGCCATCTTGTTGTCGTGGTGGGACTTGCACCACAGGATGCTGTGCCCGCACGTCTTGCAGCCGGCGACCCATTCGGCGGGACCGTCACCGTACGAACACTCTGCGGTGTCGTCGAGGATCGTCTCGTCGAGCACGATCACGTCCGGTTCGATTGCTGTCATGCCGCCCATACCGTCAACTCCCTCGGCGTCAGAACGTATTGGCAGTCGTCGCACAGGCGGGAACCTTCCTGGCCGCACCTGGTGCATACGTGCAGGACAGGGATGTCCTCTTCCCATTCGTCGGTCATGAGCAGTCCGCCCCAGCGAACACGTCACTGAGGACGTTGCCGATCCGCGCATGCCAGTACGCGTGCGAGTACGCCTCAGCCCACGTGTCGAACTGAGGTGCGGTGAACGGACGGAAAGTGAGTGTCGTCCAGTGCCCGTCCATGTCCTTGAACACGATCGGGTTCGGGGCCTCTTCGTCGACCTCGTCGGGTTCGCTTTCGAGCTGGCCGAATTCGTTGCTCATCGCTCCCCCTCGGTGGCGGTGATCGCGAGGAACCGCAGCGACCGCAGGATCGCGAGCGACTGCGCCGATTCCAATGCGAACGCTTCGGACACGTGACCGTCGAGGTTCACGGTTCGCAGCGCGGATCCTGCAGAGTCCGGTTTCCCGTTCTCACTCGCACGGTGCTTCCACACTCGTGCTGTCACCAGCCACGTCTTGTCGTCCAACTGCTTGATGTCGGTGGCGTCGATGATCCCCTGCGGGAACTCTTTGCGGAACGCTGCCACCTTCGAGTCGACTGTGGCGAGGTCGTCCGGGTTGGTGTCGCCGGTCTCGTCGCGGCGCGTGTACCTGCTGGTACGGCCGTCTGGGAGCACCTCGAGGACGTCGGGTTCGGTGGTTGTCATGCTGCGACTCCTTCGCTCTCCACGAGAGCCGTGTACTCCGCGATCGAGAATGCGGGTGCGCGGAGGGTTCCGATGGGGCCACCGCTGCGGTTCTGGTAACCGGGCCACTCCCCCGTGGCGAGGCTCTGTGCCAGGCGGGTTCGTGCGACTCGCGCCTTGTCGCGGGCAGCGGCGGACTCTTCCGGTCCGAGCACGTGGATTCCGGTCAGGTAGGGGCGGTGGTTCTCCACGACGATGAAGAAGTACGGGATCTCTGACCCCGTCAGAACCTCGTGGATGTACTCGTAGTGACCTTGCTGAACGTCGTACCCGTACCGGAACGCGTCGAGCTCGAACCCGGTCTCGGATGCCTCACCACCGGTTGTCTTCACGTCGGCTGCCCGGTCTCCGAGGGCGTCGAATCGGCCACGGATCCTGAGCCCAGTGACGGGGTCGGTCGCGAACGCGGACACCTCACGTGCCGCACCTTCGAGAAGCCGGCGCGCGCGGGGGTCCCTCAGCACGGACTCGGCCATCCGGTCGACGACGCGCGCAGTCACTCGCTTGACGGGGATGAGCCCGGCGTCACGGCTGACCTTCTCGAAGTCCTTCGCGGCCTTGGTACTGACGGCGCCGTTGACGGCGAGCACGTTGGTCAGCGTGACGGGTTCCCCATCGTCCCCGATCATCGTGTGAGTCTCTGGTCCGTCGCCGTCCGGGTAGACAGCGATCTGAGCACCAACACCGAGGATCTTGGAGTGTGCGGCTGAACCGACGTCGAACGCTGCTTTCGTCTCGTGCGGGTTCTCGATGTAGTCCTTGTAGTGCGCGGCAGACTTGAGGATCTTCTTCGCACCCGTGCTCGAAAGCTCCGGCTGTGCGTGGTACGTGTTTTCGTCCAGATCGTGGACGAAGCCTTCGTAGGTCATGAGTACTCCGGTTCCGTGATCGTGTACCCCATGGCTCGCAAGTACTCGACGACGAGTTGGGTAGTGGCGGCATCGAGACCCGCGCGTAGGGAGTCCATGACGCGTCGGAGTTCGTCACGCACGAGCCCGTCGATGTCGGGTGCCGGGTCGAAATGAAGGTCACCACGCGTGAGAGGTGGCTTCGGTGCGAAGTAGGCGGGATACTCGCGGGCCGCGTACATGCCGTACTCGTCCGGGTAGTACCCGTGACCGCGCGGCGGCGGGAGAACGCCGAACCATGGTCGGGTCATGACGCCTTCCCAACGATCAGTCGGGCCGGGAGGCCCTGCGACTTCAACAGGTGTCGGGTCCGCTGTGCCCGACTGATGCGTTCACCCTCGTACTCGGCGATGGTGAACCAGCCTCCTGTTGTCATGTCTCGGGTCTGCAGGAGCAGCCTCAGGGGCAGTCCCCACGTCAGCCTGTTCATGATTCCTCCGGCCAGATGCGCTGCCCTGCGGTGATGGCAGTGGCTTGAGTGCCGACCGTGGTTGCGGCCACGTTGTCGGTGGGGAACATGCGAACGTACGGTCCGTTCTTGCCGTGGCTCAGGATGGCGGCATACCGGTTCTCGACACCGTCCACAGTCAGGTCCCAGATTTCGCCGGGTTCGGCCGTGGCCCAGGGCTTCGGCTCGGGGCGAGCATCGAAGTAGGCGCTCCCCGCCTCCGAGAAGTACCCGAACAAGCGCGGAGAATCGGCGCGCTTCACCCGATGCGAGGCACCGTTGCTCGTGTTGACAACATTCACCTCATCGGAGTCCGCGGGGTGCTTGTAGAGGGCTGACGGGTACACGACGTAGTCGGGGTTCTCGGGCCAACGCCACCGTCCGAGGCGTTCGTCTTCCTCAGCCCGGAAGTACTCGCGGAACGCCAGGAACTCAGCGAACCCGAGGTAGGACGTGCTCTCGGACTCACCATCGACTGCGGTGTAGGCCGTCTGCCCCGCGTTCGTGAGAACGACCTTCAATCCGTTGGAGGCGGGGAACTCGTTCATGCTGTTTCCTCCGTCCAGATGCGCCGCCCCTCACGGAACGACTTGTCGTTTAGGGGTCTTGCTGTACCCGTCTGCACATGTTCGAATCGCTGGCCGACTACCTGCCACGGCGCTTCCCCAGAGGCGATGAGGTCGAGGACCCAGATGTCACCTTCCTTCGCGTCGTGCCACGGCTTCGACACTGGGTGGTCATCGAAATAGGCACGGGCGACACGAGCGAACTCGGAGCGGCGGTTGTTGGTGTCAACGGCGTCGCGATAGAACGCTCCCGTGGATGCCCCACCGACTTCTTTGGAGACCCAGACGTACAAGCCGCCTTCGTGGACGTGCGCGACGAATCCGGGGTGTTCGGAGCTGCGCCACCTTCCCAGGAGTTCGTCTTCCTCTGCTCGGAAGAACTCTCGTAGCGCGGAGACATCGGGGTCTTCGTCCGTCCACATGTAGTTGCCGCCGATTGAAAGCCAACGCGTCGAGGACGTATCCGAGCCGGCCCATTCGACCGTCACTCCGTTGCTTGCGGTGAACTCGTTCATGCTGTTTCTCCTTGTTCCCGCCAGGTGATGGTTGCCTGCCCGGTGAGGGTGATCGCGAGGCCGAAGTCGAACCGGAACGTGACGGACGGATGCTCGGACTCGAGGTGGGTGTCCACGTCCCGCACACGCCCGAACATGGGCGTGGAGACCAGGACCGCGCCTTCGTCGTTGTCGTCCTGCAGACTGATGGACCGGATGAAGTCACCCGGCTCCGGGATGCGACCAGACTTGAGAAGGTCGGTGATCGAGTCGCGGGTGAACGTGGGAACCGTCACGGGAGGACGGATCGGGATGACGTCGTTCATGACCGCGCCAACCTTTCGAGCACACGACGCGCGTGGTCGATGATGTCGGCGCTCCCGTCGACGTCGTACCGCTGCCAGTTGCGGTCGACGAAGTGGCCGTGTTCCACGGCACGAAGGAATCTGCGCTGCACTCGCTCCCACGTCGAGAAGTTCGGTCCCTCACGGTGTGCTCGAATGTCTACAAGGATCGGGTTCGGCTCGTTGTGCTGTACGTAGTTGCGGACCACGATGTGCCCGATCCCGTCCGTGGAGGTAAGCGGGTGAAGCGTCACCCGCTGCCCCACACGGAACGGCACATCGGCCGCGTTCCTGCTGGCGAACATCATCGTTTCCTCTCCATCGGGCGCGGGTTCGCGTCCCAGAGCTCGCGGGTCGCCCACAGGAGCGTGGCGATGACTGCGTTTCCTGCCCGGTCGACGTGCGCGGCGACGCCGACGCGGTCGCGTACCCAGATCCAGGAGTGGTGGGTGTCGGACCACAGCACCTTCTCCGGTGCCCGCAATGCCAACAGCACTTCCTCGAAGGTGAGGTTGTCTTGCCGGCGCATGAGTGCGAGGCGGTCTTGTGCATGCTGTGATGCAGTGAGCCGGGTCAGGTCGATGATCGGCTTCGGCCCTTTGACCCGGTCGCCGTCGAACACGGGACGGTAGTTGGATCCGTACCGGTTCTTCACCCACCCGGTGAGGTGACGGGCGGACGCAGCGTTCAGGTTGTGGTGGACGTGCTTCCTCGCGCCGTCTGGGAACACCCAAATCCATCCGGCAGGGTCGGAGAAAGTCTTTCCGTCCACCGAGGTCACGGAACAGGCGTTCCACCACCTTCTGCGGGGTACTCATGACGAGTGGGACGGGGTGTGGTCGGCGATGTGACGCTGCGCAATCGCCGCGATCGTCGACCGGCCCACACACACTTCCCGCTCGTCCGGGTCGTGCGGGAACCACATGGTCTCGATGATCCCGCCCGGCAGCAGGACCGTGCTGTACTCGCCGTCGAAGCGACGGTTGATGATCGGCTTGTCCATCAGTCGCTACCTCCGTGACGCGCCGACACCGCCGAACAGGACGGTGCCGACGAGAAGGATCCAGAACACGTTCCAGAAGTTGATGCCGACGTTCTGCATGTCGGTCAGGTTCCACACGACTACCCACGTCGCGAAGACGAAGCCGGCGACCGCGAGGGCGATACCGAAGAGGATCAGAAACACAACACCGAGCGCGCGCATCAGACCTCCACGACCTTCCCGCCACGCAGCACATACCAGGTGTCGGCCTTGATCTTCTTGCCGTCGACCACCACGCCCGCAGCGGCGGTGATGTTCCAGTCGATGTCCCGCTCCACCAGCAGCAGAGCCGTACCGGCCTTCCCGCGAGCTCGGCCCGCGTAACCCGTCGCAGAAGCGACCGACTTGTACCCGCTGGCCGTCGCGGCACCGTAGCGCCCGCTGGCCGTCGCGGCACCGGAGTCCCCGCTGGCCGTCGCGGCACCGTAGTCCCCGCTGGCCGTCGCGGCACCGTAGTCCCCGCTGGCCGTCGCGGCACCGTAGTCCCCGCTGGCCGTCGCGGCACCGGAGTCCCCGCTGGCCGTCGCGGCACCGTAGCGCCCGCTGGCCGTCGCGGCACCGTAGTCCCCGCTGGCCGTCGCGGCACCGTAGCGCCCGCTGGCCGTCGCGGCACCGTAGCGCCCGCTGGCCGTCGCGGCACCGTAGCGCCCGCTGGCCGTCGCGGCACCGTAGTACCCGCTGGCCGTCGCGGCACCGTTCTCGATCTCGGCCTTGACGGCTGCGTTCGCCTTCTTCGACGTCGCGCCAGCCACAGGCTTGGAGTTCTTGAAGACGAAGTCGACCTGCGCCTTGATGAGGCCGGTGAGGTCGAGCTTGGCGCCGATCTTGATCTTGCGGGCGGCGACCTTGGAGTCTTCGTCGTTGCTGTCGTCCACGTCTTCGAGTTCGACGAGGTGGTAGACGGACTGGTTGGGCTTGTAGTACTTGAGGACGTCGAGCGGCATGGTGGTCGCGTGGAACCCGGAACGGCATGCTTCAACGGGTCCGTCGTGTTCGTACGTCTTGCCCTCTTCGAACTGGAACCCGCGGCACGTCAGGTCCTTGTTGAATCCCTTGTAAGCCTGGATGGTGGTCATGAGTCGCTACCTCTCGTTGAACATGGGTGAGGGCCGGTCATCGGAGTAGTGAAGACCGGCCCTCAGGGGGGAGTTGCGTTCGATTGGGGAACCGCCGAACGCGGGCGGTGATCAGGCGAGGGATCCGCGCAACGCGTCCACCCATGCGTTCTGGGATGCGACACGGCTCTGCTCGTCAGCCAGGTACCGGTGCTCGCGGCTGAGTCGATCCGACAGGCGGGAGATCTCCCGGGACTGGTACTCGGGAACCGGTAGCCGTTCAGGAACATCCGGTGTGTAGTCGCCGCAGTCGAACTGGATCGATTCTTCGATCTGCTCCGTCATGAACTTCTTGAGGCCCTCGTGGTCGGCGGTCGGTGGCGTCCACGACCGAACCTGACTGAGCATCGCGGTATAGCGCCGAAGCATCGCGTCCCGCTTCTGCACATACTCGGCCCGGTACGCCTTAGCCTTCGAGATCTCTTCGATCTGCCGCGCCTCCCACTCGTCATCGGTGAGAACGTAGGCGTCGTTCAGAGCAAGTCGAGCCTTCTCGACGTTGTCTTCGTGGTAGCTGTCCATGGTGCGGTACGCGAGCTCGACGTCCAGTGACTCGTCGCGCTGCATGATCGCCGCCCCCATGGCACGGGAGCATCGAAGGACGAACTGGGCGAAGGTGATGTCCTCGCCGTCGTGAAGCGGCGCGGTGTATCCGGTGGGCATGACCATCTTCTCTGGTGTTGATCTGTTGTGGGGCGGGAGGGAAGTTGAACCCTTCCATCCGGCGTAGGTAGACCGGCGTGCCAAACCTGCCGCCCCGGCGTAACCCTTCGCGTTACCCGGTGTGGGTCGCTAGGTTCCGCTGTTACCGCTGACGATTCCCCGTTTTGCCGGGGTTCCCGCCGCCAGCTAGCGGGAGCATGCGTCAGCCGTCGCTGACCTGCAGGTCGATGTCTGGCAGGATCGTCTCCGGGCGGAAGTTGACGCGGTAGTGGAACGGATCCACCTCGGTTCCTTCGACCTGCTCGACGATGAACGTGACGTTGTCGGAGAGACCGAGGAAGTGCTTCTTGTACTCTTCGTCACCGACCTTGCAGACGACTTCGAGCGTCCCGGCAGCCATGCTGTCGCCGGTCTCGATGTTGCACTTCCCCTCGATCTCAAGGAGGTACTTGTCGGTGATGCCGTTGATGAACACGATGCGACGTTCGATTTCGAACTTCTCCGCGTCCTGAGACAGGTTGTACGACACGGTGTCTGCCTGAGTCGAACAGCCGGCGAGAGCAAGCGCCGCGACTACAGCGCCCGCCGCGGCGATCTTCTTAGCGTGCTTCATGCATTCTCCTTGGTTGATGACTGGGTGTTGTGCGCCCTGCCCGTGCTTGACCACGGCGCCGCCTATAGCGACCACAGGGCCACCGCGTCTTCACGATCCCGACTGGTTCGTTCAGCACTCCATCCACCCTTGGGTGTTCAGTGCCCGACCAGTTCGTTCAGAAAGTCCTTCGACTGCGATGTATCAGGGGTGGTGCACGAGGCTCCTACTCCCTGTAAGTTGTTCGGAACGCTTCACTGCCCGACCGGTGGTCAGATTGGACCCTCACCCCGGTTCGTTTAGCAGTCCTTGACGTTCCTGATTCCCTTCGACCACACGATGGGTCGCACTCGCCCGTTCCTGGGGGGCCTCGCCTGCCTGGCGTTCGGTCCACTCGTCCCCGTCTACGTCATCCCCATTGGCGTGCCAGAACCGCGTGACCGGGACCTACCGGTGCGTTTGATCCTGAGATGACGCGTATCAGCGTGTCTCTCGTGTGGAGTTGTGAAGGTTCGAGCTGTCAGTCCGGTTCCGATGTGGTTCCGGGGTCTGCGTGCATTGCTCCCGTCGCGAACGGGTGTCACCTGCGTGAAGGCAATGCGGTAGCCAAGGTCCAAGGCGTGCGGCCCTGAACTGAGGCGGGATGGGATCGGGTTACTCCCGGTCGGGGATCTCCGTAGGGAGCGGTTCGTCGTCGTCGAGAATGTCCGCTACGACGTGGTGACCGTTCGGCCGACTGTCAGTCGTGTACATGACGTCCGCCTCTCAGAACCGCGGCGACGAGGCAGACGAACCCGACGAACACCAGGATCGTCGCACCGTTCGTGGTGGCCGGCGTCTGGTTCGTGAACCCGAGGATCATGAGCGCCACGCCCACCGCTGCCAGGCCCATCACGCCACCCGCTTCCGGGAGAGCGAACGTGCAGACTGTGCCCACGTCGCGACGGGTTCCGGCTTCGGGGCGAGAGCTTCCTTGACCGCCTCGATGTTGTAGCGGTGCTGACGCCCGACCGGCATCGACGGGATGCGTCCGTCTTCGGTCATCCGGTAGATGGTCTTCACGGACACCTGCAGGACGGCGGCGAGAGTGACAGCAGTGATCCACTGCTCCACCTCGGTCATGCCGCCACATCCTCTTGGACGGGGACGCCTGTGGCATCGGAGATGCGGACGGCGTTGCCGAACGTGAGAAGTTCGGGGCGGTCCAGCTGCCGGCGAAGCGTGTTGTACGCGATTTCTGCCTTGCGGGAGAGCCACCCCGGCGTACGATCCTCATCAGTGAGGTAGCACTTCACGCGGGTGGCGAACGCTTCGGCCGCAGTCCCCGGTGTTGCGTTGGTGGAAGTCATGTCTCCACCTTAGGTGGAGTTTTCTCCACCCGCAACCCCTGATCCAAACTTTTCTGGGGGGATGTATCAGGGCGCCACGTGGAGGTTCCTACATCAGGCACTCACCAAAAGGGGTATGACGTGGACATTCAGACCAGTAGCATTAATCCGATGCCTACCATCGACGAACGGACTGCCGCAGCGCTCAAGAGGCTTCGGGTCGAGATCGACGCCAAGTACGGGTCGGTCACGGCGCTCGCGCCGATGATGACGACCGTCAAGAAGCACGCACTGTTGGACAACCTCAATGGCACCTCAATGCCGAAGTTCAACGTCGTGATGGAGATCCTTGATCACCTGGAGTTGTCGTACGACGAGCTCATGCGGCGCGTCGATGCTGATCTTCGTTCGTCAGCGGAGTAAGTGCGACTGCTTCATCAAACGCAAGGCACGGGTGGCCAGCCCGCTTGAAGGGGCACTTTTGCTCGCACGCAGCCCCAGTGCCGCAGGTGACTGTGTCGACGGTGGCTTCAGCCATGATGGTCCTCCCCAGGACAGTACGGTGTTTCGGTTGTGGGGTTGCTCCGTACACGGTCGGGTCCATCCCGGGGCGTCTCATCGAACTCTAATCTGAACACCGGACATTCGTGAAGGTGTATGTCACCCTCATTACCAAGCACTCGCCCACTTTTCGGTAAGGGTTATCCCACCTTGCTAGCCCAGGGAAGCTATTCGCCGCTAGCCTCGGTCTCGTCCTCTACGTACTCCCGCATGCGGCGGTCGAGAACGTCTTGCAGGCGCTCGCCACGAGCCTTCGCCTTCGCGAGCGCGCGGGCGACGAGTTCGGGATCGAGCTCACCGATCGGTTCGCTCATGGCGGGACCGTACCACCGGGTGACAGTCACCTCAATATCGGGTGGTGCCACGATAGGGGCGTGCCCAACCAGCCGAAGACGCCGCAGTGGACTTATCGCGCGCCCTTGGAGACTCAGATGAAGGCACGCGCGCGAGCAAAACGCGAGGGCACGAACCTTGTCGCGAAGATCAATGAGTGGCTGGAAGAGTACGCAGCGGACGATTCCGATCAGGATCCGGCCGGCGCACCTTCGACGTGAGGCCAAGCGCGGAGGCCCGTGTTGGCACGCCAACAAACTACTGTCAGGTGATGGAGTTTCCTGTCCTCTGGGAGTAGAATCCTCTCAACGAACAACCGCAGGATTCCGCGGTTTCCGGGTGGAGGCGCAACAGGTTCAAGCCCCGTTAGCCACCCCAAGTGAGACGAGGTCCGTTCCTCGGCGAGTGAGAAGCTCGTCATGGAACGGACCTCGTCTCGTTTCCGGCGGTGCGTCTGCCGCGTCAGCGCAGCCCCGCGCACGCATTGGCCCCGGCGACGTCGTTCTTGTTGCCGTCCACGCGGGCGCCGTCGCACGTGAGATCGCCCGCCACGGTGTTGGCGACCAGCGTCGCATGCTCGCCGCCCGAGGCCGTCACGCTGCCGCTGACCGTGCTGTCCTTCACCACGAGGCCGGCGTTCTGCGTGAGCATGAGATCGCCCGCGATGGTCGCACCCTGGACGACCACCTGCTGGGCGCCCGAGATCGTCACCACGCCGCGCAGCGACGAGTCGAGGATCTTCACGATCCGGTAGGCGTCGAGGGTCACATCGCCCTCGGCGTCCTGCGCCTCGATCACGCAGACGTCCGCCTCGCGACCCGCCTGGCACAGCGAGGAACCGGCCTGCGCAGCCGCCGACGCGTCGTCCGCGCCGGCGCTCGTCGGCACGGGTGCCGAGGTCTGGTCCGGCTGCGCGGCGTCATCCACGACGCCGGGACCGGTCGCCGCGCAGGCGGTGAGCCCGAGCGCGAGGGTTCCGGCGACGAACAGGGCGCACAGCGCGCGAGACATGGCTTCCTCCGGGGACTGCGATCGGCAAAGCGCCCACCCTACCCGCCGGCGCCTGGGAGCCCCGTGCTCGCGCGTCACCGACCGCGCCGCCTGCCGTCTCCGGCACGTGCCAGCGGGTATCGTGGCAGACGGTATGGAGATGGATGCCGCGACCTTCGAGTCGCTCGTGATCGACGAGCTCGACGCCCTTCCCGACGATATGGTCGCCGGGCTCGACAACGTCGTCTTCGTGGTCGAGGACCGGCCCGAGGACGGCAGCCTCGACCTGCTCGGCCTGTACGACGGCTGGGCCCTCACCGAGCGCGATCGCTACGGAGTCGGCGAGCTCCCCGATCGCATCCTCGTTTACCGCGAGCCGCATCTGGCCGTGTGCGAGGACGAGGACGAGCTGCGCGACGAGGTCCACACGACGCTCGTCCACGAGATCGCCCACTTCTACGGCATCGACGATGACCGTCTGCACGAGCTGGGGTGGGCGTGATGAACGCCCTCGCGACACCCGCCGTCGACGAAGAGGTCGACCGCGCCCAGCGGACGGATCCCGATCGCCCGTGGCAGACAGTGGTCTGGGACGATCCGGTCAACCTCATGAGCTACGTGACCCATGTCTTCCGCGAGTACTTCGGGATGCCGCGTGCCGAGGCTGAGAGACTCATGCTCGCCGTCCACCACGAGGGTCACGCGGTCGTCTCGCAGGGCGCCCGCGAACGCATGGAGCTGCACGCGCAGGCCATGCACGACTATGGACTGTGGGCCACCGTCCGGCAGGAGCCGGCGTGACCGGCCGCGTGGTGGTGCTGGAGGTCGCCCGGCTCGAAGCCGCGCACCTGTCGCGGCTGGTGGGCCAGTTCGCCGAGCTCGTCGACGAATCATCGCCCCTCGACGGCGACCCCGCGATCGCCCGGCTGGTGCCGACGCCCTACCCCGACGACGAGGAAGCCGCGCGGGAGTTCCGCTCGCTGACGCAGACGGATCTGCTGAACCGTCGGCGCGCCGATGCGGAGATCGTCCTGCTCTCGCTCACCGACGCTGCCCGGATCCCCGACGATCCGGACGACCCCGCGCTGCTGGAAGAGGTCGAGATCCGGCTGGAGCCGGAATCGGCGCGGGCGTGGCTTCGCACGCTGGCGGCGGTCCGTCTCGTGCTCGCCACGCGCCTGGGTGTCACCGCGGCCGAGGACCATGATGCGAAGGACCCGCGCTTCGGTGTCTACGAGTGGCTCGGCTATCGCCTGGACGGCCTCGTCGCGGCTGTCGATCGGGACTGAGAGCCCCGTGTCACGGCACCGGGAACAGATGCGTCGCCAGACGCATCGGGTCGTCCCGCTCGACGTGGCGCTGCTCCTGGCGCGCCCAGCGGTCCCAGTGGGGGCGGAACGCGTCTCCGTCCCGGTCGAGCGCACGCTGCTTGCGCGATGCCGACGGCGACTCCAGCCACACCCGCACGTCGCCCAGGCGGGCCGTGGCCGGCGTCAGCAGGCCCGCCCCCTCGACGATCAGTGGAAGCGACGGGTCGACAGCGTGGGCCTCGGCCGCTTCGCCGATCGTCCAGTCCCACCGCTGCCAGACGCCGACGATCCCTCGCGCATGCGGGGTCAGGATCAGTTCACGGGCGAGTTCCACCCCGTCGTCCAGGCCGTCCCAGCCGGGGTAGATCGAGTCCAGCGCCACCAGCTGCACTCGACCGCGCAACGGCCACCGCGCGACGAGTGTCCGCGCGAGCGAGCTCTTGCCCGCGCCGCTGCGTCCGTCGATCAGGACGACGGGATTGGATGCCGCGACCTGTTCGATCGCGGTGGTCAGATGCCCGACCGCCAGGGCGAGGGACGTCGCGACCGGATCGGCGTCACTTCTTGAGGGTGCGGATGACACGACTGAGCGCACGCCCGGTGAAGAACACGAACGGGATCGCGACGGTCAGGAGGGCGATGAGGTTCGGCTCGAATCGCAGGTCGTCGCCTCGGCGGATGTACGCGCCGATCGGGATCGCGTAGCCGCCGCCACCGCCGCCCCCGTTGCCGGCCTCGTCGGACCCGCCGCCGAAGCCGGACCAGGTCACGGCCACCGGGATGAGCTTGACGCCGTCGACGTCCTGCTGCTCGCCGTATGCGCTCTTCACGCCGAAGGACGCCGACTGCTTGCCGAGTTCGAGTGCGATGTTGGGCATGTGTCAAACGTAGCGGTCGTCGGCGCTCCGGCACAGACGGCCGGCCCGCCGAGCGACCGATCCGGTCAGCCCTGATCGAGTCGCGGCGCGGGCGGACTCGACGGCAGAGTGGTGCCGCCGCGCGAGCCGAGCAGGGTCGCTCGGGTGACGGCTCCGCGGCCGAACCGGGCTGTCGCGTCGTCGAGAGCGTCCTCCAGCCGTCGCCAGCCCTCATCGTCGTCCCAGAGGGCGGGAACGGCCGAACCCGACGGACGGAGCTTCTCGGCGCGCACGCCGATCAGCCTGATAGGCAGCGACCGATCGATCGACGCGAACAGCTCGTGTGCGGCATCCCCGATCCGCTGGCCGACAGCCGTGGGCTCAGGCAGTGTCTGCGACCGCGAGATCGTCGTGAAGTCGGCGAAGCGCACCTTGATGGCGACGGTGGATGCCTCCCACCCGTTGCTGCGCAGCCGGGCGCCGACGCGGTCAGCGAGACGGCGCAGCTCGGAGCGCAGGATCGTCGTGTCGCCGACGTCCTCGTGGAACGTCTCTTCGTGGCCGATGCTCTTCTCGACCCGCGTCGTGTCGACTTCGCGGGCGTCGATGCCGCGGGCCAGGTGCCAGATCCGCTCCCCCATGGCGGGGCCGAGCGCGCGGTCGAGCACCTCTCGCGGTGTCTCGAGCACATCCGAGATGGTGTGGATGCCGCGTCCTTCGAGCGCCTCGGACGCTTTGGGCCCCACGCCCCACAGCGCTCGCACCGAGCGCGGTGCGAGGAACGCGGCAGTGTCGGCCGCGGCGATGATCAGCAGCCCGTCGGGCTTGCTGATGGTGGACGCCATCTTCGCGACGTGCTTGGTCGCGGCCACGCCGATGCTGCAGGTCAGCCCCGTCTCGTCGAGGACTCGACGGCGCAGCATGCGTGCGATCGTGGCAGGACTCCCCCACAGCCTGCCTGCGCCGCTGACGTCCAGGAACGCCTCGTCGATCGACAGCGGCTCGACCAGCGGCGTGACATCTCGGAAGATGCGCATCACCTGCGCCGACATCTCGAGGTAGCGCTCGAAGTGCGGCGCGACGACGACGGCGTGCGGGCACAGTCGCAGCGCCTGTCCGACAGGCATGGCGGACCGTACGCCGAATCGCCGCGCCTCGTACGACGCACTGGAGACGACGGACCGGCTCTCGGGAGCGCCGATGATGATCGCCTTGCCCCGCAGCGACGGGTCGTCGAGCTGCTCGACCGACGCGTAGAACGCGTCCATGTCGACGTGGAGGATGCCCGCACCGGTGTCGTCCGCACCTTCCGGCGAGACGAGCCGGCCCGTTCCGTCGCCGCGCCCCATGGCTCGATCCTTTCAGGGAGCTCCGACATCGGACAGTGGGGCGAGTCCCGGAAGGACCCGCCCCACGTCGAGGTACCGCCATGCCGTCCGATCAGGCGGAGCCGGCGCGCTCCAGGACCAGTTCACGCACGCGCGCAGCGTCGGCCTGGCCCTTCATCGCCTTCATCACGGCACCGATGACGGCGCCGGCGGCCTGCACCTTGCCGTCGCGGATCTTCTCCAGCACGTCCGGCTGCGCCGCGAGGGCTTCGTCGATCGCGGCGATCAGCGCGCCGTCGTCCGACACGACAGCGAGGCCGCGGGCATCCACGACCTCCTGTGGCGTTCCCTCGCCCGCGATGACCCCCTCGAGCACCTGGCGGGCGAGCTTGTCGGTGAGGGTCCCGGCGTCGACGAGAGCCTGGAGAGCGGCAACGCCTGCGGGCGTGACCAGGTCGACGGCCTCGGCCTGCTGGGCGTTCGCGATGCGGGTGATCTCACCCGTCCACCACTTGCGGGCGGCGGCCGGTGCGGCGCCTGCGGCGATGGTCGCCTCCACCGCGTCGATCAGACCGCCGTTGACCACGTCCTGGAACTCCAGGTCGGTGAAGCCCCAATCGGACTTCAGCCGGCGACGGCGCACGGCCGGCTGCTCGGGCAGCGCGGCACGCAGCTCCTCGATCAGCTCGGGCGCCGGAGCGACCGGCAGCAGGTCGGGCTCCGGGAAGTAGCGGTAGTCGTCGGCGTCGGACTTCGGGCGCCCCGGCGACGTGGTCCCCGTGTCCTCGTGCCAGTGACGCGTCTCCTGCGTGATCGTGCGCCCGGCGGCGAGGATCGCCGCCTGACGCTGGATCTCGTAGCGCACCGCGCGTTCGACCGAGCGCATCGAGTTGACGTTCTTCGTCTCGGTGCGGGTGCCGAGCTTCTCCTGCCCCCGCGGGCGCAGCGACACGTTCGCGTCGCAGCGCAGGTTGCCGCGCTCCATGCGGGCCTCCGAGATCCCCAGCCCGATGACGATGTCGCGGATCGCGCGGACGTACGCCGCGGCGAGCTTGGGGGCGTTCTCCTCGGCGCCGAAGATCGGCTTGGTGACGATCTCGACCAGCGGCACGCCGGCGCGGTTGTAGTCGACGAGCGAGTACTCGGCGCCCTGGATGCGACCGGTCGCGCCGCCGACGTGCGTCAGCTTGCCGGCATCCTCTTCCATGTGGGCGCGCTCGATCGGGATCTGCACGAGCGTGCCGTCCTCGAGCTCGACCTCGACCTGCCCCTCGAAGGCGATCGGCTCGTCGTACTGCGAGATCTGGTAGTTCTTGCCGAGGTCGGGGTAGAAGTAGTTCTTGCGCGCGAAACGGCTCGACGGCGCGATCGAGCAGCCGAGCGCGAGGCCCAGGCTGATCGAGTACCGCACCGCCTGCTCGTTGACGACCGGCAGCGCACCGGGCAGTCCCATGTCGACGGGGGCGACGAGCGTGTTCGGCTCGGCATCGTGCTGCGACGGGTGTGCCGGGTTGGGCGACGACGAGAACATCTTGCTCTCGGTGTTGAGCTCGACGTGCACCTCGAACCCGAGCACCGGCTCGTACCGCTCCAGCGCCTCGTCGAAGTCCATCAGCTTGTCCTTCGCCATCAGCGGGCACCTCCGTTCGCGCCGAGGACCGGCGCCCTGTCGAGGAGCGGACCGCCCCACGAGTCCACGAGCAGCGCTTCGAGGGCCGCGCCCACGCGGTACAGCCGCGCGTCCTCGTACGCGGGTGCGAGGAACTGGATGCCGACGGGCAGCCCGTCCTCGGCGGCCAGGCCCGAGGGGATCGAGATGCCGGGGACGCCCGCGAGGTTCGCGGGGATCGTCGTGACGTCGTTGAGGTACATCTGCAGCGGGTCGTCGATCTTCTCGCCGATCTTGAACGCCGTGGTGGGCGCCGACGGCGTCGCGATGACGTCGACCTGCGCGAACGCGTCCGCGAAGTCGCGCTGGATGAGCGTGCGCACCTTCTGCGCCGAGCCGTAGTAGGCGTCGTAGTACCCGGCCGACAGCGCGTACGTGCCGAGGATGATGCGGCGCTTGACCTCTTCGCCGAAGCCCGCGTCGCGGGTGCGCGCCATGACGTCCTCGACAGTCCCGCCCGGCACGTCGACGCGCATGCCGAAGCGCACCGAGTCGAACTTGGCCAGGTTGCTGGATGCCTCTGCCGGGAGGATCAGGTAGTACGCGGCGACCCCGTACTCGAAGTGCGGAGCGCTGATCTCGACGATCTCGGCGCCCTGCGCCTCCATGGCGGCCAGCGAGGCGCGGAACGACTCCGACACGCCCTGCTGGAAGCCGCTGTCTGGAAGCTCGCGGATGACGCCGACCTTGAGGCCCTTGAGCACCTCGCCGGTGGCGCCCTCGCGGGCCGCGGCGGCGAACGACGGCCACGCGTGACTCAACGAGGTCGAGTCATGCGGGTCGTGCCCGCCGATGACGTCGTGCAGCAGACCCGAGTCGAGCACCGTGCGGGTCACGGGACCGACCTGGTCGAGGCTGGAGGCGAGGGCGATCGCGCCGTACCGGCTGACCGCGCCGTACGTCGGCTTGAGACCGACCGTGCCGGTCACATGCGCGGGCTGCCGGATCGAGCCGCCCGTGTCGGAGCCGAGCGCCAGGGGCGCCTCGAACGCGGCGACCGCGGCCGCGGAGCCGCCGCCCGAACCGCCCGGAATACGCTCCAGGTCCCACGGGTTGCGAGTCGGGCCGTAGGCGGAGTGCTCGGTCGACGACCCCATGGCGAACTCGTCCATGTTGGTCTTGCCGAGCGGCACGAGACCCGCGGCGCGGGCGCGTGCGACGACGGTCGCGTCATACGGCGACAGGTAGCCCTCGAGGATCTTCGAGCCGCTCGTCGACGGCATGTCGGTCGTGACGAGCACGTCCTTGATGGCGAGCGGCACGCCGGCGACGGGGCTGAGCTCTTCGCCCGCGGCGCGGCGGCGGTCGATGTCGGCCGCCACCTCCAGCGCGTGGTCACTGACGTGGAGGAAGGCGTGGATGTCGGCATCCACCGCCGCGATGCGGTCGAGGTGCGCCTGCGTCGCCTCGACGCTCGACACCTCGCGCGCGGTGAGCTTGTCTGCGAGCGCGGCGGCGCTCAGCTTCGTGAGATCAGTCACTGTCGGTGCCCCTCTACTGTTCTTCGCCGAGGATCGCGGTCACGCGGAAGCGGCCGTCCGCGGCGTCGGGGGCGTTCTGCAGCACCTGCGCCGGCGTCAGCTGACCGCCCGCCACATCCTGGCGGAACACGTTCTGGAGGGCGATCGGGTGGCTCGTCGCGGGAACGTCGGGCGTGGCGACCTCGGACACCTTGGCGATGTTGTCGACGATGACGTCGAGCTGACCGGTCAGGCGCTCGACCTCCTCGTCACTCAGCTGGATCCGGGCGAGCACACCGAGATGGCGCACGAGATCGGGGGTGATTTCAGACACCCGTCAAGACTACCGGGGCCCGCCCGCGACCCACCGCCGGTGTGCGCCGCCGCTCCGGCGGTGGAACGCGGCCCCGGCGTAGGCTGATCCGCGTGACGACATACGACCCGCCGCGGCCCTGGACCGCCAGCTATGCCGACGGCGTCCCGGAGGACCTCGCCCCCGTGACCGGATCGCTCGTCGACATCGTCGACGCGTCCGCGCGCGACTACCCCGATACCGCAGCCCTGCAGTTCTTCGGGCGTGAGACGTCGTACCGCTCGCTGCACGAGCAGATCGAGCGCGCGGCCGCGGGGCTGCGCGACCTCGGCGTCCGGGCCGGGGACCCCGTCGCGATCGTCCTGCCCAACTGCCCGCAGCACATCGTCGCGTTCTACGCGATCCTGCGCCTGGGCGCCGTGGTCATCGAGCACAACCCGCTGTACACGCCACGCGAGCTGCGCAAGCAGTTCGAGGACCACGGCGCCAAGCACGCGATCGTGTGGACCAAGGTCGTGAAGACCATCCAGGACTTCCCCGCCGATCTGGCACTCACGAGCCTCGTCTCGGTGGACGTGACGAAGGCCATGCCGTTCGGCACGCGGCTCGCCCTGAGCCTGCCCATCGCGAAGGCGCGCGAGGCGCGGTCCGCACTCACCGAACGCGTCTCGGGCACCGTGCCGTGGGAGCAGGTCGTCGGCACCGCCGCCTTGCCGGCATCCCACCCGCGGCCTGCGACCGACGACCTCGCGCTCATCCAGTACACGAGCGGCACGACCGGAACCCCGAAGGGAGCAGCGCTGACGCATCGCAACCTGCTCTCGAACGCCGCGCAGGCGCAGGCGTGGGTGCCGTCGATCGTGCGCGGAGACGGTTGTGTCGTGTACGCCGTGCTGCCCATGTTCCACGCCTACGGCCTCACGCTGTGCCTCACGTTCGCGATGTCGATGGGCGCGCGCCTCGTGCTGTTCCCGAAGTTCGACCCCGACATGGTGCTCGAGGTCACCAAGAAGCACCCCGCGACGTTCCTGCCCCTGGTCCCGCCGATCGCCGAGCGCCTGCTGCGCGCAGCGAAGGAGAAGGGCGTGTCGCTCGCCGGCACCGAGGTGGCGATCTCGGGAGCCATGGCTCTCCCGCACGAGCTCGTGGTGCCCTTCGAGGCCGCCACCGGAGGCTACCTCGTCGAAGGGTACGGCCTCAGCGAGTGCTCGCCCGTGCTCATGGCAAATCCCGTCGCCGACAACCGCGTGCCCGGCACGGTGGGCTTGCCGATCCCGGGCACCGAGTGCCGCGTCGTCGACCCCGACGACCCCACGAAGGATGTGCCCCGCGGTGAGCGCGGCGAGCTGCTCGTGCGCGGGCCACAGGTGTTCAGCGGGTATTACGGCAAGCCCGAAGAGACCGAGGCGGTGTTCGTCGACGGCTGGTTCCGCACCGGCGACATCGTCACGATCGACGACGCGGGATTCGTGCGGATCGTCGACCGCATCAAGGAGCTCATCATCACGGGCGGCTTCAACGTCGCGCCGACCGAGGTCGAGAACGCGCTGCGCCAGCACCCGCAGGTCGATGACGCGGCAGTCGTCGGCCTGCCCAGCGAGCACTCCGGTGAGGAGGTCGTCGCGGCCATCGTCGTCTCGCCCGGCGAGGAGATCGACGTCGAGGCCATTCGCGACTTCGCCCGCGGCATCCTCACCCCCTACAAAGTGCCCCGCCGCATCTACGTCGTCGACGAACTGCCCACCTCCCTCATCGGAAAAGTGCTGCGCCGGCAGGTGCGCGACCGCCTGCTCGCCCTCACCTCGGGTTCCTGACACCCGCTCAGCGCACACCCGCACCCTCGACCGTGCCGTCAGGCGCGGAACGTTCCCGGCCGCGGCTGGAGCCATGCGGCGGTGTCGTACCCGTCGTCCCACGGGAACCGGCCGTCGCGGTCGTCGTACGTCAGCTGAAAGACCGGCACCGAGTGCAGATCGGCGCGCTCGTAGTAGCTGTTCGCGGCGAACACGATCTCGCCCGGATTGGGCACCACTTCGACGGCCACCCGATGCCGCCAGCCGGCGAACGCGAGGATCTGCCCGGCCCGCAGGTCTTCGCCGGCACGCACGCGCGCCGAGACGTCGTCGAGCAGCAGCGCCGAGGTGCGCGGGTCGAGGCCGAACACGAGCAGCTCGGGGTGCCCGAGGCCGAACAGCCCGATCGTGTAGGCGTACGGCGCCTCGCGCTTCTGCAGGTCGCCGAACACGTACTCGTTGCTCGTGCCGTGTGCGCGGATCGTCTGCGCCGTCCGCCGGTCCTCCTGGTCCAGCCACCCGAGCGACGACGGGGTGAGTGCAGTGGTCATGGGGGTCCTTTCGTCGATGACATCGACGTTAGAACATACCTACGACACTGGCGTGGGACTCGATCGCTCTGACTGCTCAGCCCGCGTCGGGATCGAGCGCCCCGAGCGCCGCCGGTCCTTCCGTCACGAGGATGCGGAACTGTTCGGCGTCGAGGATGCGGATGCCGAGCTCTTCGGCCTTCGCCAGCTTGGAGCCGGCGCCCGGCCCGGCGGCGACGAAATCCGTCTTCTTCGACACGCTGGAGGCCGCCTTGCCCCCCGCGTTCAGGATCGCCTCCTGGGCGCCCTCACGCGTGTACCCCTCGAGCGAGCCGGTCGCCACGACCGTGAGCCCTTCGAGCACGCCGCCCTCGACGACGGCCGCGCCCGGACCGGGATGCCCCGGCGTGGCCCACTGCACGCCGGCGAGCGTCCACTCGTCGACGATGTCGCGGTGCCAGTCGACCTCGAACCACTCCCGCAGCGAGTCGGCGATGATCCCGCCCACGCCCTCGACCTGCGCCAGCTGCTCGCGGTCGGCGGAGCGGATGGCGTCGAGCGAGCCGAACCACTGGGCGAGAGCCCGAGCGGCCACCGGGCCGACGTGCCGGATGTTGAGCGCGACGAGCAGGCGCCACAGCTCCTTCGTCTTCGCCTTCTCGAGCTCCGCGAGCAGCTTCACCGCGGCTGCAGAGGGCTGCGACCCCTGAACCCCCTGCTTCTTCTCGGTGGCGGTCGGGTTGCGCCGGAAGGGCGCACGACGCACCGGCTCGCCGGTCTCTTCGTCGACCTTCAGCTCACCGGTCTCGGCATCCCTGACGATCACCGAGATCGGCACCAGGTCGTCGAGCGACAGCGAGAACAGCCGCGCCTCGGTCTGCAGCGGCGGCGTTGCCGGTGCTTCTGCCTGGGTGAGGGCAGCAGCCGTCACCTCGCCGAGCACCTCGATGTCGAGAGCGCCGCGCGATCCGATGTGCTCGACACGCCCTCGCACCTGCGCAGGACAGGACCGCGCGTTCGGGCAGCGGAGGTCGATGTCGCCCTCCTTCGCGGGGCGCAGCGGGAAGCCGCACTCGGGACAGTTCGCCGGCATGACGAACTCGCGCTCGGTGCCGTCGCGCAGCTCGACGACGGGGCCGAGCACCTCGGGGATGACGTCGCCCGCCTTGCGGAGCACGACGGTGTCGCCGATCAGCACGCCCTTGGCGCGCACGACGTCCTGGTTGTGGAGGGTCGCCTGCCGCACGACGGACCCGGCCACGCGCGCGGGAGCCATGACGGCGTACGGCGTGGCACGGCCGGTGCGCCCCACCGACACGACGATGTCGAGCAGCTTCGTGTTCACCTGCTCGGGCGGGTACTTGTAGGCGATCGCCCAGCGCGGCGCCCGGCTGGTCGCACCCAGCTCGTCGTGCAGTGCGAGCTCGTCGACCTTGACCACGATGCCGTCGATCTCGTGCTCGACGTCGTGCCGGTGCTCGCCGTAGTAGGCGACGAACTCGAGCACTCCGTCGATGTCGTCGGTCGTGCGGAAGTAAGGGCTCGTCGGCAGTCCCCACTCGGCCAGCAGGCCGTACGTCTCGCTCTGCGAGTCGACGGGCGGGCGGCTCCACGCGCCGATGCCGTGGACGAACAGCCGCAGCGAATCCAGGCGCGCCTGCCCGGCTTCGAGCTCGAGGCCGTCCTTCTTGTCGAGCTGCTGGCGCAGGCCGCCCGACGCAGCATTGCGCGGGTTCGCGAACGACGGGAAGCGACGCTCGGCGCTCTGCCGGGCCTTGGCCTCGTCGAAGGACCGACCGCGTGCACGCGTCTCTTCGACCACCCGATCGCGCATGTCGGCCTGCAATGCGTTGAGGCGCTCGAACGCGGCGACCGGGATGAAGACCTCGCCGCGCACCTCGACGATGTCGGGGTGCCCGGTGCCGGCCAGTCGCTGCGGGATGCCGGTGACGCGCACCGCATTGACCGTGACGTCCTCACCGACCCTGCCGTCCCCCCGCGTCGCGGCCGAGGTCAGCACGCCGTCCTCGTAGCGCAGGCTGATGGCGAGCCCGTCGATCTTGAGCTCGGTCAGCCACCGCACGGTACGGCCGGCGGAGGCCTGCGCCTTGACGCACCATTCGCGCAGCTCTTCTGGGCTGAACACGTTGTCGAGGCTCAGCATGCGCTCGGCGTGCTCGACCGGTGCGAACATCGAGCTCTCGGCCGCGCCGACCGTCTGCGTCGGCGAGTCCTGGCCCTGCAGCTCGGGGTGCAGGCGCTCCAGCTCTTCGAGCCGATGCATCCACCCGTCATAGGTGGCGTCGTCGACCAGCTCGGCGTTGCGGCCGTAGTAGGCGTCGCGTGCGCCGATGATGCGGTCGGTCAGGTCCTGGGCTTCGACCCGCGCGGCATCGAGTCCGGCGTCGGCGGGGAGTGCGGCATCCGTCACCCCGCCAGTCTAGGAGGGGTCGCCGACACCGCCAGGGCGCTCAGGCCGGGAGAGGGACCGCCGACACGGTGGTGGCGATCGTGAACTGGCCGATCACGCGCGTGCCGTCGTACAGCACCGCGGTCTGGCCCGGTGCGACGCCGTCGAACGGGGTCTCGGGCACGACGGTGAGGCGTCCGTCGGCGAAGGTCGCCGTGGCAGGGACCGGATCGGCGTGCGCACGGATCTGCACGTCGCACGCGAACTCGCCCTCGGGCTGCGGGCGCCCGGCCCACGAGTGGCGCTCCCCTGCGATCTCTGCGGTCGCGAGCGCCTCCTTGGGGCCGACCACCACGGTGTTCGACACGGGACGCACTTCGAGCACGAACCGGGGCTTGCCGTCCGGCGCGGGGACGCCGAGCTGCAGCCCGCGCCGCTGGCCAACCGTGAACGCGTGCGCACCCTCGTGCGTGCCGATGACGGCACCCGTGCGATCCACGATGTCGCCCTGCTCGGCGCCGACCTTCTCGGCCAGCCACCCGCGCGTGTCGCCGTCGGGGATGAAGCAGATGTCATGGCTGTCGGGCTTGTGCGCGACGCTGAGCCCGCGCTCCTCTGCCTCGGCGCGCACGAGCGCCTTGGAGGGCGTGGAGCCGAGCGGGAAGTACGTGTGCGCCAGCTGCTGGGCGTCGAGCACCCCGAGCACGTAGGACTGGTCCTTGGCGGAGTCCGAGGCGCGGTGCAGCTCCAGCCCCTCAGGAGCGTCGACGAGGGTCGCGTAATGCCCGGTGCAGACGGCGTCGAAGCCGAGCTCGATCGCCCGCTCGAGGAGCGCCGCGAACTTGATCTTCTCGTTGCAGCGCATGCACGGGTTCGGGGTGCGACCCGCGCGGTACTCCGACACGAAATCCTCGATGACGTCGTCGCGGAAGCGCTCCGAGAAGTCCCACACGTAGAACGGGATCCCGAGGCGATCGGCCGCACGCCGTGCGTCCATGGCGTCCTCGATGGTGCAGCAGCCCCGACTGCCGGTGCGCAGCGTTCCGCCGGCGCGCGAGAGCGCCAGGTGGACGCCGACGACGTCGTGGCCCGCCTCGACGGCCCGCGCGGCCGCGACGGCGGAATCCACTCCACCGCTCATGGCCGCAAGGATCCGCATGGGTCCAGTCTACGAACCCCGGCCTGGACGCGGGCCGGATGCCGCACGCGCGCGCTGCACAGCCTCCGGGAGGGCCGCCAGCACGGCTTCCACATCGTCGGCGGTGGTGGTCCGGCCGAGAGTGAGCCGCAGCACCTGCCGCGCCTCGACATCGCTGCGGCCGAGCGCGATGACGACGTGCGACGGCTCCGGTACGCCGGCCTGGCACGCCGACCCGGTCGACACCGAGATGCCCGCGCGGTCCAGCAGGAACAGCAGCGTCTCGCCCGACGCCCCCGGGAACAGCACGTGGGCGTTGCCCGGCACGCGGTCGACCGGGTCGCCCAGCAGCTCCGCCCCGGAGATCGTCGCGTGGATGCCGCCCACCAGCCGCTCCCGCAGCGCCGCGAGCCTGACGGCCTCGGCCTCACGCTCGGCCTCGGCGAGCTCGGCGGCGACCGCGAAGGCCGCCGCACCGGCGACGTCCTGCGTGCCGGCTCGGAGGCGTCGCTGCTGCGCCCCGCCGTGGACCAGCGCGGTGAGCTCGGCGGCGCGCGACACGATGAGCGCGCCGACGCCGGCGGGCCCTCCGATCTTGTGGGCCGAGACGCTCAGCGCCACGAGCCCGGCGCGTCCCTTCACAGCGCCGCGCCACCGGCGGAACGAGACGGGCACATGGCCGAAGGCCGCCACCGCGTCCAGATGCAGCGGCACCGCCGCAGCAGCCGCGGCCTCCGCGAGTCCTGCCGCATCGTTGACGGTGCCGACCTCGTTGTTGGCGACGAGCGCGGTGGCCAGGGCCGCGCCCGGGAGCGCCTGTGCGAAGGCGTCGACGGGGATCCGGCCCACCGCGTCGAGCCCGAGGTGGCGCACCTCGGCGCCCTGCGCGTGCAGCCACTCGACCGCGTCGAGCGTCGCATGGTGCTCGCCGTCCGGCAGCACCACGACGTCGCTCGAGGCGTCACGCGCCCACCACAGGCCTTTCACGGCCAGGTTCACCGCTTCCGTGCCGCCGGAGGTGAACACGACCTCGATCGGGTCGGCGTCGATGACTGCGGCCAGCCGCTCGCGCGCCTCCTCCAGCGTGCGTCGCGCGTCCTGGCCGGCACCGTGGATCGAGGACGCGTTGCCGACCTCGGAAGCGGCGGCCACCCACGCGTCGCGGGCCTCCGGTCGCAACGGCGCGGTCGCCGCGTGGTCGAGGTACACAGGCACCCGGCATCCCTCCACTCACGTCCATGACTGCACCCGAGTGCCGTGCCGTATGGGACCCGGTCCCGTAACGCCACCGACTCGGACCATGGTTATGGTAGTCCGCATGGTGAGCCCGGAGACCGTCGTCACCCACCCCGCCACGGGCCTGCTCCGCCCCGGACTGGACGGGCTGGGCGTCGAACTCGTGCCCGGCGGCGCCCGGCTGCGCGTGTGGTCGGCAGCTGCCGACGCGGTCGAGCTCGTCGTGTTCGACGACACGGATCTGGACTGGATCACCGCCACGGAGCCGCTCGTGCCCGTGGGAGAGGGCGTGTGGGAGGTCACGTCGTCGCTGCTGCGCCCGGGCACGCCGTACGCGATCCGGGTGGATGGGCCGCAAGGTCCCGGGAACACCTTCAACCGCGGCACCCTCCTGCTCGAGCCGTACACGAAGGGGCTCGTGCGCACCGGCTACGACGGCTGGCGCTCGGTGGTCGTCGAGGGCTCGTTCGACTGGGGCGAATCGCGCAAGCCGGGCATCCCACTCGATCGCACAGTGCTGTACGAAGGCCACCTCAAAGGGCTGTCGAAGCGGCATCCTGATCTTCCCGGCGCCCTGCGCGGCACGTATGCGGGCCTCGCCCACCCGGCCATGGTGCAGCACTTCCTCGACCTCGGCGTCACCAGCATCGAACTGCTCCCCGTGCACGCGTTCACGACCGAGCCGCGCCTGCTCCAGCACGGCCTGGCGAACTACTGGGGCTACAACACGCTCAACTTCTTCACACCGCACGCGGCCTATGCCACCGAGGAGGCGCGCCGCCAGGGTCCTGAGGCGGTGCTGCGCGAGTTCAAGGGCATGGTGAAGCTGCTGCACGAGGCCGGGCTGGAGGTGATCCTCGACGTCGTGTACAACCACACCGCCGAAGAGGGGCTCGGCGGACCGCGGTCGAGCCTGCGCGGCATCGACAACCGGGCGTACTACCGCCAGCAGGACGACGGGGCCTACATCGACGTCACCGGGTGCGGCAATTCGCTCGACACCTCGACCGACGCCGCCGCCCGTCTGGTGCTGGACTCGCTGCGCTACTGGGCCGAGGAGGTGCAGATCGACGGCTTCCGGTTCGATCTGGCGGTGACCCTCGGCCGCGACGCGACGCACGAGTTCACGGCCCAGCATCCGCTCCTGCGCGCGATCGCCGACGACGCCGTGCTGGGCGCCACCAAGATCATCGCCGAGCCGTGGGACGTGGGCATGGGCGGCTGGCAGACCGGCGGTTTCGGCGCCGGCTGGAGCGAGTGGAACGACCGCTACCGCGACCGCGTGCGCAACTTCTGGCTGAGCGACGTCGACTACGCTCAGCGCGCCGGCGTGTCGCCGGTCGGCATCGGCGGCCTCGCACATCGGCTCGCGGGGTCGGCAAACACCTTCGACGACGAGCGCGGCCCGCTGGCCGGCATCAACTTCGTCACCGCCCACGACGGCTTCACGCTGCGCGACCTGGTGTCGTACGACGTCAAGCACAACCACGCCAACGGGGAGCACGGCCGTGACGGCGCCGACACCAACCGCTCGTTCAACCACGGTGCCGAGGGACGCACCGGCGACCCGGTCATCCTCGCGACACGCCGCAAGGCGATGCGCAACCTCATGGGAACGCTGCTGCTGTCGGCGGGCGTGCCGATGATCACCGCCGGCGACGAGCACGCACGCACCCAGAACGGCAACAACAACGCCTACTGCCACGACTCCGACCTCACCTGGCTGCGGTGGGAGCACACACCCTGGCAGCAGGACCTGTACTCCCACGTGCGGCACCTGCTGCGCCTGCGACGTGAGAACCCGGCCCTGCGTCCGAGCAGGTTCGCGCGTCTCGGCGAGCACACGCCGTCCGCATCGGTGATGGAGTGGTACGACGAGCACGGCGAGACCATGTCGATCGAGCGCTGGACCGACCCGTCCCACCGCACGCTGCAGTACGTCGCGAGCTCGACGCCGGAGGTCGAGGACTTCAACCGGATCCTGCTCATGATCCACGGCACCGAGCGACCGATCGAGGTCACCCTGCCCGACGCCGACGGCGTGACACGGTACGTGTCGCTGTGGTCCAGCGCCGACGAGACGCCCGCGGAGGACGGCAGGGTGTTCGCCCCGGGCGATGTCGTCTCGCTTCCCGGCACCTCGATGCACCTGTTCCGCGCCGAGTGAGGCACGCTTCGGTCACGTCGGTGTCGCCTGACTCTGGGGAACGGTAGGTTCGAGACGTGGTCACGACGACGCGCTCCGCGCGCTCCCGCCCGTGGCGGAGCGCCTCGGCCCTCCCTGTCCGCGATGCCCGCGCCTGGCAGCCCGACCCCGACACCGTCGCGCGCCGGATCCCGCTGGCCCGGCCGTTCCCCGCCGTCCCCTGGGGCGACTACCGCCCCACCGGGTACGAGGGCGAGGTGGTGCCGTTCCGGGTGACCGCGTTCCGCGAGGGGCATGACCGCATCGGCGTGCAGCTGCGACTCTTCTCCCCCTCGGGCGACGAGTCGCTGCACCGCCTCGATGCGCTCGACGACGGCTTCGACCGCTGGCAGACACAGGTCGCGCTGCTCGAGCGGGGCGTGTGGCGCTTCCGGTTCGAGTCGTTCGGCGACGACTTCGCCACGTGGCGGCACGCGGCATCCGTCAAGATCGCGGCGGGGGTGGATGCCGCCCTCATGCGGGAGCTCGGAGCACTGCTGTTCGACCGCGCCGGCGCCGAGAAAGGACGCCCCGCGGCCGAGAAGAGGGCGCTGGCAGCGGCTGCGGCATCCCTCCGCGATCCAGAGCTCGACGACGACGGCGCGCTCGCGATCGTCGACGACCCCGCGATCGCGACGCATTTCCGGCAGCGCCCGGTCATGTCGCTCGTGACCCTCGGCGAAGACCTCGAGCTGCTTGTGGAGCGGGAACGCGCCGGCGTCGGTGCGTGGTACGAGTTCTTCCCCCGCTCCGAGGGCGCCCGGCGGCTCAAGGACGGCACGATCAAGAGCGGCACGTTCCGCACCGCGGCCAAGCGCCTGCCTGCCGTCGCGCAGATGGGGTTCGACGTCGTGTACCTGCCGCCGATCCACCCCATCGGCACGCTCAACCGCAAGGGGCCGAACAACACCCTCGACGCCGGGCCCGGTGACCCCGGATCGCCGTGGGCCATCGGCTCGGCGGCCGGCGGTCACGACACCGTGCACCCCGACCTCGGTTCGCTCGCCGACTTCCGCGCGTTCGTGCGCGCGGCGCGTGCGGAGGGACTGGAGATCGCCCTCGACCTCGCGCTGCAGGCCGCGCCCGACCACCCCTGGGTCGCCGAGCACCCCGAGTGGTTCACGACACTGCCCGACGGGTCGATCGCATTCGCCGAGAACCCGCCCAAGAAGTACCAGGACATCTACCCGGTCAACTTCGACAACGACCCGGCGGGCATCCGCGCCGAGGTGCTGCGCATCGTGAAGCACTGGATCGCGCAAGGCGTGCACATCTTCCGCGTCGACAACCCGCACACCAAGCCGCTGCAGTTCTGGGAGTGGCTGATCAGGACCATCACCGATGAGCACCCCGACGCGGTGTTCCTCGCCGAGGCGTTCACACGGCCCGCGCCCATGCAGAGCCTCGCCGCCGCGGGCTTCCAGCAGAGCTACACGTACTTCACGTGGCGCAACACGAAGGTCGAGCTCGAGGAGTTCCTGACGGGGCTCTCGCACTCCACCGACGCGTTCCTGCGCCCGAACCTCTTCGTCAACACGCCCGACATCCTCACCGAGTACCTG
Source organism: Microbacterium jejuense (assembly GCF_039544225.1). Lineage (NCBI taxonomy): Bacteria > Bacillati > Actinomycetota > Actinomycetes > Micrococcales > Microbacteriaceae > Microbacterium > Microbacterium jejuense. The sequence continues at coordinate 404,523 of NZ_BAABLG010000003.1, forward strand.
CAGTTCGGCGGTCGCCCGGCGTATCGCATCCGGGCCGCGATCGCGGCCACCGCGGCCCCCACGTACGGCGTGTACGCCGGGTACGAGCTGTACGAGAACGTCGCGCGCCCGGGTTCGGAAGAGAACATCGACAACGAGAAGTACGAGTACAAGCTCCGCGACTGGGCGGGTGCCGTCCAGCACGGCGACTCGCTCGCGCCGTACTTCGAGAAGCTCAACGCCATCCGGCGCGCGCACCCCGCCCTGCGCCAGCTGCGCAACCTCAGCGTCCACTGGAGCGACGACGACGCGATCCTCGTGTACGTCAAGCGCCTCGATGCGGCCCTCTCCCCCGACGGCCGCGCCGATACCGTCATCGTCGTCGTCAACACCGATCCCCATTCGGTGCGCCAGACGATGGTCCATCTCGACACCCGCGTGTGGGGCGTCGAGCCGGGCACCCCGTACGAGGTCGAGGATCTCGTCACCGGCGCGCGCTGGACGTGGGCGGAGCACAACTACGTGATGCTCGACGCGTTCACCGAGCCCGTCCACATCCTGCACGTGAAGGAGTCCCGATGACGCCCTCCGACCAGCTCCTCGACGCCGTCGCGGCAGGCTCGCACCACGACCCTCACGCCGTGCTCGGCATCCATCCCGACACCGACGCCGAGGGGACCGCCACCTGGACGATCCGCGCCCGCCGTCCGCTGGCCCGCAGCGTCACCGCAGTCTTCGACGACGGCACGCGCATCCCGCTGGAGCACGTGCGCTCGGGCATCTGGGAGGGCACGCGCGCCGGCTCACGCGGCCGGTACGAGCTGGTCGCGACGTATGCGCAGGGCCCCGACTACGTGGCCGACGACCCGTACCGCCACGGCCCGACGATCGGCGAGCTCGATCTGCATCTCATCGGTGAAGGACGCCACGAGGAACTCTGGCGCGTCCTCGGCTCGCACGTGCGCACCGACGACGGCAGCCCGGGCGTGTCGTTCGCGGTGTGGGCGCCCAACGCCCGCGCCGTCCGGGTGGTGGGCGACTTCAACGGCTGGGACGGCCAGGGTCACGCGATGCGTTCCATGGGCGCGACCGGCGTGTGGGAGCTGTTCATCCCCGGCCTCGGCCCCGGCACCGCGTACAAGTACGAGATCCGCAGCCGGGCGGGCGAGTGGGTGCTCAAGGCCGATCCCATGGCCCGTTTCGCCGAGGTCCCCCCTGCGACGGCGTCGGTGGTCGTCCACGCGTCCTACGCGTGGGGCGACGCGGCGTGGCTCGACGCCCGGGCCAAGAGCGCACCGGTGTCCAAGCCCATGTCGGTGTACGAGCTGCACTTCGGCTCGTGGCGTCAGGGGCTGTCGTACCGGGATGCCGCAGACCAGATCATCGAGTACGTCACGGCGCAGGGGTTCACGCATGTGGAGTTCCTGCCGCTGGCCGAGCACCCGTTCGGCGGCTCGTGGGGGTACCAGGTGACCGGCTACTACGCCCCGACGAGCCGGTTCGGCCACCCGGACGACCTGCGGTACCTCATCGACCGGCTGCACCAGGCGGGCATCGGCGTGATCATGGACTGGGTCCCCGGGCACTTCCCCAAGGACTCGTTCGCGCTGGCCCGCTTCGACGGCGAGCCCCTCTACGAGCACCCGGACCCCCGGCGCGGCGAGCACAAGGACTGGGGCACGTACATCTTCGACTACGGCCGCAACGAAGTGCGCAACTTCCTCGTCGCGAACGCGCTGTACTGGTTCGAGGAGTTCCACGTCGACGGTCTGAGAGTGGATGCCGTCGCCTCGATGCTCTACCTGGACTACTCCCGCAGCGACGGCGAGTGGGAGCCCAACATCCACGGCGGTCGCGAGAACCTCGAGGCCATCCGCTTCCTGCAGGAGGTCAACGCGACGGCCTACAAGCGCTACCCCGGCATCGCGATGATCGCCGAGGAGTCCACCAGCTTCCCCGGAGTGACCGCCCCGACCAGCCAGGCCGGGCTCGGGTTCGGCTTCAAATGGAACATGGGCTGGATGAACGATTCGCTCGAGTACATCAAGCGGGATCCCGTGCACCGCTCGCACCACGAGGGCGAGCTGTCGTTCTCGTTCGTCTACGCGTTCAGCGAGAACTATGTCCTGCCCATCAGCCATGACGAGGTCGTGCACGGCAAGGGGAGCCTGTTCGGGCGCATGCCCGGCGACCACTGGCAGAAGCTCGCCAACATGCGCGCGTTCCTCGCGTACATGTGGGGGCATCCCGGCAAGCAGTTGCTGTTCATGGGGCAGGAGTTCGGTCAGCTGTCGGAATGGTCCGAGGGCCGCTCGCTCGACTGGTGGCTGCTGGACCAGCCGAGCCATGCCGAACTGCTGGGGTTCGTCGGCGCACTCAACCGCGTCTACCGCGACAACTCCGCGATGTGGGCCCGCGACAGCGACGGCGCCGCATTCTCACGCCTGGGTGCGCCCACGTGGAACCCGAATGTGATCGTCTTCGCGCGGCGCGACTGGCATGGCAACACCGTCGTGGTGGCCGCGAACTTCTCGGGCACTCCCCTGTCGGCGTACGAGCTCGACCTGCCTGAGAGCGGCGTGTGGCACGAGATCCTCAACACCGACTCGCAGACGTACGGCGGGTCGGGCGTGGGCAATCTCGGACTGGTCCACGCCGCGGAGGGCGGTCGGGCGACGCTCGTGCTGCCGCCGCTGGGCGTGCTGTGGCTGCGCCACGAGACCGCAGCGCACGTGCCCTCGCCCACCAGGGGCTGAGGGGACGTCGGGAGCGGGGCCGCGCCGGCCCTTCTCTCAGAACAGGAGCGAGGCCAGGCGGCCGCGCGCCGTGGCGACACGCGGATCGGCGTCGCCGACGAGCCCGAACAGCTCGAGCAGTCGCTCGCGCACCGGGCCGCGCTCGTCGGTGGGAAGCTGGGCGAACAGGTCGAGCAGACGACCGAAGGCGTCCTCGACGTGGCCGCCGGCGACATCGAGGTCGGCGACCGCGAGCTGAGCCCGCACGTCGGCCGGTGCCGCCGCGGCCGCCGCACGCGCCTCCTGCAGGTCGAGCCCCTGCACACGATCGAGCAGACGCACCTGACCGAGACCGGCCCGGGCGTCCTCGTCGCGGGGGTTCTCCGCCAGCGCCTTCTCGTACGCGACGATCGCGCGCGCGAAGTCGCCGGCCTCGATGGCGTCGTACGCCTCGGCGTGGAGCGGCGGCAACGGCGCCTCTTCGGGCTCACCCGGCGCGGCATCCTCCTCGCCGTCGACGACGGCCGTGCCCGTGACGCCGTTCTGCGCCGCGACCTGGAGCAGCTGCGCGAAGACCTCGCGCACCTGCTGCTCGGGCACGGCGCCGGTGAACAACGGCACCGGCTGACCCGCCACGAGCGCGACGACCATCGGGATCGACTGGGCACGGAACGCCTGAGAGAGCTGCGGGTTCGCGTCGACGTCCACCTTCGCGAGCACCAGACGCCCGCCCAGCTCGGCGACGACCCGCTCGAGGATGGGGCTCAGCTGCTTGCACGGCCCGCACCACTCGGCCCACAGATCGACGACGATCGGCACCGTGCGCGAGAGCTCGAGCACCTGCGGGAACGTGTCGTCGGTGACGTCCAGCACGAGCGACGGGACGGCGACCGCCGCCCCTGCGCCCTCAGGAGCCTGCGGCTCCCCGGGCGCGCCCGGCGCCGGACGATTGCGCAGCGACGAGAGGTCGACCGCACCGCGGACCGCGGCGCCGAGGGAGGGATCGCTCAAGGGATGACCTTCGCTTCGAGGATGGCGGACGAGTAGCCGAGCAGGCGGATCTTCTCGTTCGACCCGGGGCCCGGGACGTAGAAGAACACCTGGTCGCTGTAGGTGGTCGTGGTGCCGGTCGCGGACTGCGTCGCGCCCGCGAGCGCGGCAACCGTCGCGTTGTTCGTGATGACGGCGTCGGCAGTGGTGGGAGTCGCCGTGTCGGTCTCGTCGATGTTCACGGCAACGATCGCGCCGCTCTCGACGGTCTGCAGTGCGAAGGGCGCCTGCGTGCCGGCGGCGGCCTTGAACAGGAGGGTTCCGGTCTGCGCCGTGGTGAGGGCCGTCGTGTTGAAGTCGGCCAGACGGCGGACGCGATCGGCGGCGATGCTGGTGCGGAGCTGGTCGCCGTCCGACTCGAACATCGAGTAGTACTGGCTGGCCTCGCCGTTGTCGATGATGTCCGCGTATGCGGTCGCGACGTCCTGAGGAGCGAGGGTCAGGAACGGCGAGTCCGGCTCGACCTGCGCGGCGCCGATGTAGGTGGGCGCCAGATTGGGCAGCGTCGTAGAGGCCTCGAGGTTCGCGATGTACGACAGCCGGTAGTCCGACCACGGATCCGCCTGCGACATCACCATGATGCTGGAGGTCTTCGACTCCTCGTCGGCGCCGACCACGATCACCGAGCGGGGCCAGTCGTCGTACGCCTGCGGCAGGATCACGCTGAGCGGCTTGGCGTGGATCGGGTCCGGCACCTTGTAGTCCGCGATCTGCGAGCGCAGCTTGTAGTTGGTGTCGCGTGCCGCCAGTGCCGCACCCGACATGCGGGTCTCGGCGAGGTCGCCGTCCATCGCGGCGTCGGCGTCGGCCACTGTGGCGGCGATGCGCGTGAGGATGCGCTCGGCCTGCGCCTTGGTGACGGCCGGCGCCTGCTGGCCCTCGGGTGCGATCACGGTCGCCGTGGGGCTCGGCGTCGGCGAAGAGCCGAACTGCGGCCACGCATCGGCGGAACAGCCGCTGAACAGCAGGGCGGACACCGCCACGACGGGAACGACGGCGAACGCTCGTCGGCCACTGGCGACCGCGCGACGACGCGTCGGCGCCTGGCTGCTGATCACGCCCTTGTCGTCATCGTCGATCATCGAGATGTCGATCGGCTCGGTCACCGGGAGGGGAAGGCCCTTGCGGCGCGGACCGCGGCGGCGACGCACGTGCCGGATTCCGAGGATGTAGAGGAACACGCCGACGGCCATCAGGATGCCGCCACCCACGATGAGGGGTCCGGCCCAGGGGGTCGACGTCTGCAGCGGCCACGTGACGGTGACCTTGCTGGGGGCCGGAGCGGTGCCGTCGGCGGCGACCAGGACGCTCATGCCCTCGGGAAGCTGGAGCGGGGCGATCAGCAGATCCTTGTTCGTGTACTCGTCGAGCCAGAGGTCGGAGCCTGCGGGGTTGCGGCCGGTCACGACCGCCGGGTCGGTGCCCTCGACCGGAGCGACGGCGTCGCCCGCGGCTGCCGGGTCGGTCGTCGCGGCAGCGGGATCCGTGGTCGCGGCGGGATCGGTGACGGCGGGATCGGTCGTGGCGGCGGGATCGGTCGTCTCGGGCTCGACCAGGGTGGTCTTGATCGTGCCGTTCTTGCTGACAGTCACGCGGTTGTAGGTCGCGTCGGCGAGCCAGTCCTCCATGTCGGAGGTGCGCCCGTACGACGCGAAGAGGTCGCCGTCGGCCTGCGCCCGCAGCGTCTGCGTGCCCGGCATCTGGTTCAGGACGGCACCGTCGATCAGCATGTAGGGAGCATCGTCCTCGACCGAGATCGCCGCCGTCTCGGTCTTGGGTCCCTCGAAGATCGTCCGTTGGGCGATGCCCGCACCGATCATCACGGTGGCGAGCACGAAAGCCGCCACGGCCCACACGAAACGCACGAAGAAACCCTTTCCCGGGCGCACGGAGGCGTGCAGCCCTTCGATTCGACAGTTCAGACTAGCGAAAACGACCTGGGAGCCGCGTGGGAGGGCGCCGTTCCCGAGCCGAACGGCCCCGATGCGTATCCTGGGCGGACAGGGATCGGCGACGAGCCGATCGGAGGGGACCTCGATGAAGATCCACAACCCATTCCGCACCGCGTTGCTCGCAACACTCGGTGTCGGCCTGGGGCTGCTGCTCATCGGGAGCATCCAGAATCTGCAGACGATCCTGCTCTACGTGGGCACGGCGCTGTTCCTGTCGCTGGGCCTCGATCCGCTCGTCGCGTGGCTCGAGCGGCGCAAGCTCCCCCGTTGGGCAGCGGTGCTCATCACCATCCTCGTCGTGCTCGCCGCGTTCGCCGGCATCATCCTCATCGTGGTTCCCGTCATCGTGCAGCAGATCGGTCAGCTCGTCGCGGCGATCCAGAAGATGATCGAAGACGGCAGCTGGAACCCGGTCGAAGATCTGCGCACCTGGATGACCCAGCAGTTCCCGCTGCTGAAGGTCGACGACGTGTTCGAGTCCGTGCAGGAATGGCTGAACTCGCTCGACTACGGCGCGATCGGCAGCGAGATCGGCGGCAGCATCATCGCGATCGGCGGCGCCGTGCTCTCGGGCCTGGCGGGTGCCTTCATCGTGCTGATCCTCACGATCTACTTCACGGCCTCCACCCCCGGCCTCAAGCGCGCCGTCTATCAGCTCGTGCCCGCGTCCAAGCGCGCGCGGTTCATGGACCTCGGCGAGCAGATCACCGACTCGGTCGGCTACTACGTCATGGGCCAGGTCAGCCTCGGCGTCATCAACGGTGTGCTCAGCGCGATCTTCCTGTCGATCATCGGAGCCCCGTTCCCCGCGGTGCTCGCGGTCATCGCGTTCTTCTTCTCGCTGATCCCGCTCGTCGGAACCCTCACCGGCTCGGCGATCATCGTCCTGATCTGTCTCGGTCTGGCCGATACCCCGATCACTGCCCTCATCGCGGCGATCTACTACCTCGTCTACATGCAGATCGAGGCGTACGTGATCTCACCGCGCATCATGGGACGCGCCGTCGCCGTGCCGGGGGCGGTCGTCGTGATCGCAGCTCTCGCCGGCGGCTCGCTGCTCGGCCTGCTGGGCGCCCTCGTGGCGATCCCCGTGGCAGCCAGCATCCTGATCATCTACCGTCAGGTGGTCATCCCCCGGCAGAACGAGAGGTGACGCCGACTACTCCGCGACGATCGGACCGTGCCACTGCGTCGGCAGCGGCAGCGCATCGGGATTGACCGCGGCCACGATCTCGGTGAGAACGCGGCGGGTCTGGTTCTCGCCGACCCACAGGTGTTTGCCGCCTTCGACCGGGATGAGCACGGCCCTCGGCACGCTCGCGAAGCGCTCGGCGGCGGCCTCGGGGCGCAGGTAGTCGTCGAACTCGGGCACGAGCACGATGAGCCGGCGCGGATCGTCCGCCCACGCGGCCACCTCGTCGTCCGAGGCGCGGTGCAGCGGCGGCGACAGCAGAACGGCGCCTTCGACGTCGTGGTCGCGGCCGTACTTGAGTGCGAGCTCGGTCCCGAACGACCAGCCGACGAGCCACGGCCGCGGCAGTCCGCGGGCGTGGACGAAGTCCATGGCAGCGGCGACGTCGAACGCCTCGGCACGGCCGCCGTCGAATGCTCCCTCGCTGGTCCCCCGCGGCGACGACGTGCCGCGGGTGTTGAAACGCAGCACCGCGAGGTCCGCGAGTGCGGGAAGCCGACCGGCGGCCTTGCGCAGGATGTGCGAGTCCATGAACCCACCCGCGGTCGGAAGCGGGTGCAGCGTCACCAGTGTCGCCACCGGCTCACGGTCTTCGGGCAGGGCGAGCTCGCCGACGAGCGTCAGGCCGTCGAGCGTCTCGAGCTCGACCTCCTCGCGTCGCGCGGGCAGCTGGATCGGGCCGCGGATCTCCATGTCAGGCAACCTTCCAGCAGTGCTGATGCCAGTGCCGGCGCGCCGCGAGATCGGCGGCATCCCCCAGCACGCCGTCCGCGCGCCACGCGACGAGATGCGCGACGCCGACGTCGATCGGACCGCCGCACCCCGGGCAGGTGTAGACCTTCTGCGCCTGAGCGGCCGACACCGGCTGCACGGTCCATTCCGTGCCACGACGGTACTCGGTGCGCTTCCACCCCGCGAGCAGACGCTCGAACGAGTCGTCGCCACCCGAGTCGTTGCGGCGGCGGTTTGACCGCGGCATGGCTCAATACCAGCCGGTGCTCTGCGAATGGCCCCACGCGCCGCACGGCGTGCCGTAGCGGCCGCTGACGTAGCCGAGGCCCCACGTGATCTGGGTGGCCGCGCTGGTCTCCCAGTCGGCGCCCGCGCTGGCCATCTTCTTGCCCGGGAGTGCCTGCGGGATGCCGTACGCGCCACTGCCGGCGTTGTACGCGTTCACGCGCCAGCCGGACTCCTTCTTCCAGAGCGCCACAAGGCAGGCGAACTCGCTGTCGCTCCACCCGCGCGCCTTCACCATGTCGTAGGCGATGGCCTGGGCGCTGCCGGGATCCGGCGTCACGAACGGCGGACGCCATCCGCCCGATGACGCGGTCTTCGCCTCGATGGTCGGCTTGGGCTTCACGTAGACCGAGTAGGTGCCGCGATCGAGCTCCGCGGCAGGCGCCGGCTCGGCCGACGCGTCTCCGGTGATCGTCTGCACATCGCCCAGCGAGCTCGCGTACAGCGTCACGGGCTCATCGGCGGCATCGACGTCCGCCAGTGCGACGCCGATCGGCCCGACATACGCCGCGACGAAACCCAGCGCGGCGAAGGCGGCGAAAGCGCCGACGACGCCGCGGCGACGCGACCAGCGCGACGTCTGCGATGCAGACCGTCGCGGAGCGACGGCACGGCGAGCGGTCCGGGTCGACACGTCCTGACGTCGGGATCGTCTGGTCGGGTTCAGCTCGTTTCCGGAAGTCACAGTGTCCCGATTCTCGCACAGCCCCGCCGGATCTTTCCATCCGACGCGGCGGGGTCCTACTTGACGGCGAGCATGACCTCGACGACGGCGTCCAGCACCGCGTCGACCTGCGCCTCCTGATAGCCCCCGCGCTGCATGCGGAAGGCCACCGAGCGCACCTGCTCGACAGTCACGGACTCGCCGGTCGCGAGGTACTTCGCCAGCTTGTCGGCGACGAGATCGACCTCGTCGACGCGATAGCCGTACCGGAGGGCGGAGACCCTGTCGAAACGCTCCTTGCGGGCACGCGACAGGCGGTCGAGCACCTCCTGGGCCAGGTCACGGGTGTGACCCACCCACGCGTTCGCCCCGGACGCGGCCACGGCCGTGGTCCGCTCGCGAGCGGCGAAGGCGTCCTCGATGCGGCCGAGCGCGGCATCCACCGATCCGATGACGTAGCCGTGACGCACGAGCGGGAACGCCGCCTGACGGATCACGGCCGACGTCATGTCGTCGGTGCCTCGTTCGAAACTGCCGCGGGCCCTGGCCAGGAAGTCGTCGACCGCCTCGGGGTCGTAGCCCTTCTCTCGGCCACGGGTCTCGGGGAAGGACGCTCGCGCGGGAGCTTCGGATGCCGTCATGATGCCACCAGGGGGGTGAAGAGATAGTACAGGGTCAGTGCGCCGGCCGCCGACAGGAGGATCGAATCGAGCCGGTCCAGGACGCCGCCGTGGCCGGGGAGCCACGAACTCATGTCCTTGATGCCGAGGTCGCGCTTGATCATCGATTCTCCCAGGTCGCCGGCCGTGGCCGTGCCGAGGATCACGATGCCGAACACAACGCCCATCCACCAGTCGAGCCCGAGCATGAACAGACCCACGAGCACGCCGGCGATGATCGCCGCCGCCACCGCACCGGCGAAACCCTCCCAGGTCTTCTTGGGGCTGATGCGCGGCGCCATCGGGTGCTTGCCGAACGAGATGCCCGCGATGTAGGCACCGGTGTCGACGGCGACCGCGACCACGATGAAGCCGAGCACCCACCATTCGCCGCCGTCCTTGCCCAGCAGCACGATGCACAGGCTGCCGAGGAACGCGACGTAGAGCTGGATGAACGTCGCGATGAGCACGTCGCCCAGGACGGTCCCGTACGCGCGGCCGTCATGCGATGCCATCTGGGCGACCAGTCGCCAGACGACGACGAACGCGAGGGCGACGAACAGTATGACCCACTGCAGCCACGACGTGACGAAGTACGCCGTCCCGACCAGCAGAGCGCCCGCGATGAGCTGCGGCACGAGGTCCACGCGCCGGCCGCTCGCGATCAGCGCGCGCGAGAACTCGAAGATCGACAGCAGGACCGCCGCGAGTGCGAACACGACGAAGACCCATTTGACGAACAGCAGCGACGCCAGCAGGGCGGCGCCGATCGCCAATCCGATCAGGATCGCGAGCAGCAGATCGCGCCCGGTCCGCTCCTTGATGCGCTCGTTGGCCTCTTCGAAGTCGGCCTTCGCCTGCGCCACCTGGCTCTCGAACTCGCTGCGCGCGGCACGCAGATGCGCCTGCAGGACCGCGCCGGGGTCGCCCTCGTCGGCCGCGTCCGCAGCCGCGGCGGCGCGCCGAGCGTCGTCGGCGAGACGACGCGCGTCGTCGGCCTCGCGGCGAGGGTGCGGGGCGCCGTTCTCGTCGTCGCCCCGCGGCTCGGATGCGTCGGTCATGGGCGTGCCTCAGACCTCGAGGAGCTCGGCCTCTTTGCGCTTGAGCGCCTCGTCGATGGCGTCGACGTGGGCGCGGGTCAGCGCGTCGAGTTCCTTCTCGGCACGAGCGAGCTCGTCGTCGCCGACCTCGCCCTTGAGCGCGTCGATGTCGTCCTTCGCCTTGCGACGGATGCCGCGCACGTGGACCTTGGCGTCCTCGCCCTTGCTGCGGGTCAGCTTGACATACTCCTTGCGACGGTCCTCGGTGAGCTCGGGCATCGTGATGCGCACGATGTTGCCGTCGTTCGTCGGGTTGACCCCGAGGTTCGGGATGTCGCGGATCGCCTGCTCGATCGACTTCAGCGCCGACTTGTCGTACGGCGTGACGATGAGGGTGCGAGCCTCGGGGTTGTTGATCGAGGCGAGTTGCGCGAGCGGAGTCGGCGTGCCGTAGTAGTCGATCAGGACCTTCTGGAACAGCTGCGGGTTCGCACGGCCCGTGCGCACCGTCGCGAAGTCCTCCTTCGCAGCCTCCACGGCGCGGTCCATGCGCGCTCCGGCATCGGCCAAGACGTCCGCGATCACAGTGTCTCCTTCATATGGATGGGGCTGGTCAAGTCTACCGACGCCGCGGCGCTCACGCCGTGACGAGCGTGCCGATGGACTCGCCCAGCAGCGCCCGGGTCACGTTCCCGGCAGGCTCCATGCCGAACACGCGCATGTCCATGCGGTTGTCCATGCACAGGCTGAACGCCGTCGAGTCGACCACCTTGAGGCCGCGCTGCAGTGCATCGAGATAAGTGATCCGGTCGATCTTGGTGGCCGAGGCATCCCTCTTCGGATCAGCCGTGTAGACGCCGTCGACGCCGTTCTTGGCGACCAGCACCTCCTGCGCATCGATCTCGAGCGCTCGCTGGGCGGCCACGGTGTCGGTCGAGAAGTAGGGCAGCCCGGCGCCGGCGCCGAAGATGACGACGCGGCCCTTCTCCATGTGCCGCTCGGCGCGACGGGGGATGTACGGCTCGGCGACCTGAGTCATCGCGATGGCCGACTGCACGCGGGTGGCGGCACCTGCCTGCTCGAGGAAGTCCTGAAGCGCCAGTGCGTTCATCACGGTGCCGAGCATGCCCATGTAGTCCGCGCGGCCGCGATCCATGCCGCGCTGGCTGAGCTCGGCGCCGCGGAAGAAGTTGCCGCCGCCCACGACGACCGCGATCTCGACACGGTCGACGGCTTCGGCGATCTCACGCGCGATCTGTCCGACGACATCGGGGTTCACGCCGAGCTGGCCTCCCCCGAACGCCTCGCCCGACAGCTTCAGCAGGACGCGGCGGCGCCCGGTGTTCTCGTTGATCACGGTGATCCTCTCGATGACGACAAACTACTCAGCCCTGGGCCAAAACTACCCAGGAAGCACCCCGAAGGGCATGAGAAAAGGCCCGCACCGGAGTCCGGATGCGGGCCTTCTCAGAAGGTCAGGCGCCGACCTTGAAGCGGGCGAAGCCCGTCAGAGTCAGGCCGGCGGCCTTCGCGACCTGGGCGACGGACTGCTTGTTGTCCTTCGCATAGTCCTGGTCGAGCAGGGCGACCTGCTTGAAGAACGCGTTGACGCGGCCTTCGACGATCTTCGGCAGGGCGGCCTCGGGCTTGCCCTCGTTGCGCGAGATCTCGGTGACGATCTCGCGCTCCTTCTCGACCTCGGCCTCGGGGACCTCGTCGCGCGACAGGTACGAGGGGTTGGCGAACGAGATGTGCTGCGCCAGGCTGCGAGCCGTCTCGGCGTCGTCACCCGTGTACGCGAGCACCACGCCGACCTGCGGGGGCAGGTCCTTGCTGGTGCGGTGCAGGTAGATCTCGAACTTGTCGCCCGAGAGGGTGACGACGCGACGCAGCTCGACCTTCTCGCCGATGATCGCGGCCTCGTCCGAGATGAGCTCGGCGACGGTCTGCGAACCGGCCGGGGCGGCCAGAGCAGCCTCGGCGGACTCGGCGCCCGCAGCGGCGGCGGCGTCGAGCACCTTGTCGGCGAGGGCGATGAAGCGCTCGTTCTTCGCGACGAAGTCGGTCTCGGTGTTCAGCTCGATGAGCGTGACCTTGCCGTCGACCTCCTTGGCCGCGACGAGGCCCTCGCTCGTGGAGCGGTCGGCGCGCTTGGCGTTGCCCTTCGCGCCCTTCAGGCGCAGGATCTCGACGGCCTTCTCGAGGTCGCCGTCGGCCTCCTCGAGCGCCTTCTTGGTGTCGACCATGCCGGTGCCGAGCTGCTCGCGCAGCGTCTTGATGTCGGCGATCGTGAAGTTTGCCATGGGTGGCGGCTCCTTGATTCTGTGAGTTCTCGTGGATGCCGCGGCGGAGCCGTCCTCAGACGACTCCGCCGGGCGGGAAGATGCGATTACGCCTTGGCGTCGCCGGCCTCGGCGGCCAGCTCCTCGGCGACGGCCTCGGCCACGACGGCCTCGGCGGCAAGCTCCTCGGCGACGGCCTCGACGGCCACCGCGTCCTCGAGGTCGCCCTCGGCGGCGAGCTCCTCGGCGACGGCCTCGGCCACGACGGCCTCGGTCGCCAGCTCGACGGCGTCAGCCTCGGCAGTGGCGGCGCCCTGCTCGAGCAGCTCGCGCTCCCAGTCGGCCAGCGGCTCGGCGTCAGCGGCCTCGTCGGTGGGCTGGTGGCGCTGGATGAGGCCCTCGGCGGCGGCGTCGGCGATGATGCGGGTGAGCAGGCCCACCGAGCGGATCGCGTCGTCGTTGCCGGGGATCGGGTACTGGAACTCGTCCGGGTCGGCGTTCGTGTCGAGGATGCCGATCACCGGGATGCCGAGCTTCGATGCCTCGTCGATCGCGAGGTGCTCGCGCTTGGCGTCGACGACCCAGATGGCCGACGGGGTCTTCTGGAGGTTGCGGATGCCGCCGAGCGACTTGTGCAGCTTGTCGAGCTCACGCTTCTTGAGCAGGAGCTCCTTCTTGGTGAAGCCGCTCGCGGCCGGGTCCTCGAAGTCGAGCTCCTCGAGCTCCTTCATGCGGGCGAGACGCTTCGACACCGTCGAGAAGTTGGTGAGGAGGCCACCGAGCCAGCGCTGGTTCACGTAGGGCTGGCCGACGCGGGTCGCCTGCTCGGCGATGACTTCCTGCGCCTGCTTCTTGGTGCCGACGAAGAGGACGGTGCCGCCGTGGGCGACGGTCTCCTTAACGAACTCGTACGCCTTGTCGATGTACGTCAGCGACTGCTGCAGGTCGATGATGTGGATGCCGCTGCGCTCCGTGAGGATGAAGCGCTTGACCTTCGGGTTCCACCGGCGGGTCTGGTGTCCGAAGTGGACGCCGCTGTCGAGCAGCTGGCGAATGGTGACGACGGCCATGGCCGGTCTCCTGTTCTGGCGCGATGAGCGCCTGTTGCGGTTGTGTCGCGCCGGCCGACGGCCGGCGAGCCTGGTGCCCGGCACATACCCGCCCGGCGTTCGCGGTGGAGCGTTCGCAGGGACCGTTGGGAATGGATGCCGCGTCACAGACGTCGTCCCTTCCGGGTCGAGTCCGTCACGCTGAGGGCACGCGGAGTCACTCCGACATGCGGAGTGCGACCCCCAGTGTACCAGGAGCGGCGCAACTCGCCCCTCCTCCCCTCGTCGGCGGCGACCCTGGTTCTCCACAGATCGGTCGGCCCCGATGCAGGTGGTGCAGCGACGGCGGGACGCTCGGGAGATGACGTCCCGTTCCGACGCACCTCGGGTGCACCGCGGCGTGCGCGCGGTCGCCGTCCTGGCCCTGCTCGTCGTCTTCGCCACGGGGACCCAGCCGGAGGGCGCGCGTGCCGCGTCGACCATGATCGCCGCGCCCCGCGACGTCGTGCCGCGCGGAGAGGACTGGGCGTGGCCGGTGCGTCAGTTCCGGCTCGAGCAGGCGTTCGTCGCGCCGCCGCACGCGTACGGGCCGGGTCACCGCGGCGTGGATCTGCGCCTCATCGGCGGTGCGGACGTGATGGCGCCGGCAGCGGGGGTCGTCGCCTTCTCCGGCCAGGTGGCCGGTCGCGGCATCCTCACGATCGATCACGGCGACGGTCTGGTGACCACGCTCGAACCCGTCCAGTCCGATCTCGCCGCCGGGACGATCGTCTCGCGCGGCGCCGAGGTCGGCATCGTGTCGACGGGCGGCCACGCGGCAGCCGGCACCGTGCACTTCGGCGTGCGTCTGGATGGCGAGTACATCAATCCCCTGCTGCTGCTCGGCGGCGTGCCGCGGGCGATCCTGCTCCCCTGCTGCTGAGCCTCACGCCCGCGGGTGCGCCAGGCGGTACGAGGCCGCGAGACGCTCGCTGGAGACGTGCGTGTAGATCTGCGTGGTGCCGAGACTCGCATGGCCGAGGATCTCCTGCACCGCGCGCAGGTCCGCTCCCCCGTCGAGCAGGTGGGTCGCGGCGGAGTGCCGCAGCGCATGCGGTCCCACCTGCGCACCGAGCTCGGGCCCCAACTCCCGCGACACGAGGTCGTAGACGGCGCGCGGCCCGAGGCGCCCGCCGCGGGCACCGAGGAAGAGAGCGGATGCCGCGCCGCCGGCGCGTGCCACCCCCGAGGCCGACCGGCCCGCCGCCGCGCCGCCGATGGGGGTGTCCGCGCGGGCGGCGAGAGCGGGACGCCCGCGCACCAGGTACGCGTCCACCGCGCGCAGGGCGGGCAGGCCGAAGGGCACGACGCGCTCCTTCGAGCCCTTGCCGAGGACTCGCGCGGTCCGCCGCTGTGGATCGAGGTCGTCGAGGTCGAGTCCGCACAGCTCGGAGACGCGGACCGCGGCGCCGTACAGCACTTCGAGCACGGCGTGATCGCGCAGGGCGACGGGATCCCCCTCGGCGGCAGCCTGCTCGAGGCGCGCCAGCATCCCCTCCAACGACTGTGCCGTGGCGACCTTCGGAAGCGTCTTGCCGCGTTTGGGCGTCACCAGCCGCAGACTCGGGTCCGTCTCGATCCGCTCGGTCTCGGTGGCCCACGCGAAGAAGCCGCGCACCGCCGCGGTACGACGCGCGATCGTGGCGCGACTGTCGCCGCGCTGCACCGCCTGCCACAGCCAGTCCCGCAGCACTTCAAGATCCACAGCGCTGAGCTCGACGTCGCCGCACACGGCCGCCAGCCCCGCGAGGTCCGACCGGTACGCGCGGACTGTCGCGGGCGACAGCCGGCGCACCTCGTCGATGTGACGCAGGTACGCCTCGGCTGCCTCGGCGATCCTCATTCCTCCAGCTTGTCGCGCGCGAACGCACCCGGGACCGCGGCACACCGCGACCCCGGCCGTTTCACCCGTGAGCGGACGGCAGGCGCCACCCGTCCGCGGCGGCGAGGACCATCCCCTCCAGACGCAGCAGGCCGAGCATCGCCCGGACGTCGTCCACGGCCATTCCGGCCCGGCGGGCGACGTCGTCCGCGTCACGACCGACGCGCGCGCTCAGCGCGTCCCGCACCCGCGTCGTGTCGTCGGTGCGGGCGCCGGCGCTCGCCGGCCGCGAGCCACCCGCCCGGGCGCCCCCGCTGCCGTGGGTCATGCCGCCGTCCCCTCGCGTCACCGCAGACAGTCCCAGCAGCTCGCGCACATCGTCGGCGCTGGTGATGCACGCCGCGCCGCCGTACTCGCGGATCAGCCGGTGGGTGCCGGACGAGCCGGGCGACGTGATGGGCCCGGGAACGGCGCCCAGCCCACGGCCGAGGGTGGCGGCGTGACCGGCGGTGTTCAGCGATCCGCTGCGCCACCCGGCCTCGACCACCACGGTGGCAGTCGTCAGTGCGGCGATGAGCCGATTGCGCTGGAGGAACCTCCACTTCGTGGGTGCCGAGCCGCACGGCACCTCGCTCGCCACGACTCCGGTTGCGGCGATCTGGTCGATCAGCTGGGTGTGCCCCGCCGGATACGCGCGCTCCGCGCCGCCCGCGAGCAGCGCGACGGTCAGTCCGCCGGCGCTGAGGGCTGCGCGGTGCGCCGCACCGTCGATGCCGTACGCGCCGCCCGAGACGACGGGCACACCCGAGCCCGCCAGTTCGGCGGCGAGCTCTCGTGCCACCAGGTCGCCGTAGCCGGAGGCGGCACGCGCTCCCACGAGCGCCACGGAGGGATCGAGACGCGCGAGCGCCCCGACGTCGCCCCGCACCCACAGGCACATCGGCGCGTGCGGTCCGAGGTCGTCGAGCTGCTGCGGCCAGGCCGGCTCGCGGCGCGTCACGAGACGCACTCCGCGCGCACCGGCGATGCGCAGCATGTCGGAGACTCCTCGCGACGACAATCGTGGCAGCCAGCGCTTGCGCGCGTCCGAGTTCTCACGGGCCGTGAGCTCCGCGAACTCTGCGGCCGCTGCGAGCCGTACCAGAGCCTCCACGGGGCCGAGCGAGGCCACCACGCGGCCGGCGGCAGAATCGCCCGGCTCCACCAGCTGACACCAGACGGCCACGGCGTAGCGGTGCTGCGCGTCCTCGTCGGCGAGGTCGAGGCCGAGCGGAGTCAGTGCGGCGCGCGCCGCCGCGACGGACAGATCGATTCCGCTCACAGCGCGATCCCCTTCTTGAGGTACAGCGCACGACCGATGTGATCGGCGCTCAGCTGCGCCCGCCCCTCGATGTCCGCGATGGTCCACGCGACGCGCAGCACGCGGTCGTACCCGCGCAGCGTGATGGTGCCGCGATGGAGCGCTGCGTCCAGCGGGCGGCGCACGATCGGCGGCGGTGCCGACGGCCCCTCCCGCAGCCAGGCTCCGGGCACGTCGGCGTTGACGTGCCAGATCGTGCCCTGCAGCCGGTGCCGCGCACGGTCGCGAGCCTCGGCCACGCGCCCGCGGGCGACGGCCGTCGAGGTGACCGGCGCGGTGTCCCGCTGCGCGACCGAGACGCGCGACAGCGTCAGCTCGATGTCCATCCGGTCCAGCAGGGGCCCCGACAGGCGTCCGAGGTAGCGCCGGATCGCGGCCGGCGGGCACGAGCAGTCGCCGCCGCGGATGCCGTAGTTGCCGCACGGGCACGGGTTCGTGGCGAGGACGAGCTGGAACCGCGCCGGATACTCGGCATGGGCACCGGCGCGGTGGATCGCGATCGTTCCGGTCTCGAGCGGCTGGCGCAGCGCATCGAGCACCGATGCGGGGAACTCGCCTGCCTCGTCGAGGAACAGCACGCCCTCGCTCGCCCGTGCGATGGCGCCCGGCCTGACGACGCGGGATCCGCCGCCGACGAGCGCCGCGACCGACGCGCTGTGGTGGGGCGCCTCGAACGGCGGCGTGCGCGACAGTTCCACCACCCGCACGCCCGACAGACTCCGGATCGAGGCGCTCGCGAGCGCGGCCCGATCGTCGAGCTCGGGAAGGATGCCGGGCAGCCGCCGCGCGAGCATCGTCTTGCCTGCGCCGGGCGGGCCGCACATCAGCAGATGGTGCCCGCCGGCGGCGGCGACGATGAGCGCGTCGACGGCGTCGCGCTGCCCGATGACGTCCGCGAGGTCGACCACGTCGTCGCGCGCGACGGCGTCGTCGGCCAGCTCGACGGGCTCGTCCGCGGGCACATCGACCTCGCCGCCGTGCCACGAGACCACCTGCGCCAGATTGGTGGCCGCCAGCACCTCCATCCCGTCGACCAGTGCTGCTTCGGGCCCGTTCGCGTGCGGGACGACCACTCGGCGGTGTCCTGCGCGGCGAGCGGCGGCGACGGCCGGCAGCACCCCGGTGACAGGGCGGAGGCGACCGTCGAGCCCCAGCTCGCCGATGTGCACGGTCGAGGCGACGGAGGCGGCATCCATTCCCGGCTCGGTCGCGAGGGACGCGACGGCGATCGCGATGTCGAAGCCCGAACCCTGCTTGGGCAGGCTCGCCGGCGACAGGTTGACGGTCAGCCGTCGTCGCGGCAGCGGGGTCCCGCTGTTCGCACACGCGTTGTGCACGCGCTGCACGGCCTCGCCGAGCGCCTTGTCTCCCAGTCCGATGATGCGGAAGTCAGGCTGTTGGTTCGAGAGGTCGGCCTCCACCTCGACGACCTCGCCCTCGGCGCCGACGAGCGAGACCGCCCAGGTGCGCGCGACGCTCATGGCACCTCGACGTCGACGAGGTGTTCCAGCGCCGCGCACCGGGGCTCCGGACCGACGATGCCGATCGCGTCGATGCGCAGCCGCCGTCCCTGCAGGACGTCGCGGTTGTCGGCCGCCCAGGCCACGGCGAGTCGCCACAGCCGAGCGCGCTTGCGCGCGTCGATCGCCTCGAACGGATGCCCGAACGCCTCACCGCGTCGCGTCTTGACCTCGACCACGACGACATTGCGCGCATCGGCCACGACGAGGTCGATCTCGCCGACGCCGCATCGCCAGTTGCGCGCGAGGACCGCGTACCCGAGTTCCGTGAAGTAGTGGGCCGCGCGGTCCTCGCCCGCGCGCCCGAGTTCGTCCTTCTCTGCCATTCCGGCATCGTCGCGCGGGGAGCATGCCCCGCGGAGGCCGGATGGCGGCATCCGTTCACAATCCCCGAACGCGCCGCAGAAGCACCGGGCTGGGGAGGAGACGTCAGGTGTCGAGCGACAGCTCTTCGGGAAGGTGGAAGTCGCGGCGCGAGAGCTCTTCGACGTTGACGTCCTTGAACGTCAGCACCCGGACCGCCTTCACGAACCGGTCGGCGCGGTAGATGTCCCAGACCCAGACGTCGGACATCGAGATCTCGAAGTAGAAATCGTGCTCGGTGTCGCGCCGCACGACATTGACCTCGTTCGCGAGGTAGAACCGGCGCTCGGTCTCGATCACATACTGGAATTGGGATACGACGTCGCGGTACTCGCGGTACAGGGCGAGCTCGAGCTCACGGTCGTAGTCTTCGAACACCTCGTCGTCCATGGTGTCTCCCATCCTAGGACCGAGAGCGGATGCCGCACCTCCGCGTTCCGCGGGCGGCGAACGCCGGATCAGAACAGCGTCGGCGCGTCGGCGATCGACCACGAGGCGCGGTGATGCCGGCTGATACCGTGCTCGCGGATCGCGGCGCGGTGATCCGGGCTCGCGTACCCCTTGTTGCGCGCCCAGTCGTAGGCGGGGAGCTCGTCGTGGAGCTCGGTCATGAGATCGTCGCGGGCGACCTTGGCGATGACCGACGCGGCAGCGGCCGACGCGCAGTCGCGGTCGGCCTTGATGACCGGCCTGATGGTCAGCGCCCACTCGCCGGCCGGTGAGATGTAGTCGTAGTTGCCGTCGAGGATGACGATCGCGTCCTCGACGACCACACCTTGCGTCCGCAGGTCGGCGAGGGCCCGCACCGAGGCGAGCCCGAGCGCGCGCATGATGCCGATCTCGTCGATCTCCTGCGAGCTCGCCCAGCCCACGGCGCTGGCGGCCACCCACGAGGCCGCACGGGCGGCGACCTCATGTCGACGCAGCTCGGGCACGAGCTTCGAGTCCCGCAGCCCTTGCGGGATGCGCTTGCGCGACCGCGGCGCGTCCACGACCGCGGCACCCACGGCGACAGGCCCGGCGAGGGCACCGCGTCCGACCTCGTCGCAGGCGATCACCAGCGTGTGCTCGCGCAGCAGGCGGCGTTCGAGCGTGAGCCGCGGCTCGGCGACGGTCATTCGTCGCCGTCGCCGCTTTCGGGCGCCGGCACGCCGGCGAAGACGTCGTGGTGGAAGTCGAGCATGCCGAAACGGTCGAACGGCCACGTGATGAGGAATGCGCGTCCCACCACATTGTCGATCGGCACGAATCCCTTGCCCGGCTGGTCCATGTGGAACCGCGAGTCGGCAGACCGGTTGCGGTTGTCGCCGAGCATCCACAGGGAGCCGTCGGGGACTGTCACGTCGAAGGACTCCTTGGACGCGGGATCGTCCGCGGCCACGTTGATGTAGGCCGACTCGTCGATCGGCACGCCGTTGACGCTGATCTGCCCGATCGCGTTGCAGCACACGACGTGGTCGCCGGGGATCCCGATGATGCGCTTGACCAGATGGTCGTCGCTGTCGGGCGCGGCCAGGCCCACGAGCGAGAGGACCCATTCGAAGGCCTCGACCACCGGCGGCCGCGCGGGCTCCGTGCTCGGCGGCAGCCAGCCGCCCGGATCGCGGAAGACGACGATGTCGCCCCGCTCGTAGCCGCCGAACCGGGGCGTGATCTCGTCGACGAGGATGCGGTCCTTGATGAGGAGGGTGTCCTCCATCGAGCCCGACGGGATGTAGAACGATCGCACGAGGAAGGTCTTGACCACGAGCGAGACGAGCACGGCGATCAGGATGATCACGAGCACGTCGCGCAGGAACACGAGCCATCCGCGTCGCCGCGGCTGGATCGTCGCGGCCGCCTCGGCACCGTCCGCGGGCGACGGTTCGGCCGGGGCCGACTTCTCAGTCGTCATCGAGTTCCTCCGCGGGCGCCGACCGTCGGCCAGCCCGCCTTCAAGGGTGACACACTCCGGAGCCGTTGCCGCGCGTTTGCGTGTGCGCGCCGGAGACGACGAAGCCCCGGACCAGCGGTCCGGGGCTTCGATGCGCGAAGGCGACGACGTGTCAGTAGTCGCGCTTCTCCTTGATGCGGGCCTTCTTGCCACGCAGGTTGCGCAGGTAGTAGAGCTTGGCGCGACGCACGTCACCGCGGGTGACGACCTCGATGTGGTCGATGACCGGCGAGTGCACCGGGAACGTGCGCTCCACGCCGACCTGGAAGCTGATCTTGCGGACCGTGAAGGTCTCGCGCACGCCGTCGCCCGAGCGGCCGATGACGACGCCCTGGAAGACCTGGATGCGCGAGCGGTTGCCTTCGGTGATGTTCACGTGCACCTTGACGGTGTCGCCGGCGTTGAAGGCGGGGATGTCGGAGCGGAGCGAAGCCGCGTCGACGGCGTCGAGGATCTGCATGATCGTCTCTCTCTGCGGCCGCCACAGGTCGACCGCGGGAAGTGTTATGAAGGATTCGGTGTGCCACAGGCCTCCGGCGTGACGCCGTACAGCTGGTTCCCCTGAGGCAGAACCGGTCAGGGCACAAACAGCTATTCTGCCACGGATGCGACGTGGCACCAAAACGCGTCAGTTCGCGGGCGGCGTCTGCTTCTCGGTGATCACGATGACCTCGCGCGCGGAAGCGGTCGGGCCGTCTGACGCGTCCTGCGGCGGCGGGATGTACGCCACGCCTTCGGCGGTGTGCAGCACGACGCGCGACGGGCGCGCCTCGCTCCACAGCTGCCAGAGCGCGAGCCAGAACAGACCGACGCCGGCGAGGATGGCGACGACCATGACGGGCGCCCACCAGGACTCGACGAAGAAGCCGAGCGAGATCACCAGCGCGTGCCACACAGTGAAGCCGCCGACGTCCCACCACGACACCGCGCGCTGCGCGCGGACAGTGCCGCGCGCACGCACCAGCAGCGTGAGGATCAGCTGCCACACGAACACACCCGGGATCGCGAGGAAGAGCACCCACAGGAACGCCCAGCCGCCCGCGTTGAAGACGGCCCAGCCCACCAGCAGCCACAGCGGGAGCAGGAAGGCTGCGGGAATCAGCCAGCCGAAGAATGCGCGACGCAGCCA
Organism: Microbacterium jejuense; assembly: GCF_039544225.1. NCBI lineage: Bacteria > Bacillati > Actinomycetota > Actinomycetes > Micrococcales > Microbacteriaceae > Microbacterium > Microbacterium jejuense. The sequence continues at coordinate 426,308 of NZ_BAABLG010000003.1, forward strand.
CATGCCTCTGATGGTACGCCGGTGCCGCACCCGGTTGGGTCCGCTCCTGCGTGCCGCGGAGCATCCTCCCAGCCACACCGCCCCGCGCCCGGCAGAATGGGAGCAGGAACGAGAGGACTACCGATGATCGAGTTGCGCACCCCTGCCGAGATCGAAGCGATGAAGCCCGCTGGGCGGTTCGTCGCCGAGACGTTGGCGACCCTGCGCGATGAGACCAAGGTGGGCACCAACCTGATCGCGATCGACCGCCGCGCGCACGACCTCATCCGCCGTGCCGGCGCAGAGTCGTGCTACATCGACTACCACCCGTCGTTCGGCGCGAGCCCGTTCGGCAAGGTCATCTGCACCTCGGTGAACGACGCCGTGCTTCACGGGCTGCCGCACGACTACGCGCTGCGCGATGGCGACCTGGTCTCGCTCGACTTCGCCGTCTCGGTGAACGGCTGGGTCGCCGACTCCGCCGTGTCGTTCGTCGTCGGCACCCCGCGCGACGAGGACCTCGCGCTGATCGACACGACCGAGCGGGCCCTGGATGCCGCCATCACGGCGGCGACGGTCGGCAACCGCATCGGCGACATCTCCGCCGCGATCGCGGCCGTCGCCCACGGCGAGGGCTACTCGATCAACACCGACTTCGGCGGCCACGGCGTCGGACGCATCATGCACGGTGACCCGCACGTGCCCAACGACGGCAAGCCGGGCCGCGGCTACCCGCTGCGCGAAGGGCTCGTCGTCGCGCTGGAGCCCTGGTTCCTGCAGACGACCGACGAGCTCGTGACCGACCCCGACGGCTGGACGCTGCGGTCGGTGGACGGCTCGCGGGGCTCGCACTCCGAGCACACCGTCGCAATCACCGCCGACGGCCCCCTCGTGCTCACCGATCGGTCCTGGCTCGGCGTCAGCTGATCCGCACGAGCCCGGCAGCCCTGCCGCCTGACACCGAGACGGCTCAGATGCGCAGCTCGGCGCGCGGAGCGTGGGCGGGCGTCGAGGCCCCCGCCAGCGCGGCGAGCGACGCCGCGACCGAATGGTCGACCTCCCGCTCGACGCGGGGGTGCTCGCTCAGGACGATGAGCGACTTCGCCGCGAGACGCACGGTGTCGCCCGGGCTCAGCAGCGGCGAGTCGGCCCGCTCCCCCGCGGTGTCGATGACGACCTCCCAGTCCGGGCTGTACTCGACCACGGGGATGCGGAAGTCGATGATGTCGTCGCCCGCGTTGAAGAGCACGATGAAGTGGCGATCGCGGATCGGCTCGCCGCGACGGTCCTTCTCGCGGATGCCCAGGCCGTTGAGGAACACCCCGACGGCCCGGCCGAACCCCGATCCCCAGTCCTCCGGCTTCATGAGCGTGCCGTCCGGGCGCAGCCACGCGATGTCCTGCACGGGAGTGCCCACGTCCCGGTGCACGGGGCGCCCCTCGAAGAAGCGCCGCCGGCGGAACGTGGGGTGGTCACGGCGCAGCCTGCTGACGGCCGCCGTGAACTCCAGCAGCGGCCGGTCGGCGGCATCCCAGTCGATCCACGTGATCTCGTTGTCCTGCGCGTAGCCGTTGTTGTTGCCCCGCTGCGTGCGGCCGAGCTCGTCGCCATGCAGCATCATCGGCACGCCCTGGCTCAGCATCAGCGTGGCGAGGAAGTTGCGCTGCTGCCGCGCCCGCATCGTCAGCACGGCCGGGTCATCGCTCGGGCCCTCGACCCCGAAGTTGTCGGAGCGGTTGTCGTCCGCGCCGTCCCGGCCGTCCTCGCCGTTGGCCTCGTTGTGCTTCTCGTCGTACGAGACGAGGTCGCGCAGCGTGAAGCCGTCGTGCGCCGTGACGAAGTTGACGGATGCCACCGGCCGGCGTCCGGAGTGCTCGTAGAGGTCGCTGGACCCGGTCAGGCGCGAGGCGAACTCGCCGAGGGCCTGCGGCTCGCCGCGCCAGAAGTCGCGCACGGTGTCGCGGTACTTGCCGTTCCACTCCGTCCACTGCGGCGGGAAGTTGCCGACCTGGTAGCCGCCGGGACCGACGTCCCACGGCTCGGCGATCAGCTTGACCTGCGAGACCACCGGATCCTGCTGCACGAGCTCGAAGAAGGTCGACAGCCGGTCGACGTCGTAGAACTCGCGCGCGAGCGCCGAGGCGAGGTCGAACCGGAAGCCGTCGACGTGCATGTCGATCACCCAGTACCGCAGCGAGTCCATGATCAGCTGCAGGGAGTGCGGGTTGCGGACGTTGAGGCTGTTCCCGGTGCCGGTGTAGTCGGTGTAGTAGCGCTTGTCGTCTTCGAGCTTGTAGTACGCGGCGTTGTCGATGCCCCGCATCGAGAGCGTGGGCCCGAGGTGATTGCCCTCGGCGGTGTGGTTGTAGACGACGTCGAGGATCACCTCGATGCCCGCGGCATGCAGCGCCCGCACCATGCCCTTGAACTCCTGCACCTGCTGACCGAGCTCTCCGGTCGCCGCATACCGGTTGTGTGGCGCGAAGAACGAGATCGTGTTGTAGCCCCAGTAGTTCGAGAGCCCCTTCTGCTGGAGGACGGCGTCGTCGACGAACTGGTGCACCGGCATCAGCTCGACCGCCGTCACGCCGAGCTTCGTCAGGTGCTCGATGATCGCCGGGTGCGCGACGGCACTGTAGGTGCCGCGCATCTCGTCGGGGATCGCGGGATGCCGCATCGTCAGGCCGCGGACGTGAGCCTCGTAGATCAGCGTCTCGGCGTAGGGGGTACCAGGTCTGCGGTCGCCCGCCCAGTCGAAGAACGGATTGACGACGACGCCCTTCATCATGTCGGGAGCGGAGTCGTCGTCATTGCGGGAGTCGGGGTCGCCGAAGTTGTAGCCGTACACCGGCTGGCCCCACTGCACGGCCCCTTCCACTGCCTTCGCGTAAGGGTCGAGGAGCAGCTTCGACGGATTGAAACGCAGGCCGTTCGCGGGATCGTTCGGCCCGTGGACCCGATACCCGTACCGCTGACCGGGCTGGATGTTCGGCACATAGGCGTGCCAGACGAACGCATCGACCTCGACGAGGTCGAGCCGGGTCTCGGCGCCGCGCGTACCGAACAGGCACAGCTCGACGCGCTCCGCGCCCTCGCTGAACAGCGCGAAGTTCGTGCCGCTCCCGTCGAACGTCGCCCCGAGCGGATACGCGGATCCCGGCCAGGTGTGCATCGTCTTCCCCCATGCGTCGCTGGCCACACCCTACCCGCGCCGGTGGGCGGCGCGGGGTACGGCGGCACCGGCCGCGTCTCACATGGGGCCCGGACGCCCTGTGAGCGAAACGTTCGCTCGGGGTAACGGCACGCGCCCCGGCGGCGAAACACCGTGCTCCTAACGTCGGCGGTACCGAATCCCCACCGGATCAGGAGGAGCCATGGCCCACCGCGACCGTGTCGACAGCCCGAAACATGACGCTGACACCGATGCAACATCGCCCGCGTACCGTGACGACATGACCACCCTGCCCGCCCTCGGCACGCACGTCGTGGTCGTGGGCGCCGGCATGGTCGCGCACCGCTTCGTCGAGAGCCTCCTGAGCCGCGCCGACGAGCGCTGGCACGTGACGCTCATCGGCGAGGAGGACCGGCATCCGTACGACCGGGTCGGGCTCACCGGATTCTTCGCCGGCGCGTCGACCGACGACCTCACGCTCGAGCGCTCGTTCTTCGACGACGCCCGCCTGCGCTTCCTGCGCGGCGACGCGGTCGTGCGGATCGACCGTTCCGCACGACGCGTGACCACGAAGTCGGGCCTGAGCGTCGGCTACGACCGGCTCGTCCTCGCGACGGGGTCGTACGCGGCGCGCTTGGCGGTCGACGGCTTCGGGCTCGACGGCTGCTTCGTCTACCGCACGCTCGACGACGTCGAACGGCTCGAAGCGTTCGTGCAGCAGCGCTCGGCTCAGCTGGGCCGTCGCCTGACGGGTACCGTCATCGGCGGTGGACTGCTGGGGCTGGAGGCCGCGGGCGCCCTGCAGGGCCTCGATGTCGACTGCACCGTCGTGCAGTCGTCGGACCGTCTCATGTCTGCCCAGCTGGACCTGCCCGCCGGCGACGCCCTGCGCCGGCTGATCGAGTCGCGGGGCATCGGCGTCAAGACGGAGGCCGTCACGACCCGCCTCGACCCCGACCGCACCGGCCAGGTGACCGGCCTGGAGTTCCGCGACGGATCGTACGCGCGCACCGACGTGGTCGTGTTCACCGTCGGCGTGCGGCCACGGGACGAGCTCGCCCGCGGCGCGGAGCTCGACGTCCACCCGCGCGGCGGCGTACTCATCGACGCCGGGTGCCAGACCTCGGACCCCCGCGTCCTCGCGATCGGCGAGGTCGCGAACTACGACGGCCAGTGCGTCGGGCTCGTCGCGCCGGGCTATGCCATGGCCGAGGTCGCGGCGACGCGGCTGCTCGGGGGCGAGGCATCCTTTCCCGGCTACGATCTGTCGACCAAGCTCAAGCTCTCGGGCGTCGACGTGGCGAGCTTCGGCGACGCGTTCGCCGAGACGCCCGGCGCCCTCGACGTCGTCTACGCCGATCCGGTGGCCGGCGTCTACAAGAAGCTCGTGCTGTCGGACGACGCGAAGACGCTGCTCGGCGGCATCCTGGTCGGCGACGCGTCAGCCTACGGTTCGCTGCGCCCACTCGTCGGCGGCGCGCTCGGCGGGGACCCTGCGGCCTACCTGATGCCCGAGGGGGGCGTGACGGCGCCGACCGGCGACCTGCCGGACGACGCGCTCGTCTGCTCGTGCAACAGCGTGAGCGCCGGTCGCATCCGCCACGCGGTGCACGAAGAGGGCTGCACCGACGTCGCGGGCATCAAGGAGTGCACGAAGGCCGGCGCCGCGTGCGGATCCTGCGTGACGATGGTGAAGAAGCTCGTCGCCACCGAGCTCACGAAGGCCGGGGCCACGGTCAGCGATGCGCTGTGCGAGCACTTCGACCTGTCGCGGCGGCAGCTGTTCGACGCGGTCCGGGTGTCGGGCCTGACCACGTTCAGCGCGGTCATCGAACGGTTCGGCGTCGGCCGCGGCTGCGACATCTGCAAGCCGGCGCTGGCCAGCATCCTCTCGACGCTCGTCGGCGGACACGTCCTCGACGGCGAGAACGCGACGCTGCAGGACACCAACGACCACGTGATGGCGAACCTGCAGAAGGATGGCAGCTACTCGGTCGTGCCGCGCATCCCGGGGGGCGAGATCACCCCCGAGGGACTGCTCGTCATCGGCCAGGTCGCGCAGGACTTCGGGCTGTACACGAAGATCACCGGCGGTCAGCGCATCGACATGTTCGGCGCACGCCTGGAGCAGCTCCCCGAGATCTGGAAGCGACTCGTGGACGCCGGATTCGAATCCGGTCACGCGTACGGCAAGTCGCTGCGCACAGTGAAGTCCTGCGTCGGCTCGACCTGGTGCCGCTACGGCGTGCAGGACTCGGTCGGCATGGCGGTGCGTCTGGAGCTGCGCTACCGCGGGCTCCGCTCGCCGCACAAGCTGAAGCTCGGGGTGTCGGGATGCGCCCGCGAGTGCGCCGAGGCGCGCGGCAAGGACGTCGGCGTCATCGCCACCGAGGCCGGCTGGAACATGTACGTGGGCGGCAACGGCGGCTTCACGCCGCGCCACGCCGTACTGCTGGCGGAAGGGCTCAGCGACGAGGAGCTGCTCACCGCGATCGACCGCTTCTTGATGTACTACATCTTCACCGCCGACCGCCTGCAGCGCACGGCGCCGTGGTTCGAGGACCTCGACGGCGGAATCGAGGGCCTGCGCGAGGTGATCTTCGACGACAGCCTGGGCATCTGCGCCGACCTCGACGCCGCGATGGCCTCGCACATCGGCTCGTACGAGGACGAGTGGGCCGCGACGCTCCACGACCCCGAGAAGCTCCGCCGCTTCGCCTCGTTCGTCAACGCCCCGACCACGCCCGATCCCTCGCTCGCCTATGTCGCCGAACGCGGTCAGCCCCGCCCCGCCACCGTTGCGGAGCGCGAGGCCGAACGCGCCGACGGCGGCGTCCTCATCGCCGGAACGACCCTGGAGGTGCGCCGATGACCCTGATCGAGCAGCAGACGACCGCGGAGCCGCCGACCGGGGCGCCGCCCGGCTGGGTGCCCGTGTGCGCCCTCGCGGACCTCGAGGTCGAGCGGGGACGGGCGGCGCTCCTCGGCGGCACGCAGATCGCGCTGTTCCTCACGAGAGGTGCGGACGGACGAGACGGACGGGTCTACGCGGTGTCGAACTTCGACCCCTTCAGCCGGGCGAACGTCATCTCGCGCGGGATCGTCGGCACGCGCCAGGACGCCCCGACCGTCGCCTCCCCGATGTTCAAGCAGGTGTTCGACCTGCGCACCGGGATCTGCCTCGACGCGCAGGGCAAGGACCCCGTCAACCTCCACGTGTGGCCCACGGCGGTGGACGACGGGGGCATCGTGCTCGTCCGATGCGACGACCCCGTCGGCGACGGAGGCGCACCGTGACCGGCCGCGTGCACCTCATCGGCGGTGGGCCGGGTCCGCTGGACCTGCTGACGCTGCGCGCCTGGCGCCTGCTCACCGCCGCGGACGTCGTCGTCATGGATCGGCTCGGGCCGACCGACATCCGCGGCGAGCTGCGCCCCGACGCCGAGGTGATCGACGTGGGCAAGCGCCCCGGCCACCACCCCGTGCCCCAGGACGAGATCAACGCCCTGCTGGTCGACCGGGCGCGCGAGGGCAAGCAGGTCGTGCGGCTCAAGGGCGGCGACCCGTTCGTGTTCGGTCGCGGCGGCGAAGAGGTGACGGCGTGCCTGGCCGCCGGCATCCCCGTCGACGTCATACCGGGCGTGACCAGCGCCGTCGCCGTCCCCCAGGCCGCCGGCATCCCGGTCACCCATCGCGGGGTCGCGACTGCCGTGCACATCGTCCACGGGCAGACCACGGTCACCGAATCGACCCTCGCCGCCCTGCGCGACCCGGAGGTCACGACCGTCATCCTGATGGGCGTGAGCGCGATCCCGCGCATCGTCGCCGACGCGCTGCGCGCCGGGGTCGACGTCGACCGGCCGGTCGCCATCGTGGAGCGGGGCCACCATCTCGACCAGCGCACGACGCGCACTACCCTCGGTAGAGCGGTGCTGGATGCCGGGCGCACCGGCATCCGCAATCCCGCGGTCATCGTCGTCGGCGATGTCGCCCGCGCCGAACTGCTGCTCCCCGCGCATGAGATGACAGGTGACACCGTCCGTTGAGCTCCACCACCCGCCCCACCCTCTCGGCCGCGCTCGACGGCTGCACCGTCGTCATCGCGGTCGATCGGCGATCCTCCGAGCTCGCCGCAGCGCTCGAACGCCACGGCGCGGTCGTGCGCCACGCCCCGGCGCTCACGATCGTGCCGCACATCGATGACGAAGCGCTGATCGCCGCGACGCGGACCCTGATCACGGCGCCGCCCGACATCGTGGTCGCCACAACAGGTGTCGGGTTCCGCGGGTGGATGGAAGCGGCCGACGAAGCCGGTCTCGCCGACGAGCTGCACGCCGCGCTGGCGTCGGCGCGGATCGTCGCCCGCGGGCCCAAGGCACGCGGGGCGATCCAGCAGGCCGGGTTCAGCGCCGACTGGGTCGCGGAGTCCGAGACCTCGGCCGAGCTCGGCGAGTACCTGCTCGCCGAAGGCGTCGCCGGCCGGCGCGTCGCCGTGCAGCACCACGGCTCGGGTGCGGACGGGCTCGATGAACTGCTCGGGGATGCCGGCGGTGACGTCGTGAGCCTCACCGTCTACCGCTGGGGACCACCGCCGGACCCCGCCGTGGTGGCCCGCTCGGTGGTATCCGCCGCACAGGGCGAGGTCGACGCGGTGCTCTTCACGTCGGCGCCGGGCGCCGCGGAGTGGATGGCCGCTGCGGCCCGCGAGGGCGCGCTCGACGCGATCGTCGACCGCGCCGGGCGCGGTCGTCTGCTGCTCGCGGCCGTCGGGCCGATCACGGCCGGTCCGCTGCAGGACGCCGGTGTCGAGCCGCTCATCGCCGAGCGCGGACGCCTGGGCGCGCTGGTGCGCGCCGTCGTCTCCCACTTCGGGGGCGGTCACGCCGACGCGCTGGACACGGGGTCGGGGCGCCTGGAGCTGCGCAGCTCCGGGGTCGTGCTCGACGGCCGCCACATCCCGCTGTCGCGCACCGGTACCGACCTCATGGCCGCACTCTTCGACGCCGCCGGCGGCGTCGTGTCGCGGCAGCGGCTGCAGACCGTGCTGCCGCGGTCGGGCGAGAGCACGCACGCCGTCGAGATGGCGGTGGCACGGCTGCGCGAAGCACTCGGCACGCCGGATCTCGTGAAGACCGTCGTCAAGCGGGGCTACCGCATCGACGTCATCGACCCCGCCTGACCGCGGGGACGGCGCCCAGCGGGGCGCTCAGTCCGTCGCGGCGGCGCCGTCAAGCAGGTCCGGCCGGTGGGCGCGGGTGCGCTCCAGGCTCTGCTCGCGTCGCCAGGCGGCGATCGCGCCGTGATTGCCGCTGAGCAGCACGGGCGGCACCTCCAGGCCGCGCCATTCGGCGGGCTTGGTGTAGCTCGGGTACTCCAGCATCCCGAGCTCGTGGGATTCCTCGACGAGGCTCTCGGGGTTGCCGACGACGCCGGGGATCAGGCGCGACACGGCCTCGATGACGGCCATCGCCGCGACCTCGCCGCCGTTGAGCACGTAGTCTCCCAGGCTCACCAGCCGCACGCGGCCGCGCGCGGCGTAGTGGTCGACGACGCGCTGGTCGATGCCCTCATAGCGGCCGCAGGCGAACACCAGGTGCTGCTCCTCGGCGAGCTCGCGTGCGAGGGGCTGCGAGAACAGCTCGCCGGCGGGCGACGGCACCAGCAGGACGGCATCCTCGCTCAGCACCGCGTCCAGCGCTTCGCCCCAGGGCTCGGGCTTCATGACCATGCCGGCGCCGCCGCCGTAGGGCGTGTCATCGACGGTGCGGTGCCGGTCGTGCGTCCAGTCGCGCAGGTCGTGGACGTGCATGTCGAGGATGCCGCGGTCCCTGGCCTTGCCGATCAGCGAGACGCCGAGCACGTCGAAGAACGTCGGGAAGATCGTGACGATGTCGACGCGCATGCTTCGAGTCTAGAAGGAGCGCGTGTTACCGACGTGTGACGGCATCCCCACCTCCCTCCTGCGGACGGGGTGATCGAGAAGTGACCGAGAGGTAACCGCCCGGCACGACGGCCCGAAACACCCGTTTCCTAGCGTGGAGGCACACTCACCCGCAGTGCCTGTTCACAGGGAGGCGCCATGACCACGACCGTGACCCCGTCGACGACGGATGCCGCATCTCCGCCCCTCGCCGCGCCACCGGGTGCCATCACCCGCCGCGCGGGAAGGTGGATCGACGGCTGGAATGCCGAGGACCCCGAGTTCTGGCGCACCCAGGGCCGCGCCATCGCGCGGCGCAACCTGGGCTGGTCGATCTTCGCTGAATTCCTCGGCTTCATCATCTGGCAGCTGTGGAGCATCGTCGTCGTGATGCTGCCGGCGGCCGGCTTCGATCTCACCAGCTCGCAGTCGTTCTGGCTCATCTCGCTGCCGAGCCTGGTGGGCGCCACCTTGAGGTTCCCGTACACGTTCATGGTCGCGATCTTCGGCGGCCGCAACTGGACGATCGTGTCGGCGGGTCTGCTGCTGATCCCTGCGGTGCTGCTCGGCGTCGTCGTCTCGAACCCCGATACGCCCTTCGGCGTGCTGCTGCTGGTCGCGGCGCTGGGCGGCGTGGGCGGCGGCAACTTCGCGAGCTCAATGGCGAACATCACCTACTTCTTCCCGCAGAAGGAGAAGGGCTGGGCGCTGGGGCTCAACGCCGCGGGCGGCAACCTCGGCACGTCGGTCGCGCAGTTCGCGGTGCCCATCGTCGTGACCATCGGCGCCGGGGCGACGCTCAACATCTCGCTGGCGGGCTGGATGTGGATCCCCCTCATCCTCGTGGCGATGTTCGGCGCGTGGCGGTACATGGACAACCTGTCCTCCGCCAAGGCGGACTTCACCGGCTCCGCGGCGGCCCTGCGCGAGCCGCACCTGTGGATCATGGCGGTGCTGTACATCGGCACCTTCGGCTCGTTCATCGGCTTCGCGAGCGTGTTCCCGAAGCTCATCGCCGACCAGTTCCCCGCGTTCTCGACCATCCAGGTCGGCCAGGCCGCCGTGTCGCTGGCCTTCCTCGGCGCGCTCGTCGGGTCGCTCGCCCGCCCTTACGGCGGACGCCTCGCCGATCGCTTCGGCGGTGCGCGGGTGACGGTCTGCGCGTTCGCCGTGATGGCGCTCGGCGCCCTCACGCTGGTGTGGACCATGCCGTTGCGCAGCTTCGCCGTCTTCCTCGCGTGCTTCCTCGTGCTGTTCGCCGCGACGGGTATGGGCAACGGCTCGACATACCGCATGATCCCCAGCATCTTCGCCGCACGCACGCTCGCACGCGGCATCGAGCCGGGATCGGACGCGGCGCTGAGCATGCAGCGCAAGTCGGCGGCCGCCCTCGGCCTCATCGCCGCGATCGGCGCATACGGCGGGTTCCTCGTGCCTCAGGTGCTCAACGCCTCCCAGCTCGCGACCGGCGGCTACACCGCCGCTTTCATCGGCTTCGTGGCGGCGTACGTCGCACTGCTGCTGGTGACGCTGCTGGTCTACGTGATCCCGCGCGCGTCGCTCGCGAAGCAGCGCATCTGACGCCACCACCCGGACGGAGTGGATGCCTCGGCCCGAGGCATCCACTCCGTTCTCGCATGCGCGGACTCCCCTGCATGTCCCGATCTCGCTCACAACGCCCCGGCGCGTGCAGTGGGGATCGGGACACGACGGCGCGGAGTCGGGACATGCACGGCCGCCGTCGACGAGCGGGACGCGAGACGGCGGAGCGCGCGTCAGTACACGTCGCGCACGTAGCGGGCGCCGGCAGCGAGCGTGCGCAGGTACTCCCCCGCGGCCTCCTCGCCCAGGCCGCCGTGCTGCTGCGCGATCGTGGCGAGCGTCGCCTCGACGTCCTTGGCCATGCGGGCGGCGTCGCCGCACACGTAGACGTGCGCGCCGTCCTCCAGCCAGCGCCACAACCGGGCGCCGTGCTCGAGCATGCGGTCCTGCACGTAGACCTTCTGTCGCTGGTCCCGCGAGAACGCGAGATCCAGGCGGGTCAGGAACCCGTCGTCGTGCATCCCGACGAGCTCGTCGCGGTAGTAGAAGTCGCTCGCGGCGTGCTGCTCGCCGAAGAACAGCCAGTTGCGCCCGGTGTGGCCGTCGGCGCGCCGGTCGTGCAGGAACGCACGGAACGGCGCCACACCGGTGCCTGGGCCGATCATGATCATCGGCGTATCGGGCGCGGCCGGCGGCCGGAACGCCGGCGTCCGCTGCAGGTACACCGGCGCTGCCGGCGACTCGCCGTCGGCGAGGAACGTCGAGCAGACGCCGCCGCGCGCGCGGCCCGTCTCGGTCTCGAAGCGCACGACCGAGACCGTGAGCTCCACCGTGTCGGGGTCCGCCTTGGGACTCGACGAGATGGAGTATTGGCGCGGCTGCAGGCGCTTGAGCACACCCGCCCACTCCTCCGCCGATGCGCTCACAGGGAAGTCGCGTACGAGGTCGATCGCCTGCTGGCTCCACAGGAACTGGTCGAGGCGGCTCTTGTTCTCGCGCCGCAACAAGGTCGCCAGCCCGCTGTCACCGCTGCGATCCGCGACGAACCTTACGAGGTCCAGCGGGGTCTTCGTGATGTCCAGGCGCGTGCGCAGGGCATCGGCGAACGTGCGCTCCTCGCCGTCGAGCTCGACCACGGCGCTCGGCGCGATCCCGGTGGCATCCAGCCACTCGGCGACCACGGCGCCGGAGTTCGCGCACACGACGCCCAGCGAATCGCCGGCCTCGTACGCGGCGCCGGTGTCGGCCAGATCGAACGCGAACCGGCGCACCTCCTTCTGCGACCCCGGCCCGCTCAGCAGGTCGTTGCGCACCAGCCTGGTGTGGACCGGGTTGGCACGTGTGAACAGACGCTTGGCCGGTGCCGGCGCCGCACCCCCGACGATCGGAGAAGCGGATGCCGCACCCCCGGCGCCGACGCCGGCCCCGGTGTCGGCGAGCGTCGCCAGGATCTGGCTCAGCCACGCCTCACGCGGCGCGTCGGCATCCGGTTCGAGGTCGACGCGCTCCAGGATCGGGGTCGCCCCGAGCTCACCGAGCCGTTCGTCGAGTCGCCGGCCGTGGCCGCAGAAGTCGTCGTAGTTCGAGTCGCCCATCGCGAGCACCGCGTACTGCAGGCCCGACAGCTCCGGCGCGCCGTCGGCGATGAGGTCGTGCCACAGCGAGGCGGCGTTGTCGGGCGGCCCACCGTCACCGAACGTCGAGGTCACCACGAGCAGCCGCCGCACCTCGGTGAGGTCGGCCGCCCGCAGTTCGGCCATGCTCCGTGCACGGGCAGGGATGCCTCGTGCGCCCAGAGCGGCAGTGGCGGCCGCCGCGAACTCCTCGGCGTTGCCGGTCTGCGAGCCCCACAGCACGACCACCTCGTCGGCGGCCGAGGCTCCGGCCGCCGGCATCCCTCCTCCCGCCGCTGTGCGCGAGAAGGCGCCGGCGAGCACGCCGTCGAACCAGCCGCGTACGAGGGGGCCGAGCGGGGCCTCGGGCGGCAGCACCGGCACCTGACCCGGAGCGAGGACGACCGACCGCACCATCGACAGGAAGCCGGCGAGGTAGGCGCCCTCGATGTCGGTGAGCTCCGGCGGCGTCAGCGCGACACCCGCTCCCCTCAGTGCGGCTTCGACCTCGGCGCTGTCGTCGGCGGCGGCCGGTGCGGGCCCCACGCGGCGCAGCGACACGGCGGCGTACTTGAACTCGGGCTGTGCCGACAGCGGGTCGACCGCGTCGCTGGTGACCGCGTTCACGGTGACGTACTCGCCGTGCTCGTCGTTCCAGTGGAACGGCGCGAACAGCCCGCCGGGCTGGACCCGGTCGGTGAGCACGGCGGGAACGACGAACCGGCCGCGCCGCGAGGCCACCTCGACCTGGTCGCCGTCGGCGATGCCGTGCAGCTCCGCGTCGACGGGATGCACCTCGACGAACGGTCCCGGGTGCAGCTTCGCGAGCTTTGCCACCCGGCCGGTCTTGGTCAGCGTGTGCCAGTGGTGCGGCAGCCGCCCGGTGTTGAGCACCCAGGGGTAGTCGTCGTCGGGCAGCTCGGCCGGGTCCAGGTGCGGCCGCGCGAGGAACTGCGCCCGGCGAGACGGCGTCGCGAACGCCAGCTGCGGCACGCTGCCGTCGGCCTCGACGTGGAGCGTCTGGCTCACACCGTCGTTGAGATACCGGATCGGATGCCGCGTCCCGGTGTCATCCGGAGGGGCCGGCCACTGCACGGGCGCCTGTCGCAGTCGCTCGTACGTCGCGCCGCGCAGATCCCAGCCGGTCCGCGGGTTCCAGAATCCGCGGATCTCGTCGAAGACCTCTTCGCTCGAGGCGAAGTCGAAGCCCTCGAAGCCCATCGCTCGGGCGATCTGGCAGATCGTCAGCCAATCGGGCTGCGCCTCGCCCGGCGCCGGCAGCACCTCCTGCACGAGGGTCATCGTCCGGTCGCTGCTGACGCTGACCCCGTCGGACTCCACCCACAGGGTCGCCGGCAGCACGACGTCGGCGTAGGCCGACGTCGCGGTCTCGCCGTACACGTCCTGCACGACCACGAGCTCGGCGGTCTCGAGCGCCTCGATCACGGTGCGACGGTTGGCGACGGACGCGACCGGGTTGCTGCAGATGATCCAGACGGCCTTGATCTCGCCGTCCGCTGTCCGCCGGAACAGGTCGATGGTGCCCGCGCCGGACTCCGCGCGGATCGAGCCGGGCTCGATGCCCCAGCGCTCCTCGACGAACGCGCGGTCGTCTGCGTCGAACACGGCGCGCTGGCCCGGAAGCCCCGGGCCCATGTAGCCCATCTCACGGCCGCCCATCGCGTTCGGCTGGCCGGTGAGCGAGAACGGCCCGCTGCCGGGACGGCAGATCGCACCGGTCGCCAGATGGAGGTTGCAGATCGCGTTGGTCGCCCACGTGCCGTGCGTGGACTGGTTGAGACCCATCGTCCACAGTGTCATCCACTCGCCGGCTTCGCCGATCCAGCGGGCCGCGGTGCGGATGTCGTCCTCCGCGAGACCGGTGAGCTCGGCCACCCGCGCCGGGGCATAGTCAGCGAGCAGCTCGGGCATGCGCTCCCAGCCCTCGGTGTGCGCAGCGATGAACGCCTCGTCGATGTCACCCGCCTCGACCAGCAGGTGCAGCAGTCCGTTCAGCAGCGCCAGGTCGGTGCCGGGCCGGATCTGCAGGAACAGGTCGGCGCGATCGGCGGTCGTGGTGCGCCGCGGGTCGACGACGATCAGCCGCGCGCCCTGCTTGAGACGGTCGGCCATGCGCAGGAAGAGGATCGGATGGCAGTCGGCGGCGTTGGAGCCGATCACGAAGAACAGGTCCGCGCGGTCGAAGTCCTCGTACGACCCCGGCGGGCCGTCGGCACCCAGCGACTGCTTGTAGCCGGTTCCCGCCGAAGCCATGCACAGGCGCGAGTTCGACTCGATGTGGATGCCGCGCAGGTACCCCTTCACGAGCTTGTTCGAGAGGTACTGCGCCTCCATGCTCATCTGCCCCGACACGTACAGCGCGACGGCGTCCGGACCGTGCTCGTCGACGATCGCACGCAGCCGGGCGGCGGTGTCGGCGACGGCATCCGCGACCGCCGCAGGCACGGCGGGCTCGCCGCGCGCGGGCCGCACGAGCGCCGTGGCCAGGCGTCCGGGCGCCTGCATCAGCTCGGCGTGCGTCGCACCCTTGGTGCACAGCCGCCCGGCGTTCGTCGGGTGCTCGCGGTCGCCGGCGACCTTGGTCAGGACGATCGGATGCCCCACGTCGGGGTGCGAGGCGGTGACGGCGATGCCGCAGCCGACCCCGCAGTACGAGCACACGGTCTTGACCGCGGTGCTCTCCCGGCTGCCGGCATCACCCATGCCATCCAGGCTCCGGCACCGAGGTTCCAGGCCGTGTCCCACCGTGTTTCCCGCAGATCACATCTGCTGCACGGGCGGGTGGGAGTGCGTGTGAGAGGGTCAGTCCTGGTCGGGCGACTCGTCGTCGCCCGTGCCGGCGCGCTTGTCGTCGGCGGGGTCCTCGGGAAGCTCTTCGAACAGCCCGGCCGGGGGCGTCACGACGACGCGGCCGCCCGCGATGTCGACCTCGGGCACGATGGCCTTCACGAACGGCACCAGCACCTCGTCGTCGCCGACGCGCACGATGAGCAGGTCCTGCGCGGGCAGGTGCTCGACGCGTGCCACGCGGCCGACCACGGAGCCCTCGCGGACGACGTCCAGGCCCACGAGCTGGTGGTCGAACCAGGCATCCTCCTCGACGGGGGCGGACTCGGCGTCCTCGTCGATCCAGAGGATCGCGCGGATCAGCTCCTCGGCGGCGTCGCGATCCTCGACTCCCTCGAAGAAGGCGACGGGGTGGCTGTTCATCCAGCGGAAGTCGCGGACCGTCAGCGGCTTGCCGTGCCACGGCGAGGATGCCGGCACCTGCAGCGTGAAGGTCGCGCCGGGGACGAAGCGCCCGTCCGGATCATCCGTGTACAGCTCCAGCTTGATCGCGCCCTTGAGGCCATGCGCCTTCACGAGGCGGCCGACCCGGAGCTGCGTCTTGCCGGTGGGGGGAACTGCGTTCACGGGCTTGCGGGCGTCCTCGCCCGATCCCGTGGTGTCTTCGCCTGCCACCTCAGTCGTCCGCCACGTCGACGCGCACGCGGCGGCCGTCGGCGAGGGCAGTGATGAGGGTGCGCAGGGCTTTGGCCGTGCGGCCGCCACGCCCGATCACGCGACCCCGGTCTTCGGGGTGGACGTGCACCTCGAGCACGTCGCCGCGAGGCGACGTGGACGAGTCGATGCGGACGTCGTCCGGGTGATCGACGATCCCCTTGACGACGTGTTCGAGCGCGGCGGCGAGCAACGGATTACTCGGCGGACTCGGCGTCGGCCGCGTCGGTCGCCTCGTCGGCGGGAGCCTCGGCGGGCTCCTCGACCTTCTTCTCAGCCTTGGGCTTGATGACCGACTTCTTCGAGGCGTCGACCTCGAACGCAGCCTTGTCCTCACGGGTCTTCACGGTCGAGACCGCGTTCTTGTCACCCTTGAACTGGCCCCAGTCTCCGGTCAGCTTGAGGATGGCGAGCACCTGCTCGGTCGGCTGCGCGCCGACGCTCAGCCAGTACTGCGCACGCTCGGAGTCGACCTCGATGAACGAGGGCTCCTCGGTGGGGTGGTACTTGCCGATCTCCTCGATGACACGACCGTCGCGCTTGGTGCGCGAGTCGGCCACGACGATGCGGTAGTAAGGCGCACGGATCTTGCCCAGGCGCTTGAGACGAATCTTGACAGCCACGATTCTCCTGAATGTGTGGAAGTGGACGAACTGATCGCCTGGAGCGTGGGGTGCACACCCGGCGGAAGCTCAGAGGAGGAACAGCACGCTGGATAGAGGGTCGAGCGCATGTTCCGACCCTCTATTGTGCCAGACAGGACGCCTCAGAACGAACCGAACGAACGCGGGCGGACATTACAGAGTATGAGCGACGAAGACGCCGACGACTGGAGGGCGCTGACCGACGGCGACCCTCGCGGGCTCGCGCGGCTGTTCGACCGCCACGAGGCACGCCTGTTCCGGCAGGCGGCGCGACTGCTCACCGTGCGGGAGGACGCGAAGGATGCCGTCCTGATCGCGTTCTTCGAACTCTGGCGCCGTCGCGCGTCGGTCCGGCTGGTCGACGGCTCGCCGCTGCCGTGGCTGCTGAACACCGTGTCGAACACGGCGCGCAATCTGGAGCGATCCGGACGCCGCTACCGCGCGCTGCTCGGACGCATCGACCAACCGCCGCTGCCTGAGAGCCCCGCCCCCTCCGACGAGACCGGTGTGCTCGCCGCCCTGCGGCGCCTGCCGGAGAAGGAGCAGAGCGTCGTCGTGCTGACCGTGATGCAGGGCTATCGCGAGAGCGAAGCAGCCGTCGCACTGGGAATCCCGATCGGCACGGTCAAATCGCGGATGTCGCGCGCCAGGTCACGGCTGCGCGAAGAGCTGGCGCAGATGGAAGTGCTGCCGTGAACGATCACCTGTCCCCGCACGAGCACGACGACATGCGCGACCTGCTGCTGGCCGGCACGCAGCGCATCCGGCCCGCCGCGCGGCGTCGCACCTGGATCGCCGCGGGCACGGCCGCGATCCTCGTCGCCGCGGTCGTGGGAGGCGTCGCGGTGACCGCGCAGCTCGGGTCGCGACACGAGGCGCCTCCCGCCGCACCGACCCCGAGCCTGACGCCCGAGGTGATCATCCCGTTCGACGCATCGCGGGCTCCGGAGGAGTCGCCGCCCGCCGAGGCCCCGGGTGTCGGCGAGAAGATCTGGACGCCGCACGGCGATGTGGTCCGACTGCCCGCCGTCTCGCCGCCCGCCGTCGGCACCCGCATCACCCTCCCCGCGGATCAGGTCCTCACCATCCGCGCCTTGCTGGGCACCGGGGTCTGGCTCGACGACAACGGATTCGACGGCGCCACCGCACAGGGCTACCAGAGCGTGTGGCGCGTGCATCCGTGGACGGCCGACCGCAGCGACGGCAGCGGCACCTGCCTGTTCATCCGGGCGGACTACGGCGGCGGTGGCTGGTCGGAGGCGGTGTGCCCCGCCGCCGGCGCGCCCGCGGTCATCGAACGCCGGGTGGACGGCGAGCTCCTCCGCTTCACGATCGATGGGGATGCCGTCGACGTCTACGCCGTGCCCGAGTGAAGGCCGGCCACGCCGCGACATCGTTCGTCACCGAACCGGTCGGGTTGCCGCATCCGCGTGCCAGACTGTGCGCATGACGGTGCCTTTCGCGACGTCGGCCCGCTCGTCGGTCGGGCTGGAATGGGAGCTGATGCTCGCGGATGCCGCCACGGGCGACCTGATCCCGCAGGCGCCGCCGCTGCTGGCCGCTCTCGAAGAGGATTCGTCGCTGGAGCGGTACACGGTCACCGGCGAGCTGCTGACCAACACGGTCGAGGTGACCAGCGGCATCGGCGGCACTGTCGCGGCCGCGGTCGACGACATCGCCGACGCCATCGCGGCGGTGCGCACCTACACCGACGCGCATGGCGTCGATCTGCTGTGCGCGGGAAGCCACCCGTTCGCCCAGTGGTACGACCAGAGCGTCACCGACAAGACCCGGTACCACAAGCTCATCGAGCGGACCCAGTGGTGGGGACGCAACATGATGATCTGGGGCATCCACGTGCACGTCGGCGTCGAGGACGTCAACAAGGTCTTCCCGATCATCAACGCCCTGGCCGTGTACCTGCCGCACCTGCAGGCGCTGTCGGCCTCGAGCCCCTTCTGGGCGGGCGAGCGCACCGGCTACGCGTCGAATCGCGCGCTCGTGTTCCAGCAGCTGCCGACGGCCGGACTCCCCTGGCCGCTGCACGACTGGAGCGAGTTCGAGGGCTACCTCGACGACCTGATCGGCACCGGCGTCATGGCCGACGCGAGCGAAGTGCGGTGGGACATCCGGCCCGCGCCCCGCTGGGGCACGATCGAGGTCCGCGCGTGCGACGGCATGTCGACGCTCCCCGAGCTCGCGGCGGTCGCCGCGCTCGTGCAGGTGCTCGTCGAGCACTTCTCGCGCCGCCTCGACGAAGGCCTGCCGCTGGAGACGATCCAGCCGTGGTTCATCCGCGAGAACAAGTGGCGCGCCGCCCGCTACGGGCTCGATGCGCGCGTGATCGTCGATCACCTCGGCACCCAGCGCCCGGTGTCCGAGCACCTGCGCGAGACGCTCGACGAGCTCCGCGATATCGCGGTCGAGCTCAAATGCGCGCGGGAGCTCGCCGGGATAGAGACGATCCTGACCGACGGCGCCAGCTACTCTCGCCAGCTCGCCGTCGCGGACGCTGCCGACGGCGACCTGCGAGAGGTGGTGCGGCACCTGGTCGGCGAGTTCCGCTCAGGGCCGACCCTGCGCGATCACCTCGCGAGCCTGGGTCATTGAACTGACGGATGCCGGGGCCCTGGCATCCGTCCCTCTCACCGCGGTCAGCCGCGGCCGAGCATCTTCTGCAGTTCGGCGAGGTCGGCCTCGGTGGGCGCGCCCTTCGCTCCGCCGCCCAGCCCGAAGCCCGAGCCCGTCGGCGTCTGCGGCGCCTCGGCCGCGATGCCGGCGTTCTCGGCGGCGCGCTTGGCGGGGTTGCCCGAGCGCGAGCCCTTGGCCTTCTGCTGCTTGCCGCGCTTGGACGATGCACCGGGGCGCCCGGCGCCCGGGATCGGCCCCATGCCGGGGATGTTCGGCACACCGCCGCGGGCGACGGTCTTCATCATCTTCGCGGCCTGGTCGAACCGCTGCACGAGCTGGTTGACGTCGGTGACGGTCATGCCCGAGCCGCGCGCGATGCGCAGGCGGCGCGAGCCGTTGAGCAGCTTCGTGTTGCGGCGCTCGGCGGGCGTCATCGAGCGGATGATGGCCTCGGTGCGGTCGATCTCACGCTCGTCGAAGTCGTCGAGCTGCTGCTTCATCGAGCCCATGCCCGGGAGCATCCCGAGCATCTTCTTCATCGAGCCCATCTTGCGCATCTGCTGCATCTGCCCGAGGAAGTCCTCGAGCGTGAACTGCTCGGTCGCGAGCTTCTCGGCGACCTTGAGCGCCTCCTCCTCGTCGAAGGCCTGCTGGGCCTGCTCGATGAGGGTGAGGATGTCGCCGAGGTCGAGGATGCGCGACGCCATGCGGTCGGGGTGGAACGCCTCGAGGTCGTCGAGTCCCTCACCGGTAGACGCGAAGATGATGGGGCGGCCGGTGACCGAGGCGACCGACAGCGCGGCGCCACCGCGCGCGTCGCCGTCGAGCTTCGAGAGCACGACGCCGGTGAAGTCGACCCCGTCCTGGAAGGCCTTGGCCGTGTTGACGGCATCCTGACCGATCATCGCGTCGATGACGAACAGGACCTCGTCGGGATCGGTCGCCTTGCGGATGTCGGCGGCCTGCTTCATGAGCTCGGCGTCGACGCCGAGACGGCCGGCGGTGTCGATGATGACGATGTCGTGCTGCTTCTGCTTGGCGTACTCGACGCCGTCGCGCGACACCTTGACCGGATCGCCCACGCCGTTGCCCGGCTCGGGGGCATAGATGGCGGCACCGGCGCGCTCGGCGACGACCTGCAGCTGGTTCACGGCGTTCGGGCGCTGGAGGTCGGCGGCGATGAGGAGCGGCGTGTGCCCGTCCTTCGCGAGCTGGCGCGACAGCTTGCCGGCGAAGGTCGTCTTGCCCGAGCCCTGCAGGCCCGCGAGCATGATGACTGTCGGCGGGTTCTTCGCGAACTGGAGCCGGCGCTGCTCGCCGCCGAGGATCGCGACGAGCTCCTCGTTGACGATCTGCACGACCTGCTGGGCCGGGTTCAGCGCCCGGTTGACCTCGTCGCCGAGGGCGCGCTCGCGCACCTTGGCGGTGAACTCCTTGACGACGGGCAGCGCCACGTCGGCGTCGAGCAGCGCGCGCCGGATCTCGCGGACCGTGCCGTCGACGTCCGCGGGCGTGAGCTTGCCCTTGGTGCGGAGGTTGCGGAAGGTCTCGGTGAGCCGGTCGGAGAGTGTGCCGAAAGTCGCCATGATGCCCCGATTCTACCGGCGACGGATGCCGCTCCCAGCCGTTGCTCAGAGACGGGGCGCCACGGCGTCCGCACCGAGCGCGACGCGCAGTGCGTCCTTGGCCTTCGCGTACCGTCCGCGAGCGGTGGATGCCGGCACCCCGAGCACCCCGGCGGCCTCCGCGATCGTGAACCGTTCCCAGTGCACCAGGCGCACGAGCTCCGCCAGATCGGGATCGAGACGGGCGATCGCGTCCCGGATCTCGGCCCCCTCGTCGGCGGCCGGCGAGGGGGCGCCCGTTGCGACGGCCAGACGGATGCGATCGGCCAGGGCCCAGCGACGCCGCTCCCCACGCGCATGGTTGAGCACCGTCCCCCGCGCGATGCCGAACAGCCACATGCGAGCGCGCTCGGGCTCGATCGGCAGCTCGCGCACCCGCCGCCACGCCACCACCATCGTCTCGCCCAGCAGGTCCGGTGCGTCGTCCAATCCGACGCGTCGCTGCAGATACGAGAGCAGATCGGCGGATGCCGCGCCCAGCGCCGCGGTGAGACGCACGTCGTCGCGGCTCATCGGTCGCCGCCTTCGCCGCCCCAGTCCTCGTCCTCGCAGTGCACCTGGCTGTGCGCATCCGAGCCCGCGAGCGCGGCGGAATCGTAGCCGTGCGCCGTCAGCTCCTCGTACAGGGCGTCACCGAGCGCCTGCTCATGCGCCGTCCAGGCGTTCAGATCCGCCAGCCGCGGGTCGGTGATCTCGTCACCGGCGGCGGCCTGGGCGGCCTGGTCCGCCTTCAGCTGCGCCAGGTGCCTGCCGACGTACGGCGCCGCGGCAGCCTCGACATCGGTGTTCTCGAACCACTCGTCGATGACGCGGTTGACGTCCGCCTGGATCAGCAGGTTGTGCGTGTCGTATCCGCTGAAGCGGATCTCGCACTGACCCCACGTCGGCGCCGTGTAGATGTAGCTGCGGTCCGGGTTCTCCAGCCCCGCACTCCACGGCCAGTCTCCGCTTGCGGTGGCCACCCCCGCTCCGCCGAGGAGCAGCACCGTGAGCGCGCCCGCGGCGATTCCGATGCTGCGGCGGCGACGCGGCCTCGCCCGCCGCGACGCGTCGTGGATCATCGACCGCAGTCCGGCGGGGTCCGCGGCGCGCGTCGCGGGGGCCGAGCGGTCGAGCAATTCGTCGAGCAGATCGGGGGTCATGGTGCCTCCAGTGTCGGGGGTGTTCTACCCCTGACCTGTCCGGCACAGCGCGAAACGTCCGCCGCCATCCGCTCGCCCCTCGGAGCGAGGAACGAGCGAAGACGCATCGTCGCAAGCCGGTCTCGAGAACAGGCACGACGCGAACGTCGCCGAAGTGGTCGAGTCCGCAGCGCGGCTCACTGCGTTTCGTCTCGCTGCGCTCGCTCAACGACCGACGCAGCGAGCTCCTGGAACAGGGTCAACTGAACTCCGGCCGGCCCGCGCAGACGCGCATTGAGCGAACGCCACGGGGTCTCGCGCGCGGATGCCTCCAGCATCGCTCCGCCGTCGGTCGCACGCGCGGTCGCCGCGGCCGTGTCGTCCACCTCGAACGCCAGCCGGATCGGGTCGCTCGGGGCATCGCCGTCGGTCTCGACGCGGTCGATGAACGCCACCTGCGCCGGGTTGGACAGCTCGAGAGTCGCGCGGCCTGCCTCGAGGATCACCACGCGCGCGCCGCCCTCGGCCTCGTAGGCCTCGGCCTGCGGCATCCCGATCACGTCCCGGTAGAAGCCGAGGGCGTCCTCGAAGTCCTCCGCCCTCGCCACGACGCGCAGCTGCCGCACCTCTCCACCCGGCTGCGGCCGCACCGCCTCGGCGGCGTCCGCTGCGCGCGCGAGGAACCGCGGGAGCGACGTGCGACCGGCGCCGTCGTGCGCCCACGCCTCGATCGCCGCGAGCACGGCGCCGCCCCACGCGGCGCCGGCGACCTCGGCGCGCACGCGGTCGGCTCCGCCGCGGGCGAAGCGGGCCGCGGCGGCGCGGGCCACCCTGGCCCGGCGCAGTGCGGCGTCGCGTTCGTACTCGGCCGCGATCCCCATCGCGACCGCGTTGACGATGCCGAGCGCCAGACTGTCGGGGGCGAAATCGCGCGCGACGGCTTCGGACTCGCGGCGCACGGCGGCCGCGGCATCCATCCCTTCGTCGTCGGCGGCGAGCCGCTCCTCGAACACGGCGAGGCGCTCGTCGAGGCCCGCCCACAGGACGTCGGATTTGGACGCGAAGTAGTTGAAGAAGCTGGAGCGGCTCACGCCGGCCCGGTTCGCGATGTCGACGATCGAGGTCTGCTCGTAGCCCTGCTCGAGGAACAGCTCGCACGCGGCCTCGGCGATGTTCTCTCGGGACGAGGCCTTGGGGCGCCCGGCGCGCGGCTCGGTGGACATGAAGCCACCCTATGACCCGCGTGCGACGCGCTCCTGCTCCCACTGGTCGCAGATCTCTCGGGCCGCCGGGCGATCGGATTCGGGCACCACGACGATGAGTCGGTGATCGTGGTCGCTGTACTGGACCAGGATGCGGATGCCCGCGTCGCCGAGACGACGCGTGAACGCGCCGAGCTGCCCGGGCACGTCCTGCGCGAGCCGCACGCTCACGACGGGACTGGCCACGACCGGCCCGAGCCCCGCCGCTGCGAGGGCGCCCGCTGCGGCCTCGACGTCCGTGACGAGGAAATGGGCGAGGCCGACCCCGTCGTGGACCCACACTCCCCCGCCCTCGACGCTCACGCCCGCACGGCCGAGGGCATCGCCGAAGTCGGCGAGCGCGCCGGGGCGATCGGGAAGGGCGAGCGAGATGTCGGCTTCAGCGCCGGGTGCGAGTGTCATGGCGGCACGCTACGCGGGGCGTCCGACACGCGCGGCGGATGTATTGTTGGACGCGATCCATCAATCGCCACGAGCGATCGCGTCAGAGCGAAGGAGCACGATGCTCGAGATCCAGACCGTCGGCCTCTCCCCCGATTACGTCCCCTACCTGGACGGCTGGGAGCTGCAGCGCCGCATCCACTCCGAAGTCGCCCAGGGCACGCGGCCCGACACGCTCCTGCTGCTCGAGCACGAGGCGGTCTACACCGCCGGTGCGCGCACGGCCAAGCACGAGCGGCCCACCGACGGCACACCGGTCGTGGATGTCGACCGCGGCGGCAAGATCACGTGGCACGGCCCCGGCCAGCTCGTGGGCTATCCGATCGTGCGGCTGCACGAGCCCGTCGACGTCGTCGCGCACGTCCGGCGGCTCGAGGGGCTGCTGATCGCCGCCCTCGCCGAGCACGGCGTCGAGGGCTACCGCGTCGAGGGCCGCAGCGGCGTGTGGGTGCGCCGCCCCCTCGGCGAGGACAAGGTCGCCGCCATCGGCGTGCGCGTGCAGCGCGGCGTCACGATGCACGGCTTCGCCCTCAACTGCGACAACACCCTCGCTGGATTCCGCGGCATCATCCCGTGCGGGATCACGGATGCCGGCGTCACGACGATCAGCGAGATCGTCGGCGCCGACATCGCCCCGAGAGACGTGATCGGCACCGTGAGCCGCGTGTTCGAGGCTGAGTACGCGGGGGTGGGCGCATGAGCGGCTGCGCGACGCCGGGCGCGGCATCCACACCGTCCTCGGCCCCTGAAGGACGCAAGCTCCTGAGGCTCGAGGTCCGCAACGCGCAGACCCCGATCGAGCGCAAGCCGGAGTGGATCAAGACCAAGGCCAAGATGGGGCCGGAGTACCAGGCGCTGCACTCCCTGGTGAAGACCGAAGAGCTGCACACAGTGTGCCAGGAGGCGGGCTGCCCCAACATCTACGAGTGCTGGGAGGACCGCGAGGCCACATTCCTCATCGGCGGCTCGCAGTGCACGCGCCGGTGCGACTTCTGCCAGATCGACACCGGCAAGCCTGCCGACTACGACATCGACGAGCCGCGCCGCGTCGCCGAGAGCGTCGTGCGCATGAACCTGCGCTACGCCACCGTCACGGGCGTCGCCCGCGACGACCTGCCCGACGGCGGGGCGTGGCTGCACGCCGAGACCGTGCGGCAGATCCACGCGATGAACCCGAGCACCGGCGTCGAGATCCTCGCGACCGATTTCAACGGGGACCCCGCGCTGCTCGCCGAGGTGTTCGACAGCAGGCCCGAGGTGTTCGCGCACAACGTCGAGACAGTCCCGCGCATCTTCAAGCGCATCCGTCCCGCGTTCCGGTACGAGCGCTCGCTCGACGTGCTGACGCAGGCGCGCGATGCCGGGCTCATCACGAAGTCGAACCTCATCCTCGGCATGGGCGAGGAGCCCGAGGAGGTCGTGCAGGCACTGCAGGACCTGCACGATGCCGGCACCGACATCATCACGATCACGCAGTACCTGCGGCCCTCGCCGCGTCACCTCCCGGTGGCGCGGTGGGTCAAGCCGCAGGAGTTCGTCGGGTTCAAGGAAGAGGCCGAGCGCATCGGCTTCCTCGGCGTGCTCGCCGGACCCCTCGTGCGTTCGTCCTACCGCGCCGGGCGGCTGTGGGCGCAGTCGATGCTGTCGAAGGGGCGCGAGATCCCCTCGCATCTCGCGCACATCGCCGAGGACGTGCACGTCGACCGCGGCTTCGCCCAGGCGGTCTGAACCCGGGTCCCCCGACCGGAGGGCGGTGCGGTTCCGTCGGCATTCGTGACCGGCGGGACCGCTCCGTCGCAGTCCCGTCAGGCATTCCGCGGGTGGACGAGGACGCGGGTCAGGTGCGCGTCCAGCTCGTCGTGAACGGCGATCCCTGCGGGTGCGTCGTGAGCGTGTCGCCGTCGCACGTGACCACGGTCGGAACATCCGCCGCGGCGACCGACGGCGGCGTGATGGGCATCTCGGCGGACTGCCCGTTGATGTCGACCGCGGTCTGGACGTCGTAGCCGGAGTCCTCGAAGTTCGAGAAGCGGACCGTGCCGCCGTCCGCGGTGGCGTCGTCGGACCACTCCCAGTCCGCCTGGAGCGACCCGCCGTGGGTCTGCGTCATAGTCATCGTGAGGCCGCCGCCCATGTCCACGGCCAGCACGAACGTCATGTCGGCATCGAAGCCCATGACGCCCTCGCGTCCGATCGAGAGGGTCTGGGTGCCGGTCGCGTCGGCGCTCGTCACGTTCATGCCTGTCGACGTGAGCTGCTCGGCCAGCTGTCCGACGAGGTCGTCGAGATCCGCGGTCCAGTCACCGTCGACGCACTCGGTGGCCGTCTCGGTCGGCGACGCCTGCGCCTCGTCCGTGGCGGACGGATCCGCGGGCTGCGACGCCGCAGGCTCGTCAGCATCGCTCGTGGCCGGGGGCGCGGTGCAGCCGGTGAAGGCGAGCGCCAGTGCGAGGCATCCGATCGTCATCGCGATGCGGGCAGCACCCCGGTGTCGTCTCATCGTCAGTCGGCACTCGTGACCGATTGGACCGCGCCGTCGGAGTCGAGGTTGACCAGCAGCACGTCGTCGGTGGCGTCCGGATCGAGTGCGTACTCGAGCACCGCGAAGGGATCGGATCCGCCGTGTTCGTCGGCGAGGATCGTCATGCTCATGAGCTGCAGCGACCGGATGACGTCCATGTGGACGTCGCCCGAGATGTCGACGAGCACGTCCTCGAGCGCGTCGCCGAGGGCCTCCTGCTGCTGAAGGATGTACTCGGTGACCTCGCTGGTGCGGTCGTTGAGCTCGTTGACCATCGCGTTGCGCGCGCTCAGATCGATGGCCTCCAGCGACGAGATGAGCGCCGCCGCGACGTCCAGCGCCGCCGGCGAGACATCGTCCTGATCGGGCGCGGTCAGGTCGACCGTGACCGACTGATCACCCAGGTCGACGTTCTCGGACCAGAAGATCGATCCGTCAGGCCCCGATTCGAGGAGTCCGAAGTAGTCGTGCTCGATCGCCATGCCCCCATGAAACCGCACCGGGGGCGTCGGCGAAAGTCCGGACACGCGAACGCGGCGATTCGGACGCGCCGCCGCGCCCGATCAGTCGACGAGCGAGGCCGCGAACACGTGCGGGGTGAAGCCGGTGAGGTCGCCGATCCCCTCGCCCTGGCCGAGCAGCTTGACCGGGATGCCGGTGCGCTCCTGCACCGCGAGGACGAACCCGCCCTTCGCCGAGCCGTCGAGCTTGGTGATCACGAGCCCGGTGACACCCGCGTGCTCCAGGAACGCCTGCGCCTGCATGACACCGTTCTGACCGGTCGTCGCGTCCAGCACCAGCAGCACCTCGCTGATGGGCGCCTGCTTCTCGACGACGCGCCGGATCTTGCCGAGCTCGTCCATGAGCCCGCCCTTCGTGTGCAGGCGGCCGGCGGTGTCGACGAGCACGATCTCGGTGCCGGTGCTCTTGGCGTACTCGATCGTCTGGAAGGCGACGGATGCCGGATCCTGGCCCTCCTGCTGCGGTCGCACGATCGCCGCACCGCCGCGCTCGGCCCAGGTGGCGAGCTGGTCGACGGCCGCCGCGCGGAACGTGTCGGCCGCACCGACCACGACCGAGCGGCCGTACCGCTGCAGGAACTTGGCGAACTTGCCGATCGTCGTCGTCTTGCCGACGCCGTTGACGCCCACCACCAGCACGACCGCGGGCCGCTCGGTGAGGCGGAGGGTCGTGTCGAACTTGGCGAAGTGCTCCTCGAGGGTCTCTTTCAGCATGCGCTGCAGGTCCTTCGGGTCGGTCGTGCGGAACCGCTCGACCTTCTCGCGCAGCTCCTCCACGATCCGCTCGGTGATGTCGGGCCCGAAATCGGCGGTCAGCAGCGCCGTCTCGAGGTCTTCCCACGTGTTCTCGTCAATCGTGGGCTTGACGAACATGCCGCGCAGCGCGCGACCGAGCGACCAGGAGCTCTCTGCCATGTCTCCAGCCTAGGGGCGGGCCCGCGACGGACCGACCGCCGCCTGCCGCTCCGCCGAGCGGCCGCTAGTGGACGGGGACGATCACCGCGGCGAGTCCGTCGCCGATGAGCACGTCGAGCTCCGTCGTCGCATCCTGTCCGGACGGGCACTGGATGCCGAGGTAGATGCCTCCGCCCACCGAGCCGAACATGCGTGCCGTGTCGAGCCACGTGGTGCCGTCGTCACTGGAGATCGTGATCGTGCGTGCGTCGACGGTGCCGGACGGGGTCAGCGGCAGGGAGTCGTCGTACGCGTAGTCCGCGACATCGTCGCCGGTGACGGTGTCGTCGTCGCTGGTCAGCACGAGGGCGAGCATGGAGTCCGTCAGCGCGCTGTCGTCGAGCGACGTGTCCAGGCCCGAGATCAGCCCCTGGTAGAACGTCGCCACGCAGCCCGTGCGCGCGTCGGTGTACGCCCAGCTGCCGTTGCCGTCGTCGGCCGCGCTCACGGTGTAGTTCGCGTCGGCCATGAACGGGTCGGTCCACTGCAGCGTCATGGTGGCGGCGTCGAACTCCACGTCGAACGGCAGATCGCCGATGCCGGTGTCATCGCCGGTCGTCTCGTCGGTGGGTGACTGCGAGGACGAGTCGGCCGGTCCGACGATCGTGGGCAGTGCGACGGCGCAGCCCGCGAGCGTCGCGGCTCCGACCACGACGACCGCGAGCCCGGCGGCCGCGCGAAGGAGGTGGGTCATGCGATGAGCCTCTCGTCAGAAGGGAAGACGGTGACCGGATGCCGTCACGCCACGCGTTCGCCGACGCGCTGGCCGACGACGGCCGAGACGCCGTCCTGCCGCATCGAGACGCCGTACAGGGCGTCGGCGATCTCCATCGTGCGCTTCTGGTGCGTGATGACGATCAGCTGGCTCGAGGCGCGCAGCTGTTCGAACACCCCCAGCAGGCGCCCGAGGTTGGCGTCGTCGAGCGCGGCCTCGACCTCGTCCAGGATGTAGAACGGGCTCGGCCGGGCCTTGAAGATCGCGGTCAGCAGCGCGACGGCGGCAAGCGACCGCTCACCGCCCGACAGCAGCGAGAGCCGCTCGATCTTCTTGCCGACCGGTCGCACGGCCACCTCGATGCCGGTGGTGAGCGGTGAGTCCGGATCGGTCAGCGTGATCGACCCCGAACCGCCCGGGAAGAGGATCGGGAACACCTCGCCGAAGGCGACCTGCGTGTCTTCGAACGCCGCGAGGAAGATCGTCTGCATGCGCTCGTCGAGCTCCTCGATGATCGTCAGCAGATCCTTGCGGGTCTGCGTCAGGTCGGCGAGCTGCTCGGTCATGAACTTGTGCCGCTGCTCGAGCGCGGCGAACTCCTCCAGCGCCAGCGGATTGACCCGCCCCAGCTGCGCCAGCTTGCGCTCCGCCTCCTGTAGTCGCCGGCGCTGCTGCGCGCGATCGTAGGGACGGGATGCCGCTACCCCCGGCCCCTCGTCCGTGTCGGCTTCCTCGTCGTCCGACGTCACCGCGGTCAGGGCATCATCGGCCGGGATGGGCTGATCAGGACCGTATTCCGAAATGAGAATGTCTTCGTCGAGCCCAAGCTCCGACTGCACGCGCTCCAGAAGCCCCGTCACATGCAGGCGCTTCTCGTGGATCTGCAGTTCCAGGCTGTGGACGCTCTCGGTGAGCCCCATCAGACGCTCGCGCACCGACGACTCCTGCGCACGCAGTTCGGCGAGCTCGGCGGTCAGCGCGGTGCGCTCGGACTCGGCGGCCGAGAGCTCGGCGCGGGCCTGCGCGAGCGAGCGGTCGACGGAGTCGATCACGGCGGGGAGCTGTCCGGCGACACCCGCGGCGATCTCGCGCTGGGCGCGGCGCACGACCGCGCGTCGGGCCGCCTCTGCCGCGGCCTCCTTCTCGCGCTCGCGCTGGCGCTCCAGCGCCACCACCCGGGATTCGCCCGCGCGGATGCGTTCGCGCAGCGTCTCGACATCCAGCCGTGCGCGCATCTCGCCATCACGGGCCTGATCCAGCGCCGCGAGCATCCCTTCGCGGGCCGAGGCATCGAGGATCGGCCGCGGCGCCTCGAGAGCCGCCGTGAGCTGATCATCCGCCGAGCGCGCCGACCCCTCGGCGTCCTCGACGGCCGAAGCGGCCTGAGCGAGCCCCGCCTCGAGGCGCTCGCACTCCGCCACGGCAGCCTCATGGCGCACCGTCGCGCGGTTGAGCTGCTCGGCATGGGCGGCCAGCGCGGCGTCGTGCTCCCGCAGCGTGGTCAGCGCCGTCTTGGTCCGCTGCCGGGCGGACTCCAGGGCGCCGGTGGCCGCCGTCAGCTCCTCGCGCAGCGCGTCGGCGACCACCGCGACCTCGTCACGGCGTTCGGCCGCGCCATCCCGCTCGGCGGCGAGCTCGAGACGAGACCGCGACGCGCCCGCGCCGGCGCGCAGCGAGTACTCGGTGTACACCTCGCCCCGGCGGGTGACGACGGTGATGGGTCCGCCGAGCTCGGCCTCGGCGAGAGCGGGCCCCGCCGCCTGCGCGGCAGCGAGATCGTCGGCGACGACCACGTACGACAGCAGTCCGAGCACACCGGCGGGCGCCGTCACGACCTCGCGCGCCGGCACGACTCCGTCCCGCGCGGGGAAGGCCGGCGTCATCGCGCCGGCATCGGCGATGACGATGTCGACCACGCCTGCCTCGGCGTCGCGGACGGCGGCCGCGACGGCGAACGCACCGGCGCGGTCGTCGACCAGTACGCCCTCGGCGAGCGGACCGAGCACCGCCGCGATCGCCGCTTCGAATCCCGGCTTGACCTGCACGGCATCGCCGACGAGTCCGCGCACACCGTCGAGCCCCTGCGCGATCAGCGACGACGCGCCGTTCTGCACGTCCAGCGCACGGCTGAGGGCCGCCGTCTGCGCCGTGAGCGCCTCGCGCTCGCGCTCGGCGGCGTGCAGCCGCTCACGCAGCGACGCGACCGAGCTCTCGGCGTCGGACGCGTCGCGCTGCGCGGCCTCGTACGCCGCAGCATGGTCGGCGGAGGCCGCCTCGGGCATGAGGTCCGGGTCCACGCCGGCGAGGATCTGCTCGGCCTCGGCACGGCGCGCCAGCGCGGCGTCGAGCGCCCTCTGCTGCCGTTCCACGGCCGCGCGCACGGCTGCGAGGGCGGATGCCGCCGCCTCTGCCGACCCGCGCAGCGCGGTGATCCGCATGTCGTGCTCCGACACCAGGGCGCTCTGCGCCGCGATGTCGACGTCGAGCGCGTCGAGCTCCGCCCGCGCACGGATCACCTCGCGGGCGGCTTCGGCAGCGGCATCCTGAGCGGAACCGAGCCCGTCCGAGACCTCGTCGATCTCGGTGCGCGCCTCGTCGATCATCGCCTGCGAGACTGTCGTGAGCTCGATGCGGTCCTCGTCCTCGGCATCACCGAGCAGCGCGAGTCGCTGCCCCGCGAGCGCGTAGAGGCCGCGCAGGCGCTCCTGCACGCGCTCGAGGCCGAATGCGACGCGCCTCGCCTGGTCGACGGCCTCCGAGCGCTGGTCGTTCTCCAGCTGCTCGATGCGCACCCGCGCGTTGTCCAGTCGTTCCTGCAGCACGAGGCGCTCCGCATGCCGCTCGTGCTCGTTGCGGGTGTGGGACGCGAGCTCCTCGCGCAGGCCGACGAGCTCGTCGGCGAACAGCCGCGCTTTCGCGTCGCGCACGACGGCGGCGATCGTCGCCGCCTCGCGAGCGATCTCGGCCTGGCGCCCGAGGGGCTTCAGCTGGCGGCGCAGCTCTCCGGCAAGGTCGCTCAACCGCGTGAGGTTGGCCTCCATCGCGTCGAGCTTGCGCAGGGTCTTCTCTTTGCGACGGCGGTGCTTGAGGATGCCGGCGGCCTCCTCGATGAACCCGCGCCGATCCTCGGGAGTCGCCTGCAGAACGCTGTCGAGGCGTCCCTGCCCCACGATCACGTGCATCTCGCGGCCGAGGCCGGAATCGCTCAGCAGCTCCTGCACGTCCAGCAGACGGCACGACTCACCGTTGATCGCGTACTCGCTGGTGCCGTTGCGGAACAGCGTCCGGCTGATCGTCACCTCGGAGTACTCGATCGGCAGAGCGCCGTCGCTGTTGTCGATCGTCAGCTGCACCTCCGCGCGCCCGAGCGGGCCGCGCGTGGCAGTGCCCGCGAAGATGACGTCCTCCATCTTGCCGCCGCGCAGCGTCTTGGCTCCCTGCTCGCCCATGACCCACGCGAGCGCGTCGACGACGTTCGACTTGCCCGACCCATTGGGCCCGACGATGCAGGTGACGCCGGGTTCCAGCGCGAAGGTCGTCGGCTGGGCGAACGACTTGAACCCTTTGAGCGTCACGCTCTTCAGGTGCATGGCTGCGCCCTCCGCCCCCGGTCGATTACCCGCCTACGCTACCGGAGCGCGCGGCGGATCCCGTGAGACGGGCCGGGGACTCGCACAGCCCGCGACACGCCGTGGAGACACCGAATCTGCGAAAACGCTTGACGCGGGCGACAGATCCGCGCTAGCGTCACTCTCCGCGTCTGAAGTTGAGAAAGGAGGTCCACCGATGATGATCAATGACAACACTGGAGTCGCCGCCCGCGATGGCGAAGCGACTCGTGCGTTCGCGTCGGGGACCGTCTCCTTCGGCGCTGTGCTGAGCGGCCGCTTCCCGGCCGCCATCTGATCCCCGCAGGGGACGAGTCTGCCCGTTACGGGGCGAGGACCGTCTGCTGCGCCGCATCCGCGTCCGGGTGCTGAGCGCTCTCCCCCTGCCTCCCTCCCGTCGTGCTGCGGTACGGCATCTCCGCCACCGGCGCCCGCCGGCGGCATCCTTTCCGATCGGAAGAAGAACCATCATGAGTACACTCCTCGCGCCGCAGCGCCAACCGGGCGAGCCCGATACGCTGCGGCTTCCGAGCCGCGACGACCGCATCTCGCTCGTGGACCGCGCCGCACTGCACCTCGGTCTGCGTCTGCTCCTGTGGAGCACGCGCACACCCCGGCTCGCAGACGTCCGCGACCGGCACAGCGAAGCATTCCGCCGACAGGAAGACGCCGCAGAGCGCGAACGCGCCTATGTGCGCGGCGTCATCCTCTCGCGGGGCCTGTGATCGTCACCGGGTCCGCCGCCCTCGACCGGGCGGCGGACCCCACCCCCACCGCTTCGAACACCAAGGACACACCGACAATGACCACCATCACCGGGGTCGAGATCCGACCCCTCATCGTCCCGGCGTCGATCGACGCTCCCGAGGCCGCCGACTTCATCACGATGGTCGACGTCCGCAATGAGATCTATCGCGAGATCTCCGGCCATGGCGACGAGGCCATCACACCCGCCGAACTGCTGCCGCACTACCAGCCGAGCGAACACCAGATCCGTCGCTTCTGGATCGTCGTCCAGGATGGCGAGGTGGTCGGCCGCGTCGGCGTCGACATCCCCCTCGACGAGGGATCGACGTCCGCCATCTGGATCATCGAGCTGCTCCGCCGCTCCTGGAGCCAGGGCATCGGGTCGGCGGCATACGAACTGGTCGAGCGCGCCGCCCGTGAATACGGCCGCACCGTCCTGCAGTCGTGGGCCGAGCACCCCGCGGCCGACGGGCCGCGCCTTGCGCCGCCCACCGGGTTCGGAACCATCCCCGAGGACCACGCGGCGCGGTTCTACCTGCGTCACGGCTACACCCTCGAGCAGGTCGAGCGCGGCAGCGCCTTCGACCTGACCGGATCGTTCGCCGAGGTCGAGCGCCTGCTGGCGGTCGCCGAGGAGGCATCGGGCGGCTACCGCGTCGTCCAGTGGTTCGCCCCGACACCCGCCGAGCACGTCGACGGCTACGCGTGGATGAAGTCGCGCATGTCGACCGACACCCCGATCGGCGCACTGGAGTTCGCCGAGGAGGTCTGGGATGCCGCCCGCATCGCCGAGCACGATGCGCGGTACACCGACACGGACCGGACGCTGCTGGTGACCACCGCCCAGCACACCGCCACCGGCGAGCTCTGCGCGTTCAATGAGCTCGTCGTCGGCAAGGACCGGACCGAGGCGACCCATCAGGAGGACACCCTCGTCCTTAAGGAGCACCGCGGTCACAAGCTCGGCACGCTCGTCAAGTGCGCCGGACTGCTCGCCTGGCGCGACGTCGCACCCGCGTCGCCGCGCGTCCTCACCTACAACGCAGAGGAGAACCGTCCCATGCTCGACATCAATGAGGCCATCGGCTTCGCGCCGATCGCATACAGCGGCGCCTGGAAGAAGGTGCTCGATGACTGATCTGGCCGCCGACGTCGTCGCCATCAGCCCCGTCGTCGTCCCGGCGACGGTCGATGCCCCCGACGCCCGCCTGTTCGTGGAGATGGTGCGGATCGCCAACGCCGTGTGCCTGTACGACGCCGGTCACGACTACCTGCACGAAGAGCCCGAAGAGATGCTCGGCATGTGGCAGGACCAGGCCGACTGGACCCAGCTCGGCTACGCCGCCCTCCGCGGCGACGACGTGCTCGGCGTCGTCAAGCTGCTCATCTCGAACCAGGCCGATGCCGGCACCGTCGAGTTCGACCTCATGGTCGACCCGCCGCACCGCGGCCAGGGCGTCGAGGAGCGTCTGCTCGCCGAGGTCGAGCGCGAAGCGCGCGAGCGCAGGATCGACACGATCCAGACCTGGACCCTGCACCGCCCCGACGCATCCGGTCCGCGACTGGAGGCGCCCACCGGGTGGGGCTCGATCCCGGCCGACGCCGAGGCGCTGCGGCAGCAGGCGAACGGGTTCACGCTCGAGCAGGTCGAACGCAACAGCGTGTTCGATCTCACCGGCGACGTCTCGCTCGTCGAGCGCATGCTCCGCGACGCCGAAGCGGCAGCCGGCGACGAGTACCGGGCGATCACGTGGACGTCGCCGACACCGCCGGAGTACATCGACGGCTTCGCCTACGCCCTTTCTCGCATGTCGACCGACACGCCGCAAGGCGGTCTCGTCGTCGATGAGCAGCACTGGGACGCCGCCCGCGTGAAGCGGCGGGACGCCCGGCTCAAGGCCCAGGGGCTCACCGTCTCGGTTGCTGCGGTGCTCCACGAGCCGACGGGCCGCGTCGCCGCCTACAACGAGCTGGCTATCGCGGACGACCCGACCGGTGCCACGCAGCAGTTCGGCACGCTCGTCGTCAAGGAGCACCGTGGCCACCGCCTCGGCACGATCGTCAAGTGCGCCAATCTGCTGCGGTGGCGCACGATCGCACCGCAATCGCCGCGCGTCTCGACGTTCAACGCCGAAGAGAACCGCCACATGCTCGACATCAACGAGGCGATCGGCTTCGTGCCCGCCTCGTACGCGGGCGCGTGGAAGAAGGTGCTGGACCTCTGACCGGCGACCGGATCAGCCTCTCGCCCGCCGCTGGCAGTGGGCGCAGAAATGGCTCGACCGGTTGGTGAACGACACGCGAACGATCGGACGGCCGCATCGGGCACACGGTTCCCCGGTGCGGCCGTACGCGTTGAGCGAGTGCGCGAAGTAGCCGGCCTCGCCGTTCACGTTGACGTACTGGGCATCGAAGCTCGTGCCGCCCTCGGCCAGCGCCTTGTCGAGCACGTGGCGCACTTCGCCGAGCACGCGGTTCACGGCGCGGGTCGACAGCCCCCGGGCCGGTGTCTCGGGATGGATGCGGGCCGCCCAGAGCGACTCGTCGGCATAGATGTTGCCGACGCCGCTGATCACCGTCTGATCCAGCAGCACGCGCTTGATCGCGGAGTCCTTGCGCGCCAGCGCGCGGCGGAACCCGGCATCCGAGAACGCCGGATCCAGCGGATCGCGCGCGATGTGCGCGACCTGCGCGGGAACGGATGCCTCTTCCCCGCCGAAACCGCCGGCCGCCGCATCGGGCGTCGCCACGAGGTCGTCGATCGCGAGCGAGCCGAACGTGCGCTGGTCGGCGAAGACCACCGACACCTCACCGTGGGTGGGGTGCGAGAGGTCGATGCGGACGCGTTCGTGCCGCTCGGGAGCCGCACCCGGCGCACGCAGCAGCAGCTGGCCGCTCATGCCGAGGTGTCCGACGACGGCCTCGGACGCAGGACCGGTTCCGTGCTGCGGCTCCAGCGGCAGCCACAGGAACTTGCCCCGGCGCACGGACGCGCGGATCCGCCGACCGGTGAGGGCAGCTTCGAAGTCCGCCCCGCCGCCCGGGTGGCGGGTGAGCGCACGCTCGTCGAGCACCGACACCCCGAGCACGGTCGCGCCGGTGACGGCAGGGGCGAGACCGGCGCGGACGACCTCGACCTCGGGAAGTTCAGGCACGCCCGGTGAGCTCTCGCCACGCGGTGAGCGCGGCGGCCATCTCGGCGTGCTTCTTGCTCGTGCCGGTGCCGTCCGCGGTGAGGTCGCCGACCGACACCGTCGCCGTGAACTGACGGTCGTGGTCGGGGCCGGTCGAGGTCACCGAGTACGACGGCGGCAGCATGCCGCCGTGGGCGGCGAGCTCCTGCAGCGCGGTCTTCGGGTCCATCGCGGCGCCGTAGCGCTCGGGGTCTGCGAGCAGCGGCTCGACCAGGTGCAGCACGAGGGCGGTGGCGGCATCCGATCCGGCGGACAGGTGCGTGGCGCCGAAGACGGCCTCCATCGTGTCGGCGAGGATCGAGTCCTTGTCGCGGCCGCCGGTGAGATCCTCGCCGCGCCCCAGCAGCAGGTGCCGACCGAGGTCGATGCCGCGGGCGATCTCGGCGAGGGCGACGGTCGACACGACGCTCGCGCGCCGCTTGGCGAGCGCGCCCTCGTCGAGTTCGGGATGCCCGGTGTACAGGCGCACCGTCACGGCGAGGCCGAGCACCGAGTCGCCCAGGAACTCCAGACGCTCGTTGTGCGGGACCTGCCCGTTCTCGTACGCCCACGAACGATGCGTGAGCGCCAGCGACAGAAGCTCGGGATCGATATCGACCCCGAGCTTCTGTGTGAGTTCTGCGAGCGCCAGGCGCTCGGCAGTGACGTCGGTCACGTCAGTGCGACGATCAGACGTCGGCGACCTTGCGGCCCTTGTACTCGAGGAACAGCTCGGTGCCCTGCGAGTCGGTGACGACCTTGGCCTGGTGCGGACGGCTGTAGACGGTCTTGCCGTTCTCGACGGTCTTGACCAGCGTGGGGGCCTCGGCCTTCCACTGCGCGCGACGCGAGCGGGTGTTCGAACGGGAAACCTTGCGCTTCGGGGGGTTACCTGCCATGGCTAACTCTCTTCTGTCGGATCATCCCCGCGTGAGCGGGGAACGTCTGGGGTGAAGTCCTGGAGCGCGGCCCATCGTGGATCGGCCGGCTGGCTCAGCTCTGCACCGGCATTCTCGGTCAGTCGCTCACCCGTGGCCGGATCAAGGCCGGGGCAATCCGGCTGACATACCGGCTGAAATGGAAGCGACAGGACGACCGCTTCCCTGACCAGAGTTTCAAGATCCACGTGGTCGTCTTGAACCTCGAAGTCAGCTTCGTCTTCTCCAGGATACGCGAAAAGCTCCTGGAACTCGACTTGGAGCCCCTGGGCGATGTCGGTGAGGCACCGACCGCACACCCCGGAGTACTCCGTGTCGACGTCGCCCGACACGAGGATGCCCTCGTGCACCGACTCCAGGCGCACTTCCACGGCGACCTGCTCGCCCGCGGCGACCGAGACGAGACCCTCGCCCCACTTCTCAGGAACGGGGACCTCGAAGGAGTGCTCGCGCATCTCGCCGGGACGATGCACGAGATCGCGGACCGGGATCGCGAACGGACCTGTCACATGCTTTCTGACCACGGACCCAGCCTAGCCGCGGCTCACGGGTCAGATGCCGCGAGCGCCCGTGTCGAGGAACCGCGCCACCGCTGCGGGCACGTACGGCGAGACGTCGCCGCCCAGTGAGGCGACCTGGCGCACCAGCGAGCTCGACACCAGGGCGTGCGCGGGATCGGGCAGCAGGAACACCGTCTCGACGTGCGCCAGGTGCCTGTTGACGATCGCCATCGGCGTCTCGTAGGCCACGTCGACCTGCGAGCGGATGCCCTTCACGAGCACGCCGGCGCCCACGTCGGTCGCATAGTCCACGAGCAGTCCCATGCTCCACGACGCCACCACGACGTCGCCCTCGATCCCGCTCTCCGCGATCGACTGCTCCAGCAGCGACTGACGCTGCGCGATCGGCAGCATCGCCTCTTTGCCGGGGTTGTGCACCACCAGCACGTGCAGCTGGTCGTAGAGCGACGCGGCACGGCGGATGACATCGAGATGACCGAGGGTCGGCGGATCGAACGATCCCGGGACGACGGCGATCCGGCTGCTCATGCCGACCAGCCTACTGGCCCGAGACGGGTGCGCCGACGCGTCAGTTCTTGGCCAGTGCGGCCCGCTCGGCCATGCCGACGCTGTGCTCGAGCGCGGCAGCCAGGCCCGGATTGCGGTCCAGCGCCGGGTCGTCCGCGAGCACCTGCTCGGCAGCGATGCGCGCCTCGGCGATGACGTCGGCGTCTTTGACGACCCGCAGCAGGCGCAGCGACGAGCGCGCGCCCGACTGTGCGTCGCCCAGCACGTCGCCCTCGCCGCGCAGTTCGAGGTCGACCTCTGCCAGGGCGAAGCCGTCGAGGGTCGAGGCGACGGCCTCGACGCGGTCGCGGGCCGGCGAGCCCTGCGGCGCCTCGGTGACCAGCAGGCACAGGCCGGGCACGCCGCCACGGCCGACGCGGCCGCGCAGCTGATGCAGCTGCGAGACGCCGAAGCGGTCGGCCTCGAGGATCGCCATGGTCGACGCGTTGGGCACGTCGACGCCGACCTCGACGACGGTCGTCGCGACCAGCACGTCGACGTCGCCCCGCGCGAAGGCCTGCATGACGGCATCCTTCTCGTCCGAGGGCATCTTGCCGTGCAGGATCTGGACGCGGATGTCTGCGAACGAGGAGTGCCGCGACAGCAGGTCGGCGACCTGCACGACGCCCCACCGCGTGCGCGGGGCCTCGCCCGTGGCGTCGCCTGCGGGCTCGTCGGCCGTGTCGTCCTTCGTCAGCGCCTCGGCATCGATGGCCGCGCACACGACGAACGCCTGACGGCCCTGCGCGACCTCTTCGGCGATGCGCTCCCACACCCGCCCGAACCAGCCCGGGCGTTCGGCGAGCGGAGCGACGAACGTCTCGATCGGGGCGCGGCCGGCAGGCATCGTGCGGATCGTCGAGACGTCGAGGTCGCCGAACACCGTCATCGCGACGGTGCGCGGGATCGGGGTGGCGGTGAGCACGAGCGCGTGCGGCGCCGACCCTTTCGCCCGCAGCGACTCACGCTGCTCGACGCCGAAGCGGTGCTGCTCGTCGACGACGACCAGACCCAGATCGACGAACGTCGTGCTCTCGCTCAGCAGGGCATGGGTGCCCACCACGATCCGCGCCTGGCCAGATGCCGCGCGCAGCGCCGCCTTGCGGCGCTCGGCGGCAGGCAGCTGGCCGGTGAGCAGCGTCGGCATGAGCTCCGGGGCGAGCTGCGGACCGAGCATGCGCGCGATCGAACGCACGTGCTGAGCGGCGAGCACCTCGGTGGGCGCGATCAGTGCGGACTGGCCGCCGTCCTGGGCGACCTGCAGCATGGCACGCAGCGCCACGAGCGTCTTGCCCGAACCGACCTCGCCCTGCACGAGCCGGTTCATCGGCCATTCGCCCTGCAGGTCGTGCACGATCTGGTCGCCCAGGCTCACCTGATCGGGTGTGAGCGGGAACGGCAGCGCGGCATCGAACCGCTCCAGGAGCGACCCGGGCGTGCGACGGGTGGCCGACATCGCGCGCACGAAGGCGCGCTGCTGCAGCAGCGCGACCTGAAGCACGAACGCCTCCTGCATACGCAGCGTCGCGCGCGCCTGCTCGATCTCGTCGAACTCCGACGGACGATGGATGCGTTCCAGCGCCGTGCGCGCCTCGAGCAGATCGTGCCGCGTCCTCACCTCGGGCGGAAGCGGCTCGGGGATCTCGCCCAGGCCGTCGAGCACGAGCTCGACCGTCTTCTGGAGCTGCCAGCTCGCGACTGTGCTGGTCGCGGGATAGATCGGGATCGGCAGGTGGACGTTCTCGGCAGCCTTGAGCCGCGCGGCATCCTCGTCGTCGAACAGCTCGTAGTCGGGGTGGGCCAGCTGCTGCGCCCCGCGGTACACGCCGACCTTGCCCGCGAAGATCCCCTGCCGTCCTGGCTTGAGGTCGCGCACGCGCCACGCCTGGTTGAAGAACGTCAGCGACATCTCGCCGTTGCCGTCGCTGATGACGACTTCGAGCAGTGAGCCGTTGCGGTTCTTCATGCGCCGCTCGCTCACGCGGCGCACTTCGGCGACGATCGTCACCGGCTCGCCGATCGGCAGCGTCGAGATCGGCGTCAGCTCGCCGCGCCGCGCGTAGCGTCGCGGGTAGTGCACGAGCAGATCGCCGACCGTCGCCATGCCGAAGGCGCGCTCCAGGGCAGCCGCCGTCTTGCCGCCGATCGCGCCGCCCAGACGCGTATCGAGGCTGAAGGACGTCATGATCCGAGGCTATCGCGGGGTCCCGACCCGCGGCGACGCGGGAGCGTGCCCGCACGGTGCCCCGACCCGCGGGGCGCGCGGGCTATCGTGAGGGGGTGACGCGCATCATCGCGGGCCGCGCCGGCTCGCTCGCCCTCGACGTCCCGGACGCCGGCACGCGTCCCACCAGCGATCGCGTGCGCGAGTCCCTCTTCGGCGCCCTCGAGTCCGCCGACGCGGTGCGCGGCGCGGCGGTGCTGGACCTGTACGCCGGCTCGGGCGCGCTCGGGCTCGAGGCGGCCAGCCGGGGTGCGGCATCCATCGATCTCGTCGAGAAGGCGCCGCGCGCGGCCACCGTCGCCCAGCGCAACGCCGCGCGGGTCGCCAAGGCGGTGGGCGCCGACGTCGTCATCCGCGTGCACCGGTCCGCGGCCGACGCGTATCTGCGCACCGCGAGCGGATCCTTCGACCTGGTGTTCCTCGATCCGCCGTACGACGTCGGCGAGACAGAGCTCGCGGCGACGCTCGCGCTCGTGGCTCCGCTCGTCGCGGCGGGAGGCGACGTGGTCATCGAACGCGCGTCGCGCTCACCGGAGCCCGCCCTGCCGGACGGGCTCGTCGCGTCACGCTCGAAGCGCTACGGCGACACCACGCTCTGGTGGGCGACCACGGCCTGAGTCGGGTCCCCCTGCCACACGTCGGGGCCGTCGAAGCCGACGTCCTGCGTGATCGACAGGCGTCCTGCGCCGTCGAGCACGAGCCGGAGCGTCGACGCGTCGCCGAGCAGTCGGAGCTCGGCCGCGAACCCGTCGCCGTTCCAGCCGCCACCGACGGCGACCCTGTCGCCGTACCAGAAGCGGCCCGCCGCGGGATCGGCGGGGAACACCGCGACAGTCCACTCCCCCGGCCGGAACGCCAGTTCGTGCTCGTCGATCGCGAGCACACCGCCCGCGACGCGCAGCCGGCGCACCGGACCGCCCTCGTACTCGAAGGCGACCTCGGCATCACGCACGTCGCCGTCCGGCGCCGGGATCGGCTCGGTCGGGACGACGACGGCCGGCCCCTCGTCGACGCCCGCGGGCACCGCGTCGAACGCGGGGAGCAGCTCCGCCCACACCGCGTCCAGCGGCAGCTGCATGTCGGGCAGGCCGCCGGTGATCGCCACGACCGCGTCGTGCTCGGGCATCACCACCACGTACTGACCGAATGCGCCGTCGCCGCGGTACGCCCC
This sequence comes from Microbacterium jejuense, assembly GCF_039544225.1. Classification (NCBI taxonomy): domain Bacteria; kingdom Bacillati; phylum Actinomycetota; class Actinomycetes; order Micrococcales; family Microbacteriaceae; genus Microbacterium; species Microbacterium jejuense. The sequence goes on from NZ_BAABLG010000003.1 coordinate 467,419, forward strand.
GTGACGGCACTGCCAGAACTGGAAGCCGTAGCCCTGGTTCCAGTCCGACTCGCCCGGACCGTTCGCGACCTGCCATCGCGTGGCCTGGTCGACCCATTCCGCGGGAACCAGCTGACGACCCTTCCAGCTGCCGCGCTGCAGCAGCAGCTGACCGAAGGCCGCCAGCTCCTCGGGACGGATGGAGAGGCCGAAGCCGCCGGCATCCGCTCCCGAGGGACTCTGCAGCCAGAGCGGGTCGACGAAGCCGAGCGGGTCGAACAGCCGCGGACGGAGGTAGTCGAGCACGCGCTCGCCGGTGCGCGTCTGCACGATGAGCGAGAGCAGGTACGTCGCCGGCGTGTTGTACATCCAGTGCGTGCCCGGCGCGTGGACCAGCTCGGCGGCGAGGGTCTCGCGCGCCCAGTCGCCGTCCCACAGCTCGACTTCGGACGTGTGCCCGGTGGTCATCGTGAGCAGGTGCCGCACACACAGCTGCGCCAGATGCTCGGACGGTTCGGCAGGGACGGCGTCGGGCAGCAGGTCGATCACCCGGTCCTCGAGCCCGAACCGTCCTTCGCCGATCGCCATGCCCACCGCCATCGAGGTGAAGCTCTTGCTGATCGAGTACATCGCGGTCCGCCCCTCGCGCTCGTACGGCGCCCAGGTCGCCTCACCGACCACGTGACCGTGGCGCACGACAGTCACGGTGTGGACGTGGGCGATGCGCCCGAGGGCGGCCACGAGGCGCTCGATCGCCGCGGTCGGGAGAGCCTGCTGCTCGGGCGTCGAGCGAGGAAGAAGAAGGGGCATCCCGCCACCGTAGCGGGCGACGGCGCCATCGTCGGCATGCCGACTCAGCCGGTGCGCGCGTCCCAGTCGCGGTACGGATCCCAGCCGGTGCGGCCCTCGTAGCGGGCGCCGTCGACGAGCACCGGGTCGGCGCCCTGCGCGACCACGCGGCCGATACGGCGGAAGCCGGCCGGCGGCGGGCGATCGTGCGGGAACGTCGCCAGCAGCGCGTGGTCCTCGCCCCCGGTCAGCGCAGAATGGGCGTCGCCGCCGAGCGTGGCCGTCTCGAGCGCGATGCTGACGCCGGATGCCGCAGCCATCCGTGACGCGTCCAGCAGCAGTCCGTCCGACACGTCCATCATCGCCGTGGCGCCCGCGTCGGCCGCGATCGGGCCGAGCGCCACCGGCGGCGACGGACGCAGCTGCGCGGCGAGGTCCGCGCGCTCGTCGGGCGACAGCAGGCTCTCGTCGACCGCGACCGGGTCACCGGCAGCATCCGTGAACCTCTCGAACAGGACCCGCAGCCCGCGTGCCGCACGCCCCAACTCGCCGGCGACCGCCACGACGTCGCCGGGACTCGCCCCCGACCGCAGCACCGGCGCGCGTCCGGCCAGCGCGCCCAGAGCCGTGACCGCGACAGTCAGCGTGTCGGACACCGTGAGGTCGCCGCCTTCGACGCGACAGCCCGGTGCGAGCTCCCGGCACGCGGCGCGCAGGCCGTCGGCGATCCCGGTCACGAACGACAGGCGCGTGGCCTCGGGCATCGCCAGAGCGACGAGGAGGGCCGTGGGCGTGGCGCCCATGGCGGCGACGTCCGCCAGGTTCACCGCCGCCGACTTGTAGCCGAGGTCGTAGGCGCCCGACCACGCCAGCCGGAAGTCCGGGCCGTGCACGAGCGTGTCGACCGTCGCGACCACGCGGCCGTCGGCGGCGGCGATCACGGCCGCGTCGTCTCCGGGACCCACGAGAGCGTTCGACCCACCCAGCCGCTCCAGGATGCGCCCGAGGATCGTCCCCTCGCTCAGCGCCCCCACCGTCGGATCCGCGTGCTCGTCGACCATCCGTCCACGCTACCGTCGCGGGTCGGGATGCCGTGACGGATCGGGATGCCGTCACGGATCGGGATGCCGTCACGGATCGGGATGCCGTCACGCCCGCGCCGTCCGGCACCGCGTCGCGGCCGGGTTAGCCTGGAACGGTGCGTCTGATCCCCTCCCTGGCCGCGGCCGGACTCACCGTCGTCGCGACGATCGGTCTCGCCGGCTGCTCGACGACGGTCGACATGGTCCCCGCCGAGGGGGCGAACGACCCGGCGTGCGCCGAGGTGAGCGTGCGGCTGCCGGGCTCCGTCGACGGCCAGTCGCGCATCTGGACCGACGCACAGGCGACGGGCGCGTGGGGCAACGACGGCTCGGCCATCCTGCTGCGCTGCGGGGTCGCCGCCCCCGGCCCCACCGAGGCCAAGTGCATCACGCTCGGCGGCGTCGACTGGGTCGTCGACGAGTCGCAGGCGCCGAAGTACCTCGTCACCACCTACGGACGCGAGCCCGCCGTCGAGGTGTTCATCGACAACGAGACGGTGTCGCCCAACGAGGCCCTCACCCAGCTGGGTGAGCGGGTCGTGCAGAACGCCACGACCAGTGTCTCGGCGTGCACCAACACCGAGACACTGCTGCAGGACGCGACGGCCGACAACGGCTGACGTGCCGTCGCGCGACGTCAGACCGCGACCGCGGCGCGCTCGAGGGCGGTGTCGATCAGCTCGGTGATCAGCTCCGGGTAGGTCATGCCCGACGCGATCCAGCACTTCGGGAACATCGAGATCGGCGTGAATCCGGGCATCGTGTTGAGCTCGTTGACGTACAGGCCGTCCGCGGTGAGGAAGAAGTCCACCCGCGCCAGCCCGCGACCGTCCACTGCGTCGAACGCGCGGATGCCGAGGTCCTGGATCGCCGCGATCTCGGCGTCGGTCAGGTCGGCGGGGCACACCACATCGGCGCCGTCACCGCCGAGGTACTTGCCCTCGAAGTCGTAGAACTCGCGAGTGGTCAGCACGATCTCGCCGGGAAGGGATGCCCGTGCCCCCGCGCCGCCGCGGCCCTCCAGCACCGCGACCTCGACCTCGCGGCCGATTATCGCGGACTCGATGAGCACCTTGTCGTCCTCGGCGAACGCGAGCTCGAGCGCCGCGTCCAGCTCGGAGGCCGCGTGCACCTTCGAGACGCCGACGCTCGACCCCGCGCGAGCGGGCTTCACGAACGACGGCTCACCCAGGGCTGCGGCATCCACCCGCACGCCGTCAGGGTCGCTCTCCCACCGGGCACGCGTGACCGTCACCCACGGCGAGACCGGCACGCCGGCGGCCGCGAGGACGATCTTCATGAAGTGCTTGTCCATGCACAGCGCCGAGTCGAGCACGCCGCCGCCCGCGTACGGGATGCCGAGCGTGTCGAAGAAGCCCTGGACGGTGCCGTCCTCGCCGTGCAGGCCGTGCAGGATCGGCAGCACGACGTCGAGGCGGCCGAGGTCCTCGACAGTGCCGTCGGCGCGGCGCACCCGCAGCGTCCGGTCGGAGCCGCCCTCGGGCCACACCACGCGGGTGCCGTTGTCGGCGACCTCGGGGAGCCGGTCGGCGTCGAGCGCGAACTTGTCGGGGTCGTCGTCCTCCAGGACGAACACGCCGTCGCGTGTGATCCCGATCGGGATCACACGGTAGCGATCACGGTCGATCGCCCGCAGCACCCCGCCCGCCGTTGCGGAACTGATCGAGTGCTCGCTGGATCGACCGCCAAAGAGCACCGCCACCGCCGGCTTGTCCATTCTGCGTCCTCTCCCCCTGGGGGGTGTCGTCGTCTGTCGTCAGGTGGGGCGCGATGTCTCGAGGGTTCATGGTGCCGTCGAGCACCATCTTGACCTGCTCGACGATCGGCATCTGCACGCCGACCTCGCGCGCCAGCTGCAGGATGGGCGCGACCGATGCGAGCCCCTCCGCCGTCTGGTTCATCTGCTTGACCACGTCGTCGAAGCGGTAGCCCTGGCCGAGCAGCCGCCCGGCGGTGTTGTTGCGGCTGAGCGGCGACTGGCACGTCGCGATCAGGTCGCCGAGGCCGGCCAGGCCCTGCAGCGTCTCGGGCTGCGCGCCGAACGCGACCGCGAAGTCCGTCATCTCGACGAGGCCGCGCGTGATGATCGACGCCTTGGTGTTCTCGCCGTAGCCGACGCCGTCGACGATGCCGATCGCCACGGCGATGAGGTTCTTGAGCACGCCGCCGAACTCGGTGCCGATGACATCGGTGTTCACGAACGTGCGGAAGTACTTGTTGCGGGCGCGACGGGCGACGGCCTCCGCCGTCTCTTGACTCGTCGAGGCGATGACCGCGGCGGTGGGCTGCTCGCGCGCGATCTCGAGGGCGAGGTTGGGCCCGGAGGCCACCGCGATGCGCGCGGGGTCGCACCCGAGCTCCTGCTCGATGACCTGGCTCATGCGCAGACCGGTGCGACGCTCGACGCCCTTCATGAGCGACACGATCGGCGCGTCGGTCTTGGTGATCAGCGGGCGCACGGCCTTCAGGTTCTGCCGCACCGCCTGGCTCGGGATCGACAGGTACACCTGCTCGGCGCCGTCGAGAGCCTCGGACAGGTGATGGGTGGCATGCATGTCGCGCGGCAGGTTGATGCCCGGGAGGTACTCGCTGTTGCGCTTGCCCTCCTGGATCTCGCCCGCGAGCTCCGGCCGCCGTGCCCACATCGTGACGTGCGCGCCGCCGTCGGCGAGGATCTTGCCGAACGTCGTGCCCCAGCTGCCGGCGCCGACGACGGCGACCCGCGGCCGCGCGGAATCCTGCCTACGGCTCAAGGCGACCCGTCTCTTTCTGCCCGTGGTCGGCGGGGTTCCACCGCGTGGCGGGGGCGGGCTCGCCGCGCAGCTGCGACAGCAGTCCGGCGATGTCGGCCATCACCACGTCGGTGGCCGCGACCAGCGCGCTCTGCGACGTCTCGGCACCGGCGTGGGCCGAGATGTCGACGGGGTCGCCGACGATCACACGCACGCGCCGGCGGAGCGGCCAGAGCTTGAGCTTGCCGTAGCGGGGCAGCACCTGCTGCGCTCCCCACTGCGCCATCGGGATGATCGGGATGCCGCCGGCGACGGCGAGGCGGACGGCACCGGTCTTGCCGCGCATCGGCCACAGGTCGGGCTCGCGGGTGAGCGATCCCTCGGGGTACACGATGACGCCGCGACCGTGGCGGACCAGCGTCTCGGAGGACTCGAGCGTCGCACGGGCGGCCGCCGCCGACGTCGCCCGGGACACCGGCACCATTCCGGTGTGGCGCAGCACCCAGCCGAGCACGGGAACGCGGAACAGGCTCTCCTTCGCCATGAACCGCGGCGCACGGCCCATCCGCCACACGGCGATGGCCACCACGAGCGGGTCGATCTCGCTCACGTGATTGGGGGCGAGCACGAAGGCGCCCTCTCGCGGCAGCTTCTCGCCGTTCTCGACCTCGATCTTGAACACGAGGCCCATGAGCGGGATCACGATCGCCGCGAGCGGCCAGAACAGGCTCGGGCGCGTCTTCTCGCTCGAGGCGCGCGGTCGGCGGGAGGTCACGGGATCACCCGATGACGTCGAAGTCGGCACCGAGCATCTCGAGCTTGGTGAGGAACTTCTCGTACCCGCGGCGGATGATGCCGATGTTGCGGACGACCGACTCGCCTTCGGCCGTGAGTGCCGCGATGACGTAGCTGAAGCCGCCGCGCAGGTCGGGCACGACCACGTCGGCGCCGTGGAGAGGCGTCGGGCCGGTGATGACGGCAGCCTGCTCCAGGGCACGGCGCGGAACGCGGCGCGCGGGGGCGTCGATGCCGTCGGGGTGCACGACGATGTCGGCGCCCATCAGGTTCAGGGCGTCGGTGAAGCCGAGACGGTTCTCGTACACCGTCTCGTGGACGGTGGACTCGCCCTCGGCCTGCGTGAGAGCGACGATCAGCGGCTGCTGCCAGTCGGTCATGAAGCCGGGGTGCACGTCGGTCTCGACCACGACGGGCTTGAGCACGCCGCCGCGGCGGAACTGGATGCCGTCCTCGCGCACGTCGAACCAGCCGCCGGCCTTGCGGAAGACGTTGAGGAAGGTCAGCATCTCTTGCTGGCGGGCACCGCCGACGAAGATGTCGCCGTCGGTCGCCAGTGCGGCGCACGCCCACGAAGCGGCCTCGTTGCGGTCGAAGATCGCGCGGTGGTCGTACCCCTGCAGCGAGTCGACGCCCTCGATGAAGATGACGCGGTTGGGCTCGTAGGAGATGATCGCGCCCATCTTCTGCAGCACCGCGATCAGGTCCATGATCTCGGGCTCGATGGCGGCGTTGCGCAGCTCGGTGACGCCCTTCGCGCGGACGGCCGTGAGCAGCACCTGCTCCGTCGCACCGACGCTCGGGTACGGCAGCTCGATGTTGGCGCCGTGCAGGCCGTTGGGGGCTGTGATGCGGATGCCCTCGTAGCTCTTGTCGACGACGGCGCCGAACGCGCGCAGCGCGTCCATGTGGAAGTTGATCGGACGGTCGCCGATGCGGCAGCCGCCGAGGTCGGGGATGAGCGCCTCGCCGAGGAGGTGCAGCAGCGGCCCGCAGAACAGGATCGGGATGCGGGAGGCCCCGGCATGCGCGTCGATCTCTTCGAAGTGGGCGGCGACGGCACCGCTGGGGTCGAGGTGGATCGTCCCCTCTTCTTCGCCGTCCCACACGCGGACGCCGTGCACCTCGAGCAGGGAGCGCACGACCTGGACGTCGCTGATGTCGGGCACGTCGCGCAGGACGCTGGTGGTCTCGCCGAGGAGGGCGGCGACCATCGCCTTGGTGACGAGGTTCTTGGCGCCCTTCACCTCGACCCGACCGGTCAGCGGGCGACCGCCGCGGATGGCGAGGACTTCACCGTTCACGTGCTTCTCTCCCGACTTCGCGACCGTCTCTGCGCCCGCGGCGACATTCAGAAGCGACTTCATCCGGTGGACCTCACTGTATTGGTCGGGGGCTGTCGCCCGAGGGTTGCTCGGGGTCTGCCCGACGGCGGCTTGCGGCGGAGCGGGCGCCCGGTTGGGGCGCCCGACCCGGCTCACGGAACAGGAAGCGTCCGCGGCCGCCACGCCTCTCGGCGAGCCTCGAACTGCGCGATCTTGTCTGCCTCGCGCAGCGTGAGCCCGATGTCGTCGAGCCCTTCGAGAAGCCGCCACCTAGTGTAATCATCGATGTCGAAACCGAGCTCCAGCTCGCCGATCCTGGCCGTGCGAGCCTGCAGGTCCACCGTCATCTCGGCACCCGGATCCGCCTCGATCGCCGCCCACGCGGCCTCGAGGTCGGACTCGGAGATCACCCCCGTGACCAGGCCCTGCTTTCCGGCGTTGCCGCGGAAGATGTCGGCGAAGCGGGGGCTCAGGACGACCTTGAACCCGAAGTCGCGCAACGCCCACACGGCGTGTTCGCGGCTGGACCCGGTGCCGAAGTCGGGGCCGGCGACGAGGATGCTCGCTCCCTGATAGGCGGGCTGGTTCAGCACGAACTCGGGGTCCTGCCGCCAGCTGGCGAACAGGGCGTCCTCGAAGCCTGTCTTGGTGACGCGCTTGAGGTAGACGGCGGGGATGATCTGGTCGGTGTCGACGGCCGAGCGCTTCAGCGGGGCCGCGATGCCGGTGTGCGTGGTGAACTTCTCCATGTCAGGCTCCCTGTCCGTCCGCAGCCGATCCGACGAGCTCACCGAGATCGCTCGGGCTCGACAGCGTTCCGCGCACCGCCGTCGCCGCCGCCACGAGCGGCGAGACCAGGTGGGTGCGGCCGCCCTTGCCCTGACGGCCTTCGAAGTTGCGGTTGCTCGTGGAGGCGCAGCGCTCCCCCGGTGCGAGCTGGTCGGGGTTCATGCCCAGGCACATCGAGCAGCCCGCGAAGCGCCACTCCGCACCGAACTCCTCGAAGACCTTGTCGAGGCCCTCGGCCTCGGCCTCCAGCCGCACGCGGGCCGAGCCGGGGACGACCATGACGCGCACGCCCTCGGCCTTCTTGCGGCCCTTGACGACCGAGGCGAACGCCCGCAGGTCCTCGATGCGGCTGTTCGTGCACGAGCCCATGAACACCGCGTCGACCGGGACCTCCTTGAGCGCGGTGCCCGGCCGCAGGTCCATGTACTCCAGCGCGCGCTCGGCGGCGGCGCGCTCGTTGGGGTCGGCGATGTCGGACGGCGTGGGCACGACGCCCGACAGCGACACGCCCTGCCCCGGGTTGGTGCCCCACGTGACGAACGGCTCCAGCTCGTTCGCGTCGAGGAAGACCTCGGCGTCGTACACGGCTCCCTCGTCGCTGGGCAGTGTCCGCCAGTAGGCGACGGCGTCGTCCCAGTCCTGACCCTGCGGCGCATGCGCGCGCCCCTGCACGTAGTCGAAGGTGATCTGGTCGGGAGCGACCATGCCGGCGCGGGCGCCCGCCTCGATCGACATGTTGCAGATCGTCATGCGGCCCTCCATCGAGAGGGACCGGATCGCGCTGCCGCGGAACTCGAGCACGTAGCCCTGTCCGCCGTTGGCACCGATCTTCGCGATGATCGCGAGCACGATGTCCTTCGCGGTGACGCCCGGCTTCAGCTCGCCTTCGACGGTGATGGCCATCGTCTTGAACGGCTTCAGCGGCAGGGTCTGGGTGGCCAGCACGTGCTCGACCTCGCTCGTGCCGATGCCGAACGCCATTGCGCCGAAGGCGCCGTGGGTCGAGGTGTGCGAGTCCCCGCAGACCACCGTGATGCCCGGCATCGTGAGGCCCAGCTGGGGGCCCACGACGTGGACGATGCCCTGCTCCTTGTCGCCCAGCGAGTGCAGTCGCACGCCGAACTCCTCGGCGTTGCGGCGCAGCGTCTCGATCTGCGTGCGGCTGGTCAGGTCGGCGATGGGCTTGTCGATGTCGAGCGTCGGGGTGTTGTGGTCCTCGGTCGCGATCGTGAGGTCGAGCCGCCGCACCGGGCGCCCCTCGGCCCGCAGCCCGTCGAAGGCCTGCGGACTCGTGACCTCGTGCACGAGGTGCAGGTCGATGTAGATGAGGTCGGGCTGGCCGTCCTCGCCGCGGACGACGACGTGGTCGTCCCAGACCTTCTCGGCCAGCGTGCGGGGGCGGTCCGGGATGCCGGATGCGTCGATCGTGCTCATTGCTCTGTCGTTCTCCTCGGATGGGACGGCGCCCGCGACAAACCGGGGCCGTGAGGGGTGGGGGCCCGCGACGAACTCCGCGACGAGGGAGGCCTGGGAACTAGGACTCGTCGCGGCCGCTAAGGAGAAGGCGAGCGATCCGCACGAGCCCAGGTTACCACCGGCACGGGCGGCATCGACTCGTGCGGACCCGCGCTCAGTGCGCTTCGGACTCCGACGACCCGTCGGCGGCGGGTGCGGCATCCAGACCGTTCCACTTGTCGCGAGCCGACGCGATGAGGCTCGCGATCGTCGCCACGACCATCGACACGATGATGACGCCCAGCGACATCCAGGTCGAGATCTCGGGCGCCCATTCGATGGGCTCGCCGCCGTTGATGAAGGGAAGCTCGTTCACGTGCATCGCGTGGAAGACGAGCTTGAGGCCGATGAAGGCGAGGATGAACGCGATGCCGTAGTGCAGGTACCGCAGGCGGTCGAGCAGGTCGCCGAGCAGGAAGTAGAGCTGGCGGAGACCCATCAGGGCGAAGATGTTCGCGGTGAACACGATGAACGGGCTCTGCGTGATGCCGAAGATCGCGGGGATCGAGTCGATCGCGAACAGCAGGTCGGTCACGCCGATCGCGACGAAGACGATGATCATCGGCGTCCACATCTTCTTGCCGGCCACGACCGTGCGGATCTTCGCGCCGTCGTAGGTGTCGCTGATGTCGATGGTGCGGCGGAGCACGCGCACGATGAAGTTCTCGCGCTGCACGTCATCGTCGTGGTCGCCGCCCGGGAAGGCCTGGCGCCACGCGGTCCACACCAGGAACGCGCCGAAGATGTAGAAGATCCAGCTGAACTCCTCGATCACGGCCGCGCCGATCATGATGAAGATGCCGCGGAGCACGAGGGCGATGATGATGCCGACCATCAGGACCTCCTGCTGGTACCGGCGCGGCACCGCGAACTGGGTCATGATCAGCACGAAGACGAACAGGTTGTCGATCGACAGGCTGTACTCGGTGAGCCACCCGGCCACGAACTGCCCGGCGTATTCGCCGCCCGCGAAGATCCACATGAGCCCCGCGAAGATCAGGGCGAGGACGACGTAGAAGACGACCCACAGGGTCGACTCCTTGGCGGACGGGATGTGGGGGCGCTTGAGGATGAGCAGCAGGTCGGCGATGAGGATCAGCGTCAGGATCACCAGGGATCCGACTTCGAACCACAGCGGGAGATCGAGGTCCATTGCGGGCCTTTCGAGAATGCGGAGAGGGGTCGGTCGAATCCGAAAGTCTCTCCCCCGCAGGCCATGTGGCCTGCGTCGCACACCCGGGGTCGCTCTGTCGGGACCCGTGATGACGGATGCGCGGTTCTTGGGATACTCCCTCTCGCTCGCATCAGGATACAGGCTCGGGATGCTTCACCTCGCCGATCCGCGCGGATCCTGTCGAGACGATCGGGCCTGTGCCGACACCTGTTCAGTGAGAGATGATTCGAGGGTTCGGAGGATGCGGATGGCTGAGGACGTATCGCACGACGGCCCGCAGGGCGACGCGGCGCTGGCCGCGCTCGCTGCGGGCGGGAGCGAGCGCGCCTTCCGCAGCATCTACCGCGCCTACGTGCGCCCTGTGTACTGGCTCGCCCACGGGCTGGTCGGCAATCCGGCGGACGCCGAGGAGGTCACGCAGGAGACGTTCCTGGTCGCGTGGCGCAAGCTCGCGGGATTCGAGCTCGCGGGCGACTCGCTCCTGCCGTGGCTGGCGACGATCTGCCGCTTCCAGGCCGCCAACCGCATCCGGCGGATGCGTCGCGACCGCGACCACACAGCGGCACCCGCCGACGAGAGCCTGCCCGACACCGTCGACGTCGAGCAGCAGGTGGTCGACGGCGAGCTGGCCGATGCGATCCTGCGCGAGGTCGCCGGGCTCGGCGAGCTCGACCGCGAGATCTTCCGGCTGTGTGCCACGGAGGGGTATGCCTATCAGGCGGCCGCCGAGCAGCTGGGCGTCGCGCACGGCGTCGTCCGCAATCGTCTCTCCCGCATCCGCACGCGACTGCGGACCGTCGTGAAGGAGAGCACATGAACACGCAGCCACCGGACCCGCAGGGTGCGGCATCCCTCCCCGAATTGAGCCCGCAGCGCATCGACGAGATCGAGGACGCGCTGTTCGCCGACATCGCCCACGAGCGCACGCAGACCGCCGCACGGCGGCGGCGTCACGGCCGATTCTGGATCGCCGGGGGTGCGGCCGCGGCCGTCATCGTCGTCGCCGCCGTCATCGCACCGAGCGTCGGAGCGCTGGTCTCCCCCACGGGCACGTCCGACAGCGCCGCCGTCGCGCCGGCGAACGAGGCCGCCGACGGCGGTGCCGCCGATTCGAGCACGGGCGCGCGGGACGAGGCGGGGCCGCTCGCCGGGGCGGCGGGCAGCGCGAGCGGACTCGCCCCCGGAGCGGACCAGCCGACCGCGGGCCGTGACATCGTGACGACCGCGTCCGCCTCGGTCACGGTGGACGATGTGGATGCCGCGGCCCGCAGCATCGCCGACACCGCCGCCCAGCACGGCGGCTACGTCGAGTCGATGAGCATCGGCAGCGACGGCTCCCCCGTCGATCCGGCGCAGAGCGGCGTCACCGACGGCGTCATCGCGCCGGACGTCATGCCGTATCCCTCGCCGACGGACGGCGGATGGATCACCGTGCGCGTGCCGGCCGACGAGCTCACCGCCGTGGTCGGCACGCTCGACGACCTCGGCACCGTGACGGCCACGAATATCGACCGGCAGGACGTGACATCGCAGACCGTCGACCTGCAGGCCCGCATCGACGCCGCGCAGGCATCGGTGGACCGGCTCACGGCGTTGATGGCGCAGGCGCAGAGCGTCTCGGATCTGATCGCGGCCGAGTCGGCCCTGTCGGAGCGGCAGGCGCTCCTGGAGTCCTACCAGCAGCAGCTCAAGATGATCGATGACCAGGTCGCGATGTCGACCCTGTCGGTCACCCTCACTCCTGAGGCCGCTCCGGTCTCGGCTGACCCTGCTGGATTCGCCGACGGACTCGCGGCCGGCTGGAACGGGCTCGTCGCGACGCTCAACGGGATCGTCGTCGCGCTCGGCTTCCTGATCCCCTGGATCGCCGTGGCGGCCGTCGTGGCCGTCGTCGTCTGGCTCATCGTGCGCGGCGCGCGCCGGCGGCGGCGCACCGCGCGCGCCCGGGAGGACGCGAAGGGCGCGGCATCCGGCGACGACGCGTCATGAGACACGTCGGGTCGCACGGCCCGAACAGCAGAAGAGCCCCGGTCCGCAGTGGACCGGGGCTCTTCGTCGTGGTGACCCCAGCGGGATTCGAACCCGCGTTACCGCCGTGAGAGGGCGGCGTACTAGGCCGCTATACGATGGGGCCGTACAGCGAGCCGGAGCCTGCGCTCCGACGTGTTGCCTGACTGGTGACCCCAGCGGGATTCGAACCCGCGTTACCGCCGTGAGAGGGCGGCGTACTAGGCCGCTATACGATGGGGCCGTTCAGGCAACCGTTCGATTATGCCACGCCGCGCATCGTCGCTCCAAATCGAGGCGGCGGGCGTCATCGGCTTGCCGCGGGTCGCCCGGAGCGATTGACTCGTCAGATGCGAGTCACCAAGTTCGAGCACGCGACGCTCACCCTCACCGACAGCGGCCGGACCATCGTCATCGACCCCGGTTCGTTCACGACTCCCCTGGATCTGGAAGGGGTCGTGGCCGTCGTCGTCACCCACGAGCACGCCGACCACTGGACGCCCGATCACCTCGATCGGATCCTCGAACAGTTCCCCGACACCCCGATCTACGCCCCCGAGGGCGTCGCGAAGGCGGCCGCCGGCTTCGACATCACCGTCGTGCACCCGGGCGACGTCGTCGACATCGCGCCGTTCCGCCTCGAGTTCTTCGGCGGCACGCACGCCCTGATCCACCGGTCGATCCCCGTGGTCGACAACGTCGGCGTGCTCGTCAACGACGAGTTCTATTACCCCGGCGACTCGTACGCCGAGCCGGGACGGCCCGTCAAGCTGCTCGCCGCCCCGGTCGGTGCGCCGTGGCTCAAGATCGGCGAGGCCATGGACTTCGTGCTCGCCGTCAAGCCGCGGCAGGTCTTCGGCACGCACGATCTCACGCTGTCGGTCGCCGGACGCGACATGGGCCGCGGCCGGCTCGGCTGGGCCGCCCAGCAGGACGGCGGAGAGCTCGTGGTGCTCGATCCGGGCGACTCGGTCGACATCTGACCCCACCCGGACGCACGAGACGACGGATGCTGCGGCGGCTTCGACCCGCGGCATCCGTCGTCTCGATCTTCACCCACCCGCGCCGGAGCGGGGGTGAGGGGTCCTACTGTGCGTCGAGATCGGTCTCGAGCAGGGCGACCAGCTCGTCGAGCGCCTGCTCGGCGCCGTCGCCCTCAGCCTTGAGCGTCACGACAGTGCCCTGCGATGCACCCAGTCCCATCAGCGACAGGATGCTGCCCGCGTTGAGATCGGCGCCGCCCTCGACGGCGATCGTGACCGGGACGGACTTGGACTGCACGGCCTGCACGAACAGCTTCGCGGGGCGCGCGTGCAGACCCGAGCTGCTCGCGATGGTGGCCTGACGTTCTGCCATGGTTCTCTCCTGTCTGGCCCGATCCGTCCGTCGGAACGGTGGTGGACGGATCGACGCTTCCGATTCTGTCGGACGAGCGGGTCAGGCCGCCACGGGTACGCCCGATTCGGCCTGCTCGAGTTCCTTGCGTCCGACCCAGCGCTTGAGCGCGATCACCGCGAACGCCGAGACGACGGCGCCGGCCGCGACGGCGATGAGGAACCACCACCACGGGTCGATCGCGAAGAGCACGAAGACGCCACCGTGGGGCGCGAGAGACTGCACGCCGAAAGCCATCGACAACGCACCGGTGACGGCGCCGCCGATCATCGAGGCCGGGATGACGCGCAGCGGGTCGGCTGCGGCGAACGGGATCGCGCCCTCGCTGATGAACGAGGCTCCCAGCAGCCAGGCGGCCTTGCCGTTCTCGCGCTCGACAGGCGGGAACAGGTTGCGCGCGAGCACGGTCGAGGCGAGCGCCATGGCGAGCGGAGGCACCATGCCGGCGGCCATCACCGCGGCCATGATCAGGTACGGCGTGGGGTTGTCGGCCGACCCGGCGCTCAGGCCGGCGACGGCGAACGCATACGCCACCTTGTTGACCGGACCGCCCAGATCGAAGCACATCATGAGGCCGAGGATGACACCCACCAGGATGATCGCGTCGGTCGAGGCCAGTTCGGTCAGCCAGGCATTGAGGCCTTCCATCAGCGACGCGATGGGACGTCCCAGGAAGAGGATCATCAGGCCCGAGGCCACGATCGACGCCAGCAGCGGGATGATCGCGACCGGCATGAGGCCGCGCAGCCAGCGGGGTGCCGGCCACGTGCCGATCCACCACGCGACGACGCCGGCGAGAAGGCCGCCGATGATGCCGCCGATGAACCCGGCGTTCATCAGCACCGCGACGGCACCGGCGACGAATCCGGGGGCGATGCCCGGCCTGTCAGCGATGGCGAAAGCGATGTAGCCGGCCAGTGCCGACACCAGGAAGCCCATCGACGTCGCGCCGATCATGAAGGCGACAGAGCCGAGGTACTGCCCGAGTCCGCCCGCGGGCAGATCCCACAGCGCGTTCTCGACGATGACCTTCGCGGCGTCCTGGTTGACGTCGTACCCGCCGAGGAGGAACCCGAGTGCGATCAGCAGGCCGCCTCCCGCGACGAACGGGATCATGTAGCTCACGCCGGTGAGCAGGATCCGCTGGATGCGGGCACCCCACCCGATGCTCTCGGCCGGGGCCGTCGTCGACGCGGCCGCGTCGCCGCCCACGCGGGCAGCCGACGGGTCGTGCACGGCGGCGACGGCCTCGGAGATCAGCTGCGCCGGCTGCTCTATGCCCCGCTTGACCCCGGAGCGCACGACGGGCTTGCCCGCGAAGCGCTGCGGTTCCCGCACGTCGACGTCGGTGGCGAAGATCACGGCATCGGCGTCATCGATGACGTGACGCGGCAGCGCCTGATAGCCGCTGGAGCCCTGCGGCTCGACGACCAGGTCGACCCCGGCCTTCTTTCCCGCCGCGGTCAGGGCGTCGGCCGCCATGAAGGTGTGGGCGATGCCCGTCGCGCAGGCGGTGACCGCGACGATGCGCGCGGGACGGCCGTCGATGCTCAGGGCGTCGGTAGCAGCTGTCGCAGGAGTGGATGCCGCCGCCGTCGCAGGGGCCGTGGCATCCCCTTCGCCGATCGCGGCGCGCACGATCGCAACCACCTCCTCGTCGGAGGCGGCTGCGCGAAGGCTCGCCGTGAAGTCCTCCTGCATGAGACTGCGGGCGAGCTTGGACAGGACGGCGAGGTGCGCCTCGGCGGCGTCAGCCGGGGCCGCGATCAGGAAGACGAGGTCGGCGTCGCCGTCGGGCGCTCCGAAGTCGACGCCGGGCTTGAGTCGGGCGAAGGCGAGCGACGGGGTCGTGACCGAGGCGCTCTTGGCGTGCGGGATCGCGATGCCGCCAGGAAGGCCGGTCTCGTCCTTCTGCTCGCGGGCCCACGCATCGGCAAAGAGCGCCTCGGCGTCGGCGGCGCGGCCCTGCGCGACGACGCGCTCCGCGAGGGCGCGGATGACGGCGGACTTGTCGGCGCCGAGCGCGGCGTCCAGGCTCACCAGGCCGGGTGTGATCGTGTCGGACACGGTGACCTCCAGTGGTCGGTATCGGGTGGGACTCAGGCGAGGCGCGTGACGGGCACGTCGCCGCGGGGCAGGTCGCCGGGGGCGGGCGCCTGCGTGCCGGGAAGGGATGCCGCCGCCGCCCCGTAGCGGACGGCCAGGCGCAGCCGCTCATCGGGGGTCCCGCCCCCGCTCTCGGCGAGCACGTAGCCCGCGAGCGAGCTGTCGCCCGCGCCGACGGTGCTCACGACGCGGATGGGCGGCGGGACCGCACCCCATGCCCCGTCGGCCTCGATGAGGGCCGCGCCGCGGGCGCCGAGCGTCACGAGCGCCGCCCCGACGCGGTCGGGGACGAGCGCACGGGCGACGTCGAGCACGGTCTTCGCGTCGGCGCCGTCGAGCGACGTGCCGACGAGCTCGCCGAGCTCATCGTCGTTGGGCTTGATGAGGTCGGGATGACCGTGCGCGACGACGGCGGCCAGGGCAGGCCCTGCCGCATCGACCGCGATGCGCGGGGCCTGGGCGCCGTGCACCGCGCGGACGGCGCCGATCACCCGGACGTAGAAGTCGTCGGGAACGCCGGGAGGCAGGGAGCCGGCGAGCACCAGCCAGTCGGCGCCGGCCGAGGCGACGACAGTCGCGTCCACGACGGCGGAGATCTCGTCGGGAGCGAGCCGCGCGCCGGGCAGGTTGAGCTTGGTCGTGATCCCGGCGGGGTCCGTGATCGTGAGGTTCGCGCGCACGTGTCCGGCGACGGGCACGCGGTGGGCATCGAGGCCACTCCCCCGCAGCGCGGTGTCGAACGGGTCGTCCACCGCGAGCGGCAGCACGGCGACGCAGGCCGCGCCGGCCGCGACGACGGCCCGCGCGACGTTGATGCCCTTGCCGCCGGCATCCTCTCTCGCCGACCGGGCGGCCTGCACGTCGCCGACCTGCAACGGCGCGGGAAGCGTCACGGTGCGGTCGAGCGACGGATTGGCGGTGAGCGTCACGATCATGAGAGCCAGACCTCCACATCGGCATCGGAGAGCGCCGCGGCGAGCTCGGCGTCGGGTGCGGCATCCGTCACGAGGACGTCGATCTCGTGCAGCGGCGCGAAGCCCACGAGCAGCTCGGCCCCGAACTTCTCGGCGTCCGCGACCACCACGACCCGGCGGGCGGACTCGACGATCGCGCGTTTGACCGCCGCCTCATCGGGATCCGGGGTGCTGAGACCGAACGCGGCCGACAGGCCGTTGGTGCCGACGAAGGCGACGTCGGGGCGCAGGGCGCCGATGGCGCGCACGGTGTCGGCGCCGACGGCCGCTGCGGTGAGTCCGCGCACGCGGCCGCCGATGAGCGAGAGCGACGCGCCGGGGACGGCGGCGAGCGCGTAGCCGAGGGTGAGCGAATGCGTCACGACCTCGATGCGCTCGGCGCTCAGGCGCGGCGCGAGGGCGGCGGCCACGGCGGCCGTCGTCGTGCCGGCGTCGAGGAAGACGGATCCGCTGAAGTCCGCGCCCAGTGCCTCGAGCGCTCGCGCGCCGATGGCAGCCTTCGCTCCGCCGTGGCGCTCGAGCCGTTCGGCCAGCGACGGCTCGCGGGTGCTGGCCCGCTCCCGGGCGACGGCTCCGCCGTGGACGCGGCGCAGCGCGCCGACCGACTCGAGGTGGTCGAGGTCGCGGCGGATCGTCTCGGTCGTGACGTCGAATCGCTCTGCCAGCTCGACGACGCTGACGCGGCCCTGCTCGGCCAGCAGAAGCTCGATCTGCTCGTGGCGCTCCGTTGCGTACATCTGCATTCCTCCTTGGATTCCCACACGATACAACATGTTCCAACACAAACACAAGCAATCCCAGGCGCCTGCACGGGAGTAGGTTCGAACGATGCCCGACAAGCCCGCCGCCGAGGTCCACATCGACGCCGCCCTCGTTCGACGGCTCGTGACCGAGCAGGCGCCTGCACTCATCGACATCGTCGACGGCCGCCTCGAGAAGGTCTCCGAGGGCTGGGACAGCGAGATCTGGCGGCTCGGCGAGGCCCACGCGGTGCGCCTTCCGCGCCGCGAGCTCGCCGCTCCGCTCGTGGTCAACGAGCAGCGTGTGCTTCCGGCGATCGCGGCGCGGCTCGCCCGGCTCGGCGTCGCGGTGCCTGCGCCGGTGGTGTGCGGCGTGCCGTCGGACGACTATCCGTGGTCCTGGTCCGTCGTGCCGTGGATCGAGGGCGAACGCGGCCTCGATGTTCCGCGCGCCGCGCGCGGAGGCTGGGTCGAGCTGCTCGCCGCATCGCTGATCGCCCTGCATGCCGAGGCGCCGGCGGACTTCCCGGTGAACCCGGTGCGCGGCCGGCCGCTCGCGACGCGCGACGCGGCATTCGAGGAGCGGCTCGGGACCGCGCGTGCGACGGGCGCACTCGACGCGGCGACGGCGGACGCCCTCGGGGAGATCTGGCACGCAGGGCTGGACGCCCCTGATTGGAACCTGCCACCGGTGTGGATCCACGGCGACCTGCATCCCGGCAACCTCTTGTCACGGGATGGCGCGCTCGCCGCCGTCATCGACTTCGGCGACGTCACAGCCGGCGACCCCGCTTACGACCTCGGCGTCGCGTGGCTCGCCTTCGACGCGCCCGCCCGTGCGCGCTTCATCGCCGCGACCGGTGATCGCTACGACGTCGCCACGTGGCGTCGCGCCCACGCGTGGGCCGCCGCCGTCGTGCTCATCCTCCTCGTGCACAGCGACGACAACCCCGACTACCTCGCGCTGGCAACGGATGCCGTCGCGCAGGTGCTCGCCGACGCGCCGGCGTGACGGCATCCACTGCTCCGCTGCCGCGCGGCCGGTACCGGAGCAGGACGATGAAGGCGGGGTGCGCAGACCGCACCCCGCGCTGGCCGGACGGTGGGGGGCGACGCATCGCCGTCCGGGCCCAGCGGGTTCTCGGCCCCTCAGATCCTGACGATCACGTCATCGCCCTCGACCCGGACCGGCACCGGACGCAGACCGATGCGGTGGTCCGCCGGGTGCTTGCCGGTGAGGATGTCGAACTCGAAGCCGTGCCACGGGCACACGATGTTGCGGTCGGTCGGGTGGAACCCGGGACCGCCGCTCTTGAGGCCGTCCTCGCCACGCACCAGCTGAACCGTACGCGGCATGATCTTGCCCTGGCACACCGGCCCGCCCTGATGCGGGCAGACGTTGTACCAGGCACGCACCTCACCCGCGTGGAAGTACACGCCGAGCTCGGTCCCGTCGACATCGACGACGATCCGCTCGCGTGCCTTGAGATCGTCGAGACCGGCGACGACGACGTCACGACGGACGACGGCGGCGCTCACTCCGCTCTCCGGTACCAGATCGCCATGTCGAAGAGGTTGACGTCCGCGGCGTCGAGCAGCGCCGTCACGAGGACGACGGTCTCGGTCGCGTTCAGCGCATCCTCCCTGATCGGCCAGGCGATCTTGCCGACGCGGTCGGTCTTGGCGGAGAAGAGCCTCGCCGCGGCGTAGAGCACGTCGGCGATCTGCTCGTCGGTGACGGCGGCTCCGAGCTCCTGGTCGGCGACGTGGCGAGTGAGCTCGCCGAGGCGGGTGACGACGGTGTCGAGCTCGGCGAGCTCGAGGTCGGCGGCGGTGGTTTCAGCAGTCATGTCAGGAGATCCCCGGTCGTTCCGCGAGCACCTGCTCGGCGGAGGGCTTCTTTCGGTCGGTGGGCAGGTTGAACACACGAGCGGCGTTCAGCCCGAGGATGTTGCGCTTCGCCTGCTCCGAGAGGAACGGCAGACGGGTGATCGTGGACGGGGCGTCCCAGTCCCAATGGGGCCAGTCCGACGAGTAGAGCAGCTGCGTCTCCGCGTTGAAAGACTTCATCGTCGCCTCCAGGAGCTCCATGTTGGTCCGCTCCATGGGCTGCGTGGTGTACCACATCTCCTTCATGTACTCGCTCGGCAGACGCTTCAGCCCCGGCGCCTCACTGGGCCGCATGAGCACTTCGTGGTCGAGCCGCTGCATCAGGAAGGGGATCCAGGCGAGCCCGCTCTCGACCCACACCATCTTGAGCTTGGGGAACCGCTCGGGCATCGCATTGATGATCCAGTTCGTGACGTGGATCTGGTTGTAGTGCGTGAACGACAGCGCATGCATCGACAGGAAACGGTTCAGCTGGGCGAACGAGGGGTCCCCCCAGTGATACCCGGAGTGGAACGCGAGAGGCTTGCCGCTGTCCTCGATCAGCTTGTACAGACGCGTGTACACGTCGGAGTGCACCGGGTTGTTGCGCGTCGAGCAGACGGTGTAGCCGATGATGCCCTCGTCGTCCGCGTACTTCTCCACCAGTTCCTCGCACACCTCGGGCGTGTTGTACGGCAGGTAGAGCATGCCCTTCAGGCGCGGGTTCGGCGGCAGGATGACCTCGGTGAGCCAGCGGTTGAACGCGCGGCCCAGCACGACCTCGACCTCGTCCTGCGGGTGCATGCCGAGCAGCAGCATCGCGCTGGGGAAGACGACCTGGTAGTCCAGGCCCATGGCATCCATGCCGCGGCGGGCGGCGGTGACGAACGGATGCCCCTCCGTGCCCTCGACGGGCTCTTTGCGCCCCTGGTGGCCGATCCTGCCGCCGACGCTCTGGTGAGACATGCCGGGCTGGATGTTCAGCAGCGCGTTGTTGCCGGCGAATCCGGCGTACTGGCTCATGCCGAGGTCGCGCCAGACGTCGTTGTCGATGAGGTCGAGGACCTCGCCCCAGAAATGGTCCTCCGAGACGTGCGCGTCGATGTCGACGATGAAGTAGTCGTCGTAGTCGTCCTTCGCCTGCTTCGTCGCGTGGGCGAGCACGTCGCGGGTGTCGGATCGCCCGCCGATCTCGGCGAGCTCGCGGATGCGCGGCGCGTCTGATCGAGGCGTGGGCAGGTCGTTCATGTTGTCCTCTCGGGTCGGGTTCGTCAGCGGGCGGCCACGATGGCGTCGGTCGCGGTCGTCAGGAAGGCGTCCTCGGACGGCTCGCGGGAGATCACGACCGCTCGGGCGGGGTTCACGGCGAAAGCGAGCTCGTCGCCGGCTCGCGGCACGGCGTCGGCGCTGAGATCCGACGTCTCCACGCGCACGCGCAGCGGGATCCCGTCGGCGCGCACGAGCAGGTTGACCGCGCTGCCGAGGTACGTGGTGCGTTCCACGACACCGGTGAAGCGCCCGACCCCGAACCCGCCGCGGTCGTCGATCCGCACGTGGGCGGCACGGAAGGCGAGGTCGGCACGGTCGCCCACGGCCACGCCGGTGGTGGCGGTGCCGGCGATCACCAGCGAGGTGTTGTCGATCCGGATGTCCGCCACGCCGTCGTCCACGGCGATGACCTCGCCGGGAAGGATGTTCTGGAAGCCCATGAAGTCCGCGACGTAGGCCGACCGCGGCCGGTCGTAGAGCTCCGCGGGAGCTCCGTCCTGCACGATCTCGCCCTGGCTCATCACGATGATGCGGTCGGAGAGGGTGATCGCCTCCTCCTGATCGTGCGTGACATACACCGACGTCGTCTCGAACTGATTGTGCAGCGCCCGCACCTGCTGGCCCATCTGGTAGCGCAGCTTGGAGTCGAGGTTGGACAGCGGCTCGTCGTAGAAGATGATCCCCGGTCGGGCGGCCAGCGCACGGGCCAGGGCCACGCGCTGCTGCTGGCCGCCCGACAGGGCGGTGACCGGACGCTTCTCGAACTCCGCCAGGCCCACGGCGTCGAGCATCTCGCGCACCCGGTTCTGACGGTCCTGGGCTCCGAGCCTGGCCACCTTGAGCGGATATGCCACGTTCTCGGCGACGCTCATGTGCGGCCAGAGCGCGTAGCTCTGGAACACCATCCCGACCCGCCGCTTGTCGGCCGGTACGAACGTCCGTCGATCGGTGTCCACCACGACGCGGTCGCCCATGGTGATCCGACCCGTGGTCGGGCGCTCGAGGCCGGCGAGGCAGCGCAGCGTCGTCGTCTTGCCGCAGCCCGAGGGGCCGAGCAGGGTGACGAACTCGCCGGACCCGATGTGCAGATCGAGCCCGTGCAGCGCCGACTTGCTGCCGTATCGCTTGGTGAGCCCGGAGACCAGGACCTCAGTCATTTCTTTCGATGCCTTCCCGGGAGTCCGAGGTGGAGAGTGCCTACTTCTTGAACTGCTCGTCGATGAAGTCGAAGTAGGGCTGGTTGAACGCGGGGTCCGGGTTCGAGAACGGCAGCCGCTCGAGCTGATCGAGCGACGGCGTGCCCTCCGGCCCCGGAGCCTCGGGCGTCCAGCCGTAGGAGCGGTTCTTCTCGGCCAGGGCCTGCTGACCCTCGGGCGAGTAGAGCCAGTTGATGTAGAGCTGCGAGGAATCGGGGTGCGGCGCGTCGCTGATCAGGCACATGCCGGTGCGCGACATGAAGTTGCCGCCGTCATCGAGCGGGAACACCATCTTGATCGGGCCGCCCTTGGCCTTCACGTCCTCGTAGAACCCCTGGTAGACGGCGATGCCGACCGGGAAGCGGCCGCTGGCGACATCGGAAGGCACGTTCGGCTCGGACTGCGCGAACTGCACGTCCTGATCCGCGAGCTTCTCGACGTACGCCTCACCCCACTTGTCCTCGCTCTCGGGGACCATCAGCGAGGTGAGGATGTAGCGGATGCCGCCGGGCACAGTGGGGTCGCCCATCGAGATCTTGCCCTTCCACTGCGGGTCGAGCAGGTCCTCCCAGTTCTGCGGCGCATCGGCGTCCTTGACCATGTCGGTGTTGTAGACGAATCCGAAGTAGCGCAGCGCGTAGTAGGTGAGCCGGCCGTCGAAGTTCGTCGGGATCTCGAACCCCTCCGGGGCCGTGCGGACATCCGCCTGCGTGCAGATGCCGGGCTCGGCGGCGACCTGAGGAGACTCGCCGCCGTCGTACACGTCGGCGATCTTGCTGCCGCTCGCGGCCTCGGCCTCGATCTTCGTGATGCTCTGCGCGTCCGGCTGATCCTGCGGGATGACCTTGATCCCCGGGAAGCGGTCGGTGAACACCTTGAAGAGCGACTTCTGCGCCGAGACGCTGGGACCGTACAGGACCAGGTCGGTCTTGCCCTCTTCGATCGCCTTGTCGTACAGCTCGTTCATGTGGTCGTTGGCGTCGGCGCTCGCGCCGGGGACCTCGATCGGCTCGGAGGGCTTCGCGGCCGCACCGCCGGAGCAGGCGGTGAGGGCGGCGAGGGCACCGACGGCGATGATCGCCGATCCGATGCGGGCTGTCTTGCGGGAGAACGTCATTATTCTTCCTCTCGGGGTGTCAAGGTGCGATACGGGTGAGGGGGACTGTGGTGGCGCGCGTCGAGCGTCCTCGCAGACGCGGGCCGAACTTCATCGCGAGGGCGGCCAGGCCCAGCACGGACATCGCGGCGACCAGGATGATCATGAACAGGGCGGCGCCCTGCGACATGTTCCCGAGCAGGAACTGCTGGAACGCGGTCAGGGAGACCGGCTGCAGCCCCGGAGGGGCGAGCAGCATCGGCACGGCGAGGTTTCCGGAGATGAACAGCGCGGAGAGGAACCATCCGGCCAGGAAGCTCGGGATCACCAGCCGGAGCACGATGCTCAGCAGCACCCGTACGGAGCCTGCCCCCGAGGTGCGTGCCGCCTCCTCGAGCTCGGGCGAGAGCTGTGCGAGGGCACCCTCCGCGATCCGGCTGGACACCGGGATCGTGGCCACCACGAGCACGAGCGTCATGAGGAATGCGGAGCCGTACATGCTGCGGAAGGCCGGCACGTAGAGCACGGCGAACATGTACGCCAGCGCCAGCACGATGCCCGGGAGCGCCCACGGCACCCACACGGCGAACGACGTGTACGAGCGGATGAATCCGGATCGGCGCGCGGTCACGTAGGCGGTGAGCAGCGCGACGGCGATCGACCCGAAGCCGCCGATCACCGCGAGCCAGGCGGTCAGGGCGAGGCTGGAGCTGAACTCCTGGTCGGTGAGCATCTGCGCGTAGTTGTCGAATGTGAGTCCGGTGCTCATGACGCCGAAGATGGGCTGCAGGCTGCCGAGGATCATCGCGAACAGCGGCAGGACGAGGTTGAGCAGCAGGAAGAGCAGCACGAGGGCGGCCAGCACCCAGCGCACCGGACCCAGCTCCTGCGGCTCGCGACGCGAGGTCTTGCCCGTCAGGGTCGTGAAGCTGCGGCCCCGCAGCATCCACCGCTGGGCGAGGAACAGCAGCAGCACCAGCACGATGAGCACGAGCGACAGTGCGAACGCCTTCGTGTACTCGGCCGGAGCCTGGTCGCGGACGTAGTGGTAGATCTGCGTGGAGAAGACGAAGATGCCGGCCTGACGGCCGATGAGCTGCGGGCTGTCGAACGCCTGGAACACGAGCACGGCGACGAGGATCGCCGCCCCCGTGATCGCCGGCCCGACCGAGGGCAGCGTGATCGTGAAGAAGGTGCGGACGGCACCCGCCCCGCTGATGGCAGCAGCCTCGTCGAGCGACTGGTCGCGGTTCTTGAAGGCACCCAGCAGGAGGAAGTACGCGAACGGCATGTAGCCCAGCGACATGAGCAGGATCAGCCCGCCCCACGTCTGGATGTTCATGAACGGACCCGTCGCGCCGAGCATCCGCGCCCACTGGTTCAGCAGGCCGTTCTGGGGGTTGCCGAGCATGATCCAGCCCAGGGTGTGGAACAGCGGCGGGACGAAGAGGTTGATCGCCATCAGCGGCGTGAGCAGCCGGCGACCGGGGACGTTGGTGTTGGCGGCGATCCAGGCGAACAGCCCGCCGCCGGCGACCGAGATCGTGCCGCACACGAGGACGAGCACGACGGAGTTCCACATCGTGGTCCAGGTCTCTTCGTCCTGGAACGCGGCGATGAGACCGTCGAGCGTGAACGGCAGGTTGTCGGACGGCAGGCCGTCGCGGAACGCGCCGATCACGATCATCGTCACGGGGAAGACGAAGACGAGGGTGAGCGCGGCGGCGAAGATGGTCCACCCGCCGGCGCCGGTCACCGAGCGACGCAGCGACGCACGCCGGTCGCGCTCGAAATCGATCGTCGCAGCCACTGCCACATCCCTTCGCGCCTGTCAGACGTCGTCGGTTCTGAATCGGGTTTGGACGGCTTCGTCCTGGTGTGTGTCAGCGTACGAACCGAGGCTATGAGCGATCATCGGTCGTCGCTCCTAAGTCCTCGGCGCCCCATCCGACACTGTGTCGGACAACGTCCGACCGGGGCGGAGGATCACCCTCGGATGGGCGATCCGTTCACGTGAGCGCGGCCAGCGCGGCGTCGTTCTCGGCCGGCAGGCCGATCGTCACCCGGACACCGCCGGACGCGGGGAACGGGCGGGCGAGAACGCCCTGCGCGGCGAATCGCTCCATGAGCAGCGGCGCGTCGCCGTGCACGAAGAGGAAGTTCGACTGGCTCGGGAGGAACGAGACGTCGGCCGCGCGCAGTCCGGCTTCCATGCGGTCGCGCTCGGTGACGATCACCTCGATGCGCTCCGCGGCGACAGCCTGGGCCTCCGCCCCGAATGCCGCGATCACCGCGGCCTCGGCGACGCTGTTCAGGGCGAAGCCCACCGAGGTGCGCCGCAGAGCCTCAGCCACGCGCGGCGACGCCGCGGCATAGCCGGCTCTGACCCCGGCGAGCCCGTGCGACTTCGACAGCGTGCGCAGGATGACGAGGTTGTCGAACTCGTCGAGCAGCGCTTCCGTCGCGTCGACCGGCTCAGCGGTGACGAACTCGCGGTACGCCTCGTCGAGGACGACGAGCACGTTCGAGGGCGCGTCGCGGAGGAACGAGCGGATGGCGTCGACGCCGACGAAGCCGCCGGTCGGGTTGTTCGGGTTGCACAGGTACGCGATCCGGGTGGCGGGCCCGATGGCATCGAGCATCGCGCTCATGTCCATCGCGCCGTCCTCGGCGAGCGCGACAGGCGTGCGTTCGGCGCCGGCGAGCCCGAGGGCCGCCGGATAGGCCTCGAACGAGGGCCAGCAGTAGATGCCGTTCACGCCGGGCTCGCAGACCAGACGTGCGAGCCCGTGCAGCAGCGAGCCGGAGCCGTTGTCGATGGCGATCCGTTCGGCCGCGACCCCCATGGCGTCGGCCACCGCTGTGCGGGCGGCCGTGCGGTGATAGTCGGGATAGCGGTGCGCCGACAGCGCCGCCGAGGACATCGCCCGCACGATCGGCTCGCTGGGCGCCCAGGGCATCTCGTTCTGCGAGAGACGGATGGGCGGGGGCGTCGCCCCGGCCGGACGATTGGGGGCGGTGAGCATCTGGTCGATCACGCTGCGGAACTCCAGCACCATCGCGGTTCCTCCTGAGGACGAGCAATTGTCAGTATTGAATATGAACAATATGCTCGTGACTGGTCGCTGTCAAACCAGCGGGCCGCGACTGCTCAGGAGTGCAGGGCGGCCGAGGACGCGCCCCGATGACGGTCTACTGCGGAAGCGGCGAGGACATGGTCGCGCTCAACGACCGCAGCCGCGAAATCGAGGTGGGTGCGCAGCCGCTCCGGGGTGCTCGGCGCCATCGCATCCTCGAGCTCCGCGGCGATGATGTAGTCGACGAGGTTCGTGTAGAGGCTGCGCAGCAGCTCGTTCGGAGTGATCCGCGCGATGCGCGCGTGCAGGGCCCAGATCGCCGCCGGGGCCTGCGGACTGTCCCACTCCGCCTCCAGCCGCGCGGCGCGCTCCCGCACCTCGTCGATATCGCTCTCGGAGGCGAACTCGACGGCATCGTGCAGGATCGTGCCGTCCAGCGCGTCGAGCACGCGCAGACAGTTGGCGACCGTCGTCTTCTCCTCGCGCAGCTGCAGCAGCTGATCGCTGAGCTGCATGAAGGGTGAACGGGCCGCGACGAAGATCCCGCCGCCGGGCCCGGGCTTGGCATCCACCACACCGCGCGAGCGCAGCAGCTGGATCGCCTCGCTGAGCGTCGCGGGAGCCACCGCGAACCGGGCGGCGAGCTCCTGCCGGCGCCCGACGAAGTGGCCGGGCTTCCAGCCGTTGGAGGTGATCTCCTGCTCAAGGGCTCTCGCCACCTGGACCGCAGCCGCGGTGTTGGTGATCGTCATGTCTCCCCTTCGGTTGCGTCGACGACGTGCCGGGCAGGCGGGCGCGTCTACAGATTAGACATACACGATTCCGCGGCGGGACGACGGATCTCGCTCGCCGTCCCGCCGGGATCGCATCAGTGCTTCTCGTGGATGAACGACCACGGCGACGGGAAGACGTCCACCGGCACCTTGATCACGGCCGGTCGCCGTGCGGAGATGGCCTCGCCGATCGCGCGTTGGACGGCGTCCGCGTCCTCGGCCAGGGTGAAATCGATGCCGAACGCCCGGGCGAGCAGCTCGAAGTCGGGGTTCGTGAGGTCGGAGCCGATGAAGCGCCCGCCGTAGGTGTCGCGCTGGATGCGCCAGACGTTGCCGAACCTGTTGTCCTCGAAGAGAACGGTGATCAGCGGGATGCCGTACTTCTTCGCAGTGGCGAACTCCTGCAGCGACCAGCCGATGCCGCCGTCCCCGCTGACGACGACGACCGGTCGATCGCCGGCGCCGACAGCCGCCCCGAGCGCAGTGGGCATGGCGTAGCCCAGCGTGCCCTGATAGCCGGGCCAGACGTACGAGTGCGGCGCGTGCACGGGGTAGCCGTATGTGGACACGTAGCCGATCTGTGTGAGCTCGTTGACGAACACGCCGTCCTCGGGGAGCGATGCCCGGATGGCATCGACGAACGCCATCTGCGGCGCGACCTGCGCGCGCACCCGCTCCTCGCCCTCGGCTCGGAGGCGGGTCAGCTCGTCACCCCAGCCTGCGCGCCGCTCCACTCTGTCCACGAGCGCTTCCAGCACCGCCGTCGCGTCCGCCTGGACGGTGAGGTCGGGGCGGCGCGGGGCGCCGAAGTCTGCGGGATCGATGTTCACCAGCGCCAGTCGCGCATCGCCGATCGCCAGCTGCTGGCCGAACGGCGTGAGGAACCGGCTGCCGAAAGACACGACCACGTCAGCGGTGTTCCGCAGCTCCCAGAGCGCGAACGCCGGCAGCGCGTGCGGGTCGCGGGCATCGACCGCTCCGCGACCGTTCTCGCTCATCACCACCGGCGCATCGAGCAGGTCGGCGAGGCGCGACAGCAGGTCGAAGGCCCGCCGTCCGCGCACGCCGCCGCCGACGTGGATGACCGGTCGGCGCCCGGCGGCGAGCAGCGCGGCCAGGTCGGCGACACCGTCCTCGGGAGCGACGGGAGCGGGCACGGTGAACGGGTCGCCGACCTCGAGGTCGGCGACCGCGTGCAGCAGGTCGGGCCCAAGCTCCAGGGCGACGGGACGAGGACGGCCGGTCCGCATCTGCCGGAAGCCCTCGTGCACGAGCTCGGGGATCTCTTCGACCCGTGTCGGCCGCGCCGTCCACTTGGTGAGCCCCTCGATCGTCTCGCTCTGCCTGGGGATCTCGTGCAGCGCGCCCAGGCCCGAGCCGACCAGGGTCGAGGGGATCGTGCCCGCGAGGAGCATCACCTGCGAGGAGCAGGCGTAGGCAGTGGCCATCCCTGCCCCCGCGTTGAGCACGCCGGGCCCCGGTACGACCATCGCGACGCCCGGACGCCCGGTGACGCGATGGAAGCCGTCGGCCATGTACGTCGTGCTCTGCTCATGCCGGGGCACAAGCAGATGCAGGTCGTCCTGCCGCCGGTACATGCCGTCGGTGAGACCGTCGAGCTGCACGCCGGGAATGCCGAAAACGGTCTCGGTCCCCTCGGTGATCAGTGCCTGTGCGAGTGCGTCGCCGCCTGTCATCTTCGCCATGTGTGGCCGCCTCTCTCATAAATGACTATATTGAATATAGGTCTATGTTCGCGGGCGTCACAAGTCACCCTGCGCCGTCTGAGCGCCCCGCTCGCGGCGACCTAGACTCGGTCGATGTGCGCGCCGTCGCGCACGGTGAGGTGGACGATGAATCTCGAGGCGCAGGTGCAGGCGTATGCCGACAGACTCGGGCGGCCGATCATCGTGTTCGACGTCGAGTTCAACGTGATCGCATTCAGCGTGCACGACCGCGACGTCGACCACGCCCGGCTGGCGATCATCCTGTCCCACAAGGGGTCCTCCCGGGCCCGCGAGTCCATTCGCGAGTATCGGGTCGGTCAGGCCGACGCCCCCGTGCGAATCCCCCCGCTCGATGGCGGGATGACCCGGCACGTGGCCCCCGTGCGCCACGAGGGACAGCTCGTCGGATACGTGTCCTCCACGATCCCGGACGAGACTCCTGACGAGCAGCTCGCCGAAGACGACGCCATCCGCGAGGGACGCGCGCAGATCGGGGTGATCCTCGCCGCCATGGCGCTGGGTCACCGGGAGGACGAGGATCGCGCACTGCGCCTCGTGACAGCGCTGGTCGACGGTGACCCGGCCCAGCGCACCAGGGCGGCCGACGAACTGCTCACCGGCAGCCTCGTCTCTCCGGTGCCGCACTACACCGTGATCACGCTGTCGACGCCCGCCGCCGACGCGAACACCGCCACACTCCGGCTCGTCCTCGATCGCGCCCTGTCGGTGATCCCGGTCTTCCCCCGCCTCAAGGCCGTCGGCGCCGTGATCGACGGCGAGGCCGTGATCGTCGTGCCGTACGAGATCGACCGGCAGCGTCTGGCCGCGCTGCTGGACATCCCGGCCTTCAGCGAGCTGCACGCCGGGATCGGCGGCGCCCACTCCCCCCTCACCGACGCGCACCACTCCCGCCGCGAGGCCGGCATCGCCGCGCGGGGCGCGGCCGTGGACCCCTCCCGAGGACGCATCGTGCACTGGGACGAGCTCGGCCTGGATCGCATCCTGCTGCAGCTCCCCCTGCAGGAGCTGAGCACCTCGGACCTGCCCGCGCCGGTCCAGCGCCTCCTGGACAACCAGTCGGGCCCCGATCTCGCCGAGACCCTCGAGGCGTACCTCGACTGCGGATGCGACGCACAGCGGACCGCGCAGGAACTGCACGTGCACCGCAGCACTCTGTACTACCGCCTCGACCGCGTCCGCGCGATCGCCGACATCGACCTGTCGGACGGATCCGTGCGCCGCGAGCTGCACACCGCACTTCGCGTGGCGACCCTCGCCGGCCTGCGCTGACGCCAGGTCGTCGAGGCGCGTCGTGGTGGCGCATCCCGCAATTGACTATATTGAATTGATCTTTTAGCGGGCGCTCACGGAGTCGCCCTCGAACATCGGGAAAGGACCCGCAATGAACGCACTCCTCGCCACGGTCTCCGCTGATGCCGACAGCGGCCGCCCCATCCTCGATGCCGCGACGCGGGAGGTGGTCGGCTACGCCCCTGAGCAGACGGTCTCGGACCTGGAGTCCGCGATCTCGGCCGCCGCCGCGGCGCAGCCTGCGTGGGCCACCCTCGGCCACGCCGAGCGCTCGCGCCTGCTGCGCGAGGTCGCGGACGACATCGAGGCGCACGCCGAGGAGCTCGGTCTGATCGTCACGCAGGAGCAGGGCAAGGTCGCCGGCGCCGGCGAGGCCCACGGCGCGGCGCACTGGCTGCGGGGGGCGGCCGACATCGTGCTCGAGCCCCAGCAGCTCGGCGGCGACGCCGAGCTTCACTACGTCCCGCTCGGCGTGGTCGCGTCCATCGGCCCGTGGAACTTCCCGGTGATGATCGCCGTGTGGCACATCGCCCCCGCACTGCGGATGGGCAACACCGTCGTCATCAAGCCCTCCGAGCACACGCCCCTGAGTGTGCTCGCCCTCGTCGAGATCTTCCGGCGCCACCTTCCGGACGGCGTGGTGTCAGCCGTGTCCGGCGACCGCGAGGTCGGGGCGGCGCTCGCCGCGCATCCCGGCATCGCGAAGATCGTCTTCACCGGCTCGACGGCGACCGGCCGGCGCATCGTGGCGAGCTCCGCATCGAACCTGGCTCGGCTCACCCTCGAACTCGGCGGCAACGATGCCGGCATCGTGCTGCCGGACGCCGACGTCGCCGGCATCGCCGACGAGCTGTTCTGGGGCGCGTTCATGAACACCGGGCAGGTGTGCGCCGCGCTGAAGCGGCTCTATGTGCACGACTCCGTCTACGACGAGATGGTGGCGGCGCTCGCCGACCGGGCCGCCGCAGCCCCCATGGGCTCGGGGCACGACAAGCAGAACCGGCTGGGGCCGATCCAGAACCCCTCGCAGTTCGACATCGTCGCGCGGCTCGTCGACGACGCGAGGGCCCGAGGCGCCCGCATCGTCACGGGCGGGGAGCCCGCACCCGAACTCGGCCCGCTCTTCTATCGGCCCACGATCATCGCCGACGTCCAGGACGGTGCGGCGATCGTCGACGAGGAGCAGTTCGGCCCGGTGCTGCCCGTGATCCGCTACACGGACCTGGACGACGCGGTGCGCCGCGCGAACGGCACGGAGCAGGGTCTCGGCGCCTCGGTGTGGGGTCCGGATCCGGATGCCGCGGCCGAGGTCGCCCAGCGCCTCGAAGCCGGCACCGTGTGGATCAATCAGCACGGCGGCGTCGACCCGGCCATCCCGTTCGGGGGCACGAAGGCCTCCGGCTACGGCCTGGAGTTCGGTGTCGAGGGGCTGAAGGCCATGGCCGCCACGAAGGTCATCCGGCGCTGAGCCGTGCAGAAGAGGGCCGGTCGCGCTGCGCGACCGGCCCTCCTCTGCGTCCTGTGTCAGATCGCGGCGACCACGGGAGCACCGCACAGCAGGTCCCACAGCCCCGCAGCCGTCTCGGCATCGGCATGCTCGCCCCGCCACACCACATGCTGGTCCTGGCGGACGATCGTGAGAGAGAGGCGGTACTCGACGGGCAGCGTCCGGTCGTCTGCCTCGACCACGCAGAACGGGATGCCGCGACGCTCGGCCTCGGCGGCAAGCGCAGATGTGTCGGCGCCCGGCCGCGCCACGAGCGTGAAGCCGTCCGCGAGCAGGTCGTAGAACGACGTCCCGTCGGGGACGCGGAAGTGCGGGGCGCGGCATCCGGGCACCGTCGACGGCGTGTACTCCCCCATCGTGTACCCGGGCGCCTGCTCACCGTCGTAGGCGATGACGGGCGACGCATCGTAGACATAGCCGTAGTTCAGTCCTGCCGCGGCGAACTGAGGTTCGTTGAGCGCCCGCACCGCGGCGCCGAACGAGGCGCGCGCCCGCTCGCCCTCGGCGGACGAGTCCTCCAAGGCTTCCGGAAGCGCCGGCTTCGCGAGCTTCTGCTGATGGTTCATCGCGAAGCGCGAGACCTGCTCGGTGATCGGTCGGCGCTCCGCTTCGTACGCGTCGAGGATGCCCGCACCCGCCCACCCGTTCAGGTGGGCACCCATCGCCCACGTGAGGTTGAGCACATCCGCGATGCCCGCGTTCATCCCGAACCCCGCGAACGGCACCCACAAGTGCGTCGCGTCGCCGGCGAGGAACACCCGGCCGTCTCGGAACCGGTCGGCAAGCAGACGGCGGGCGATCCAGTCCTCTTTCGAGATCACCTCATAGTCGACCTCGTCCGGCACGCCGAGGATGGCGCGGATCGCCGCGTCCCGGTCGACGGAGCCTGGCGTCTCGGCCTCCTCCGGCGAGAGATACGTGTGCACCAGGAAGGTCTCGCGCCCGTCGATCGCGTAGACATGCCCGATCCTGCGCGCGTTGAAGGTGTAGTACCCCCACGCACGCGGCTCCGCAGCCGCCATCCGGTCGTACAGGCCGGTGGCACGGATGCAGGTGGACTGCACGTGCTGCAGCACGGGGTCGCCGCTGAGTTTCGCGCCGATCTGCTTGCGCACCTTCGAGCGCCCGCCGTCGGCGCCGATGACGTATCGGCCGCGGAGGGTGCGCTCGTTCCCGCCGTCCAGGTCGGACACCACGATCGACACGCCGTCGTCGTCCTGCGCGAAGGAATGGAAGAGGGTCGCGTTGAGCAGCGTCACGCCCGGGGCGGCCGCGGCGTGCCGCGCCAGGATCGGTTCCAGGAACGTCTGGTTGATGCGGTGCGGCGGCTCGGGGGTGTCCCACGAGGTGTCCGGCCCGGTGCGCGAGGTGTAACGCTCGCCGCTGGCGGGGATCGGGATGCGCGCCAGCTCTCGACCGGTGAGCGCGGTGCGGAAGGCCACATCCTGCGGATAGTCCGCCGGCAGTCCGGCGGCACGCACCTCGGCGGCGATCCCCAGGCGACGGAAGCTCTCCATCGTGCGTGACGCGACGTGATTGCACTTCACGTTCGGCGGCTCGAGGTACGCGCGCTGCTCGATCACGATCACCGGCACTCCGCGGGCGGAGAGGTCGAGTGCGGCGACGAGTCCGACCGGCCCTGCTCCGATGATCAGGACGTCCGCGTCGGGGTGCTGGGTCATGGTCTTCCTCTCAACCGGTGATCGGCGCTCCGAGGCGCCGGAAGTCGTACACGTCGAGCGTCGTCTCGCCCGCGCTGAGGCGCGCCATGTAGGCGTCCTCCCTGGCCGCACGCTCCCGCGAGGCCGACAGCACCTCGTCGTAGCGGTCCTCGGGAAGCACGATCACGCCGTCGCGGTCGGCCACGACGACGTCTCCGCGGTGCACGACGCGGCCGCGCAGCGTGATGGGCAGACCGATCGTTCCGGCCCAGTGCTTGACCGTTCCGCGGATGGAGATCGAGGTGCTGAACGCGGGGAACCCCAACCCGGCGAGCTGCGCGGTGTCGCGGACTCCGCCGTCGATGACCAGCCCACGCACGCCGCGCGCACGCGCGGCGACCGCCATGACCTCGCCCCAGTATCCGAACGGCGCGCCTCCGGCGTCGACGACGAGCACATCGCCGCTCTGCGCAGCCTCGATGCCGTGGTGCAGCGCGAGGTTGTCGCCCTGCTGCGCGGTGACGGGGAGCGCGCGACCGACGATCTGCGACCCCTCCCACGCGGGCCGGAACGACGCGTCGAGGAAGCAGTCGCTGTGCGACGCCTCGTACAGCGTCGCGGTGCCCAGACGCAGCAGCTCCGCAGCATCCCTGTCGAGGTCGATCATGCGTCAGCCTTCTGCCGGCCGGAACGCTGCAGATCGTGATAGCCGAAGCGCGCCCGGGCCTCGGCGATGGACGCGCCGCCGAGGGCGGCCTCGAGGATCGACTCCTCCCTCGCGTGGATCATCTCGGCGGTCTCGAGCACCTGCTCTTCGATGTCGCACGGGATCACCACGACTCCGTCGGAATCGCCGAGCAAGATGTCGCCGGGGCGCACCGTGACGCCGCCGATCGTGACCGGCCCCTGCTCCTGGGCGACCTCCACCCTGTCCTTGCCGGTGCGCATGAAGCGTCCGCGACTGTAGATCGGGTAGCCGATCGACAGCGCGCGGTGGGTGTCCCGGCAGACGCCCTCGATCACGGTTCCCGCGATCCCGCGGTGATGGGCGACGGCCGTCAGGATGTCGCCCCACACCGTGCAGTCCACACGACCGTCGTTATCGAGCACGACCACTTGACCTGGCTCGACCTGGTCGATGAAGTCGCCGACCGTGCCCGCCGGCACCTGCGCGCTGACATAGCGGACGGTGAAGGCCCGTCCGACCATGTGCTGCCCGTCGGCCAGCGGTGCGATGCCGAGCAGACTGCCGGGGCGCGCGTGCTTGTCGAGCGCGTCCGACACCGTCGCCGTGCCGAGTTGCGCGAAGCGCTGGATGAGTGAGTCTGACATGCCTACTCCGCGGTGACGGTGGGGAACTGTGAGTCGTGCATGACCTCGCTGACGTCGCGGCCGGCACGGACGGCCTGAGACATGAGGGCTTCGCGATCGGCGATCCGCTGCGCCAGCGCGACGACGCGCTCCGCCTGACCGGCGGCGATGAAGACCACGCCGTTGACGTCGGCGATCACGTAGTCGAAGGAGGCCACCGCGACGCCGGCGATCTGGACGCGCTCGTCCATTGCCTGCTGCATGATCCGTCCGCGTGCGCTGATCGGCACCGCCGCCCGCGCGAAGACGGGCAGCCCGAGCGCCTCGCTCTCCTGCACGTCGCGGCACGCGCCATCGACGACCACCCCCGCGATGCCGCGCTGCACGGCGGCCTCGGCCAGCAGGCCGCCCCAGCACGACACGTCGGTGCGTCCGTGGTTGTCGATCACCACGACGTCGTCGGGTTCGGCGACGGCTACCAGCGCGGTGGCGATGTGGTTCGCGGCGCCGGCAGCCGCCTTGGGCGCGGCGGTCACCGTGCGCACGCGACCGGCCACCGTGCGCCCCGCAGGCCACATCGGCGGAAGGCCCGTCACCGCGCCCCGCAGCCCGAGCGTGTCCAGGGCGTCCGACACGGCGCAGCTGTCGAGCGTGCGCAGAGCCGAGACGATCTCCGTCGGTGAAGCCATGTCAGCCGCGCCCCCAGGTGACGAAGCCCATCGCATTCCCGGTGCCCGCCTCGGTGCGGTAGCACGGCTCATAGTCGACACTCATGACGTCCAGGCCCACCTCGTCCGCGATACCGGCCACCGCGATCCAGTTGCGCAGTTCAGAGGCACCCGACACCATCTCGTCCGCAGGCACCGACGACAGATAGTCCGCGTCGTGATCACGCATCGCCTGGATGAACTCGCCGTCGAGCTTCTCGTCGATGACGAAGTGGCTGAGGCCGCCCGACGCGACCACCGCGACCCGCAGGTCGCCGGGGAACGACTGGATCGCCCGGCCCACGGCGCGACCGAAGTCATAGCAGCGCTTCGCGCTCGGCGGATTGGGCTCCCAGAAGGTGTTGATGAAGATCGGGACCATGGGCACCGCGGAGTCCTCGCCCATGAAGCGCTGATAGATGAACCCGAAGCCGTGCGGGATCGAGTGGTTCTCGTACCGGCCGGCCGGCACGATCTCCGTCGCACCGGTGTCGAAGTCCTCGCCCTGCGTCGACTGAATGATGTGCTTGCCCAGCGCGCGGTGGGTCGGTCGCGCGATCGTGTGGTCGGGGACGTCGCCCATGGCCGCCTCCGCCAGGCCGGGTGCCATCTCGTCCAGCTGCGCCTGGGTGAACGGCACATGCGCCACCTCGTCGCCCCAGAACACCGAGAACGGGGCGAGCCACTCGTCGCCGTACGTCTCTTTGTGGTCGCTCGAGACGATGACGAGCACGTCCACGTCCTGCTCTCGGAGGAACCGCGACAGGTCGTCCATCGATGCCTGGCAGCTGTCCCACCGGCGCCGCA
Source organism: Microbacterium jejuense (assembly GCF_039544225.1). Lineage (NCBI taxonomy): Bacteria > Bacillati > Actinomycetota > Actinomycetes > Micrococcales > Microbacteriaceae > Microbacterium > Microbacterium jejuense. The sequence goes on from NZ_BAABLG010000003.1 coordinate 503,153, forward strand.
TGACATCGTGGCTGATCTCGGCGGAGAAGTCCTCCCGCGCCTCGCGCAGCTCGTCGAAGGTGTAGGTGGCTCCGCGGAACTTCAGGCCCTTGCTGCGGCGGTCGGCGACGCCCCGGGTCTCCCAGGCCTCAGGCGGTGCGGCCTTGAGCTGCGGTCCGTGCGACGTGCCGATCCCGGCGACGATCTCGGTCATGGTGGATCCCTTCTCGAATGCGGTGCTCAGAGCCGGAACAGGCTGCGGGCGTTGTTCTCGAGCACGTCGGCGCGGCGGTCGGCGTCGAGCCACGCGATGTCGTCGATCAGCAGATGGATGTCGTCGAACCACCGCCCGGTCTCGGGGTCGATCTGCGAGCCGGTGCCCGGCTTCTCGGATCCGAACAGCACGCGGTCGGTGCCGACGGCCTTCATGAGCAGCTCCAGGCTGTCCTGCGTGTACAGGCAGGAGTCGAAGTGGAAGTTGCGCAGCTTGTCGAGGTACGAGACGCCGGTGCGCACCACCGAGGGCAGGAAGCGCCCCATCTGGTAGGGGATGGCTCCGCCGCCGTGGGCGACGATGACCTTGAGATCCGGGAAGTCCGCGAACACGTCGGCCTGGATCATGCTCCAGACCGAGACCGTCTCCTCCTGGATGAAGTGCAGGCTGTAGGGCTCACGGGCGGGGAACCGGCATCCGGCGGAGTGCAGCAGCATCGGCACGTCGAGCTCGCAGAGGGTCTCGTACAGCGGGTACCAGTACCGCTCCCCCATCGCCGGAGGCACCTCGGTGCCCTCGTAGGGATCGGAGTTGACCATCGCGCCGACGAAGCCCAGCTCGGTGACCGCGCGACGCATTTCGGGCAGCCACTGCTCGACGGTGAGGTAGGGGCTCTGCGGAATGCCCGCGATCCCCTTGAACCGTCCCGGGAACAGCTCGGTGGTGCGGTGGATGATGTTGTTCGTCTCGGCCGTGAACCATTCGACGATCTTCGTCGGGCGCTCGGAGTGCATCGCGTGGAACGGTCGCGGAGACAGCAGCTGCAGATCGATGCCCGCACCGTCGATGTGCGCCATGTGCGAGATGTGCCCGAAGCTCGGGTGCGGCGCGTGGTAGGACGCGATGAGCTCGTCGTCGCTGATGACCGGGGGCTTGCCGCCGTGCGATCCGCGGGCGGCCAGCAGAGAGGCCTTCCACGCGTAGTACGAATCCGGGGCGGTCATGTGGCCGTGGACGTCGATGATCACGGTGGCTCCTTGGTGCTTTCTCTGCCGTCCCGATGCGGGTGGTGCGGCGATGTCTCGACGCTACGAGAGCGCCTCTTCCGAAGGATCGGCGGGCTGCGGGAATCTCGCGCGGGACGATCCGACACCGTGTAGGAACGGTGCCGGATCGCCACCGCCGCGCCCTACTGGACGAGGACGTTCGCTGCCGCCCGGATCCGCATGAGGTACTGCTCGGCGGGATCCTGGGCAGGGGTGTCGCCGCCGCGGAGGATCGTCGCGAGGGCGTCGTCGAGCGCGCAGACTGCGTCTGAAGGCATGTTCGGCGATCGCCAGGCGACCTTGCGGTCGGGGCGCACCAGGAGCGCGCCGTCGTCGGCGATTTCTCTCGCCGCGAGCCACGCGTCGTCGTCGTCGGAGACGGCGACGACGGTGATCGGCATGGCGCCGCCGGCCGTCGACACCGCTTCGCCCCAGCGCGGCGCTGCCGACGCGGAAGTGATGAGCGTGAGGCCCGTCCCGGCGACGAGGTCGTGCGAGGAGCGCCGGTCCGGGTCGTCCGGTCCGCGTCCGTCCAGCCAGACGTGCGGCAGGTGGTGCCCCGGGCGCGACGTCGGGTGGAACGCCACGGGATCGGTCGGGTCGCCAGGGATCGGCGTCCCGTCAGGGACGAGCGCACCCGCCGTGTAGTGGAACCCCGCCTCGACCCCCAACTGGCTGTAGTCGTGGGCGTTGTGATTCACCTCGGCCGCGACCCGTTCGCGCATGGCCGCGCCTTCCGGGGTGTCGCTGACGAACACCTCGAGGCTGCGGAAGCCGTCCTGCTCATCGTCACCGAACCCGAGCGCGGCAGCGATGGGAGGATGACGATTCGCGTTCTCGAGCGAGTGCGCCGTGTACCAGGCGACGATGGGACGCCGTTCGGCCTGATAGCTGTCCAGGATCCCGTCCGGAGCCTGCCCATCGAGCACGGCCGCGAGCTTCCAGCACAGGTTCTGGGCATCCTGGATGCCGCTGTTGAGTCCGAGCCCGCCCGTGGGCGGGTGCTTGTGCGCCGCATCGCCCGCGAGGAATGCCCGCCCGACGCGGAACCGTTCGGCGACGAGGCCGTTGTAGCTCCAGCGGGTCATCGAGTGCATGATGATCGGATGCTTCGCGTCGAGGCCGAGCATCCGACGGATCGATTCGAACAGCACCGCCTCGTCGTCGGGGTCCCCCTCGACCATCCAGCCGGCGACCGAGACCAGCCACTCCTCGGAGTCCCGGTCGTAGTGCGTCGGTCCGAGCGCCTGGATGGTCCCGCGACGGCGGGCGCCGCCGGCCGGGTGCAGGAAGTGCCCGAGCAGCGCGTCGGGCTCAGACCAGGCCGAGAGATCGAGACTGACGTGATAGTTGACGACCTCTCGCATGTCGCGGGGTCCCTCCAGCTCCACCCCCAGCAGGGTGGAGCTGTCGCGCCCGCCGTCTGCCGCGATCACGTACTGGGCTCTGATGCGACGCACCTCGCCCGAGTCCACATCCCGGATCCCCACGGTGGCGCCGTCGGCATCCTGATCGATCGCGACGACCTCCTGGCGCTTGCGGATGCGACCGGGCGCCGCGGCAAGGGCGTGCCGGTAGAGCAGCGGGTCGAGGCGGATCTGCGGCATGTTGGCGAACGTGCGAGGACTGGCCGCGCGGTATCGCTCGGCGTCGGGACCCCCGCCCCATGCGGGCACCTCACCGATCTTCATTCCGTCGAATCGTCCCGGCCCCGTGGCCGTCGTGTACCAGACGGCCTTGCGCCACCGGTCATGCGTCGGCGTCGCGGCGTAGATGTCGGCCGCGACGCCCATGTCGCTGAAGGCCTCCATGGTCCGCGGGTTGAGCAGATGCGCGCGGGGGAAGCGGAACACGAAGTCGCGGCGCTCGACGAGCAGCACATCGACTCCGCGCTGGGCGAGCAGGATCGCGCAGGAGAGCCCGACGGGGCCCCCGCCCATGATGAGGACCTGCGTGGCGGCGGGCCACTCGTCCTCGCTGATCGGCGGCAGCGGGGCGCGGGGGCTGATCTCGGATGCGGACACGTACTCCTCCTCGGCTACGGGACTCCCAGGCTAGGAATCGCCCGGCCAGGGCCGATACGTGACCGCGGCGTGAAAGCACGCGCCGCATTCCGACACGATGTCGCAACGGCCGGGTGCCGCCGGACATGTCGAAAGAGGGCGTGCCGTCCCCCTCGGAGCAGCACGCCCTCCCTCTCTCCGACCGGGTCTCAGCCGGAGATCGTCGGGACGGTCACCCACTGCCAGTAGGTGAATTCGTCCAGATTCCAGTGCCCGCCGTGGCGGCCGCCGTTCCCGGAGGCGCCGAGGCCTCCCATCGGGATGTGCGCGGCGTCGTAGATCGTCTGGCCGTTGAGCGCCACCATCCCGGCCCGCAGCCGGGAGGCGAAGCCCAGCCCCCGGGCGATGTCCCGGGTGTGGATCGCCGCAGACAGCCCGTAGTCGCTCGCATTGGCGAGCTCCAGCGCCTCCTCCTCGGTCGCGAAGCGGGTGACCGGGGCGACCGGGCCGAAGATCTCGTTGCGGAACGCCGCGTTGTCGGCAGCGACGTCGTCCAGCACGGTCGGCGCGTAGAACGCGCCGTCGTGGGTCCCACCCTGCGCGACCCGTGCCCCGTCGGCGACGGCCGCGTCCACGATGCCCTGCACGCGCTCCGCCTGGCCTGCCGTGATCAGCGGCCCCAGGGTGGTGCCGGCCACGAGGGGGTCGCCCAGCCGCATCGCCGCAGCGGCGGATGCGAGGCGCTCGACGTACTCGTCGGCGACGCTCTCGTGCACGAGATGCCGCCCGGTGGCCATGCAGATCTGTCCCTGATGGCGGAAGGCTCCGCCGATCCCGCTGGCCACGGCCAGGTCGAGGTCGGCATCGGCCATGACGACCAGCGCGTTGTTGCCCCCGAGTTCCAGGATGACGCGCTTGAGCAGACCGCCCGCCACCTCTCCGACACGCCTGCCCGCCGCCGATGAGCCGGTGAATGCGATGACGTCGGTGTGCGGCGAGCGCACCACTGCCTCGCCGGTCGCGGGCCCGCCGGGGAGGATGTGCAGCAGCCCGTCCGGAAGACCCGCGCGCGCGAAGATCTCGGCGATGAGAGCTCCCCCCGAGAACGCGGTCTTCACGTCGGGTTTGACGATCACTGCGTTGCCGAGGGCGATCGCCGGGGCGACCGAACGGATCGCCAGCATCAGCGGCGCGTTCCACGGAGAGATGACGCCCACGACGCCGACGGGGATGCGGCGTGCGATGCCCAGCGTGGACGGGTCCTCGACGGGCAGCACGTCGCCCTGCGACAGCGTGACGAGACGCGCCGCCTCCTCGAGCTCGTCGATGGCCTTGCCCACCTCGTGCGCAGCCTTGGCGGGCAATGAGCCGCTCTCACGGACGAGGACGTGCTCCGCATCCTGGCGGATGTCGCGGAGGGCGTCGGCCGCCCTGGTGAGGACTCCGGAGCGCTCCTTGTACGAGGTGCGCGCCCAGGCGGCCTGCGCCGACACCGCCCGGGCACCGGCGCGGTCCACGTCCGCGTCGTCGGCGAGCCCGGTCCGACCGATCAGCCCTCCGTCGCCGGGCGAGCGCACCTCTTGGACGCCCCCACCCGGGGTGCGCCAGCCATCGGAGTAGATGCGCCCGTCAGCCGGTCCCCGGTCCCAACGCGTCATCGCGCCCTCCTGTCCGTTGCGAAAGTCGTTGCGATGCTAGTCGCCGGCGGCCGGCCGGGCATCCGCGGATCGTCGCGAACCGGGCCGCCGCGCAGCGACACCATGTCGCAACGCCGGTCGCCGTCGCGCGACGGCGGCCCGGCGTGGCGCCGTGCCCGCGTCGCCGGGACATTCACCGCGCACCCGTCGGTCGATTCGCACGACCGCATCGGCCGGAAATGACGAAACCCCCGGGAACCGGGGGTTTTCGTCTTGCTGGGGTACCTGGACTCGAACCAAGAACAACTGAACCAGAATCAGCCGTGTTGCCAATTACACCATACCCCAAGGCGTTTCCGCCGAAGCGGTGCCGAGGATAGAGTCTACGTCACCCCGGCACCTGCTCCAAACCGGGGCGCTACCCGCGCGCGTCGGACCGGTGCGAGACCAGCCCTCCGAGGCGTCGGATCGTCTCGGTCTTGCCGAGCAGCTCCATCGACTCGAACAGTGGCGGCGACACCCGGCGGCCGCTCAGGGCCACGCGCAGCGGACCGTAGGCGAGGCGGGGCTTGAGACCCAGCCCGCCCTCGTCGACGGGCGTGATGAGGGCGCCCGCGAGCGCGTCCTGCACGACCGCGGCCGAGAAGTCGGTGTCGGGCACCAGCTCGAGCGCGCCGACCGAGGCGACCAGCACCTCGTCGGCGTTCGCGGGCAGCGACGCGAGCGCGTCGTCCTGGTAGTCGATCTCGTTGCTGAAGAGGAAGCCCAGCAGGCCGGGCGCATCGCCGAGCAGCTGCATGCGCTCCTGCACGAGGGGCGCGGCCGCCGCGAGCGTCGCCTGCTGAGCGGGCGTGGGCGTCTCGTCGACGACGCCGGCCGCGGCCAGGTACGGCACCAGGCGTGCCGCGAAGTCCTCGGGCGCCAGCATGCGGATGTGGTCGCCGTTGATCGACTCGGCCTTCTTCTGGTCGAACCGCGCCGGGTTGGGGTTCACGTCGACGATGTCGAACGCGGCCACCAGCTCCTCGAGCGAGAAGACGTCGCGGTCGGGGCCGATCGACCAGCCGAGCAGCGCGAGGTAGTTGAGGAGGCCCTCGTGGATGAAGCCCTTGTCGCGCTGCAGGAACAGGTCGGCCTTCGGGTCGCGCTTCGAGAGCTTCTTGTTGCCCTCTTCGCCCAGCACGAGCGGCATGTGCGCGAAGCGCGGCACGAACGTCGTGACCCCGGCATCCGCCAGCGCGCCGTACAGCGCGAGCTGGCGTGCCGTCGACGGCATGAGATCCTCGCCGCGGATGACGTGCGTGATGCCCATGAGCGCGTCGTCGACGGGGTTCACGAACGGGTACAGCGGCACGCCTCCGGCGCGCACGAGCACGAAGTCGGGGAACGACCCGGCCGGGAAGGTGACCTCGCCGCGGATCAGGTCGACGTAGGTGAGGTCCTCGTCCGGGACGCGCAGACGCCAGGCGGGCTCGCGGCCGTCGGCGCGGAACGCGGCCTTCTGCTCGTCGGTGAGGTGGCGGTCGAAGTTGTCGTAGCCGAGCTGCTTGGCGCGGCCGTTCGCCTCGTTGCGCGCGTCGATCTCTTCGGCGGTCGAGTAGCTCTCGTACACGGCGCCCACCGCGATGAGCTTGTCGAGCACCTCGCGGTAGATGTCGTGGCGCTGCGACTGACGGTACGGCGCGTGCGGGCCGCCGACCTCGACGCCCTCGTCCCAGTCGATCTTGAGCCAGCGCAGCGCGTCGAGGAGCTGCTGGTAGCTCTCTTCGCTGTCGCGCGCGGCGTCGGTGTCTTCGATGCGGAACACGAGCTTGCCGCCGTTGTGGCGGGCGTAGGCCCAGTTGAACAGCACCGTGCGGATGAGTCCGACGTGCGGGAGGCCGGTCGGCGACGGGCAGAAGCGGACGCGGACGTCGGCGCCGGTGGCGGTCGTGGTGCGGGGATCAGGCGAAGAGGACATCACCGCAGAGTTTAGTTGCCCGAGGCCGCGGGCGACGGCGCCTCCCGGTGCGCGGATGCCTCGCCGCCGGGGTCTGCGGCCGGCCCGGCCACGAGCCGCGCCAGGGCCGCGAGCGTCGCCCGCACCGCCGGGACGCGGTCGGCGCCGCGCGCGGTGACGGTGTGGATCGTGCGCTGCTCCCCCGCCGGCAGCGGCACGATCGCCAGCCCCGGCAATTGCGGGAACGACTCGACCGCCATGCGCGGCAGCGTCGCAACGCCGATCCCCTGCGCGACGAGACCCTCGACCGCCACGAAGTTGTCAGTCTCGAAGGCGATGCGGGGCGCGAACCCTGCACGGCCGCACAGCTCCAGCAGGTGTCCGCGGCAGCGCGGGCAGCCGGCGATCCACGCATCGCCGGCGAGCGTCGAGACGTCTACGACGGGGCCTTGTGCGCCGACGTGGCCGGCCGGCAGCACCGCGAGCATCTCGTCGACGCCGATCGAGCGCACGTCGAGCCCGCGTGCACTCGTCCCGTGCGGATCCTCGCGGTCGCCGGGGTAGCTGAAGGTGAGCGCGATGTCGGTGCGGTCCTCGCGCACGGCGTCGACCGCCTCGGGCGGCTCGGCCTCGACGTAGGTGAGCGAGATCCCCGGATGCCGCACCGCGAGCTCGGCGAGCAGCCTCGGCACGACCGTGGGCGAGGCCGACGGGAAGGCCATGAGGCGCACCCGCGCGGCGCGCAGGCCCTGAAGCTCGGCGAGCTCGCCGGCCGCGGCATCCAGTGCCGTCGTCACGGCCGGCGCGTGACGCGCGAGCACCCGGCCGGCGTCGGTGAGGCGGACGCTGCGTCCGACGCGCTCGATGATCGCGACCCCGAGGCGCTGTTCGAGGCGCTTGAGCTGCTGGCTGACGGCGGGCTGACTGTAGCCGAGCTCGAGGGCGGCGCCGGTGATCGAGCCGGCGTCGGCGACGGCCTTCACCAGGCGCAGCTCGCGGGCGTCGAACCCGGGATCGTCGTCGAACACGTCCGTCATGATCCGAGCATAAGTGTTCGTTATGGGTTTCATCGAATACCTGTTCTAGACGTGAGCATTCGTTCGCTTCAGGCTGGAGGACATGTCCGCACTGGTCGATTCCTCCCCCGCGATCCGCGCCGCGCAGCGCGAGTTCCCGGGCGCGCGCGACTACCTCGCGGCGTGCACCGCCGGCCTGCCCCTGCGTGCCACCCGCGACGCGCTGATCGCCGATCTGGACGCCGCCTCCGCCGGACGCGTCGACCTCTCGTCGTACTGCGCCGCGGTCGAGCGCTCCCGGGCGCTGTTCGGCTCACTCGTCGGCGTCGGCGCCGAACGTGTCGCGATCGGCTCGCAGACCTCCGTCGCCGCCGGTCTCATCGCCGCCTCGCTGCCCGACGACGCCGAGGTGCTGGTGCCCGAAGGCGAGTTCTCGTCGATGGTGCTGCCGTTCGTGCACGCCGGGCGCGGCATCCACGTCCGCACCGCGCCGCTGCCCGAGTTCGCCGCGCACGTGTCGGCCGACACCGCACTCGTCGCGTTCTCGATCGTGCAGTCGGCCACGGGCGAGGTGGCGGATGCCGCGGCCGTCGTCGCCGCCGCTGCCCGGCACGACGCGCTCACCCTGTGCGATGCGACGCAGGCCGTCGGCTGGCTCCCAGTCGCGGCATCCGCGTACGACGCCGTCGTCTGCCACGCCTACAAGTGGCTGTGCGCCCCTCGCGGCGTCGCGTTCCTCGCCCTGTCGGAGCGTCTGGCCTCCCGGATGACGCCGATCCACGCCGGCTGGTACGCCGGCGACGACCCGTGGTCGTCGTGCTACGGCGGTGACGTCGAGCTCGCCACCGACGCGCGACGGTTCGACGTCTCGCCCGCGTGGCAGGCTTTCGTCGGCGCCGCGCCCGCGCTGGAGCTGTTCGCCGCCCTCGACCCCGGCGAGCTCTACCGCCATGCGACGGGGCTGGCTGCGGCGTTCCGCGAAGGACTCGGACTGCCCGAGCCCGTCCGCGCTTCGGCGATCGTGACCTGGGACGACCCCGAGGGGTGCGACCTCGCCCGGCTCACCGCCGCCGGCATCACCGCGTCGGGCCGGGCGGGACGCGCCCGGGTCGCGTTCCACGTGTTCAACGACGGCGACGACGTCGATCTCGCCCTCGCGGCGCTCGGCCGCTGACGGCCCGCACCCGCTCTCGCCCGACTGCGTAGACTGCTGACGCGGGTCAGCCGGCCCTTGCGATGACGGAGGCCTCATGACCCCCCACCCCGACCGCACGGTGCTGCGCGGCGGTGTCGTGGTCGACGGCACGGGCGGGCCTCGACGCACCGCCGACGTCGAGATCATCGACGGCCGCATCGGCGTGATCGGCGAGGTCGAGGAGCGTGGCGGCGACACCGTCGTGGACTGCCGCGGCCGGTTCGTGCTGCCCGGCTTCATCGACGCGCATGCGCACGTCGACGGACTGGTCTTCGACCCCGAGGTGCAGCTCGCGCTGCTGCGCCAGGGCGTGACCACCGTGATCGGCGGTCAGGACGGCGTGTCGTACGCGCCCGGCGATGGCGTGTGGGCGAGCCGGTACTTCGCCGCGATCAACGGCCCGCATCCCACGTATGCGGGCGGCGGGGTGGCCGAGCTGCTCGCGTCGTACGACGGTGCGACGCCGCTCAACGTCGGCTACCTCGTCCCGGCGGGCACCGTCCGCCACGAGGTGATGGGGATGGCGCAGGCGCGGGCGGATGCCGTCGAGTTGGCCGAGATGCGACGGCTCGTCGCCGAGGGACTCGAGGCCGGTGCGCTCGGGCTGTCGACCGGCCTCGACTACGTGCCGGGGATCTTCGCCGACGCCGATGAGCTCGCGCAGCTGTGCGCGCCGGTCGCGGCCGCAGATGCCCTGTACGTCACGCACATGCGCGGCGGGTACGAGACCAACACGGCCGCCGGCCTCGCCGAGGTGGCCGCGATCTGCGCCCCCGGTGCGGCGCACCACGGCGTGCGGGGGCACGTCTCGCACCTCCACGTCGACGCGGCCGATGCCGCGCGCCTGCTCGCCGAGGCCGCCGGCTCCGGCGCCGATCTGTCGTTCGACATGTATCCGTACACCCGCGGCTGCACGCTGGTGGCGATGGCGGTGCTGCCGCCCGAGTACAGCACGCTCGGGGTCGACGACGCTGTCGAACGCCTCGCGGATCCCGCCGAACGCGCACGCCTGCGCGACGACTGGTTCCCGGCCGTCGCCGACAAGCCGAGCCTCGGGCCGGACTGGCCGTCGATGATCCGCGTCGGCCACACGCCGGCAGCGGACTGGGCGTGGGCCCCCGGGCTGAGCATCGCCGAGATCGCGAACGAGCGCCGGACCGACGTCGTCGACGCGACACTCGATCTGCTCGTCGCCGGGCGGATGGAGGTCAACGCGGTCATGGCCGTGCGTGACGAGCGGCCGATCGAGAACCTCGCGCGGCTCTTCGCTCTCGACGGGCATACCGGCGGCTCGGACGGCATCTTCGTCGGCACCGTGCCGCACCCCCGTGCCGCCGGGTCGTTCGCGCGGTTCCTCGGCACGTACATCGGCCGCTCGTTCGAATGGGAGGGCGCCGCCGTGCACCTCGCCGGGCGCACGGCCGAGCGCTTCGGGCTGGCGGAACGCGGCGTCCTGCGCCCCGGCGCCGCGGCAGACCTCGCGATCATCGACCCGCTCACGGCCGCCGACGCCGCCACCTACGACGACCCGCGCGCACTCGCCCGCGGGATCGACGACGTGTTCGTCAACGGGGTGCACGTGCTGCGCGGGGGCGCGCTCACCGGCGCTCTGGCCGGACGCGGACTGCGACGTGCGGCCTCGGCCGCCGGCATCCACTCCCCCTCCCAGACCTCCACGAAAGGAACGCCATGACCAAGGAAGCCGTCATGATCCAGAACGCCCCCAAGCCCGCGGGGCCCTACAGCCACGGCGTCGCCGCGAACGGGCTGCTCTTCACGGCAGGCTTCGGCCCGCAGGATCCGGCGACCGGCGAGGTCGTGCCCGGAGGCGTGTACGAGCAGACGCAGCAGGTGCTGCGCAACGTGCGCAGCGTGCTCGAGGCCAAGGGCGCGTCGTTCGACGATGTGGTGAAGGTGACCGCCCACCTGCAGCACCTCAAGCGGGATTTCGCCGAGTACAACCGCGCGTACGGCGAGTTCTTCGCCGAGCCGTACCCGGTGCGGACGACCGTCGGCTCCGACCTCTACGACATCCTCGTCGAGATCGACGTCGTCGCGGTGCTGCCGGAAGCGTGACGCCGGTGTCGTCCGCAGCGTTCGGCGACCGCGTCCTCGGCGCGGACGACAAGGGGCTGCCGGCGGATGCCGCCGGCAGCACCGTCGCGGAGTTCCTCGCCCGCGAGCCGCGGCTCGCCGAGCTGTGGACGCCCCTGCTCGTCCTCGACCAGGGCGCGGTCGACGACAACATCGCCTTCCTCGCCGGCTGGGTCGCCGAACGGGGCCTGGAGCTGATGCCGCACGGCAAGACCACGATGGCTCCCGCGCTGTGGCGGCGTCAGCTCGACGCCGGGGCGACGGGCATCACGGTCGCCACGCCGTCGCAGCTGCGGGTGGCGCTCGAGGCCGGAATCCCGGCCGTGATGCTCGCCAACCAGCTCGCACAGCCCGAGACGATCCGCTGGGCGGCGAGCGCCGCGGCGTCCGGCACGCGGATCTGGAGCTGGGTCGACGACCCCGCCGCGATCGATCTCGTCGAGCGCGCACTGGGCAACGATCCTGCGCAGCCGCTGGAGGTGCTCGTCGACCTCGGTCGCCCAGGCGGTCGCACCGGCGTGCGCTCGGTCGGGGGCGCGATCGCGCTGGCCGAGCGGATCGCCTCCTCACCCGCCGTCCGCCTGGCCGGCGTCGCAGGGTACGAGGGCGCCGTCGCACACGGCCGGGGACCCGAGGGGCTGGCGGCGGCCCGCACGTTCGTCGACGAGATCCTCGCTGCGCACGACGCCTTCGCGCCGCTCTACGACGACGGCGACGTGATCGTCACCGCCGGCGGCAGCGCCTACCCGGACGTGGTCGGCACCGCCTTCGCGGCGGCCGCGCAGAGCGGCGATCGCGCGCGCTTCGTGCTGCGCTCGGGCGCCTACGTCGTGCACGATCACGGGTACTACCGGCAGAACTCGCCGTTCGAGCACGCGGGCCTGCGCCCGGCCGCGCGGGGACTCGCCCGGGTCGTCTCGCGCCCCGAGCCGGGGTTGGCACTGGTCGACGCCGGCAAGCGCGACTTCCCCTACGACGAGGGGATGCCGATTCCGCTGTATGCGATCGCCTCGGACGGGGACCGGATGCCGCTCCCCGGCGCCGAGCTGACCAAGCTGAACGATCAGCACGGCTTCGTGCGGGTCGCCGCCGACTCCCGACTCGGGCTCGGCGACGTGGTGGTCTTCGGGCTGTCGCACCCGTGCACGATGTTCGACAAGTGGCGACTCGTGCCCGTTGTGGACACACTCGACGACGACGCGTTCGACCTTTCGACGGCGATCGTCGCCGACGTGATCGAGACCCGGTTCTGAGGTCGGGCCGGCGCCCGCGGCTCAGCCCGGCCGGCCCGACACCAGCACCGCGCGGTGTGCGACGGTGACCCGCCCGTCGGCGCCGGCGCGTTCGCCGGTGTACCGACGGTATTCGTCGGCCATGCGGGCGCGGGTGCCGGCATCCTGAGCCCGGTAGATGCCGCCGACGGTCGCGACGCCGCCCTCGACGCCGGCCCACAGCGCTTCGGGCTCGAACGCGAAGTCCCACGACACCACACGCGCCCGCACCCCGCTCAACCCGCCGTCGCGCAGCACACCCGCCACGCCGTCGGCGTCGCGGGCGAAGTCCTTGTCGGGCGGGAGCGTCTTCTCGGCCGGGCGATCCAGTGCGGCCGCGTCGAGCACGGCGTCCCACATCGGCCGCAGCGGACTCGTGACACCGTGCCAGACCGTCGCGACGACGATCCCCTCCGGCTTCGCCACCCGGGCCAGCTCGCGGGCGGACATCCGGGCATCGGGCACGTGGTTCAGCACGAAGTTGGCGGTGACGGCGTCGGCGGTGTCGTCCTCGAGTCCCAGGTGGGGAAGGGCGCGGACGAAGAACGGCAGATCGGGACGCTGTCGGCGGGCGGTCGCCACCATGGACTCCTCGGCGTCGACGCCGGCGGCATCCCAGTTGCGCTCCGTGGCCGCGATCACCACGGTGCCGGGCCCGGTGCCCACGTCGAGCAGCACGCGCCCGTCGGTGCGCGCCTCGGCCTCATCGAGGACTGCGTCGACCGCGCCCGCACACAGCGCGGCGAACGACGCCGCGTAGGCGTCGCCGACGTGCGACCAGTCAGCCATCGGCGCCGGTGTCGGTCGAGACCGCCGGGCGACGCGACGCGCGCCATCCCAGCGGGGCCATCAGCACGGATGCCACCACCAGCGCCATCACGACCAGTGCGAGCCCGCCGTACCCGATCCAGCCGAGCATCGCGCCTGCGGCGATCGCGCCCGCGCCGCCGACGATGCTCATCGTGAAGTCGCTGATGCCCTGACGGCGTGTGCGCAGCTCTTCGGACGAGGACTCGACGAGCAGTGTCGCGCCGGCCACCGTCGAGGCGCTCCAGCCGAGGCCGAGCAGCACCAGGGCCAACGTGACGGCGACCGTGGAGTTCTGCCCGAACGACGCCGTCAGCAGCGCGGCCGCCAGCAGCACTTGGCCGACGAGGATCGTGGGCACGCGCCCGACCCTGTCGGAGAGGATGCCGAACACCGGCGACAGCGCGTACATGCCGGCGATGTGCAGGCTGATGGTGAGGCCGATGATCGACAGCGTCGCGGCGTCGGACTCGCCGTGCGTCAAGTGGGTCAGGTGCACGGGCGTCATCGCCATGATCGACACCATCGTGCCGTGCGCGGCCGCCACGGCGAAGATCGCGTAGCGCGCCGCGACAGGCCGGTCTGCGCGCGCGATGCCGCGCGCGGCCGCGGGCGTGCTCGCCGTCACCCGCTGTGCGAGCAGCAGCGGATCGGGGCGCATCATCGTCGCGTACAGCACGATCGCGAGCAGCTGCGCCACGACGGTGAACAGGTACGGCCCGGTCATCGGCGGCATGCCGACGGCGTCGCCGAGCACCTCGCCCGGTCCGACGAGGTTCGGACCCAGCACGGCTCCGATGGTCGTCGCCCACACCACGATCGACAGGTCGCGGCCACGGGAGGCATCCGTCGCGAGGTCGGCCGCGGCGAAGCGCGACTGCAGGTTCGCCGCCTGACCCGCGCCGATGATCGCGAAGCCGATCAGCAGCAGCGGGAACGCCTGCAGCGCGACCGCGAGGATCACGAGCCCCACGCCGGCCAGCGCGACGGCCATGCCGGTGGTCAGCGACAGCCGGCGGCCGCGACGACGGGCGATGGCGGCGAGCGGGACGGCGGTCAGCGCGGTGCCGAGGGTGATGGATGCCGCAGCCAGCCCCGACAGGGAGTCATTGCCCGACAGCTCGGCGGCGAGCACCGCCCCCAGCGACAGCGTCGCACCGAACGCGAGGCCGCCGAGCACCTGCCCGAGCGAGAGCACCCAGACGGTGCGGCGCTGGACGCGCGCGACGTCGGCGGCGGTCGGGGCGACGTCGATGTCGGGCGCCGTCGGCCCGGGATCAGGCATCGATCCCCCCGAGGTCACGCGTCGCGAGCACTGTTGCGCAGGGTGCCCAGGCCGGTGATCTCGACCTCGACGGTATCGCCGGCGACGATCTGCCCGACGCCGGCGGGGGTGCCGGTGAGGATGACGTCGCCCGGCAGCAGCGTGAACGCCGCTGAGGCGAACGCGATGACGTCGGCGAGCGAGAAGATCATGTCGCTGATCGGCCCCTGCTGGCGCACCTCGCCGTTCAGCCGCGTGGTGATGACGGCGTCGCCGGCAGGGTCGAACTCGGTCTCGATCGCAGGGCCCAGCGGGCAGGAGGTGTCGAAGCCCTTGGCCCGCGCCCACTGTCCGTCCGAGCGCTGCCAGTCCCGCGCGGTGAGGTCGTTGGCGATCGTGTAGCCGAACACGTAGTCCAGCGCGCGCTCGGCGGGCACGTTCTTGGCGATGCGGCCGATGACCGCCGCGAGCTCGCCCTCGAAGCTGATGAAGTCGGAGCCCGACGGCAGCACGACAGCGTCGCCCGGGCCGATGACCGACGTGTTGGGCTTGAAGAACAGCATCGGCGCGGTCGGCACGTCGTTGCCGAGCTCGGCGGCGTGGTCGCGGTAGTTGCGGCCGACGGCGACGACCTTCGACCGCGGGATCACCGGGGCCAGCAGCGCCACGTCGGCCAGTGGCACGCGCTCGCCCGTCGTGTCGTAGCCGGCGAACAGCGGATCGCCCGCGAGGACGACCAGCTCGCCCTCGTCGACGATCCCGTATCTGATGGCGTCGTTGTGGCTGAAGCGCGCGATCCTCACGGATTCACCCTAGCCGTCCCCTCCGACGCGCGAAGCCCCCACGGTGACCCGCGGGGGCTTCGTGCGGTGTGACGATCAGCTGTCGAGGCGGACCATCCAGCCGTGGCGGTCCTCGACGCGGCCGTACTGGATGCCGGTCAGCTCTTCGCGCAGCGACAGTGCCAGCTCCGACGAGGCCTCGCCCTCGTGCACGATCTCGTACTCGTCGGCGATCAGTTTGCCGATCGGCACGACGACGGCGGCGGTGCCGCACGCGAAGGCTCCGACGATCGCACCGGATGCCGCGCCCTCGCGCCACTCGTCGATCGTGACCTTGCGCTGCTCGACGGTGAGGCCGCGGTCCTTCGCGAGCTGCAGGATCGACGCGAGCGTGATGCCCTCGAGGATGGAGTCGGACTCGGGCGTGATGAGCCGGCCGTCGTTCGTCACGAGCACGAGGTTCATGCCGCCGAGCTCTTCGATGTACTCGCCGTCGAGGAAGAGCACCTGCTGGCAGCCCTTCTCGTACGCCTCGGCCTGCGGCAGCAGGCTCGACGCGTAGTTGCCGCCCGTCTTCGCCGCGCCGGTGCCGCCGTGGCCGGCGCGCGAGTAGCGCGTCGACAGCGCGATGTTCACGGGCTGCACGCCGCCCGTGAAGTAGGCGCCGGCGGGGCTGGCGATCAGGTAATACGCGACCTTCTTCGCCGCACGGACACCGAGGAAGGCCTCCTTCGCGAACATGAACGGCCGGAGGTACAGGCTCGTCTCGGGAGCGGTCGGCACCCAGGCGCCATCGACCGCCACGAGCTCGCGCAGCGACTCGAGGAAGTACTCGGCGGGCAGTTCGGGCAGGGCGAGGCGACGCGCCGAGCGCTGCAGGCGGGCGGCGTTGCGGTCAGGACGGAAGGTCCAGATCGAGCCGTCCGCATGACGGTACGCCTTCAGGCCCTCGAAGATCTCCTGCGAGTAGTGCAGCACGGCCGCCGCCGGGTCGAGCGGGATCGGGCCGTACGGCTGCACGCGGGGGCGATGCCAGCCGCCCTTCTCGGACCAGCAGATGTCGACCATGTGGTCGGTGAAGTGCTGACCGAAGCCCGGGTCGGCGAGGATCGCCTCGCGCTCGGCGTCGGGCGTGGGCTCGGCGTCGGGCAGGACGTTCCAGACGAGGCCGGAAGCCGAGGGCGCCTGAAGGTGGAGTTCTGTGGTCATGAGTGGATCCTCCGTCGATGCGGCGACGTATACAGGTTAAGCCGAGAGCCGTGCGGCGATGGCGTCGCCGATCTCGGTCGTCGTTCGGACTGCCGAGCCGCGGGTCGCGATATCGTCCTCGACGGCGGCGGTGACGCGCCGGGCCTCGTCCTGCAGCCCGAGGTGGTCGAGCAGCAGTGAGACGGAGAGGATCGCGGCCGTGGGATCGGCCTTCTGCTGGCCTGCGATGTCGGGCGCCGAACCGTGCACGGGCTCGAACATCGAGGGGAACGCGCCGTCGGGGTTGATGTTGCCCGAAGCGGCGAGGCCGATGCCACCGGTGACGGCGCCGGCCAGGTCCGTGAGGATGTCGCCGAAGAGGTTGTCGGTGACGATCACGTCGAAACGGCCCGGGTTCGTGACCAGGAAGATGGTTGCCGCGTCGACGTGCAGATAGTCTACGGCGACGTCGGGGTGCTCCCGCGCCACCTCGTCGACGAGCCGCTTCCAGATCCCGCCGGCGTGGACCAGCACGTTCGTCTTGTGCACGAGCGTGAGCTTCTTGCGGCGGCGCTCGGCGAGCTCGAACGCGTAGCGCACCACGCGCTCGACGCCGAAGGCGGTGTTGACCGACGTCTCGTTGGCCACCTCGTGCGGTGTGCCCGTGCGGATGGAGCCGCCGTTGCCGACGTACGGCCCCTCGGTGCCCTCGCGCACCACGACGAAGTCGATGTCGCCGGGTGCCGCGAGCGGCCCCGGCACACCCGGGTACAGCTTGGAGGGACGCAGGTTCACGTAGTGGTCGAGCTCGAACCGCAGCTTCAGCAGCAGCCCGCGCTCGATGTTCGCATTCTTCAGACGCGGGTCGCCGGGCACGCCGCCGACGGCGCCCAGCAGGATCGCGTCGTGCGTGCGGATCGCCTCGAGGTCGGCGTCGGTGAGCGTCTCGCCGGTCTCGAGGAAGCGCGCGGCGCCGAGCGAGAACCGCGTCCGCTCGAACTGCACATCGCTGCCGGAGGTGGCGGCATCCAGCACCTTCTCCGCCTCGGCGATGACCTCCGGACCGATGCCGTCACCCGGGATGACGGCCAGTTTCACGACACGAGACATGTGGCTCCTACGACTTCTGGCGGGACTCTCCCAGGGTAGTGGCCGCGATGACCCCGGCGATCACGACGAGGGCGGCGCCGATGAGCGCCGTCACCGTCACCCCGGCGTCGAACGCAGAGGCCGCGGCGTCGAACAGCGCGGTGCCGGTCGGCCCCCCGATCCCGTCTGCGGCGTGGACGGCGCCCGCGAGCGTCTCGGACGCGGCGTCGGCCGCGGCATCCGGGACTCCCGCCGGGATCACCAGGTTGCTGCGATACAGGGCGGTGAGGATGCCGCCGAGCACGGTCGTCCCCAGCACCGCGCCCAGCTCGTACGCGGTCTCGGACACAGCGCTGGCCGCACCCGCCTTCGCGGGCGGAGCGCTCGCGAGCACGAGCTCGTTCGACACCGTCTCGGCGGCGCCGATGCCGATGCCCAGCGACACGAACGCGGCCACCAGCGCCGCGATGCTCTCGGGCCCGGTCGCGAACGCGACTGTCACGTAGCCGGCGACCGAGAACGCCAGGGCGATCGGGATGACCACGCGGGCAGGCCACTTCTTCGAGATCGGCACGACCGCGAGGCCCGACACGATCATCATCACGAGGCCCGGCACGAGGGCGAGGCCGGCCTGCAGCGGAGTGAGCCCCACGATCAGCTGCAGATGCTGCGCGACGAAGAACAGGAAGCCCACCAGCGCGATGACGCTCAGCAGGTTGACCAGCAGCGCTCCGGTGAACGTGCCGAGGCCGAACAGGCGCATGTCGAGCATCGGGCTCTCGGCGTGCAGTTGGCGGCGGACGAACAGCAGGCCGAAGCCGAGGCCGAGCAGCATCGGCAGCCACGCGCTCACGCCGAATCCGTGCGCCGCGAGCTCCTTGATCCCGTAGACGATCGGGATCATCGTCGCCATCGACAGCAGGATGCTGAGCGGGTCGATGCGGCCCGGCTTCGGGTCCCGGCTCTCGGGCACGAGGAGCGGCGCGAGGATCAGCAGCGGGATGAGCACGGGCACCGACAGCAGGAACACCGAGCCCCACGAGAAGTGCTCCAACAGGATGCCGCCGACGATGGGTCCGAGCGCGGAGCCCGCCGAGAACATGGCGGCCCACACGGCGATCGCGAGACGCCGCTGGTCGCGGTCGGTGAAGATGCTGCGCAGCAGCGACAGCGTCGAGGGCATCAGCATCGCGCCGAACACACCCATGCCGGCGCGCGCCGCGATGAGCAGCGCGGCGGTGGGTGCGAAGGCGGCCAGCACCGAGACCGCGGCGAACCCGGTCGCGCCGATCAGCAGCATGCGGCGGCGGCCGAACCGGTCGCCGAGCGTGCCCATCGTGACCAGGAGTCCCGCCAGCACCAGCGGGTACGCGTCGATGATCCACAGCTGCTGCGTGCTCGACGGCTCCAGGTCGAGCGCGATCTCGGGCAGGGCGAAGCTCAGCACGGTGTTGTCGACCGAGACGAGCAGCACCGGCAGCATGAGCACGACAAGGGCCGCCCAGCCGCGCCAGCCGACCTTCCGGCCTTGGGCTTCGGCGAGGGAGAGTTCCTGAGTGAGAGTCATTATTTCTATACCGTCCAGCCGGTATAGTATCAGGATGCCGCAGCCGCTGTCGATAGCATCGAGGCCATGAGCCGCCCTCCCCTCGCCCGCGAGAGGGTGCTCGACGCCTTCGAGCGGATCCTCATCGAGGATGGCGAACGCGCCGCGACGATGGATGCCGCAGCCCGCGCCGCCGGCGTCTCCAAGGGCGGTCTGCTCTACCACTTCGGCACCAAGGAGGCCATGGAGGCGGCGCTCATCGCACGTCTCTCCGACCTCGTCGACGCCGATCTCGCCGCCATCGCCGCGGCGCCCGAGGGCCCGGTCGCCTACTTCCTTCGCTCGTCGGTCATGGACGACGAGCCCCTCGACCGGGCGATCATCGCGGCCTCACGCCTCGCGCAGTCCGGCAACGCACCCGCGATCACGGCGCTCCACGAGATGCGCTCCCGCTGGGAGGACGCGCTGCGCCCCCACACCCGCGATGCCGCCGCACTCGACCTCGTCATGCTCGTGAGCGACGGACTGTACTTCAACAACGCTCTGGGCGGGGACGCCCCGCTCACCGTCGTGCCGAACGGCGCCGCCCTGGACGCGCTCGTCGCGCTGGTCGAGCGCGCCGTCTCGGGCTGACGCCGCTGCGCCGACCTCGCCGACGGTCTCCGCCGGTGCCCGGCCTCACCAGGTCCGGCAGACCTCGCGTACACGGAGCGTGGTGAGGATCACCGCGACCCACTCGCAGTCACCGTCCGCGGTGGCTGCGGCGTCCTGCTGCAAGGTCCGCTCGATGCGGTCCGCCGTCATGTCGGCGGCCCAGGCCGGTCGCTCTGTCACCGACTCCTCCGCCCCCGGCAACGCGACGGCCGGCAGCGGCGCGGGCTGCGGTTCGGCCGATCCTCCGCCCGGGGTCTGACACGCCGTCAGCCCCAGCACCACTCCGGCGACCAGCACCGTGCCCGCCCAGCCTCGTGCGTCCATGGCCGTTCCTCCTGATCTCCGCCACCCGGAAGGGGTGGATGAGTCCAGGGTGGGCAGGGGCGATACCGAGCCGGGTTCCGCCGGTACTCACCGCGTACCCGTGGAAACTGCGGCGCATGACGGATGCCTCGCGCCGAGCCGGCTGCGGCTCAGGCGCGAGGCATCCGCTCCGATCAGGATTCGGTGATCTCGATCTGACGGAACAGGTCGGCGTCGATCGCCTCGCGCACCTCGTCGAGCAGCTCGTCGGGGACCGGCGAGTCGACAGTGAGCACCGACAGCGCCTGGCCGCCGGCGGCCTGACGCGCGATCTGCATGCCGGCGATGTTGATGCCGGCCTCGCCGAAGCGCTGGCCGTACACCGCGACGATTCCGGGGCGGTCGGTGTAGAGCATGACGACGTGGTTCGTCTCGATCGGCAGCTCGATGGCGTAGCCGTTGATGGCGACGAGCTTCTCGACCTGCTTGGTGCCGGTGAGCGTGCCCGACACCGACAGCTGGGATCCGTCCGACAGCGCGCCGCGCAGTGTGATGACGTTGCGGTACTCGGGGCTGTCGTCGTCCACGAGCAGCCGCACCTCGACGCCGCGCTGCTCGGCGAGCAGCGGCGCGTTCACGTACGAGACAGTCTCGCTCACGATGTTGGTGAAGACGCCCTTGAGCGCAGCGAGCTTCAGCACGCTGACGTCGTACGCCTGCAGCTCGCCGTGCACCTCGACGTCGAGGCTCGTGAGCGGCGAACGCGCCAGCGCGGCGAAGATCTGGCCGAGCTTCTCGACGAGCGGGATGCCGGGACGCACGTACGGGTCGATGATGCCGCCCGCGACGTTGACCGCGTCCGGCACGAGCTCGCCGCCGAGGGCGAGGCGCACCGACTTGGCGACCGAGACGCCCGCCTTCTCCTGCGCCTCTTCGGTCGAGGCACCGAGGTGCGGCGTGACGACGACGTTCGGCAGGCTCAGCAGCGCTGCTGCCGTGCCGCCCTCGGCGGGCGGCTCGGACGTGAAGACGTCGAGGCCGGCGCCGGCGATCTCACCGGCGGTGAGCGCGTCGTGCAGCGCCGCCTCATCGATCAGGCCGCCGCGGGCGACGTTCACGACATAGGCCGTCGGCTTCATGATCTTGAACTGGTCGGCGCCGATCATGCCGGTCGTCTCGGGCGTCTTGGGCATGTGGATCGTGACGAAGTCGCTCTGCTCGAGGAGCTCGTCCAGCGAGAGCAGCTGCACGCCGAGCTGCTGGGCGCGGGCGCTCGTGACGTAGGGGTCGTACGCGACGACGCGCATGTCGAACGCCTGCAGGCGGGCCGCGATGAGCGCGCCGATGCGGCCGAGGCCGATGATGCCGACAGTCTTCTCGAAGAGCTCGGTGCCGGTGTACGAGCTGCGCTTCCACGCGCCGCCCGCGAGCGACGCGTGCGCGGCGGGGATGCGGCGCGCGAGGCTCAGGATGTGGCCGACGGTGAGCTCGGCGGCCGAGATGATGTTGGAGGTCGGCGCGTTGACGACCATGACACCGGCGGTGGTGGCCGTCTTGATGTCGACGTTGTCGAGGCCGACGCCGGCACGGGCCACGACCTTCAGCACGGGGGCCGCCGCGATCGCCTCGGCGTCGATCTTGGTCGCCGAGCGGATCAGCACGGCGTTCGCGTCGGCGAGGGCCGACAGCAGCGCGGGCCGGTCGGTGCCGTCGACGTTGCGGACGTCGAAGTCGGGACCCAGGGCGTCGATCGTGGCGGGAGAGAGTTCTTCGGCGATCAGAACGACAGGCTTCGTCACGGTGTTCCTTCGGTGACAGCGCGCGAGCACGCGAGGAGGATCGGATGCCGCGCCGCACGCCGTCGGGGGCGAGGCCTGTCTGCCAGCCTATCGCGGGTGTATGTGCCCCTCTGACCGTATGACGCCGCGGTCAGCCGAGGAAGGATGCCCCGTAGACGGCCGCATAGGCGATCACGTTGAGCCAGAACACCGACACCACGCAGAGGCCGGTGAGGAGCACGAGCGCGAACTGCCACCAGGTGCGGCGCCATCCGAGGGCGAAGGCGACCCCGAAGATGATCACCGGGAACACCACGGCAAGAAGCAGCACGAACCAGCCGTACCCGTTCAGCCCGAGCGGCCCGTTCGCCTGTTCGATCAGGAACGCGAGCGCGTTCCAGAGCGCATACGCGTAGAAGAGCCCGAACACCACCGAGACGGTCACGAGGCCCCAGACGGGCATCCGCAAGCGGGACGGGCGCGCGGCCGGCGCGGCATCCACGATCTCGTCGCTCATTGTCCGATCGCCCCCAGCATGATGAACGGCCACGGCAGCAGCAGCACGGCGCCCGCGACGAGCCACGTCAGCCGGACCCATGCGCGCGATCGCGCCGTCAGGGCGAACACCGTCGCGAACCACACCACCGGGGCGAGGATCGCCAGCCACAGGCTGACCTGATAGCCCACCGGTGACACCAGGAAGGCGGCGGTGCCCTGCAGGCGCAGTCCGCCGATGATCCAGCCGATCGCGAAGAGGGCGTACACGCCGCCGAGCACTCCGACGCCGATCAGCTCGCCGTTGCCCATCGGCCCGCGTTCGGCAGTCGTCGCCCCCGAGGTGGGTGCCGCACCCGCCGCTGCGGCCGCGGCCACGGTCTCGCTGCCCCTGCCGACCGCCGTGAAGCCCTCGGGCAGTTCGGGGGTGGCGTCGGTCTCCGCCTCGTCGGCGGCATCGGCATCGGCGTCCGTCTTGTCGTCCGGATCGGCGGACGCGCCCAGGTCGAGCGTGGGGTCGTCGTCGCCGCCCCAGGAGAGGGCGTCGTCGTCGCGGCCTTTGGTCACGGTCCCAGCGTAGTGCCGCCGTGCGCTCAGCCGAGTGGGCGCGCGGTCAGGGCGTCGGTCTCGACGGCCTTCGCGTGCTGCAGCGCGAGCGGCACCGCGAACTCGTCGTCCGCGTCGGTGTAGCGCTGCTGCAGCCCGTCGGCGAGGATGCGCCACGGGCGCTCGTTCGACGGCGTGGCGTCGTCGCCGTCGTCAGGGAGGAACTGCTCGTAGTCGTAGGGATGGCTCGAGGTCGCGGCCAGCGGCACCGAGAACGTGTCGACGGCCAGCATGCCCGCCGCAAGGTCGACCTGCAGCAGCCGCTGGAACCCGGTGGCCCGCTCCCCCGACGGCGTGCGGAACTCCTGGTAGTCGGCGAGCGCCTCCAGCACCGTGTGGCCGGGGATGCCGCCGGCGTTCTCGGTGACGATCGCTCCGATGCCGTGGAAGTGCCCCGACAGCACGAGCACGACGTTGCGATGGGGTGCGACGACGCGCTCCCACAGCTGATCGCCGTGCGAGACCCATCGCGAGGTCGTCGAGCGCTCTGCGTCGTCGTCGGCCGTGGCAGGCGTCAGGTGCTCGTGGGTCGAGATGACGACGTTGGCATCAGGATGCGACGCCACGACCTGCTCGGCCCACGCGATCTCGGGCTCGCCGTAGGCGTAGGGCAGCGAGATCATCACGAGGCGTGCGCCGCCCGCTTCGATCCACGACCAGCTGGCGCCGTTGTCGTCGGGTGTCAGCGAGCCGCCGTACCAGGGGGCGTCCCGGTAGCGGTCGGGGCCGAAGTACTCGTTGAACAGGTCGCGCGTGACGCCCCGCTTGCTGTCGTGGTTGCCCGGCAGCACGCTGTTCGGGATGCCGCTCTCGTCGAGCACCTCCTGCAGCCGCGATGCCGTCGCGAACTCGCGGCGAGCGCGCTCCTCGGGCTGGTCGGGATCCACCCAGTTCTGCACGAGGTCGCCGGTGTGGGTCACGAAGGCGATCTTGCGCGCGGCCGCGTTCTCGGCGAACCACGCCACCTCGCCGGCGTACACCTCGGGGTACTGCTCGGTGTAGTACTGCGTGTCGGTCAGATGCCCGAGCGCGACGTCGTAGTCGGCGGGATCGGCGAGCCCGTCGCTCTTCGCGGCTGCGGATTCGGCGCGCGGCACGACCTGCACGAGCAGTTCCGCCACGCCGCCTGCGGCCTCGTCGGCGTGCACCGCCCCCGCCAGCGTCACGCCGCTCGACGCGCTGCCGGCCGCGTCGGCTGTCGTGCTGCCCCACGCCTCATCGAGGGATCGCCAGCCGGCGGGCCGGTCGTCGGATGCCGGCGCCCAGACCGAGAGCCGCACCGCCGCGCGTCCGACGGTGCGTCCCTGCCAGGTCACCTCGACGCCGTCGGCGGGCATGCGCGCGCGCAGCCGCAGGTACGGCAGGTCGTAGCCGTCGTCACGGGCGACGAGCGCGGTGCCGTCGGTCGCGCGCTCCCCCGCGACGCCCAAGGTCGCGAGCGGCCGGGCGGAGGAGCCCGTGTATGCGGCGAGCACCTCGACCGCATCGCCCGTCGTGCCGGGCGCGGGGCCCGTCCCGAGCGCCGCAGGCTGCGCCGCGACGGTGCGGGCGAGCTCGGCGCGCGCCGTGTCGAGCGCCAGCGAGATCTCATGGTCGATGTCGTCCCGCGGCACGTGCGCGAGCACGCCGGGCGTGGCCGCCGCGGGCGCGAAGTCGCTCGCGTCGTCGCCGGTGAAGGCCACCCGCTGCAAGGTCTCGCCACGCAGCCTGTCGACGGCGAACGTCGACAGCGCGAGCCCCTTCGTGCAGGCGCTGTCGCGGTCGACGCTGTCGTCCATCTCGTTGCGGTGGTACACGCCGACGCTGTCGATGCGCCTGCCTGCGGCATCCTGCAGCCACACGCCGGCACCGGCGAGCTCGAGCGGGACGACGTAGCGCGCATCGGCGGCCTTCGCCGCCGCGGTTCCCGACAGCGCGGCCGTGTACGTATCGTCGGGCGCCAGCACGGTGTCGTGCGCGACCACCGCGAGGTCGTCGGTGCGGCGGAAGCCGTCGGCGCCGCACGGCACGAGCGTCCACCCCGAGATGTCGACGTCGTGGTCCGAGAAGTTCGCGATCTCGACGAAGTTGCGGCGCGGCGTCCCCTCGATCCGGGGGTCGGTCGCGATCTCGCTGACAGCCACGCCCGGCCCGGACGAGTACGTGAACACGGCCGCCACGTCGTCGGTGCCCGCCGCGTTGGGTGCGCCTGGCGTGCGGGACGCGATCGCGAAGGCGCCGTCCGCCTGACGCTGCCAGCTCTCACCGGTGCGGTAGTCCAAGACGGCGGGGAGCTTGTCGCGCCCGCTCTGGCAAGCGGTGTCCTCGTGGGATGACACGCCGACGCCGTCGACGCGGCGCCCCCCGGCATCCACCAGCAGCACCCCCGAGACGGTGTCGGCGAGCGAGGTCGCGGTGCGCACGTCGTTCCTGCCGGCAGCGGTGAACCCCGGACCGCCGATCACCAGGCGAGCGCCCGACACGAGCCGCGCATCGTCGGCGAACACGTGCTGCAGCGCCTCGGAGGGCGCCGCGCCGGTGGCGGTGCAGCGGTACACGCGCCAGCCGGCCAGCGACACGTCTGCCGCCCCGGTGTTGCGCAGCTCGACGAAGTCGTCGCCGTGACCGCCGGGGCCGGCGGCGGCGAGTTCGTCGATCCGCACCGTCGCCGTCGAGTCCTCGGCCACACGGTTGCGCGCTCCCGGCGTCGCCGTCGCACGCACCCACGCGCCGTCGGGGTCCGAGCCCAGCAGCTGCCAGCTCTCGTCGATCGCGGCCGCCGTGGTCACCGGCAGCTCGGTGCGCCCGCCGCACTCCGACATCGTCGGCGCCGGATCGTCTGGATACACCGCGATCGCATCGATCGCCGTCTCACCGGGACCGATCACGATCAGCCCGTAGCCGCGCGCGTCCAGGCGAGAGGTCGGGAACGCGCGTCGCTCCCCCGCCGCGAGCACGACGCCGTGCAGCGAGCCCTCGGCGTCGCCGCGTGCGGCCCGAAGGCCCTCGGCCGAACAGCGGTACACCGTGAAGGGGCTCAGATCGACGGCCTCGCCCGAGAGATTGGTCAACTCGAAGAAGCCGCCGTCCGCGCCGCGGGACCCGGCCGGCACCACCTCGGTCAGGATCACGCTCCCGTCGGCAGTGAGCGCCGCCGCGGGCCTGTCGGCACCCTGTGCCGCGCTCCCCGCCAGCGCCGCAGCGCCCAGCATCAGGATGGTCGTCGTGAGGATCGCCGTCAGGCGGCTCGCATCGCGCACGTCGCGACGCTCCCGCGCGCAGGTGAACCCCGAGGGACCGTCCGAGGATCACCCGGTGACGGCCATCCGTCGATCCGCCCCCGCGGGAGCGTCGCCCGGTCGGCTCAGTCGAACAGCCGCTCCATCAGCGCGTGCCAGGTCTCGGGGCCGACGATACCGTCGGCCGGCGGCAGCACCAGCTGCTGGAAGCGGCGCACCGCCGCGTCGGTGAGCGGCCCGAAGTCCCCGTCGATCGTGGCTCCCACAAGCGACTGCGCCGCGCGCACCGCCTCACCATGGTCGCCCTGACGCACCGTCACGATCAGGTGCGGCCAGTCGAGCTGCCCCACCGTCGTCGAGATCTCGGTCGCCCGCAGCGTCTGCTGGTAGACCCGGACGGCCTGGCCGCTCAGCGGGCCGAAGACGCCGTCCGCGACGATCGTCGCGCCGTGCGCGCGAAGCAGGTGCTGTGCGGCGCGGACGCGCCAGTTGGTGTCCTGGGTCGCGCCGACCTTGACGAGCGCCCACGGCCGCGGCCCGGGCGTGAAGGTGCTGAAGAACGACCAGGTCTCCCGCCCCGCGGCCGAGTCCTGCGTGAGGCCCCACGACTCCTGGAAGAACCGCACACGCTCGGCGGTCACGGGGCCGTAGCTGCCGTCCACGACGAGCGGGTCGACGCCGGGCGAGGGCACGAGCCCGAGCTGCTGCACGGCGCGCACGGCATCGCCCGACGATCCGGCGTGGACCGGGACGACCAGGCGCGGCCACGTCACCGGTCCGACGGCGCCGTCCGCGGTGAGGCCCTGCGCGGTCTGGAACGCGGAGACGGCCGCCGCGGTAGCGGGTCCGTACACGCCGTCCGGCGCCACGACGTGCCCGCGGGCGCGCAGCAGGTATTGGATTCCGGGCACGAGCGCCGCGGTGGACCCGCTGGCGATGGTGCTCCACGGTTCGACGTTCATGGCGACTCCCTCATTCGGCCCTGCAGTCGGCGGGAGCGGAGGCTCCCTGAGGGCAGAGTCGTCGCGCACGGCGGGTGATACCTCCCCGTCGGGGAGTGAATGGATGCCGCGCCTCAGCGCACAGCAGCCGCCACGGCCTCGGTGACCGTCGCCGCGTCCGTGACGTCGTGTCCGGCCGAGCCGCCGCCGGGGCCCGACGGCGCATCGTGCCCCGCGCGGGAGCGGGCCGACAGGTGGACGGCGTCGACACCTGCCGCGAAGAGCGCGGGGATGTCGGCCGGCTGCACGCCGCCGCCCGCCATGACCTCGATCCCACCCGAGCGCGATGCGAAGGCGGCGAGCGCCTCGAGCCCGTCGATGGCGCGCGGCGCGCCTCCCGACGTCAGCACGCGATCGACGCCCTCGGCCACCAGCGCATCGAACACCGCCGCGGGATCGGCTGATGCGTCGATCGCACGGTGGAAGACGAGGGTCGCCGGGCCCGCGGCATCCCGCCACCGCCGAAGCGTGTCGACGTCGAGTCCGCCCGACGCGGTCAGCGCTCCGACCACGACGCCGCCGGCGCCGCGCTGGACGCCGGCACGGATGTCGGCCGTCACCATGGCGACCTCGTCGGCGTCGTAGACGAACCCGCCGCCGCGCGGGCGGACCAGGACGTTGACCGCCGACGGGTCGACGGCCGCAAGCACGGCCTCCAGCAGCCCGAGCGACGGGGTGAGACCGCCGGCTTCGAGCGCCTGGCAGAGCTCCAGCCGGGTCGCGCCGGCGCCCATCGCGATGCGGGCCCCTGCGGGGTCCTGGACGGCGATCTCGACGGGGCGAAGTGCAGACATGCCGTGAAGCCTACCGTCGGCGTCGCCGCGCTCCGCGTCGGAGGACGGCACCGGGTCCGCCGGCCGTGGGACCCGCCGCGCCCCGTCGGCGGCAGGTCCCGCCGATCACGAGAAGCGCGGCCGGCGCGGTGCGGCGAAGTGTTCGCGCAGCCAGACGCCCAGGCCCGTGTGCGCGTGCACCTCGGGGCGCTGAGGCGTGATGCCGACGCCGCGGTCGGCGACCGTGCGCCGGTTCTCGTGTTCGCGGTACAGCGTGGCCGTCCGCTCGCGGTGAATGCGGTCGGCCAGGGTCAGAGTGCTGGCGTCCATGGCCTTTCCTTTCCTTCGGGTTCGCCGGGTCTCGGCGTTGTGCTCAGTAGGGAGCGGACCGGAGTCCGCGGTGATACGTGCGCGGCCGGATCAGCGTGCCGTGACACCACGTTGGCCACCTCCGGTATCCGCGCCGTGACCGCCCGGTACTCATCCGGTACTCGCGCACGACGAGCCCGTTGACGCGGCGCGCGGGTGAACTCACACTTTCTGCATGGCCATCAGGGTGCTGGGGCCGCTCGATACGGGGAGCGAGCACGCCCTGAGCCCGCGAGAGCGGGCGGTGCTCGCGGCACTGATCGTGTGTGCGGGTCGCGCGGTCGCGCCCGGCGAGCTCGCCGAGGCGTGCTGGGGCGAGACCCCGCCGCGCACGTGGCCGCAGCAGGTGAAGACCGCGGTCGCCCGCATCCGCTCCGGTCTGGGCGCCCGCGCCGTGGTCACCCGCGGTTCCGAGTACGCACTGGGGCTCGATCCCGCGACGATCGACGCGTTCGAGTTCGAGCGGCTCGTCTCGGCAGCCCGGATGCACTCGCTCCACGAGGAGCACGACCGCGCGATCGACGCCTACCGGCGGGGGCTGGCGCTGTGGCGCGGACGGCCGTACCCCGAGCTCCCGGACTGGGAGCCGGCCGCGGTCGAGTCCGAGCGGCTCGCCGAGATCCGCGACAGCGCCGAGGAGGAACTGCTCGAGGCTCGCCTGGCCGAGGGCGAGCACCGCGCCGTGATCGCCGACGCGGAGCGTCTGGTGCGGGCGCGTCCGCTGCGCGAGAACCGGTGGGCGATCCTCGCGATGGCGAACTACCGCGCCGGACGCCAGGCCGAGGCTCTCGCCACCGTGCGCGGCGCGCGCGAACGGCTGGCCGACGAGCTCGGCATCGACCTCGGAGAGCGCCTGCGCTCGCTGGAGGCGGCCATGCTCAACCAGGACCCGGCGCTGGCACCCGTGCGGACGCTGCATCGGGTGAGCGACAGTTGCCCCTATCGCGGTCTCTCGGCCTACTCGCCCGACGACGCCGATGTGTTCTTCGGGCGCGAGGACGACATCGCTGCCATCCGCGACCGCACCCGCCCCGGCACGCTCACCACCGTCGTGGGCGCGTCCGGCTCGGGCAAGTCCTCACTCGTGCTCGCCGGTGTCGTCCCGCGCGTCTCGGACGGCCGGCGCGTCGCAACGGTCACCGCCGGACGCGACGTCGCCGCGGTGCTGCGCGCGCGCATCGCGCAGAGCGGCGTGGCCGACATCGTCGTGGTCGATCAAGTCGAGACGGTCTTCCAGCTCGCCGAGCGCGAGCAGGAGGAGCTCTGCGCGCTCGTCGCCCACGCGGTCGCCGCGGGGGCGACCGTGCTGATGACCCTCCGCAGCGACTTCCTGGATCGGGCCACCGGCCTCCCCCACATCGGCGGCGTGATCGGCCGCGGCGTCTACGCGATCGGCCCACTGTCGGCCGAAGGTCTGCGCGAGGCGATCGAACAGCCCGCCGCCCGCGCCGGGCTGCGGCTGGAGGCGGGCCTGGTCGAGCTGATCCTGCGGGATGCCGGTGACCGGCGCGCCACGCTCCCCCATGTCTCGCACGCACTGGTCGAGACCTGGATCCGACGCGAGGGTGCGACGCTCACTGTCGCCGGCTACGAGGCGTCGGGCGGGATCGCCGGCGCCATCGCGCAGTCCGCCGAGACGCTGTACCGCTCGCTCGAACCCGAGCAGGCCGACGCCTGTCACGCCCTGCTGCTGCGGCTCGTCCAGCGCGGTCCCGACGGCGCGACAGTGCGACGGATCGCCCATCTCGAACCGCTCGTCGACGACACCGCACGCCGGCGCGTGCTGGACCGCCTGGTGGCCGCACGCCTGCTGACCGTCGACGGCGACACGGTGATGGTCGCCCACGAGGCGATCGCGCGGGCATGGCCACGGCTGGACGGCTGGCTCGAGCGCGATGCGGCGAGCGCACGCGTCATGGCGCTGGTCGCGTCGACGGCGGAGCTGTGGGATGCCGACGGCCGGCGTGAGGAGGACCTGCTGCGAGGTGCCCGTCTGCAGGCTGCGGTCGAGTGGGCGGAGGCATCCGATCCCGATCTCACCGTTTCGGAGCGGGCGCTCATCGACGAGTCGGCCGCGCACGAGCAGAACGAGATGCGCACGCTCGCCGACCATGCCGCCCACGAGGCGCGCAGCAACAGGCGGCTGCGGTGGACCCTCGGCGGAGCAGCCGTGCTCATGGTGGGCGTGCTCGTCACCGGTGGACTCGCCGTCGTGCGAGGACGAGAGGCGACCGCGGCCGCCGAGGACCAGCTCATCGAGGCGACCACGAGCAGATCCCTCGACCTCACCGGCACCGACCGCGCCGTCGCCGCGCTGATGGCCGTCGCCGCCTGGCAGCGCTGGCCCGACGACGCCCGCACCCGAGCCGCGCTGCTCGGGACGATGACTGCCGCCGCCGGCTTCGTGGGCACCACCTACATCCCCGACACGACCCAGCGTGTCGCCGCAGCGCCGATCCCCGGGACCCGGACCGTCGCCCTTGTGCGCGACTACTACACGCTCGAAGTGCGCGATGTGGACGACGGCGCTCTCGTGCGGACCATCCCCACCGACTTCCCCCGAACCGGACAGGAGGTTCGCCCCTGGATCCGGGTGAGCGCCGACGGCAGCACGATCCTCGTGATGCAGCACATCGACGAGCTCCCGATGCCCGTGTGGGAGGACCCCGACCCGCCGGTCGACCGCGATGAGATGGTCTACTTCTTCGACGCCGCCACGGGGGCGGCGGTCGGGAGCCCCGTGCACGTCGCCGAGTGGGGTGAGACAGTCGACCTCTCGCGCGATGGACGGTACGCGACGTGGGCGTCGGCGGGCACCACGGTCATCGTCGACCGCGACACGGGCTCGCTCACCCGGGTGGCCGCCACGGTCCCCGCACCGACCGATCGGCCCACGTCGTCCTTCGCGGCCTCTGCCTTCCGGCCAGACGGCAGCATCGTCGCCACCAACATCGACGACGCCCTCTTCGTCATCGACCCGGCGACAGGCACGGCCTCGCGGACCGGGACGGTGCCGGCCGACACGGGCGGCATCGAACTCGCCGTCGCGGCCGACGGGACCGTCGTGGTCGCCGGCGACTCGATCATCGCCGGCGTCAGCCCGATCGGGACCCCGCTGTGGCGGGTCGTCCCGTCGGTGGGCGACGAGTGCGGCCGTCTGACGGCGTCGGCAGTACAGCGACTCGTGGTGTGCGGGACGCCCTCGGGGCGCATCGTCATCCGCTCGCTCGACACGGGCGCGCTGGCCTCAGACCCGTTCGCCTACCAGCTCGGTGACGCCGGCGAGCCGGTGCTCACCGCGGACGAGACCGAGGTCTGGTTCATGAACGCGCTCTCGCCGAGCATCGGCCGCATGCGGATCGACGGCGGCGGCCCCGCCGCGACGTCGTTCGGCGGCCCCGATGCGTATGCGCTCACCGGCACGGACCCGTCGGGGCGCTACGTCGTGCTCGGCTCCCGCGCCGCCAAGGACCGCGCCCCCGACGATGACCCACGACCTCTCACCGTGTGGGACACGGCCACCGCGAAGGCGGCGACGGACCTGACCGCGCTCGGCGACCCCGATCCGTGGCGCACGCGCTCCGTCGTCGTCAGTGCCTCGTGGATCGCGCCGGCACGCCTGTTCCTGGTGTTCCACGACCCGCGGACCGACACCGAGCACTATGCGCTGTACGACGTCGCGAACGCCATCCTGACGCGGGCCGTTCTGGACGACACCGTCGAGCGGTTCTTCCTCGCGACCGGCGGGCGCCTGTACGCGCTCATCACCGTCGACGACGGGACCCCGCGATCCCGAATCGTCCGCTACGACCAGGTCACGATGCGCCGGG
This sequence comes from Microbacterium jejuense, assembly GCF_039544225.1. Classification (NCBI taxonomy): domain Bacteria; kingdom Bacillati; phylum Actinomycetota; class Actinomycetes; order Micrococcales; family Microbacteriaceae; genus Microbacterium; species Microbacterium jejuense. The sequence goes on from NZ_BAABLG010000003.1 coordinate 535,250, forward strand.
TCGGCGCCCCGATAGACATCGACGGCCTGCCGCAGACCGTCTCCGCCAGCGCCGACGGGTCCCGCGTGGTCATCACGAGCTGGTCGCCGGCGCAGCGGCCGTGGCAGACGCGCGTGTTCGACGCCGACGGCCGGGTCGTGGCCGAAGGACTCGGCGACACCACCCGCACCGTCGTCTCGGGCGACCGCGTCATCGCCTCCGACGTGTCGGGACTGCTCTCGCTCACCCTCGACCTGAAGCCGGCGGAGTCGATCACCTCCAAGGCGGCCTGGTTCCTGGATCTGAGCGTCGACGACCGCGGGCGCACGCTGCTGACCACCGCCGGCGGGCGTGACGGACTGACCGTCATGGATCTCCCGTCGGGCCGGATGCTCGGCCAGCCGATCGACGTCTACCGCTACTCGCAGCCGGCCACGATCGACGCGGACGGCCGAGGATTCGTGGACTCCGGCGACCGCGCCGCGCAGTACTGGACGCTCGATCCCGCTGAGCAGGCCGCCGCAGCCTGCCGGCTGGCCGGTCGCGAGCTCACGCCCGAGGAATGGCAGAGCTTCCTCGCGGACCTCGGGACGCGGCATCCACTCTGCGAAGCCCTGCTCGCCCACCCGCAGCCGACGCCCAGCGATTGACGCGGACACGGCGACGGCCCGGCCCGCCACCGGGACCGGGCCGTCGCCGCGCGATCAGAAGACCGGTGCGCCGGCTCGCACCAGACGCCAGTTCACGACGTGGAAGTCGGCGGGGTCGATCGAACCGGCGGCGGCCGCGAACGCGACGATCGCCTCGCGGATCGCGACTTGCGCGTTGTAGACGACCGGCGCCGTCGCGATGTGCGGGAAGCCGCCGCCGCCCGACTGGCGGTAGTTGTTGACCGCGACGACGAAGCGCTGGTCCGGCGCGACATCGGCGTTGTCGTACCTGAGGTTGACGATGCGCGAGCCCTGGTCCTGCGAGATGTCGACGTCGTACGTCACGCCCGAGAACTGGTCGTAGTTGTAGTCGGGGGTGCCGAGCGCGTTCGTCCACGCCTCGGGCGTCACCGCCGCGTCGGGGGCGACCTTCATGAAGTACTTCGCCGAATACTCGAGGTACTCCTTGATCTGCGCTCCCGTGAGCACCGACGCCATCAGCGTGTTGTCGTAGATGTACAGGCCCGCGACGTCCTTGATGGTGACCTGCCCGGCCGGGAACGTCGCGGCGCGGTTGAACGGCGCCGCGATCGAGATCACCGGGAGGGATGCCTCGGGCGTGCCCGCGATCGCCTTCGCGACGGTCTCGACCTGGACGTGGTTGACGTAGTCGAGGATCGCGGTGTCCTTCCAGCACGACTCCGCGGCCGACAGCACCTCGGTGGAGGTCGCGACCGCGGTGTTGACGTACGCGACGACGGCGTCGTGCTGCGCCTTCACGACCGCCACGAGCGCCGGGTCGTCCTCCACCGTGTTGGAGTTGAGCGTCTTCGCGGTCGCGCTCACGATGCTCCATCTGCCCGCCCGGAACGCCAGATCCAGGTCGAAGCGGCTCACACGCTGCCCCCACTTGCCCGGCTCGCTCATGACCACGTTGTCGCCGGTGGTGGCGTTGGCGACGATCCGCTGCGGGACGTCGTTGTGAGCGTGGCCGAAGAGGATCACGTCGATGCCGGGCACCTGCTCGGCCAGCAGCGCGGACGCGTTCTCCACCGGCAGATCCGAGCCGTACGAAGACAGGCCGCTGTCACCCGCGTGCACACTCACGACGATCACATCGACGCCGCGGCGTCGCATCACGGGCACCCAGCGGGCCGCCGACTCGATCACGTCGAGAACGTCGACGCGCCCGCTCACGTTCGCCTTGTCCCAGATCACGACACCCGGATTCGTGAGTCCGAGCACCCCGACCCGGATGACCGGCAGCCCCGGGCCCGCGTGCATGTTCTTGATGACGAACGGCTCGAACCGCGGCACCACAGTTCCCTCGTGCACCGCGTTGGCCGCCAGCGCCGGCGCCTCCAGCTGCGAGATCCAGTTGTCGAGGAAGTCCAGGCCGTAGTTGAACTCGTGGTTGCCGAGCGCGACGGCGTCGTAGCCGATCGCGTTGAACTGGGCGGCCATCGGGTGGATCGCACCCGACGTCGTCACCGGGTCGACGGTGGCGTAGTAGAAGCCGAGCGGCGTGCCTTGGATCGTGTCACCCGCGTCGAACAGCAGCGTGCGCTGCGCCCCGACCTCGGCGCGGACCTGGTTCACCAGAGTCGAGACGCGCGCCAGGCCGATCGCGTTCTTGCCGCTGTCCGCGTAGGCCGCGTCCTTGTAGTAGTCCCAGTTCAGCGCGTTCGAGTGGAGGTCGGACGTGCCGAGGATGGCGATCTTGACGGTCTTCGCGGGCGGCGCGGCAGTCGCCTTGGGTGCGCCTGCCCATCCCGCCGCCAGGAGCACGCTCGCGGCGGAGGCGCTGGTGAGGAGTGTGCGGCGGCTGAGGCCCGACCGCGGCGGATCCTCCGTCCGGGGGGTGAGGTCGTCGGATGCGTTGTCAGGCATGTGTTCTCCCATGGCGAGGATCACACCACGGGCGCGATCCCCGCGACAAGAGCCGGACGATGAGGAAACTCTCAGCAACCGGAGAACGGCAGGTGACATGCAGAAGACCCGGCCCCCGCGAACGGGAGCCGGGTCTTCGACGCGGGGATCAGCGCGCGGCTGAGCCCTCGACGTAGTCCTCGTCCTGCTGCTTCCACGCGAACAGGGCGCGCAGCTCCTTGCCGGTCTTCTCGATCGGGTGCTGCGCCTCCTTCTCGCGCAGCGCGAGGAACTCCGGAGCACCGGCGTCCTGGTCGTCGATGAAGCGCTTGGCGAACGCGCCAGACTGGATGTCGGCGAGCACGGCCTTCATGTTCTCCTTCACCGACGGGTCGATGACGCGGGGGCCCGACACGTAGTCGCCGTACTCGGCGGTGTCGGAGATCGACCAGCGCTGCTTGGCGATGCCGCCCTCCCACATGAGGTCGACGATGAGCTTCAGCTCGTGCAGCACCTCGAAGTAGGCGATCTCGGGCTGGTAGCCCGCCTCGGTCAGCGTCTCGAAGCCGTACTCGACGAGGTGCGACATGCCACCACACAGCACCGACTGCTCACCGAACAGGTCGGTCTCGGTCTCTTCGGTGAAGGTCGTCTTGATGACGCCGGCGCGCGTGCCGCCGATCGCCTTCGCGTACGACAGCGCGGTCGCCCACGCGGTGCCCGAGGCATCCTGCTCGACGGCGATGATGTCGGGGATGCCGCGCCCGGCGACGTACTCGCGACGCACAGTGTGGCCCGGAGCCTTCGGCGCGACGAGGATCACGTCGACGCCCTCGGGCACCTGGATGTAGCCGAAACGGATGTTGAAGCCGTGCGCGAACGCGAGCGTCTTGCCGGCCGTCAGCTTGTCCTTGATCGACTCGGCGTAGATCGAGCGCTGGTGCTGGTCGGGCGCCAGGATCATGATGAGGTCGGCCCACTCGGCCGCGTCGGCGACCGACTTGACCTCGAAGCCCTCGTCCTGGGCCTTCTCGGTGGACTTCGAGCCCTCCTTGAGGGCGATGACGACCTCGACACCCGAGTCGCGAAGGTTCTGGGCGTGCGCGTGGCCCTGCGAGCCGTAGCCCACGATCGCCACCTTCTTGCCCTGGATGATGCTCAGGTCGGCATCGGCGTCGTAGAAGATCTCAGCCATCTTCGTTGTTTCTCCTTGATGTTGCGGTTTGGGAAATCGGGATGCCGCGGCTCAGCCGCGCAGGACCCGTTCGGTGATGCTCTTGCCGCCTCGGCCGATCGCGACCAGGCCCGACTGGGCGAGCTCTTTGATGCCGAACGGCTCGAGGGCGCGCAGGAAGGCCTCGACCTTGCCCTTGTCGCCGGTCACCTCGACGACGACCGCGTCCGGGGCGTAGTCGACGATCTGCGCGCGGAAGAGGTTCACGACCTCGAGCACGTTCGAGCGGGTCTGGTTGTCGGCGCGCACCTTGATGAGCATGTGCTCGCGCTGCACCGACCCGGCCGGGTCGAGCTCCACGATCTTGATCACGTTGATCAGCTTGTTCAGCTGCTTGGTGACCTGCTCCAGCGGCAGCTCGTCGACGTCCACGACGACCGTGATGCGCGAGAGCCCCGGCACCTCGGTGACGCCCACGGCGAGCGACTCGATGTTGAAGCCGCGGCGGGCGAACAGCCCGGCGACGCGGGTGAGCAGACCCGGCTTGTCCTCGACGAGGAGGCTCAGCACGTGACTCGTCATGGCTCAGTCCTCCATCTCGGCGAAGGCGGGCGAGTGGTCCAGTGCGTACTGGACGTAGCTGTTGCTCACGCCCTGCGGCACCATCGGCCAGACCATCGCATCGGCGCTCACGACGAAGTCGATCACGACAGGGCGGTCGTTGGTCTCCAGCGCGGTCTTGATGGCGGCATCCACGTCCTCCTCCTTCTCGACGCGCAGCGCGAGGCACCCGTACGCCTCGGCCAGCTTCACGAAGTCGGGGATGCGCACCGTGCCGTGGCCGGTGTTGAGGTCGGTGTTCGAGTGGCGGCCGTCGTAGAAGAGGGTCTGCCACTGGCGCACCATGCCCAGCGACGAGTTGTTGATGATCGCGACCTTGATCGGGATGTTGTTGATCGCGCAGGTCGCGAGCTCCTGATTGGTCATCTGGAAGCATCCGTCGCCGTCGATCGCCCACACCGCACGGTCGGGCTCGGCGACCTTCGCGCCCATCGCCGCGGGCACCGCGTAGCCCATCGTGCCGGCGCCGCCGGAGTTGAGCCAGGCGTTCGGCCGCTCGTACTTGATGAACTGCGCCGCCCACATCTGGTGCTGGCCGACGCCCGCGGCGTACACGCCCTCGGGTCCGGTCAGCTCGCCGATGCGCTGGATCACGTACTGCGGCGCCATCAGGCCGTCGGTGGGCTGCGAGTACCCGAGCGGGAACTCGTCGCGCAGACCGTCGAGGAACGACCACCACTCGGCGATGTCGGCGGGCTGCCCCGCCGCCGCGGTGCGGTATGCCGCCTCGAGGTCGACCAGCACGTCCTTCAGGTCGCCCACGATGGGCACATCGGCCGTGCGGATCTTCGAGATCTCGGCGGGATCGATGTCGACATGCACCACCTGCGCGTGCGGAGCGAACTGCGAGGCCTTGCCTGTGACGCGGTCGTCGAACCGCGCGCCGAGGGCGACGATGAGGTCGGACTCCTGCAGCGCGAGCACCGCCGGCACCGTTCCGTGCATGCCCGGCATTCCGAGGTGCTGCGCGTGGGAGTCCGGGAAGGCGCCGCGTGCCATGAGCGTCGTCACCACGGGGGCGCCGGTCGCCTCGGCGAGCGTGCGCAGCTCGTCCGACGCCTGCGCGCGGATGACTCCGCCGCCCACGTACAGCACGGGCTTCTTGGCCTCGGCGATCAGCTGCGCTGCCGCCTGGATCTGCTTGCCGTGCGCCTTGGTCACCGGACGGTAGCCGGGCAGGTCGATCTTCGGCGGCCACACGAACGGCGCCTCGGTCTGCTGCGCGTCCTTCGTGATGTCGACGAGCACGGGGCCGGGGCGTCCGGTCGACGCGATCTCGAAGGCCGCCGCGATCGCGCCGGGGATGTCTTCGGCGCGCTTGACGAGGAACGAGTGCTTCGTGATCGGCATCGTGATGCCGACGATGTCGGCCTCCTGGAAGGCGTCCGTCCCCATCAGGGTCGAGAACACCTGCCCGGTGATGCACACGATCGGCACAGAGTCCATGTAGGCGTCGGCGATCGCGGTCACGAGGTTGGTCGCACCGGGGCCGGAGGTCGCGATCGCGACACCGGTCTTGTTGGACGACGAGGCGTAGCCCTGGGCGGCGTGGCCCGCGCCCTGCTCGTGGCGCACCAGGATGTGGCGCACCGACTCGGCGTCCATGAGCGGGTCGTAGACGGGCATGATGGCGCCGCCCGGGAGCCCGAAGACGTCTGTGACGCCCAGGAGCTCGAGCGAGCGGACGACGGCCTCAGCGCCCGTGAGCACGGGCGTCGAAGCGGTGCGGGCTGGCGGCCGTGGAACGGCGGCGGTGTCGGCTGACATGAAGGGATCCTCTGATTCCTGTCGGAGGGGATGTCGGACGCCAGAACTCAACCGGTCGTCGCACCCTCTGCAGCAGAGCGGACGAGACGGGAGTACTTGGCAAGGACGCCACGGGTATAGCGCGGGGGAAGCGGCTCCCAGCCAGAGCGGCGGGAGTCAAGCTCAGCCTCGTCGACGAGTAGGTCGAGAGTGCGAGCCGCGATATCGACCCGTATCAGATCACCATCGCGCACGAAGGCGATAGGACCTGCGTCCACCGCTTCGGGTGCTATGTGGCCGATGCACAGGCCGGTTGTGCCGCCTGAGAATCGTCCGTCCGTCAAGAGTAGTACATCTTTTCCGAGCCCAGCGCCCTTGATGGCCGCGGTGATCGCGAGCATCTCGCGCATGCCGGGACCGCCCTTGGGGCCCTCGTAGCGGATGACCACGACGTCGCCGGCGGCGATCTCGCCGGCCTCGAGCGCGTCCATCGCGGCGCGCTCGCGCTCGAACACGCGGGCAGGTCCTTCGAACACGTCGGCATCGAAGCCCGCGCTCTTGACGACCGCACCCTCGGGGGCGATCGAGCCGTGCAGGATCGTGATGCCGCCCTTGGCGTGGATCGGGTCGTCGAACGAGTGGATGACCGTGCCGTCGACCGGGTCGGGGTTGAGGTCGGCGAGGTTCTCGGCGAGCGTCTTGCCCGTGACGGTCAGGGCATCGCCGTGCAGCAGGCCCTCGTCGAGCATCGCCTTCATGATCACCGGGATGCCGCCGTGACGGTCGACGTCGTTCATGACGTACTTGCCGAACGGTTTCATGTCGGCCACGTGCGGCACCTTGTCGCCGATGCGGTTGAAGTCGTGCAGGCTCAGCTCGACCTCCGCCTCGCGCGCGATCGCGAGCAGGTGGAGGACGACGTTGGTCGAGCCGCCGAGCGCCATCGCGAGGGCGATCGCGTTCTCGAAGGCCTCTTTGGTGAGGATGTCGCGGGTCGTGATGCCCTGGCGCAGCAGGTTCACCACGGCCTCGCCCGAGCGGTGGGCGAAGTAGTCGCGGCGGCGGTCGGCCGACGGCGGCGCAGCCGAGCCCGGCAGCGAGAGGCCGAGCGCCTCGGCCACCGAGGCCATCGTGTTGGCGGTGTACATGCCGCCGCACGCGCCCTCACCGGGGGCGATCGCGCACTCGATGCGCTTGAGGTCGGCCTCGCTCATCTTGCCCGCGAGGCACGCGCCGACGGCCTCGAACGAGTCGATGATGGTGACGTCCTTCTCGGTGCCGTCCGAGAGCTTGACCCAGCCGGGCGCGATCGAGCCGGCGTACAGGAAGACGCTCGACAGGTCGAGCCGGGCCGAGGCCATGAGCATGCCGGGGATCGACTTGTCGCAGCCGGCCAGCAGCACGGAGCCGTCGAGGCGCTCGGCCATGATGACGGTCTCGACAGAGTCGGCGATGACCTCGCGCGAGACGAGCGAGAAGTGCATGCCCTCGTGGCCCATCGAGATGCCGTCAGAGACCGAGATGGTGCCGAACTGCAGCGGGTAGCCACCGCCGGCGTGCACGCCCTCCTTGGCGCCCTGCGCGAGGCGGTCCAGGCTCAGGTTGCAGGGGGTGATCTCGTTCCAGCTGGACGCGATGCCGATCTGGGGCTTGTCCCAGTCCTCGTCGCCCATGCCGACGGCGCGGAGCATTCCGCGGGAGGTCGTCGCTTCGATGCCGTCGGTGACGACGCGGCTTCGGGGCTTGATGTCGATGGAGTTATCAGCAGCGGGTGAATCGGGCTGGGCCATTGTTGCAGTCTATTCCCGCTCCGGCACCGCCTCGTCCGGCATGACGACTCAGCCCAGGGCGCGGGTGCGCTCCTCCGCGAGACGGCTCAGCAGGCCCGCCAGCGCCGCGATGTCGGGCACCCGCACGGCCGCCGAGGACGGGCCGTCCCCGACGCGCACGCCGACGTCGCCCGGGCCGAGGCTCGCGATCGCGTCCTCATCGGTGACGTCGTCCCCGGCGAACAGCACGGCCGTCGCGCCGACGCGCTCGCGCAGCTCGGCGACGGCGGAGTCCTTGCCCTCGTGCCGGAATGCGAACTCGACGATGTTGTGCCCTGTCCGGCGACGCCAGTGCGGCGCCTCGTCGGCCACGATCCCGTCGACGATCCGGTTCGCCTCGGCCGCGTCGGCGGCGTCGGCCCGGCGCGTGTGCACGCCGAACCCGAACGTCTTCGGCTCGATCCAGACGCCTTCCAGGTGGGCGGTGGCGCGCTCGGCGTGGGCGCGCAGCGTGTCGCGCAGTCGCACGTCGGCCTCGTCCTCGCCGTGACTGACGAGCCCCTCGCCCGGGATCCAGAACTCCGCCCCGTGCGACCCGGCCAGCAGCACGCGCGACCCGTCCCGGTGCTCGGCGATGACGCGCAGGTCGACGAGGCTGCGCCCCGACACGAACGCCACCATGGTCTCGGGGGCGGCGACGAGCGCCTCGACGGCGTCGCGCGCGGCGGGCAGCATCCGCGCGTCCATCGGCTCGTCCTCCAACGGCGACAGCGTCCCGTCGAAGTCCAGCGCCACGAGCAGCCGGGTGGATGCCGCCAGCCGGGCGATCGCGTCGCCCGTCGCCGGTTCGGCCGCGGTCACGCGCGTCCTCGCTTCTTGGCGCGTCGCGCCTCGTCCAGCGCGTCCAGGAACGATCGCGACCACCTGTCGACGTCGTACTCGGTCACCTTCTTGCGCAGCGCCCGCATCCGGCGTCCCTGCTCGGCGGCCGGCATCTCGATCGCCCGCATGATCGCCTCCTTCATGCCGCCGATGTCGTGCGGGTTGATGCGGATGGCGCTGGGCAGCTCGTCGGCCGCGCCGGCGAACTCGCTCAGCACGAGGACGCCGCGGTTGTCGGTGCGCGTGGCGACGTACTCCTTCGCGACGAGGTTCATGCCGTCGCGCAGGGCGGTGACGAGCATGACGTCGGCGGCACGGAACAGCGCCACCATCTCTTCGCGCGGATACGCCTGATGCAGGTAGCGGATGGCGGTGTGGCCCATCGTGTCGTAGTCGCCGTTGATGCGCCCGACGGTGAGCTCGATCTCGTCGCGCAGCTGCATGTAGGCGTCCACGCGCTCGCGGCTGGGGCTGGCCACCTGCACGAGGGTGACGTCCTCGACGTTGAGGCGACCGTCTTCGAGCAGCTCTCCGAACGCCTTCAGCCGGTGGCGGATGCCCTTCGTGTAGTCGAGGCGGTCCACCCCCAGCAGGATCTTCTTCGGGTTGCCCAGGCTCTCGCGGATCTCGGCGGCGCGCGCCTTGATGGCGGGCCGCTCGGCCATCTCGACGTACGACGCCGTGTCGATCGAGATCGGGAACGCCTTCGCCAGCGCGTTGCGGGTCGTGCCGTCGGCCTGCGGCACCGTGATGCCGGTCGCCTTCGTCTGGTAGCGCAGCTGGCGACGCACGGCGCGTGCGAAGTTGCCGGCATCCGCCACGCGCTGGAAGCCGATGACGTCGGCGCCCAGCAGTCCCTCGAGGACCTGACGACGCCAGGGCAGCTGGGAGTACAGGCCGTGCGCCGGGAACGGGATGTGGTGGAAGTAGCCGATCGTGAGGTCCGGCCGCGCCTCGCGCAGCATGGCCGGCACGAGCTGCAGCTGGTAGTCCTGCACCCACACCGTGCCGCCCTGCGCGGCCACCGAGGCTGCCGCGTCGGCGAACCGCCGGTTGACCTTCACGTAGGCGTCCCACCACACCCGCCGGTAGCGCGGTGCGGCGATCACATCGTGGTACAGCGGCCAGAACGTGTCGTTCGACATGCCCTCGTAGTACAGCTCGACCTCTTCGGCGCTGAGCGCGACGGGCACGAGGTGCGTGCCCTCGAACTCGAACGGCTCGACGTGGAGATCGGGCTGGCCGGGCCATCCCACCCACGCACCGTCGGCACGACGCATGACGGGTTCGAGGGCGGTGACGAGCCCCCCGGGCGAGCGCCGCCAGTCCGAGTCGCCCTCGGGATCGGTCACCCGATCGACAGGCAGGCGATTCGCGACGACGACGAGTTGGGCGAGACGTTCCGGATCGGGCACGCGGCCTCCTGACGGTTGGCGGGCTCGGCCTGCTCAGGCTATCGCGCCCCGCGACAGCACGCCCGCCGCGCGATAGCGTGGGCGAATGCGCACGTACCTCTTCGGCACCGGCATCCTCACCGCGATCACGAGCGGCATCGCGCTGCTGCGCGATATCCGCGACGGCGAGCCGTTCACGTGGCGCACGGCCCTCGCCTGGGCCAGCTGGGCGATCACGCTCACCCTCGCGATCGGCGCGATCGTCGACGTCCGCCGCGCCCGGCACGGCGCGATCGTGCCGGCGGACTCCCCCGTCTCGGGCCGGGAGCGCAAGCTCGCCGCCCGCGCGCATCGCTGAAGCCCCGCAGACCAGAAGAGAGTGGATGCCGTCGGGTGACGGCATCCACTCTCTCGCTGTCTGAGCGCGATCCTCAGCGGGTCAGGATGAGCGCGTCGCCCTGACCGCCGCCGCCGCACAGCGCGACGGCCGCGGTGCCGCCGCCGCGGCGGACCAGCTCGTGCACCGCGTGCACGACCAGCCGGTTGCCCGACGCGCCGATCGGGTGCCCGATCGCGATGCCGCCGCCGTGCGGGTTCACGACGTCATCGGCGAGGCCCAGCTCACGCTGCGAACGGGCGACGACGGCGCCGAACGCCTCGTTGATCTCGACGAGGTCGAGGTCGCCCGGGGCGATGCCCTGCTTGGCGCACGCCTTCTCGATCGCGCGCGCCGGCTGGGCGTGCAGCGAGTTGTCGGGGCCGGCCACCTGGCCCGATGCCCCGACGACGGCGAGCACGGGCCAGCCGTTCGCGTCGGCGTGCGAGCGCGTCGTGAGCACGACGGCCGATGCCCCATCCGAGATCTGCGAAGAGTTGCCGGCGGTGATCGACCCGCCCGCAGCGAAGGCAGGACGCAGGCCCCCGAGGGTCTCTACCGTGGTCTCGGGACGGATGCCCTCGTCCCGGGTCACGACGACCGGCTCCCCGCGCCGCTGCGGGATCTCGACGGCCACGATCTCGGCGTCGAACACACCCGCCTCCTGTGCGGCCGCGGCGCGCTGGTGCGAACGTGCGGCCACGGCGTCCTGGTCTTCACGGGTGACCGCGAAGCGCTCGTTGTGACGCTCGGTGGAGGCGCCCATGCTCTCGGCGTCGTACGCGTCGGTGAGCCCGTCGTACGCCATGTGATCGAGCACCTCGACCGAGCCGTAGGCCCAGCCCTCGCGCGAGCCCATCAGCAGGTGCGGTGCGCGCGTCATCGACTCCATCCCGGCGGCGACCACGACGCTCGCGTCGCCGACGGCGATCATCCGGGCGCCGTCGATGATGGCGGTGAGGCCCGACAGGCACACCTTGTTGACCGAGCCGGAGTGGACGTCCCACGGGATGCCGGCGCCCACTGCCGCCTGTCGCGCGGGGTTCTGCCCGGCGCCGGCGGCCAGCACCTGCCCGACGAGCACGGCGTCGACCGCGTCGGCGGGGATGCCCCCCTGCGCGAGCGCACCGCGGATCGCGGCACTGCCCAGCTGCACCGCGGTCAGCGGCGCGAGCTGGCCCTTCAGCCGCCCCTGCGGGGTGCGGGCGGCGGCGACGATGACGATGTCGTCGTGGTTCATGATTCCTCCTTGAGGGTCGCAGCGAGCGCGTCCGCGACGCGGAGCCCGGGTTCGGTCGCGGCGATCACTTCGGCGACGGTGACGCCGGGGGCCGTCTCGACCAGCACGAGTCCGGCATCCGTCACGTCGATGACGGCGAGGTCGGTGATGATGCGGTCGACGACGCCGCGGCCGGTGAGGGGCAGCGAGCATGCGTCGACGATCTTGGCGGAGCCGTCCTTGGCGACGTGCTCCATGAGCACGATGACCTTCGCGGCGCCGTGGACGAGGTCCATCGCGCCGCCCGGGCCCTTCACCATCTTGCCCGGGATCATCCAGTTGGCCAGGTCGCCGTTCGCCGACACCTGCATCGCGCCGAGGATCGCGGCGTCGATCTTGCCGCCGCGGATCATGCCGAAGCTCGTGGCCGAGTCGAAGAAGGCCGCCCCGGGAAGGGTGGTGACAGTCTCTTTGCCGGCGTTGATGAGGTCGGGGTCGACGTTCTCCTCGGTCGGGTACGGGCCGACGCCGAGGATGCCGTTCTCGGACTGCAGCACGACAGTGACACCCTCGGGCACGTAGTTGGGCACGAGCGTCGGCAGACCGATGCCGAGGTTGACGTAGGCGCCGTCGGCGAGCTCACGGGCCGCGCGGGCGGCCATCTCGGCGCGGGTGAGCGCCATGTCAGGCTCCTTCCGTGGGGGTGGGGGCGGCGACGGTGCGTCGCTCGATGCGCTTCTCGATGCCGGTGCCGACCTGGACGACCCGGTGCACGTAGATGCCGGGAAGGTGGATGCCGTCGGGGTCGAGCTCGCCGGGCTCGACGAGCTCTTCCACCTGCGCGATGCACACGCGACCGGCCATCGCGGCGAGCGGGTTGAAGTTGCGGGCGGCCTTGTTGAAGACGAGGTTGCCGTGGAGGTCGCCGCGGAGCGCGTGGACCAGCGCGAAGTCGGTGACAATGGCCTCTTCGAGGACGAAGTCGCGGGGCGCGCCGTCGACCTCGAACGAGCGCACGTCCTTGACGGGCGACGCGACGGCGATGCTGCCGTCGGCGGCGTACTTGCGCGGCAGGCCGCCCTCGGCGACCTGGGTGCCGACGCCGGTCTGCGTGTAGAACGCGGCGATGCCCGACCCACCGGCGCGGAGCTTCTCGGCGAGCGTGCCCTGCGGGGTGAGCTCGAGCTCGAGCTCGCCGGAGAGGAACTGGCGCTCGAACTCCTTGTTCTCGCCCACGTACGACGACGTCATCTTGCTGATGCGCTTCGCGTTCAGCAGCACCCCGAGCCCCCAGTCGTCGACACCGCAGTTGTTGCTCACGATGCGGAGATCGCTCGTTCCCTGCGCGAGCAGCGCCTCGATGAGCGCGATGGGGTTGCCCGACAGTCCGAACCCTCCGACCGCGAGAGACGCCCCGTCGGGGATGTCGGCGACGGCCTCGGCCGCCGAGCCCCAGGTCTTGTCGATCACATGCACTCCTTCGTTCCGGATCCCTCTCATCCTCTTCCGGCGGTGGCCCGCGCGCGAGCGGTCGCTTGCCATGTGGATGACGCATCGCCTAGCGTCCATATCGTGGACACCACGAAGCGCAGCATCCCCGGCGCGCAGTCCGTCGCGCGCGCCGCGCAGCTGCTGCGACTTGTCACCTCGGCCGGAGACGACGGGATGCCGGTGGCCGAGCTCGCCCGGCGCGCCGACCTCACCCGCCCGACCACGCATCGGCTGCTCGCGGCGCTGCGTCACGAGGGGCTCGTCGATCAGGACGAGCGGACGGGACGGTGGATGCCGGGACCCGAGCTCTACCTGATGGGCACGGTGGCGGCATCCCGATACGACATCACCGCGATCGCCCGCGACATCGTCCGCTCGCTGGCGGTGCGCACCGAAGAGAGCGCGTTCCTATCGGTGCGCCGCGGCGACGAGACGGTGTGCCTCCTGCGCGAGGAGGGCAGCTTCCCGATCCGCTCGTTCGTGCTCTCGGAGGGCGTGCGCTTCCCGCTCGGCGTGGCATCGGCGGGGTTGGCGATCCTCGCGTTCCTGCCGCCCCACGATGTGGACGCCTACTTCGAACGGCATCCTTCGCTGGCCGACGACTGGGGCGTCGCGCACAGCGAGCCCCGGCTGCGCACGCGGCTGCGCGACACGCAGGAGCGCGGCTACGCCGTCAACCCCGGCCTCATCGTCGAGGGCTCATACGGCCTGGGCGCGGCCGTGTTCACCCGCGAGGGCCACCCGCAGTGGGCGCTGAGCCTGACGGGCGTCGAGTTCCGCTTCGGCCCCGACCGTCTGCCCGAACTCGGCCGCACGCTCCTGGCGCACGCGCACCAGCTGACGACGCGCATCGCGGCGTCCCGCTAGCTGTTCCGCCCGAACCCAGCTCGGAGATCTCGCCGCACTCGGTCGGATCGCGCCGCAATGTCCGAGCCTCGCGAGATCTCCGAGCTTCGCGCCCCCGGTCAGGACGCCGCGGCGAGCTCCTCGCGCACGACCGCGGCCACGACCTCGGCGCCCGCCGGCGACATCACGATCGTGTAGTGGTTGAGGCCGTCGATGCGCTCATGGCGCACGTCGGGGTATTCCGCCAGCAGCCGGTCGAGGTGCGCCGGCGCGTACAGCCCCGGCGGCTCGTCCTGCAGCCCGCGGGGCACCGTCAGCAGACGGGTCGGATGCCGCAGCCCGGCCAGAGCGTCGGGCAGGGCCGTCCCGGTGTTCATGTCGACGGTGTCGTCGGCGGTCGTGGCGTAGCTCGTCGCGGGACGGAACGCGCCCTGGCCATCGGGCACGAGGTCGTAGACGAGGTAGTGCTCCAGCTCGGGCGTCCAGGCGTCCGCGAACGCGGGGTGCGCGCGCCAGAAGTCGAGGTACGCCGCCGGGCTCTCGAACCTCATCGACAGGCGCGCGGCGGTGGGGCCGAGGATCCCGGCGACCAGCTCGTCGGTGCTGAGACCTGAGGGCACATCGAGCGGCAGCCCGCCGTCGACCAGCACGAGCCGCGACACGCGGTCGGGGTGCAGGTGGGTGAACACGACCGATACGAACCCGCCCATCGAGTGCCCCACGACGAGAGTGCGGGCGATCCCCAGGGCGTCGAGCAGCGCCGCGAGATCGGCGGCGTGGGCGGCCATGCCCGCGGCGCCCACGATCGCGTTGCTGCGCCCTCGCCCGCGCAGATCGGGAGCGACCACGCGCACGCCGGGCAGCCCGTCGACCACGAACGGCCACGCCAGGTGTGAGGCCGTGACGCCGTGCACCAGCAGCACGGTCGGCGCGTCGGGGCGGGAGTCCCTGGGCTCCCACACTCCGACGTGCAGCATCCCTCCCTCGACGGGGACGTCCTGTTCGCGATACTCGTGGGCGCGCGTGCCGGCCGTCACCGTGCAGTCCATCCGCCGTCGATCGTGTACGACGCGCCGGTGGCCATGCCGGCCTTGTCCGACACGAGCCAGCCCGCGAGCGAGGCGACCTCGTCGGCCTCGACGAGCCGCTTGACCGCGCTCTCGGTGAGCATGATCTTCTCGACGACCTCGCTCTCCGGGATGCCGTGCACCTTCGCCTGGTCGGCGATCTGCTTCTCGACGAGCGGCGTGCGCACGTACGCGGGATTGATGCAGTTGCTCGTCACACCGTGCGGCGCGCCTTCGAGCGCCGTCACCTTCGAGAGCCCCTCCAGGCCGTGCTTGGCCGAGACGTAGGCCGACTTGAAGGCGCTGGCGCGCAGCCCGTGCGCGCTGGAGATGTTGACGATGCGCCCCCACCCGCGCTCGTACATGGCCGGGAGCGCCGCGCGGATCAGCAGGAACGGCGACTCCAGCATGAGCCGCAGCAGCAGCCGGAAGGTGTCGGGATCGAACTCGGTGATGGGCGACACCCGCTGGATGCCGGCGTTGTTCACGAGGATGTCGACGTCCAGGGCGAGGTCGTCGAGCGCCCGTGTGTCGGACAGGTCGACCACCCAGGACTCGCCGCCGACGGCGCCGGCGGCCTCCGCCGCGGCATCCGCGTCGAGGTCCGCGATGATGACGTGCGCGCCGCGCCCGGCGAACTCATGGGCGCACGCGAGGCCGATGCCGCTCGCACCGCCCGTCACGAGGGCGCGCCTGCCGGCCAGGTCCTGGGCTGTCATCGGTCTTCCTCCTCGGTTGCGGAGCTCGTCGACGGGCGCGATGCCAGCGCGTTGTCGATGAAGCGGGTCATCCCGGCGAACACCCGCGGGTCGAGCTCGGCGGGCGGGCGGCCGTCGGCGTCGCGCTCCCACAGCAGGAAGCGCATGCCGATCAGCTCGCCCATCCCCATCAGCGCCCACGCGGTGGTCTCGGGGTCGAGCGCACGGTCCACGTCGCCGGTCGCCTGCGCGGCCCGCAGGCCGGACTCGTAACCCTCGACGATGCGGGTGTAGTGCAGGCGCAGCACCTCGGGCGAGACGAACTCGGCCTCGCGCACCACGCGGTACAGCGCCGGGTGCTCGGCGGTGAAGCGGAAGAAGCCGGCGAAACCGGCGCGCTCCGCTTCGAGGCGGCCGGACGCCCCCGTCATCGCCTCCGACATCGAGTGGCGCACCCGACGGTTGAGGTCGAGCACGAGCGCCTCGAAGATCGACTGCTTGCTGTCGAAGTACAGGTAGAACGTGCCGAGCCCGATACCCGCGCGCTCGGTGATCTTGACGATGGATGCCTCGTGGTAGCCCTGCTCGGCGAACACGAGCTCCGCGGCTTCGAGCAGGCGACGACGCGTGGCCTCGCCGCGCTTGGTCAGCGGGCGCCCGGTCGCGGACGACACCAGCTCCTCTTCGTGCTCGACGAGTTCGTCGGACATGCTCATCGGGACTCCCCCCTGCTCCCCTCGCGGGCGGCGGCCCGTGAGGAACCTTCGGCCCGGGCACGGAGCGCCCTGGCCTGCTCGCGCAGACGTGACCGCGCGAGCTTCTCGATGGTCGATCGCGGCAGCTCGGCCACGAACTCCACGTGCACCGGGATCTTGAACGCCGCGAGGTTGCGCCGCGCATGTGCGAGCAGCTCGTCGGGCGAGAGCGCGGCGCCCGTGACCGGCACGACGAACGCGACTCCGCGCTCGCCCCACACGGGATCGGGCACACCGACGACGGCGGCGGCCTCGACCAGCGGGTGCAGGCACAGCGCGTACTCCACCTCGGCGGGAGCGACGTTCTCTCCGCCCGAGATGTAGATGTCTTTGAGACGATCGACCACTCGGTACACGCCGTCGGCATCGCGCGAGACCAGGTCGCCGCTGCGCAGCCACTCGCCGCTCATGGCGCGCGCGGTCGCGTCCTCGTCGCCGAGGAACCCGGCGAACACGCTCGGGCCGCGCACCCACAGTTCACCGGTCGCCTCGCCGTCGAGCGTGAGACCGGTCGCGGGATCGACGACCCTGACCGACACGTGCGGGTACGGCCTGCCGACGGCGCCCGGAGCCCCGGCGGCCTCGTCGGCCGGCAGGTGCAGCACGTTCGGGCCGGCCTCGGTGAGGCCGTACCCCTGGGTGAGGGTCACCCCTCGTGCCGTCCATGTCTGCTGCAGGTCGACAGGCATGGTGGCGCCGCCGACGAGCGCGAGGCGCAGGGACGAGGTGTCGGCCGTGGCGACATCGTGATCGGCGGCGAGCATCGCATACTGCGTGGGCACGCCCATCATGGCGGTGACTCCGCGATCGGCGATCAGCTGCAGCACGCGCGCGGGCTGGAACGAGCGCTCCAGCACGACGGTCGCGCCGACCCACCACGCCAGCAGCGGCTGGCAGTTCCACGCGGCGACGTGGAACTGCGGCAGCATCGCGAGCACGACGTCCTCCTGCGTGAGCGGCAGCGCCTGCGCCAGGGCGAGGTTGTTCCAGAAGCAGTTCGCGTGGGTCAGCACGACGCCCTTGGGCGCCGCTTCGCTCCCTGACGTGAAGATGATCAGCAGCGGATCGTCGTCACGCACGGGACGCCGTGCGCGGGGGTGCCGGGAAGACGGAATGGATGCTTCCACCCCGGTGGTCCCGAGCATCGCGGTCGGCGGCATCCGGTCGGCGATCCGCAGCGCCGCACCTGCGAGGGCCTCGTATTCGTCCTCGACCAGCACGAGCGCCGGATCCGACCGCGTCAGCACGTCGGCGAGCTCACGCGGCGTGAGCCGCCACGACAGCGGGACGAAGGCGATCCCGGCGATCGCGCAGGCGAAGAACGCCACGACATGGTCGGTCGAGTTGCCCGACACCGTCGCGATGCGCTCTCCCGGACCGTACCCGGCGTCGCGGAGCGCGCCGGCGAGCGCGCTCGCGCGGCCTGCCAGCGTCGCGTAGTCAGTGGTCACGCCGCGGTCGTCGATCGCGATCCGCTCCGCAGAGCGTGCGGCACGGTCGACGAGCCACCGGCCGATCGTGTGCGGCCCGTCGTCGATCTCGGGGTCGGCGGTCCACGTCATGCGCGGACCTCGACGGGGATCTCGGCGGCCTCGTCCGCGTCGTCGAGCTGCCGCAGCGCACCACGGGCCTTCTCACCGCGTCGGCGGCGCACGGCGGAGTCGATCGTGCCGGCGATGCCACCGGGGAGGAACATCACGACGACGATGAACAGCACGCCGAGCAGGAACAGCGGCTCCGACAGCGGAACGCGCAGCCAGTCCGGCAGACCCGCGATCGCGTCGGAGCCGGCGAGCACGGTGAGCCGCTGATCGAGCAGCGTGTAGAGCACACCGCCAACGATGGCACCCCAGCGGAACCCGACACCACCCAGCACGACCATGACCAGCACCGTGATGGTGAGGTCGGCCGAGACCGACCGGGGCACCGTGCCGGACTGCAGCAGCATGTAGGCCACTCCGGCGAGACTCGCGAGTCCCGCGGCGATCACGAAGACGATGAGCTTCACGCGGTACGGCGAGAGGCCCAGCACGCGCACACGCTGCTCGTTCTCGCGCGTCGCCCGCGCGAGGTGGCCGAGCCGGGACGTGTCGACCCACAGCGTCACGAGGTACACGATCACCAGCACCGCCAGGGTGAACCAGTAGAGGTTGCGCGTGTTGATCACGCCGATGAGGAAGTCGGGGACCTGATCAGTGTTGAGACTCAGCCCTTCCTCGCCGCCGGTGACCTGCGAGTTGCGGCGCACGAGCACCGACCCTGCCTGCGCGAAGGCGAGCGTCACCATGGCGAACGGGATGCCCGACACCCGCATCGACACCGCGCCGGTCGCGAGGGCGATCACCATGCCGCCGACGAGGGCGATGAACACGCCCGGCCACAGCGGAACCCCGAAGTGCTCGAGCGCGATGCCGAGCCCGTAGGCGCCGGCCCCGAAGTACAGCGCGTGGCCGAACGACAGCATTCCGCCCGATCCGAGCAGCAGGTTGTACGAGAGCGCGAGCGCGGCGAACACCATGCACAGCGAGAGCAGCGCGAGAGTGCCCGGCATGTACGTAGGGGTGGGCAGGATGCCGGGAAGCGACAGGTTCAGCAGCGGCAGCACCGCCATGAACACGACGAGCGCGGCGGCGGGGACGTACTTGCGCATCAGGCCTTCTTCCCGAGGAGTCCGGTCGGCCGCACCAGCAGCACGAGTGCCAGCAGGATCACGACGATGAAGTCGCCGGTGCCGCCGAGGTAGAAGTTCGCGAACTGCTGCAGCACCGCGACGAGCACCGAGGCCACCGCTGCGCCGGTCAGTGAGCCCAGGCCGCCGACGACCGTCACGATGAACGCGAAGATGAGGAGCGTCTGCCCCAGGTGGGCCGACACGAAGGTCGAGTAGTGCATCGCGAGCACTCCCCCGATGCCCGCCGCCGCCCCGCCGATCGCGAAGACCAGCGTGAACGAGCGCCGTACGTCGATGCCGAGCGCCGTCACCATCGACCGGTTCTCGACGCCGGCGCGGATGATCATGCCGTAGCGCGTCTTCTGCAGGAACAGCACGAGCGCGGCGAGCACCAGGACGGCCGCGATCATGAGCACCCAATAGGTGTTCGGGATGCGGGCGCCGAGCACCTCGGTCGTCTGCTTGAGCCATGACGGACCCGAGATGTGGACCGGGTCGGTGCCCCAGATGCCCTCGAACAGCGCGACCGCGGCGAACGAGAGCCCGACGGTGACGAGCACCTGCTCGATGTGCCGCTCATACAGCGGGCGGATGAGCACCAGTTCGGTGAGCGTCGCGAACACCGCCCCGACACCCGCGCCGACCAGCAGCGACAGCAGGAACGAGCCCCACGAGTCAGTGCCGAGCGCCTGGGCGACCATCCAGCCGACGAAGGCGCTGAGGGTGAGGAACGCGCCGTGCGCGAAGTTCAGCACGTGCATGAGGCCGTAGATGAGGCTCAGGCCGCTCGCGACCAGGAAGTAGAGGGCGCCGAGTCCGACGCCGGTGATGAGGGTGAGGACGAGGGTGCTCACTTCGGCTCGCTCCGCTCGCTCAGTGCATCGCGTGCGTCTTCGTGCTCCACGTGGACGCCCAGCAGGCGGCGGGTGAGGTCTTCGTCGTCGAGGATGTCGCGCGCCTTGCCGACGTGCGCGACCCGGCCGCCGGCGATCACCACGGCGTCGTCGGCGAGGCGACGGACGACCTCGAGGTTCTGCTCGACGAGGAGGATGGGGACGGTCTTGGACGCCTCTTCGAGCGCGTCGGCGACCTCGGTCACGATCTTGGGTGCGAGTCCCTTGGTCGGCTCGTCGACCAGCAGCAGCCGGTTGTCGTTGAGCAGCGCCCGCGCCACCGACACCATCTGCTGCTGACCGCCCGAGAGCGTGCCCGCGGCCTGGTCCCGCCGTGCGACGAGATCCGGGAACAGCTCGGCCACGAACTCCCGGCGCGGGTTGCGCTGCCGCTCGGCGAGCGCCAAGTTCTCGGCGACAGTGAGCTTCGAGAAGACCTCGCGGTCCTCAGGCACGTAGCCGACGCCGCGGCGGACGATGCGGTGCGTCGGCAGCGCGTCGATGCGCTCGCCGTCGAGGCGCACTTCGCCGCGCCGCGAGACGAGTCCGAGGAGGCCGCGGAGCGTCGAGGTCTTGCCGACGCCATTGCGGCCGAGCACGGCGGTGATGCCGGTCGCCGGGACGTCGAACGAGACGTCCTCGACGACCTGCTGGCCGCCGATCGTGCAGCGCAGGCCACGGACGGTGAGGATGGGACCGGCTGTGTCGCTCATGCCGCCTCCGTCCCCGAGCCGGTGCCGAGGTACGCGCTCTGCACGAGCGGGTCGGCCATGACGAGCTGCGGTGTGTCGTAGGCGATGATCGTGCCGAAATACATCACGGCCACCTTGTCGACCAGGCCCATGAGCACGTCGATGTGATGCTCGACCATGAGCAGCGTGCAGCCCTTCTCGCGCTGCATGTCGCGGATGTTCTCGACGAGGCCCGATACATCGCCCGAGGCGACGCCGGCCATCGGCTCATCCAGCAGCACGATGCTCGACTCGGTCGCCAGCAGCACCGCGATCTCGAGCTTGCGCTTGTCGCCGTGCGAGATGTCGCCGGCGAGGGCGTCGAGCTTGTGGGTCAGCCCCACGGTATCCAGCTTGGCGCGTGCGAGCTCGGTCGCGGCATCGGTCCGCGTCGGGAAGCGCAGCAGCGAGCCGGAGCCGCCCAGCGACACCTGGGCAGCAAGCCGTACGTTCTCGAGCACGGACAGCTTCGGGAACAGGCTCGACGTCTGGAAGGTGCGCCCCAGTCCCGCCCGCGCCCTGGCGGGCACCGACGCCGTCGTGATGTCGCGGTCGTCCAGCAGGACGCGTCCGGCGGTGGGCTTCATGAGCCCTGAGATCACGTTGAACAGCGTGGTCTTGCCCGCGCCGTTGGGACCGATGACGCCCACGAGGGAGCCGGCGGCGACGTCGAGTTCGACGTCCTTGAGGATCGTCGCGCCGCCGATCTGCAGGCCGAGGCCCTCGATCTTCAGCGGAGAGCCGCGGCGCGCGGTCTCCGCGGCGGGCGCGGACGGGACAGGGGTGCTCATCGTTCGGTGCCGCTCCGGACTACTTCGTGGCCTCGGCAGGCGCGACGTCGTCGGCCGACACCGTGTCGACGAGCTCGGGCACGAACGTGCCGTCCTTCGCGACGAGCTTGGCCTGGTACATCTCCTGAAGGAGGGCGTGGTCGCTCGCGCGCACCGTCATCGTGCCCTTCGGGCCCTCGAACTCGAAGCCCTCGAGCGACGAGACCATCGCGTCGACGTCGCCCTTGCCCTCTTCGACGGCGTGGACGATCATGATCGCCGCGTTGAAGCCGTCGGGGCTGAACAGGTCCGGCGTACCGCCGGCGTCTTCGATGGCCTTGACCATCGCGGTGTTCACGTCGTTGTCAGGGGCGCCTGGGAAGTAGTGGTTGAGGAAGCTGATCTTCTCGGATGCCTCACCGTAGGCGCCGAACGTCGCCGAGTCGCCCAGGCCGGTGACGACGGGGATCTCGTCCATCACGCCCTGCTGGCTCATCGCCTGCCACATGGCGCCCGAGGTGGCTCCTGCCCATGCCACGAACACGAGGTCGGGGTTGCCGGCGAGCACCTGCTGGGCGAAGGGAGTGAACTCGGTCGCGTCCTCGGCGACGAGCACCGAGTTGACCGTGGCGCCCTTGCCGCCGAGGATCGCCTGCACCGCGGCCACGTTGCCCTGGCCGAACGCGTTGTCCTGCGCGAACACGGTGACCGTCTTGCCCTCGATGTCGTCGAGGAACGTCCCGGCCGTCGCGACGTCCTGCGCGCTCTGGCGGCCGGAGCGGAAGGTGTAGTCGTTGATCCCGGTGATCGCGTCGGCCGCGGCCGGGCCCGAGATGTAGAGCACCTTGTTCTGTGCCGCCTGCTCGGCGACGGCGAGCGCCACGCCCGAGGACGCGGTGCCGGCGATGATGTTGACGCCTTCGCCGATGAGCTCCTTGACGGCGGTGACGGCCTTGTCGGGGTCGCCCGCGTCGTCGCGGTACTCGACCGCGATCTTCGTGCCGTCGATCTCGCCGCTGCCGTCGGTCGCGTAGTCGAGACCGGCCTTGAACGCGTCCAGGTACTGCTTGCCGTACCCGGCGAGCGGACCGGACTCGCTTGTGACGATGCCGACGGTGACCTCGGCGGGCCCGCCGCCGTCGGTCGCCTCGCCGGAGGGCGTCTCGGCGGTCGGTGCGCACGCCGCGATGGCGAGCGCTGCCGTGACGACCACGGAACCCAGGAGCAACTTCTTCGTAACCCGCATGTGCGTGCCTTTCCCCATTGGAAGGATCTGGTGCATCGGACCCAAACATGAAATCCGATTCAGGTATTTGCAATCTAGGAACAAACGCAACGCGCGGTCAACTTCGGCGGGGCGGCGTTATCGAATCGCGATACGACTGCCATGGGCATCCGAGAATTAGATACCGGTGTTATATATCGCTGGTATACTTGTGCGACGTGACCCACGATCAGGACATCGAGACCCTCATCGTCGCCGCGCACACGCTCACGCGACTCGCGGCGCTCGAGACAGCCAACGAGACCCCCGCCGCCCAGTGGCGGACGCTGACGATCCTGCGCGACCACGGTGCCCTCCGCATCGGCGAGCTCGCACGGCTCAGCCGCGTGACCCAGCCCGGCATGACCCGGCTGGTCGGCCAGATGGTCGAGCAGGGACTGCTGACGCGCACGACGGATTCCGCCGACTCCCGCGCAACGGTGGTCGACGTGACGCCGCTCGGCGTCGAGGCGCTGCACACGTGGCTGCTCCATCTGACCTCGGCGCTCGCGCCGCACTTCTCCGACCTGACCGAGCACGAGTGGGACGCGCTGCGCACCACCGCGCGGGTGCTCACGCGCAACCTCGACCGCGCCACCGCCACGACGGCGGAGGCCGCCCGATGAGCGCGCACGGCTCCGCGAAGGTCTCGGTCTGGCGTCAGCCCGCGCAGGTGTGGGCTGTCGCGTTCGCCTGCGTCGTCGCCTTCATGGGCATCGGCCTGGTGGACCCGATCCTCCCCGCGATCGCCGAGTCGCTGAAGGCCACCCCGGTGCAGACCGAGCTGCTGTTCACGAGCTACCTGCTCGTCACTGGGCTCGCGATGCTCATCACGAGCTGGATCTCCAGTCGGATCGGAGCGAAGGCGACACTGCTGATCGGCCTCGGCCTCATCGTCGTGTTCGCCCTTGCGTGCTCGCTGAGCGGCAGCGTCGACGCCATCATCGGATTCCGCGCCGGCTGGGGTCTGGGCAACGCCCTGTTCATCTCGACCGCGCTCGCGACCATCGTCGGCGCCGCCTCGGGCGGCAGCGGTGCGGCCATCGTGCTCTATGAGGCCGCACTCGGCCTCGGCATCGCGGTCGGGCCGCTCCTGGGCGGCCTTCTCGGTGAGCTGAGCTGGCGGGGCCCGTTCTTCGGCGTCGTGGTGCTCATGGCGATCGCGTTCGTCGCGGTGCTGGCGCTCCTGCGCGGACCGAGCGAGAAGCCGGTGCCCGTGCCGCTGTCGGCACCGTTCAAGGCGCTGCGCATCCCCTCGCTCGCCGTGCTCGCGGTGGCGGCGCTGTTCTACAACATCGGCTTCTTCGTGCTGCTGGCGTTCTCGCCGTTCCCGCTCGGCTTCGGCGCGATGGGCATCGGCTTCACGTTCTTCGGCTGGGGCGTCGCCCTCGCCGTCACCAGCGTGTGGGTGGCGCCGTTCCTGCTGAGGTTCTTCGCGCGCACGACGGTCATGCTGTTCACGCTGCCGCTCCTGGCGATCGACCTCGTGATCGCCGGCATCCTCGTCGAGAACCCGGCCGCCCTCGTGGTGTGCATCATCGTCGGCGGACTGCTCCTCGGCGTGATGAACACCGTGCTGACCGAGTCCGTCATGGAGGCCACCGACCTGCCGCGTTCGGTCGCGTCGTCGTCGTACTCCGCGGTGCGCTTCCTCGGCGGCGCGGCCGCCCCGCCCCTGGCCGCGTGGCTGTGGCACGCCTACGGGGCGACAGCGCCGTACCTGTTCGCCGCGGCATCCATCCTCATCGCGACCGCGACGATCGCCATCGGCAAGCGTGCACTCGCCCGGATCGACCTGCGGGAGGCGGATGCCGCCGAAGAGGCCGCCGCCGTGCTCGTCGGCGACGCCGCCTGAGCCGCCCCCGCGAGTGCCCCGGACCCGGTCGTCGGCCCGGGGCACTCGCGTCTTGGCCCCGCGCTCACTAGCGTCTGAGTCGTGGCGGATCAGCACACCGAGGTGCTTGTTATCGGAGCCGGCCCTGCGGGGCTGGCCGTCGGCGCGTGCCTGCGACGTCGCGGCGTCGCGGCGATGATCGTCGACGACGGCCAGACGGTCGGCGAGACCTGGCAGCGGCGCTACGAGCGCCTGCACCTTCATACGCCGCGCATCCAGTCCGCACTCCCCGGCCTGCGGATGCCCCGCCGCTTCGGACGCTGGGTGGCCAAGGACGACATGGCGCACTACCTGCGGGTCTACGCGCACGTGCACGACCTCCGCCCCCGGTTCGGCGTGACCGTGCGCCGCGTCGAGCCCGACGGGACGGGCTGGCGCGTCCGCACCGATGACGGCACGATCGCTGCCGACCAGGTGGTCCTCGCCACGGGGTTCAGCAGCCGCCCGATCGAGCCGCGATGGCCGGGGCAGGAGACTTACACCGGACAGGTCCTGCACGCGTCGCGATACCGCGACGCGGCGCCGTTCGTCGGGCGCCGGGTGCTCGTGGTCGGTGCGGGCAACTCCGGCGCCGAGATCGCTGCGGATCTCGCCGAGCAGGGGGCGGCCGAGGTGCGTCTGGCGATCCGGACACCGCCCAACATCATCCCCCGGCAAGTCGGCCCGTTCCCGGCGACGCTGCTCGCGGTCCCGATGGACTTCCTCCCCGCGTGGAGCACCGATCCGGTGAACCGCTTGCTGCAGCGCGCGGTGATCGGCGATCTCACCCGGTACGGGATGCCGCCCGCACGCGCCGGCGTCGTCGCGCAGGCACGGGCGACAGCCGTCACTCCGACGATCGACGTCGGCCTCGTCGCGGCGCTGCGCGCCGGCACCGTCACGCCGGCGGCGGCCCTCGAGCGGTTCGAAGGGTCTTCCGCGATCCTCGCGGACGGGACGCGGCTCGCTCCGGACGCGGTGATCGCCGCGACGGGATACTCCACAGGGCTGGCGCCGCTCGTGGGCGATCTCGGTGTCCTCGACGGCCGTGGTGCGCCGGTCTTCACGGGCGGCCGCGCGCATCCTGAGGCACCCGGACTGAGATTCGTCGGCATCCGGAGCCCGTTGAAGGGACTCCTCCTGCAGATCAATCTCGATGCGCGATCCGCTGCACGGGCGATCGCGCGCGAGCGGCGCAACGGCCGCTGAGCGCCGGTCCGGGATACGAGAAAGGGCGGTCCTTCCGGACCGCCCTTCTCAGGTGGTGCGCCCCCAGGGACTTGAACCCTGAACCCATTGATTAAGAGTCAATTGCTCTGCCGATTGAGCTAGAGGCGCTCGGTTCGGATGACCCGAACACGAGGGACCACATTACATGAGGATTCGCCGGAGATGAAATCGAGACGGAAGAGGCCCCGGTATCCTGGTCCCGTGACCACCCGATCCTCCGCCCCGACGTTCGACGCGCCGTACGACGGGGACCTCCGGCCTGATCTCGAACTCGCCATGCGTCTGGCCGACGCGGCGGACGCGGCATCCATGTCCCGCTTCGACGCCGACGACCTCGATGTGAGCCTGAAGGCGGACGCGACGCACGTCACCGAGGCGGATCTCGCGACCGAGCGCGCGATCCGCACGCTGCTGGAGGCCGAGCGCCCCGGCGACGGCGTGTTCGGCGAGGAGTTCGGCGTCACCGGCGACTCGTCGCGGCAGTGGATCATCGACCCGATCGACGGCACTGCCAACTACCTCAAGGGCATCCCGATGTGGACGACCCTCATCGCGCTCTCGATCGACGGCGTGCCCCGTGTGGGCGTCGCCAGTCAGCCCGCGATCGGCCGCCGCTGGTGGGCGGCGAGCGGACTCGGTGCGTGGACGGACGGACCCGACGGCGAGCCGAAGCGCCTCGCGGTCTCGACCGTCGACACGATCGGCGCGTCGAGCGTGAGCTTCCAGAGCATCGGGCAATGGCGGGATGCCGGCAAGCTCGACGCGCTGGAACGCCTGACCTCCTCGGTGTGGCGCGACCGCGGGTACGGCGACGCCTGGCCGTACATGCTGCTCGCGGAAGGCCGCCTCGAGTTCGTCGCCGAGTTCGACGTCAAGGAGTACGACATCGCGGCTCTCGTCCCGATCGTGACCGAGGCCGGCGGACGCTTCACCTCCTTCGACGGCAACGACTCCGTGTCGGAGCGCTCATCGCTGGCCACCAACCGCGTGCTCCACGACGCCTACCTCGATCTGCTCCACCAGACCTGAACCACCCCGCCCCTCCCATCCCCCACGGAGAACCCCCGATGACCGCACCCCGCCTTCTCGGCGCCGCTGCTGCCCTCGCCTTGTCCGCAATGGCGCTGTCGGCCTGCACGGGCACGCCCGAGACGACCCCCGATCCGACGACGTCGTCGGCACCGACCCAGGTCGCCGCGGAACCGACGGCATCCGCGAAGCCCACTCCCACCGCGGATGCCGACCCGACCTGCGAGACCCTCATCACGGCCGACGTCGTGGCCAGCTACGAGAGCATCGGCGTCACCTCCCGGGAGTCGCCGATGTACATCGGCAGCACCGAGGTCAAGGGCGGCCTGCTGTGCATGTGGGCGAACTACGACCAGCCCGCGAGCGACTCCGGCCAGATCTACGGCTGGGCGAAGCTGACCAAGGATGCGGCGAAGGACGCGCAGGACGAACTGGTCGACGAGGGCTGGGTGCTCGAAGAGACCGACGGCGGCGTCTACGTCACCGAGAGCCCCGACACGGCGCTCGTCACGGACGACGACGGCTACGGCATGACGTACCTGTTCACCGACGGACAGGTGACGGTGGCCGACACCAAGCAGGGGCTGCTCCTCATCGAGTGGCCGAAGGGCTGAGCCGTGGCCACCGGCGCCACGATGCACACGTTCGCGGTTCAGCTGGCCGACGTCGACCGCGGCGTCTACGAGGACCTGTCGCTGCGTGTGGCGCGGCATCCCTCCGAGACCGACGCATTCATGATGACGCGAGTGCTGGCCTACCTGCTGGAGTACGAGGAGGGCATCGCGTTCAGCGAGGGCATCTCGGCGACCGACGAGCCCGCGGTGCTTGTGCGCGACCTGACCGGCGCACTGACCGCGTGGATCGAGGTGGGCGCTCCGGATGCCGCACGCCTGCACTCCGGGAGCATGCAGGCAGCGCGCACGGCCGTGTACACCCACCGCGACCCCGCCAAGGTGGCCGCGCTGTGGGCGGGCAAGCGCATCCACCGCGCCGATGAGATCCTGCTGCACAGCTTCGATCCCGGGTTCGTGGACGCCGCCGCGGCCCTCGTCGAGCGGCGCACCTCGCTGACGCTGTCGGTCACCGAGCGGCGCATCTACCTCGATCTCGGGGGCACCAGCCTCGAGAGCGACATCCGCACGCAGCCCGCCGCCTGAGCGACGACCTTCACGCGGGGAGGAAGTTCTCGCGCGCCAGCGGAGCGATCTCCAGCCGCTCGGCGTCGGCACGGCTGACCCACCGGAGCTCCTCGATCTCGGCGGCGACGATCGGCTGCTGCGCGCCGATGTCGGCGACGAAGACATCGGCGACCACGAGGAAGCCGGGCTCGTTCGCCGCGGCGGCCGTGAACGAGCCGAGGGACTCGAGCCCCTCGGCCTCGACCTTGACGCCGAGCTCTTCGAACAGCTCGCGCGCGAGGGTCTCGGCGGCGGACTCCCCCGGCTCGGGCTTGCCGCCCGGCTGCATGAACGCGGTCGTACCCGCCTTGCGCACCAGCAGCAGCTCGTTCGCCTGGTTCAGGATCACGGCGGCGGAGACGTGGATGCTGCGCACGGGCGTCGCGGCCGGGTTCGGGGTCGTCGTCACCCTGGCACGCTAACAGGTCGTGCGCATGTCGCTCGGCGTAGAATCACGTGTGCCTCCCGAATCGCCCGTGCCCTCCGACCTGCCGCCGAGCGGAATCGACCCCGACGATCTGGCGGTCGCTCTGCGGGTGCTCGACAACCTCGCCGGCACCGACGAGACCCACCCCGACTTCATCGCGGTGCGGCGTGCGACGGCGAAGATGTTCAAGGCCGTCAAGCGTCACCGCCGGCGCGAGATCCGCGATGCGATCGCCGCCGCCGACAAGGCGGTCGTCGCGGCCACGGCCACCGGGGCGCCTGACCGCATCGACGACGAGACGCGCGGCATCCCGATCGCCTCGTCGACGACCGCGCCCACCGCGGGCACCCTCATCAAGGCGCGCGCCTGCTACATCTGCAAGCAGCCGTACACGGTGGTCGACTCGTTCTACCACCAGCTGTGCCCGGACTGCGCGGCGATGAGCCACGCCAAGCGCGACGCGCGCACCGACCTGACCGGCAAGCGGGCGCTCCTCACGGGCGGCCGCGCGAAGATCGGCATGTACATCGCGCTGCGCCTGCTGCGTGACGGCGCCCACACGACCATCACGACGCGCTTTCCGCGTGACGCGGTCCGCCGCTTCAGCGGCCTGCCGGACGCTGCCGAGTGGATCGACCGACTGAAGATCGTCGGCATCGACCTGCGCGACCCGGCCCAGGTCATCGGGCTCGCCGAAGACGTCGCCGCGGCCGGCCCGCTCGACATCCTCATCAACAACGCGACTCAGACCGTGCGCCGCTCCCCCGGCGCCTACCAGCCGCTCGTGGACGCCGAGCTCGCCCCGCTCCCGAACGGACCGCTGCCCGAGCTCGTCACGTTCGGTCACACCAACGACCGTCATCCGCAGGCACTGGAGCGCTCGGTGACAGCGCATCCGATCCTCGCCGCCGCCGCCTCGCGCGCCGACGAGCTCACCGAGCAGGCCATGGCAGCCGGCTCGAGCTCTCTGGAGCGGCTGGCGGCCGGCACCGCGATCGACGCAGGCGGGCTCATCCCCGACCTCGACCACAGCAACTCGTGGGTCCAGCGCGTCGACGAGGTCGACCCGCTCGAGATGCTCGAGGTGCAGCTGGCGAACACCACCGCCCCGTTCCTGCTGGTCTCCAAGCTCCGCCCCTCGCTCGCCGCGTCCAGCGCACGTCGCACCTACATCGTGAACGTCAGCGCGATGGAGGGCGTGTTCAACCGCGGCTACAAGGGCCCCGGGCATCCTCACACCAACATGGCGAAGGCCGCGGTCAACATGCTCACGCGCACCAGCGCCCGCGAGCTGTTCGAGGCCGACAGGATCCTCATGACCAGCGTCGACACCGGCTGGATCACCGACGAGCGCCCGCACCCCACCAAGGTGCGTCTGGCCGAAGAGGGCTTCCACGCGCCGCTGGACCTCGTCGACGGCGCCGCGCGCGTGTACGACCCGATCGTGCGCGGCGAGGCCGGCGAAGACCTGTTCGGCGTGTTCCTCAAGGACTACTCCCCCGGCGCGTGGTGAACCTCCCCGAGCCCGGCCGCCGGGTCGTCGTGCGTTACATCCTGCCCACCGGGCAGGCCACCGACGCCCTGGGCCAACTGCTGAGCGCGGATGCTGCGACGGTCGTCGTCGACGGCAAGCGCGGCGTCGAGCGCATCCCCCGTGGCGCGATCATCGCCGCCAAGGAGGTTCCGCCGCCGCCCCCGCCCCGCCGGCCACGGACGGATCCCGCGGCGTAGGCCGAACGGGCTCCCGTGCGGACGGCCGAGGCCCGGAGCGCGCTGCGCGCCCCGGGCCTCGGTCCGCCTTCGCTCAGTTGCGCGGCGGGTTCGCCGGCAGCCACTCGGCCAGCGTCGTCTCGAACACCTGCACGCCGTCCACCGGCATGAGGGTGCGCTCCTCCATCCGCGCGCCGAAGTAGGGCGCCTCGGGGTCGGTGACGACCTCGCGCGGGTCTTCGCGGAACGTCAGCCCGCGGCGCACCATCTCGTCGAGCCCCATCACTTCGGGCCCCGCGATCTCGATGTCGGCCTCCAGGGGCTCCCCGGCGGCGGTGCGCGCGACCGCCGTGGCCACATCTTCCGCAGCGATCGGCTGCGCGAGGTTGTTCGGCAGGTGGATGGCCTCGTCCTTGCCCGACACCGCGGCGATGCCGCTGATGAACTCGAAGAACTGCGTCGCGTGCACGAGCGAGTACGGGATGCCCGACTCGCGGATCAGCTTCTCCTGAGCGGCCTTCGCGGCGAAGTAGGCGATCGTGTTCGGCCGATCCGTGCCGACCACCGTGAGCGCGACATGGTGTCCGACATCGGCGGCCCGTTCCGCGTCGATGAGGTTCGTCGTCGACGTCGTGAAGAAGTCCATCACGTCGTCGGGGGCGAACGACGGGGAGTTCGACACGTCGACCACCGCGTCCGCGCCACGGAGCGCTTCCGCGAGCCCCTCGCCGGTCAGCGTGTTGACGCCGGAGTTGGGCGATGCCGCCAGCGCCTCGTGACCGTGCGCGGTCAGTTTCGCGACGACCTTGGAGCCGATCAGACCGGAGCCTCCGATGACGACGATCTTTGCCATGATGTGCCTTTCGTTCGGGAGTGCGCGGTTCCGCGCCCACCAGCTAAGACAGGAGCGGGAGGGGATCTGTGACAGCTCAGTCGCAGTTCCAGCGCGTGAGCTTGTCGGGGTTGACGATGAGCCAGGCTTCGATGATCTGGCGCCCACGGACGCGCAGTCCGAGGATGCCGACCACCGCTCCGCGGCGGCACACGATGATGCCCGGCAGGCCGTTGACGGCCTCGATCCGCAGCGTCGTCCCGGTCGCCAGCAGCACGTCGGCGAGGCACGCGGCGACGTCGGTGGCGCCCTCGACCGTGGTGCCGGGCGCGGGCACGTGGCCGCCCCCGTCCACGGTCAGGGCCGCCCCGGGATGCAGCATCCGCTCCATCCCGCGGGCATCGCCCGCTGCCGCCGCCGCGAGGAGTCCCTGGGCGACGCGCTCATGATGCACCCGGGTCGACCGCGTCCCCTCCGGCGAGCCGTGCAGCCACCCCGCTCGATCCCGCGGGGTCACGTCCCGACCTGTGCGAGATTCGCCAGCTTGTCGGGGCTCATCACCCACAGCAGCTGATGGATGCCGTCCTCCCGCGCGGTCACCGTCACGATCGTCGTGACCAGCCCGTCCTCGGTGAGCGTCGCCGCGGGCTGCCCGTTCACCTCGATCCAGTCGATCCGCTTGCCCGTCCAGAAGTGGCTCGAGAAGGCGGCGACGAACTTCGCCACCCGGCTGCGACCGGCGACCGGGATGCGTGCCGCCAGCTTGACGCCGTTGCCGTCGGTGTAGCTGACGACGTCCTCGGCGAACAGCCGCTCCAGATCGCTCACGTCGCCCTTCTGCGCGGCCACCAGGAACGCTTCGAGCAGGCGCCGCTGCTCGGCGGCGGCCACCTCGGCGCGGCGGGCCGACTCCAGGTGCTTGCGCGCGCGGCTGACGAGCTGGCGGGCGCTCGCGACGCTCGTCGAGATCACCTCGGCGATCCGCTCGTACGGGTAGTCCAGCGCCTCGCGCAGGATGTACGCGGCACGCTCGGTGGGCGTGAGCTTCTCGAGCATGAGCAGTATCGCGAACTGCAGCGCCTCGCCGCGCTCGGCGCCGAGGGCGGGATCGTCGTCGGTGTTCACGGGTTCGGGCAGCCACGGCCCGATGTAGGTCTCGCGCCGGGCATGCGCAGACTGCGTGGCATTGATCGAGAGCCGCGTCGCGATCGTCGCGAGGAACGCCGCCGGATCGTGGATGCCGTCACGGTCGGCGTTCTGCCACCGGATCCAGGTCTCCTGCACGATGTCTTCGGCGTCCGCGACCGTGCCGAGCATGCGGTAGCCGATTCCGAAGATGCGACGGCGATGCTCGTCGAACATGGCCACCGCCTGCGCCAGGTCGTCAGCGCCGCTGGTCTGGTCCATCGTGCCGTCCGCCCCCATCGCCGGACTCAGAGTACGCCCACGGCCGACGACAGCGCCGCGCGTCCGGCGGCCGAGTCGGTCTGCCAGTCGTGGAAGCGGGTCGGGGCGATCGTCGCATCAGGGTCGGGAAGCAGCTCCCAGCGATCCAGCCGTGCGCCGAAGTACGTCGCGAGCGGATCGGCGACCACCTCACGCTCGTCACGGCGGAACCGCAGCTCGCGCTCCGCGAGGTAGCCGAGTTCGAACACCTCCGGTCCAGCGACCTCCGAGATCGTGCCGGTCGGGCGCGCGAGCGCCGCGCGCGACACCGCCGCGGCGACATCATCGGCCGCCATCGGCTGCAGCAGGACATCGGCCACGTGCGCGATGCCGCGCCGAGTGGCGGCATCCGTGATGCTGCGGATGAACTCGAAGAACTGGGTCGCATGCACGACCGAGTGAGGACGGCCGGATGCGACAAGCAGGCGCTCCTGCTCGGCCTTGGCCTGGAAGTACCCGCCCTCAGAAGCAGCGAGGCGATCGGTTCCCACCACCGACAGGACGACGTGGTGGCGGACGCCGGCCGCTTCGCCGTAAGTGATCAGGTTCAGCGTCGAGCCCGAGAAGAACTCCCTGGCGCCGGCCTCGTCGGTGTACGACGAGTTCGAGACGTCGATGATCGTCTCGACCCCGGCGAGCGCCTCGGCGAGTCCTTCGCCGGTGAAGGAGTCCACGCCCACGGCCCGCGCGACCACGACGACGTCGTGCCCGGTCGCCCGCAGTCCCGCGACCACCCTCGTGCCGATCAGTCCTGTTCCCCCGATGACAGCGATCCTCATGTCGAACCCTCTCTGCTCATCGCACGCGGGAACGCGCGCGTCGTCAGCTCAGACCGGGCAGAGCCCGCCGTTGTGACAGGTTCGGCGAAGTTCGCCGGTACGGTCGTCATGCGGGGCATCCACGACATCCGACGCCGCCCCGGCGTGCGAAAGGCCTTCTGTGAAGCTCACCCAGCTCGAGCAGTTCGTCGCCGTCGTCGACAACGGCCTGCACGTCCCGCGGGCCGCGGAGGCGCTCGGGATGCCGCTGCCGGCGCTCTACTCGACAATCGAGAAGCTCGAAGCCGAG
This sequence comes from Microbacterium jejuense, assembly GCF_039544225.1. Taxonomy (NCBI): domain Bacteria; kingdom Bacillati; phylum Actinomycetota; class Actinomycetes; order Micrococcales; family Microbacteriaceae; genus Microbacterium; species Microbacterium jejuense. The sequence continues at coordinate 568,908 of NZ_BAABLG010000003.1, forward strand.
GTGGGGCAACCGCTCTTCACGCGCAGCAAGTCCGGCTGGTCGCTGACCGCGCCGGGCGCGCTGCTGCTCGACGAGGCCCGCCGGCGGATCGCCGACGCGCCCGCACCGATCGCGAAGCCGAAGGCACCGGCGGGCGGAAAGGCGAAGGCGTCGAAGGGCAAGGGCCGCGCCCCGGTGGTGAAGGGGCAGCCGAAGCCGTTCAAGAAGAGGCAGGGCCGCTGAGCGGCTGCGGGCCTACAGCTCGGTGACGCCTCCGGCGTCGACCCGCCAACGGCGATCGAGCTGCACGGCGTCGAGCATCCGCCGGTCATGGGTGACCAGGAGCAGGGTGCCGCGGTAGGACTCCAGTGCCTGCTCCAGCTGCTCGATCGCGGGCAGGTCGAGGTGGTTCGTGGGTTCGTCGAGCACGAGCACGTTCACGCCGCGGGCTTGCAGGAGCGCCAGTGCGGCGCGCGTGCGCTCGCCGGGTGACAGCTCCCCCACCGGGCGTCCGACGTGGTCGGCCTTGAGTCCGAACTTCGCGAGCAGCGTCCGCACCTCGCCGGACTCCATCTCGGGCACCAGATCCCCGAACGCCACCGCGAGCGGCTGCGACCCCACCAGCAGCGATCGCGCCTGGTCGATCTCGCCGATCTCGACGTTGGCGCCCACGCTCGCCGACCCCGCGCTCGGCTGCTGCCTGCCCAGCAGGGCCCGCAGCAGCGTCGACTTGCCGGCGCCGTTGGGCCCGGTGATGCCGATGCGCTCACCGGCGTTCACCTGCAGCGAGACCGGTCCGAGGGTGAACGTCCCCTGCTCCAGGACCGCCGCGCTCAGCGTCGAGACCACGGTGCTCGACCGCGGCGCCGACCCGATGGTGAACTCGAGCCGCCACTCCTTGCGGGGCTCCTCGACCTCTTCGAGCTGGGCGATCCGGCTCTCCATCTGGCGCACCTTCTGCGCCTGCTTCTCGCTGGATTCGGTCGCGGCCTTGCGGCGGATCTTGTCGTTGTCGGGCGACTTCTTCATCGCGTTGCGCACACCCTGGCTCGACCACTCCCGCTGTGTACGCGCCCGGGCGACCAGGTCGGCCTTCTTCTCGGCGAACTCGTCGTACTTCTCCCGAGCATGGCGGCGCACAGTCTCGCGCTCCTCGAGGTAGGCGTCGTAGCCGCCCCCGAAGACGCGGTTGGAGTGCTGCGCGAGATCCAGCTCCAGGACGCGTGTGACGCTGCGGGCGAGGAACTCGCGGTCGTGGCTGACCAGCACGACGCCGCCTCGCAGACCCCGCACGAACGCTTCCAGCCGCTCGAGGCCGTCGAGATCGAGGTCGTTGGTGGGTTCGTCGAGCAGCACGATGTCGAACCGTGAGAGCAGCAGCGCCGCCAGTCCGACTCGCGCGGCCTGGCCTCCGGAGAGCGATGTCATGAGCGCGTGCTCGGCAGGGGTCCCGCCGAGGTCCAGCCCGAGCTCGGCGAGCACGACCGGAAGGCGTTCGTCGAGGTCGGCCGCGCCGCTGGCCAGCCAGCGGTCGAGCGCCGCCGAGTAGACGTCGGCGGGATCAGCGCCGCCGCGCGGCGGCGCCGGCTCCGCGAGTGCGGCGGCTGCGGCATCCATCTCCCTCGTCGCCTGCGCGCAGCCCGTTCGACGTGCGATGTAGCCGGCGACGCTCTCACCTTCGACGCGTTCGTGCTCCTGCGGCAGCCAGCCGACGAACGCGTCGGCCGGCGCGTACGTCACCGAGCCCGCCTGCGGTTCGTCGATGCCGGCGAGGAGGCGCAGCAGCGTCGACTTCCCGGCGCCGTTCGCGCCGACGACCCCGACGACATCACCGGGGGCGACGGTCAGATCCAGTGAGTCGAACAGCGTGCGGTGGCCGTACCCGCCGGCCAGCCCACGCGCGACGAGTGTTGCGGTCATGCGTCGATTCTCTCAGCGCGCAGAAGCACACTCGGCACGGGCGCCTGTCATGCGCGAGGATGACGGTCGTGGAACACTTCGACACGATCGTCGTCGGCGCGGGGGTCGCCGGACTCTCTGCCGCGCGGCTGCTCGTGGACGCAGGTCGGCGGGTGGTGGTGCTCGAGGCGCGCGACCGCATCGGCGGGCGCGTGCACACCGACCGCACGGGTGGCGTCGCGACCGACCTCGGCGCGTCGTGGATCCACGGCGTCGTCGGCAGCCCCGTCGCCGCGGCAGCCGACGCGTTGGGCCTGCGCACCGTCGAGTTCACCGTCGGCGGCTACCAGCCAGACAGCCGCCCCATCGCGTACTACGGACCCGACGGGACGAGACTGACGGATGCCGCCGCCCAGGGCTTCATCGACGACATCCACGCCGTCGACTCGGCGCTGCTCGACGTCGTGACCGTCTCGGCCGCCGACGACTCCTACCGCGATGTGACCGAGCGGGCGCTCGGCCGGCAGGGCTGGGACCCCGAGCGGACGCAGCGCGTGCGCGAGTACCTGGAGCACCGCTCCGAGGAGCAGTACGGCGCCTGGATCGAGGACCTCGCGGCGCACGGCCTCGACGACGATTCGATCGACGGCGACGAGGTGGTGTTCCCCGACGGGTACGACGCGCTGCCGGCCCGGCTGGCGGAGGGACTCGACGTGCGCCTCGGCCACATCGTGGCGCGCGTCGACTGGTCTGACGGGCGCGTCGCCGTGACGACCGACCGGGGTGGATTCACCGCCGACACGGCCGTCGTGACGGTCCCGGTGGGCGTGCTGCAGTCCGACGGCTTCGTCATCGAGCCCGCGCTGCCCGAGCCGGTCGCCGGCGCGCTCGGCCGGCTGCGGATGAACGCGTTCGAGAAGGTCTTCCTGCGCTTCCCTGCGAAGTTCTGGGACGACGACGTCTACGCCGTGCGCCAGCAGGGTCCAGACAGCGTGTGGTGGCACTCCTGGTACGACCTGACTCCGTTGCACGGCGTCCCGACCCTCCTGACGTTCGCTGCCGGGCCCGCCGCGGTCGAGACCCGCGACTGGTCCGAGACCGACGTCGTGGACTCGGTCCTCACGCAGTTGCGCCGCCTCTACGGCGATCGCGTGGAACAGCCCACGCGCGTCGACATCACCGCGTGGCAGGACGACCCGTTCTCGCACGGCTCGTACGCGTACATGACCGTCGGCTCGACGACCGCAGACCATGACGACCTCGCCACCCCGATCGGCGGCATCCTGCACCTCGCCGGAGAGGCGACCTGGACCGATGACCCCGCCACCGTCCCCGCCGCGATGCTCTCGGGGCACCGGGCCGCGGTCAACCTGCTCGGTCGCGAGGTGCCGATCGAGAGGCTGTGGGCCGACGCGTAGGGCGGCAGGCAGGCCGAGGCGCGGGGCACTCACGCCGCACGAGACCACCGCCGGGCGCCGGGTCTAGGCCCATCCGAGCTCGCGCAGGCGCGCGTCGTCCAGCCCGAAGTAGTGTCCGATCTCGTGCACGAGGGTGATCCGCACACGCATGCGGAGCGCGTCGAGATCCGCACTGTGCTCCTGCATGTTGTTCTTGAACAGGGTGATCCGGTCGGGGAGCTCCCCGTAGCCGTACACACCACGCGTCTTCAGCGGGCGTCCGCTGTAGAGCCCGAACAGCCTGGGTCGCTCGCCCACGGGCTGGTTCGCGATGAGGATCGCCACATTCTCGAGACCTCTCACGATGCCGTCGGGGAGAGCCTCATACTCCTCCGCGACCATCGCCTCGAAATCCGCGTCCGAGATCTCGACCATGGCACCTATTGTGCGCGACCTCTGCTGACACGGATCCGATTCGCCGGAACTCGGGCTCGCGAGCCTGCTTGCGGGTACGTGGGTCGCCCCGACGCTCGACCTCCGATGGCCCCGACGATGTCTGACAGGGCGATGACAGCGCCAGCACCCGGTGGCAGCGCGGTGACAGTGCCTCAGGGGCACGCTTCTGTCATGACCGAACTTCGCTCGGCGGTTTCGCCCGACGGCACCCCCATCGGCTACACCCGCACAGGTGATGGTCCTGGGCTCGTGATCGTCCCCGGGAACAACCGCATGGCGCACAACTACGCCCGACTGGCGAGCGAACTCGCCGACCGCTTCGCCGTCTCGGTCCTCGAGCGTCGCGGTCGCGGCGCCAGTGGAGCTCAAGGCCCCGCCTATTGTCTCGATCGAGAGATCGAAGATGTGCAGACCGTCCAGCGCGCCGAGCGGGCGCGCCTCGTCTTCGGTCACAGCTACGGCGGGCTGATCGCGCTCCAGTCGGCCCGCACGGATCGATCGCTCGACCGGGTGGCGGTGTACGAGCCGGCGGTCTCGCTGAACGGATCGTTCGATCTGTCGTTCCTGCCCGAGTTCGAACGGCTGCTCGCGGCGGGACGGCACGCACGCGCCATGGCCCTCTTCCTACAGCGCACCCGACGCACGCCCCTGCCCGATGCGACCCCGCGATTCGTGTTCCAGGTCTTGGCTGCACTCATGGTGCGAGGCAAGAGCGGTGCCGAGATGCGAGATCTCATGCCCACCACTCCCCCGGAGCTGAGCGAGGTTCTCCGGTGCGACTCCGACGGGGCGGGCTACGCGGAGGTGACGGCGAGGACTCTCCTGATCGGGGGCACCAAGACTCCGACCTATCTCACCGGAGTTCTCGACCCACTCAGTCGCATCATCCTGGACTCGCACGTCGAGATGCTCGAAGGGGCGGACCACAATGCCCCCGATGAGAACTCCCCGCACGTCGTGGCGGAGTGCCTCGCCGCGTTCCTGGACGACGAGGTCGCGGGCAGCCCCCCAGCGACTCCGACGCGGCGCCGCCTCCATTGATCGAGCCGATCTCGACCTGTATGCGTCAGAAGTCGGTGGTCGATTTGTGGGCGATTCGGTTTCGAGCCGCCTCACCGACAACGAACGAAGGCCTCAACTTCCGCGTGATTACGCGGAAGTTGAGGCCTTAATCCAGTGACAACGGCTGTGGAGATGGGGGGAATCGAACCCCCGTCCATCGCTGAGTAACGGCGGCTTCTCCGGGCGCAGTCTGTACGAGCGTTCTACTCGGCTCCGACCTTTGTCACAGACACCTAAGTCGACAAGCCCATCCTGAAAAGAGTCCCGTGTGACGCTCAGGCGACGTCACACAGCAAGATCCCTAGATGACGCCAATACCCGTGACGGGATCAGTCACGGATTGACGGACTCGGGCTCGCTGCTCAGGCAGCGAGGGCGAAGTCGGACTGCTTCTTTTCGGCAGTTATTGGTTTGCAGGGGGCGTTCACGAGATAACCCTGCATCCTCGGCCCGCTTCTCGCAGATTCACAGGCGATGTCGAAACCGATCATCCCCGTGCCTCGTTCGAGGTGTTCCTTCTGTCGAAGGGCCGTTGTCACACTGTGGAGTTGTTCATCTCAGGTTCCGAAGTTCCCGAGCACATCAGTCTATAACGACTTCGTCCCGACAGCCATTCCTGGCCCGCCTGTTCACCAGCCTGAAGGCCGCACACCACCAACAGGAGCTCTTCGTGACCCTTCGCCCCGCGACCATCGCCCTCACCGCTCTGCTCGCCTGCGGGCTGACGGCGTGCGCCGGCCCGAGCTCGCCTGCCCCGGACGCCGAAGCCACGGCGGCCACCCCGCAGACCTCTCCCGCGGGCGCCTCCGACTCGTCGCCGATTCCCACGCCCGCCGCGAGCGTGCCGGTGGCCGCGCCGACGTGCGACGCCATCTCGACGGCCGAGTTCGACGCGTCGATGGCTGAGAACACGTGGGTGTCGTGGCAGCTCCCGCACGAGGGCGTCGGCGGCAGTCCCTTCGACACGTTCGCGAACGGCGCTCCCGCCGGCTCGATCTCGTGCCGCTGGGGCGAGGATCCGGCTCTCGCCACCGACAACGTCATCGACCTCGCGTGGGCTCCGATCGGTGAGGATGCCGCCTCCGCCGCACAGAGCCAGCTCGAGGCCGAGGGCTACGAACGGATCGAGACGGCGGAGGGCATGTACCTCGCGATGCGCGGAGAAGAAGGCTGGGCGGACGACGAGGGCTTTGCTCAGGCCCACCTCTTCACGGCCGACGACGTGCGATGGGCGATGTTCAAGGATGAACTCCGGTTCGTCCAGGCGCCCGGCGAGGCGTAAGACGTAGAGTCGGCAGCATGAGCGACGTCGTCATCACGGTCCGCGGAGAGCACGAGACCCGCATCGCCCCGGAGCGCGCGATCGCGCACCTCACCATCCGCGCCGAAGGTCCCGAGCGCGGTGCCGTCGTCGAGCGCATGGCCGCGCTCACCGAGCCGGTGCGCGACGACCTCGCCGCCCGCAAGGCCGCGGGCACCGTGCCCGAGTGGACCAGCCAGCGCGTGTCGGTGTGGTCGGAGCGGCCCTGGAACAACGAGGGCAAGCGGCTCGCTCCCGTCCACTACGCGAGCGTGGACTTCTCCGTCACGTTCACCGATTTCACGGTCCTGTCGTGGTGGGCAGGCGAAGTCGCCGAGCGGGAGGGCGTGCAGCTCGGCTGGATCGAGTGGCTGCTCACCCCCGAGACGCGAGCGCAGACCGAGAAGGATGTCGCGACACAGGCGGTGGGGGTCGCCGTCGCCCGCGCCGCGGCCTACGCCGGTGCGCTCGGGCTGGCGAACGTCAGCGCGCTCGAGATCGCCGACATCGGCCTGCTGTCACACCCGGAGCAGTCCCCCGCGCCGGCGCCGCGCATGATGATGGCCAAGGCCGCCTTCGCCGCGGATGCCGACGGCGCTCCCGCCGTCCAGCTGCAGCCCGAAGACATCGTGGTCTCGGCGGGCGTCGAGGCGCGCTTCGTCGCCCGCTGAGACTCGTGCGGATGCCGCGCGCGGGCGTGCGGCATCCACTCGACGACGCCGGCGACTACTCGCCCAGTCGGTTCCGGCTGCGCATGGCGCGCTCGGCCTCGCGCTTGTCTTCGCGTTCGCGGATGGTCTGGCGCTTCTCGTATTCGCGCTTGCCCTTCGCGACCGCGATCTCGACCTTCGCGCGCCCGTCCGAGAAGTACAGCTTCAGCGGGATCAGCGTGTAGCCGCCTGCCGAGATTGCGTGCGAGAGCTTGACGATCTCGTCCTTGTGCAGCAGCAGCTTGCGGGTCCGTTTGGACGAGTGGTTGGTCCAGTGCCCCTGCGAGTACTCCGGGATGTGCACCGCGTCGAGGAACGCCTCGCCGTTGTCGATGTACGCGTAGCCGTCCGAGAGGTTCGCGCGGCCTTCGCGCAGCGACTTCACCTCGGTTCCGGTGAGCACGAGGCCCGCCTCGTACGTCTTCTCGATGGCGTACTCGTGGCGTGCGCGACGATTGGTCGCCACGACCTTCTCCCCGCGTTCCCTGGGCATGGGTGTCTCCTCGCTGAAGCCGCACCGGGTGCACGGCAGCCTGTCAGTCTACCCTCCGGCAGACCCGGGCCGACTCACGCGCGCAGCCACCGCCGGATCGCGAATCCCGCCGACAGCGCCGCCAGCAGCACGCCCACCAGGATCAGCACCGGTACGACCAGCCACGCGTCGCCGAGATCGACCCACGTCGTCACGAAGTCGACGCGGTTGCGCAGATACTTGTCGACGCCGAAATAGACCCCGGCCAGCACCGCACCGCTCGCGAGCAGCGATCCGAGCAGCGCCGCGAAAACGCCCTCGAGGATGAACGGCGTCTGGATGAACCGATTGGATGCCCCGACCAGGCGCATGATGCCCAGTTCTCGTCTTCGCGCATACGCCGAGAGACGGATCGTCGTGGCGATGAGCAGCACCGCGGCGATCAGCATCAGCGCCGCGATCCCCACCGCGATGTACGTCGCGATCGTGAGGGCCGAGAACAGCGGGTCCAGGTACTGCATCTGGTCCTTGACGTCCTCGACGCCCTGCGTCCCGCTGAACGCCTCGATCAGCACGTCGGACTGCGACGGGTCGACGAGTGTGATCCGGAACGTCTCGTTCACCTGATCGGGCGTGATGACACTGGCGTTGTCCTCACCGGCGAGGTCGACGTACTCCTGGTAGGCCTGCTCGTGGTTGAGGAACACCATCTCGCGGATCAGCGGCGCCAGCGCGCTGCCCTCGAGCTTGGCCTTGACCTCTTCGACCTGCTCGGGCGTCGCCTCGCCGTTCACGCACGTCGCCGCAGTCGAGATGTTCGTGCACATGTACACGGCGACCTGCGCCCGCTCGACCCAGAAGTCGCGCATCGTCGCGATCTGCATCTGCATGAGGATGGCGGCGCCCACGAAGGTGAGCGACACGAATGTCACGAGGACGACCGACACCACCATCGAGAGGTTGCGGCGCAGGCCCGACAGCGCCTCCGACAGGATCAGTCCGAGCCTCATGACGTCGGCCCCACTTCGTCCTCGGTGTCGGTGTCGTCGCGTCCCAGGCCGAGACGATCGGCCAGGCCCAGCTCTTCGACGTCGATCTCGGCGAGCTCGACCGGGATCGTCGGGGGCGTCACGACCGGCGGCTTCGCCGGGGTGGATGCCTCCTCCTCCGCCTCTTCGTCGGCATCGGCGCCCACCGCCGCGGTGGTGGGGGCTGCGGTCGCGGCCGGGGCGTCCGGCACCGGCGTGCGCGGCGCGGGTGCAGCCGGCGCGGACGGGGTGGCGACATCCACCGACGCCTCGACGGCGGGGACCCGCTCGTCGTCGTCCTCGGGCACGTCGGTGGGATCCAGTCCCGCGGCCGCGGCGATCGCGGCCTCGCGCTGCACTTCGAGCACGGCGGTCAGGGCGGCGACCGCCGCGGCGCCACGCTCGGGCTCGGGGGCGAGGCTCGGCAGGCTCGACGTGTCGCCGTAGCCGCCGTGGCGCTCATCGCGCACCATCTCGCCGTGGCTCAGTTCGATGACGCGGCGCTGCATCTGATCGACGAACCCGGCCTCGTGCGTGGCCATGACCACGGTCGTGCCGCCGGCGTTGATGCGGGCGAGCAGCTGCATGATGTCGACCGACGTCGCCGGGTCGAGGTTTCCGGTCGGCTCGTCGGCGAGCAGGATCTGGGGACGGTTCGCGAGCGCGCGGGCTATCGCGACACGCTGCTGCTCGCCGCCCGACAGCTCGTGCGGGAACCGCTTCTCTTTTCCGGCGAGCCCCACCAGCGCGAGCACCTCGGGGACGGCCTGCTGGATGAATCCGCGCGACGAGCCGATCACCTGCAGCGTGAACGCGACGTTCTGGAACACCGTCTTCGTCGGCAGCAGCCGGAAGTCCTGGAACACCGCGCCGACGTGTCGCCGGAAGTACGGCACCTTGCGATTCGACAGCGTGCGAAGATCGCGTCCGAGGACGACCACGCGCCCTTCGCTGGGGGTCTCTTCGCGGAGGATCATGCGCAGGCACGTCGACTTGCCGGACCCCGATGCGCCGACGAGGAAGACGAACTCGCCGCGGAGCACCTCGAAGTCGACGTCGGTCAGGGCGGGCTTCGCTGTGCCGCGATAGCGTTTCGTGACGTTCTCGAACCGGATCATGGCTGTGTCAGCCTAAGCGGATGCCCGGCCCGACGGACCAGCGACACTCAGGGCCGCGGCATCCCCCGACGAACTCAGAACCGCGGATCAGTCGTCGTCGTCCTTGCGCTTGCGCCAGCGGATGCCCGCCGAGATGAAGCCATCGAGGTCGCCGTCGAAGACCACGGCGGGGTTGCCGACCTCGTGCCCGGTGCGGAGGTCCTTGACGAGCTGCTGGCCGTACAGGAAGTACGAGCGCATCTGGTCGCCCCAGCTCGCGGTGATCACACCCGCGAGCTCCTTCTTCTTGGCCGCCTCTTCTTCGCGCTGCAGCAGCATGAGCCGGGTCTGCAGCACGCGCATGGCGGCCGCGCGGTTCTGGATCTGCGACTTCTCGTTCTGCATCGAGACGACGATGCCGGTCGGGATGTGCGTGATGCGCACCGCCGAGTCTGTCGTGTTGACCGACTGGCCGCCGGGGCCGGACGAGCGGAACACGTCGACGCGGATGTCGCCCTCGGGGACCTCGACCTCGACGGCCTCTTCCATGACCGGGATCACCTCGACGGCCGCGAAGCTCGTCTGACGCTTGTCGGCCGAGCCGAACGGGCTGATGCGGGCCAGGCGGTGGGTGCCGGCCTCGACCGACAGCGTGCCGTACGCGTAGGGCGCGTCGACCTGGAACGTCGCCGACTTGATTCCGGCGCCCTCGGCGTAGGAGGTGTCCATGACCTTGACGGGGTACTTGTGGCGCTCGGCCCAGCGCAGGTACATGCGCATGAGCATCTCGGCGAAGTCGGTGGCGTCGTCGCCGCCCGCGCCCGAGCGGATCGTCACGACGGCCGAGCGGTCGTCGTACTCGCCGTCCAGGAGCGTCTGCACCTCGAGCTGGCTGACGATGTCTTCGAGCTCGGCGATCTCGCGGCGCGCCTCTTCGGCCGAATCCTCGTCGTCCATCTCATTGGCGAGCTCGACCAGCACGTCGAGGTCGTCGAGGCGCTGCTCGACGTCGGTGACGCGCTTGAGATCGGCCTGGCGGTGGCTGAGGGCGCTGGTGACCTTCTGCGCCTTCTCGACGTCGTCCCAGAGGTCGGGGGCACCGGCCTCCTCGCTGAGACGGGCGATGTCGGCGGTGAGTGCCTCGACGTCGACCACGGCCTTGATGTCGGCGAACGTGGAGCGCAGGGCCTGGATATCGGCGGAGGGATCGAAGTCGAGCATGACACTCCAGACTAACGTGGAAGCGATGAGTGAACGCGCCGACTCCCCCACCGCACGCGACGTGCTGTGGCGGTTCGGACCCATGGTCTACGGCCCCACCGTACTGTTCGCGCTCGGCGAGGGCGCGGTCATCCCGCTGATCCCGGTCATCGCGGCGCAGCTCGGCGCCGATGTGGCGACGGCGGCGCTCGTCGCATCCGCCCTCGTCATCGGCCAGCTGTGCGGCAATCTGCCGGCGGGCTGGGCGGTGGCGCGCATCGGCGAGCGCCTGACGATGGCGATCGCGGGCGTCATCTCGCTGGCGGGGATCGTGGGCATGGCCGTCGCGCCGTCGCTGGGCGTGTTCGCGATCGCCGTGTTCCTCATCGGCTTCTGCGCAGCGGCGTTCGGCCTCGCGCGCCACTCCTTCATGACGACGCGCGTGCCGCTGTCGTTCCGCGCCCGTGCGCTGTCGCTGCTGGGCGGCACGTTCCGGCTCGGCATGTTCGTCGGCCCGTTCATCGCCGCAGGGCTCCTCGCGCTGTTCGGCGACGAGCACGCGACAGTCTGGTTCTTCGGAGGATGCCTCGTCGCCACGGTGCTGCTGGTGCTGCTGGGTCCCGACCCCGAGAAGCAGCTGCCGGTCCCGGCTGCCGCGCCGCGCACCGAGAACGGCATCTCCGAAGACACCGGCGAACCCGTCACCGGATCCATCCCGCTCCGGCAGGTGCAGGGACCGGGGCCGCGCACCGGCGTGATCCGCACGATGTGGCGCCACCGGCGCGTGCTCTCGACGCTCGGCCTGGCGGCGGCATCCCTCTCGGCCGTCCGCTCGGCGCGGCAGGTCGTGCTGCCGCTGTGGGGCGTGTCGATCGGGCTCGACGCGCAGACGATCGCCCTCGTGGTCGGGATCTCTGGCGCCATCGACTTCGCCCTCTTCTACGCGAGCGGTCAGGTGATGGACCGGTTCGGCCGGCTGTGGGCCGCTCTTCCGGCCATGGTGCTGATGGGCGCCGGGTTCATCGCCCTCGCACTCACCCATGACGTGCCGCAGGCCGCCATGTGGTTCGCGATGTTCGCGGCGGTCCTGGGGGTCGGCAACGGGCTGTCCAGCGGCATCCTGCTCACCCTCGGCGCGGACGTCGCGCCGAGCTCCGACCCTGCGGCGTTCCTCGGCTCGTGGCGCACGCTCACCGATGCGGGCGGCGCGATCGCGCCCCTCATCGTGTCGGGACTCGCGGCGATCGCCTCGCTCGCGGTCGCGACCGGCGTCATGGGCGCGATCGGACTGGTCGGCGCGCTCGCGTTCGTGCGCTGGGTGCCGCGGTACGTGCCGCGCACCGAGCCCTGAGGGGGCTCACACCCAGGAACGCCGCACCGCCTCCGCGCCCAGCTGGATGCGGGTCGTGACGCCCGCGCGCTCCATGAGCACGGCGATCCGGCGCTGGGCGGTGCGCAGCGAGATCCCCAGCTGGGCCGCGGCCGCGGCATCCGTCAGTCCGAGCAGCAGCAGCTTCAGCAGCTCGCGGTCGGCATCGGCGCGGGGATCGCCCTCGGCGGGAGCCAGGAACTGCGTCGCCGCCGACCAGTACTCCTCGAAGATCGCCATCACCAGGTCGAGCAGCCCGCTCGGGTGGATGAGCAGCGCCCCGAACCCGCGGCCGTCCTCCTGAGAGTGCATCGGGAGCAGGGCCATGCGGTCGTCGGCGAGGAACATCCGCGTCGGCAGCGCGGGCAGCACCCGGACCTCCTCGCCGACCTGCGCGCCCTCACGGGCGAGCTCCAGGAACCCGGGCCGCTCCAGCACACCGCTCTCGACGATGACCCGGTAGCGCACCCCGCGCAGCAGCGCCCGCTCCTCCTCGATGTTCTCCTCCGCCGTCATGAGCGCCACATCGCTCAGCATGAGCACACGCACCTCGCGTGTCGCGGCCGCCTGCAGCTGCGCCAGCCGCTGCCGCACCGCGTCGTCCCCGACCACGACGTCGATCACGTCGGCGGCACTGCGCTGTTCGGCCGACGCGCGGTACACCTCGCTCAGTTCGACGAGGGCCTCGTGCGCGCGGGTGAGCCCGCGTTCGCGCTCCAGCAGCAGCGGCCGCAGCGCCATCGCCGGCGGCGAGGCGACGAGGCGCTCGGCGTCGGACGCGTGCCGTGCCAGCAGGCCGAGCCCTTCGAGCTCCGCGACGATCGCCCGCACCCGCGTGCGTGACAGCCCGGTGTCGGCGGCCGCGACGGCGACCGACGAGGACGGACGCTGCAGCACTGAGCGGTACACATCGGTGTGCGCGGCGTCGAATCCGAGGGCTTCGAGCATCGCCGCTCCCGTCCCGCCTGGCGGAAGGTGGCCATGGCGTATCTCCGCCAACAGCCTATGAGAACGCCGTGAGAGGTTCGTGACAAGTCCCCACAACCCCACGGAGAGGTGCACATGTCACACCCCAACCCGTCAGGCCGACGCCTGCGTGCCGTCGTCGCCGCCACGAGCGGCCTCGCGATGGGCATCGCCGGCGTCGGCGCCGCCGCCCTGCCCTCGGCAGCCGCCACGGACCCGGATGCCGCCCCCACGGCCACCGCGTCGGTGTCGGCCTCGCACACCGTCACACTGATCACCGGCGATCGCGTGACCGTCGCGGATCTGAGCGATGGCACCCACGCCGTCTCGGTGCAGACCGTCGAGCCGGGCGCCGGCGTCCAGACGTTCGACGTCAAGGGCGAGCTCCACGTCGTCCCCGACGACGCCGAGCCCTACCTCGCGTCGGGCGCGCTGGACGGCGACCTGTTCAACGTCACCAAGCTCATCGACTACGGCTACGACGACGCCTCCGTCGACGCCACACCCGTCATCATCGAGCAGTCCGCGGCGCGCTCGCGCAAAGCGGCCGAACCGCTCCCCGGTGTCGAGCTGACCACGGCGCTGCCGAGCATCTCGGCTTCGGCCGGCACCGCGTCGCACGCCGACGCCGCCGCACTGTGGACGACGCTCACCGGTGCGAGCGCAGCCCCGCAGGCCCGCAGCCTGTCGACCGGAGCCCGCCTGGGCGGCGATGTCACGGCCGTGCACCTCGACGGCAAGGTGAAGGCGACGCTCGACTCCAGCGTGCCGTACGTCGACGCGCCCGAGGCCTGGGAAGAGGGCTACACCGGCGCCGGGGTGACAGTCGCGGTGCTCGACACCGGCTACGACGACACCCACCCCGACCTCGCGGGACGCGTCCTGCCCGGCGCCACCAGCTTCGTGCCCGGCCAGGATGTCGCGACCGACGTGCAGGGCCACGGGACGCACGTCGCCTCGACGATCGCCGGCACCGGCGCTGCGAGCGACGGCACCCACCGGGGCGTCGCGGACGACGCGTCACTGCTGATCGGCAAGGTCCTCGGGGACGACGGCTACGGCCAGGACTCCTGGATCATCGCCGGCATGGAGTGGGCAGCCGCGAACGCGCCCATCGTCTCGATGAGCCTCGGCTCGCAGGAGGCGTCCGACGGCACCGACCTCATGGCCGAGGCTGTCGACCGCCTGTCGGACGAGACGGGTGCGCTGTTCGTCATCGCCGCCGGCAACTCCAGCGCCCCCGAGACCATCGGTTCGCCCGGATCGGCGGCCGCCGCGCTCACCGTCGGCTCGGTGGACGACCCGTCCGGCGCGCTCTCGTGGTTCTCCAGCCAGGGACCGCTGACGCGTTCGGGCACCCTCAAGCCCGACATCGTCGGTCCCGGCAACGACGTCACCGCGGCCCGTTCGTCGGACAGCCCGGGCGAGGGCTCCTACATCTCGATGAGCGGCACGTCGATGGCGACCCCGCACGTCGCGGGCGCCGCCGCGATCCTCAAGCAGCGCCACCCCGAGTACACCGGCGCGCAGCTGAAGGCGGCGCTCACCAGCAGCACCGCCGACGTCGGCCTCACCCCCTACCAGGGCGGAACGGGCCTGCTCGATGTGGATGCCGCGATCGACGTCCCGGTGATCGCCTCGGGCTCGGGCGACTTCGGCATGCTCACGTGGGGCGAGTCCCCGGCCCCCGTCTCGCGCACGATCGAGTACACGAACCGCGGCGACGCCGAGGTGCAGCTGTCGCTGGCCGCGACGCTGGCCGACACCACCCCGGGCGCGGGCGGCGGCATCGAGCCGATGTCGGCCGGCCCCGAGGTGCTGACGATGGATGCCGACACGCTGACGATCCCCGCCGGTGAGAGCCGTTCGGTGACGCTCACCGTCGACCCGTCGCTCATCGCGGCCGGCACCCAACTGTCGGGCGAGCTCATCGCGTCGGCCGACGGCACGCCCATCACCCGGACGGCACTCGGCGCCATCGCCGAAGACGAACGCTACGACCTTACGCTGACGGTCACCGACTTCGCCGGCCAGCCGTCGTCGGGCTACGTGTGGCTCTCGAACGGCGCCACGGGCTGGTACGCGCCCGTCGCGGTGGAGGGCGAGACCACGCTGCGGCTTCCCGGCGGCACATACTCGGCGATGTCGTTCCTCGAGCTGCAGCGCACGCCCGACACGATCGCGAGCGTCCTCGTGGGCGACCCCGACGTCGTGCTCGACCAGGCGCGCACCGTCGCGCTCGACGCCCGCGCCACGAAGCAGCAGACCGTCGACGTCGGCACCAAGGGGCTCGACGCCACCTTCCGTCGTGTCGACTACACCGCGGACGGCTTCTCGGGCAGCGCCATGATGCCGGTGTGGGTCGACGAGATGTGGGCGCAGCCGGTGAAGGCCGAGACCGCCGAGTTCTCGTTCGCCACCCGCTGGCGCCTGCAGCGTCCGACGCTGTCGCTGACGGCGGGCAAGACAGCCCTCGACGTGATCCCGCAGGTCGGCTCGACGCTGCTGGACGGGTCGATCAAGACGGCGGCGGTCGATGCCGGCACCGGCAGCGCCGAGGCGTTCGCCGCGGTGGACGTCCATGGCAAGGTCGCTCTCGTCACCCGATCCGACGAGGTGTCGGCCACCGAGCGTGCGGCGAATGCCGCCGCGGCCGGTGCCGCCCTCCTCATCGTCGCGAACGATGCGGACGGCGAGCTGAGCGAATGGGTCGGCGCAGACGACTACGTCACCCCGGTCGCGATCCCGGTCGCCGGGATCAGCGGCGTGCAGGGGCGCGAGCTCCTGGCGCAGCTGGCCTCGAAGTCCGTGAAGGTCACCGGCACAGGCATCCCGAACGCCGACGAGATCTGGGACATCGCGCAGCACGGCGACGGCGAGATCCCGGCGAACCTGGCCTTCAAGCCCGGCAAGCTGGCGCGGATCGACACGATGTACCACGGGCAGCCGGAGACCGTCGGAGAGTTCCGGTACGACTTCGTGCCCGGCGCCCTGTACGGCAGCGGCTTCCCGATGCGCGCCGCGCGCGGCACCGAGCGCACCGAGTGGGTCAACACCGATCAGCTGCAGTGGTATCAGGACGCGACGGTCGTCGGCGTGGACTGGCAGATCCGCGACACGAAGCGCACGTATGCGGCGGGCTCGAAGACCGAGGCGAGCTACTTCGGCTCGATCGTGCGGCCGTATGTGGGCCCCGGTTACTGGGCTCCGCACCGCTCGGGGGACGGCATCCAGTTCAACCTGCCGTCCTGGGCCGACGGCGGCGACGCGCTGCACACCGGCACGTTCGACGTGTTCGCCGGCAACCCCGGCATCGCTCAGCAGACCGATGTCTATGTGAACGGCGAGCTCGCGGCATCCGGTGAGTATCAGGGCGCGAACGTCTGGGGCCTGCCCGAGGACGACGTCGAGGTGCGCGTGGTGAACACCGCGACGCACGACGGATCGCACCTGGCGTCGTCGACCGCCACCACGACGGAGTGGAGCTTCCACTCGTCGGGCGCGGCCGACGACTACTCGCAGCGGATCCTGCCGATGATCCAGGCGTTCTACGACGTCGATCTCGCGGCCGACGGTCGTGCGGGCGACGGGCGGCGCAAGGGTGCGGCGGTGACGCTCGGCCTCGAGCTCGGCCACCTCGGTGGGGCGCTCGGCGCCGCGAAGATCACCGAGGCGACGCTCGAAGCCCGGGGTGCGGACGGGCAATGGCACGCGGTGGCCCTCGCTCCGGCGAAGACCAGCGCGCCGACGGGCGCGACCGAGCCGCCCGCGGGCACGTTCCCCGAGGGCCGCTCGTTCGTGAGCGCCTTCCGCGCCGACGTCCCGGTGCCCGACAAGGGCGGGTGGGTCGACCTGCGGGTGACGGCGAAGGATGCCGCCGGCAACACGTTCTCGCAGGAGATCGTGAAGGCGTTCGAGGCCGGCCCCGCGAAGGGCGTGCACTGATCGCATGATGAGAACGGCCCCGGTGCGCGAGCACCGGGGCCGTTCTTCGTGTGTGGATGTTCAGTTGTGTTCAGTTCGATCGCCTGAACGCACACGGGCTGGAACGATGAATCGTCCGCCGTCATCCCGGGCCGCGGACCGTGTGATTCGAGGAGGAATCCCTTGCCCAGGAAACGGACCACGCTGCTCGTCGCAGCAGCCGTCGGCGCCCTCTGTCTGGCGGGCACCCCGGCGCCCGCCCTCGCCGCCGACGGACTCGCCGGCACCGTGCACTATGCGAGCGATCTGGACTGGGTCTCGGCCGACAACGGCTGGGGACCGGTGGAGCGCGACTTCAGCAACGGCGCCAAGGCAGTGCCCGACACGACACGGACGATCCAGTCGATCCGAGGCGTGCAGTACCCGAAGGGCCTGGGCACCCACGCCCCCGCCCGCGTCGTGTACGACGTCGCGCAGGAGTGCACGCAGCTGCTCGGCTACGTCGGCATCGACGACAGCCAGGCCGGCAAGGGCCGCGTCGACTTCGTGGTCAAGGTCGACGGGACAGAGAAGTTCCGCATGGCCCGGAGCGGCATCGATCCCGCCGGCCGGCTGAACCTCGACCTGCGCGGCGCGAGCACCGTCGAGCTCATCGCCGAGACCGGTCCCGAAGGCAACGGCAACGATCACGCCGACTGGGCCGACCTGCGCATCAACTGCACCGACGAGTACCTCGCGCAGCCGCTCACCCTCGCCGCGAACGACGTCGACCTGTCGCTGCTCGCGCCCGGTGCCCCGGTGTCGGTGACCGTCGACGGCGCGAACCCGCAGACGCCGGTCACCGTCGGCTTCGCCGGCACCGAGGTCGTCGCCAATGCCGACGACGGCGGCCGCGCCACCGCCTCGTTCGTCGTTCCCGCGGGCACGGCGGCCGGCGAGTACACGATCACCGCGCGCGCCGCGTCGCTCTTCGGCGCGATCGCGCAGGGCGAGCTCGCCGCACACGTCGTCGCGGTCTCCGACACCGCGTATTTCGTCGACTGCTCGGCCACCGGGACAGGTGACGGCTCCGAGGCCGCGCCCTTCACGTCGCTGGAACAGCTCGCGAGCGCGCAGCCGTTCCAGCCCGGCCAGTCCGTCCGCTTCCGGCGAGGCGCGGAATGCGTCGGCACCTTCGCCCCGACCGGGTCGGGCCTGGGCACCGCGCCCATCACCGTCTCGCCGTACGGCGACGGCGATGCCGAGGCCACGATCAACGGGAACGGCGCGCTCGCCGGGATCCACCTGCTCAACGTCAGCAACTGGACCGTCGACGGCATGCACGTGATCAACCCGGGCACTCCCGACCAGCGCCGCGTCGGCATCCTGTACGAGATCAACGACGGCACCAAGCGCAGCGGTGTCGTGCTGGCGCGCAACCATGTCGAGAAGGTCGCCGGCTGGTCCGACAAGACCAGCCTCGGCAACGCGTTCTCACGTTCGGCGGGCATCTCGGTGCTCGGCGACGGCATCGGCTGGTTCGACGGGATCACCGTGACCGACAACGTCGTCAACGACACCGCGGCAGGCGGCATCAAGCTGTCGGCGCCCGACACGACGCGGCATTACAACGAGAAGGTCTACATCGCCCGCAACGACATCCGCGCAGTGGGCGGCGACGGCATCGTGATCCACAACTCCGACAAGCCGGTCATCGAGTACAACTCGGCGATCGACCTCGGGCACGGCGAGTATCCGTTCCTCAAGGGCAACTTCGCCGGCATGTGGCCGTACAACTCGGTCGACCCGCTCTTCCAGTACAACGTGGTGGGCAACAGCGTCGGCTCGACGTACGACTCCACCGCGTGGGACTGCGACATGAAGATCAAGGGCAGCTGCACGTTCCAGTACAACTACTCCTACGGCAACGCCGGCGGGTTCTACCTGGACTGCATCTCGGGCTGCGGCACGGCATCCACCACCACCAACGCGATCCTGCGCTACAACGTCTCGCAAGACGACTGCCGCCTCGGCGGCGCGAGCGGCGGACCCGGCCTGCACCTGATCTACAACAACACGTTCTCGTGCCTCAACCGGCCGTTCGAGGACGACATGACGGCACCCCGCCAGGTGAAGAACAACATCATCATCGCGACGGGCGGCACCCTCAAGACCACGAACGCCGTGTACGAGAACAACGCGTACTTCGGCGGCATCCAGCCGGCCGCCACCGAGACCGGTGCGGTCGTCGGCGACCCGCAGCTGATCGCGGCGGGCAGCGGACAGCTCACGCGCGCCCTCCCGGGCTACGAGCTGGCCGTCGGATCGCCGCTGCTGGGCGCGGGCGTTCCGATCGCGGATGCCGGCGAGCGCGACTTCTTCGGCAACCCGATCCCCGCCACGCCGAACATCGGCGCGTACCAGGGCACCGGTGCCGAGGTCGCCCCGCTGCCCTTCGAGGCGCTGGTCAACCAGACCGCCGTCGCGTCGACGGCGAACCCGCGCAACGGTGCGGTCACGGCCGACTTCCGCGTGTTCTCGGCCGAGGCGCTCGCCGGCGCCGGGCTGGCTGCGGGCGAGACGGCCACGGCCTTCGGCGCCGCGCTGGACTGGCACCCCGCCGCGATCGGCACGCCCGACGCCATCAAGGTCGCCGGTCAGCAGGTGTCGCTCGAGGGCGAGGGCGACGAGCTGATCGTCGCCGGCTTCTCGGCCGGCACGGCGACCTCGGGCACCGCGACGGTCCACTACCAGGACGGCACCAGCGCGCAGGTGCAGCTGTCGCTGCCGCTGTGGAGCGACGCGTCGACGGATGCCGCCGACACCGAGGTGCTCGGCAGCGCCGGCTCGTACCTGCAGCGCACCAAGCCGTACCTGGGCGGCACGATCTCGACAGTCACCGCTGCGGCCACGGTGTTCGCGCAGCGCATCCCGCTGTCGGGCAAGCCGGTCGCGAGCGTCACGCTGCCCGAGGGGAGCCCGGTGACGGGCCAGGGCCTGAGCCTGCTCACGATGAAGCTCGCGGGCAGCGCCGTGCCGACCTCGGCGTCGGTCGTGACCGAGTGCCGCGGACCGAACGCGTGGGTGCACGTCACGGTCGCCAACGAGACGGCCGGCCCGATCACGGTCGCGGTGGACACGGCGCTCGGCGACGACGTCAAGGTCAAGCTCAACCCGGGCAAGGACACGCGTTCGTCGTTCAAGGTCCGTGATGCCCTGGCCGACGGCGAGGTGACCGTGGTCGCCTCGACCGCGGACGGCGCACGCACGACCACCGTGGTCCCGTACACCGGGACCGACTGCCGCTGAGCCGGCGTCGGCAGCGGGGGCGGCGCGCAGGCGTCGCCCCCGCTGCCGCATTCTCGGATGCCGGTCCTCGGTGCACACGAACACACATGTCGAACATCCACACGTTAGGGTGACCCGATGATCGCCGAGCAGCGCCGCGAGCGCATCCTGCGCGAGATCGTCATGCGCGGGCGCCTCGAAGTGACGGACTTCGCCCGCCGCACCGAGCTCAGCGGCATGACGATCCGCCGCGACCTCGCAGTGCTGGCCGAGCGGGGACTCATCCGGCGCGTCCACGGTGGCGCGGTGCTCCCCGAGACCGCCGACGCCCCGGTCTCGGGCGCCCGCCGGATCGGCTCGGCCTCGCGGCCGGTCGCCACGATCGGCCTGATCGTGCCGGACGCCGCCTACTACTTCCCGCCTGTCATCCGCGGTGTGGGCGAGGCCGCCCGCGGCGCCGGCATCCGCATCGTGCTCGGCACGACGAACTACGACCCGCGCGAAGAGATCCACCAGCTGGCGCGGCTCGACGCGGGCGGCGTCGATGCGATCATGCTCGTCACCGCGCGCCCCGGCATGGACGACGGCACGACGTGGCAGGCGATCGGCGGCATCCGCACCCCCGTCGTCCTCGTCGAGCGGTCGGCCGACGGCGCTCCGACGACGCTGCGCATCGACTCGGTGCGATCCGACCACGGCTTCGGCGCCGAGCTGGCCGTCGACCACCTGGCCGAGCGCGGCCATCGCGGCGTGGGGCTGCTGCTGCGCGAGACGGCAACGGCGCCCTGGGTGGCCGACGGCCACACCCGCGCCACGCGACGCCACGGCATGGTCGACGCCCCGGTCGTCTTCGCCCCTTCGCTGCGCTGGGGCGACGGCTCCACGTCGGACGTGCTGCGCGGGTTCCTGGACGACTGTCTGGCCGCCGGCATCCGCGCCGCCGTCGTGCTTCCCGACGATCTCGCGGTGAGTCTGCTCGGGATCGCCGAGGGACGCGGACTGCGCGTCCCGGAGGACTTCGCGATCGTCGCCTACGACGACGAGATCGCCTCGTTCGCCACGGTGCCGCTCACGGCGATCGCGCCGCCCAAGCTCGCCGTCGGACGACGGGCGCTCGAAGCGTGCCTGGCCCGACTCGAGCAGGGCGGCCTCGCACCGTCGCAGCGGATCCAGCTCACTCCCACCCTCAACGTGCGCGAGTCCACCTGAGCCGGCGCCGTGCGGAGGGGACGGCATCCAGCCCCTCCGACGCTGCGGTCACCACATCATCGCCACCAGCTCGGCGAACACGTCCTCGGGGTCGTTCTGCAGCCCGCGCCGGGCGAACCACGTCGAGACGTTGACCACATCGCGGTACAGGAAGTCGTACCCCTGCGGGTTCGCCGCGACGTCGACGATCTGCGGCAGGTCGATCACGACGATGCGGCCGTCGTGATCCAGCAGGTTGTACGGCGACAGGTCGCCGTGGGCGAATCCGGCGCGGGCGAACGCACCGAGGATCGCGACGACCTGGTCGAACGCACCGCGCAGCTCCTCGCCGTGCAGCCGGCTCTGCGCGAGCCGCGGAGCCGCGGTGCGGCCGTCGCCCACGAACTCCATGAGCACCTCGGTGTCGCTCACCTGCACCGGATACGGAACCGGTACCCCCGCGCGCCACGCGCGGCAGAGCGCCTCGAACTCGCTCGCCGCCCAGTGCCCGGCCGCGACCGAACGGCCGTAGGCGGTCTTTCGCTGCACGGCACGGGCGTCGCGGGTGTTGCGCATCGTGCGCCCCTCCTCGTACGCGCCGGAGCGGTGGAAGTCGCTGTGATGCGTGTTGCGGTAGCGCTTGGCGGCGAGCAGCACGCCCGGCGTTCCGGGGATCGCGCGCTCGATGAGATGTACGTCGGCCTCTTTGCCGGTCTTGACGACGCCGAGCTCGGTGTCGAACGCGCCCGAGGCCGTCACCACCCAGTGCGGGTGCGGAAGAGGCCCACGCTGGGTGGGCGGGGAGGCCGGCCACGTGGACCAGCGCTGATCGGGGCCGGGCTCGAGGTCCGGCGGAAGTACTGCGGAGAACACGTCGAAGCGTGCAGATGTCATCGGAGGGACTCCAGGACAGGAGGCCGCCGACGATCAACGGGTGCGGGCGACCTCGAAAGGAAGGGAAGGGGTCTGGGGCATGACGAAGACAGCCATCACACGACCTCCTTCCGTTCCGGGTGCCGTGGCACCGATCGCCCCACTCTAGACAGTCCCCGAGTCGAGAGCAATCCCGACCTCGCACGCAGGACCGGTGTGTCCCCCTATCGTGGGCTCATGCCGAGTGTGCTCATCGAAGTCCGCAGGGCGTACACGCCCGCAGAAGAGGTCGCCCTCATCGACGCCGTCCACGCGGCGCTCGTGCAGGCGTTCAAGATCCCCGAGGAGGATCGCTTCAGCCGACTGCTGTCGTACCCGCCGCACCGGATGGTCGACGGGCTGCAGCCCGGCGAGGCCGATAGCTACACACGGGTGACGATCGACTGCTTCCCCGGGCGATCGGTCCAGGCGAAGCGGGCGCTGTATCGCGAGATCGTCGAGCGCCTCGAGCTGCTGGGCATCCCTCGCGACAAGGTCTCGATCCTCCTGCACGAGGCCGCCTTCGAGAACTGGGGCCTGTCGGGCGAGGCCGCCGAGGAATCGAGCCTCGGCTTCACCGTCGCCGTCTAGCCGACCGCCGCCAGGGCGTGACAGCGGCCGTGGGCATCGCCCACGGCCGCCGCATCCCGTACGGGGAACGGGATCCTCAATCGCTGGTCGCGGTGCCTCCGTTCGTGATCGTCAGCGCCGACGTCTCGTGGCAGCTCGGCGCGATGTCGCGCTGCGCCGGGTTGTCGCTCTGGTAGCCGACCAGCCACGAGTAGTCCCCCGAAGCGGTCACCGCCGTCGTGTTCGCCGTCGATCCCGACTGCGGCGACGGTCCGTCCAGGGCCGCCGTCGTCGTGTAGACGACCGCTCCCGTGCAGTCGCTCGTCGCGAACAGCGTGAACGTCACCGTTCCCTTGACATTCCCGCCTGCCGAGGCCGACACGGTGGCCGAGTCGTTCGGCACCCACGTCTGCGCGGTCGTCATCGACGACGGCACGGTGTTCACCGTCACGTCCTCGTCACCGTCCTTGCAGTCCGTGTTGTGCGACACGCCGCTCGTGTTGGGCGACGAGCCGCTGTACACGGCGACCCAGTGGTAGGTGCCTGGAGCCGTCGGCACGAAGCCCGATCCGCTGTTGTAGGTCGCGTTGCCATTGACCGGCACCTCGATCGGACCGTAGGCCGCGGTGCCGCTGCAGACATCGCCGGGGCCGTACGCGGTGAACGTGATCTTGCCGTCCGCCTTCGCGAGGCTGTTCGGGTTCGGCGCCGTCGTCTCGATGATCTTCGCGGTCGGCTTGGTGACCGTCCCGCCGAGCACCGCGTCGTCGCTCACCGGGTTGCCGAGCACGACGTCCCCGCTCGCGGTGGTCGACAGCGTCGGTGTCACCGGAGTGACAGTGAAGCACTCGTTCGTGCCGTCGTCACTCGATCCTGGGATGTTCTGCGACGCATCGCCGCTGTAGACGGCGTGCCAGCAATAGCTGCCCGCTGACGTCACCCAGGCGGACGGCGACGTCGCCGAACCATTGGTGAGCGAGACGGTGCCGACCGCCGTGACCGTAGCGGGGATGCAGGTTCCGCCGCTGGTCTTGCAGAGCGAGAACGCCACGCTGCCACCGGGGACGGAGTTGCCGCCGACCGCCGTCACCGTCGCGACGTCCTTCACCTCGACGACGCCGGTGCCGATCGAGACCGACGACCCGAGCGGCGTGCCCGCGGCCGTGGAGGCGACCGTCTCCGTCTTCGACGTGCAGTTGCTCAACGAGATCTTCTGCAGGACGGTGTCCTTGTAGTCGGCCGTGTCGGAGTTGCCGGTCACCGTGCTCGGGATCACGTTGGCGAACGCGAGGCACGACCCTCCGGATCCCATGCCGTTGTCGGTGAGGTTGATGGCCGCCTCCCCGCGGAACCCGTCCGGGCTGTACTTCGCGTCGTACGTTCCCGCGGGCAGCTCGCTCAGCGGGCTGAGCACGAGGTTGGGCGCGGTGCCCGACCAGGTGCGGACGTACAGCTTCGTACTTCCTCCCTGCTGGTCCCACAGGATCATGAAGTCACCCGCCTGACGGTTCGCCCACGGGTTGCAGCCCGCGATCAGCTGCGCGTCCGTCGCCGTGCCGTAGGCGCACGCGGCGGGAGCCGCCGCCTTCATGAACTCGTACGCGATGAACCCGGAGCCGGTCTCCTTGTCGCGCTGCCACGCGAAGTACAGGTAGTCCTTGTTGCTCACGCGCTGCGTCGCCAGCCAGACCTGGTTCAGGTCGACCTGGGCATTCGGGTTGGTGAGATCGAGCGTGGGCAGTGCGTCGTTGTGGACGACTCCGATCTTGGTGGTGCTGGAGTTGAGCGGCCCGAGCTCTTTCGTGTTGCCGTTCGGGTCGGAGTAGGAGGTCGCGCCGGCGTCCGGCACGCTCCCGTCGATGTTGTAGGGACCGATGACCGCAGCCGATGCCGCCGACGCTGCGCCGACGATCACCCCCACGACCAGACAGCCCGCGATTCCCGCGGCGAGCGCATGCCGCCGCATCCCCTTCTGCATGGCTTTCCCCTTTCCCCCAGCCATTGCTGGCCCTAGGCTAGGAACTGCGTGGGGACGTCACCATCGGGTGAATGCGCGGGGAGTTCGGAGAAACTCCCTAAGGCGCGCGTCTCGGCGAGGCACGCGGTTTTCTGGGAGGGAATCGTGGGCGCGGAAGATCCATTTGCGCTGGTGGTCGCCGGAGACCATGTCCGGGGCGGTTACGTCGCTCTGCTGCGTCGTCTCGGGCTGCCGTCGGCGGCCTTCGGCAGAGCGATGGATGCCGCAGCCGCCCTGAATTCGACGCCACCAGCGGTGGCGATACTCGAGGTCGAGGACGGGGGCTGCGGGTTCCTGAGGGAGTTGCGCGACCGGTACGGGCCGGACATCCCGGCGGTGCTCGTGTCGGCCGAGAGAGTGACGCCCGCCGATGTGGTGGCGGGGCTGCTCGTGGGCGCGGACGACTACGCGGCCGAGACCATGGACGCCGAGGAGTTCCTCGCCCGCGTGCGCCGCCTCATCGAGCGCACGAAGCCGGCCCGCAACGCCACCGCCGATCTGCGGCGGCTGTCGTCACTCAGCTCGCGGGAGCGCGAGGTGCTCGCCCTGACGACCGAGGGCCTCACCCAGAAGCAGGTCGCGACAGCCATGGGCATCAGCATCAAGACCGTCGGCGCCCACATGCAGAACCTGCTCATGAAGCTCGGCGTCCACTCGCGCATGGAGGCCGTTGCGATTGCGGCGCGAGCGAGCAGCGACGCCGGTCAGGACTGAGTCAGCGGCGGATGCCGAACAGGAAGTAGCTCGCCGGGCCGATCCAGTTGACGAGGATCGCCGGGATCCAGGCGGCCTTGGGCCCGCGCACCTCTTCAGCCTCGCGATGGGCGAGATCCCAGAACGCGAGGAACGCGAACACCACCTGCACGAGCCCCGCCAGCCCCAGTCCTGCCTGCGCCGCCGGAGCGATCTCCTTCTTCGCCATGCTCACCCCTTCGTTCGTCCCTCCATCCTGCTCTGCTCTCGGGCGGCGCGCACGTCTGTGGATAACTTTCCGGCCCGATCGGCGTTTCTTGCGAGGATGCTCCGGTGACCTCCTCGACCGCACCCGTGGCCACCCTCGTGGCCGAGCGGGTGCGGGAGCGGCTCCGCGCCGAACGGTCCGACCCGGCACGGGACCCCGAGTTCGCCGCGCAGGTCGCGCGACACGAAGTCCGCCGCCACAACGACTACGCGCTGGCCCGCGGGCTCGCGACAGTCGACGACGAGGCCGCGTGCGTGCGCGACGTGCTCGCCGTCGTGGCGGGCTACGGTCCGCTGCAGGCCTACCTCGACGACCCCACTGTCGAAGAGCTGTGGATCAACGCTCCGGACCGCGTGTTCGTGGCGAGGGGCGGCGTCGCCGAGCGCGCTGCGCTGACGCTCACCGACACCGAGGTGCGGGACCTCGTCGAACGGATGCTGCAGTCCAGCGGCCGCCGGGTCGACCTGAGCCAGCCGTTCGTCGACGCGTCGCTGCCCGACGGCTCCCGTCTGCACGTGGTGATCCCCGATATCACGAGACGGCATTGGGCGGTCAACATCCGCAAGTTCCTCCCGGCGTTCCGCGATCTCGGCCGGCTCGTCGCCGCGGGTTCGCTCGCACCGTCGGCGGCCGCGCTGCTGCGTGACGCGATGATCGACGGGCGCTCGGTCCTCGTGTCGGGCGCCACCCACGCCGGAAAGACGACGCTGCTCGGCGCGTTGATCGCCGCGTGCCCGTCCGAGCACCGCATCGTGACTGTGGAAGAGACGTTCGAGCTCGCCGTGGCCGCCGCCGACATCGTGTCGCTGCAAGGACGCCAGCCCAGCCTGGAGGGCACCGGCGAGGTCACCCTTCGACGCCTCGTCAAGGAGGCGCTGCGCATGCGCCCCGACCGGCTGGTGGTCGGCGAGGTGCGCGATGCCGAGGCGCTCGACCTGCTGCTCGCGCTCAACACGGGCGTTCCGGGTGCGGCCACCATCCACGCGAACTCGGCGCGAGAGGCGCTCGGCAAGCTGGCGGCCCTGCCGCTCCTGGCCGGCCGAAACATCGACTCTGCTTTCGTGCGGCCGGCGGTCGCGGCATCCGTCGATCTCGTCGCGCACTGCGAGCGCGACGGGAGCGGGAGACGGCGCGTCGTCGAGATCGTGGCGCCCACCGGCGTCGACGACGGCGTCATCGGGGCACGCACGCTGTACCGGGCGGATTCCGCATGACATTCGTCTGGGGCGCGGTGCTCGCGGCCGGCCTGCTTCTGGCGATGTCGCCCTGGCTGTGGCCCGCGGATCGGACCCGTCCCGCCGCACCGACGCGCCGTGGGCGGCTCGTCCGGCTGCTCGAGGACGCGGGGATGGCGCGCTTCTCATCGACCTCGCTGGTGATCGGCTCGGCGGTGTGCGCGGTCGTCTGCGCCGCCGTCGCCTGGCTCGTCGCGCCGGTGGCGGCGCTCGCGGTCGTCGCCGCAGCCGCCGGCGCCGTCACGCCGTTCGCGTGGCTGCGCGCGCGGTGCTCTCGGCTGCTGCGCACACGGCGCGGGCTGTGGCCGGACGTGTGCGACCTGCTGATCGCCTCCGTGCGTGCGGGCATGTCGCTTCCCGACGCCGTGTCGAGCCTGGCCGAGTCCGCCCCCGCCGAGCTGCGACCGGCGTTCGCGGCGTTCTCCCGCGACATGGCCGCCTCGGGTCACTTCGACTCCAGCGTCCTCCGCCTGAAGGCGAACCTCGCCGACCCGGTGTCCGACCGGATCGTCGAGACGCTCCGCATGGCGCGTCAGGTGGGCGGCACCGAGCTGACGGCGGTCCTGCGCGCGCTCGCCGCCTCGGTGCGGGCCGACGCGGCGCTGCGCGCCGAGGTCGAGTCCCGGCAGTCGTGGATCCGCGGCGCCGCGATCCTCGGCGTCGTGGCGCCCTGGGTGATCCTCGCCCTCCTCGCGATGCGCCCCGAGGGCGCGAGCGCCTACCGCAGTCCCGCCGGCATCGCGCTCATCCTCGTCGGCGCGGCAGTGTCGTTCATCGCCTATCGGCTGATGCTCCGTCTCGGACGCCTGCCCGAGCCTCGCAGGTGGTTCGGATGATCGTCTTCACGGCGACCGACCTCGCCTACGCGGTCGTGCTGGGCACTTCGCTGGGCGTCGGCGTGTGCCTGCTCGTCTCGCTCACACCGCGATGGGGCGCGCCTGGCCTCGCCCGCCGCATCGCCCCGTACATCCGCGACGTCACCGATGCGCGTGGCCTCGACGTGACCGGTGCCGCGGTCGGCGCAGCCTGGTCGACGACGCTCCGCGTGCGCCTCGCCCGCCTCGCGGGCGGCGATGCCGCCCTCGACCAGCGTCTGCACCGTGCCGGCTGGAGCATCGACGCCGCCCGCTTCCGCGTTCGACAGCTGGGCTGGGCCGTCGCCGGACTCGCGGCCGGCGGCGTCGTGATCGTCGGGCTCGTCCTCGCCGGCCGCGGATCACCGGCACTGGGCCTGCTCCCCCCGGTCGCGGCCGTCGCCGGAGCGCTCGGGTACGACGCGTGGCTCACGCGTGCCGCCAAGAACCGTGCCGCACGCATCGAGGAGGAGCTTCCCACGGTCCTGGAGTTCCTGTCGCTCTGCCTGTCGGCCGGCGAGGGCATCCTCGACTCGCTGCGCCGGGTGAGCGAGGTCGGCGCCGGCGAGCTCACGACCGAGCTGCGCGGCGTGGTGGTCGCCGTCGGCACCGGTTCTCCGCTGTCGGAGTCGCTCGCGCGTCTGGCCGCCGGATTGGAGATCCCCGCTCTCACGCGATCCGTCGACCAGCTCGTCGCGGCGATCGACCGCGGCGCACCGCTCGCGCACGTCCTGCAGGCGCAGGCTCTCGACGCGCGCGAGGACGCCAAGCGCACGCTGATCGAGCGGGCCGGCCGCAAGGAGATCTACATGCTCTTCCCGCTGGTCTTCCTCATCCTGCCGCTGAGCGTGCTGTTCGCGGTCTTCCCCGGCATCTTCATGCTGCGTCTCGGACTCGGCTGAACCCAGAAAGGTGATCATGAAAGAACGGATGCTGCGCCTCGTGGCGCGACTGCACACGGCCGCCGGCGACCTGGCGGACGACGAGCGGGGCGACGTGCCCGGGTGGGTGCTGATCACCCTGATGACTGCCGGGCTGGTCGTCGTGATCTGGGCCCTTGCCGGCCCCGCGCTGGCCGACCTGTTCGATCAGGCGCTCAAGCGCGTGTCGGGATCCGGGCTGTAAGGCGTGCGTGTCGCCGTGATCCGCCTCGCGGCGGGCGTGCGCGCCCGACTGCGCGACGATCTGCACGACGACACCGGAGCGAGCCCCGTCGAGTTCGTGCTCGTCGGGACGCTCCTGACCGTCCTCACTCTCGCCGTGCTGCAGTTCGGCCTCGCCGTCTACGTGCGCAACGTCGTCCATGACGCCGCCGTCGAGGGGGCATACGAAGCCGCTCTCGCCGACACGTCGCTCGACGACGGAGCGCGCCGGACCCGCGACATCCTGACCCGCACGGTCGGCGCCGAGTATGCGACGGACGTGCGCGTGCGCGAGACGACATCGCTGGGCCACGACGCCGTCGAAGTTCGCGTCACCACGACACTCCCCCTCGTCGGGCTGCTGGGCGCCCCGCGCGCCCTGGAGGTGACGGCGCATGCGCCCGTCGAATCGTTCGACTGAATCGTGCGTCGTCCCCGCACTCGGCGCGCACGACGTCGACGACGGCGAGCGCGGTTCCGCTGCTCTGGAGTTCATCCTGCTCGGGCTGCTCCTGCTGGTGCCGATCGTGTACCTCATCGTCGCGCTCGGACTCGTCCAGGGCCAGAGCCTCGGAGCCGAGGCCGCCGCGCGCCACATCGCCCGTGCGGTGTCGACCGCCGCCGACGATGCCGATGCGCGGTCGCGGGCCGACGCCGTGCTCTCGTCCGTCTCGGACGAGTACGACCTCGACCACGTGGACCTCTCCATCGTCTGCACGCCCGCCGGCGCAGCGTGCCCGCGCGCCGGCGCGACCATCCACATCACGGTCCGCACCACCGTCGCCCTGCCGCTGGTCCCTCCCGTCCTCGGCCTCGACGAGCTGGCATCCATCCCTGTCGAGGCCACCGCGGTCCAGAAGGTCTCGCGGTTCTGGAGCGAACGATGACGACGCGCCCGCGCCGACCCCTGCGTCGACGCCGTGCGGACGACCCGGATGACGAAGGGAGCGTGCTGCTGCTCACCCTGGGCTACGGCATCCTCGCGATCGCCGTGGTGCTGGTCTGCACGGCGGCGACGAGCCTGTACCTCGCTCAGAAGAGCCTCGACGCGGTGGCCGATGCCGCCGCACTCGCCGCCGCGGACGGCTTCGAGCTCACCGTGACCGGCGCCGGAGCCGTCGCCACCCTGTCGGACGCCGACGTCGAGCGTGAGGCGCGGGCGATGCTGGAAGAGATCGGCGGCGACGCGCGCCTCGTGTCGGCGACCGCCCCCGACGGCTCCTCGGCACGCGTCACCGTGACGGACGCGTGGCGTCCGCCCGTGGTCACCGTCTTCGTGCCGGACGGCGTGCGCCTGGAGGCGACCGCGACCAGTCGCACGGCGCTGCGCTGACTGCTCCGGCGACAGTCTGCGCATCCATCGGCCGTGCGACGCGATCGCGCGAACTCACCGCCGATACGGGGGTCAGCCCCACAGCCGATCGTCAGACGCCTCAGTAGACTGAGACCCACTCGCGGGAGTGGTGAAATCGGCAGACACGCAGGATTTAGGTTCCTGTGCCTTCGGGCGTGTGGGTTCAAGTCCCACCTTCCGCACGCGAGTTCTCGCATCCTCCGCCGACTACGACGGGACTAACCGTGCACGCTGTTCCCACTGCCCTGATCCCCTGGCTGGATCCCGCCGCGATCATCGAATGGGCCGGCCCCTGGGCACTCGCCGTCGTGTGCTTCATCGTGTTCGCCGAGACCGGTCTGCTGATCGGCTTCCTCCTGCCCGGCGACACGCTGCTGGTCATCTCCGGTCTGCTGTCGCATCCGCAGGACGCGGCACCCCACGGGATCTTCGGCCTCAGCGTGTGGTGGGTGGCGCTGCTCATCGGCCTCGCGGCGTTCATCGGCGGTGAAGTCGGGTACTACATCGGACACAAGGGCGGGCCCGCGATCTTCGAGCGCAAGGAATCGGGCCTCTTCAGTGTCAAGAACGTCGAACGCACCAACGCGTTCTTCGAACGGTTCGGCGGCGTCACCGTCATCCTCGCCCGCTTCGTTCCGATCGTCCGCACGTTCGCCCCGGTCGCCGCCGGCGTCGGGCACATGAACAAGTGGATGTACACGCTGTACAACTTCATCGGCGCCGTGCTGTGGGGCTTCGGGCTCACGATGTTCGGCTACCTGATCGGGTTCATCCCTCCGGTGGCCACCTTCGTCGAGAACTACATCGACCTGATCCTGCTCGCCGCCGTCGGCGGCACCGCGGTCGTCACGCTGTGGCACTACCTGCGCGAGCGCAGCAAGGCGCGCAAGGAGGCGGCGGCCGGCGCGGACGTCGTCACCGACCACGCCGAGGCCGAGGCGCTCGTCCTCGACGCCGAGGTGTTCGAGCGCGGCCCCGACCACGGCGAGTCGCCGAAGGCCTGATCGCCTTCGGCCTCAGGACGCCTTCTTCTTCGCGGTCTTCTTCGCCGCCGGCTTGCTGGATGCCTCGACCTCGCTCTTCGCGGAGGCCGGGGCATCCTTCTTGTCTGCCTTGGCCGTTGCGCCCTCGCGGGCCGCGCGCGACTTCTCGACGCTCGCCCGGAGCGCGGCCATCAGGTCGATGACCTCGCCGCCGGTCTCCTGCTCCTCCTGCTCGCCGAACGTCTCGGACGTGTCGAGCGCGTCGCCCTTCTCGAGCTTCGCCTCGATCAGCGTGCGCAGTTCGTCCTGATACTCATCCGTGAACGCCTCGGGATCGAAATCGCTCGCGAAGCTCTCGACGAGGGATGCCGACAGCTCCAGCTCTTTCGCCGAGATGCGCACCGGCTCGTCCAGCGCGGGGAACGCCGCCTCACGCACCTCGTCGGCCCACAGCAGCGTCTGCAGCACGAGCACGTCGCCTCGCACCCGCAACGCCGCGAGCCGGGTCTTCTGGCGCAGCGAGAATCGCACGATCGCGGTGCGGTCGGTCTGCTCGAGCGTCCGGCGCAGCAGCACGTAGGCCTTGGGCGACATCGAGTCCGGTTCGAGGTAGTACGCGCGGTCGAGGGTGAGCAGGTCGATCTGCTCGCTCGGCACGAACTCGACGACGTCGATCTCGCGGCTGCGCTCGGCGGGCAGCGAGTCCAGGTCGTCCTTGGTCAGCACGACGGTCTTCTCGCCGTCGTCGTACGCCTTGTCGATGTCGGAGTACGGCACGACCTCGCCGTCGATCTCGCAGATCCGCTGGTAGCGGATGCGGCCGCCGTCCTTGTTGTGCACCTGGTGCAGCGACACGTCGTGGTCCTCGGTCGCGGCATAGACCTTGACCGGGACGTTCACGAGTCCGAACGTCAGGGCACCCTTCCAGATCGCTCTCACCCCACCAGTGAACACCAGGGTCCCGACACCCGGCCACCCCCTGCGCCGGCGCCGCCGCTACCCTGGCCACATGGCGGGCGACGAGCAGCTGGTGCGCATCGACGGCCGCCGCCTGCGCCTGACGAACCTCGAAAAGGTCCTCTACCCCGAGTCGGGCACCACCAAGGGCGAGGTGATCGACTACTACACGCGCATCGCGCCGCTCCTGATCCCGCACGTCGTGGGCCGGCCGGTGACCCGCAAGCGCTGGCCCGAGGGCGTCGATCACCCGGAGTTCTTCGCGAAGGACCTGGAGCGCGGCGCCCCGTCGTGGGTGCGGCGGATGCCGATCCCGCACTCCACCGGAACCAAGGAGTACCCGCTCATCGGCGACGCGCCCACCCTCGTCTACCTCGCGCAGGTGGCGAGCCTGGAGCTGCATGTGCCGCAGTGGCGGTTCACCGCGGACGGTGACCGCGGCGACGCCGACCGTCTCGTCCTGGATCTCGATCCGGGTCCGGGCGTGGGCCTCACCGAATGCGCGACAGTGGCCGGCTGGGCTCGCGAGATCCTCGTCGCGACAGGTCTCGAGCCGTATCCCGTGACCAGCGGCAGCAAGGGCGTCCACCTCTACGCGGCCCTCCCGCCGGGGCATTCGACCGAGCAGGCGTCGGCCGTCGCCAAAGAGCTGGCACGGGCCCTGGAGGCTGACCATCCCGACCTCGTCGTCAGCGAGATGGCCAAGGCCGCGCGCGGCGGGCGGGTGTTCATCGACTGGAGCCAGAACAACGGCGCCAAGACGACCATCGCGCCGTACTCGCTGCGCGGACGCGCACACCCGACCGTCGCCGCGCCGCGCACGTGGGAAGAGCTCGACGACCCCGGACTGCGCCAACTGCTGTTCGACGAGGTGCTGGAGCGGGCGGCGACGATCGGCGACCCGATGGCGGCGCTCGGGTTCCATGCCGGGGGCCGCGAGGCCGCCGATGGCCCGCTTGCGGCCTACATCGCCAAGCGCAGCGCGGGGCGCACCCCCGAGCCCGTGCCGTCCAATGCGCTGGGGGCCGCCTCCGCGTCCGGCGAGCTGCCGCGGTTCGTGATCCAGGAGCATCACGCGACGGCGCTGCACTGGGACCTGCGCCTGGAGCGCGACGGCGTTCTCGTCAGCTGGGCGGTGCCGCGCGGCATCCCTCCGACCACTTCGCGCAACAGCCTCGCCGTCCGCACCGAGGACCATCCCATGCAGTACGCGACGTTCGAGGGGACGATCCCGCGCGGCGAGTACGGCGCGGGCACCATGACGATCTGGGACGACGGTCGCTACGAGCTGGAGAAGTGGCGCGAGAGCGAGAAGGACGGCGAGGTGATCTTCACCGCCGAAGGGCGTCCCGGCGGCCCGCTCGGCCGAGTGCGGCTGGCGCTGATCCGCACGTCGGGGCAGGGCGAGAAGTCGCAGTGGCTGCTGCACCGGATGAAGACGGATGCCGGCGGCCGGCCTCAGCACGACGGCCCGGCTGTCGTGGCCTCCGAGCAGGCCGACGTCCCGCGCGGATCCGCGGCCCCGGCGAACGCCTCCCCCGCCGCCGAAGCGGCGATGCCGACGCCGTCGCAGCTGCGGCCGATGCTCGCCACGACGACCACGGTCGGCCTGGCCCGCGCGGCCTCGCGCGAGTGGGCGCGGGCCAGCGGGTACGACGAGGCCTGGGTCGAGATGAAATGGGACGGCATCCGCGCCGTGGGGATCTGGGACGGGCGCCGGCTGCGGCTGCGGGCGCGCAGCGGCAACGACATCACGGCGAAGTACCCCGAGCTCACCCGCGCCGACCCCGGCCTGGGTCCCGAGCCCGCCGTGCTGGACGGCGAGATCGTGGCGCTCGACGCGAACGGACGCCCGAGCTTCCCGCGGCTGCAGAATCGCATGAACCTCTCCAAGCCCCGCGAGATCGAGCGCGAGGCCCCACGCACCCCTGTCCACTACTACCTGTTCGACGTGCTGGCACGGGGAGGGGCGGATGCGGCATCCCTCCCCCTGCAGGAACGCCGCGGCGTCCTCGAGGAGGTGGGCCGCGACGCGATCCCCGCGATCGTCGTGCCGCCGGTGTTCGACGACGTGGACGATGCGCTGGCCGCGTCGCGGCGGTTCGGGCTGGAAGGCATCGTCGTGAAGAACCCCGCGTCGGCCTACCGCCGCGGACAGCGCTCCGAGGACTGGCTCAAACTCAAGCTCACGCTGACGCAGGAGGTCGTGATCGGCGCGATCCGCCCCGGCAAGGGCGGACGCTCGGGGTCGATCGGATCACTGCTGGTCGGGATCCCGGATGCCGCGACCGGCCGGATCCGCTACGCCGGGCGCGTGGGCTCAGGCTTCTCGGACGCGACGCTCGCGACGCTCGAACAGCTGCTGCGGCCGATCCGCACCGACGAGAACCCGTTCGAGGGGGTGCCAGACCTCGACGCGCGCGACGCGCTGTGGGTGCGGCCGGAGGTCGTCGGCGAGGTCGAGTTCGCCGAGTTCACGCCGGGCGGCATCCTGCGCCAGGCGCGATGGCGGGGCCTTCGGCCCGACAAGTCCCCCGCCGACGTGCGGCCCGAGCTCTGACCTCAGGCGTGCGCGTCATGCTCGACGTGTCCCGCGGGCTCCAGCTGGAACGTCGAGTGCTCGACGTCGAAGTGCTCCGACAGACAGGTCTGCAGCCCGCTCAGGATGCCGGCGGCCCGGCCGTCGGCGAGCGCCGACTCCTCGACCACGACGTGGGCGGTGAACACCGGTGCGCCGCGCGTCAGCTGCCACACATGGACGTCGTGCACATCGACCACCCCGGGAGTGGTGAGGATGTGGTCGCGGATGTCCTGCACGTGGGTGCCCTTCGGCGCCGACTCGGCGAACACCGAGACGACCTCGCGCAGCAGGCTGAAGGCGCGCGGCACGATCATCGCGGCGATGAACAGCGACGCGATCGCGTCGGCCTGGTTCCAGCCCGTCGTGACGACGATCACCGCGGCGACGATGACCGCGGCAGAGCCGATCAGGTCGCCCATGACCTCGATGTACGCCCCGCGCACGTTGATGCTGCGGCGCTGCGCCGAGCTCAGCATCCACATCGCGACGGCGTTCGCGATGAGGCCGACGATCGCGACGACGAGCATGAGGCCGCCCTGGACCTCGATCTGGGCCGGGCGGAGCAGGCGGGAGATGCCCTCGAACGCGACCCACGCCGACAGCAGGATCAGGATGATGCCGTTGACCAGCGCGCCGAACACCTCGGCCCGCTGGTACCCGAAGGTGCGGCGATCGTTGGCCGGGCGCGCGGCGACGGTGCTCGCGATGAGCGCCACCACCAGGGCGGCGGCATCGGTGAACATGTGCGCGGCGTCGGCGAGC
This sequence comes from Microbacterium jejuense, assembly GCF_039544225.1. Classification (NCBI taxonomy): domain Bacteria; kingdom Bacillati; phylum Actinomycetota; class Actinomycetes; order Micrococcales; family Microbacteriaceae; genus Microbacterium; species Microbacterium jejuense. The sequence goes on from NZ_BAABLG010000003.1 coordinate 604,550, forward strand.
AGCGCGAGCGAGCCCGACAGCGCCGCGCCGACCACCTGCACCACCATGACGGTGGAGGTGATCGCGAGCGAGATCGCGAGCAGCCTGCGGTTGCCGGCACCTCGGATCCCGGTGGGCGCGTGATCGTGCATGTGCCCAGGCTAAGCCCGGGTCCGTGGCCCGGAGCCCCGCTCGGCCTAGTCGGGAATGAGTGTGATTCTCACTCGCACCGCATCCCCGCCGGCGGAACCGCTCACAGCGTGGACAGCAGCGGTGCGAGCGCTGTGAACGCCCGTGAACGGTGGGATGCCGCGTTCTTCTCGTCGGCCGTCCATTCGCCCACGCTCCGCTCGGCGCCGGGCTCCTGACCGTCCGGCACGAAGACCGGGTCGTACCCGAACCCGCCACCGCCCGAGGGGGCGGTCGCGATCCGGCCCGGCCACACCCCTTCGACCACGTGCTCCACCGGCTCACCGCCGTCGGCGGACGGCACGACGAGCGCGATGGTCGAGACGAACTGCGCCGCGCGGTGCGGGTCCGAGATGTCGGAGATCTGGTCCAGCAGCAGGTTCAGGTTGGCCACGGCATCTTTCGCGTGCCCGGCCCAGTAGGCCGAGAACACGCCCGGCGAGCCGCCGAGCACGTCCACGCACACGCCCGAGTCGTCGGCGAGCGCCGCGAGCCCGGTGTGCGCGGCCGCGGCACGCGCCTTGATCAGCGCGTTGTCGGCGAACGTCACGCCGTCCTCGACGGGTTCGGGCCCGTCATATCCGACGACCTCGATGTCGGGGCGCGTGCCGGCGACGATCGCCTGGAACTCCTCGACCTTGTGCGGATTGTGGGTCGCGAGGACGATCTGGCGCGGCATCCCTCACTCCCCTTCGGAGGCGAGGACGCCGGCCTGGATCTCGCGCAGCGACGCGCAGCCGTCGACGCCGAGCTGCAGCAGCGCGTCCAGCTCGCGCTTATCGAACGGCGCCCCTTCGGCGGTGCCCTGCACCTCGACGAACAGGCCGCGGCCGGTGACCACGACGTTCATGTCGGTCTCAGCGCGCACGTCCTCGACATAGGCGAGGTCGAGCATCGGCTCACCGTCGATGATGCCGACCGACACCGCCGACACCGAGTCGAACAGCACCGGCGCCTTCTGCCCGATGAACTTCTTCGCGCGACCCCACTCGATCGCGTCGGCGAGCGCGACGTAGGCGCCCGTGATGGCCGCGGTGCGCGTGCCGCCGTCGGCCTGCAGCACGTCGCAGTCGATGACGATCGTGTTCTCACCGAGGGCCTTCGTGTCGACGACGGCGCGCAGCGCGCGGCCGATCAGGCGCGAGATCTCGTGCGTGCGCCCGCCGATCCTGCCCTTGACGCTCTCGCGGTCGTTTCGGCTGTTGGTCGCGCGCGGCAGCATCGCGTACTCGGCGGTGACCCATCCCTTGCCCTTGCCGGTGAGCCAGCGCGGCACGCCGTTCGTGAACGACGCCGTGCACAGCACCTTGGTGCCGCCGAACGACACCAGCGCCGATCCCTCGGCCTGCGAGCTCCACCCCCGCTCGATCGTCACGGTACGGAGCTCGTCGACGCGGCGGCCGTCGGCACGGGTGATGTCGGTCATTTCTCTCCTCTGAGGGATGGATGCCTCAGCCGAGGCGGGTCGGAAGATCGATGGCGCCCGTCTGCACGAGCCGCACGGCGGTCACCTCGCGGCCCATCAGCCGGTGGGCGAGCCGCAGGAACTCGTCGGCCGAGGCGCCGGTGGCCTCGTAGACGTGCCGCGGTGCGGCATCCGGGCCGGCGAGCAGATCACGCGACACGAGCTGGCGGTAGACGTCCTTCGCGGTCTCGGTGTCGCTGGACACGAGCGACACGTCGGGACCCATGACGTAGCTGATGGCGCCTTCGAGGAACGGGTAGTGCGTGCAGCCCAGCACGAGCGTGTCGACTCCCGCATGCCGCAGCGGCGCGAGGTACTCCTCGGCGACGGCCAGCACCTCGGGCGAGTCGGTGATGCCCGCCTCGACGAACTCCACGAAGCGGGGGCACGCCTGGGCGAACACAGTCAGCCGCTCGTTGACGCCGAGCATGTCCTGATACGCGCCCGAGCCGATCGTGCCCGATGTGCCGATGACGCCGACGCGGCCGTTGCGGCTCGTCGACATCGCGGTGCGCACAGCGGGCTTGATCACCTCGACCACCGGCACGTCGTAGCGCTCGCGCGCGTCACGCAGGACCGCGGCGGACGCCGTGTTGCAGGCGATGACGAGCATCTTCACGCCCTGCGCCACGAGGTCGTCGAGCACCTCCAGCGAGTACCGGCGGACGTCGGCGATGGGCTTCGGCCCGTAGGGTGAGCGCGCGGTGTCGCCGATGTACAGGATCGACTCCCGGGGCAGCAGGGCCGACACGGCCCTCGCGACGGTGAGCCCGCCGACTCCGGAGTCGAAGATTCCGATCGGCGCGTCGTTCACGATGCCCCAGCCTACGCCAGGCGCTGGCTAGGCTGACCCGCATGGGTGATTCGACGGCTCTGCTGACGGACCGCTACGAGCTCACGATGCTCGACGCCGCGCTGCGCGACGGCACAGCGCATCGGCGCTGCGTGTTCGAGCTGTTCGGCCGCCGGCTGCCCGGCGGGCGACGCTTCGGCGTCGTGGCCGGCACCGGCCGGCTGCTGTCGCTGCTGCGCGAGTTCCGATTCGGCGACGACGAACTGCGCTTCCTCCGCGACGAGAGGGTGGTGGATCCCGCCACCCTCGCCTTCCTCGAGGGCTATCGGTTCACCGGCTCGGTCTCGGGGTACCGCGAGGGCGAGCTCTACTTCCCCGGGTCTCCGCTGCTCACGATCGAGGGCACGTTCGCCGAGGCTGTCGTGCTCGAGACCCTCGCCCTGAGCGTCCTCAACCACGATTCCGCCGTCGCGACCGCCGCGGCCAGGATGAGCGTCGCCGCCGGCGATCGTCCGCTGGCCGAGATGGGCTCGCGCCGCGCCGGCGAGTCGTCCGCGGTCGCCGCCGCACGCGCCGCCTACATCGTCGGGTTCGGCGCCACGTCGAATCTCGAAGCAGGCCGGCGGTGGGGCATCCCGACCATGGGGACGGCCGCGCACGCCTGGACGCTGCTGCACGACACCGAAGAGGACGCGTTCCGCGCGCAGATCGCGGCGCACGGCGTCGGCACGACCCTGCTGGTCGACACCTACGACATCCGCACCGGCGTCGAGACGGCGATCCGCGTCGCGGGCACGGGGCTCGGCGGCGTCCGGATCGACTCCGGCGACCTGCCCACGGTTGCGGCGCAGGTGCGCGAACAGCTGGACGGACTCGGCGCGACCGGCACCCGCATCACCGTGACGAGCGACCTCGACGAGTACGCGATCGCGGCGCTGGCGGCATCCCCCGTCGACGCGTACGGCGTGGGTACCTCGGTCGTCACCGGATCCGGCACGCCGACGGCGGGCATGGTCTACAAGCTCGTCGCCCGCCAGGACTCCGCGGGCGGATGGGTCGGCGTCGCGAAGGCGTCGGCCGACAAGGGTTCGAAAGGCGGTCGCAAAGCCGCCTTCCGCACCCTCGACGCCGGCACCGCGACCAGTGAGCTCATCGTGGTCTCGGACGGCTTCGAGGCGCTCGGGGCGGCGTCCTCGCACCCCGACGCGCGCCCGCTGCAGGTTCCGCTCGTGATCGACGGAGAAGTGGATGCCGCGCACGAGGGGCACGCCGGCGTCGAGGCCGCGCGGGCACATCACTCCCGGGTGCGCGAGGAGCTGCCGGTGCGGGCGCTCGCGCTCAGCCGTTCGGATCCGGCGATCCCCACCGTGTACGTCGACGCGGAGGACCGCTGAGAGCGTCTTCGCTCACTCGTCGGCGCGCCCCGCGATGATCGCGGCCCGCACGCGCTGAGTCAGCCCCCGAGCGACTCGTAGATCTCTTTGCAGGTCGGGCAGACCGGGAACTTCTCGGGATCGCGTCCGGGCGTCCACTTCTTTCCGCACAGCGCACGCACCGGCTTGCCGGTGATCGCCGATTCGAGGATCTTGTCCTTCTTGACGTAGTGGGAGAACCGCTCATGATCGCCCGGCTCGATCTGCTCTTCGCGGAGGAGCTCTTCGAGCTCGCGATCGAGGGTCGCGATACCGCCCTGGTCGGGGCTGTCAAGGGGCGTGCTCATGGTGTGCCAGTGTAGTCGCGGCAGGGACGCTCCGGGCGGCCCGAGAGCGTCAAGTGGACTCGGCGAACTCCATCAGCCGGCCGCCTCGCCGCTCGAACGCGATGGATCCGATGACGATGCCGACCACGAGCACGCCGAACCCGATGGCGAGTCCGCCCCAGAGCGCCGTGGTGGCCGCTTCGACGTCGCCCTGCAGCGCCAGCCAGCCGCACCACACCACGGGCGCCGACAGCACGAGGACGCCGAGCATGACGACGCCCTGGGCGACGGCGCCGCCGGCGCTCGTGCGCTGCGGCTGCTGGAACGGACTCTCTCCCGGACGCGACACCGCGTAGGGGGCCACGACCGACGAGATGCTCGACAGTCCGAGTCCCGACAGGAACAGCGCGGCGCAGACGCCGGTCAGCGCCGGCAGGATCGCCCAGCGGCCATGGAACGACGTCGCCACCGGGATGGCCACCGCGAGCAGGGGCACGCCGACGAGCAGCACGGGCACGAGCCGCCCGACACGGTCGGACACACCGCGCACGCCGCCCGAGATGTGCATCCAGATCGCCGTGGAGTCGTACGCGACGTCATCGTGCGGGAGCCAGCCGAGGAACAGCGCCGCGAACGGCACCGGCACGAGCGCGACGATCTCGGGCGGCACGCCGGCGATCAGCAGCGGCACGACGGTGATGGCGGCGGCGACCGGGATCACGAGGGCGTTCACGACGTAGCGGCGGTCGCCGAACCAGTACACGAGGCTGCGGGCGGCGATCGCGCCGCCGGGCGTCCCGGGCGCCACGCCGAACCAGCCGAGGCCCGCGCGCTCGCGCCCCGTCCCGGGCCGCTCGGTCGTGGTGAGCAGGCGGTGGACGGCCCACACCCACAGCAGTCCGAGCGCGACGAGCGTTGCGACCGCGACGGTCGCCGCGACCCACGCGTGCGACCCGCTCGCGACCTCGCCGGGGAGCGCCCACGCCGCACCGAAAGGCGTCAGCCCCAGCGCATCGACGGCTTCGAGCAGCTGCGGCGGCACCGCGCCGCGCCACTCCAGGGAGGCCAGGAAGACGCCGACCGGCACCACGACGACGAGCACGACGAGCAGGAACACGCCCGACAGCTCCCGCGAGCGCCGCTCACGCAGGTAAAGCGACGCCACCGCACCGCACACCCGCGCGAACAGCGAGCACGTGAGCACCCCGAGCACGACGCTGACGATCCCCACGGCGACCGGCACGCCGTGGTCGGCCCACACGATCGCCGAGCAGACGGCGACGGCGAGCAGCGCCAGGATCGGCACGCTGATGAGACCCGCCACGACCAGCACGCCCGCCAGCCCGCCCCGCGGCAGCCCGAACAGCGCGAACCGCCGGGGGTCCAGCGGATCCTCCATCGCGCCGATCAAGGGCGCGAGCGCGAAGCCCAGGGTGACGGCCGAGCCGCCCAGCACTGTGACCGTGCGCACGGCGTCGGTCGCGGCATCCCGCATCGTCAGCATCGCCCAGCAGGCCGCCACCGTCGCGGCGATCAGCAGCACCAGCGCGATCACGCGGCGCACCACGTGACCGATGTCGCCGCGCAGCGCGCCGAGCAGCAGCGCGAACCTCAGCCGGAGAACGTGTGCAGCCACTCCAGGCCCTCCACGTCGCTGAGCCCGCCCGCGAGTTCGACGAAGCGCTGCTCGAGCGTGAGCTCGCCGCGCACCTCGTCGACGGTGCCCTCGGCGAGCACCTGGCCCGCCACGATGACGGCGACGCGTGTGCAGACCCGTTCGACGAGCTCCATGCCGTGACTGGAGAGGATCACCGTGCCGCCGTGGGCGACATAGGCCGAGAGGATGTCGAGGATGATCGCGCTCGACACGGGATCGACCGCCTCGAACGGCTCATCCAGCACGAGCACGCGCGGCGAGTGGATGAGGGCGCCGGCGAGCATGACCTTCTTGAGCATTCCGGCCGAATAGTCCGACACGCTGCGGCCGAGTGCGTCCACGAGGTCGAACGCGCGCGCGAGGTCGCCGGTGCGGCTCTCGACCACCGCCGGCGGAAGGCCGCGCAGCACGCCGTAGTAGTAGAGCAGCTGGCGGCCGGTCAGCCTGTCGAACGTGCGCAGGCGATCGGGCAGGACGCCCATGAGCTTCTTGACCGCGAGCGGGTGGGCCGCGGCATCCACTCCGGCGACCTGGATCGTGCCGCGATCGGGTTCGAGCAGGCCCGCGATCATCGACAGCGTGGTGGTCTTGCCGGCGCCGTTAGGACCGACGAGGCCGTAGAAGGTTCCGGCGGGGACCGTGAGGTCGATCCCGTCGACCGCGTGCGTGCTGCCGAACCGCTTGGTGACGCCGCGCAGCACGAGTGCCTCGCCTGCGGCGGCTCCCAGCGTGGGCACGATGACCGGGTGGTGATCGGATGCCGGCGACTCCGACTCCGGTTCCGCCGGTGCGAGTTCGGCGGGAGCAGGTTCGGCCGGGGTCGACTCCGCGGGCGAGGCGACCGGCGGGGCCGCTGGAGCCGGGGACGGTGCGGGGACGGGAGCGGTCGCCTCCGCGGCCGGAGCGGGAGGTGCCGGAGCCGGGACGGGCGGCGGCGCAGGCGCAGTAGGGGCGGCGGCCGCGGCTGGTGCTGCGGGAGCCTCAGGCTGCGATGGCTCAGGCTGCGACGCCTCGGGCTGCGGAGTGTCGGACGGCGGAAGCGGCGGCTTCGGCGGCACGACGATGGCGGCGGCGACCGAGGCGGCGATCTCGAGATCTGTCGGCATCGGCGGGGGCGGACCGGGATCGACCGGAGCCGCGGGCTTCTCACGCTTCTTGCGGGGAGCCGCCTTGCCGCTCGACTGCCGCGGCGCACGGGCCGGGCGACGCGGCTTCTCGGGCGGCTTCGGCACCGAGTCCGAGATCCGCACGACGCGCGCGCTCGAGTGACGGTCCGGCTCTTCCGGATCGATGTCGTTCGGCACCGGGAGGGAGGCTGTCACCGCACCAACGTATCAAGCGGGCCTGATCGCGTGGCAGATCGTGTCGCCGAGTCTCAGCATTCGCGTTATGTCACGAAACGGCAACGGGAGCCGCTCATTCTGCACCTTTCCAGTTGCCTTCGATACCCTGGTCCAGGCACGAAGGGGTGTCGCGCCGGTGAACCGGCAGTGAATCACGCACTTCAGGAGCAGATTTTGACCCTTCAGACCGTCATCCTCGCAGCTGGTATGGGCTCGCGTCTCGGACGCAGCCTCCCCAAGCCGCTCACCGAGCTCAGCGACGGCCGCAGCATCATGCAGCAGCAGCACGACAACATCCGTGCCGCGTTCGGCGGCGACGTGCGCATCACGACCGTCGTGGGCTACCGCGCCGAGACGATCGTCGAGGCGTTCCCGCAGGTCGACTACGTCTACAACGACCGCTACGACCAGACGAACACGTCCAAGAGCCTGCTGCGCGCCCTCGCCAAGACGGGCAAGAGCGGCGTCCTCTGGATGAACGGCGACGTCGTCTTCGACCCGCGCGTGCTCGGCCGCGCCATCGAGCTCATCGAGCGCGACCAGTCGTTCGTCACCGTCAACACCTCGAAGGTGAGCGACGAAGAGGTCAAGTACACCGTCACGTCCGAGGGCTTCATCAAGGAGCTGTCCAAGACCGTCAAGGGCGGCATCGGCGAGGCCGTAGGCATCAACTACATCTCCAGCGCCGACAAGAAGTCGTTCATGCGCCACCTGACGCGGGTCGACGACCAGGACTACTTCGAGCGCGGCCTCGAGCTCGCCATCGCCGAGGACGGCGTGCTGCTCGAGCCTCTCGACATCTCGGACCTGTACGCCGTCGAGGTCGACTTCGCCGAGGACCTCGAGCGCGCCAACCTCTTCGTCTGACCGGCTCACCCCGCAGACCGCCGACCGCTGGGCGGATGCCACATGCGGCATTCGCCCAGCGGTTCGTCTTAGGCTGACGCCGATGACCGAGAAGGTTCACCGCATCCACACCCTGCCCGACGACGCTCCGTGGCAGGGGGGAATGCCGCCCGTAGGGTCGGCGGAGCATCCGTTCACCATCCGCGCGCTCGACCGCGTCCTGGCCATCCAGCGCCCCGCGGTGCTCGCGCACCTGCGCAGCATCCGGCTGCGGCACCCGCACGCGACGCCCGTCGAGATCGTGCGGATCCTCGAACGCCGCTACCTCGCCGCCGTCACCACCGGAGGCGCGGCCGTGGGCGCGACCGCGGTCGTGCCCGGGATCGGCACAGGCGTCACACTCGCCCTCAGCGGCGTCGAGACTGTGGCGTTCCTCGAAGCGACGACGCTGTTCGCCCAGTCGGTGGCCGAGGTGCACGGCATCCCGGTCGCCGATCCGGACCGCGCCCGCACGCTGGTGCTCATGCTCATGCTCGGACAGGAGGGCGTCGACCTCGTCGCGCAGCTGGCAGGTCAGGCCGCCGGGCGCGGACCGACCCGCGCCACCTACTGGGGCGAGATGGTGACCAAGACGCTCCCGCGTGCCGCCGTCGGCCCCGTCCTCGACCGCCTCAAGTCGACGTTCATCCGGCAGTTCGCCGCGCGCGGCGGCGCATCGTGGATCGGCAAGGCCCTGCCGTTCGGCATCGGCGCCGCGATCGGCGGGGCCGGCAACAACATCCTCGGGCGACGCGTGCTCACCGGCTCGCGACGCGCGTTCGGTATGCCGCCGATCGACCTCCCGGCGGACCTCGAGCCGCGGCCGGGTGCCGATCGCCTCGAGCGCGTCGCCGGCCGTGGGATCCGTCGGGCGGGCGAGGCCGTCATCGGCGGTGTCACACGCGGCTCCGCCGCGGTGGCCGGTGCGGTGCGCCGCAAGAAGCCCGAGCTCGAGGCGCCGCGCGCCGACTGAGCCTCCTCCCCAGGACCGCCACCGAGCACCGGGGCGTGGCTCAGCCCGGAGGACGGTGAGGAGTGCCTGTGGAAGTCCGTGAGGTGAGCCACCAGGCCGGCGACGGCGCGACAATAGCGGTATGGGTCTGTTCAGCAAGCTCCCCGAGGAGCCCGTGGAGTGGGCGGGGCTCCCTTCCGAGCCCGATCGTCCTGAGAGCGCCGCAGAGCGGCTCTCGTCGGCGACCTCGATCGATCTCGGCGGTCTCTCCTTCGGCGACGCGACCGGCGCAGGCGCCGTGGAGTCCATCGTGATCCCCGTCAAGCCGGTGGTCGAGATCTCCGAGTCGCAGGAGTCCGGCGAGGACGAGTAGTCCGGCGGTCGATCGGGATCTGCGCGACGAGGTCGACCCGACGGGGCTCGGCCACGCCCTCAACCGGGCGGCGCCGGCCCGGCGCCGTCGATGATCCGTGTAAGCGCTTGCACCCCGTACCTCGACAGGCCGCGGTACGGGGCATACGCTCGCACGTATGGACAGCACCCTGGCGTGCCTGGCGGCGTGGATGCCGCGGCAACGGTGGTACGCCGCCAAAGGGCGCCCGCCGAGCCTGCGCCTGGTCTCGTGGTGGGATTTGGGCGCCCACGACCCCGCGCATCCGGCCGGGGATGCCGGGGCACGCGTGCGGACGTTCCTCGTGGCCGACGAGGGGGCGCTGCCCGCCGTGCTGTACCAGATCCCGGTGGTCGAGCGGGCGACCGAGACTGTCGACGCCGACCCGGAGCACGTGATCGGCAGCCCCGAGCCCGGCACCACCTTCATCGACGGCCCCTTCGACGACGCGTACGCACAGGCGCTGCTGCGCCTGGTGGAGGGCGGCGGGACAGCCGGGGGGCCGCAGACCACCGCCACCGGACGCCCGGCCGCCGCGGCCGAGCCGGCCGGCAGGCTGCGCGTCGCGCGCGTGGTCAGCGGCGAGCAGTCGAACACATCGCTGATCTACGAGGGCGACGGCGTGCCGGTCATCTGCAAGGTGTATCGACAGCTGCACGCGGGCCTCAACCCCGATATCGAGCTGCAGGAGGCGCTCGCTGCGACGGGATCCGCACGTGTGCCGACGCCGATCGGATGGATCGAGGGGGCATGGCCGGATCTCGCGACGGCTCACGGCGCCGTCCACGGTTCGCTGGCGTTCGCGCAGGAGTTCCTCCCCGATGTCGAGGACGCCTGGCGGGTGGCGCTGCGGGCCGCCGCCCGGGGCGACGACTTCCGCGAGGCCGCGCACGCACTGGGCGCCGCCACCGCGGACGTGCACGGGGGCCTCGCCCGGTGCTTCCCGACCCACCCCGCGGCGGCTTCGGACCGCAAGGCGACAGCAGCGGCGTGGGAGCGGCGCCTGGCCATCGCGATCGCCGAGGTGCCCGAGCTCGCCACGCAGCGCGAGGCGATTGGGGCGGTTTACAGCCGGGCGCTCGACGTGGCATGGCCGCCGCTGCAGCGGATCCACGGGGACTACCACCTGGGCCAGGTGCTCCACGCGCCCGGACGCGGGTGGGTGCTCGTCGACTTCGAGGGCGAACCGCTCCGGCCGATGGTCGAGCGCGTGCGGCCAGACCTTGCGCTGCGCGACGTGGCGGGGATGCTGCGGTCGTTCGACTACGTCGCAGGATCCCTGCGCCTCGACGATCCGGACCGCTCCCCCGGCGCCGTGCGCGAGTGGGCGGCGGCTGCCCGCGCAGCCTTCGTGGACGGCTACGCGGCGACGTCAGGCATCGACCTCGACCCGCGGCATCCGCTGCTGGCCGCCCTCGAACTCGACAAGGCCGTGTACGAGGCGATCTACGAGGCGCGCAACCGGCCGACATGGGTCGCGATCCCGCTCGGCGCGGTCGCCCGACTGGTGGAGCGGCCTGCGCCCGTGCTGTGAGGAGGCTCAGCCCTCTTCGTCGAGCTCGGCCTCGTCGTCGGGCTCCTCGTCCTCGTCGTCGGCGGACGACAGCGCGTACCACCGCTCCCAATCGTCCATGAGCCCCTGAACCGCACCGTGGAAGCGGGCGGTCGCGGCACCCGGCGCCGTGTCGCCGAAGTAGTGGGCGACCCACTCCTCCAAGCGGGCGACCGCATCGGGGTCGCCGAGCACGCGATCGGTCTCGGCGACGATCTCTGCGGCGGCCGCAGCATCCAGCCACTCGCAGGCCGACAGGTACCCGTGGGTGTCGATCGCCGCCGCGGGATCGGCCGGGCGTGTGATGAGCAGCGGCCTGTCGGCCGCCAGCCGGTCGTACACCATCGCCGAGATGTCGACGATCGCGACGTCGGCGGCCGCGAGCTGCCAGCCCAGTTCCGGACCGTCGTCGAACACGTGCGCGGCCGACGGGTCGGCGGCGTTCGCGGCGGCGAGTGCGGCGACGATGCGCTTGTTGGCCGCACCGTACTCGGGATTCACCACGCCGGAGCGGGGGTGCGGCCGATAGATGACGCGATGCTGACCGGTCGCCAGCAGTGCCGCGACGAGGGCCTCGCCGTGGGTGACGATCGAGCCGTAGTGCGCAGAGGGCCGGTCGCCCTCCCACGTCGGCGCGTAGAGGACGACGGTCCGCTCGTCGGGCGTGTACGGCAGTGTGCCCGAGTAGTGGTCGGCCTGCGGTCGCCCGATCTCGATCGTGCGACGGTCGATGTCGTAGTCCCACAGCACACGGCCCAGGCGCTCGCGTGCGGCATCCCCCGCGATCATCGCGTAGTCGTACGCCTTGTACTGGTTCGTGGTCATGTACATCTTGTCGGACTCGCCATGGTTGATGAACACGTGCCACCGGCGCCCGTACCGGAACATCTGGAAGTTGCGCGTGTTCTGGTTGACGTACAGCACGACGCGGATGTCCTGCTTGGCGATGAAGCGCTCGAGGTCGCGCACGGTGGGCACGAACGCCACCGGGAGCGCATCGTCCGCCAGCAGCGCCTCCGCGCCCGTCGCGGCACGGCTCAGCACGACGACGGGCCACTTCTCCGCCAGCCCTGCCAGCGGCTTGTACCACTGACGCATCTGGTACATGTTCACGGCGCCGTCGGCGAAGTACACCGCAACGCGATAGTGGAACGGCGGATGCTTCGGCCCGGTCGCGAGCGTCCGACGGACGTCGATGACGGCAGAGCGATTGCGCACGGCCTTCCGGAGGAGCGCGACCGCCTTCTTCACATCCGAGACGAGACCCACCCGTCCAGCCTATCGACCGGCGCGCATGACATGATCGACCAGTGCAGGACGAGCAACACGGACGCAGGGACGCCCCCATCCCCCCTCCCGGCGCCGGCGTGAGCTTCGTCATGCCGGTCCTCAATGAACAGGACTACCTTCAGCGCGCGGTCGAGACCGTCCTGGCGCAGGACATCGACGCGCCGACGGAGCTCATCCTGGCCCTCGGACCCTCCAACGACGGCACGAGCGAACTCGCCCGCGAACTCGCGCAGGCGGACCCCCGCATCGTGCTCGTCGACAACCCTGCCGCAGATATACCGGTGGGGCTCAACCTCGCCATCCGCGCGGGCAGCCACCCCACTGTCGTGCGCGTGGACGCGCACTCCGAACTGGATCCCTCGTACGCGCGCCGTGCCCTGCAGACGCTCGACCGGGTGAAGGCGGCCAACGTCGGCGGCGTCATGCGCGCCGACGGGCGGACCCCCTTCCAGCGCGCGGTCGCCCGCGCCTACAACTCCCCCATCGGACTCGGCGGCGGCGCCTATCACGGCGGCACGCACGAGGGTGAGGCGGAGTCCGCCTACCTCGGCGTGATGCGTCGCAGCGTCCTGGAAGAGGTCGGCCTGTTCGACGAGAGCATCCGGCGCGGCGAGGACTGGGAGCTGAACCTCCGCATCCGCCGCGCCGGCTACCGCGTGTGGTTCGACCCGTCGCTGTCGGTGACCTACTGGCCGCGCGAGAGCTGGGCCCGGCTGGTGCGCCAGTTCGCGGCCACCGGACGCTGGCGCGGCGAACTCGTGCGGCGGTTCGGGCGCGGCAACTCGATCCGGTTCTTCGCGCCACCGGCGCTGGTCGTCACGATCCTCCTCGCGATGGTCGTGGGGGTGCTTCAGCTCACGGGCGTGCTGGCCGGCTGGTGGTCGGTGGCGGCATCCCTCGTCTACCTGCCCGTGATCGCGTACGCCGCGCTGATCATCGCGGTCGCGCTGGGTCACGGCGGCGGCCGCGGCTGGCGCGACAAGCTGTGGACGGCCGCCGTGCTGCCCTCGATGCATCTGGCGTGGGGCTGGGGTTTCCTCGGCGGCGTCGTCGGCGGCGCTCAGGACACCGTCGACACGTCGCGACTCGGCAGCCGCAACACGCCGCTCCCGTGAGCCAGGCACGGCCTGGCCGCCCGATTCGCGTCAGGCGCGGATGAATCCCTGATCGAGGATGCGGGCGACCACGCGCTCGGCCGCGTGACCGTCATCGCGCGCGTTGAACCTCGCCTGCCACTCGCGGTAGCGCCCGGCGTGCTCGGCGGCGTCGTCTGCGGCCAGCGCCGCGACGAGCTCGTCCTGCGTACGCACCACCGGACCCGGCGCGTGCGCCGCCAGGTCGAAGTAGAAGCCGCGCAGCTGGCCGCGATAGTGCTCCATGTCGGGCACCAGGAAGTACATCGGCTTACCGGTCACCGAGAAGTCGAACATGACCGACGAGTAGTCGGTGATGAGCGCGTCGGCGGCCAGCAGCAGCAGCGATGTGTCAGGGAAGCCTGTCACATCGATGACGCGCGGGCCTTCGGCGTCGCGACCGGGCAGGAGGGTGCGGGAGTGCCCGCGCACCAGCACGACCGCATCGGTGGCGGCGGCGAGCGCGGCCGGATCGACGAAGTCCACGATCTGGTCGCGATCGTCGCGCCACGTCGGCGCATACAGCAGCACCCGCTCGCCGGGGTGGATGCCGAGCGCCTCGCGCGTGGCGGCGCCGTCGCCGTTGGTCAGCACGTCGTTGCGCGGGTAGCCCTCGACCCACACCGGGCGGGTGAGGAACGCGTACGCCTTGCCCAGGATGCGGGCCGCGTAGGGGTTCTGCGCGAGCAGGACGTTCCAGCGCCGCGACTCGCGCACGACGGCGGCCATGCGCCGCGGGTCGAAGCCGGGTCGGTGCAGCGCGAGCCGCTTGAGCGGCGTGCCGTGCCAGGTCTGCAGCACGATCTGGCCACGGCGACGCGAGAACCGGCGGCGCAGCCAGTCGTTGACGACGAGCAGACGCGCGGCGCCGCGGGCGCGCCACCACTCCGGACTGCCTTCGACGACAGGGATCGCGCCGTCGGGCACCACGACCGACAGGTCGACGACGCTCCAGTACCGCGTCACATCCGGTGCCCGGCGCACGAGCTCCCGGTCGATCGCGAGCGGGTTGCAGCTGGCGTTGCGGCCGTAGAAGCTCTCGAAGAACACGGCGTTCTCGAACCCGGCGGCCGGCCGCGTGGCGTAGCGGCGCTCGAGGGCGTCCTGCCCCTCACCGGAGTCGTACGCGGGATCGATGGGCGGCCCGACCTCGAGGCGGTCGCCGTCGAGCGCGGCGCGCAGCGTCCCCAGCTGGGTGAGCGGCAGCGGTTCGGACGCGTGGATGCCGCGACCCTCGGCATCCACGATCCGCACCTCGTACGACCCGGACGGCAGCGGCAGCTCAGGCCCGCCCCAGCGCGCGGCGCGCAGCGGCAGAACCGCGCGCCACGTCTTGCCCCGGCCGGTGATGCGCGCCGCGACCCGCGCACGCGCACCGACCAGCTCGACCGACGACGGCCGCTCGCCGTTGCCCGAGAGCTCCAGCGCCGGACCAGCGTCGGTCGTGAAGCGCGCCTGGGTCATCGGGTTCCTTCCCTCGGGCGGGCGTCGACGGCCGCGGCCAGAATGGCACCGTACACCCTCTGGGCGTTGCGGCCGTCGCGGTGCGCGTGGACACGCGCGCTGAGCTCGCGGGCACGCGCGGTGCGCCGTTCGCGTTCGTCATCATCGCCGAGCACGGCGTCCAGCTGAGCGGCGGTCTGCGTCCAGTCGACACTCGCGTCGTCGCCGGCGACCTCCTGGTACGTGCCGTAGAAGCCGCGGCGTCGCGCGTAGTCGTCGACATCCGGTGCGAGGAACAGTGTCGGCAGCGGCACGAGCGCCGCATCGAAGGCGAGGGACGAGTAGTCCGTCACGAGGGCGTCGAGCCCGGGAAGCAGCGGCGTGACGTCGGCGACCAGGTCGCTGCCGAGCGACTGCACCCGATCGGTCGCGAACGGCGGGCGGTACTCCCCCGCGCCGAGCGGGTGCGAGCGCACCAGCAGCGTCGCATCGCGACGCGTCAGCACGTCCACGATGCGGCGCCATTCGTCGGCGGTGGGCACCGCGGGATCGGGCGCGCCGTCGCGCCACGTGGGCGCGTACAGCACGAACCGGGTCGACGGATCGGCGCGAGGCACGGCCAGCCCGATGCCCGCGCGGGCGACGACGCGGCGATCGTCGGCGGTGCCCCGCGACAGCACGTCCACGCGCGGGTCTCCCGTGACCGGAACCGCGGCGTCGGGAAGTCCGAAGGCGGACTCCAGGCGCCCGCGCACGAGGTGCGACGCGGCAGGCAGCACGCGGATCCGCCGCGCCGCCGCCCGGTACATCACCCGCAGCAGTCCGCGCACGGGCCCCGCGAGCGGCGTCCGCGCCACCACGCTCGGGACGCGCAGCGTCTCAGGCGAGTCCAGTCCGATCCGCTTGAGCGGGATGCCGTGCCACAGCTGCACGACGAAGGCGCCCGTCACGGCATAGCGGTTGACGTCGCCGAAGCCGTGGGTGACGATGACGACCCGGGCCCGCGCCGTGCGCCACAGTCCCCGCCAGGAGTTCTTGCGGACGGACGGGATACCTCGGGCCGCGGCATCCCGGGCCTCACCGTCGGAGGCGACCAGCCAGACGGCACGTGGGGCGTCTGGCGCCGCCGCCTGCCACAGCGCGAGCGCGCCGTCGGCGACGCCGACCGCGCAGCCGAAGACCCATTCGTCGCGCGAACGCGGGACGAGGAGGGTGAGGACGCGTCCGGCGGCGTACAGCGGGATCGTCGCGAGCTTTCGGGCATTCCCCGCGCCGAACGAGAAGGACGCCATCGTGCGAGCCTATCCTGCTCGCACGACGGCGTCCTGAAGGGGTGTGGATTACTGCTCGAGCGTTCCCAGCGTGACCTCGACGGTCTGCGCCTTGCCGTCGCGCACGTACGTGAGCTCGGCCTTGCTGCCGGCCGCGGCGGCCCGCACCTGAGCGGTGAGGTCGGTCGCGTCGGTGATCGGCACGCCGTTGAACGAGGTGACGATGTCGCCCTCCTGCAGCCCTGCGGCCGCCGCAGCGCCGCCGTCGGACACCTGCGCGATGTAAGCGCCGGTGATCGTGGCGCCCTCGACCGATGCCGCAGCGCGGACGCTCGCGCCCAGCAGGCCGTGCGTGGCCTGGCCGTTCTCGATGATCTCGTCGGTGACACGCTTGACGATGTCGGACGGGATCGAGAAGCCCACGCCGATCGAGCCCGAGCCGTCGGACGACGAGCCGCCCGCGGTCGCGATCGCGACGTTGATGCCGATGAGCTTGCCGTCCGCGTCGACCAGCGCGCCGCCCGAGTTGCCGGGGTTGATGGCTGCGTCGGTCTGGATGACCGCGATGGAGATCGTGTCCGTCGCCTGCTGCTGGGTCTGGCCCTGCCCGAAGTCGAACTGGAACGGCGCCTCCTGGCCGTTCTGGTCCTGTTGGTCCTGCTGGGACTGGTCGCCGCTGTCAGGAGCTGCCGACGAGGCGATCGAGATCGAGCGGTTGAGCGCGCTCACGATGCCCTCGGTCACGGAGTTGGCCAGGCCCAGCGGAGCGCCGACCGCGACAGTCGTGTCGCCGACGTTGAGCTTGCCCGAGTCGCCGAACTCGATCGGGGTGAGGCCCGACGCGTCCTTCAACTTGATGACCGCGAGGTCGTACGTCGGGTCGGTGCCGACCACCTCGGCGTCGTACACCTTGCCGTCGGAGGTCGTGACCCGGATGGTCGCGTCGGCGGTCGCGCCGTCGAGGGTGACCACGTGCGTGTTGGTCGCGATGTAGCCGTCCTTGGTGAGCACGACGCCCGAACCGGTGCCGGCGGCCGACGAGCTCGTAGCCTCGATGGTCACGACGCTCGGCACGACCTTCGCGGCGATGCCCGTGGTCTGGTTCACCCGACCGCTGTCGTTGACGACGACGGTCTGCGGGCTCGCCGCAGCGGTCGACGACGTCGTCGGGGCGAACCAGTTGACGCCTGCGTAGGCGCCGCCGAGTCCCGCCGCACCGCCGACGATCGCGGCGGCGACGATGAGCCCGACGACCTTGCCTGCGCCGGAGGACTTCTTCGGCGCGGGTGCCGCGGTCGCCGTGGGAGCCGCGCCGTTGATCGGCAGCGTCGGCTGCGCGTCCGCTGCCGCTGCGGCGCCGAACGAGGCGCCCGGCGTGCCCGGAGCGGGCTGACCCGCGTAGGACTGCGGGTACGCGGCGGGCTGCCCGGCGTAGCCCTGCGGGCGGGCGTAGGCCTGCGCGTGGGCCGGGTAGCCGGCAGGCGGGACGGGCTGCGTGTGAGCCACCGGCTGCGCAGGCGCGGCCTGCGGCTGCGTGGGGGGCACGGGCGGCAGCGCCGTGGCGGCTCCCGGCGCCGGCTGCGCCGGGGCTGCCGGCTGCGCCGCGGGTGCCGCGGGCTGCACGGGGACGGCCTGAGCCTGCGCGGGCGCCACGGGTGCGGGCGCCGGCGCGGCGGGCGGTGCCGGCTCCACCGGCGTTGCGTCCGCGGGGGCCTCCTGGGGAGCCGCAGCCTCGGCGGCGGGCTGCGACGGCGCCGCCGGGGTGGGCTCAGCCGCAGGAACGGGCGGGACTGCGGGGGTCTGGTCTTCCGGGCGGTCGCCCTGGATGTCGCTCATGGTTGCTCCTTCTGCCAAGCACTCACCACTGTGCCCATCGATGCTGTGTGTTTCTTATGTCGAGAGTGGGACTCGCCTATGCAACAGGGATGAGCCCGCCCGGTACGGTGAAGCGATGCGACAGATCCCCGGAGCATGGCACCGCACCGCCGTCGGCGCCGGACTCGTCGGTGACGACGGAGCGATCCGTCCCACCATCTTCGCCGAGATGTCGGCGCTGGCGGCCGGCACCGGCGCGATCAACCTCGGGCAGGGATTCCCCGACGAGGACGGCCCCGCCGAGGTGCTCGAAGCGGCCCGTGCGGCTATCGCGAACGGGGTCAACCAGTACCCGCCGGGACGCGGCATCCCCGATCTGCTCTCGGCGATCGCCGAGCATCAGGAGCGCTTCTATGGGATCCGCCTCGACCCGGCACGCGACGTGATCGTCACGGCGGGGGCGACCGAGGCGCTCGCGGCGGCGCTGCTGGCGCTCATCGACGGTCCCGACGATGAGGTCGTGGTGTTCGAGCCGTACTATGACTCCTACGCGGCGGTCGTCGCCCTCGCCGGCGCACGCTTGGTCACGGTGCCGCTGCGCTGGCCGGACTTCCAGCCCGACCTCGACGACCTGCGTCGTGCGGTCACCGACCGCACACGAGTGATCCTCGTGAACGACCCGCACAACCCGACCGGTGCGGTGTTCTCGGCCGAGGCGCGCGACGAGGTCGTGCGCCTGGCCGAGCAGCACGACGCGATCATCCTCACCGACGAGGTGTACGAGCACCTGGTGTTCGAGGCACCCCACGTGCCGATCGCGACAGTGCCCGGCGCGTGGGAGCGCACGCTCACGATCTCGTCGGGCGGCAAGACCTTCTCGACCACCGGCTGGAAGATCGGCTGGATCAGCGGACCCGCGCCGCTCGTGGACGCCGTGCTCGCCGTCAAGCAGTTCCTCACCTACGTGAACGGCAGCGCGTTCCAGCCCGCGATCGCCACCGGGCTGCGTCTGGGCGACGCCTTCTTCCGCGCCATCGCCGACACGCTCCGCGCCAAACGCGATCTGCTGGGCACGGGGCTGCGCGCCGCGGGTTTCGAGGTGTCGACGCCCGCGGGTTCGTACTTCACGGTCGTCGACGCCGCCGCCTTGGGAGCGGTGGATGCAGCCGACTTCTGCCGCGCTCTCCCCGAGCGCGCTGGAGTCGTCGCCATCCCGCTCACGGCGTTCGTGACGCCGGAGCGCCGCGGCGAGTACGCCACGCTCGTCCGGTTCGCGGCCTGCAAGCGGGTCGAGGTGCTCGAAGAGGCGGCATCCCGTCTCTCCCTCCTGACCTGAGCGGCGCCTCGGGCCATCTCAGGCGGGCTCTACGCGGAACCGGCGCAGCGTCAGCGCCGGGTTGACCCGCCTGACGCGCGCGATCGCCCCGACATCGAGGTGCGCCACCGCCACGTCGGTCGCCGTGCCGACGGCCGCGAGCTCGACGCCCTGCGGATCGACGATCAGCGAATTGCCCACGCCCAGGGGCGGCGGATGGTCCGCCGCCGCCACGAAGACCGTGTTCTCGATCGCTCGCGCGTGCAGGAGAGTCCGCCAGTGGTGCTCCTTGAGCGGCCCGCGCACCCACTCGGCGGGCACCAGCAGCACGTCGGCGCCGGCATCCACGAGCTGTCGTCCGACCTCGGGGAACCGCAGGTCGTAGCACGTCATCAGCCCGAAGCGCAGACCGCCGAGCGCGAACGTCAGCGGCGGTGCGAGATCGCCCGGCTCGACCCAGTCCGACTCGCGCTGGCCGAATGCGTCGTACAGGTGCAGCTTGCGATAGTGCGCGATCAGCCCGCCGGCGCCGACAGCGACGACGGTGTTGCGTACGCGACGCCCGTCGCCCGCCTTCTCCAGGAGGCCCGCGACCACGACCACGTCGTGCTCGCCCGCGATCGCGGTCAGCCGCTGCACGAACGGCCCGTCGAGCTCCTGCGCGTTCTCGGCCAGCGACGTGTCGAAGGGGTCGACGAAGTAGCTGGAGTACTCGGGCAGCACGACCAGCCGCGCCCCGCGACGGCATGCCGTCGCGACGAGCTGCGCGACGGCGTCGAGGTTGGCGGCAGCGTCGGCCGTCGGCGCGAACTGTGCCACCGCGATCGCGAAGGTGTCGGTCATCGCCTCTCTCCGATCCCGCGCGCCCGGACGCGGATGATCCCGGGAACCACCAGCCACAGCGTGATGATGATCGCCGAGAGCAGCACGATCGCCCACCAGAACGTGTAGCCGCCCACCACGACATCGAACACGAACGCCACGACGCCCACGACGAGCACGGCGACAGTGATGAGTGCCGTCACGAGCGCCAGGTGGCCGTAGCGGACGACGGCGGGCTTCACACCGTGCTGGAACACCGCGCGGTGCAGCGCCACCGGAGCCAGTGCCACGATCGAGCTGAGCGCCGCGAGAACGACGAGCGCCAGATACGCGGTCCGCTGCGGACCGGTCAGCTCGGAGAACGCGGGCTGGAAGGCCAGCGCGAGCAGGAAGCCGGTCAGGATCTGCGTGCCGGTCTGCAGCACGCGCAGCTCCTGCAGAACCTCGCTCCAGTTGCGGTCGGCACGCTCCGCCGGGCTCTCGTCGCGACCGTCGATGCGGTCGTCTTCGGGATGGTGACGGGGGTCCTCCGGCATGGGTTCATCCTGACGCGGACGGAGCGGGCGGGGCAACCCATCCCGCCGTGTGGTCGGCGGCACTCAAAACGCGTGCTAGGCTATTCCTTGTGCCGCGGGGTGGAGCAGCTCGGTAGCTCGCTGGGCTCATAACCCAGAGGTCGCAGGTTCAAATCCTGTCCCCGCAACAAAGAAGGCCCCCTGATCAGGGAAATCTGATCAGGGGGCCTTTCACTTGCGCGCCCGACATCAGCCGCAGTTGCCTCGATTGCGCTGCGCTGATTGACTCGCCGGATGGCCGATGACATGCCCCCGCCCGCCGGGACCGGCGCCCACCTGACGATCAACTCCCCGCTCTCGCAGGACGCGCTGTCGCGCCTGCTCGCCCGCGCGACCGAGCACGGCCCGCAGCGCATCGTCGACCACGGCTGCGGCTGGGGCGAGGCGCTGCTGCAGGCGCTCGCGGCGTCACCCGGCGCGACCGGTGCGGGCGACGACATCGACGCCACCGATCTCGTCCGCGCCCGGGAGGCCGCCGCGGACCGGGGGCTCGCGGATCGCGTGACATTCGTCGCCGGCCGAGCGGCCGAGCATCGCGAACCGGCCGACCTGCTGATCAGCATGGGCGCCCACCACGCGCTGGGCGGCCCGGCCGAGGCGATGCGGGCGCTGCGGGAGGACGTCCGTCCGGGCGGCCGTGCGGTGCTCGGCCTGGAGTACTGGGCGCGGACGCCGACGGCCGACGAGTTGGCGCACATGTGGCCCGGCGCCTCCCTGGATGACTGCGCCACGCTCGCAGACCTGGTGGACGAACTGCATGCCGCGGGCTGGCGCATCCTCGATCTGCACGACACCACGCGCACCGAGTGGGACGCCTACGAGGTCGGGCACTTCCGCGAGAGGGAGCTGTGGCTCGCCGCCCAGCCGGAAGCGGTGCGCCGGCAGCATCCAGTCCGTGCGGATCTCGATCGCGCCTGGACCTCGTGGCTGCGCGGTCACCGACGCAGCCTGGGCTTCGTCACCTTCGTCCTCGCGTAGCGCCGGGACGCATCCGGCCGTCAGTCCGACGGATCCATCGCTCCCGCGAGATCGTCCAGGAAGCGCCCGACGATCGCCAGCTCGTCCTCGTCGAAGCGCAGCGCCATCTCGCGCATCGCCCGCAGCCGCACGCCGAAGATGCGGAAGAACGCGGCCCGCGACTCGTCAGTGAGCACCACGACGCGTCCACGGCGGTCCGTCGGATGCGCAAGGCGCTCCACGTGCCCCGATGCCTCCAGCCGGTCCAGCAGCTTCGTCGTGGACGCCGTCGAGATGCGCAGGTGCCGCGCGATGTCATGAGGACTGACGGAGCGCTTCTGCTGCTCACGGATGATGAGCAGGCGCAGCGCCGCGACGTCCGTCGCGTTCATGTCCATGTCGCCCTTCATGCCGCTGTGCATGCGCTCCATGGCATCGCTCATGCCACGGATCGACGTCAGCACGCGCATCACCGCGCGCTCGTGATCCGTCTGCGGCAGCCATCTCTCCGACATCGTGGACGTTCCCTCCAACCCGTTGTAGCATCGCACAAAAGGAATTGCTAGCTAAACTAGCGATTGGTGGAGGAGGCGTCCGATGACCGAGGCCGAACTGGTGGTACTGCTCGATGACGACGGCCGGGCGATAGGCACCGCGCCGAAGTCGACGGTCCACGGCGCCGAGACGGCGCTTCACCTGGCCTTCTCGTGCCATGTCGTCAACGGCGACGGCCAGGTGCTCATCACACGGCGTGCGCTCAGCAAGCGCACCTGGCCCGGGGTGTGGACCAACTCCTTCTGCGGTCACCCGCGGCCGGCGGAGCCGGTCGTGGCGGCGGTGCGCCGCCACGCCGACCTCGAGCTCGGCCTGACCCTGCACGACCTCGAGGTCGCGCTTCCGCTGTTCCGCTACCGTGCCACCGACGCGGCAGGGATCGTCGAGCACGAGGTCTGCCCGGTGTACATCGCGCGCACCGACGACGAGCCCATCCTCAACCCACGGGAAGTGCTCGACGCGCGCTGGGTCGACCCCGAGGATCTCGCCGTATCGCTCGAGGCGACGCCGTGGGCGTTCTCGCCGTGGCTCGTGCTGCAGGCCCAGCGCCTTCACCTCTTCGACGGCGCCGTTCCCCGTCGGAGGGCGTCATGATCGCCGCCGATCCCGCCGTCGCGACGGCGATCGACGGTTCGCTCGCCCGCATCAGGGACCGGGCCGACGAGCTGGGCGCCGGCTTCGGCGCGCTCGCCGATGCCATCGGCCGCGCGGCGCACGGCGGAAAGGGCCTGCGCCCCGCGCTGGTCACGGCGGCGTTCGCCGCGTTCCACGGCGCCGAGGCGGAGCGCCCCGCCGTGCTCTCGGTGGCCGCCGCCTTCGAGCTGCTCCACACCGCCTTCGTCGTGCACGACGACGTGATCGACCACGACATCGAGCGCCGGGGAGTCCCCAACGTGGGCGGAGAGTTCCGCGCACGTGCACGTGCCGCCGGCGCCGACGCGGCCGGCGCGGCGACGCTCGGCGACGCGGCCGCCATCCTCGCCGGCGATCTGCTCCTGCACGAGGCGTTCCGGCTCGTCGCGATGGCCCCCGCCGGACCGGTCGTCAAGGATCGGCTGTTCGCGCTGCTGGACGATGCCGTCCTGGTCTCTGCGGCGGGCGAGCTCGCCGATGTCGAGAACGCGGTCTCGTCGACACGTCCTTCGCGGACCACCACCTTGCGCACCGCGTTCCAGAAGACGGCCGTCTACTCGTTCCGGGCACCGTTGCAGGCGGGTGCGCTGCTGGCCGGCGCCGATCCGGCCGCCGTGCGCCTGCTCGGCGACGTCGGCGGGCGGCTCGGTCTCGCCTTCCAGCTCGTGGACGACCTGATCGGAGCGTTCGGCACCGCCGCGCAGACCGGCCGCGACAGCGGGCCGGATCTGCGCGAGACCAAGCAGACGCCGCTGATCGCCCTGGCACGCGAATCGGGCGCAGCGCCCGGGGTCGATACTGCGCTGGCGAATGCGGCCACCGGCCCGATCGCTGTCCGCGAGGCGCAAGCCGTCCTCGCCAGCAGCGGTGCGCGCGAGCGCCTGGCCGGCATGGTCGCCGGGATGCTCGACGAGGTCCGCGTCAGCGCGCAGGACGCCTCGCTCCCGCTCCGCGCAGGGGTCCTGCTGCGCACCCTCGCAGACGAGATCGAACGGAGGATCCCGTGAACGCGCCCACGACGCAGGCTGCCACCGGGCTCGCCCTCTACGACCGGACGGCGGTGGATGCCGCCGCCGCGGTCATCGCGCGGTACTCGACCTCGTTCGGCCTGGCGTGCCGGCTGCTGGGCCCCCGGCCGCGACCGCACGTGCGCAACGTGTACGCGCTCGCACGCGTGGCCGACGAGATCGTCGACGGTCCGGCGCTGGAGGCGGGCCTCACGCCGGTCGAGGCCGAAGCGGTGCTCGACCGGCTGGAGGAGGAGTGCCTCGCAGCGGTCACGCTCGGCTTCAGCAGCAACCTCGTCCTGCATGCGTTCGCGCACACGGCACGCGAGTGCGGGATCGGCCCTGACCTCATCGAACCGTTCTTCGCGTCGATGCGCGCCGACCTGCGCGTGAGCCGTCACGACGCCGCTTCTCACGACGTCTACATCTACGGTTCTGCGGAGGTCATCGGGCTCATGTGCCTGCAGGTGTTCGTGAACGCCGGGGCGTCGCATCCCGTCGCGCCCGCGCCCGAACTCGTCGACGGCGCCCGACGTCTCGGCGCCGCGTTCCAGGAGGTCAACTTCCTGCGCGACCTGCAGGACGACCGAGTGCGCCTCGGGCGTGACTACCTCGGCCTCGCCGCGCCCGAAGACAGGTTCGTGGTGCTCGACCGCATCGACCGCGACCTCGCCGCCGCGGCGCGGGTCGTCCCGGAGCTGCCGGCGGACTGCCGCAGGGCCGTCACCGCCGCCCACGACCTGTTCGCCGCGCTCGCCGCACGGCTGCGGTCCGCGTCGGCCGACGACGTCCGGGTACGCGTGCCCGACGCGGTCAAGGCCGGGCTGGCCGCGCGAGCGATGCTGGGCTTCGCGCCGCGCGGAGCCGGGGCGTGAGCGCGCGCGACGGCCGCCGCGCCGTCGTCGTCGGCGGCGGGATCGCGGGACTGGCCGCGGCGGCACTGCTCGCGCGAGACGACTGGGATGTGACGGTGCTCGAAGCCCGCGCCCAGCTCGGCGGCCGGGCGGGCACGTGGGAGCGCGACGGATTCCGCTTCGACACCGGGCCCAGCTGGTACCTCATGCCCGAGGTGTTCGACCACTATTTCGGCCTGCTCGGCACGTCTGCCGCTCAGGAGCTCGACCTCGTGCGCCTGGACCCCGCCTACCGGGTGTACTCGGACCCGTCGACCGGGCTGGCTCCGCTCGACGTGCGTTCGGGGCGCGCTCGGGCGACGGCCCTGTTCGACACCGTCGAACCCGGGGCCGGGGCACGGCTGGACGCCTATCTCGACTCGGCTGCCGACGCGTACGGCCTCGCGGTCTCGCGCTTCCTCTACGACACGTACGAGACCACATCGGGCCTTCGCGACCCGGAACTGCTGCGCCGGATGCCGCAGCTGGCGCCGCTGCTCACCCGGAGCCTCGCGCGCCACGTCGAGAGCAGGTTCACCGATCCGCGGCTGCGTCAGATCCTGCAGTACCCCGCGGTGTTCCTCGGCGGCTCGCCGTACGGCGTGCCGAGCCTCTACCACCTGATGAGCCATCTCGATCTCGACGAGCACGTGCTGTACCCCCGCGGCGGATTCTCTGAGATCATCCGCGCGGTCAGCCGCCTGGCCGAGGCATCCGGGGTCCGCATCCGCACCCGCGCGCGGGTGGCCGCGATCCTCACCGCCGCGAGGCGGGCGAGCGGGGTCCAGCTGTCGGACGGAAGCCAGATCGCCGCCGACCTCGTGGTATCGGGGGCGGATCTGCACGCCACTGAGACCGACCTGCTGCCGCGTGACCTGCAGACGTACCCGGAGCGATGGTGGCGGTCGCGCACCCCGAGTCCCGGCGCCCTGCTGCTGATGCTCGGGGTGAAGGGCGCACTCCCCGAACTCGCGCACCACACCCTGCTGTTCTCCCAGGACTGGCGGGCCGGATTCGACAGCATCTTCGGCCGGCGCCCGAGCATCCCCGATCCGGCCTCGCTCTACGTGTGCCGGCCGAGTGCGACCGATCCCGAGGTCGCGCCCGCGGGGCACGAGAACCTCTTCGCCCTCGTGCCGGTCCCCGCTGATCCCGGGATCGGCCGCGGCGGGGTGGACGGGACCGGCGACCCGGCGGTCGAGGCGGCCGCGGACCGCGTCATCGCGCAGCTGTCGCAGTGGTGCGGCATCCCCGACCTCGCGCGCCGCATCGTCGTGCGCCGCACCGTGGCCCCGGGCGACTTCGCGCACGAGTTCGGCGCGTGGCGCGGCAACGCGCTCGGCCTGGCGCACACGCTGCGGCAGAGCGCGGTGTTCCGGCCCCGCAACGCCTCGCGCAAGGTCGACGGCCTCGCCTATGTCGGTGCGTCGACCCTGCCGGGGATCGGCCTGCCGATGTGCCTCATCTCGGCCGAGCTCGTCCTCAAGCGCTCGCGCGGCGATCGCTCCCCCGGACCGCTCGCCGAGCCTGCGAGGGTATGAGACATGCCTGGCGTCTACCTTCTCGCGATCCTCGTGAGCGCTGCCGGCGTGGCGCTGCTCGACCGCCGCTGGCGTCTGGCGGCGTGGGCGGCCCCCACGCCCACCGCCGTCGCCGTCGCGGCGGGAACGGCGTTCTTCCTCGCGTGCGACGCCCTGGGCATCGCGCTGGGCGTGTTCGTGAAAGGGGACAGCCCGCTGCTGCTCGGCCTCGACCTCGCGCCGCATCTGCCCGTCGAGGAGCCGGTGTTCCTCGCCTTCCTGAGCTACCTCGCGCTCGTCGCGTGGGCCGGCGCCTCCCGCGTGATGGCCCGTCGGAGAATGGATGCCGTCGCCTCCCGGCCGGAGGAGCACCCGTGACCTACGCCCTCGCCCTCGTACCCTTCCTGCTGCTGACCGCAGTGGTCGTGCTGCTGACCGCGCGACGTCCCCGGTTCGCCGGGCGGATGGCGGCGTCGGCCGTGGCCGCCGGCATCCTCATCGTCCTCACGGCGATCTTCGACAACGTCATGATCGCCGTCGGGCTCTTCACCTACCCTGCCCACTTGATCTCCGGCCTGCGGATCGGGCTCGCGCCGGTGGAGGACCTCGCGTATCCGCTCTGCGCGGCGTTCCTGGTCCCGGCCGTGTTCACGCTGGCCGCACGCGCACCGGAGGCTGACGCGTGACCGTCGCGGAGCCGCTGCGCCTCGGTGCCGTGGCGCGCCGGCTGCTGGTGTCTTCACGGCCGGTGAGCTGGATCAACACGGCGTACCCGTTCGCCGCGGCCTACCTGATGACCACGCGCGGGATCGACCTCACGCTCGTCACGGGCACGCTGTTCTTCCTGATCCCCTACAACCTCACGATGTACGGGATCAACGACGTGTTCGACTACGAGTCCGATCTGCGCAATCCCCGCAAGGGCGGGGCGCACGGCGCGGTGCTCGACCAGCGGCTTCATCGCGTGACCATCGTGACCGCCGCGCTCGTGTGCCTGCCGTTCGTCGTGTACCTCGTCGCGGCGGGCGACCCGGCGTCGTGGGCGGTACTGGCCGCGAGCCTCTTCTTCGTCGTGTTCTACAGTGCTCCCCCGCTGCGCCTGAAGGAGCGGCCCTTCCTCGACTCGCTGACCAGCAGCATCCACTTCTTCTCGCCGGCCGTGTACGGCCTCGTGCTCGCCGGCGCCGCGTGGACGTGGCAGCTCGCGATGATCGTCGTCGCCTTCGCCTTGTGGGGCGTCGGCTCTCACGCGTTCGGAGCCGTACAGGACGTCGTGGCGGACCGCGAGGCCGGCATCGCCTCGATCGCGACCGTGCGCGGTGCACGGTGGACCGTGCGGTTCGCCCTCGTCTGCTACGCCGCCGCCGGGGCCGCGATGCTGCTGACCGCCTGGCCGGGGCCGCTCGCCGCCCTGCTCGCCGTGCCGTACCTGGTGACGGTGTGGCCGTTTCGGCGGATCACGGATGCCGACGCCGCAGCGGCGACCGCCGGGTGGCGACGATTCCTGTGGCTCAACCAGTTCTCCGGCTTCGTGGTGACGCTGCTGCTCATCTGGTACGCCGCGCTCACCGCCTGACGGAGCCCGCGGCCCGGCGACCGAGAAGGGCCGCCCGTCCGAAGACGAGCGGCCCTTCGTCGCGCCGGCGCTACTTCTGGTCGCCGAGCTCGATGAGCGTGCGGATCGCGGCGGTCAGCCGCGCGTCGGCCTCGCCGTACGCCGTCCAGTCGCCCTTCTGCAGCGCCGCCTCACGGTCGATCAGGGCCTGGTTCGCGTCCTGCAGCGCCTGGTCGTACTCGCTCGTCGGCTGCGTCGGCGTGGTGGGCTCGGGCGTCGGCTCGGGAGTCGGCTGCGGCGTGGGCGTCGCATTCGGATCGGTCGGGACGTCGGTGTCACCGGCGTCCGCTCCCGAATCGCCGCCGAACAGCACGTCGAGCGCCTCGTTCAGCGTGTCTTCGAAGGCGACCTCGTTGCCGAACGAGACCAGCACCTTCTGCAGCGACGGGAAGCTCGTCGCCCCCGACGACTGCACGAAGACCGGCTGCACATAGAGGAGTCCGCCGCCGACGGGGAGCGTCAGCAGGTTGCCCTTCAGCACGTTCGAGTCGCCCTGTTTGAGCAGGTTGACGAACGACGAGACCTCGGGTTGCGCGTCGAAGTTGTTCTGCACCTGGCCGGGGCCGGGCACCGTCGTCTTGGCGCTGATCTCGAGCATTCGGAGCTTGCCGTAGTCGGAGCTCTTCTTACCCGCCTCATTGCCCGCGTTCGAGTCGACGGCGAGATAGCCCATGAGGACGTTCCGGCCCTCACCGGACGGGATGAACGAGGTGAACATCGAGTACGTCGGCGCCGTCTGCCCCGGCATCTGCATCGTCAGGTAGTACGGCGGCTGCAGCTGCGTGTCGGCCTGGGGGTCGTTCGGCGTCTTCCAGCGGTTGTCGCTCTGGTAGAACGAACGTGCGTCGTCGACGTGGTAGACGCCCAGGATCGTGCGCTGCACCTTGAACAGGTCTGTCGGGTAGCGGACGTGGCTCATGAGCTCGGCCGACATGTCGCTGATCGGCTTGACCGTCGACGGGTAGACCTTCTGCCACGACTTCAGCACCGGGTCCTGGTCATCCCACGCGTACAGGGTGACCTTTCCGTCGTACGCGTCGACGGTGGCCTTGACCGAGTTGCGGATGTAGTTGATGTCGTCCAGCGCGAAGCGCGGCGCAGGATTGCTGGAGTCCGAGATCGCCGAGGTGAGGCTCACCGTCGACGAGTACGGGTAGTTCGCGCTCAGCGTGTAGCCGTCGACGATCCAGACGATCCGGCCGTCGACCACCGACGGGTACGGGTCGTTGTCGAGCGTCAGGTACGGCGCGACCTTCTGGACGCGCTCGAGCGGGCTGCGGTCGTAGAGGATCTGCGAGTCCTCGTTGACGTAGTCCGAGAACAGGATCTGCTCGGCCTGGAACTTCAGCGCATAGATGAGCCGGTTGAAGACGTTGCCCAGGCTCGGTCCGCCGTTGCCCTCGAACGTGGTCTTCGTCTCGTTGGACGTGTCGTCCTGACCCGACGGGTAGTCCAGCTCGATGGGCTCGGAGTCCTTCGGGCCGCCGACGATCGAGTACGTGGGCGAGTACTCGCCGAAGTACACGCGCGGCTGGAAGTCCTCTTCATTCGAGAGGAAGCCGGATGCCGGGATGCCGCGCTCCAGGAACACCGGGTTGCCGTCGACCGTGCGGTCGTTGCCCTTGGCCGCGACGATGCCGTAGCCGTGGGTGTACACGACCGCGCTGTTCTGCCAGTCGTTGGCGGCCCCGAGCTGCTCTAGGTTGAGCTCGCGGACCGACACCACCGTGTCCTGCGAGGTGCCGTCGATGTCGTAGCGGTCCACGTCGAGCGGATCGGCGAACTGGTAGTACGAGCGGTACTGCTCGAGCTGACGCACCGTCGGCGACACGATCGCCGGGTCCATCACGCGGATCTGGGCCGTCGTGCCCGCGTCCTCGCGCAGCTGTCCGGCCTCGACATCGGTGACGGCCTCGAAGTCCTGCTTGTCGAGCCCGTCGATGCCGTATGCCGTCTTGGTCATGTCGACGTTGCGCTGGTAGTAGTCCTGCTCGAGCGAGAACCGGTTCGGCTGGACGTTGAACGTGTTGACGACCCACGGGTATCCCACGCCGAGCACGATGGCCGAGACGACCAGCAGCGCGGTGGCCACGAGGGGGTAGCGCCAGCGGCCGATGATCGCGGTGATGAAGAAGAGGATCGCCACGATCACGGCGGCGAAGGCGAGGATCGTCTGGCCGGGGATGATCGCGTTCACGCCGGTGTAGCCCGGACCGGTGATGCGCCCGTCCGCACCGGACTCGACGAGGGTCCGGTAGCGGTCGAGCCAGAGGCTGACCCCCTGCACCAGCAGGTAGAGGCCGGCGATGACGGCGAGCTGGATGCGGGCGGACTTCGAGATGCGCAGCTCGCGCTGGCCGATCCGCACCGAGCCGTACAGGTACGACACCAGCGCCGTGACCAGCAGGCACACCAGCAGCACGGCCGACAGGAAGCCGACCAGCGACGTCCAGAACGGCAGCGCGAACATGTAGAACCCGGTGTCGAGGTGGAACTGCGGGTCCGTCGTGTCGGTCTTGACGCCGTTGAACCACAGCCACGTGGTCTCCCACTGGGCGGACGCCGCGAACCCGGCGAAGAAGCCGAAGAAGATCGGGATGCCCCACATCGCGAGGCGGCGCAGCGGCTCCACGACCTCCTGGTAGCGATCGAGCTGAGAGCTCAGTCGCGCGTACACGGGGCGCAGGCGGTAGGCGAGCTGGATCGACAGCCACACCGGGACCGCCATGCCGAGGAAGCCGACCAGGAACATCACGACCCGTGCGATCCACTGGGTCGTCAGCACCGACTGGAAGCCCAGCTGATCGAACCAGAGCCAGTCCGCGTACAGACTCGCGAACACGAAGAAGGCCACCACGAGCGCAGCGATGACCACCAGGGTGATGGCGATGACGCGTCGGGTGCGGGACGGTGTGGCCGGGGTCGGCGCTGAGGTCGTGGTCACGGTCCCATCCTAGGCGGGCCACTCATGGCCGATGCTTTGTCCGCGCTGGGCGAACCCCCAGAATTCCGCGGCGCGCATGCCCTCAGCGGGCGGTGCAGGTCGGCAGGGCGTCGAGGTCCCCGCCGTCGTTGATCGTCTCGAGCACCTTCAGCGAGTCGTCGAGCGTCTTGACCGAGAAGACCTGCAGATCACCGGGGATGTGCCCCAGGACTTCGTCGCAGTTCGAGTCGGGTGCCAGGAACCAGTCGGCGCCGGCATCCAGCGCGCCCCACATCTTCTGACGGATGCCGCCGATCGGGCCCACCGTGCCGTCGGCGGTGATGGTCCCCGTGCCGGCGACCTGCTCGCCGCCGTTGAGCTCGCCCGGCGTCAGCGTGTCGATGATGCCGAGCGCGAACATCATGCCGGCGCTCGGGCCGCCCACGTTGTTCAGCTGGATCGTCACGTCGATCGGGAAGTCGTAGTCGGTGATCAGCGTCACCCCGATGAGCCAGGTCGTCTCGCCGTCGGCGGTGGACTCCTTCGGCGTCACCGAGACGGTCTGCTGTGCGCCGTCGCGCTCGATCACCAGCTCGACGGGCGCGCCCCCGCCGTCGTTGATGACCGTCCGGAGCGCGTTCGCGTCGGTCACGCTCTGGCCGTCGGCGCTGAGGATCAGATCGCCGTCTTCGAGCACGCCCTCCGCGGCCGCGCCGTCGATGACCGAGTGCACCGAGAGCTTCGCGCCGACGTCGTACCCGAGCTCGGTGAGCGCCGCGGCGGTCGCCTCCTGCTGCGAGTCCACCATCATCGCCGCGCTCTCCTCGTTGCGCTGCTCGGTGGTCTGGCCGGCCGGGAACACGGCGTCGATCGGCAGCACCGCCTTGCTCGGATCGAACCACGCCATCGCGAGCTCGAACCACGACGGCGTGTGCTCGCGGTTGCCCTGCACTTGCACGGTGAGCAGGTCCAGCGACCCGTCCGTCGGGTAGGTCTCGGCGCCGTCGACCGAGATCAGCGGCACCTCCTCGCCGTCCGAGTTCAGCGCGGTCCCGAGCGTGTTGTACACCGGCCCGGGCTGCTGGATGACGTACGACGTCGGCAGGAAGGTGATGACGAGCAGGATCACCATCGCCACGACGAGCGCCCAGATGCCCACGACGGTGCGGCGCGACAGCGGCTCCCGCGGTGCGCGCTGGATGGTGGTGTCCTCGTCGAACAGGGCCACGCGGGACCTCTCTCTTCCGTGCCGTTGCTGAGTGCCTGGTCGTTCGCGACCGGCGTAAGGGTTCCAGGTCCCGGCCGGGGAGTGCGACGGATGCTGCGACTAGCGTAGAACGCAACGTCATCGACCGGCTGAAAGGCGGCTGAAGTGGCAGACGACGACCGCAGTCCTGAGGACGACTTCCAAGAGCTCATGCGGCAGCTCTTCGGGGGCGGCGCGGGCGGCATCGATCCCGAGCAGCTCTCGCGGATGTCGGGCATGGACATCGACCCGGCGATGATGCAGCAGATCATGCGCCAGCTCCAGGGCGTGTTCGCGAACGCCGGCGACAGCGGCGTGTCCTGGGACATGGCCAAGCGCCAGGCCCTCCACATCGCCAACCAGGAGGGGCTCGGGGTCACCGCCGGCCAGCGCACCGATCTCGACCAGGCGTTCTCCCTCGCGACGCTGTGGCTGAGCGAGGCGACCAGCATCTCCGAGCTCGCGACGGCGCCCACCGTGATCACGCGCGGCTCGTGGGTCGAGGCGACGCTCCCGGTGTGGCAGGAGCTCGCCGAACCCGTGGCGACGAGCATCGCCGATGCGCTCACCGCGGCGCTGAGCGAACAGACCCCCGAAGACATGCAGGAGCTCGTCCAGGGCGCCGGACGCCTGATGCGCACGATCGGCGGCTCGCTGTTCGCGACGCAGCTCGGTCAGGTCATCGGCAGCCTCTCGAAGGAGGTCGTGAGCGGCGGCGACGTCGGCATCCCCCTGATGCCCGACGGCCAGGCAGCGATCCTCCCCCAGAACTTCGCCGACTTCGGCCGTGACCTCGAAGTCCCCGAGGACCAGCTCGCGCTCTACATCGCGACGCGCGAGCTCGCCCACGCGCGCCTCTTCCGTCACGCCAGGTGGCTGCGCCTGCACGTCATCTCGCAGGTCACCGACTTCGCACGCGGTGTCCATGTCGACACCGACATGCTCGAAGACATGGCCTCGCGCTTCGACCCGTCGCAGCCCGAGGAGCTGCGCGCCGCGCTCGAGAGCGGCGCGCTGCTGCCGCCGCGCTCCGAGGCGCAGAACGCCGCGCTCGCGCGGCTGGAGAACCTCCTCGCGACGATCGAGGGCTGGGTCGAGGTCGTGACCGAGGATGCGACCTCTCGCCTGCCCTCGGCACCGCGCATCGCCGAGGCCGTCCGGCGTCGCCGCGCCGTCGGCGGTCCCGCCGAGCGCGCGCTCGCCTCCCTCGTGGGCCTCGAGATCCGGCCACGACGAATGCGCGAGGCCGCCGCGATGTGGCGTGCGGTGACGGATGCCGTCGGCCCGGCCGCGCGGGATGCCCTGTGGGACTACCCCGACCTCATGCCGGCCGCGTCCGACATCGACGATCCGGCGGCGCTGGTCGCCCGCCTGGAGGCACGGGCACGCGGCGAAGAGCCCGCTCCCGATGAGCTCGACGACGCGCTGGCGCGACTGCTGGCCGGCGAGTTCCCCGAGTCGGGTGCGCCGGAGGACGCGTCCGGCGACGTCGCGGAGGGCGACGCGGAGACGGACGGGGATCCGGGCGACGACAGCGGAGCGCCGGACGACCACCGGCCGGTGTAGCCCGTCCAACGGGCTCCTCCCCAGGCGGTTCACCCGAACGGCGCGCGTGCTGAGCTGTGGATAACGGCCGGCGCCCACGCCTGCTCCGGCAGGATCGGGGCATGCTGAGCCTCGATCCCGCGTATCCGGCGGTGTGGCGGACCGCCACGGCCCTGCAATTCGGCGCCGAAGCGGTGGCGGTGCTCGACGACCCGCAGCCGTGGCAGCTGCGGGTGCTGCGAGAGCTGGAGCGCGGCATCCCCGACGGTTCGTTCGTCACGTTCGCCCGCGCACTGGGCGCGCCGGCGGACGATGGCGC
Organism: Microbacterium jejuense; assembly: GCF_039544225.1. Classification (NCBI taxonomy): domain Bacteria; kingdom Bacillati; phylum Actinomycetota; class Actinomycetes; order Micrococcales; family Microbacteriaceae; genus Microbacterium; species Microbacterium jejuense. The sequence continues at coordinate 638,332 of NZ_BAABLG010000003.1, forward strand.
GACACGTCTGCTCGCGCTGATCCGCCGCGCACTCGTCGCCGGCGCCGCACCCCGCCGCACCGTCTCGCTCCACCGTGACGCCGCGGTCGACGACGCGCAGCGCGACCTCGTGGCCCGCGGACTCGCGGCCGCGGGGTTCGACGTCGACGTGCGGCATCCGTTCGACGCGATCGATCAGACGACGCCGGATCCCGCAGCCGTCGTCTTCGTCGTGCCCCGTGTCGTCCCGCCCGGGACTGCTGCGGCACTCATGGCCTCCGACGTGCCGCACCTGCCCGTCGTCCTGACCGGATCCGGCGCCGAGATCGGCCCGTTGGTGATCCCCGGTGAGACGGCGTGCCTCGCGTGCGTGGCGGCGCATCGCCGGGATGCTGATCCGTCGTGGCCGACGGTGGCCGCCCAGCTGATCGGACGCGCCGTCGACGTGGGGACGGCGGTGCTCTGGGAGGCCGGGATCGTGGCGGGCCGTCTCATCGACGAACGCGGCCACCGGCGTCTCGCGCGGGCCCGCTCGGTCGCGCTGCGCTCCGGGTCGCTGCACCGGGACGTCCGGACGCACCGACCGCACGCAGAGTGCCGCTGCCGATCTCTCGCAGGAACCGCGACGGCTGCCGTTCCCGTACACCTCGAGCCCACGTCACCGACAGCGTTCGCCCGGCCCGCGTGATGCCGACGTAGGCGAGGCGACGCTCCTCGTCGACCTGCTCGAAGGTCGTCGCGTACGAGATCGGCAGCAGCCCCTCGGCCACGCCGACCAGGTGGACGTGCTCCCACTCCAGACCCTTCGCGGCGTGCAGCGTCGCGAGGGTGACCGTCCGCAGCGCCGGTTCGTCGTGCACCTTCGCGCGAGCGGTCAGCTCGTCGGTGAACGAGCGCAGCGTGGTGCCCGCCGGCGCCTCCTCCGCCAGACGCAGCAGGGCAGCGCGCGCCTCCCACGCGTCGCGCAGGGCTCCCCCGGCCTCGGGCGGGTCGTCGGTCAGCCCGCGGGAGCGCAGGATGTCGCGCACGGTGTCGACGAGCCCGCTCTCCAGGGGTGCCACGGCGGCGGCGCGCAACTCCATGACAGCCTGGCGCACCTCCGGCATGTCGAAGAAGCGGCGCCCGCCGAGCACGGTCGTCGCGACCCCGGCGTCTGCCAGCGCCGCGACGAGCTCGGCCGACTGCGCGTGCGCACGGTAGAGCACCGCGATGTGGCGAGGGTCGGCGCCGGCGGCGATCTGCGCGACGATGCGGGCAGCGACGGTCCGCGCCTCGTCGCGGTCGTCCTCGAACGCCGTCACGGTGGGAAGCGTCTCGTCGGCCGCCGTGCTGGCGCGGTGCTCGGCAGGAGTCAGATGCAGCGCGCCCGGGCGCCCCCGCATCAGCTCGTTCGCGACCCCGAGGACAGCGGCGTCCGAGCGGTAATTGGTCTCCAGGCGCACCACGCGGGCGCCCTCGAAGCGCTTGTCGAAATCGAGCAGGAAGCCGGCGTCGGCGCCCGCGAACGAGTAGATCGTCTGGCTCGCGTCGCCCACGACGCACAGATCGCGGCGGTCGCCCAGCCACAGCTCCAGCAGCCGGTTCTGCAGCGGCGAGACGTCCTGGAACTCGTCGACAGTGAAGTGCCGGTACTGTTCGCGCACGGCCTTCGCCACCTGCGGCTCCGCCTCGAGCATGCCGGCGCACGCCAGCAGCACGTCTTCGAAGTCGAGCTGTCGGCGCTCGTCCTTCAGACGCTCGTACGCGTGCTGCAGCGCGACGACGCGCTCGGTGCCGAGTCGTCCGACACCGTTCGGGCGGACTGCCGCGTATTCGTCGATGCTCAGCATCGAGACCTTTCGCCACTCGATCTCGGACGCCACGTCGCGCAGCGTCGCGACGTCGGGCGAGAGCCCCACGCCGTCGGCGGCATGGGCGAGGAGCTTGACCTTGTTGTCGATGATGCCGGGCGCCGTGTCGCCGGCCAGCGTCGGCCAGAAGAAGTTCAGCTGCGCCAGCGCTGCCGCGTGGAAGGTGCGCGCCGAGACCCCGCCGACGCCGAGCGCCCGCAGCCTTCCGCGCATCTCGCCCGCGGCTTTGGCGGTGAAGGTCACCGCCATCACCCGGCCCGGCGAGTAGGCGCCGGTGTCGACGCCGTGGGCGATGCGGTGTGTGATCACCCGCGTCTTTCCGGTACCCGCACCGGCGAGCACGACGACGGGGCCGCGCAGCGCGCGGACCGCTTCGAGCTGGTGCTCGTCGAGACCGGCGAGAGCGCCGCCGCTCATCGCACCCCCGCGTGCCAGTCGGCGATCAGGCGGTGGGCGATCGAGGCGCGGCCCGGCAGCACGATGTCGGACGCACCCTCAAGCGAGCGACCGATCTCGTCGCGCGTGAACCAGCGCACGGCCGCGATCTCTTCGCCGTCGGCGCGGGCCGCCGCGTCATCGCGGGCCTCGGCGAAGAACCCGAGCATCAGCGAGCGCGGGTAGGGCCATGCCTGCGATCCGCGATAGGTCACGGTCCCGACGTCGATGCCGGACTCCTCGGCGACCTCGCGCCGCACCGCGGTCTCGAGCGACTCACCGGCCTCGACGAACCCGGCGAAGCACGAGAAGCGGTCGGCGCCCCACAGGGCGTTGGACCCGAGCAGCAGCAAGTCGGGATCGGTCGCACTGGTGATCGCGACGATCACGGCGGGGTCGGTGCGCGGGAAGTGCTGCCGTCCGCACACGGGGCACCGGCGCGACCAGCCCGCGTCGCCGAGCTCGGTGAGCGCCCCGCACGCCGGGCAGAACCGGGAGTCGAGCAGCCAGCGGCCCAGGCTCAGCGCCTCGACGAACGCGCTGGAGTCGAAGGCGTCGAGGGTTCCCCCGACACTGCGCAGACCCGCCCACCCGGCGGCCGCCGCGAACGGCGTGTCATCGCCGGCAGGGAAGACCGCGGTCAGCAGCGCTCGCCCTTCGTCGTCGCGGCCGAGCAGCGCCCACTCCGCGCCGTCCGGTACGGCGTCGGCGGGGATCCACTCCAACGCATCGGCGCCGGCGAGCGGCGCGGCATCGCCGGCCACCACGAGGACGCGGGTGGCGGCATCCGCTCGGGCCACGTCGACCACGTCGGGAATCGCCCGCTCCTCGGCCGCCCGGCCGAAGCCGGTGCGTGCGAGCGGCGGTTCTCCGGCGGTGCCTGTGGCCGTCATCGAGGATGCTCCGCTTCGTCGATAGGGCCGGGCGTGGCGCGGGGACTGTCACGCGTGCCCGACCTACCCTGGGCACATGGCACGCTCACCCCTCACTCTAGCCGCGTCCGTCACCTCGGCTCTTCCGGGGGCAGGGGTCGTCGGGGTCGGTGTGCTGACCGAGGGGACCACCGGGCGCTACGACGCGGCGATCGCCGATCTCGACGACGGACGCCGGGTCGTCGTGCGTGTCCCCGCCGACGAGGACTCCGCCACCGAACTCGCCGCCGAGGTGCGCGCGCTCAACGCGCTCACCCCGGGCGTGCGCAGCCTCCTCCCCTTCCGTGCGCCAGAGCTGCTCGGCGAGGCGGCCGTCGGAGACGCCCGCGCCGTCGTGGTCGGCTTCCTGTCCGGTTACCGTGTCGACGCCGCCCATCTCCCGCCCGGTCGCGGCGTCGCGACGTCGCTGGGCGCCTCGCTCGCAGCGGTGCACGCGCTCCCCCATTCGGTGGTCAAATCCGAAGGGCTGCCGGCGCGCACCCCGCAGCAGGTCCGCGCCGACGTGACGCGGCTCATCGACAGAGCGGTCGCCACGCGACGGCTCCCCCTGCAGCTTCAGGACCGCTGGCAGCGCGCCGTCGACGCCGAGGAACTGTGGCGGTTCGAGTCGGCCGTGGTGCTCGACGGCGTGGGAACCGGAGCGTTCCTGCTCGAAGACCTCGACGGCGTCCCCACGGTCACCGGGCTGCTCGACTGGCACGGTCTGTCGGTCGGCGACCCCGCTACGGACCTGCAGTGGCTCGCCTCGGCGCCCGATGCCGCCGACGACGTCTTCGCCGCGTATGTGGCGGGCAGCGGCCGTGCCCCCGACGCGCGGGTACGCGAGCGCGCACGCCTGTACGCCGAGCTCGAGTTCGCGAAATGGCTGATCCACGGGCACGACGAGGCGCGCGACGACATCGTCGCCGATGCGGTCGAGCTGCTGGAGTCCCTCGCAGCCGGGGTGACGGGCGACGATTTCGTCGGCGACGGCTCCCTCGACGTCGAAGACGCGATCGCGCTGCTCGACCGGATGCCGGAGTCCGCTGCGGCCACTGTCGACACGTCGATGCAGACCGACGCCTACGACCCCGACGAGCTCGCGCGCTGGGTGGCCGATGAGGAGCCCCCGTCAGACACCGGCGTCGTGGACGAAACCGGCGACGAGGCTCCCCTGCTCGACCCGATCGACGACCCCGCAGAAGCGCCGCAGAGTGAGCCCACGCCGCCCGCCGGCGACGACGTCTCGACATCGCCGATCCCGCTGCCCGGCGCCACGCCGCCCGACGGCGGCACGCGCCGGGAGGACGGGACGGATGCCGCGGCCGACGCCGAGCGCGCGTCCGAGGCCGCGCTCCGTCGCTGGTTGTCGGACTGAGCCCGTCGGCGCGGCCGATCAGTTCCGCAGGATGGCGTCCTCCGCCACGTAGTAGAGGGCCACGTCGATGTCTTCCAGCGCGACGCCGTGCTTCGCGTGGTAGGCCTGGCGATAGAGCTCGAGCTGCAGCATCCGCTCGTCCTTCTCTGCGGGGGTGCGCGGAGCCGCTCCGGTCTTCCAGTCGACGATCTCGATGCGTCCGCCCCGGTCCTCGCGGCGATACACGGCATCGAGCTTGCAGATGACGATGTGGGGCAGCCCGTCAGGTCCGGTCGTCGTGAAGTCGATCTCGGTCTCGACCTCGATCGGCTGCAGGTGCGCCCACTCTGACCGCAAGAAACGCTCGCGGAGCGCGGCGAGGGCTGCGGCATCCTCCACCGAGGCGTCGGTGCCGGCGGCATCGTCGTCCAGCTCCCACAGCGAATCGTCGAGCGAGCCGCCCAGCCCCGCCTGACCGGACCGCTGCTCGACCCACGCGTGGAAGAGGGTCCCCAGGCGCGTCTGCCGGAAGGGCCGTTCGGGCATCGGGCGGGCGATGCGCGCAAGAGTGCCCTCGAGGTCGGCCGCGTATTCCTTGTAGCGGGAGGCCGGGATGCGGGTCGGCGCGGTGTGAACCGGTCGCGCCCGGCGCGCATCGCGCTCCGCAAGCAGGAGCGCCGCCTGCGGATCGAGGTCGGCACGGGCCTCGCCGGCCGCGGTGAGGACCGCATCGGCGGCGTGCGCGACAGCTCCTCGCCGCGAGCCCAGCGGGTCGATCGGCCACTGCAGGACGCGGCGCTCACCCTGGTAGGGGTCCTCGCCGGGCTCGTCCTCGGGGAGGTCGACGCCGAGCGCCTCGGCGATCTCGGCGAAGAAGACGCTGCGGCTGCGAGGCCGCTTGGTGCCCGACCAGGTCGCCCCGGTGAGCAGCAGGTGATCGCGCGCCCGCGTCACGGCGACGTAGGCGAGCCGGCGGTCCTCTTCGAGCTGGCGCGCGCGGTTCGCCTCGACGAACGCCGCGAAGGCGTCTTTGAGGTCCTGCTGCGTCTGCGCCGACTGCCACGCGAGCAGCGGCAGCCAGGTCGCATCCCCGCGGAAGGCGTAGGGCAGCACGCCGAAGCCGAGCCAGGCCTTCGTGTCGCGGGGGGCGCTGGGCAGCTCATCCTTGACCAGGCGCACGACCGCGACGGCGTCCCACTCGAGGCCCTTCGAGCCGTGGATCGTGAGCAGCTGCACGACGTCGTCCTCGGGCGGCTCGGTGCGCGGGGCGAACTCGTCGAGCTGCTCGGCGTGCTCGAGCCAGGCCAGCAGGCTCGACAGCGAGCCGGTCTCGTCGGCCGCGAGGAACGCGTGCACCTCGTCGACGAACGCGCGCAACTGCGCGGAGGCGACACGCGCCGGACCACGGGACTCGTTCGCGGCGAGCTCGATGTCAAGCCGCAGCTCAAGCTCGATCAGCCGCACGAGTTCGGGGATCGGCATCCCGCTCGCCTGGCGGAGAGCGGCGAAGACCGATCCCGCCTCGCGCAGCCGTTCACGCGCGTCAAGGGTGAATCCGGCGAGCCAGCCGTGATCGGGCTTCTGCCGCAGCACGAAGTCCAGTGCGTCGACCAGCGACCCGTCGTCGTCGCCCGCGCTCCCGCGGATCCGCTCGACGACCTCGGGCGCCAGCGGCTGGAGCGACGAGTCGTGCCGTGCCAGTCGTCGCGCGAGCGCCGCGAGCTCCCGCAGGTCGGGCAGGCCGATCGCCCAGCGCGGCCCCGACAGCAGCCGGATCAGTGCCGAGCCCGCGGACGGGTCGCTGATCACCCGCAGCGCGCAGACCACGTCGACGACCTCGGGCGTGGAGAGCAGGCCGCCGAGTCCGAGGATGCGGTGCGGGATGCCGCGCCGGCCCAGCGCGTCGCCGAATCGCACCATGTGCTTCTTGCTGCGGAACAGGATCGCCCCGGTGGTCATGCGTCCCTCGGCGCGGCGATCGGCCCGTACGCTGGCGAACCACTCGGCGACGCGGTCGGCCTCGGTGTCGAGATCGGCGTCGAAGCCCAGCTCCACGAGTCCTGCGGGCGCGCCGGGGCGAGCCCGCAGCTCCTGCACCGGCACGGCGGCCGATGCCGCGAGCGGTGCGAGCACGGCGTTGGCTGCGGTGAGCACCGTGGCGCTGTTGCGCCAGCTGGTGACGAGGGCGAACTGCGCGCACTCGGCACCGGGCGCGAACGCGTGGGCGAAGCCGCCGAGATTGCCCGCGCTCGCACCGCGCCATCCGTAGATGGCCTGATGGGGATCGCCGACGGCCATCACCCCGGTGCCGGCGAACAGCGCGGCGAGCAGGTCGGTCTGGACGACCGACGTGTCCTGGTACTCGTCGAGCAGCACGACGCGGTACCGGTCGCGCAGCTCTTCGGCCACCGAACGGTGGCCGGTGACGACTTCGAAGGCGCCCGCCACCTGATCCGAGAAGTCGATGACGCCCAGACGACGCTTCTCGGCGTCGTACTCGCGGGCGAGGTCGGCGAGCAGAGCGAGGGCGTCGACCTTCTCGACCGCCTCGACGACCTCGCTGTAGACGGTCGTGCGCCGGTTCGTCGACGGCAGCTCGGTCACCGCGCGGAACCGCTCGGGGAAGGCTGCCAGTTCGTCGAAGTCGACGAGGTTGTCGACGCCGTCGCGCGCGATCCGCAGCGCGGCATCCACGATGCTGCGCACGGCCTCGCCGCGCGCCTCCAGGCGCAGGTCGTCGGAGGCGAACACCACGCGCCGCATGAGCAGCCACGCCGCGGATTCCGAGAGCACGGCGGCCTCGGCATCCCTCCCGATCCGCAGCGCGTGCTCCCGGACGATCTGGTCCGCGAAGCTGTTGTAGGTCGAGACCGTCGGACGATGCAGCAGCGCGTCGTCGGTGGACTCCTGCGCGGACGCGCCGATCTCGGCCGCGAGCGCATCGAGGATGCGGTGCCGCTCGGCGGTCGACCGCGCGCCGTCCGCGCCCGAGCGCTCGAGCTCGCCGAAGATGTCGAGGCGTCCGGCCTCGGCGAGCGCAGGAAGAGCGGGGAGCAGCCCGCGCCGCTCGAACTCGGCCAGACGCGAGAGCCGCTTCTGGATGCGCTCGGCGAGCTCGCCTGCGGCCTTGCGCGTGAAGGTGAGGCCGAGCACCTCGTCGCGGCGCACGATGCCGTTCGCCACGAGCCAGACGACACGGGCCGACATCGTCTCGGTCTTGCCGCTGCCCGCACCGGCGACGACGAGCGCAGGCGACAGCGGCGCCTCGATGACCTCGGTCTGCTCCGCGGTGGGCGGGAACTGCCCGAGCGCGGCCGCGATGACACGAGCCGGGAGCGGCGGCGCATCGGCACGCGCAGCGGCGCCCGGCTGGTTCTGCACGATGGTCACGAGGCGCTCACCGCGCCGATTGTGTGGATCCGGCACAGTCCGTACGAGTGCTCATCGCGGCAGTGCTCCTCATAGGGTGCGGTGAACGATTCGCCGCGCATGACGGCGACGGCGGTATGGATGCGGCCGACGAACGCCGCGCGGCGCTCGTCGTCGAACGGGGGCTGCCATGGCGTCACATAATCCGAGCGCGCAGCCGTCGGGCGCAGCACGAGCAGCTTGGCCCCGCCGGGTGCATGCCCCTTCGCCTCGGGGATCGCGCCGGACTCGAATGCGAGCTGGTAGGCGGCGAGCTGCGGGTTGTCGAGCACTTTGGCATCGGTCTGCGGCTCGCGCTTGCCGGTCTTGAGGTCCATGATCACGACGGTGCCGTCGGCGGCGAGCTCGACGCGGTCGATGTAGCCCGACAGGATCACGCGGTGCTCGCCATCCGCCGGCGGCTCGGCCCCAACCGCATCCGCGACCGACCCGTCAAGCGGGATCACCACCTCGAAATGCGGTTCTGCGCCGATCAGCGTGCCCCCCGCATCGTCGAACCGCCGCAGGTACAGGTGCAGCCGCCGGACGAGGTCGCGCGCCCGCGCCTGCTCCGCGCGGTCACGCCACTCGGCCTCGAACGTGAGTTCGCCCCACCTCGACTCGACCTCGGACCACAGAGCCGCCTCGTCGTGCCCTGCAGCATGCTCCAGGGCGGCGTGGATGATCGTGCCGAGACCCGCGGTCGTGCCACCCGGATCCCCGCCGAGGTCGGCGATGACCCAGTTGAGCTCGCACTCCTCCAGCGCATGAAGCCGCGAGGGCGACACGCGCACGTCCTCCCGCTCGAGGTCCCGCAGCGGCCCTGTCGAGGTGGGCGGCACGACGCCGTACCACTCGACCGGCGCCGCGCCCGGCACGCCCGCGTCGGCGAGCAGTGCGAGCTGCTGCGCGGCCGCGCGTCCGGCCGCCGTGGCGACGCGTTCGGGCGCGCCGGCGCGCGGTGCGGTCGCCGTCAGCGTCCGCCGGTGGCGGGCCACGAGGCCGCGGAGCGAGACGGGGTGGTCGAGCTCGAACGGCTCGGGGTCGGGCAGCATCTCGAAGAAGACGCTCGGGCCGGTGTCGTCGTCGTCGACCGCCGTCACGACGACCCGGGCGGTGGCGCGCGACAGCGCACGCGCGAGCAGGCGCAGCTCGTCGTGCATGGCGGCGCGGCGCCTGTCGAACGCACCAGTGACCTCGCCATCGGCACGGGTGGCGGCATCCATCAGACGCCACGTATCGAGCAGGCTGCCGCGCAGGCGGGTGTTCGGCCAGACGGCGTCCTGCACACCGGCCACCACCACAGTGTCGAACTCGAGGCCGAGCGCGCCCGCGGGCGTGAGGATGCGCACGCGGTCGTCGCGCGAGGGTGCTTCGAGGCGGTCCTCGGCGACGCCGCTGTCGAGGATCGAGCGGACGAACACCCGGGGATCGGCGTCCAGCGAGCGCTCGACGAAGCGCTTGGCCGCCTGGAACAGCGCCACGAGCGCGTCGAGGTCGCGGTTCGCCTGCTCCGCGAGCGGCCCGTTCCCGCGGGCGAGCTCGGACCAGGCGCGCTGCAGCCCGCTGCGGTCCCACGCCGTCCACAGCAGTTCATGCGCCGTGGCGCCGCGCTCCAGGTCCTCGCGCAGCACGGCCAGCGTGCGCGCGAGCGCGGCGGCGCGGCGTGCCTCCCGTGTGTCGATCAGGTCGAATTCGAGCGGCTGCGCCATGGCCGACAGCACGAGGTCGCGTCCGGAGCGTTCGATGACCGCTGCGGCGCCCTCGTCCGCCCCATCGCCGAGCGTCTGCCGCAGTTCGGCGTGGCGCAGCGCAGACCGCAGGCGCCGCAGCTCGATGACATCGAGCCGCCCGTACGTGCCGACCAGCGCGGCCTGCGCGTCGTCGAAGGTCCAGTCCTCGCGCGAGGCGAGTTCGACCAGCCGCAGCAGGTCGGCCACCGGTCGCACCGCTCCGAGCGCCCGGCCGGGTCCGCTCGACCGCGCCGGCACCTCGCGCGCCGACAGCTCCGCCTCGAGCGCCGCGACCTGCCGCGTGTCGTGTGCGATCACCGCGCACGCATGCCACGGGACGCCGTCGTGCACATGCCGCTCACGCAACAGCCGCGCCACGGCGTCGTACTCCTCGGCGGGCGAGCGCAGCGTCAGGGCGCGCACCGTGTCGTCCGGCTCGGCGCCGGCGCCCGCCGCGCGATGGGCGACCACCCCGACGGCCCCGATGCGCTGCGTGACGCGCCCGACCAGCTCCCGCTGCCACGCGCTCCCCCGGTGCCCCTCTGCCAGCACGTGCACCGTGCCGAGCGACGCCGCGAGCCGCGCGAAGTTCTCGGGCGTCGCTCCGCGGAACGACCCCGACCCCACGTCCGGATCGCCGAACGCGAGCACCGCGGCACCCCGGCCGTGGATCGCCTCGACCAGTTCGACCCCGCCGAGGGTGAGCTCCTGCGCGTCGTCGACGAGCACGTGGCGCACGCGGTCGATCGCAGGGATGCCGGCACCGCCGGCGCGCTCCGCCACGACGCCGGTGCGCAGCAGCCCGACGGCCTCGCGGACGAGGCCCGCGGCATCCCGATGCGCACCGCGCATGGCACCGCGGACCTCCAGATACTCGGCGGCGAACGACGCGAGCGACACCCAGGCCGGCAGGTCGTGCCGCTCGCCGAGCTCGCGCAGGCGCCGCGGCCCGATGCCGAGCGTCGTGCACTCGGCGAGGAAGGTGCGCACCTCGGTGCGGAAGCCGGCCGTGCCGCGGATCGCGGAGCCCAGCCACTCGGGCCACCGGGACTGTCCGCTCTCTTCATCCTCGGCATCGCCATCGAGCAGGTCGCGGATGATCTGGTCCTCGTCGCCGCCGGTGAGCAGCTGCGGCGGGTCCGCGTCCACCGCGACGGCGTGCGCGCGCACGAGCTGGAACGCGTACGACGCCACCGACCGCGCGAGCGGCCCGGCGGTCGCGGCGCGCACCGCGAGCCCCAGGCGATCTCGCAGCTCTGTCGCGGTCTGACGGGACGGCGTCAGGACGAGGACGGAGTCGGGGTCGACGCCCGCCTCGACGAGTGCCGCGACCCGTGCCACCAGCGTCGCGGTCTTGCCCGTCCCGGGGGATCCGACGACGACTCCCGACGCCTCGACCGGCAGCGCGAGCACGGTCTGCTGGTGCGGATCCGGCGCGAACGGCGCGGCTGTCTGGCTCCCCGGGGTCACCCTTCGAAGCTAGCGCGACCGGACGACATCGGCCGTTCGCCCAGAGCGTTCCGGCGGCGGGCGGGCACCCCTCGCGGGTGTCGTAGAGTGGCCATGCGTCCGGGGAGCCTGAGCCTTGAACCGAGCATCCATCGCCCCGCGCAGGAGGTCAGTCACGTGGAGATCCGCATCGGCATCGCGAACACCGGCCGCGAGCTCAACTTCGAGACGAACGAGCCCGCCGCCGACGTCAAGAAGTCCATCGCCGCCGCGCTGGACGCCGGCGCCACGCACGTGACGTTCGCCGATGCCAAGGGCAACTCGTACATCGTCCCGACCGCGGGCCTGGCCTACGTCGAGCTCGGCTCCGAAGAGTCGCGCCGCGTCGGCTTCGTCGCCTGAGCCGCGTCCGAGACAGCGACATGCAGATCCTCATCGCGTTCATCGTCGGCGCGGTCATCGGCATCGGCATCCACTTCCAGCTGCACCAGCGGCTGACGCGCGGCGTCGCACTCGCGCCGATGATCGGGGCGGTGTCGGCAGGAGCCGCGTGGGCCCTGCTCACCTGGCTCGGCGTCGGCGTCGACACGCCGTGGCCGTGGCTGGCGGCTCTCATCGTCCCGATCGTCGTCACCTACCCGGCGATCATCATCACGTCCCGCGTGCGCGTCGCCCACGACGCCCGCGAGAAGGTGCGTCTCGGCATCGGCTGACGCCGGTCCCGCCGAACGAAGAGATCCGGGATGCCGCTGGCGCGGCTTCCCGGATCTCTTCGTCTCAGGCGGCCAGCCCCATGGCATCCATGCGCCGTGAGTGCGCGGCCATCAGCTCGGTGAACACGGGCTCGACCTTCTCCTCGTCGGCGGAGCCGACCCCCATGGGCCGCAGCGCGGCACGCGCGATGAGCAGCGTGTCGCCGACCAGCCGCCGGCCCCAGAGCGCCAGCAGCGACTTCCACTCCGGATCGCTCGCGATCGTGTCGGCGAGGATCTCGACGATCGCCTGGCGATCGGAGTCGGCCTGCAGGATGCGGGCGACCCGGCCGCCGGTCTCGGCGTAGCTGGAGGACAGCGCCAGATAGAAGTCGTCGAGCATCCCCGCCGTGATGTGCACCGACAGCATCGTCTCCTGCGGGCGGACGCCGTGGGTCGCGGCACGGAACGCGTCCAGCGGCTCGCGGAACGGCCTCATCAGCTCGGTCGGGTCGTCGCCGCGCTCGCGGACGAGCGCCACGAGCGCCTCATGCTTGGTGAGCGCGGCGCCCGCGGCACGGGCCACCGCCTCCTTCTCGGACAGCTCGGGGACCGTCTGGATCAGCTCGGTCAGGGTCTCGAAGTACCCCAGCTGCAGGTACGCGGCCTGGCCGAGGAACGTGTCGACCTCGGGCGCGAGCTCGGCGAAATCGACGCGGTCGGCACCGCCGAGGTCGTCGCGCGAGCGCAGCTGGAGCTTGCGCTCCGCGCCGCGGCGCTGCCAGAACCAGGTGACCATGTACGAAAGCCTAAGTGCTGGTCAGGGCGTCCTCCGGTATCGTGGTCTCGGCCCCGGCGTCGGATCGGGGCGCCCGCGCCTGTGGGAAAGAAGGGCGTGGATCGCACTTCCGCCCGCGCGGACGGCCCAGGAAGGCCGGTTCCTGCGCCCGGGCACGAACCCAGGCAGCATCCCACTGCCGGACAGGCACACATCGTGACGACCTTCGCCGACCTCGGCGTCGACCAGGACATCGCCGAGGCCCTTGCGGCCAAGGGGATCGTCGACGCCTTCCCCATCCAGGAGCAGACGATCCCGCTCGGCCTGCCGGGCCAGGACATCATCGGGCAGGCCAAGACCGGAACCGGCAAGACCTTCGGCTTCGGCATCCCCGTCGTCCAGCGACTCGGCCTCGACCCGGCGCCCGGCGTGCAGGCGCTCATCGTGGTGCCCACCCGTGAGCTCGCGGTGCAGGTCTACGAGGACATGGACATGCTGACCTCGAACCGCTCCACGAGCGTCGTCGCCATCTACGGCGGCAAGGCGTACGAGGGCCAGATCGACCAGCTCAAAGCCGGTGCGCAGATCGTCGTCGGCACGCCGGGCCGCCTGATCGACCTCAACAACCAGCGACTGCTCGACCTCTCGCACGCGGCCGAGGTCGTGCTCGACGAGGCCGACAAGATGCTCGACCTCGGGTTCCTCCCCGACATCGAGAAGATCTTCTCGAAGGTGCCGGCGATCCGCCACACGCAGCTGTTCTCGGCCACGATGCCCGGCCCGATCGTCGCCCTTGCGCGCCGGTTCATGTCGAACCCGATCCACATCCGCGCCACCGACCCCGACGAGGGCCTCACCCAGGCGAACATCAAGCACCTCGTCTACCGCGCGCATTCGCTCGACAAGGACGAGGTGATCTCGCGCATCCTGCAGGCCGAGGGCCGCGGCAAGACGGTCATCTTCACGCGCACCAAGCGCGCCGCACAGAAGCTCGTCGACGAGCTGAGCGACCGCGGCTTCAACGCCGGCGCCGTCCACGGCGACATGAGCCAGGAGGCGCGCGAGCGTTCGATGGCGGGCTTCAAGGCGGGCAAGAAGGATGTGCTGATCGCGACCGACGTCGCCGCGCGCGGCATCGACGTCGACGACGTCACGCACGTCATCAACCACACGATCCCCGACGACGAGAAGACGTACCTCCACCGCGCCGGGCGCACCGGCCGCGCCGGCAAGACCGGCATCGCGGTCACGTTCGTCGACTGGGAGGACCTGCACAAGTGGGCCCTCATCAACCGCGCCCTCGAGTTCGGCCAGCCCGAGCCCGTCGAGACGTACTCGTCGAGCCCGCACCTGTACGCCGACCTCGACATCCCGGCCGGGACGAAGGGCCGCATCACCACGGCTCCCAAGACGCAGGCCGTGCGCGTCCAGCCTGAGAAGGCCGCGGATGCCGCTGCCGCCGCCGAGACGGACGGTCAGTCCCCCAGCCGCCGGCGTCGTCGCCGGCGCTCGGGCGGATCGGCCGAGCGCGTGGGCTCGACGTTCGAGGCCGCCGAGGGCGGCGCGAAGCCCGCGGGCGACCACGCGGCGCCGTCTGACGGCGAGCGCGACGCGGACGGCGGCGGAACCCACGACGGCGGCGGCAAGGAGCACCACGACGGGCACCCGGCGCCGCGTCGCCGGCGCCGTCGCCGCGGCGGTGCGGGCGGCGGCGCGGCCCCCGCCGGCGCCTGACTGTGTCATGCGCGGTCGCGGCGCCCACACTCAGCGTTCTTTCACCGCTAGGGTGAGGCCACGCGGCGGGATGCCGCGACCTCGCATCTAAGAAAGGCATAACGTGCGATTCATCGAAAACGCCGTGCCCATCAGTTACGAGTACCAGGGTTTCTGGGGCTCGTTCTGGGACATCATCTGGTGGTTCCTCTGGATCTTCTTCTTCATGGCGTACCTGTTCGCGCTGTTCGCCGTGATCGCCGATCTCTTCCGCGATCACAAGCTGAACGGCTGGTGGAAGGCCGTCTGGATCATCTTCCTGATCTTCGTGCCCTTCCTGACGCTGCTGGTCTACCTCATCGCACGCGGCAACGGCATGGCCAAGCGCAGTGCGAAGGAGGCCTCCGAGATCCAGAGCGCCCAGGACGCCTACATCAAGTCCGTCGCCGGCAGCGGTGCCTCCAGCCCGGCCGACGAGATCGCGAAGGCGAAGTCGCTGCTCGACGCCGGCACCATCACGCAGGCCGAGTACGACGCGCTCAAGGCCAAGGCGCTGGGCTGATCAGTCCGCTGATCGCCTGAGACGCGGCATCCGCGTCCGCGCGAGCGCCCTCGTCCACCCTCAGGGGTAGACGGGGGCGCTTCCTGTTGCGCGGTCGATGATGCGGGCGACCATGGCATCGGCCGTGGTGTGCTCGCCCGGCTGGTTCGGCTTGCCGAGCCCGTGGTAGTCGCTCGAGCCGGTGACGATGAGGTCGCGCTCGCGGCACAGGTCGCGCAGCGTCTGCAGACCGGGCTCGCGGTTCTCGCGGTGGCCGAGCTCGAACCCGGCCAGGCCCGCGTGCAGCATCCGGTCCATGAGCGTGGCCGGGAGCAGCCCGGCGCGCCCCGCGGGGTGCGCGATGACCGGCACTCCCCCGGCCCCGGCGACCAGCCCGACCGCCGTGACGGGGTCCGGGGCGTACAGCGCCACGTAGTAGTCGCCGCCGGGGCTGAGGATGCCCGAGAACGCTTCGGCGCGGTCGCGCACGAGCCCGCGCGCGACCAGCGCGTCGGCGATGTGCGGGCGGCCGACCGTCGCCCCGTCGGTGGTCTGGGCGAGGATGTCGTCCCACACCAGGTCGTAGTCGCGCGCGATGCGGTCGGCCATGATGCGCGCACGGTCGAGACGTGACGAGCGGATCCGCTCGGTCATCGCCCGCAGCCCGGGGTCGTCAGGGTCGACGAGATATGCCAGCACGTGCACGCTGCGCCATTCGTGGCGGGCCGACAGCTCCATCCCGGGGATGAACGTCATCGCGAGGGATGCCGCGGCCTCGGCCGCTTCGGCCCAGCCCGAGGTCGTGTCGTGGTCCGTGAGGGCGGCGGTGCGCACACCGTGCCGGTGGGCCGAGGCCATCACCTCGGCGGGCGGCTGGGTGCCGTCGGAATGCGCCGAATGCAGGTGCAGATCGCTCGGTCCCTCGAAGCGCTGCGTCGTCGGCATCCTCCGAGCGTAGCGCGGCGAAAGCACGCGCCACGCGGCGTCGTGCTGACGGATCTCCCAGCCTGGCGGCATAGAGTCGCGGACGTGCTGCGCCTGCTCGGGATCCTGGTGACGGTACTGTGCGCCATCGGCGCCGCCGTCCTCACCTGGCCCGGCTTCTTCCACGTCGAGCGCACCTATCCGATCGCGCAGCTCGTGTCGTTCCGCGGCGTGATGGTGCTGGCGTTCGCGGTGGCCGCAGTGCTGACGCTGCTCCTGGCGATCGTGCGTCCGATCCGCCTGTTCGCGCTGTCGCTCGCGGTGGTCGCGATCCTCGCGACCGTCGCCAACGGCGCGATCGTCGCCTCGCGCGGCGGGCTGGGCACCGACCCGCTCCCCGCCAAGACCGAGGCGAGCATACGGGTCATGACCTGGAACACCGCGGGTCCGGCCACGTCGCCCGAGACGATCGCGAAGATCGCGGTGGCGATGGACGCCGACATCGTCGCGCTCCCCGAGACGACGATCGAGACGGGCGCCGCGGTAGCCGTCGCGATGCGCGATCTCGGACACCGCATGTGGGCGCACCACGCCGAAGACCCGTCGACGGAATGGGATGCCGGCTCCACCACGCTCCTCATCTCGCCTGAGCTCGGCGATTACTCGGTGATCGAGTCGTCCTCCGACGGCACGAGCAATACGTCGACAGTGCCGAGCGCCGTCGCGATGCCGGTCTCGGGCGACGGACCGATCGTCGTCGCCGCGCATGCCGTCGCGCCGCGCGAGGAGTACATGGACGACTGGCGCGACGACCTGCAGTGGCTGGCCGATCAGTGCGGCGACGGCAACGTCATCATGGCCGGCGATTTCAACGCGACGGTCGACCACATGTCGGGCCTCGGCGTCGACGGCGCGACGCTCGGCCACTGCACCGACGCCGCGGTCGAGACCGGCAACGGGGCGCTCGGCACCTGGGCGACCGACGTGCCGGCGATCCTGGGCGCTCCGATCGACCACATCATGGCCTCGTCGCACTGGCGCGCGACCGGCTCGCTCGTGCTGCGGTCGCTGGACGGATCGGGTTCGGACCACCGTCCGCTGATCGTCCAGTACGAACCGGTCGGCTGAGCCGCGACCGGCCGCGCGCTGGCACCGGACCCGTGCGAGACTGGACGCATGAGCACCGCAGCCAACGAGACGTCCGCGGGGGCCACGAGCACCGCTGAGACCCACACCTCGACCAGCACGAACCGCCGTCAGCCGTTCGGTCACGGATTCCTCGACACGATCTCGACCGGCTGGGCCGATCGTCCCGACCAGGCGCCGCCCGCGCGCGATCAGGCGCCGTTCGCCGCTGCGCGCCGCGACGCCGTGTCGGCCGCGTTCCCCGGCAAGCGGCTGGTGGTGCCCGCCGGCGAGCTCAAGCAGCGCAGCAACGACACCGACTACCCCTTCCGCGCGCACTCCGCCTTCGCGCACCTGACCGGCTGGGCCTCCGACGGCGAGCCCGGCTCGGTGCTGGTGTTCGAGCCGCTCGCCGCAGGCGGCCATGAGGTCACGCTGTACTTCCGCGAGCGCGCCGACCGCACGACGAGCGAGTTCTACTCCGACGCGTCGATCGGCGAGTTCTGGATCGGCCCGCGCCCCGCGCTCGCCGGCGTCGCCGCCGACCTCGGCGTCGCGACCGCCCACGTCGACGAGTTCGAGGCGCGAGACGGGGACGTCGTGCTCGACGAGGACGACGACCTGACGCGCTTCGTGTCGGAGCTGCGTCTGGTGAAGGACTCGTACGAGGTCGCCCAGATGGAGCTCGCCGTCCAGGTGACGGCGAGCGGGTTCGACGACATCGTCGCGAACCTCCCGGCGATCATCGAGCACCCGCGCGGTGAGCGGGTCGTCGAGGGCGTCTTCCACCAGCGCGCCCGCAGCGACGGCAACACGGTCGGCTACGACACCATCGCCGCGTCGGGCCCGCACGCGTGCTATCTGCACTGGACGCGCAACGACGGCGCCGTCGTCCCCGGCGACCTCATCCTCATCGACGCGGGCGTCGAGGTCGACAGCCTCTACACCGCCGACATCACGCGCACACTGCCGGTGAGCGGCAGGTTCACCGACATCCAGCGCAAGGTGTACGAGACGGTGCGCGAGGCCGCCGATGCGGCGTTCGCCGCGGCGAAGCCGGGCGTCCGGTTCCGCTCGGTCCACGAGGCCGCCATGCAGGTCATCGCGTCGCGCGTCGCGGAGTGGGGCCTGCTGCCGGTCACCGCCGAAGAGGCGCTGGACGCCGACCGCGGCGGCCAGCACCGCCGCTACATGGTGCACGGCACCAGCCACCACCTCGGCATCGACGTGCACGACTGCGCGCAGGCGCGACGCGACATGTACTACGACGGCGCGCTCGAGCCCGGCATGGTGTTCACGATCGAGCCCGGCCTGTACTTCCAGATCGACGATGTGACGGTGCCCGAGGAGTACCGCGGCATCGGCGTGCGCATCGAGGACGACATCCTCATGACCGCCGACGGCCCCGTCAACCTGTCGGCCGGCATCCCGCGAACGGCCGACGAGGTCGAGGCCTGGATCGCACGCAGCGACCTCTCGTCGCGCTGAGCACCGTGACGTACACGCCCGCGCCGTCCTTCACGACGCGCCCCACGCTGACGGGCACGTTCGGCATGTCCGCGTCCACGCACTGGCTCGCCACCGCCACGGCGCAGGCCGTGCTCGAGCGCGGCGGCAACGCGTTCGACGCGTCGGTCGCCGCCGCGTTCGTGCTGCACATCGTCGAGCCGCACCTGAACGGCCCCGGCGGCGACCTCGTCGGCATCTTTCAGACGGCGGATGCCGCGACCCCGACGGTCCTGATGGGTCAGGGTCCCGCGCCCGCCGGTGCGACGATCGAGCACTACTGCAGCGAGGGGCTCGAGCTCGTCCCCGGCGCCGGCGGCCTCGCCGCCGCCGTTCCCGGTGCGGTGGACGCGTGGCTGCTGCTGCTGCGCGACCACGGCACGTGGGAGCTCGCGGACGTGCTCGCCTATGCCATCGGCTACGCGCGCGACGGTCACCCTCTCGTCGCCGGCGCGGCCGCGACGATCGCCCGCGTCGCGGATCTGTTCCGCGAGGACTGGACGACGTCGGCCGCGCTGTGGATGCCTGCCGGCGAGCTGCCCTCGGCAGGACAGGTGGTGCGCAACCCGGCGTACGCGAACGTGCTCGACTCGCTCGTGCACGCGTCGTGCACGGTGCGCGACGACGGCCCGGTGGGTCGCGCCGCACGAATCGATGCCGCGCGCACGGAGTGGCGCACCGGGATCGTCGCGCAGGAGGCATCCGCCTTCCTCGCGCAGCCGCACCGCCACTCGGGCGGCGGAACGCACGCCGCGGTGATCACGCCGGAGGACTTCGCCGCCTTCGAGGCGGGCTACGAGCCGCCGGTCATGCGCGAGTTCCGCGGGCACACGATAGCGAAGGCCGGCGCGTGGACGCAGGGCCCTGCGCTGTTGCAGACCCTCGGCCTGCTCGAACCCCTCGACGACGACCTGCTCGATCCTTCGCAGGAAGCGGGCGCGCACACCATCCTCGAGGCGCAGAAGCTCGCGTACGCCGACCGCGACGCATGGTTCGGCGACGCAGACGTCGATCTCGAGACCCTGCTCGGCGCCGAGTACCTCGCCGAGCGACGGGCGCTCATCGGCCAGACCGCGTCGACCGAGTTCCGGCCGGGATCCCCCGGCGGGCGCACGCCGTTGCGCCCGCCGCTGCGTACCTCGTACGACGCTCCTGCCGTGGGCACGGGCGAGCCGACGGTCGCCAAGACCGGAGAGACCCGCGGCGACACCTGCCACATCGATGTCATCGACCGCTGGGGCAACATCGTTTCGGCCACGCCCTCGGGCGGCTGGCTGCAGTCCTCGCCGACGATCCCGGCGCTCGGGTTCTGTCTCGGAACGCGCCTGCAGATGACGTGGCTCGAGCCCGGCCACCCGTCGTCGCTGGTGCCCGGCAAGCGGCCTCGCACCACACTCACCCCGACGCTCGTCCTGCAGGGCGGCACACCGGAGTTCGCCATCGGCTCCCCCGGCGGCGACCAGCAGGACCAGTGGCAGCTGCTCGCTCTGCTGCGCGTCATCGTCGGCGGCTACACGCCGCAGCAGGCGATCGACGCGCCGGCCCTGCACACCAGCGCGCTCCCCGAGTCGTTCTGGCCCCGCACCTGGACGCCGGCCGGCGCCGTGGTCGAGAACCGCCTCGGCGAGGACGTGATCGCGGGGCTCGAGCGCCGCGGGCACGTCGTCACCCGCGCGGGCGACTGGGCTCTCGGCCGGGTCTCTGCCGCAGGCAGGGACGAGGCAGGAGTGCTGTGGGCGGCCGCCAACCCGCGCGGCATGCAGGGCTACGCCGCAGGTCGCTGAGCAGGGCTGCGCCGCAGGTCGCTGACGAGCGCTCAGGCTGCCGGCTGCTGAACCGGAGGACCGACGTACCTCGCGGACGGTCGGATGATCTTCGGGTCGGCGGCCTGCTCGAGGAGGTGCGCGGTCCAGCCGATCGTGCGGGCGATCGCGAAGGTGGGAGTGAACATCGAGCGCGGGATGCCGCACTCCTCCATCACGATCGCCGCCCAGAACTCGACATTGGCGTGCAGGTCCCGGCCCGGCTTGGCCTCGGCGAGCAGGCGCTCGGCGGTCCGCTCGAACTCGAGGGCGAGTGCGACCCGTGAGCCGCCGAGCTCCTGCGCGACGCGCTTCATCAGCTCGGCCCGCGGGTCCGCCGTGCGGTAGACCGCGTGGCCGAACCCCATCAGCCGGCGCCCCGCCGCCAGCTCTGCGCGGATCCATGGCGCGATCCCGTCCACGGTGCCCACGGCGTCCAGGCCGTCCAGCGCGCGGGCGGGCGCCCCGCCGTGGAGCGGACCGGTGAGTGCGCCGAGCGCGCCGGTCAGACATGCGGCCACGTCGGCACCGGTCGAGGCGATGACGCGGGCTGCGAACGTCGAGGCGTTGAAGCCGTGGTCCATCACCGAGATCAGGTAGGCGGTGAGCGCCCGCTGGGCCGCCGCGGTGGGCTCCTGCCCGGTCACCGCGCGCAGGTAGTCCGCCACCACCCCGCCGCCCGAGACCGGCGACAGCGGCTCCTCGCCACGAGACCGGCGCCACAGCGCGCCGACCAGCACCGGGGTGGCCGCCGCCATCACGATCGCCTCGTCGAGCCGTCCCGCGGGGTCGAGGTCGTAGAGGGGGTGGATGCCGCACCGCGCCCCCAGCAACGGCCAGGCGGCCGCGAGCCCGGCGAGCACATCGGGCGTCGCGCGCGAGACCAGGTCCGCGATGTCGTCGAGATCATCCCGGATGCCGGCCAGCGCCGCACCGACACGAGCCGTGAAGGCCGCGGTCGCCTCGCCGGTCGGCGCCTGCCCGGTCACGAGCAGCTGCCACGCGGCTTCGAAGTCGACGGTCGCCGCGAGCTCCACCGCCGAGCGGTCGCGGTACTGATAGAAGCCCTCGGCGCCGCGGACGTCGCCGATCGTCGTCTCGGCCACGACCACGCCCGAAAGTCCTCGCGGCACCTCGATGGTTGAAATCGTCGCGTGCATCGTCCCGTCTCCGTCCTGCGCCGCGTGGTCCAGTTGCGCCGGCGCGCTACAGTCAGTGTCGGAACTTGATCCTCATTTCGTCAATCTTGATCGGATCAACTTATGACAGACCTTCCCCGCCTCAGCGCTGCGCAGGCCGCAGCACGGCTCGGCGTCAAGCCGGAGTCGCTGTACGCCTACGTGTCACGCGGGCTCCTCTCGCGTGAGCGCGATGCGAGCGGGTCGTCGTTCGATCCGCTCGAGGTCGAGGCGTTCGCGCTGCGGCGTCGGCGCGTCCTCCCGCGAGGCGTGGAGCCCTCCGGAGGCGGCATGCCGCTCATGGTGCTCGACACCTCGCTCGCGCACATCGAGGACGACGAGCTGTTCTACCGCGACCGCTCGGTCGCCCGGCTCGCGCACGAGTCCTCGTTCGAAGAGGTCGTGCGCTGGCTGTGGGACGCCCCCGTCCTGCGGGCGCCTGACGCGGCCGACCTGGAGGTTGCGCGCCGTGCCGTCGCCACGCTCGCAGATGCGGCGACGCCCCTGGACCGCCTCTCGGTGGCGGTGACAGCGTTCGCGAGCACGGATCCGCTGCGAGACGACGCGACCACCGCTCAGCTGACCCGCGTGGGCGCGCGGCTGCTCACCGGGCTTCCCCCGGCGCTGGCACCGGCCGCCGCGCCCGAGGCGGCCGTGGCCGGCACGCTGTGGCGCGCTCTCGGCGGGCGCGACACCGATGACGGTCCCCGACTGCTGGACGCCGCGCTCATCCTCGTCATCGACCACGATCTCGCGGTGTCGACGCTGGCGGCCCGGGTCGCGGCCTCTGCGCGTGCGTCGGGCTACGCGATCGTCACGGCCGCGCTGGGCGCGTTCGACGCACCGCTTCACGGACAGGCCAGCCGCGAGGCCGCCCGCATGCTGCGCTCCATCCGCTCGGGCGACGCGCCGGCGACCGCGATCGCCCGGGCCGTGCGCGACGGCGGACGAGGCATCCCCGGCTTCGGCCAGCCGTTGTATGCCGGCGCAGACATGCGCGCCGTCGTCCTGCAGGAGATGCTCCGCGGCGTCCGCGGCGGCGACGAGATCGCGGACGTGATGGATGCGACGGCCGCCGAGGTCGCCCGCCACGCCGCCACTCGCCCCAACCTCGATCTCGCCCTGGCCGCGCTGGAGCTGTGGGGCGATCTGGACGAGGACGCCGGCGCGGTCGTCTTCGCGATCGGCCGCCTCGCCGGCTGGATCACGCACGCGGTCGACGAGTACGCGCAGAAGCCCATGCGGCTCCGGCCGCGCGGGCGGTACGTCGGTCCGCCCGCGGCGGAGTGACCGCCGCCGCGGCGTGTCATCGACCGCAGACGCCGCGCATCCAGACCGCGACGCCGGTCGCGAGCTCGGCCGCGAGCTCGGCCGGCGGACGCTTGCGCCCCTTCACCTCGAATGAGTGCCCGCCCCCCTCGATCCACGCGATCTCAGCGGCGCGGCACGACGCGACGGCAGCTTCGAGCTGCGTGTGCGGGTCGACGAACGGGTCGTTGGTGCCCTCGACGAACAGCTGCGGCTGCGGCACCGCGGGCAGATGGTCGACGCGTGGCTTGTCAGGCCGCCCGGGCGGGTGCAGCGGGTAGCCGAGGTAGACCAGCCCGGCGGGATCGATGACGCCCTCGGCCGCTGCCATCGACGCCATGCGTCCGCCGTACGACTTGCCCATCGCGAAGACCGGCGCGCCGCCCGCGCGCGCCGACAGTTCAGCCTGCACCGCCTCCCACGTGGCGATCGCGTGCGCCGCGGGCCCCGGCATCCGTCGACCCTGCTCGACGTACGGGAAGTTGAACCGCAGCGTCGCGATCCCCTCGCGCGCGAGTCCCGTCGCGAATCCCAGGAGGAAGGGATGCCGGAACCCGGCGCCGGCCCCGTGCGCCACCGCCGCGAACGCCCAGGCGCCGGCGGGCGTCTCGTACTCGGCCGACACCTCGACCGCGCCGGGCGGCAGCCTGACGGCGATCCTGCCCTCGTTCGTCGTCATCTGTCCGCCCCCGTTCCGGTCAAGAGTCGATGTCGATCGTGCCGTGCCGGGCCGCTTCGGCGAAGCGCTCTAGCAGCCACGCTCCGATCGCGAACCACGCGGCGCCCAGCGCCAGGGCGAGCCCGAGACCCGCGGCGAGTGCTCCCCACGCGTCCGGCTCGCCGTCGAGAACCGCCCGCAGGCCGCGCAGCGAATGCGTGACGGGGAAGATCTGGGCGAACCATTGCACCGGAGCGGGCCAGAAGACCACCGGCACGAGTGCGCCGCAGACGAGCCCCATCACGTTGTGCGTGACGTTGGACGCGGCGTTGCGCCACGCCGGACGGCGCAGCACGACGGCGGCCAGCGGCAGCGCGAAGCCGTAGCTCGCGACCACGCTCACCACCGCCGCGAGCGCGGATGCGGCGATGCCCTCGGGCGTCACGCCGAATCCGAACAGCGGCGGCACGACGAGCAATGACACAAGCGACGTGGTGACGGCGCTCGGCAGCCACTGCGTGCTGCGCCCGGCGAACGCCGGCCACGCCCTGCCGGGCGCCGACACGAGCAGCGGCAGGGTGCCGGTCCCCCGCTCCCACGCCGTCGACTGGATCACCCACATGGTCTCGGCCACGCCGACGAACAGGCCGCGTCCGATGAGGAGGAAGTAGGTGGCCTCCCGGCTCTGCAGCAGCAGTCCGATCAGGCCGAAGAACGCGACTTCCATGAGGCAGCGCAGCAGCCAGCCGCTCGACCACGACCACCACGTGTAGTTGGTGCGCAGGTCTCCCAGCCCGGTGCGAACGGCACCGGCGAAGATCCGCGCGCTCGAGGGTCGCACGGGCAGGAGCACGTCACGTGAGGCCAAGCTTGCCCTCCCGCCTGGCGTTGCGCATCGTGAGCCCGAGCAGCACCCGGGCCACCGCGAAGGTCACCGCGGCGAGGCCGAGTACCACCGCGAGGCGCCACGGCCAGCCCTGCAGTCCGATGCCGGTCGCCGAGGCCCGCAGCAGATCTGCCGACCACGACAGGTACACGCCGCGCGAGAGCACCTGGACCCACTCCGGGTACAGCGCGATCGGCACCAGCACGCCGCCGAGCACGTAGAACGGGTAGCTCAGGCTGTTCTGGAAGATGCGGGGCGACCGCGAGTTGACGAAGAACACCGCGAACAGCAGCGCCGTGGCGACGGTCGCCAGCGACATGGCCACGTAGGTCAGCACGAACACCGCGGGATCGGCGACCACCGGCACCACGCCGAAGAACACCCAGCCGGTGAACGCCGACAGCGGCAGCGCGGCCCACGACGCGAGCGTGATGACCGCGACCCGCCCGACCATCACGAGCTCGAGCCTCGCCGGGGCCGCGGCGATCGCCTCGAGCGACTGGTTGTCGCGCTCGTTCGCGATGACCTCGCCCGATCGCAGCAGGGCGAGAGCCCACAGCGCGATGATCGCCGGCGCGAGCACGGCGTAGGCGTCGAGGTCGGCGCGGCCGCTGAAGCGGAAGATCGCGAGGTACCCCAGCGTCTGCAGCGGCACCAGCCACACCGCGAACAGCTCCGCGGGCGAGCGCCGCAGCATGCGACCCTCGAGCAGCGCCGCGGCGCCGATCACGTGGGACGCGCGCACGCGTCTCACCGCACGTCCATCCCGCGATCGCCGATGACGTGGACGTAGACCTCGTCGAGGCTCGGCGAGGTGACCGCCACCTGGGTGAGGCCCTGCGCGACGAGCGCCGACAGCACCCTGCCGACAGCGTCCCTGCCCTGCGTCTCGACGCGGACAGTGGCGCCATCGCGCACCGCCGCCGACACGACGTCGTCCCGCGCCTCGAGCTCGGCGCGCACGCGCTCCGCCGTGGCCGGGTCCGGGGTCTTCACGTCGATGCGCTCGTAGGTCGTCAGCAGCTCACCGAGCCCGCGAGGGGTGCTCGTCGCGAGCAGGCGGCCGCCGTCGATCATCGACACCTCGGTGCACAGCGCCTCGGCCTCCGCCATGTCGTGCGTCGTGAGCAGCACGGTGGAGCCGGCGGCGACGACGCCGCGTACAAGGTCGCGGAAGGCGTGCGCCGACACCGGGTCCATGCCCGTGGTCGGCTCATCGAGCAGCAGCACCTCGGGCGCAGGCAGCAGTCCGCGCGCCAGGTGCAGCCGCTGCTTCATGCCGCGGCTGAAGCGTTCGACCGCCAGCTCCACTCCGCCGAGCCCGACCTGGTCGATCACGGTGTCGATGCGCAGGGATGCCGCGTCCCGAGGCATCCCGTACATCGCCGCCCAGAACTCGAGGTTCTGTCGCGCACTGAGCTTGGCGTAGAGGCCGCGATCGCCGCCGAGCACGAGCCCGATGCGACGGCGCACCTCGAGCGCGTCGCGCTCCACGTCGAATCCGGCGACCCGGGCCGACCCGTTCGTCGGGACCAGGACGGTCGCGAGGATCTTGCACAGGGTTGTCTTGCCGGCGCCGTTCGGGCCGAGGAGGCCGTGGACGGTGCCCGGTGCGACAGTGAGTGAGAGCCCGTCGAGAGCCGTCACGCGCCTCAGCGCCCCGCGCACCCGATACTCTCGCCGCAGCTCGCGGACCTCGATGGCGGGCGCGGCGGCCGACGTCATCGCGGGTCGTCGTCCTTCGCGGTCTCGTCGGTCGTGTCAGCGGCCGGGACCGGCTCCCCGGCGGGGTCGTCGCCGTCGGGCGCGGGGGACGCGTCGGGAGCTTCCGCATCCGGACCGGCCGGGGCGGCCACGGGAGCGTGATCCGTTGACCGCGTCACCCGCTCGCCGTACTTCGGGGGCTCGGACGACGGCGGAGCGACGGGTTCGGCCGCAGCCACCGGCGGCGCCACCGGCTGCGGACGGGCGGCAGCGGCCTGCGGGCCGAGCACCTGGCGGGCGCGCTGCACGCTGTTCGCCGCGACGGTGACCTCGTAGTGGTCGGCGAGCACCTGCATGACCGACGCGTAATCGCGGCGGCGGCGGACGAAGGAGTATGCGACGATGCTCATCAGCATGCCGATCGCGATGCCCACGAACAGCACCCCGACGAACGCCTGGATCGGCACTGAGGGTGACCCGATCACGAGGATCGCCGAGAACAGCAGGCCGAGCAGGACGCCGTTCACCGCCCCCGATCGTGCCGCCGAGGCGTAGCCCAGGCGGCCGGTGATGCGTTCGATCGAGCGCAGTCCCAGCCCGACGATCGCGATGTCGCGCGCGGGGATGTCGGCCGCGATCAGCGACGACACCGCCTTCTGCGCCGCCTCGTACGTCGGGAAGTTCGCCACCGTCTCGCCGACGGCCTCCGAACCCTGCGGGAGGCGCCCTCCCATCATGGTCATCTCCCCATCCTCCCACGGCACGCGGACTACGCTGGGACGTGTGAGCACGCAGAGGGTTTTCGTCGCGCGCCTTTCCGGGTGCTCGGTCTTCGACCCCGCCGGCGACCGTCTCGGCAAGGTCCGCGACGTCGTCGTCATCTACCGAAAAGACGATCCGCCGCGCGTGATCGGACTCGTCGTCGAGATCCCCGGCCGCCGCAACGTCTTCGTCTCCATCGGGCGCGTCACCTCGATCGCCACGGGTCAGGTCATCACGACCGGCCTCATCAACGTGCGACGCTTCCAGCAGCGCGGCGGTGAGGTGCGCGTCATGGCCGAGATGATCGGACGCAAGGTGTTCCTCGCCGACGGCTCGGGCACGGCGGTCATCGAGGATGTCGCGATCGAGCGCAACCGGTTGGGCGAATGGGACGTGGGTCAGCTGTTCCTCCGCAAGCCCAAGACCAGCGCGTCGCCGTTCGCCAAGGGGCCGACGACGTTCGCCGCGTGGGACGACGTGCGCGAGAGCCAGGTGCCCGGCGAGGCCCAGTCCGCCGAGCAGCTCGTCGCGACGTATTCCGAACTGCGGCCCGCTGACCTCGCGAACACGCTCCTGGACCTTCCTGAGGAGCGCCTGCTCGAGGTCGTCGAGGAGCTTCCCGACGACCGGCTCGCCGACGCCCTCGAAGAGATGCCCGAAGAGGAGCAGGTGCACATCCTCGAGGCTCTCGACGATGAGCGCGCCGCCGACATCCTCGACGCCATGGAGCCCGACGACGCGGCCGACGTCCTCGGCCAGCTCCCCGAGGACCAGCGCGAAGAGCTGCTAGACCTCATGGAGCCCGAAGAGGCCGAAGACGTCCGTGCGCTGCTCAAGTACGGCCCCGACACCGCCGGCGGCCTCATGACCAGCGAGCCGATCGTGCTGTCGGCCGACGCGACGATCGCCGAGGCGCTGGCCCTGATCCGTCGTCACGAGCTGCATCCCGCCCTCGCCGCGGCGGTGTTCGTCACCCTGCCGCCGTACGAGACGCCGACCGGCCGGCTGCTGGGCACCGTCCACTTCCAGCGCATGCTGCGGTATCCGCCGCACGAGCGTCTCGGCGCGATCATCGACGACACGCTCGACCCGGTTCCGGCGACGGCGTCGGCCGCTGAGGTCGCACGTCTCCTGGCCTCGTACAACCTCGTGTCGCTCCCCGTCGTGGACCCCGCGCATCGCCTCGTCGGCGCGGTCAGCGTCGACGACGTGCTCGACTATCTCCTCCCCGAGGACTGGCGATCTCAGGATGCCGCCGATGAGCATCCGTCCCCCGACCCCGTTCCCACGACGACCGCGAGCATCCCCAGGAGGCGCTGATGGCACGCACGACCCGCCAGCCGTCGCTCGATGCCCCCCGCGGTCGCTCGGGGATGCTGCAGCGCGCCCCGCAACAGCAGTCCAGCGACCGGTTCGGCCGCTTCTCCGAGGCGTTCGCGCGCGCGATGGGCACCTCCGGCTTCCTCATCGGCATGACGGTGTTCGTCGCGGTGTGGCTGTGCTGGAACATCTTCATGCCGCCCCAGCTCCAGTTCGACCCGGCGGCCACGAACTTCACGCTGCTGACGCTGATCCTGTCGCTGCAGGCGTCGTATGCCGCCCCGCTCATCCTGTTGGCGCAGAACCGCCAGGACGACCGCGACCGCGTGCAGATCGAGCAGGACCGCCAGCGCGCCGAACGCAATCTCGCCGACACCGAGTACCTCGCCCGCGAGGTCGTCGCCCTGCGCATGGCGGTGAGCGACTACTCCGAGCAGGTGCTGACCCGCGAGGTGCTGCGCACCGAGCTGCGGGCGCTGCTGGACCGTCTCGACGCGGCCGCCGAGGCCGAGAGCGGCACCGCACGATGAACGCCCTCTCCCCCGCGGACGCCGTCCGCGCCGCCGTCGGCGCGGTCTCCGACCCCGAACTGCGCCGCCCCATCGGCGAACTCGACATGGTGCGCGACATCTCCGTCGCCGACGGCGTCGCGCACGTCGCCATCGCACTGACGATCGTCGGCTGCCCCGCGGCCGATCACATCGCCGCCGATGTGACGGCGGCCGCAGCATCCGTCACCGGAATCGACGAGGTCTCCCTCGAGGTGGGCGTCATGACGCCCGCCGAGCGTCACGCGCTCACCGATCGCCTTCGCGGCGGACGGTCCCGCGAGATGCCCTTCGGCCCCGGGACCCTGACCCGCGTCATCGCGGTGACCAGCGGCAAGGGGGGTGTCGGCAAGTCGACGGTCACCGCGAACCTCGCCGCGGCGCTCGCCGCGCGCGGGCTCGCGGTGGGACTCATCGACGCCGACGTTCACGGATTCTCGATCCCCGGCCAGCTGGGGCTCGTCGGTCCCGACGGCAGCGTCCCCCAGCCCACCCGCGTCGACGACCTCATGCTGCCCCCGGTGGCGCACGGCGTGAAGGTCATCTCGATCGGCATGTTCCTGCGGCGCTCGGAGGGTGACGGCGCGCCGCTCGGCGCGGTCGCCTGGCGTGGCCCGATGCTCCACCGCACCGTGCAGCAGTTCCTCACCGACGTCTACTTCGGGGATCTCGACGTCCTGCTGCTCGACATGCCGCCCGGCACCGGCGACGTGGCGATCTCGGTCGGCCAGCTGCTGCCGAACGCCGAGGTGCTCGTCGTCACGACGCCCCAGGCCGCCGCGTCCGATGTCGCGGTCCGCAGCGGACTCGTCGCGCGGCAGACCGGGCAGCAGGTCATCGGCGTCGTCGAGAACATGGCGGCGATGGCCCTCCCCGACGGCACGCTCCTCGATCTGTTCGGCGACGGCGGCGGAGAAGCGGTCGCTGCTGCCTTGAGCACCACCGGCGAGGCGGGCGGCACCGTGCCGCTTCTCGGCTCGGTACCGCTCAGCCCGGTGCTGCGGAAGGACGCGGATGCCGGCATCCCGGCCGTCCTGGCCCACCCCGAAGACCCGGCGGCGCAGGCCATCGCCGGGGTCGCCGACGCGCTCGCGCGCGTGCCCCGGGGACTCGCGGGTCGCAGCCTGCCGTTCCGTCCGCGCTGACGCGCGACTCCGCCGACTGCAGGTCAGGTGGCCTCGGTGTCGAACGGCGGCGGTCCGTCGCCGGCGCCGCGGAACGTCTCGCGTGCCGACGGCTCGAGCGCCGTCGTCACCGCCGTCGCCGTCGCGGCGGGTGCGGCACGAGGGGCCACCGGTGCGTCGTCGAGCAGCGCCTCGCGGATGATGCGCCGAGGGTCGTACTGACGCGGATCGAGCGTCCGCCAGTCGACGTCGTCGAAGTCCTCGCCCATCTCGTCGCGCACACGCGTGCGCGCCGTCGACACCCACGCTCGCGCGCGCTTGGTCAGCGCCGCCAAGGACTCGGCGTACCGGGGAAGACGCTCGGGCCCCAGGATGAGCGCAGCGACGACGCCGATCAGCAGAAGCTTCTCGATCGTGAGGCCGAAGATCATGACTTCAGGTTACCGCCGTGCCTGCTCAGTCAGCGCCGCGCGGCCGCGTAGGCTGGCGGGCGGAGGAATTCGCATGGGAGAGCAGAACGCGAACCAGCGGTTCGTCGACGAAGCTACGAGTGAACCCGATCACATCGCGGCCGCGCGCGCGCACGCGCTCGAGCTCGGCGCCGCTCCGGTGAGCCCGGCGATCGGCGCGCAATGCGCCGTGATCGCCGCGGCGTCGCAGGCGCTCAGCATCGTCGAGATCGGCACCGGCGCAGGTGTGTCCGGTCTGTGGCTGCTGCACGGCTCGCCTCGCGCGACGCTGACCACGATCGACAAGGAGCCCGAGCATCTCGGGGCGGCGCGCCAGGCGTTCGCGGACGCGCGCATCCCGGCCGCACGCGCTCGGTTCATCACCGGACGCGCATCCGAGGTCCTGCCCCGCATGAACGAGGCGTCGTACGACATCGTGCTCGTGGATGCCGACCCCGAGGGCGTCATCGAGTACGTGGAGCACGGCCTGCGGCTGGTGCGTGCCGGCGGCACGGTGCTCGTCCCCCGTGTGCTCGCCGGCGGCGCGGTCGCCGATCCGGTCCGGCGTGATGCGGTCACCACGGCGTACCGATCGCTGATCCAGGAGACGCAGGGCTCCCCGGCCGTCATCGGCGCGCTGTCGATCACCGGCGAGGGACTGCTCCAGCTGACCACTGTCCCCTCGTCCTGATTCCCGCCACCCGCGGCGCCCCGGCAGCGCCGGACATGCGAAAGGCCGGTCCGAAGACCGGCCTTTCACGGACGATGCGACTTACGCGGCGTTGACGACGCCACCCAGAACGTCGTAGAGCTCTTTTGCCTCAGCGTCGTTCACAGAGACGACCAGACGGCCGCCACCCTCGAGCGGTACCCGCACGATGATGAGTCGACCTTCCTTCACGGCCTCCATCGGCCCGTCTCCGGTTCTCGGCTTCATGGCTGCCATTGCGGCTCCTTTACATCGATGGTCTGCCAGACAAGTTTATCGTGAGGGCACACGCCCCGGGGTACGCCTGTGGAAAGCGGCATCCTGTTTCTCGATCAGGGAACCTGCCAGGCCGTGTTCCCCAGCGCGTACATGTTGTAGATCCACCACCACTGCCCCACGAGGCACGCGACGAGCACACCCACGCGCCACACGCGCGACCGAGGCACGGCGACAGCGCCCCACAGCGGCGACAACGGCACCAGCAGGCGGAAGACGCTGGACTGCGGGAAGAACACGAGCACCAGATAGAACAGGTAGCTCGCGCTCCACAGCCGGATCTCGACGCCCAGACGCCTCACCTGCGGAAGGAACAGCAGTGCAGCCGCGATCGCGACGATCCCCGCGCCCACCGCGATGTAGCCCCAGACGAGCGGAAGCTGCCACATGGTGACGAACCAGAATCGGATGCCGGCGTCGAACGCCTCGAAGGGCGCGAAGCTCGCATCACCCAGGATCCAGTTGCGCCGCCACGCCAGCTCGGTCGACAGATACGCCCCGGCATCCCCGGTGACCCATCCCGCGATGGCCTGCCACGCGAATCCGGCGGCCACCGCGAGCAGCCCCAGGACGATGATGTGGACGATCTCGCGTGCACCGAGGTGCTCGCGCCGGCGAATCAGCCAGCGCCAGATGCCGAAGAGGGCGAGGAACAGCGCGAACGCGAGCACGCCCGGCCGGGTGAAGGCCATCAGCGGGATGAGCAGATAGAGCCAGCCGTACTTCCGCCGCATGACGCACCACAGCGCGCAGAACAGCCACAGCAGGTTCAGCGTCTCGGCGTACCCCACCTGGAAGAGGGCGGCCAACGGCCCGCTGGCGAAGAAGACCACTGCCCACAGCGCCGCGGATTCGTCGAGACGCAGGCGCAGCAGCCGGTACAGGACCAGGGATGCCGCATACCCGGCCACCAGCGAAACGATCAGCGCGCCGATCGCCCACTGGCCGAACGGCAGCGACACCCATTGTGCGAGGTAGGGGAAGATCGGCAGGAACGCCCACGCGTTCTCGGCGATCTGCCCCGCATCGGTGAGCGGCAGCTGCGACGGATAGCCCGAGTACGCGATCAGCCAGTACCAGGTGCCGTCCCACGCCACGATCGTCGAGCCGAGGTCGGCGTCAGCGCCCATGCGCGTGCCGAACCCCGACAGCTGCGCCGCAAGCAGCAGCAACAGGGTCGTCGCGAGCCGTGCGGCGACGTAGATCACAGCGATGCGCACGGCCGCACCGCCGCGGCGCACCGGCGCAGCAGGAGCCTCGGCGGCGAGCTGCCCGTCAGTCACGTGCGCTCAGCTGCCTGCGAGCCACGCACGCAGGCCCTGTTCGATCGCCTCGATCTGGGCGACAGGAACCCGCTCCTCGTCATGGTGTGCGAGGCTCGGGTCGCCGGGTCCGTAGTTCACCGCGGGCACGCCGAGGGCGCTGAAGCGGGCGACGTCCGTCCAGCCGTACTTGGGACGTGGCTCCGCGTTCACAGCGGCGAGGAACTCCTGCGCGAGGGGCGCGTCGAGACCGGGACGCGCGCCGGCCGCACCATCCACGACCTCCACCTCGAACCCGGTGAAGACGTCGCGCACATGCTGCTCCGCCTCCTCGAGGCTCCGGCTCGGAGCGAAGCGGTAATTGACCTCGACCTCGCACAGGTCGGGGATCACGTTGCCCGCGACCCCACCGCGGATGCGCACCGCGTTGAGGCCCTCGCGGTAGACGAGGCCTTCGACCGGGACCTCGCGCGGAGTGTACTCGGCGAGGCGGGCGAGCACGGGTGCGGCCTTGTGGATGGCGTTGTCGCCGACCCAGGCGCGGGCGCTGTGCGCGCGCACGCCATGCGTGCGCACGATGGCGCGGAGGTTGCCGTTGCAGCCGCCTTCGACGGCGCCGTTGGACGGTTCGCCGAGGATCGCGAAGTCCCCCTGGAACAGATCGGGACGCGTGCGGGCGAGCCGCGTCAGTCCGTTCAGATCGGCATCGACCTCTTCATGGTCGTACCACATCCACGTGATGTCGACGCGAGGCTCGACGAGCTCCGCCGCCAGCTTCAGCTGCACGGCAGTGCCGGCCTTCATGTCGACAGTGCCACGTCCCCAGATCATCGGGACGCCGTCGACCTCCAGATCGCGGGTCGGCAGGTTCTCGTTGATCGGAACCGTGTCGATATGGCCGGCGATCACGACGCGCTGAGCGCGGCCGAGGTTCGTGCGCGCGACGATGGTGTCGCCGTCGCGGTAGACGTCGAGGTGCGGCAATGCCGTGATCGCGTCGTAGATGGCGTCGGCGAGCACGCGCTCGTCGCCGGAGACGCTCGGGATGTCGCAGATGTTCCGCGTGAGTTCGACAGAGGAGACGGAGAGATCGAGCGACGCCATTGCTCGAGTCTACCCAGGGCTGTCGTGCGCCTCTGACGGAGATGCTGTTAACGCGGAATGGCCACCCAGGGTGTGGGTGGCCATTCCGTGAATGGGTGTCCGGCGGTGTCCTACTCTCCCACAGG
>NZ_BAABLG010000004.1:0-480374 GCF_039544225.1 Microbacterium jejuense
CACCACCCGACGACCCGCAGCAGCAGCCCGCTCCGCCACCGTGAGCCCGAAGAACCCCGAACCGACAACAAGAAGATCCATCAGTGCTCTCCGAATCCTGAGAGGAATGCCACGCGGACCACGACTAGGCCCGACGGTGGACAGTGCGGTTGTAGACCTGGACCTCCAGAAGCCGGAGCCAGTGCAGCGCGGTGCACTGGATCCGCTGCCACGCCGTGAGCGAGGCGATGCGGTCCGCGACATAGTGACGGTCCTGGTCGTAGATCGCCTGATCGGCCGCGGTGGCCACGCTGCGCTTCTCGGTGCGGATCGCCTGCAGTCCGAAGTACGCGCGGGCGGGCAGGATGCCGTCGGCCAGGGCCAGTTCGAAGCACCTTTCGTGTGCGAGCACGATGTCGTGGTAGTACTTCGTGGATCGCAGACTGTGCGACACGCTGTCGGCCCGCTGCAGCCAGTAGTAGAGGCGGTCGTCGCACGAGGCCACGGCCCTCATCCGGCCGTAGAGATCCATCGCGATGGCGACGTCCTGCGCGTATCGCCCCTCGGGGAACCTCAGTCCGTCGAAGAGCGAACGACGGTAGAGCTTGCCCCAGTTGGCTTCGCTGAAGTAGTAGAGCTCCTTGCCGGTGAGCTTGCGCAGGAACAGGCTGAACACGCGCTGGTAGTACGCACCCGGCCGGTCGAAGACGATCACGCTGCCGGGTTCGTCGTCGGCATGGCTCGCGCGCAGCTCGGCGGCGGAACTGGCCCCGACGTTGTACCAGCGGCAGCAGCTCATGTCGGCGTCCGCGTCGATGAGGATCTCGACGAGACGGCCGATCATGCGCCGGCTCATCAGGTCGTCGTTGTCGCAGAAGGTCACGAGCTCGCCGGTTGCGGCATCCAGTCCGCTGTTCTGGGCCGCGGCGATCCCGCCGTTCTCGCGGTGCAGCACGACGACGCGCTCGTCCGCTGCAGCGAACTCGTCGCAGATCGCCCCCGAGCCGTCGGTGGAGCCGTCGTCGACGAGGAGCAGTTCGATGTTCCGGTAGTCCTGCTCCAGGATCGACGAGACGCACGCCGGAAGGTACCGCTCCGAGTTGTACACCGGGACGATGATCGACACTTTGGGCGTCATCACGTGATCTGACACGGGTGGATCCCCTAGACGATGGAGATGGTCGCGGCGACGGTGCCGATGCTGCGGTCGTCGTTCTCCATCGTGAATCGGGCGCCCTGCCACATGATGTGCGTGTCCTCAGGAAGCACCGGCCACACGTTCGCGTTCACGAAGTACTGGCCGGGGCCGAAGTTAGCGCTCTCGATCTCGAACTCCATGCTCGAGTCCCCCGCGGGGATGGCAGGAAGCGCGACGTCGAGCCGCTCGGTGTTGGAGGCGAGGACCATCTGGCCCGTCGGCGTGTCGATGCTGAAACCCATGTTCCACGTGGGCATCGCCTGCTGGGCGCGCACGTGGATGCGGACCTTCATCTGCGAGCCGACCGGAGTGGTCTTGCGCTGACGCCCCTCGCTGTCGAGCACCTCGATCGCCGTGATCTCGATCGGCTTGCCGGCGTCGGGCGGCGGGGCCTCGCCGACGCGGCGTCCCTCGAGCACGTCGCGCAGCGCCGACACCGCATCGTTGACGTCCCCGTCGAACACGACCTCGCCGTCGCGGAGCACGACGCCCCTGTCGCAGAGCTCCTGCACCTGGGAGGCCGAGTGCGAGACCAGGACGATCGTCCGGCCTTCGCTGCGGAACCGTGCGATGCGGTCCATGCACTTGCGCTGGAAGGCCTCGTCGCCCACGGCCAGGACCTCGTCGACGAGCAGGACATCAGGATCCGTGTGCACGGCGACCGCGAACGCCAGGCGGACGAACATGCCCGACGAGTAGAACTTGACCTGCGTGTCGATGAAGTCGCCGATGCCGCTGAAGTCGAGGATCTCGTCGAAGCGGGCATCGGTCTCGGCCCGGCTGAGGCCCATGATCGAGGCGTTCAGGTACACGTTCTCGCGGCCGCTCAGATCCGGGTGGAACCCGGCGCCGAGTTCGAGCAGCGCAGCCATCCGTCCGCGGGTGAGCACCTCGCCGGAGGTCGGCGAGACGATCCCGCCGATGAGCTTGAGCAACGTGCTCTTGCCGGAGCCGTTGGGGCCGAGGAGGCCCACCGTGGTTCCCGCCTCGATCTCCAGGCTCACGTGATCGACGGCCGTGTACTGCTGCCGGTGCGCGCGCCCGCGACGACCCGCGTGGACGATGCGCTCTTTCAGGCTGTTGTCCTTGCGGACGACGAAGTGCTTCGTGACGTCGTCGACGCGCACGACGACGGGACCATGCTTGGATGCCTGCATCACATCTCCTGCGCGAAGTTGCCCTGCAGCCGCGTGAAGACGCGGTGCGAGATGACCAGCAGCACCAGGCCGACCACCGCGGCCACCGCCGTCCTCAGCAGGAGGTCGTCGGGGTAGTCCGCGGCGGTCCCTGCTCCCCAGAACGCCTTGCGGAACCCGAGCACGGCGAGCGTGATCGGGTTGTTGGTGTAGACCTCGAGGGCCCACGCGGGAAGCCCGACCTTCGCGAAGGCGTCCGAGACCATCGTCCACGCGTAGACGATCGGCGAGAGCCACATGGCGAGCATGAGCACGACGTCGGTCACGTACTGGACGTCGCGAAGATAGACGTTCAGCGCCGACAGCAGAATCCCGAACGCGAGTCCGTAGATCAGGATGAGGATCACCGAGGGGAACACCCAGAGCATCTCGACCGGTGCGGGGAGCGCCTGGAAGACGATCGCACCGCCCAGTAGCACGAGCACCTGGACCAGGAACATGAAGCCTGCGGCACCGACGCTCGCGAGCGGGAAGATCTCGCGCGGCAGGTAGATCTTCTTGACCAGTCCCGCGTTGCTCAGGATCGAGGAGGTGGATCCCTGGACCATCTCGGCGAAGAAGCTGTAGATCGTGAGACCCGCGAACAGGAACACCGCGAACTGCGGGATGCCCTCTGCTGCCCGCAGGAACTGCCCGAGCACCAGGTAGTACATGAGGAACTGCACCAGCGGCCGGATCAGCGTCCAGAGGAAGCCGAGCACACTGTCGCGGTACCGCGCCTGGAGATCCCGTCGCACGAGGAGCCCCAGCAGGTCTCTGCGACCGAAGACCTCACGCAGTTTGCCGCCGCGACCGGGGAACCTCAATCCGCGAGAGTCCGATGACGTGAACGGGGTCGCCGCGATCCGCGCGAACCGGTCGGTCGTATCCAAAAGCTCCGCCTATGTCGATGAACTGCATAACTATACCCGGCGGTATCTGGCAGCCCCGTCCACGGCACCCGGCACCGGTATCCTCGTGTGAGAGCACCGGAGCGGGCGCGCTGGGCCGACCGCCGGCCATCGCCGACGGTTGCGCGAAGGGATCGGAATGTCACGAGTCGTCGTCACCGGAGCCGCAGGCTACATCGGGCCTCACGTCGTCACCGGCCTCCTCGACAGGGGCCACGACGTCGTCGCGACGGTGCGCCGGCGGGGGACCGTCGAGCTCGACCCGCGCGCAGCGATCGTCGAGGCCGACATCCTGGCGGACGACTTCGACACGTCGGCCTGGGGCCCGGTCCCGGACGCCGTCGTCCACCTCGCGTGGAAGGACGGCTTCCGTCATAACTCGCCGGCTCACATGTCGCAGCTGTCTTCGCACTTCCGGCTCTTGACGACGCTGGCTGAGAAAGGCGTCGCAAGGATCGTCGCGCTGGGAACGATGCACGAGGTCGGCTACTGGGAGGGCGCCATCGAGGCCGACACGCCCACCTCTCCGCTGTCGCAGTACGGGATCGCGAAGGATGCACTGCGCCGGGCGCTCCCGTTGGCCCTGCCCGAGTCCGCCTCGCTGGCGTGGGTGCGCGCGTACTACATCTTCGGCGACGACCGTCGGAGCGAGTCCATCTTCCGCAAACTGCTGGATGCCGCCGACCAGGGCAGGACCGAGTTCCCGTTCACCTCCGGCCGCAACCTGTACGACTTCATCCCCGTGGACGAGCTCGGTCGCCAGATCGCCGCGCTCACCGACGCCGAGGACGTGGTCGGCACCGTGAACTGCTGCTCAGGGACGCCGATCTCGCTCGCCGCGCAGGTCGAGGACTTCATCGCCGCTCACGACCTCGGGCTGACGCTGCAGTACGGCGCATTCCCCGACCGTGCCTACGACTCCCCCGGCGTGTGGGGCGACGCCACCGTCATCCGTGAGGTCATGGCGCGCGACGAAGGCACGACGCCGGTTCAGTAGCCCGGGGTGATCCCCACCGCCGGCGCGTTGGCGAGATGGCGCTCGGCGAGCTGCACGATCACCACGTCGGGGTGGTACTGATCGACCAGCGCACGGAAGTTGGGCGGATTCGACCAGTCGTCGTATCGATGCTGGATCTGCCACGTCTTCGCGAACGTCTGCCCCCAGTACGGCGACAGCGCGTTGCCCATCGAGTCCCGCAGGATGAGTGCCGTCTGGTCCGTCTTCGCACCCTCGGTCGACGTCTCGGCCGGCAGCTTGGAGAGATCGACGGGATCCTCGCCGTCGACAGTGGTGGTGACACCCTCCGAGTCCGTCACCGCCACATCGGCGAACGGCTCGTCGAACGTGGGGACGGTCCACTCCGGCCCGGAGTCGGGAACGCCGTACGGCGCGTACTCGTTGTAGATGCGGGTGCTCTCGACGCCTGAGACGGCCGGCACCCACAGCGCTTCACTGCTCGGGTGGGTGGCGTCGTGGCACTCGGCGTACGCCTGCCACGCCACGTAGCCGCCCCAATCGGTCCAATGGCTGTTGACGGGCGTGTAGACGGTGTCGGACTCCGAGGCGGTTCGCAGCGCGCTGCGGAAGTCCACGATCGGAAGGTCCGGGGACGCCGCCAGGAACTGATCGATCGGGGTCGATCCCAGGACGCCGTCGGTCCACTCCGGGAGCTGCTGCGGGTAGACGCTGCTCGCGGACGGGCTGATCTGGATCGACAGCTCGATGCCCTGCTCCGCCAGGCCCGATTGCAGGGCCGCGAAGTAGTCGTGCCACGCTCCGACCTCGGCGACGGTGAGATAGCGCCGGCCGATCGCCTGCGAGAAGTTCTGCTCGACCTGGTCGTTGTAGAACGCCCAGCCGTCACGCCCGAGGACCACGGGGTCCTGGAGCTGATCCGCGTTCGCGTTCCAGGTCGCCTCGCCGGCGCCGTCGGCATCGATCCACGGCTCGGTCGCAGGCTTCGCGATCGGGGGTCGGCACGCGGCCGCGACAGCCGGGTCGCCGGAGTCCGACGACGCCACGGGTGCGGGCTGCGCAGCGGCCTCGTCGAGGCGGTACTGCGTCACCCAGCCGATCACTGCCGCGATGAGAGACAGGATCGCGAGAACGATGAGCGGGATGTCCTTGTACCGGCGCCACCAGCGTGGGCTGGGCAGGCCGGATCCATGGACGATGTCGGCGCCACCAGTGCCGCTCATGCGCGGTCCGTCCGTCCTGCCACGACCGACTCCGCCGGCGCTTCGCCGGGCGGGGGCGGCGTCGGCGTCGGCTCAGGGCTCCGCGTCAAGGGCTGCGTCGCCGCCGCTCCGGTGACGACCGGAGCGGGGCGGGGCGCTGCGCGACCGGGGTCGAGCCAGTCCAGCGCGGCGGTGCGCGGCCGCGCGGTCCGGGCGAGGATCGCGGCGAGCCACCGGGGAGTCCAGTCCTTGAGCTGAAGCGCCGGGCGCTCGATGAGGTGCCAGCTCAAGTAGGCGTAGGCGTGGCATCCGGCGACGATCACGAGGTGGTAGATGAGCCATCCCGCGTTCTGCAGCCCGAAGTAGGCGCCGAACTGCATCAGGGGCCACGCCACGATGTAGATGCCGTACGAGAAGTCGCCGTGCTTGTCCCAGTTCTTCAGCTTGGTCGCCTTGATCGAGAACCACATCAGGATGTAGCAGAAGGCGTACTGGCCGACGATCAGCCACCCGCCCTTCGCGTACGTGAACCCTGCGATCAGGACGCACGCGATCGCCAGCCGGTTGTCGATCGGGATCCGGTCGCCGAACAGTGCGAAGAGGATGCCGAAGGCGAAGGGTGCGTAGAGGAGCAGAACACGGTAGTCGCCGAAGGCGGGCGTCAGCGCCGAGAGGTTGCCGATCCCGAACCACTGCATCATCGCCAGGAGGATGATGCCCGTCGCGATGATGCCGCCGACGATGCGGTGGGACAGGGCGCCGATGACGCCGAGGATCGCCACGAGGATGTAGCAGCCGAACTCGAACGCGAGAGTCCACGCCGAGCCGTTCCACTCGAAGCCGCCGTGCTGCGTGTAGAAGGGGATGCTCGTTCCCATCCCGGCGATGTTGTGCTGCATCAGCGGGAGCCACATGTTGTTCGAGAAGTACGTCAGCGGCGAGTCGACGGTGGCGTTCCAGAAGCCGTCCATCGAGCCGTGCTCCTGCATCCAGGCGATCGGCGCGAAGACGAATGCGGTGACCAGCAGGATGAGGAACCAACCGGGGAAGATGCGCATGATGCGGCGCCAGAAGTAGCGCGGCGTCGAGGCGCGACCCATCTTGCTCTTGGTGATGAGGAATCCCGAGAGGAAGAAGAACCCCGCGACGGCGACCCCGCCGAGGGACTGCTCGTCGCTCCACTGGGTGCCCAGATCGTGACCGCCGTAGAAGCCTCCGAGCGGGCCTGCGTGCGAGAAGATGACCATGAAGGCCATCAGCCAGCGCAGGAATCCGATGCTGTTATTCCTCGGATCGAAGCTCTCCTTCAGCGAGATCACTGGCCACCTCCTCGCGGTTCCTCTTGAGCTCCGCGCGGTGCCGCATCCGCCACAGCCAGGCATGGGCGATGCGCGCGGGGCGCTCGAGCGGGCGCAGCGTCGCCGCGATCTTCGGGTGGTTCAGCTTGAGGTAGACACGTGTCAGGGCGACGATGCCGCCGTGCCCGAGCCACCCCGCCCGGTGGAGGAACTGGATCTGATCGATCGGATAGCCGGGCATCGTCGCGCCCATCTGATCCAGCTTGAAGTCCAGGGCGACATGGCTGATCGCCGTGTGCTCGAGCGCCGAGATCGTCCGCGTGTGGTAGCCGAGTTCGGCCGCGGCGTAGGAGATGAGACGCTCCTGCACATGCGCGAGGCTGCCGTCGCGGTGCTGATCCGGAGCGGCGTACTCCTCGTACTTCCACTCGTGATCCACGAGCAGCCGCAGCGCCTCGGGGCGCGCGAACCAGAAGCATCCGTAGGGTGCGAGCGGCGAGATGTCGTCGAAGGGGACGCGGATGCCGAGCTCCTTGGCCAGAGCTTCGGCCGGAGCCCGGTTCGCGTACCATCCCCGTCCCATCGTGGGGTAGCCCACGTGGATCATCGGCGGGAAGGCGAGCCCCAGGCCCGGCTCCTTCTGGAAGAGCGCGACGGCGTTGGCCGCGTACCCCGGGGAGTTCAGCACGTTGTCCAGCTGCTGGTACTTGAAGTACCGCCCCGCGTTGTAAGAGTCCTGGACGGTCTTCTTCGAGTGGATCTTCACGACGAGGTCGTAGCGACCCGGTTCGAGGACGTCGCGGCACGCGATCAAGAACGCGCTGAGATCGCGCCCGCGGTTCGAGGGGAGGACGCGGATCTCGGACCGGGCCACCTTCTCATCGGCGCGCTCGTCCAGGACGGCCTGGATCTGCGCGGCCTTCTCGTCGTCGGTCGTGGTGATGAACAGGTCGAACGGGGCCGGCAGCATCACAAGGCGGTCGAGCAGCTCGTCCGTCATGTCTTCGTAGAAGATGTGCGCCACCGCGGCCAGCCGCAGCGGATTGTCCGCGTCGTACGACACGTCGACGTCCGGAAGGATCTCCATCATGGAGGCGTCCGCGTAGAGGGACTTCGGCTGCGAGTTCTTCACGAGGTTCTGGTACAGCATCGCCACGGGATATCCGTAGGACTCGGCCTTCTCGATCGTCCAGCGGCCGATCACCGCATGGCGATCGAGGTAGGGCGGGTAGTGGAAGAACGCGCGACGCTTCAGGACGGGGCAGCCGTCGTCGAGGAGCAGGTCGGCATTGAGCAGTGCCGGGTGCTGCGACGGGTAGTCGTCGACGGCGAAGGCCACCGCCGAGGTGAAGCCGAGCTCTTCGAAGTGGTGGGTGAACCGCGACTCGTGGGTCAGGATCGACTCGGTGTACGTCGTGATGACGGGCATCTCGTCCCAGTAGGAACGCC
The DNA here is from genome assembly GCF_039544225.1 of Microbacterium jejuense. NCBI lineage: Bacteria > Bacillati > Actinomycetota > Actinomycetes > Micrococcales > Microbacteriaceae > Microbacterium > Microbacterium jejuense. The sequence continues at coordinate 8,189 of NZ_BAABLG010000004.1, forward strand.
ACTCGTCACTGGTGAACATGCTCTTGCGGACCGCGATCCAGTGCGACTGGAGATGACGATGGAGCACCCCGGTGCGGGTGTAGGGGTTCGGCGTCTCTGCGCCATAGTCGGTCATCCCCCAGAAGTCGACCGGCTGCTCGTCCATGCGCTCGAAGACCGGCGCGAACGAGCCGACCGGCCCGAACCACGTGTAGTTCATGAGGATGAGCTCGTCGAACTCCGCAAGCCGCTCGGCGCCGAAGCGCGCCATCGCGGTCTTGTATCCCCACACATCGAATCCGACGTTGTCGCGGACCCAGACGGTGTCGGCGACCTGCTCCAGCCGGGAGCGGCCCTCCTCGGTGAGCCGGCCGTTGACGACGACGAAGATGTGCTGGACGAACGGCCTCAGCTCGCGGAGCTTGTAGACGACGTAGTCGTCGACGTCGCCGCGGCTGTCATGGAGGAGGTAGAAGACGATCCGGCGTCCGCCGGCAGGGAAAGCGACCGGTTCGACCGCACTGGCACGTTGCTCCATATGGAAAGGCTGACTCCTAGATGCGGCAGAACGGTCACCGCTCAAGCTGGTGGGCGGCGGCAGAACGGATCGCCGGCCCCCGTGATTCTACCCGGCTAGCTGTGGCGCCCCTGAGCGAGGATCTCCAGCAGATAGTTGCCGTAGCCGCTCTTCACGAGCGGTTCGGCGCGGGTGCGCAGCTCGTCGTCCGTGAGGAATCCGAGGCGCCAGGCGACCTCTTCCGGGCTGCCGATCGAGAGCCCCTGACGCTTCTGCACTGTCCTGATGAACTCGGTCGCCTCGCTGAGCGAGTCGAACGTGCCGGTGTCCAGCCAGGCTGTGCCGCGAGGAAGCACCTCCACCTGAAGCTGGCCGCGTTCGAGGTAGATCCGGTTGAGGTCGGTGATCTCGAGCTCGCCGCGCGCCGAGGGGCGCAGGCTCTTGGCGATCTCGACGACGTCGTTGTCGTAGAAGTAGAGGCCGGGGATCGCGAAGTGGCTTCGCGGGCGTTCCGGCTTCTCTTCGAGACTGAGCGCCTTGCCGCTGTCGTCGAACTCCACGACGCCGTAGGCGCTCGGGTCCGCTACCCAGTAGCCGAACACCGCCGCGCCGGTGAGCGACTCGTACCGGCGCAGCCGTGTACCCATCCCCTGCCCGTAGAAGATGTTGTCGCCGAGGACCAGTGCCGCCGTGTCGTTCCCGATGTGCTCCTCGCCGATGACGAACGCCTGCGCCAGGCCGTCGGGCGACGGCTGCTGGGCGTACGTCAACGAGATGCCGAACTGCGACCCGTCACCGAGGAGCCGCTGGAACTGATCAGCATCGTGCGGCGTCGTGATGATGAGGATGTCGCGGATGCCGGCGAGCATGAGCGTCGACAGCGGGTAGTAGATCATCGGCTTGTCGTAGACCGGAACGAGCTGCTTCGAGACTCCGAGCGTGATCGGGTGCAGCCGGGAGCCTGTGCCCCCGGCGAGAACGATGCCGCGCATGCACACCAGTGTGTCACAGAGGCACTGCGGTCACCCGCGACCGGCACGTCCGGCGCTCGTCCCGGGTTCTCGGGCCATCACGGGCAGCGGGGCGACACCGGGTAAACTCGATCGAATGGACAACCTCCTCGTGACCGGCGGCGCAGGATTCATCGGATCCGACTTCGTGCACTACGTGCTCGAGAACACCGACATGTCGGTGACCGTGCTCGACAAGCTCACCTATGCCGGCAGCCTCGCCTCTCTCGAGGGGCTCCCCGCCGAGCGGTTCCGGTTCGTCCAGGGCGACATCTGCGACGCAGCGCTGGTGACCGAGCTCTTCTCGGCGCACGACGCCGTCGTCCACTATGCCGCGGAGTCCCACAACGACAACTCGCTGAGCGGACCTGCGCCCTTCGTGCAGACGAACCTCGTGGGCACCTTCACTCTCCTCGAGGCGGCGCGCGCCACAGGCACGCGCCTGCATCACATCTCGACCGACGAGGTCTACGGCGACCTCGAGCTGGACGATCCCGATCGGTTCACCGAGGCCACGCCCTACAACCCGTCGAGCCCGTACTCCTCCACCAAGGCCGGGTCCGATCTGCTGGTGCGCGCGTGGGTCCGTTCGTTCGGGGTGGCTGCGACGATCAGCAACTGCTCCAACAACTACGGCCCGCGCCAGCACGTCGAGAAGTTCATCCCCCGGCAGATCACCAACGTCATCGACGGGGTGCGCCCGCGGCTCTACGGCGACGGACGGAATGTCCGGGACTGGATCCACGCCGACGACCACTCGTCCGCCGTGCTGCGGATCCTCGAGCGCGGCCGGATCGGTGAGACGTATCTGATCGGGGCCGACGGCGAGAAGTCGAATCGCGATGTCGTCGAGATCATCCTGGAAGAGATGGGCCTGCCGACCGACGCGTACGACCTCGTCGTCGACCGTCCGGGCCACGACAAGCGCTACGCGATCGACTGGTCGAAGCTGCGCGACGAGCTCGACTGGGAGCCGCGCTATCGCGACTTCCACGCCGGAATCGCGGACACCGTCGCGTGGTACCGCGCCAACGAGGCCTGGTGGCGCCCGCAGAAGGCGGAAGCAGAAGCCAAGTACGCGGTGACGGGACACTGACGGCGATGGAGTACGGAAAGACGCTCGCCGTGCGAGCCACCCCGATCCCCGGACTCATGGTGGTCGACATCCCCGTCCACGGCGACAACCGCGGCTGGTTCAAGGAGAACTGGCAGCGCGAGAAGCTGCTCGATCTCGGGCTCCCCGACCTCGGGCCGGTGCAGAACAACATCTCGTTCAACCGCAACGTCGGAACGACCCGCGGCATCCATGCCGAACCGTGGGACAAGTTCATCTCGGTGGCCACCGGGCGCGTCTTCGGCGCCTGGGTCGACCTTCGCGCGGGCGACGGCTTCGGCAGGCTGTTCACCACCGAGATCGATCCCGCCACGGCGATCCTCGTTCCCCGTGGCGTCGGGAACGCGTTCCAGACGCTCGAGCCCGACACCGCGTACACCTACCTCGTGAACGACCACTGGACGCCGGACGCCGAGTACACGTTCCTGAATCTTGCAGATGAGACGGTGGCCGTGCCGTGGCCGATCGCACTGCAGGACGCCGAGCTGTCCGACAAGGATCGCCAGCACCCCCGGCTTTCCGACGTGACGCCCGTCTCGACCTGACCCGCGCGCACTCCTCCGACTGGAGACCTGCCATGCCCGAAAGCGTCCTCATCACCGGCGGTGCCGGCTTCATCGGTTCGGCGCTCGCCCGACGGCTCGCGACCGAGGGCCACCGCGTCACCGTTCTGGACTCGCTCGTCCGACAGGTCCACGGTGACGATCCGGCCACGACGTCTCCCCTCCTGCGATCGCTGGACGGCTATGCCCGGGTGCACGTCGGGAGCGTCACGTCGACGACCGATCTGACGGAAGCGCTCGCAGACAGCTCCGTGATCGTGCACCTGGCGGCCGAGACCGGCACGGGTCAGTCGATGTACGAAGTCGACCGGTACGTCGAGACGAACATCGGCGGAACCGCGAAGCTGCTGGATCTGCTCGTCAACACGAAGCACTCCGTACGGCGGATCGTGGTGGCCTCATCGCGCTCGGTCTACGGCGAGGGCGCCTACCGCACCTCGGACGGCAGGATCGTCTACCCGCCGTACCGCGACCCCGCCGACGTCGCGGCCGGGGATTTCGACGTCCACATGCCCGGGGAAGGCGCGCTCGAGCTCGTCCCCACACCCGAGACCGCACCGCTGCAGCCGTCCTCGATCTACGGCATCACCAAGCAGACGCAGGAGTCGCTCATCCTGACGACTGCGGCCTCGATCGGCATCGAGGCGGTGTCGCTGCGCTTCCAGAACGTGTTCGGGCCGGGCCAGTCCTTGAAGAACCCGTACACCGGCATCCTCGCGATCTTCTCGACGCTCATCCGTCAGGGCAAGTCGATCGACGTTTTCGAGGACGGCCTCGAGAGCCGGGACTTCGTCTACATCGACGATGCGGTCGATGCTGCGGCGCGTGCGTGCACGGCGCCCGGCATCGGGGGCTCCGTGGTGAACATCGGCTCGGGAGCCTCCACGACGGTGCTCGACGTGATCGACGCGCTCTTCCAGGCCTTCGGCACGACAGTGCCGCTGGTCGTCTCAGGACGGTTCCGCACGGGTGACATCCGCCACAACCTCGCCGACACCACGCGTGCGAGGGACCTGCTGGGCTTCGAGGCCCGCACGCTCTTCGCGGACGGCATCCGGCGATTCGTGGAATGGGCCCAGGCGGAGCCCGCCGAGTTCGACGACTACGATCGATCGCTCGCTGAGATGGCGGCGCGAAATCTGCTCAAGTAGCCCCCGGCTATACTCGCCAGGTGCCACAGCCCCGCGATCGAACCAAACCCTCGCGCAGATTCCGTCTTCTCCTCCTCGTCCCGCTCCTTCTGCTGATCGCGCTGAGCTCGTGGGCAGTGGCATCCCCGGTCGGCGGCGCCCCGGACGAGAACTTCCACATCGCGAGCATCTGGTGCGGCGCAGGCGACCGCGAAGGGCTCTGTGAGAGCAGCCCCGGAGAAGACGGCAAGCTCGTCCCCTGGGCCACCGTCGGATCGCAGTGCTTCGCGTTCCGCTCCGACATCTCCGCGAACTGCCAGGCGGAGGAGCTCGGCGACGACCCGAACAAGCTCGTCCTGACCGAGCATGTGAACGCGTGGGCGCATTACTACTCCCCCATCTACTACGCCGTGATGAGCGTCTTCGCCTCGGACAACGTCCCCGCATCCGTCATCATGGTCCGCATCATGAACAGCCTCCTGTTCGTGCTGATCGCCACCGCGCTGTTCATAGCCCTCCCGGCGCGAAGGCGTCCCCTGCTGATCATCTCGCTCGCGGTGACGACGGTCCCCTGGGGGATCTTCCTGGTCGCGTCCGTCAACGCGAACGGCTGGGCCGTGCTGGCCGGCGGCACGCTGTGGCTCGCCGTGCTCGGGTTCTTCGAGACATCGGGCTGGCGCAGGATCGCCCTCGCGGTCCTGGCCGTCCTGACGGCCGTCATCGGCGCCGGCGCCCGCTCTGACATGGCCGCGTACGCCGTGCTCGGCATGGGGGCGGCGGTGCTGCTCGCGGCCCATCGTGGCCTCGGCCGACGATTCTGGCTGTCGGTGATCCTTCCCGCGGTCCTCGCGGTCGTGTGTTTCGTGCTCTTCCTCTCCGCGCAGCAGATCGGCATCTGGCAGAACGGTGTCGCCCCGGGCAGCGGCGGGACCGCCCAGCAGGGCCTCGGGCTCCTGGTGCACAACTTCCTGGCGGTGCCCTCCTTGTGGGTGGGATCGCTGGGCACCTGGCCGCTGGGCTGGAACGACGTCGCCATCCCCCCGCTCGTGTGGGTCGGCACCCTCTTCGCAGCCTCGGCCGCCATCTTCACCGGGCTCATCTCGATGAACTGGCGCAAGGCTCTCGTCCTCGCCGGCGCGGGGCTCGCCCTGGTGGTCCTCCCGCTCTACCTCCTCCAGCGCAGCCTCACCGAGGTCGGCGGGCTCGTTCACCCGCGCTACCTGCTTCCGCTCCTCACGATGTTCGTGGGGTTCGCACTGTTCCCTGTCGGCCGGCGGGTGCCGACCGCCTCGCGGCTCCAGATCTGGACAGTCGCCGGCATCCTCGCCATCGCCAACGCCGTCGCCCTGTACAGCAACATCCGGCGCTACACGCTCGCCGACGCACCCGGTGTCTCGTTGAGCACGTCGGACAGCTGGTGGTGGGAATCGGGCGTGCCGCAGCCGACGGTCGTCTGGGTGGTCGGCTCGGTCGCGTTCGCGGGCGTGCTGGCTCTCCTCGCCCACGCGCTCATCACCCGCGTGCGGCGAGTCCGCGTCGACGCGGCCGTTCCGTCCTCGCCGCGTCCCGTGATCGAGGGCTGAACCCGGCCGGGCTCGACGACGGCGCACTCCGGCGGCAGGCCGCCACGGTGACCCGATTCACGTCGGGGCGGACTCAGCCGATCTGCTGCATGCCGTTCCAGGCGGTTCCGATGGTGCTGACCCCGGACCATCCGCCCTTGCCGTCTCCGCGGTAGAGGCGCAGGTCGCCGTTCGGCATGCGGGCGAGCACATCCGGTCCGCCCTTCCCGTCGAAGTCGCCCGGGCTGAACACCGCGGTGATCCCGTTCCAGCTCGTTCCGATCTGACGTGGCGTGCCCCACTTGCCGGTCCCGGTCACCGGGTACAGCCACAGCGTTCCATCAGCTCGGCGTCCGACCAGGCCCGCGCGATGGTTCCCGTCGAAGTCGCCGATGCTGAACACCGTGTCGAACATCGACCACGCGCTGCCGATCGCCTGTCCTTGACCGGTCACCCAGCCGCCCGCGCCGTTGCCGCGGTACAGATACAGCGCACCGGACGGCTCGCGCGCGATGAGGTCGAGTCTGCGGTCGCCATCGAAGTCGACACCGCCGATGACCAGATCGAATCGGTTCCAGCCTCCGCCGATCCACTTCGCCGCACTGTAGCTGCCGGCGGCCTTTCCGGGATAGAGGGTCAGGTTGCCGTTGCCGTCGATCCGGGCGAGGTCGTTCGCACCGTTGCCGTCGAAGTCGCCGATCGTGATGAACTTCGACTTCCCCCACTTGCCGTTGATCGTCTTCGTCGCCAGCCAGCCGCCCTTGCCGTTCCCTGGGTACAGCAGCAGGCTGCCCGCGCTCGTCCGGGCGAGGACGTCCGGCGTTCCGTCCGCGTTCGCGTCCCCCGCTCCCGGAGCGAACACGCGCAGCCCGGACGGCTTGGGCCCGGCGTTGGACACGTCGCGCATCACCTGCCACCCCGACCCCACGACCGGTCCGTTGGCGATCGCGCCGCCACCGAGATTCGGGTAGAGCACGAGATCGCCCGCCTTCGTCACGGCCACCACGTCGGGCTTCCCGTCGCCCGTGAAGTCCCCCGGGCTGAACAGCGATGTCATCACCGACCACCCCGAGCCGATGACCTTCGTGCTCGCGATGCCACCGGATCCGTTCCCGGCGTACAGCTGCAGATTGCCCGAGCTCGTCCGGCCAAGGATGTCGGGATGCCCGTCTCCGGTCATGTCGACCGCGCCCGTGAGCAGGTCGATCCCGCCGAATCCGTCGGCCACGACGCGCGCCCCGGTGAACCCTCCCAGGGCCGTGCCGGACCACAGCAGAAGGCGTCCCTTCGCGTCGACCGTGAGCACATCGGGGTTCGCGTCGGCGTTGAAGAGCCCCGCCGCGGTGATCAGCCGCGCATCCGACCAGCTGCCGGGAAGACGCTTCGGGGACGCGAGCTTCGAGCCGTCGCCGCGATAGAGCCACGCAGCGTTGGCCGTGTCGATGCCGATGATGTCGCGATGGCCGTCGCCATCGAAATCGCCGACCGCGATGATCCGCTTGATCTTGCCGAGGCCCGTCGCCAGCAGGACGTGGTCGCCCCAGGCGCCCGAAGTCGTCGTGGGGTAGCCCCACAGGCCGCCGCTGCCGTCGAGCGCGACGACGTACGTCGAGGAGTCCAGGGACTCCAGCTTGGGGGCGACGACCTGCGTGGAGCCGAACCAGTCCGTGAAGTACCGGTAGAAGTTGCGGTTTCCGTAGCTGGAGCAGCTGTCGCCCTCACCCGAGCCGGCGCGCAGCGCCGCCGCATTCGGCTGATACGGCGTGTAGTAATAGAGGTCCGCGGTGGCCTGGTTCTGGACATACACCGGCGAAGACCCGCAGGCGGCGTTGGGGTGCCAGCGGATGTTCCAGGTCTTGCCGGGCGCATACCACGTGAAGAACTGGCTCGTCCCGGGAGGGTTGGCGTAGCGCTTGAGCTGCCACGCCGCGCCATACACCTGGTTGAAGAAGCCGTAGTAGCGGGTGTCGCACGCGGCGGTGTCGGGGCATCCCTGTCCCATCGCGATCGTGTAGCGCCAGTCGCTCGGCCACACGTGGGTCACGAGGCCTTGCTCCTTCTGCAGGATCACCAGCAGCACACGCGGGTTGATGCCGCACGCGCGGGCGACCTTGTAGATGATCGTCGACGCCCGTTCGCGCACTCCCCCGGAGTACGCCCCGCACATCGCGTCGGCGGAAGTCGTGCGCGAGGTGTCGTACCAGTCCCGCAGACACGTGTAGCCGGCCCGGCAGGTGGGCACCTTCGCTTCGAGGAACTGCTGGATCTGCGCGGCCGTCATCGTGCCGGAGTCGAAGAACACGGCGTCGCTGATGATGTTCCCCGCCTGGAACTTCGACAGGTCTGCCGTCGGCACGATGCCTGCGGGCGTCGTGTCCACCGCCGTCGCGACCGCCTCGGATCGTCCGGTGTCGGAGGGTGTTCCCAGGGCCGGCGCCGGGGCGAGCAGCAGTGCCCCGATCAGGCTGAGCAGTGCGGCGAGCAGACCCACCGAACGCCGCGCCGAGACGCGGTTGGGGTCATGCTCTCGCGAGGCCACGGGTCTCAGTGTGGTTGACCGGTAGCGGGTTGGCCAGCAGCCTCGCCGGGTCGCCGGCGATTCTGTCCGGTTGCGTCAGAGCTCGGCGTGCAGCGCCCAGACCTTGTCGGCGGACTCCCGCCACGAGAAGGCGCGGCCGCGATCACCGGCGAGGACCCCCAGCCGCGCGGCGGCTGCGCTCGTGCCGAGCGTCGTCGCCAGCGCCTCTCCGAGTCCCTCGGCGAGGGAAGGGAGATCGGATGCCTCGACCAGCGCTCCCCCGTCGAACACGACCTCGTCGTGCACGGCGGACGACGCCGCGACCACAGGGATCCCGAGCGTCAGCGCATCGACGACGCGCCACGGGAAGGCGGCCCGGCGGGACGGCGCCACGAGCGCGGCAGCACCGCCGAGGACCGCCCCGCGGTCGGCGACGTCCAGTGCGCCCCGCACGTGGATCCGGCGTTCCGGGATGCCGGCCGCCGAGGCGAGGTCCGCGACGGCAGGCTCGTCGCCCTCTTCGATGTCGATGACCACGACGGGAAGGTCGACACCGGACGACGCGACGGCAGCGAGGCCGGCATCCAATCCGTCCGAGGCGAGCGGGCCCGCCGCGACCAGGATGAAGCCCTCGGGAAGACCGAGCTCGCGGCGGCGGCCGATCTCGTCGACGGGCACCGCGAATCCGGCCGGTGCGGCGCCCGCGATGACCCGGATCCGATCGCTCAGACCGGGCGCGACCTCCAGCAGGCGGGCCGCCAGCGAATGCGTCGGGACCACCACCGCATCGGCGTGCTTGACGGCGCGCTTGAGCATGCCCTTGTGCCATGCGGCGATCCCGCGCGGCAGCTCGCCGGGGGCCTCCCACGGGCGCAGGTCCCACACTGTCACGACTGTCTGGTCGTGGTCGTGCACGCGATCGTGGCGCACCAGCGGCGCGAACAGCGACGGCGAATGGATCATGCCGCCGCCGATTCCGGTTCCGACACCGAGCTGCAGCGCTGCGGCCAGTTCGCGGCGCGCGAGCGCCGTGCGCCGCACGCCGCCCAGGCCGGCGACGGTCGCCAGCGATGCATCGTCCCCCGCGGGGGCGACGGCCTCGACCTCGCAGCCCGCGGGTGCGCCGACGACGAGAGCACGTGCGAGCTCTCGCGATGCCTCGGCGAGCACCGGCTCGGTGGGCGCGACGAGCTGGTCGAGGACGACCCGGAGTGTGGCGACCACGATCACTCCCCCGACGAGGTGGGTGTCGGCGGATGCAGCGTGGTCTGGATCAGCTCGGCGATGTACGCGTAGTCGGGGTCGAACTCGTCGATCCCGCCCTTGGGCGTCAGCTCGATCGTCTGCACCGGCTGCGACTTGGCCTTCAGTCCCAGGTCGGCGAGCGTCGGGATGAGCGACTGCGGCAGGTCCGTCTCCACGAGGTTCGTCCCGGCGGCCACCACCTCGTTGAAGCGCGTCAGGACGATGTCGGGCTTGAACTGCGCCAGGATCGCCTGCTGCAGCTCGCGCTGGCGGCGCATGCGGTCGAAGTCGCTCGTCGTGTACCGCGATCGGGCGTACCACTGTGCGGTGTCGCCGTCCATGTGCTGCTGGCCGGGCTCGATCCATCCGATCGCCCACGCGTCGACGTCGTGCGGGTCGACGCCGTCGGGCGGTCCGCCCTCGGGCAGGCGCTCGGTGACGTTGATGTCGACGCCGCCCAGCGCATCGACCAGAGCCGCGAAGCCCTGCATGTCGATGAAGACGTAGTACGGGATCGTGATGCCGAGGATTCCCTCGGCCGCGTCCTTCGTGGCCTCGACACCGGGCGACGATGCCTCGTCCTTCGCTTTCGGGTACAGCTTCGTGCCGTCCTGGCACACCTCGACCTCGGTGCGCAGCTGGTTGATGCCGCTCCCCCACCCGCAGTCGGAGTCGGCGTGTCCGTCGTGCCCGTCCGGGTAGCGCTCCTTCATGGGGCCGTCGGCGAACGGGAAGTGCGGCATGTCGCGCGGGATGCCCGTGATCGTGGTCGCGCCGGTCTCGGCGTTGATCGACACCACCGAGATGCTGTCGAACCTCATCGAGTCGCGGCCCTCGCCGCTGTCGGCGCCGAGCAGCAGGATGTTGTAGTAGCCGTCGTCGGGCGGCACGACGGGGCCCGTCACACGGAAGATCCCGAGGCCGCCCCGCACCGAGCCGACGGCGCTCTGCGCGTACGCCGCGGTGCCGCTCGCGACGACCATGAGCGCGATCGCCAGGGCGGCGATCGCGAAGCGCGCCGCGGGCCCCGTCTTCACGAGACGTACGAGGCGCAGCGTGTCGATCGTGAGCACGATCCACAGCACGGCGTAGGCGATGAACGCACCTTGTGCGATCAGCAGCGGCAGCGGTCGCAGCAGCCCGAGCCAGTCCGGCAGCCACGCGCCGGTCACGAGGCTGAGGCCCGCGGTCGGCGCGAGCAGCGCGAACAGCGCCGTGATCACGAGCACGATCCACATCACGAGCGTCGCGCCGAGCCCGAACCGGCCGAGCCTGCGGTTTCCGGCCACGGCCTGCGCCGAGCCCGGGATGAGGAAGTTCAGGCCCACCAGCCACCACCCACGCCGCGTCATGAACGCGCGCGACGAGGTGTCGGGATGCCGCAGCGGGCGCTCCTCGACGACCGCGGCCGCCGCGGGCCGGGTCGTGTGGCGCGGTGGGCTGGCGACGCTCACAGCGACTCCTTGAGCCGCCGGTTCTTGAGCTCGACCTGGTCTTCGAGGTCACGGGCGTACGCTTCGACGCGATCCGCGATCGCGGGGTCGCCCGCGCCGAGGATGCGCGCGGCGAGCAGCCCGGCGTTCTTGGCGCCGTTGATCGAGACGGTGGCGACCGGGATGCCGGCGGGCATCTGCACGATGCTCAGCAGCGAGTCCATGCCGTCGAGGGTCGCCAGCTGCACCGGCACGCCGATGACCGGCAGCGCGGTGACGGAGGCCAGCATGCCCGGAAGGTGCGCCGCGCCGCCGGCGCCGGCGATGATCGCTCGCAGGCCGCGGGCGCGCGCCTCGCGCCCGTACCGCATGAGCTTGTCGGGCGTGCGGTGCGCCGAGACGACCTCGACCTCGTGCGGGATGCCGAAGTCGGTGAGCGCCTGGGAGGCGTCGCTCATCACGCGCCAGTCCGAGTCGGAGCCCATCACGACGCCGACCAGCGGAGTGTCGGACGAGTGCAGGGGGGTTTCGAGCGCGCCGGTCACCCGTCAAGGGTAGGGGTCATCGCTGAAAATCCCCCGCAACCACACGGGTGCGCGGTCGCGGAGCCCGTCGAGGCGTCAGTCGAGGAAGACGGATGCTGCGGCCCGTGCCTGGTAGGCGACATCGTCCAGGTCGTCGCCGACGACGTTGACGTGCCCGACCTTGCGGCCGGGGCGTGGCGCCTTGCCGTACGTGTGCACCTTCGCCTGCGGGTGCTCGGCCATCGCCGCGGCGAAGCGCGCGTCGAGCCCGCCCTCGGCCGGTCCGCCCAGGATGTTCACCATCACCGCCCAGTCCGCGACCGGGTCGGTGTCGCCGAGGGGCAGGTCGAGCACGGCACGCAGGTGCTGCTCGAACTGGCTCGTGACGGCGCCGTCCTGGCTCCAGTGGCCGCTGTTGTGGGGGCGCATGGCCAGCTCGTTGACGAGCAGGCGCTCGTCGGTCGTCTGGAACAGCTCGACCGCCAGCATCCCGGTCACTCCCAGGCCCTCGGCGATGCCGGAGCCGATCTGCGCCGCGACCTGCGGCAGGCGGTCGCCCGAGTGCGGGGCCGGAGCGATGACCTCGGCGCACACGCCGCCGCGCTGCACTGTCTCGACGACCGGGTAGACGCGCAGGTCGCCGGACGGGCGCCGCGCGACCTGCTGCGCGAGCTCGCGCGTGAAGTCGACCAGCTCCTCCACGAGCAGGGCGCCGCCGTGGGCGTCCTCGGCGAGCGTCGCGAACCAGTCGTCGGCCTCGGTCCCGGCCGACACGACGCGCACGCCCTTGCCGTCGTAGCCGCCACGGGGCGTCTTCACCACGGCGCGGCCGCCGTGGTCGTCGATGAACGCCTGAAGCTCTTCGGGGTTCGTGACGGCCGCCCAGTCGGGCTGCGGCATCCCGAGCTCCTGCAGGCGGGCGCGCATGAGCAGCTTGTCCTGCGCGAAGCGCAGCGCGTCAGGGCCGGGGTGCACCGCGACGCCCGCGTCGACGAGCGCGGCCAGCACGTCCTGTGGCACGTGCTCGTGGTCGAAGGTCACCACGTCGACGTCGCGGGCGAACTCGAGCACCGTGGCCGCGTCACGGTAGTCGCCCACCGCGGTCGCGGCGAGGGATGCCGACATCCCGGCGTCCTCCGCCAGCACCCGCAGCTCGACCCCGAGCTCGACCGCCGGCGCGATCATCATGCGGGCCAGCTGCCCGCCCCCGACGACTCCGACTCGCAGTGTCATGCGACTCCCTCTCGACTGCCTGCATCCATCATCCCGCACCAGCGGGACGCTGCAGGACCTACGCCAGCGGGGCGGTCGGGCCGGTGGGCGGCGGCGGCATCGGAGGCACGCCCGGCGGGAGCGGCTGGGCGTCGCGGTGCGCGAGGATCTGATTCACCTCGACCTGGTCGACGAGCACCTCGTGCACGAGCTCGACCGAGGGGATGTTCGCCAGGCGCAGCGGCTCGTCGATGCCGTTGGTGAGCGTGATCGTGCCGGCGCGCCACATGCGCTGCAGCAGCCCGCGCTTGACCTTCAGCGTGTACCCGCGCACGTGGGCGAGCTCACGACGCCGGACCGCGAAGACGCCGCGCCGCTCCAGCACGCGGCGCGTCGTGATCGTGTAGACCCGGCCCCACCACACCAGGAAGGGCAGCACGACCAGCAGCAGCACGATCACGCCCGCCGCGGCGAGCAGCATCCAATCGTGCAGCGGCGCGGGCAGGTTGCCGTAGAGGTAGCCGCACGCGCCGGCGACGGCGATGAGGACGAGGGCCGACCAGAACAGCCGTCGTGCGTGGCCGCGGAACTTCGCGACCAGCAGCTCGGGGGTCGGCGCGCCGGGGGCCGGTGTGAGCGGTCGGCCGCCCAGCCCGAACGGCTGCGTCATGGCTCCATTGTGGCCGCTCCCGCCGACAGCGCGCAGCGAACCCGCCGCAATTCGTCGCGGTCGCCGCTCGCTCAGGTGCCGACGGCCGGACGCACGTGCACGACGTCGCCGGCCGACACGGCACTCTCGAACTCGCCGTCCTGCACGACCACGAGGCGTCCGTCGGGGTCGATGCGCTGCGCGCGCCCGCGCAGGGTCTCGCCGTCGGGCAGGGATACCGCCACGTCGGCCCCGAGGGTTGCGCAGAGCGCCTCGACCTCGGCGAGCACCCCTGCCTCGGCCGCGTCGCCGTGAGCGGCCGCGAGAGCCGTGAGCTGCTCGTCCAGCGCGCCCAGGTAGTCGGCCAGCAGGCGGTCCTCGTCGCACACCTGCCCGAGGGCGGCGAACGAGGTGGCGGTGCCGACGGGCAGCTCGGCCACCGGCATGCGGGTGTTCACCCCCGAGCCGATGACGACGACGTCGGGGCGCGCGGGGACGATCTCGGCGAGGATGCCGCACACCTTCCGGCCGTCGACGAGCACGTCGTTCGGCCACTTCAGGGCGGTCGAGTGCCCTGCCCCCGCCAGCTGTGCGGCGACGGCGCGCGTCATCGCCGCACCGGCGACGAGCGGGATCCAGCCGCGCGCGGCGGGCGGGATCGCGGCGGCGTCCACCACGACGGACACCGCCAGCGCCGACCCCGGCGGGGTCACCCACGTGCGGTCGAGCCGGCCGCGCCCCGCCCGCTGATCCGTCGTCAGCAGCAATGACAGGTGCGGCCATTCGTGGGGGGCGTCCGTCACATGGCGCACGACATCGGCGTTGGTGGAGTCGGTGGCCGGGACTACCTGCACGCGCGGGCTGACAGCGGCGGTGAGGGGGTATCCCTCGGGCGGGAACGACATGACGCTCACGCTACTCGCGCGGCGCCGCGACGGGTGGCGCCCTGGGAGAAGCACAGCGGATGAGGCAACCCCTTGTGCGAACCCTCCAACGGTTCCCGCCACCCCGCCGATAGGGTGGAATCCGTGACCGAGCAGCCCGACCTCTCGACGACCGCCGGCAAGATCGCCGACCTCCGCGCCCGCTACCAGGAGGCCGTCCTCGATCCCGAGGAGACAGCCAAGGCGAAGCAGCACGCGAAGGGCAAGGGCACCGCGCGCGAGCGCATCGAGCAGCTGCTCGACACCGGCAGTTTCGTCGAGCTCGACGAGTACGTGCGCCACCGCACCACCGCGTTCGGAATGGACCGCTCCCGCCCCTACGGCGACTCGGTCGTCACCGGCGTCGGCACGATCCACGGCCGCACCGTCGCGGTCTACTCCCAGGACTTCTCGACGTTCGGCGGATCGCTCGGCGAGGCCGCGGGCGACAAGATCATCAAGGTCATGGAGTTCGCGCTGCGCAGCGGCATCCCGATCATCGGCATCCTCGACTCGGGCGGCGCGCGCATCCAGGAGGGCGTCATCGCGCTCGGCAAGTACGGCGAGATCTTCCGCCTGAACACCGCCGCCTCGGGCGTGATCCCGCAGATCTCGATCATCATGGGGCCGGCCGCCGGCGGTGCGGTGTACTCCCCCGCGCTCACCGACTTCGTGGTCATGGTCGACAAGACCAGCCAGATGTTCGTCACCGGCCCCGACGTCATCAAGACGGTCACCGGCGAGGACGTCGGCATGGAGGAGCTCGGCGGCGCACACACCCACAACACCCGTTCCGGCGTCGCGCACTACCTCGCCGAGGACGAGGACGACGCGATCGACTACGTCCGCTCGATGCTCGGGTTCCTCCCCGACAACAACATGGCCGAGCTCCCGGTCTACGAGACGGGGTTCGAGTTCGAGACGACCGACTCCGATCGCGCGCTGAACACGCTGATCCCGGACTCGCCGAACCAGCCGTACGACATCCATCAGGTGATCCGCGGCATCGTCGACGCCGAGGACTTCCTCGAGGTCCAGCCGCTGTTCGCCCCCAACATCGTCATCGGCTTCGGTCGCATCGAGGGCCGCTCGGTGGGCATCATCGCCAACCAGCCGTCGCAGATGGCCGGCACCCTCAACATCGAAGCCGGCGAGAAGGCCAGCCGCTTCGTCCGCTTCTGCGACGCGTTCTCGATCCCGATCGTGACGCTCGTCGACGTGCCCGGCTACCTCCCCGGCACCGACCAGGAGTGGACCGGCGTCATCCGCCGCGGCGCGAAGCTGCTCTACGCCTACGCCGAGGCGACGGTGCCGCTGGTCACCGTGATCCTGCGCAAGGCCTACGGCGGCGCGTACATCGTCATGGGCTCCAAGCAGCTCGGCGCCGACATCAACCTCGCCTGGCCGACCGCAGAGATCGCCGTCATGGGCGGCCAGGGCGCCGTCAACATCCTCTACCGCGGCGAGATCAAGCGCGCCGAAGAGGCCGGCGAGGACGTCGCCGCCGTGCGCACGCGCCTGGCCAACGAGTACACCTACAACGTGGCATCCCCGTTCCTCGCCGCCGAGCGCGGTGAGCTCGACGGCATCATCGAGCCGGCGCAGACGCGCGTCTCGATCGCGAAAGCGCTGCGGGCGCTGCGGGGCAAGCGCGCGAGCCTGCCGCCCAAGAAGCACGGGAACATCCCGCTGTGAGCATCGCCGACGACGGACAGGATGCCGGCGGCCCCGCTGTCACGATCGACGTGCGCCGCGGCAACCCGACCGACGAAGAGCTCGCGGCCCTCATCGCCGTGGTCAGCCAGGCGTACACCGGCGAGGCGTCCGAGGCTGTCGCTGACGACCACCCGCGACGCACGGGCTGGGAGCTGGCGGCGCGGTCGATGCGCCAGCCGCTGCGCCGTGACCTCGGCTGGGGCCGGTTCGGCTGAGTCTGTCCAGGCCTGAAGCCGTCGACGCCTGAGACTGGCTCGGCGGCCCAGAGTCCAGCGGACAGCTTTGTCCCCCGAAATACCTACAGACAAGTCTCTTGCGACCCGGCGATACTTATATCGCTGGAACGCTTCTGCGTTCGGCCGATCCGAATCCGCTCTGCGGATGTCCCGGGTCCGGCCATGCGGACGGTTTTCGGGTAACCGTCCGCCAGGCGAGGGGCGGGCGGCTTCGCCGCCCCTCGCCTCCTCCGGTCACGTTCCCCGCCTGGCGTCCCCTCCCCCTGCTGGGCGGGGGACGAATACGCCCGGTTTCGTCATCGCCGGGAATCGCGGTGGTTGCCGTGACTCGTGGATGCGGCGGCCCCGGCATCCCTTCGCCCCGTCTCAGGCGCGATCAGGGTGCGGGATCTCACGCCACAGGTCGACCGCGTCCTCGTCGCTCGGTCCGCCCACCGACATCGAACGGCCGACGACCGTCACCGCGATGCGCGCGTCGGGCGACGTGCGGATGTAGAGGCGGTCCGAGCTGGCCGACCGGAGCGTCTCGGCCAGCTGCGCGCGGATGATGCCGAGGGTCTCCTCGTCGACGTCGTCCAGACCGCCCTCGTCGAGCACCGTCACGTTCGCGCCGCGACGCCGCGCGCGCTCCAGCTCCCCGCGCACGTCGTCGTCGAGCAGGCGGGGTCCCCGCATCTCGTCGCGCAGGCGTCCTTCGGCCAGTCGTGCCTCGAGGCGGTCGTCGTCGGTCAGCTCGCCGCCGTGCGCGACGGTGCGCGTCAGCACCGGCCCTGCCACGGCGAGCGCCTTCTGCACCTGCACACGCCGTTCGCGCTGTCGCACGACCTGCGAGGTCTGCCAGGCCGACGCCGCACGCTGCAGGCGCGTGAGGCGCGACGTGTCGCGTGCCGCGCGATCCATCGAGAGCACGAGCAGCTGCGCGCACGCGACCCACACCACCGAGCCCACAAGCCCCAGTGACAGCGCCTGGACCGGACCCATCCACGCCATCGACGCGATCGTGAGCAGCAGGATGCCCGACCACGCGGTCCAGGGACGACGGCGGACCATCACGATCGTCATCAGGGCTCCGATGCCGCCGAGGTACCACGTCGCGAACGGCAGCGTGCGGGCATCCGGGCCCACGGCGAGCGCGATCGCGCTGGGAACGATCGCGGCGCACGCGAGGGCGAGGATCTGCGCGACCGCCGGCAGTGCGCGCGGTCCGCGGATGCCGTCGATCGCGGTCTCGACCGGCTCGACGTCCGCGGCGGCGGCATCCTCGGCGCGCGGGGTGCCGTCGGCTGAGATCACATAGGCCGACGTCGGCTCCCAGAAGGTGCAGAGCCACGTCGTCACGAGGTACAGCGCGAGCGCCGCGACCACGACGAGCGGCTGCGGAAGGTCCTCGGTGGTCCACCACAGGCCGCGGGCGGCGAGGTACGCCGTGAACGCCACCGCGAGCAGGATGAGGACGTTCTTGACGCTGATCACGCCGCGCTCTCCTGCCACGCGAGGTGCACCACGGTGCCGTGCGGACCCGTCTCGAGGTCGGCGCGCCCGCCGACCGCGGCCACCCGCGCGATGATCGAGGCGCGGATGCCGAGGCGGTCGTCAGGCACCGCTTCGAGGTCGAAGCCCTCGCCGGCGTCGTGGACGTCGACACGGACGCGGCCGTTCGCCGCCGACACCGCGACGCCCAGACCCGCGCCTCCGGCGTGCTGGAGGGCGTTCGCGATCGCCTGGGTGGCGGCCAGCGACAGGGCGCGCGCCACGCGCCCGGGCAGCACCGGGCTGGTCGGGGCGATGTCGCGCTGCACGTCGACGTCGAGTCCGAGCTCGCCGGCGGCCTCGGCGATGTCGTCGGCGAGCGCGGCGGCCGTGCGCGGCTCGTCGGTGCCTTCATGGGCGTCCTGCTCGGTGTTGGCCAGCCGCGTCAGCGCCTCGCGCGCCATGGCGGCGGCCAGCGTACGCTCCCGTGGCGTCGTGGCCCGTTCTGCCGCGATCAGTGCGGCCAGCACGCTGTCGTGCATGAGCGCGGCCACCGCGACGCGCTCCTGCTCGGCGGCGTCCGCTGCCGCGGCGCGCGCGTACGACGACACCGCGCGGGCACGCGTCTCGTCGACGTTCACGGCCACGGAGCGGAACAGCCAGCCGAGCGTGAGGATCACGCCGCCCAGGATCAGGGCGAACGAGACGTCCAGGCTCACCGCGATCCAGTAGTCCTGGGTGAACCCGCCCTGCACGAGACGCACCACGCCGAAGAGCACCGGCGCGAGGATCGTCCAGCCGATCTGCAGCGGGAACGGGAAGGCGAGCACGGCGGCGAGCGTCGCGAGGTTGACGAGGTACCAGATCCACGGCTCGTCGAGGGACCGCGGGGCGATACCCTCCGTCGCGATCGGCCACGCGGCGAGCGCCAGCATGTAGACCAGGGCGAACGCGCCGGCAGCCAGTCGCACACCGCGCCCGATCACGCACGCGAGGATCATCACGCCGAGCGAGCCGAACACGGCGATCATGAGCGCCTCGTGCCACCCCGGGCGTTCGTCGGACGGCCCGAGGGCGGTCAGGAACGCCTGGATGCCGACGATGAGGGAGCCGAGCCCGCCTGCCACCAGCGAGATGATCCGCTCCACGCGGGAACGGGTGAAGGATCCGATGCCCGCGGTCGCCTCTCGCGAGTGCGGGATCTGGGCCCACGCGGTGTCGAGCACCGCGGTCTGGCCGTCAGCGGCCACGCGCGATGTCTCCCGAATCGGACGCCGGCTCGTCGATGAGCCCGTCCTCGACGGCGCGGTGCAGCAGGTCGATCTTGGTGGGCGCGGGCCGGCCCACCTCGACATACTTCACACGGATGCGGGTGATGTTCTCTTTCGCGGTCGAGTACGCGATGCCGAGGCGATCGGCCACGGCCTTCAGCGGCAGCCCCGCCGCGTACAGTCGCAGCACCTCGCGTTCCCGCGCGGCCAGCTGCGCATCGGCGAAGTCCCGGTCGCCTTCGACGGCGCTCGCCCATTCGACGTTGTTGAGCGGCTCGCCGCGCGCCACGGTGCCGACCGCGGCGATCACGTCGCCGATCGGCGACGACTTGCTGACGATGCCCGCCGCTCCGGCGGCGAGGGCTTCGCGCACGGCGGCGGGCCGATCGGCCACGCTGTGGATGATGACGCTCGACCCGTCGCGGACGAGCCGCGTGACGTTCTCGGTGACCGTCGTGCCGTCGCCGAGCGTCAGATCGAGCACGACGACGTCCGCAGGAGACTCGCGCGAGAACGCGCGCCAGTCGAGGTACTCGGTCACGGTGTTGCCCGAGAAGGCGACCTGCACCCCGCCGATGCGCGCGCATGCCGCTTCGAGCCCGAGCCGCACCGACTCGTGATCGTCGATGAAGGCCACGTGCGTCATGCGGTCAGCCTAGCGAGCGCCGCCCGCGCGGGTGAGAACGGCCACGGCTTCGACGTGATGCGAGTTGGGGAACAGGTCCAGCGCCGCCACGTTCTGAGCGAGCTCATAGCCCCCGGTGCGGAAGGTGGCGATGTCGCGGGCGAGGGCCACCGGATCGCAGGCGACGTACACGACGGTCTCGGGCGAGAGCGCCGTGATGTGCTCGACGACCTCGCGACCGGCTCCGGCACGCGGCGGGTCGAGCAGTACGACGCCGCGAGCGAGTCGCTCGCGTTCGGAGGTGGATGCCTCGGCCACCAGCCGTGCCAGCCACCGGTCGACGCGACCGGTCTCGGCGCGTGCGCCGACCCACTCGACCAGGTTCTCGCCGGCGTGCTCGGTGGCGCGCGCGTCGGACTCGACGGTGGTCACGCGGGCCGCGGAGCCGCCGAGGTCGCCGAGCGTCGCGGCGAACAGCCCCACGCCGCCGTACAGGTCGAGGTGCCATGCGTCGGGATCGATCCACGAGCCGCCCGTGCCAGGCGGCGTCTGTCCGCCACGGAGGCTCCGCAACGATGACGCCACGCGCTGAGTCAGCGAATTCGCCGCCAGGCGGTGCACCTGCCAGAAGCCTCCGGCGTCCACGCGGAAGTCGCGCCCGCCGACCTTCTCGATGAGCACCTCGGACTCCGGCCCGCGCACGGCCGGGCGGCCGCCGCGGCCGCGGTGGGCGGCATCCGCTCTCCGCTCGGGGCGGGCGAGCACCCGGACGCGGCCGTCGGCGGGCTGCACGAGGTCGATGCGGCCGAGCCGGCCGCCGGCCAGCTCGATGGCGGCACGCTCGACCTCGGCGGTGGCCAGCGGGAAGTCGAGGTCGGTGATGACGCGGTGGCTGCGTGCCGCGAACGGCCCGATGCGGCCGTCGGCGTCGACGTGCAGGCTCAGCCGGGTGCGCCAGCCGGTGCCGTCGGAGGTCTCGTCGGCGAGGACCTCGCCGGAGACCGAGAGCAGGGGCGAGGCCGCCTCGATCGTGGCGGCCGGCGCCTCGATGCCGCCGAAGCGCTGCAGGGCGTCCAGGAGCACGCGGAGCTTGAGCGCCCGCTGGTGCGACAGCTCGATGTGGCCGAAGTCCGCGCCGCCGGGCCGGTCCTCGGGATCGACGTCGATGTCGGCCTGCCGCCACACGTGCGGCTGCCGGTGCGGCGACGCGTCGAGGATCTCCAGGGCCTCGCCGCGCCAGAACGACTTCTTCGCCGTGTCGGTGAGGCGCACGCGCACCGTCTCGCCGGGGATCGCGTCGGGCACGAAGACCACGCGTCCTTCATGGCGGCCGACGAACACCCCGCCGTGCGCCACATCGGTGATCTCGAGGTCGATGACGTCGCCGGTTGCACTCACCCGTCGAGCCTAGTCCGCGGTGGTCGCACTGCGAGCGGGGCGAATACGGTGGGGTTATGCGCGTCTGCCTCGCCTCGACCTCGCCCGCCCGGCTCATGCTGCTGCGCCAGTTCGGGATCCGCCCCCTCACCCTCGCCCCCGACGTCGACGAAGAGGCCGTGATCGCCGCGGTGGAGGCCGCCGAGGAGCGCGCCCTCGCGCCCGACGAGCACGTCCTGCTGCTGGCCCGCCGCAAGGCCGCCGACGTGGCGGCACGGCTGCACGACGACATCCCCGACTTCGACGGCGTCGTCATCGGCGGCGACTCGATGTTCGAGCTCGACGGCGAGGTACTCGGCAAGCCCCACACGCCCGAGAACGCGACAGCACGCTGGCGGGCGATGCGCGGACGGACCGGCGTGCTCCACTCCGGGCACGCCGTCGTCCGGCTGCAGCCGGGCGAGCCCCCGCGGGAGGTGCACGCGACGGCGGCGGCATCCGTGTCGTTCGTCGACGACGTCACCGACGCCGAGATCGAGGCGTACGTCGCGTCGGGCGAGCCTCTTCACGTGGCCGGCGCGTTCACCGTCGACAGCCTCGGCGGTGCCTTCATCTCGCGCGTCGAGGGCGATCCGTCGACAGTGGTCGGCATGTCGGTGTCGACCCTGCGCAGCCTCGTGCGCGAGCTCGGCGTCGAGTGGACCGCGCTGTGGAACACCACGGACCCGTCGCTGGACGACACGCCCGCGCTGTAGACGAGCACGCCGGCAGACCGTGCCGCGCTGTGGGGCCACGTGCGCAGTGAGGCGTTCGCTTTGTAGTAGGAATCCCACGTTTCTCTTCGGTTCTTGTACGAAGCGGTCAAAAGCCCGAGGAACTGCGTCGGTAGGCTGGCATCCATGCCTCAGATCGCCAAGGTTCTCGTTGCCAACCGCGGCGAGATCGCCGTTCGCGTCATCCGCGCCGCCCGTGACGCCGGGAAGGCGTCGGTCGCCGTCTACGCCGACCAGGACCGCGACGCGCTCCACGTGCGTCTCGCCGACGAGGCCTACGCGCTCGAAGGCGCGACGAGCGCCGAGACCTACTTGTCGATCGACAAGATCCTGTCGGTCGCGCGCCGCTCGGGCGCCGACGCGGTGCATCCGGGCTACGGCTTCCTCGCCGAGAACGCCGACTTCGCCCGCGCCGTGATCGCGGCGGGCCTGGCCTGGATCGGCCCGTCACCCGAGGCGATCGAGGCCCTCGGCGACAAGGTGACCGCCCGCGCGGTCGCCGAGAAGGTGGGCGCGCCGCTCGCCCCCGGCACCCCCGGCCCCGTGGCCGGTGCCGACGAGGTCGTGGCTTTCGCCGAGACGGTCGGCCTCCCCATCGCGATCAAGGCCGCATACGGCGGCGGCGGACGCGGACTCAAGGTCGCGCGCACCATCGACGAGGTGCCCGAGCTGTTCGAGTCGGCCACGCGCGAGGCGATCACCGCCTTCGGCCGCGGTGAGTGCTTCGTCGAGAAGTACCTCGACAAGCCGCGCCACGTCGAGACCCAGTGCCTCGCGGATGCCGCAGGCAACGTCGTCGTCGTCTCGACGCGCGACTGCTCGCTGCAGAGGCGTCACCAGAAGCTCGTCGAAGAGGCGCCTGCTCCGTTCCTGACCGACGCGCAGAACGAGATCCTGTACTCGGCGTCCAAGGCCATCCTCAAGGAGGTCGGCTACGTCGGCGCCGGGACGTGCGAGTTCCTCATCGGCGCCGACGGCACCATCTCGTTCCTCGAGGTCAACACACGTCTGCAGGTCGAGCACCCGGTCTCGGAAGAGGTCACCGGCATCGACCTGGTGCGCGAGCAGTTCCGGCTTGCGGAGGGCGAGGAGCTCGGCTACGACGACCCGCAGCCCGACGGCCACTCGATCGAGTTCCGCGTCAACGGCGAGGACCCGGGTCGCGGATTCCTCCCCCAGCCCGGGCCGATCCACGTGTTCAAGACATTCGGCGGCCCCGGCATCCGCCTGGACTCCGGCGTCACCGCGGGCGACAGCGTCTCGGGCGCGTTCGACTCGCTGCTCGCGAAGATCATCGTCACCGGCCGCGACCGCGCCGAGGCGCTGGAGCGCTCGCGCCGTGCCCTCGACGAGTTCGAGGTCGCGGGCCTTCCCACCGTGCTGCCGTTCCATCGCAAGGTGGTGCGCGACCCCGCGTTCGTCGCCGCCGACGGCGTGTTCGGCGTCTACACGCGCTGGATCGAGACCGAGTTCGTCAACGACATCGCGCCGTGGGACGGCGAGCTGGAGTCGCCGAAGCCTGCCGAGGCGCGCCACACCGTGGTCGTCGAGGTCGCGGGCAAGCGCCTCGAGGTGAGCCTCCCCGATCGCGTGGTCCCGGCGCCGGGCGTGGCCGGTCGCCCGGCCGCTGTGCCGCCGTCGCGACGCTCGCACACCCCGTCGGCGGTCGCCGGCGCCTCGGGCGACGCGGTGAAGTCGCCGATGCAGGCGACGATCGTCAAGGTCGCCGTCGAAGAGGGCCAGCAGGTCGTCAAGGGCGACCTCGTGGTCGTGCTCGAGGCGATGAAGATGGAGCAGCCCATCCAGGCCCACAAGGACGGCGTGATCGGCGCCATCAACGCCGACCCCGGCACCACGGTCTCGGCCGGCCACCAGCTGCTCACCATCTCCTGACGCGGGACGAGCACCTCGGCCCGAGGCATCCCTTCATCTCGCGCCTGCCCTGGCGCCTCCCCCTTTCGTCGACGACGCGGTTTCTCGCCGAGCGACCACGCCGTCCTCGTCGATGACGGGGTTGCTCGGCGAGAAGCCGCAATATCGACGGTTGCGAGGCGGCGCGGCAAGATGGCGGGATGGATGCCTCGTCAGCCGGCGCTCCTGATGTGTCGGCGCTCGCCATCAACGTCGTGATCCCGCCGGAGCTGCGCTGGACGGACGTGCGTCGCGGGGAGGAGTTCGAGCTGCAGACGTTGACGGTCCGCCTCCTGCCTGACCAGTCGCTGGCCGTCAAGGCCTACGGGCGCCCTGTCGCGGGCGGTCGTGGCGCGTACGTCTCGTTCGCGATGCCCGATCGTGCGGAGTTGCGCGCCCTCGTCGATGCCGCGGCGATTCGCGCCGGCGAGCTGTGGGGCGCCAGCACAGGGCTGGGCTGACGTCGGACGCGTGGATGCCGGGCGCCCGGCATCCACCCTTCGACAGGCTCGGGGACCTTCGGGTCAGCCGCCGTAGACGTTGTGGTCGACGACGTGCATCGCGCGCGCGGCGTCGGTGATGCTGCCCGACAGCGACGGGTACACGGCGAACACGCGCGAGACCTGGTCGACCGTCAGACGGCGCTCGACGGCGATCGCGATCGGGTAGATGAGCTCGGACGCACGGGGGGCGACGATCACGCCGCCGATGACGGTGCCACTGCCCTCGCGGGCGATGAGCTTGACGAAGCCGTCCTTGACACCCATCATCTTCGCGCGCGGGTTCGAGGCGAGCGGCAGCTTGTGGACGACGCCGTTGATGTGGCCGTCGTCGATGTCCTTCTCCTGCCAGCCGACCGTGGCGATCTCGGGGGCGGTGAAGATGTTCGAGGTGATGCGGCGGCGCTCCAGCGGGATCACGACGTCGCCGAGCGCGTGGAAGACCGCGGTGCGGCCCTGCATGGAGGCGACCGACGCGAGCGGCACGAAGGTCGTGCAGTCGCCGGCGGCGTAGATGTTCGGCACCGACGTGCGGGCGACGCGGTTGACCTGGATGTGGCCGGACTCGGTCATCTGCACGCCGGCCTCTTCGAGTCCGATGCCGCGCGTGTTGGGGATCGAGCCGACCGCCATGAGGCAGTGGCTGCCCTCGACGGTGCGACCGTCCGAGAGCGTCACGACGACGCCGTCGCCGGTGTTCTCGACCCTGTCGGCGCGCGACTTCGAGAGGAGCTTCATGCCGCCGCGCTTGAACACGCGCTCGAGCACGGCCGCGGCGTCCTTGTCTTCGCCGGGGAGCACCTGATCACGGCTGGAGACCAGCGTCACCTTCGCGCCGAGGTTCATGTAGGCGCCGGCGAACTCGGCACCGGTGACGCCGGAGCCCACCACGATCAGGTGCTCGGGCAGCGCACTCATGTTGTACAGCTGCGTCCACGTGAGGATGCGATCGCCGTCGGGCTTGGCGCTGGCGAGCTCGCGCGGCGACGCGCCCACCGAGACGACGAGCGTGTCGGCCTCGATGCGGTCGAAGTCGGTGCCGCCGGGGCCCGTCGAGACGACCACGGCGTTGTCGCCCTCGAGCCGGCCGTGGCCTGAGATGATGCGGACGCCGGCCTCGGCCAGCGATGCGCGCATGTCGTCGGACTGCTGCCGCGCGAGGGTCAGCAGGCGCTTGTTGACGGCGCTGAGGTTGATCGCGATCTCGGGCTTGAGCGGCTTGCCGTCCTTGCCCTTGGCGAACAGCTGCACGCCGAGGTCGCCGGCTCCGGCGATCGCGACGGCCGCATCGGCGGTCGCGATGAGCGACTTCGAGGGCACGACGTCGGTGATGACGGCGGAGCCGCCGATGCCCGCGCGTTCCACGACGGTCACCTCGGCTCCGAGCTGCGCGGCGGCGAGCGCCGCTTCGTAGCCTCCGGGTCCGCCGCCGAGGACGGCGACGGTCTGGGTGGTCTCGAAGCTGATCGACATGACTTCCATTCTCCCCTGCCGGACGCGTCCGGCACGACATGCCGCGACACTCCCGGCGCGCGCGGCTCACGCGTGTTCTGGCTCTCGCGGCCCCCGGTTCCTAAAGTGGTTCCATGTCAGACACCTACGGCAATCCTCTCGACGACCCCGCCGCCGACCCGTTCGCGGTCGCCGCCGCCGCCGCGGAGGACATCGCCCGCATCACCGGCGTCGAGCGTCACGACATCGCGCTCACCCTCGGCAGCGGCTGGGGCAAGGCGGCCGAGCTGCTCGGCGAGACGACCGCGACGTTCCCCGCCACGCAGGTGACCGGGTTCAGCGCACCGGCATTGGCCGGACACGTGGGGACGCTCCGCAGCGTCGTCACGCCCAAGGGCCGGCGCGTGCTCGTCATCGGCGCGCGCACGCACTACTACGAGGGCTACGGCGTGCGCCGGGTCGTGCACAGCGTGCGCACCGCCGCCGCCGCGGGCGCCCGCACGATGGTGCTCACCAACGGGGCCGGCGGCATCAAGCACACCTGGACGCCCGGACGCCCCGTGCTCATCAGCGACCACATCAACCTCACCGGGGACTCGCCGCTCGAGGGCGCGACGTTCATCGACCTCACCGACCTGTACTCGCTGCGCCTGCGCGACCTCGCCCGCTCGCTCGATCCGGGCCTGGACGAGGGCGTCTACTGCCAGTTCCGCGGACCGCAGTACGAGACCCCGGCCGAGGTGCAGATGGCCAAGACCATCGGCGGGCACATCGTCGGCATGTCGACGGCGCTCGAGGCGATCGCGGCCCGCCAGGCCGGCATGGAGATCCTCGGCTTCTCGCTCATCACGAACATGGCCGCCGGCATCCAGACCACCCCCCTCAGCCACCAGGAGGTCATCGACGCCGGCCGCGAGGCCGAGCCGGTCATCTCGTCGCTGCTGGCCCGAGTGATCGGCGCGATGTGAACGAGCCGGATGCCGCCGGCCCGGGCGGCGGCGAAGACCCGGTGCTGACGCGCGCCCAGGCCTGGCTGGCACAGGATCCGGACGGCCAGACCCGCGCCGAGCTGCGCGCGGTGATCGAGTCCGCCGAGGAGGGCGACGCCGATGCCCTCGCCGACCTCGAGGACCGTTTCGGAACGCGGCTCACCTTCGGCACCGCGGGGCTCCGCGGCGCCCTGGGCGCCGGCACCAACCGCATGAACCGTGTGCTGGTCGCACAGGCCGCCGCCGGCCTCGCGGCATACGTGCGCGAGCAGGCCGGCCTGGAGCCGATCGGCACCGCGGGTCCGGCTGCACTGGCGGAGGACGCCGCTCCTGCGGCGGACCTCGTCGTGGCGCCGCACGCGACCCCGGACGAGGTCATAGCACCGGACGAAGTCGTGGCACTCGATGGGGCCGTGGCGCCGGACGAGGCGGTGACGGCGGACGAGGCCGTGGCGGCGGACGAAGCACCCGCCGCACCCGATGAGGGCGGCGAGGGTGCCGAGACCGGGCCCGACGCCGAAGCCGGTCCCGATTCCACCGAGGAGGAGCCGGCCGGCCCGGAGGCCGCGGTTCCCGCCGATGCCTCTGCCGACGCCTCGGTCGACGCCCCCGAGCCCACGGCGCCCGAGCTCACCGAGGCACCCTCCGAGGACGCACTCGCCGCCGAAGGGCCCGAGGTCCCCGGCATCCTCGACGACGCCCCCATCGTCGTCATCGGGTACGACGGGCGCCGCAATTCGGACGTGTTCGCCCGTGACTCGGCCGAGATCCTCGCCGGCGCGGGGCTGCGCGCGATCCTGCTGCCGCGACTGCTGCCGACGCCGGTGCTGGCCTTCGCGGTGCGGCACTTCGGCGCAGCAGCCGGCGTGATGGTGACCGCGAGCCACAACCCGCCGGACGACAACGGGTACAAGGTGTACCTCGGCGGCGCCGACGAGGGGTCGCAGATCGTGCCGCCCGCGGACGGCGACATCGCCGCGCACATCGACCGCGTGGCCGCCGAGGGTGACATCGGCACGATCCCGCGATCGCTCGGCTTCGAGACCGCCACCGACGACGTCGTGGACGCGTACATCGCTGCCACCGCGGCGGTGGCGCCGGCGCCCGAGGGCGCCGCGGGACTCACCTGGGTCTACACCGCGATGCACGGGGTCGGATGGCAGACGCTGTCGCGCATCCTCGAGGCGGCGGGCTACCCCGAGCCGGTGCCGGTCACGGCGCAGCTGGAGCCCGACGGAGCATTCCCGACTGTCGCGTTCCCCAACCCCGAAGAGCCGGGCGCGATGGATCTGTCGTTCGAGGCCGCGCGCGAGGCGGGCGCCGAGCTCGTCATCGCGAACGACCCCGACGCCGACCGCCTCGCGGTGGCGATCCCCGACGACGACGTCGAGGGCGGCTGGCGCCGCCTCACCGGCAACGAGATCGGCCTGCTGCTGGGCTGGCGCGCCGCACGGCTGGTCGCCGACACCGGTGACACGGCTGGCGCCGCGCTCGCATGCTCGCTGGTCTCGTCGCCCGGGCTGCAGACCGTCGCCGAGCACTACGGCCTCGGGTTCCACGCGACGCTCACCGGCTTCAAGTGGATCTCGCGGGCGCCGGGCATCGCTTTCGGGTTCGAAGAGGCGCTCGGCTACCTCGTCAACCCCGAGACGGTGCGCGACAAGGACGGCATCTCGGCCGCCGTCGCGATCCTGGGCCTCGTGTCCGAGGCCCGCGGACGCGGTGCGACGCTGCGCGACCTGCTCGCCGAGTTCGACGAGGTGTTCGGGGCTTTCGCGAGCGACCAGGTGTCGATCCGCGTCGAGGACGTGTCGCAGATCGGCCGGATCATGGCGGCGCTGCGGGACCGGCATCCCGACTCCGTCGGAGACGTCGCCGTCGATCGCATCGACGACCTCGCGAACGGCTACGAGGACCTGCCTCCGGGCGACGTGCTGCGCCTGTGGCTGGCCGACGGTTCGCGCGTGATCGTGCGCCCGAGCGGCACCGAGCCCAAGCTCAAGCTGTACCTCGACGTGCGCGGCGATGACCGCGACGACGCCGCCGCACGCATCGTGGCCCTCGCCGACGGCGCCCGCGCACTGCTCGCGGAGTACGGCGGCTGAGCGCGGGTCGGATGATCTGAAGACGAGGGGATGCCGCGACCGCGGCTGGGCCCCCGCGCCCCGAGGCTCCGCGCAGCGAGAAGCGATGCGTGGAGAGGGCGTGGGGACCCCCTCGTCTACGGTGTCAGCGCCAGAAGTCGGCGAGCGACGACGCCAGCGCGAGCCCCTGCGCGTGGCCGGCCTCGGCGGCCGGGCGACGCAGCGCGGGGTCCATGCCGCGGACGCCGAACAGCTCGTCATGCTCCGGGGGCGGACCGATCAGTTCGGCGCGGCTGCCTGCGGCGCGCAGCGCCTCGATCTGTGTTCCGACGTCCAGATGCCATCCCGCAGGCGTGCGCGAGCGCCCGCCGTACGGCGACAGCACGAGTACGCGGCCGTACCCCGTGGCGAGGTCGGCGTTCTCGGCGTTGGAACGGTAGCCGCCGTCCACGTACCACGCGTCGCCGATCCGGTACGCGGGGCCGGACGAGGTGCTCGCGGCGACGGCATCCACCAGTTCCACTCCGCTGTCGCGGTCGAAGACGACGCCGTCGCCGGTACGGGCGTCGACGGCCGTGACCTGCACCGGACGCTCGGGCCAACGTGGGTCGGGCAGGCGTCCGGCGACGACGTGACGCCACCGCGGCTGCCACTGCGGATCAGCTGCGGCGAGCTCGAGTGACGAGGCGCCCAGTCGCCGCCGCAGGTCGGCCGGATCCGACGATTCGGCGATGATCGCCGCGGTGCGTTCGAGGTGGTTGACGACGGGGCGCGTCGATCCGGATCCGCCACGGCGGTCACCCGCCGACGCCGGGAGCGGCGCGATCGTGGCGGCGTACAGCTCGGGCGGGTCGATGCGTGCCAGTTGGACCGCGGTCGTCGAGCCGGAAGAGGTGCCGATGATGACGTCGGCCGTGGTGACGTCGAGCCCCGCCGCGGAGAGGCCCGCCACCACGCCGATCACCCACGCGTTGCCGGACGAGCCGCCGCCGCCGAGGACGAGGGCGCGGGAAGGAGAGAAGGTGTTGTTCATGGGAGTCGCCTTTGCGATGTGCGCGGTGCTCCCGGCGGCGATGACGTCAGCCGCGCGATCGTGAACAGCGGGGAGCACCCGATACGGATGTTGCGTTCATGGGTGTCACCTCCTGTCGTCGAACCACGATCGCGACGACGATACCACGGGACCGGCAGCATTCCCGGGTCGTTGAGCAAGCCAGACCGGAGCCCTCTCCCCGGTCGTTGAGCGAGCGAGGAACGAGCGAGACGAAACGTGGCGAGACGCTCTCAAGGACCCGGCCGTCCGCGCACGTCGGCGATGTGGTCGGGTCCGATCGGCAGGTTGCGGCGTTTCGTCTCGCTTCGCTCGCTCAACGAGCGGGCTCACTCAGCGCAGCACGACGTGGCCGGGCGAGACCTCGACCAGCGAGGTGCCGTCGGGGTCGAGGCCGACCGGCTCGGGGCGCGCCGAGATGCGCTCGAGGCGTGCACGGGCACGCACCGGATCGGCGGTGAGCGCCGCATCGAGCAGGTGGCGCGTATAGGCGTGCTGCGGCGAGGCGAACACCGAGGCGGTCGGACCGAGCTCGACGATGCGGCCGCGGTTCATGACCGCGGTGCGAGTCGCGATCTCACGCACCACCGACAGGTCGTGCGTGATGAACAGGTAGGTCAGGTCGAGGTCGCGCTGCAACTGCAGCAGCAGGTCGGTGACCTGCGCCTGGATCGACATGTCCAGCGCCGACAGCGGCTCGTCGCACACCACGAAGCCGGGGCGCACGGCGATCGCGCGGGCGATCACGATGCGCTGGCGCTGCCCGCCCGAGAACGCGCGCGGGCGCCGGTGGACGGCATCCCCCTCGATCCCCACCGCGGCGAGCGCCTCGAGGGCGCGCTCGCGCACATCGTCGCCGGGCGTGAGCGCGGTCAGCGGCTCGAGCACGTTCTGCAGGGCCGTGCGGTGCGGGTTCAGCGACGAGAACGGGTCCTGGAAGATCACCTGCATCGACCGGTGGTGCGCCGCGCGCTCGGCGCGGGGCAGGGCGGTCAGATCGACGCCGTCGTACGTCACGGTGCCGGCGGTGGGCTCCTCCATCTGCAGGATGCAGCGGCCGAGCGTCGACTTGCCGCTCCCAGACTCGCCCACGAGCGCCATCGTCTCGCCGCGACGGATCGTCAGGTCGATGCCGTCGACCGCCTGCACGGTGCCGGTCTTTCGACCCCACGCGTTGCGCAGCGGGAAGGTCTTCACGAGCCCGTCGACGCGGACCAGTTCTTCGGTCGGCGCGCTCATGCGTTCCCTTCCCCGGGAGTCTCACGCGGCTCGGGACTCGGCTGCGGCTCGGGCTCGTCGGGCGCGGCCGGCGCCGCGGCGAGCAGCGTCTTCGTGTAAGGATGCTGCGGCTCGGCGAACACCCGGTCCACCGGGCCGGTCTCGACGATGCGGCCGTCCTTCATCACGAGCACGTCGTCGCACACCGCCGCGACGACACCCAGGTCGTGCGTGACGATGAGGACCGTCAGCGCGCGCTCGGCCTGGAGCGCGCGCAGCAGGGCCAGGATCTGGGCCTGGATCGTCGCGTCCAGCGCGGTCGTCGGCTCGTCGGCGAGCAGCAGCTCGGGCTGCGCGAGCAGCGCCATCGCGATCATCGCGCGCTGACGCATGCCGCCCGACAGCTCGTGCGGGTAGCGCGACAGCACGCGGTCGGGATCGGGGATGCGCACCGCGACGAGCGCCTCACGCGCCAGGGCGGTCGCCTCGCGGCGCCCGACCTTCTGGAAGCGCTGCGCGACCTCGGTGAGGTGACCGCCGATGCGCACCAGCGGGTTGAACGAGGTCATCGGGTCCTGGAACACCATCGCCGCCGGCAGCCGGCGACCCGGCAGCTCGGACGTGATGTCGGCGCCGTCGAGGACGACACGGTCCCACGATCGCCGCGCGCCGTCGGGAAGCAGGTCGAGGAGCGAGCGCAGCAGCATCGTCTTGCCCGAGCCCGACTCCCCCACGATCCCCACGACACGACCGCGCGGCACCTGGAAGGTGACGTCTTCGAGCACGCGCACGCGCCCGCCGGTGCGGCCGGGGAGGTCGACGGTGAGCGCGTCGACTTCGAGCAGGACATCCGCCCGGGTGGCCATCACGCACCTCCTTCGCTGACCGACTGCCGCAGCGCGTCGCCCAGCACGTTGAACGACAGCACAGTGAGGAGGATCAGCACACCCGGGATCAGCGCCAGGTAGGGCGCCGCCTGCAGGCTGCCCTGCGCGGTCTCGAGCAGGCTGCCCCACGAGGCCATCGGTGGCTGGATGCCCAGACCCAGGAAGCTCAGCGCCGACTCGGTGAGGATCGCGTTCGAGATGCTGGCGGTGGCCGCGACGATGATCGTCGGCGCGGCGTCGGGCAGCACGTGACGGCCGACCACGAGCACGCGGCGGACGCCGATGTACCGCGCGTAGCCGACGTACGGACGCTCGCGCAGCGACAGCGTCTCAGCACGTACGAGCCTGGCCGTGGCCATCCATGAGAACGCCCCGATCACGAAGATGATCGTCCACAGCCCCGGCTTCAGGAACACGCTCACGACGATGACGAGCACCATCCATGGGATCGACGACAGGAAGTCGACGAAGCGCATCAGCAGGTCGTCGAGACGGCCGCCGGCGTAGCCGGCCACCAGGCCCACGACCACGCCGATCGCGGTCGCGGCGGCCATCGCCAGGATGCCCACCGTCAGCGAGATGCGACCGCCGTAGACGACCCGCGAGAAGTAGTCGCGACCGAGCTCGTCGGTGCCGAACCAGTGCTCGGCGCTGGGCGGCTGCCAGCGTGCGGCAAGGTCGGTGGTCGTCGGGTCCAGCGGCAGCAGCGGCGCCAGCAGCGACACGATCGCCAGCACGACGAGGAACGCGATCGCCAGGAGCGACGACACCGATCGGAACGACCGCGTGCGGTGGACGAGCGTGTTCGCGTCGAGCGCCGCCGCGACATCGGGTACCGAGGTCATGAGCCCGCTCCGATCCGGATGCGGGGATCCACGAGGACGTACAGGATGTCGGCGATCAGGTTGCCGATGATCACGAGCACCGCCGACAGCAGCAGCACCGCGAGGATCACGGGATAGTCGAGGCTGCGCGTCGCGGTGAGGAAGTAGGGGCCGACACCCGGCCAGCCGAAGATCGACTCGGTGACGATCGCGCCGGTCACGAGGATCGGGAGGGCCAGGCCCAGCTGGGTGATGATCGGCAGCATGACGTTGCGGCTGACGTGGCGCGACAGGATCTGCCTGCCGGAGGCGCCGAAACCGCGCTGCACCAGCACGTAGTCCTGCGACAGCTGACTGATCGTGGCCGAACGCACGTACCGCGCGAGTTCGGGGAAGAAGGCGACCAGTAGCACCAGGAACGGCATCACGAAGTGCGCGAGGAAGTCCAGCGGATCGCCCTGCTTGCCCACCGAATGCATGCCGATGATCGGGAACCAGCGCAGCACGTAGCCGAAGACGTAGATGACCAGCAGCGCGAACCAGAACGACGGCGTCGCGATGCCGATGCCCGCCAGGCCGTCGATGATCTTGTCGACGAGCTTGCCGCGGCGGGAGCCGGCGACCAGGCCCAGCACGATCGCGAGGATGAGTGCGGCGATGTACGCGGGTGCGACGAGCACGATCGTGTTCGGGATGCGAACCGCGAGCTCGGACGCGATCGAGTGGCGGCTGGCGAGGGAGTAGCCCAGGTCGCCCTGCAGCACGTGGCCGAGCCACAGGCCGTACTGCACGAGCAGCGGCTGGTCGAGGCCGTACCTTTCACGGATCGCCGCGACAGTCTCGTCCGACATCTGCGGCGTCGTGATCGAGTCCACGACGTCGTACGGCGCCGCGTGCACCAGCAGGAACACCACGAACGTCACCAGCAGCAGCATCGGGACGACCTGCAGCAGGCGGCGCAGGATGTAGACCGCCATCGTTCTCCCTTCCGGCGGACGACGAAATGGATGCCGGCGGCCGAGGCCGCCGGCATCCATCCGGTCCTTACTTCTCGGTGAGGAGCCCGAAGTTCTCCAGCGTGTAGATCGGAACCAGCTTGGCATCCTCGACGCCGCCGATCCGCGGGTTGACCGCGAGGATCTTCAGGTTGTCGGCGAGGGGGAAGATGACCGCGTCATCGGCGATCTGCGCCTGCAGGTCGGCGTAGATCGCCTTGCGGGCGTCCTCGTCCAGCTCGGCCGCGCCCTGGTCGAACAGCGCGTCGGTGGCCGGGTTCGAGTACGAGAAGTAGTTCGCCGAAGCGCCGGTGCGGTACAGTGCGCTGTACGCGTCGGGGTCCTGACCCATGATGTAGCCGCCGAGGAACGCGTCGTACTGCGAGTCGGCACCCTTCTCGATCTCGTCGTAGACGGCCGCGGGCTCGACGCCCTTGAGCTCGACGGTGATGCCCGCCTTGCCCAGCTGCTCCTGGATCAGCGTCGCCTCGGTGGTCTGCGCCGGGTCGGCGCCGGCGTAGGCCAGTGTGAACGACAGGCCCGAGACTCCGGCCTCCTTGAGCAGGGCGGCGGACTTGTCGGCGTCCTGCTCGTACTTCTCGACGTCCTCGGTCGCGAACGCGTTGCTCGGCGGGAGGATCGTGTAGGCGTTCTGGTAGTAGTCCTCGCTGAGGAACGCGGCCGTGTTGATGTCGTCGCGGTTCAGCGCGAAGAAGATCGCCTGGCGCACCTTCGGGTCGGTGAGCTTCGCGGCGTTCAGGCCCAGGTAGGCCACGCGGCCCTCGGCGTACGGGTAGACGTTCAGGCCGGCGCCCTCGAGCTCGGTGATCTGGTCGGGGGTCGCGAACGACGCGTCGACCTCACCGGTCTGCAGCGCCGTCTTGGTCGTGTTGGCGTCCGACACGATGCGCAGCGTCAGCTTCTGGATCTTCGGCTTCGGGCCGTAGTAGTTCTCGTTCGCCTCGAACGTGAGGTACTGGCCGCGCTGATAGTCGGTCAGCTTGTACGGGCCCGAGCCGACCGCGAGCGGGTCGAGTTCGGTCACCGAGAAGTCGGTGACCGAGCCGTACACGTGTTCGGGGATGATGTACGTCTCGGTGGCGATGTTGCTGAGTGCCGCCGCGCTCACGCTCGGCAGGTGGAACACGACGGTGCGGTCGTCGGTCGCCTCGGCGGTGATGGGCTGGTCGCCCACCCACAGCAGGTCGGCGTTGCCGTTGTCGCGGATGGCCTTGTTCGTGTAGGTGAAGACCACGTCGTCGGCGGTGAGCGGCTCGCCGTCGGACCACTTCAGGCCCTCCTTGAGCGTCACGGTGACCGACAGGCCGTCGTCGGCGGGCTCGATCGACTCGGCCAGCTCGTTGACGACGGTGCCGTCGCCCTCGACGCGCGCCAGCGGCGAGTAGACGATGTTGGTGGCGGTGAGACCCCAGCGGTCGCTCACATTGATCGGGTTGAGCGAAGACGGGTCGCTCGCGATCGCGTACGTGAACTCGCCGGTCTGCTCGGCGGAGGTGGACTCGGGTGCCGCACCGCCCTGGGCGCAGGCTGCCAGCGTGAACGTCGCGGCCAGCGCCAGCGCGATGGGCGCGATCACTCGCCTCTTCGTGAGCTTCGGGGTCTTCATGAGTTTCGGGATCCTCTTCGCTGTGCATGCGGCCGAATGGACGCACGCTCGAGCCTAGGCGGGCGGCCGCGAACCGGGCTCCGTGACGACGAAGAATTGCGAAGTGTGACGGCGGCGCCTCGTGCACATCGTCATCGCGCGACAGTGGCGGCTGCTCACCCTGCGCATCTCGTCGAGGCGGCTGCACGGGCGGTCCTACGCTCGGATCATGCTGCTCAACGCCCCCGTGACCCTCGAGAACGCCCACGTGCGCCTCGAACCGCTCTCGCCCGACCACGCGTCCGACCTCGCCGCCGCGACGGTCGGCCTGGAGCACACGTGGTACACGTCGGTCCCCTCGGCCGAGACCGTCGGCGACATGATCGCCGAGCGGCTGACCTGGCGCGATGAGGGCCACATGAACCCGTTCGCGGTGCGCCGCCTCGACACCGGCCGCATCGTCGGCACGACCACCTTCTGCCACATCGACCAGCCCAACCGGCACGTCGAGATCGGCTACACCTGGATCGGCGTCGAGGCCCAGCGCACGTTCGTCAACACGGCGTCGAAGCTGCTGCTGATCGGCCATGCGTTCGAGGAGTGCGACGCGATCGCCGTCGAGTTCCGCACCCACTGGCACAACCGTCAGTCACGCGCCGCGATCGCGCGCCTGGGCGCCAAGCAGGACGGCGTGCTGCGCAACGCCCGGCTCGGACCCGACGGCACGCTGCGCGACACCGTGGTGTTCTCGATCCTCCCCCACGAGTGGCCGGCGGTGCGCCGGGGCCTGCAGGAGCGCCTCGCCCGCGGCTGACGAGGGTCGGTCCGGGATGCCGGCGGCAGCGGCCGCCGGCATCGGATTCGACTCAGCCGTCGATGACGGCGACCAGCTCGTCCAGGAACGCGTTGAAGTCGGTGCCGCGGCGCACGATGCGCTGCACGCTGTCGCGCTCGCTGAACACCTCGACGAACTGCTCGAACACGGTCTGGAACGCCTCGCGGTCGGTCTCGGAGAACGCGACGAGCGCGACGACCTGGACGCGCGAGTCGCCCCACGGGATCGAGGGGTCGGCGATGCCGATCGCGATGGCCGTGCGCGATGCCGTCATCTCCAGCGCGTGCGGCACCGCCAGGGCGTCGGTGAACGCCGTCGACGACAGCCGCTCACGCTCGATGGTGCGCTCGATGTAGACGTCGTCGATCACGCCGCGCTCGCGCAGCAGGGCGCCGAGGTCGCGGATCACCGCCTCTTCGCCGGAGGGATCGAGCCCTCGCACGAACGCGGACGGCTCGAAGTAGCGCTCGAGTTCGGCGCGCAGCCGCGCCAGGCGGCGGGAGCGGCGGATGCGGCCGGCGGCGGCCTGCACGCGCTCGACATCGCTGTCGGTGAGGAACGGCTGGATCCGTACGATCCGGTCGGCAGGGTCCACCGGATCGATGGTCGTGAGCACCAGGTCGGTGTCGATCGACGCCCAGTCCGGATCGACGCGGGTCTCGACGCCCACGACCTCGATCGCCTGCCCCAGCGAGCGGTCGACGCTGGAGCGCAGCAGCTCGTGGAGGTCGTAGTATCCCGGGCACACGATCGTGGCGGTGAGCAGCTGGTCGGCCCGGCGGCTGCGCTCCAGGCGGCCGCCGACGTGCATGGCGATGTAGGCGATCTCGTCGTCGGGCAGCGGGATGCCGAGCCGCTGCTGCAGGCGGCTGGCGATGAACACCGCGACCTCGAAGATCATCGGATACGTCGACTTGAGCGAGCGGGTCAGCGGATTGCGCGACCACGCCTGCTCGCGCGCACGGTGCAGCAGGTTCTGCACGTGCAGGGCGAGGCGGGCCACGAAGTCGTCGTGGGCGATGTCGACGAGGAACTCGTCGGCCGCCGCCGCCACGACCTCGCGCACGACGGCTTCGGTCTCGGGATCGAGCCCCGGAAGAGTGGATGCCGCGCCCCCGGAATCGGGTGCGACGACCCTCGTGAGCACGAGCGTCGACAGGTGCTGCAGGTCGGCACTGCCCAGGCGCACCCCGAGGTGGCGCTCGGACAGCTCGGCGATGATCTCGGCGACCTGCGACTGGGTCGGCCGCTCCCCCGCCGTCGCGGGCTCGGCCGCGTCGAGCGGCCGGTCGCGCGAGACGCGGTCGGCCGCGATGGCGATGTGCATCACGACGTCGGCGATGCCGAACTCGTTGACGAACCAGCCGAGGTCGCCCAGCCGCGCGACCAGCTCGGTCTTGAACGGACCGAACGCCTGCGCACCCACCGACCCCTCGCCGAGGGTGCGCCGCAGCGCCGACAGGTCGAAGGACCCGGCATCCATCTCGTCGTGGGCGAGCTTGGACAACAGGCGCCGCTGCGCGCCCTCGGTGCCGCGCAGCCGCGCCCGCGATGCGGACCGCTCCAGGGTCAGCTCGGTGCCGCCGAGCAGTCCCCGCACACGGGCGAGGTCGGCGTCGAGCGTCGCCGGCGAGACGTGCAGGGCATCGGCCGTCTCGAACACGTCGATGCCCTCGGGAGCGTCCAGCAGCGCCCGAACGACGGTGTGGAGCCGGTCGCGCGGCGTGCCCGCGTCGGCCTCGACGCGCAGCGCCGCCGCCGCCTCTGCTCCGGCGCGATACCCCTGCGGCCCGGACTCGATCGCGACGCCGCCGGCGACGCGAGCGTTCACCGCGGTCACGTACGAGCGGATGCTGCGCGGCGTGACCCCGAGCGCGTCCGCGAGAGCGGATGCCGTCACCCAGTCGCCCTCGCGCACGAGGAGTCCGAGCACACGATCTTGGCGGGCCCGGGTCACGTGCCCAGTCAACCACGAGCCCTGGGCCCCAGGACCGTCCGTGCGGACGGCGTTTCCGCCCCCGCGGAAGAAGGAGTGGTTGTCGACTCCCAGGGGTTTCACAAGAATGGGCCGAAAGGAGGCGGATCGATGAGGATCCTGGTGGTCTGCGGAGCGGGTGCCTCGAGCACCTTCGTCGCACAGCGCGTGCGTCACGCAGCCCACGAACAGGGTCTGGATTACACCGCCTTCGCCGGCACCGAGGCGTCGCTTCCGATCGACCTCGATTCCGCCGACGTGGTCCTCGTGGGTCCGCACCTCGCTCATGCGCTGGATCGCATCGAGCGGGATGCCGCCCCGCGCGGCACGACGGTGGTGCTGCTGCCGCCCGACATCTTCACCGACCGGGACGG
The DNA here is from genome assembly GCF_039544225.1 of Microbacterium jejuense. Lineage (NCBI taxonomy): Bacteria > Bacillati > Actinomycetota > Actinomycetes > Micrococcales > Microbacteriaceae > Microbacterium > Microbacterium jejuense. The sequence continues at coordinate 46,737 of NZ_BAABLG010000004.1, forward strand.
CACGCGCGCGCTCGCGCTGGTGCGCGCCGCGGTCGGGAGCCCCGGGGGGCCGCTTCCGGCCGCGGGCGCGGCCGCCCAGACAGACGACTGAGACAGACAGAAACGACAGAGAGGTCCCGATATGCCACCCGTCTCCCGCACCGTCCGCATCGGATCGGCGCACGGGCTGCACGCCCGGCCCGCCAAGCTGTTCGCCCAGGCGGCGAAGGATGCCGGCATCCCGATCACGATCGCGAAGGATGCCGGAAGCCCGGTCAACGCCGCGAGCATCCTCGGGGTGATCGCGCTGGGGATCGAGCAGGGCGACTACGTGACCCTCACTGCCGACGGCGACACCGCCGAACGCACCCTCGACACGTTGGCGGAGCTGCTGACGACCGACCACGATGCGGAGGCCTGAGATGACTGAGCTTCGAGGTGTGGGGATCGGCCTGGGAGTCGCCCAGGGCCCTGTCGCGCGCATGGCGGAGCCGGCTCCGGCGCCGTCCGACGCGCCGAGCGCGCTGACCGCGGACGAGGAGAAGGCCCGTGTCGCCGAAGCCGTCGCGGCCGTGGCGCGCGAGCTCGAGTCCCGCGGCGTCCAGGCGGGCGGGGCCGCGCAGGAGGTGCTCGAGGCCCAGGCCATGATGGCCGAGGACCCGAGCCTGGCCGACGAGGTGAACGCGCGGGTCGCGCAGGGCCGCACCGGCGAGTTCGCGGTGTTCGACGCGTTCGCGTCGTTCCGCGACCAGCTCACGGCGCTCGGCGGCTACCTGGGCGAGCGCGCCGCGGACCTCGACGACGTCGCCCAGCGCGTGATCGCGCGGCTGCGCGGCGTGCCGGCGCCCGGCGTCCCCGACCCGGGGCACCCGTTCGTCCTCGTCGCAAAGGACCTCGCCCCGGCCGACACCGCCCTCCTCGATCTCGACAAGGTGCTGGCGCTGGTGACCACCGAGGGCGGCCCCACATCGCACACCGCGATCCTCGCCCGGGAGAAATCGATCGTCGCCGTCGTCGGTGCCGTCGAGGCGACCGGACTGCGCGACGGTGAGACGGTGATCGTGGATGCCGCCGCCGGCGTCGTGACCACCGACCCCACCGCCGACGAGCTCGAGCGCGCGAACCGGCGCGCCGCCGACCGGGCGGCCGCAGCATCCGCCCCCATCACCGACGGCGCCCTCGCCGACGGCACCGCGATCCCGCTGCTCGCGAACCTCGGCAACGCCGACGGCGCGGCCGAGGCTGTCGCGCTCGGCGCCGAGGGGGTGGGGCTCTTCCGCACCGAGTTCCTGTTCCTGAGCTCCAGCCAGGCGCCCACGGTCGAGCAGCAGCGAGAGGCGTACACGAAGCTGCTGGCGGCCTTCCCCGGCAAGAAGGTCGTCGTGCGCGTGCTCGACGCCGGCGCCGACAAGCCGCTGGCGTTCCTCAACGACGCCCACGAAGAGAACCCGGCGCTGGGCCTGCGGGGCATCCGCGCCCTGCGAGCGAGCGAAGACATCCTGCGCGAGCAGCTGACGGCCCTCGCCGAGGCGGATGCCGCCACCGACGCCGACCTGTGGGTCATGGCGCCGATGGTGGCCACGGTCGAGGAGACGCGGTACTTCGTCGACCTCGCCCGCGACTACGGCGTCAAGACCGCCGGCGTGATGGTGGAGGTGCCGTCCTCGGCGCTGCTCGCCGACCGCGTGCTGAGCCACGCGGACTTCGCGTCGATCGGCACGAACGACCTCACGCAGTACACGATGGCCGCCGACCGTCTGCTCGGCTCGGTGGCGTCGTTCCAGGACCCGTGGCACCCGGCGGTGCTGCGGCTCATCCGCGAGGTCGGCGACGCCGGCCGCACGAACGGCAAGCCGGTCGGCATCTGCGGCGAGGCTGCGGCCGACCCGCTCCTGGCCGTCGTGCTCGTCGGCCTCGGCGCCACGTCGCTGTCGATGGCACCCACGGCGCTCGCCGACGTGCGCGCCACCCTGCTGGAGCACACCCTCGACCAGGCACGCGCCATCGCCTCGGCCGCCCTCGCCGCGTCCGACGCGGCATCCGCCCGCGCCGCTGCCCAGGAGGCCGCGCGCGGTTAGACCGTGATCGCGCGGTCCCGACCGCGTGGCCATCATCCAGAACAAGGAGACAGCAATGACAACGGCGTCAACGCCCGCCACGGGCACGAGCAAGGCACGTGTCGGCGTCCAGCGGTTCGGCACCTACCTGTCCGGCATGATCATGCCGAACATCCCCGCGCTCATCGCGTGGGGCATCTTCACGGCGTTCTTCATCGACGTCGGCTGGACCCCGAACGCCGACCTCGCGACGATCGTCGGACCGTTCATCCACTACCTGCTGCCGCTCATCATCGCGTACACCGGCGGCAACATCGTCTACGGCGTCCGCGGCGGCGTCGTCGCGACGATCGGCACCATGGGCGCGATCGCAGGCTCCGACCTGCTCGTCGCGAACTTCAACGCGACCCTGCCCGAGGGCGACGCGCCGCTCGGCCAGGTGCACATGTTCATCGGAGCGATGATCATGGCGCCCCTCGCGGCGTACACGATGAAGTGGCTCGACAGCCTGTGGGAAGGCAAGATCAAGGCCGGCTTCGAGATGCTCGTCAACATGTTCTCGGCGGGCATCTGGGGCTTCGTGCTGGCGATCATCGGCTTCTACCCCATCGCATGGATCGTCAACGGCATCATGCAGGCGCTGGGCAACGCGGTGCACTGGCTCGTCGAGACCAACCTGCTGCCGCTCACGAGCATCCTGATCGAGCCCGCGAAGGTGTTCTTCCTCAACAACGCGATCAACCACGGCGTGCTCACCCCGCTCGGCATCGCCGAAGCGTCCGAGACCGGCCAGGGCTCGATCCTGTTCCTGCTCGAGGCCAATCCCGGCCCCGGTGTCGGCCTGCTGCTGGCGTTCACGTTCTTCGGTCTGGGCGCCGCGCGTGCGTCGGCCCCCGGTGCCGCGGTGATCCAGTTCTTCGGCGGCATCCACGAGGTCTACTTCCCGTATGCGCTCATGAAGCCGATGCTGATCCTCGCGCTCATCGCGGGCGGCATGACCGGTGTCACGACGAACATGCTCCTGGGCGGTGCGCTGCGCGCACCGGCCGCGCCAGGCAGCATCATCGCGGTGATAGCCCAGGTCGCGAACAACTCGTACTTCGCGGTCCTGTTGTCGGTGGTCCTCGCGGCCACGGTGACGTTCGTCATCTCGTGGGTCATCCTGCGGGCCTCGCGCAAGCGGGACCTCGAGGCGATGGCGGTCACCGACGACGCGTTCGGCGCGGCCATCACGCAGACCGAGGCAGCCAAGGGCAAGTCCTCCGACGCACTCAGCGGTCTTCGCGGCGGCGCGGCCACCCAGGCCGACGGCGGCGTGGAGCCCGCGACGATGACCGAGAAGCCGATCCACAACATCGTGTTCGCGTGCGACGCGGGCATGGGCTCGTCGGCCATGGGCGCGAGCGTGCTGCGCAACAAGATCAAGAAGGCCGGCATCGAGGACGTCACGGTCGTCAACAAGGCGATCGCGGCGCTGGACCCGTCGGCCGACCTCGTCATCACGCAGAACCAGCTGACCGACCGGGCCCGGCAGAAGACCCCCGACGCGGTGCACGTGTCGGTGGACAACTTCATGAACTCGCCCCGGTACGACGAGGTCGTAGACCTCGTCCGCAGCCAGCACGAGGATGGGTCCTAGCAGAGACCGCGGCGGGGCCGGGCGGGCGCGAGGCCCCCGGCCCCACCGCCTCTGCGGAGGCTGACTCGCCGGCGGGCGGCATCCATTCATCTCAGACAGACACGAGAAGGGCGAGAGAACATGGCACGCGAGGTTCTGAGCATCGGCCAGGTGCGCATCCACTCCGGCGGCGCGTCGAAGGAAGAGGCGATGAAGGAGGCCGCCGACATCCTGCAGGCGGCCGGCGCCGTGACCGGTGCGTACTACGACGCGATGCTGCAGCGCGAGCAGACGGTGTCGACGTACATGGGCAACGAGCTCGCCATCCCCCACGGCACGAACGAGACGAAGGGCGAGATCCTGGAGTCGGCGCTGTCGGTCGTGCGCTACGACGGCGGGGTCGACTGGGACGGCAATCCGGTGACGTTCGTGGTCGGCATCGCCGGCAAGGGCGACGAGCACCTGGAGATCCTGTCGCAGATCGCGATCCTGTTCTCGGAGGAGGACGACGTGGCGCGCCTGAAGGCCGCCCCGACGCCCGAGGAGCTGTTCGGGCTCGTGTCGGCGGCGGGCGTGTGATGAAGGCCGTCCACTTCGGCGCCGGCAACATCGGCCGCGGGTTCGTCGGGCTGCTGCTGCACCAGGGCGGGTACGAGCTGGTGTTCTCGGACGTGGCGGCGCCGCTCGTCGACGCCATCAACGCGACAGACCGGTACACCGTGCACGAAGTGGGCGAGGGCGGCCGAGACACCGTCGTCACCGGGTTCCGTGCGCTCAACAGCGCAGAGCACCCGGATGCGGTCATCGACGAGATCGCCGGCGCCAACGTCGTGACGACCGCGGTCGGGCCCACAGTGCTGAGATTCGTGGCGCCGCTCATCCTGTCGGGGCTCGCGCTGCGCGACCCGTCCAGCCCGCCGCTGCAGATCATGGCGTGCGAGAACGCGATCAACGCGACCGATCTGCTGCGCGACGAGATCAAGGCGCAGGCCGGCGAGGCGTGGGACGCCCTCGCCGCTCGCGCGGTGTTCGCCAACACCGCGGTCGACCGGATCGTGCCGGCGCAGCCCTCCGACGCGGGGGTCGATGTGACAGTCGAGCCGTTCTTCGAGTGGGCCATCGAGCGCCCGCCGTTCGGCGACGACCCGCCCTCGATCCCGGGCGCGCACTTCGTCGACGACCTGGCACCGTACATCGAGCGCAAACTCTTCACCGTCAACACCGGGCACGCGACGACCGCATACTTCGGCGCGCGGGCGGGGATCGACACGATCGCCGCGGCGCTCGCGGACGAGGCGATCGCGACGCAGGTGTCGGCGGCGCTCGAAGAGACCTCGGCGCTGCTCGCCGCGAAGCACGGGCTCGACCCGGACTCCCTCGCCGGCTACCGCGCGACGATCCTCCGCCGCTTCCGCAACGCCGCCCTGCCCGACACGGTGTGGCGCGTGGGGCGCCAGCCGCTGCGCAAGCTCTCGCGCCACGAGCGCTTCGTCGGCCCTGCCGCCGAAGCCGCCGAGCGCGGGCTGCCGGTCGATGCCCTCGTCGGCGCCATGGGCGCGGCGCTGGCCTTCGACGACACCGAGGACGCTCAGTCCGTCGACCTGCAGCGCATGCTGCGGGAACAGGATGCCGCTGCCTTCACCGCCGCGGTCACGGGCCTGGAGCCGCAGCATCCGCTGTTCGCGAAGGTCGAGGCGGTCGTCGCCGCGCGGCAGGCCGAGCTCGGAGTCTGACGCCGGAGGGATACGCTCGACCCGTGACCGCCGACGCGCCCGCCCCCGCCCCCGCACCCCGGCCGAAGCGTCGCGGGCTGCGGATCCTGTGGTGGATCCTCGGATCGCTCGGCGCGCTGATCGTGATCGCCGTCGTCGGGGTCGTGATCTGGAGCCAGGTAGGCGTCATGGCCGCCGAGCCGGAACCGCTCGCCGAGGTGCGCGCGAACCCGGGCATCGAGATCACCGACACCGACGCGGGGATCGTGCTCGCGCCCACCGGCGAGTCCGCCGACATCGGGCTGGTCTACATCCCCGGGGCCAAGGTCGACCCGTGGGCGTACGCGTTCAAGGTGTCGGGCCTCGTGGCCGACGACGGCATCACCGTCGTGATCACCAAGCCATGGCTGAACCTCGCGTTCTTCGACCTGCGACCGCTGTCGACCTTCACGGACCTCGCGCCCGACGTCGACGCATGGCTCGTCGGCGGCCACTCGCTCGGCGGCGTGCGCGCGTGTCAGCTCGCGACCGACGCCGATGGCCTCGCCCTGTTCGGGTCGTACTGCGCGAACGATCTGTCGGACTCGGGCCTGCCGGTCATCAGCGTGTCGGGCAGCGAGGACGGGCTCTCGACGCCCGAGAAGATCGCCGACGCCCGGCACCTCCTCCCCGATGACGCGCAGCTGCACGAGATCGCCGGCGCGAGCCACTCGTCGTTCGGCGACTACGGGCCGCAGGCCGGCGACGGCACCCCGACGATCTCGGACGACGACATGCGCGATCAGCTGACCGAGCTGGTCGGGTCGTTCGCGCTCACCACCTCCGGTCGTTGAGCGAAGGGAGCTCTGGCGCCCGCAGACGAAACATCTGCCCCTTCGCAGGGTCCGGGGCGTTTCGTCCCGCTCGTTCCTCGCTCGCTCAACGAGCGGGGGAATCCGCCGCCTAGACTGGAACCCCGTGACTGTCATCCTTGCGGGCATCGCGACGTTCGTCGCCGCGATCATCCAGCGCATCACCGGACTCGGGTTCGTGCTGGTGCTGGTCGGCCCGATCGTCCTGCTCTACGGCCCGATCGAGGGCGTGACGCTCGCGGTGCTGCTCGCGTTGGTGGCGTCGCTCGTGGCGATCCCGATGGTGTGGCGGCACATCGACTGGAAGCGGTCGTGGTGGCTCATCTGGCCCGGCCTGATCGCAGCCCCCTTCGGCGCCCTGCTGGTGCGCCTCCTCCCCGACGCGGCGCTGCTGCTCGTCATCGCCGCGATGGCCTACTTCGCCCTTCTCGCGGGGCACCTCCCCGCGCTGTCGGCCTCGCTCACCGGGCGACGCGGCGCGATCGCCTCGGGCGCCGCCGCCGGCTTCATGAACGTCGCGAGCGGGCTGGGCGGGCCGCCGCTGGCCGCGTACGCCGTCGGCGACCGCTGGGGTCAGCGCAGCTTCGCCGCGAGCGCGCAGCTCATCTTCATCGCGTTCGACATCGTGACCGTCGCGCTGCGCGGTCTCCCGGTGACGCCGGTCGAGGACGTCGGCACGCTCGTCGTCGCGACGATCGCGGGCATCGCGATCGGCACCGTGCTCTCGCGCAACGTCGCGCCGCGCATCGCCCGCGCCGCGATGCTCGTGATCGCGTGGGCAGGGGCGACGGTGGTGCTCGTGCGCGGCATCCTGGCACTCTTCATGTGAGCGATGCCGTCGGACGAGCGCGATTTCGGTTAATGCCGAATAACGCTTAGGGTTCTGTCGGCGTATCGTCACGCCGACACGATGAAGTGCGAACAGACGTGAGGGATCAATGAGCAGTCTTCGGTATGCCGTCATCGGCGCAGGACCGTCCGGCCTGTCGGCCGCACGCGCCCTGCAGCGCGAAGGCATCGACTTCGACGGCTACGAGGCGTCGCGCGGCGTCGGCGGACTCTGGGACATCGAGAACCCGCGGTCCACGATGTACGAATCGGCGCACCTCATCTCGTCGCGCACCACGACCGAGTTCGCCGAGTACCCGATGGCCTCGACGGCCGACTACCCGAGCCACCGCGAGCTCATCGCGTACTTCCGCGGTTTCGCCGACCACTTCGGGCTGACCGAGCGCTTCCGCTTCGAGACGAAGGTCACCTCGCTCGAGCCCGCCGAGGGCGGCGGATGGATGCTGCACGCCGAAGGGCCGGCCGGCCCCGTGGGCGAGCACTACGACGGCGTCATCCTCGCCAACGGCACGCTGGCCGAGCCGAACATCCCGCAGTTCCGCGGCGAGTTCACTGGAGAGCTGCTGCACACGAGCGCGTACAAGTCGGCCTCGCAGCTGAGCGGCAAGCGGGTCCTCATCATCGGCGCCGGCAACTCCGGCTGCGACATCGCGGTCGACGCCGTGCACCACGCGGCGTCCGTCGACATGAGCGTGCGCCGCGGCTACTACTTCGTGCCGCGCTATCTCTTCGGCAAGCCCTCCGACACCCTCAACCAGGGCAAGCCGCTCCCGGCGCGCCTCAAGCAGGCCCTCGACACGCGCGTGCTGCGCGCGTTCACGGGCGACCCGGTGCGCTTCGGGTTCCCCCACCCCGACTACAAGATCTACGAGTCGCACCCGATCGTCAACACGCTGATCCTGGGCCACCTGGGGCAGGGCGACCTGCGCATCATGCCCGACATCGATCGGTTCGACGGCCGCACCGTGCACTTCCGCGACGGCTCGTCTGCCGAGTACGACACGGTGCTGCTGGCGACCGGCTACAAGCTCGACTATCCGTTCGTCGACCGTGCGGCACTCGGCTGGTCGGGCATGTCGCCCAGGCTCTTCCTCAATGTCTTCACGCCCTCGTTCAACGGCCTGTACGTCATGGGCATGATCGAGGCGTCCGGCATCGGCTGGCAGGGGCGCTATGAGCAGGCGGAGCTCATCGCCGCCTACCTCGCCGCCGTCGAGCGGCACCCCGAGCGCGCAGCAGCCTTCCGCGCACGGGTCGCCGGCGAGCCGTGGCCGGACCTCACCGGCGGGTACAAGTACCTGGGTCTGGAGCGCATGGCGTACTACGTCAACAGGGACGCCTACCGTCGCGCGGTGCGCGCGGGCACTCAGCGGCTGCGAGCGGATGCCGTCACGCCGGGGCGCGGCATCCGGTCCACGTCCTCGCGTCGCGCGACGAAGAAGGAGCCCACGACATGAACCCGGACGACGTCGTCCTCGCCTTCAACCCGGGCACCCTCGTCATCCTCGACGTGGTGCTGGGCCTCATCATGTTCGGCATCGCGCTGGACACGACGCTCGACGACTTCAAGGTCGTCGCGCGCAAGCCGAAGCCGTTCGTGATCGCGATCCTGGCCCAGCTGATCGTGCTGCCTGCCGTGACGTTCGCCCTCACGCTGATCCTGCCGGTGACGCCGTCGATGGCGCTGGGCATGATCCTCGTCGCCTGCTGCCCGCCGGGCAACATCTCGCAGGTGCTGACGCATCGCTCCGGCGGCAACGTCGCCCTCTCGGTGTCGATGACGGCCGTCTCGAACCTCATCTACATCTTCGTGCTGCCCTTGTCGGTGGCGTTCTGGGGCTCGCTGCACCCCACGGCCAGCAAGCTGCTCGAAGCGGTGTCGCTGGACCCGTGGTCGATGCTCGGCGAGATCCTGCTCATCATCGGCGTCCCGTTCGCCCTCGGCCTGTTCATCCGGTACCGATTCGAAGGCTTCGCGCGCACGGTGCAGCCGTTCGTGAAGTGGTTCTCGCTGATCGCGCTGTGCGCCTTCATCGTCGGAGCCCTGGCCGGCAACTGGCAGTACTTCATCGCGTTCCTCGGCATCATCGTGCTGGTCGTGACGATCCACGACGCGGTCGCGCTGGCGATCGGGTACGGCACCGCGGTCGTCGGCGGGCTCGGCACCCGCGAGCGCAAGGCCATGACCTTCGAGGTCGGCATCCGCAACTCGGGCCTCGGTCTCGGCCTCATCTTCACGTTCTTCGGCGGGCTCGGCGGCATGGCGATCGTCGCCGGCTGGTGGGGCATCTGGGACATCATCGCCGGCCTCATCGTGGCCGCCCTGTGGGCGCGTCATACGCGCCGACGCACGGGCTCCGCGAAGGGCGACGCGTCGCGCCACGCGGTGCGATCGCTGGATGCCGGCGGCCCGGGCACCACGGAGGGCCCGGCGTCCGCACCGGGCGCCGACTCCCCCGCCGCCGACGGCCCGTCGGGAGCGGCGTCGTGAGCCGCCGCGTCCTCATCACCGGCGGCTCGGGATTCCTCGGCGCACACGTGGCCGCCGCGCTGGTCGCCCGGCCGGACGTCGAACTCGTCGTGGCCGGAGACGTGCGCGGACCGCAGCATCCTCTCGCCGGCGTCGTGTACGAAGAGTGCGACGTCACGCGGCCGGACGCGCTGGCGCCGGTGCTGCGCACGCACGGCATCGACGTCGTCGTGCACCTGGCTGCCATCGTCAACCCCGGCCGCGACCACGACCTGGAGTACCGGGTCGACGTCGACGGCTCGCGCCACGTTCTCGAAGCCTGCGTCGAGGCGGGCGTGAAGCGGATCGTCGTGTCGTCGTCGGGCGCCGCGTACGGGTACCACGCCGACAACCCCGAGTGGCTGCGCGAGAGCGACCCGGTGCGCGGCAACGACGAGTTCCCGTATTCGAAGCACAAGCGCCTCGTCGAGCAGCTGCTCGCCGGGTACCGCGAGGCGCACCCCGAGCTGGAGCAGGTCGTGTTCCGCATCGGCACGATCCTCGGCCCCACCGTGCAGAACCAGATCACGGCGCTCTGGGACGGCCCGGCGCTGCTGGGCGTGCGCGGCTCCGCGTCGCCGTTCGTGTTCGTGTGGGTCGACGACGTCGCCGCAGCCATGGCGCGTGCCGCGACCGACGGCCCGCCCGGCGTGTACAACGTCGCCGGAGACGGCCGGGTCACCGTGCCCGAGATCGCCCGGCGCCTCGGCAAGCGCGTCGTATGGGTGCCTGCCGGCGTGCTCGGCGCCGGGCTGCGCGTCGGCCGCGCGCTGCGGCTCACCGTGCACGGTCCCGAACAGGTCGGGTTCCTCCGGTACCGCCCGGTGCTCGCCAACACGCGCCTCAAGGACGACTTCGGCTACACCCCCGGCAAGACCTCTGCCGAGGCCTTCGAGGCGTACCTGGACTCCCACCCGGGCGTCGCCCGCCGCTGAGGTCCCGCTTCGTCGCTGTCGTGTCCCACAGTCCTTCACTCGGGCGCGCCGGAGCGGCGGAAAGTGGGACACGGTCGGCTCGGCCCCGCAGAAAGCAGGAGAGTGGATGCCGCGGGCCGCGGCATCCACTCTCCTGAGGTTGCGGACTAGGCGTCGAAGCCTTCGGCGATCAGGTCGATCAGCTCTTCGCGCTCCTCGACCGGGAGGAACGCGCCCGCGGCGGCGTTGAGCTGGAACGTCTCGAGGTCGTCGAGGCCGTACTCGAACGTCTCGGCCAGCAGCGCCAGCTCGCGCGTCAGCGACGTGCGGCTCATGGTGCGGTTGTCGACGTTCACCGTGACGGCGAAGCCGAGCTGGTACAGCAGGTCGAACGGGTGGTCTTCGAGCGTCGTGCCCCAGCGCTCGATGGCGCCGGTCTGCAGGTTCGACGACGGCGAGAGCTCCAGCGGGATCTCGCGGTCGCGCACCCAGCGGGCCAGATCGCCGAACTGCACCAGCACCTCTTCGCCCGCGCGCGAGACGACTTCGAGGTCCTCGGCGAGGCGCACGCCATGGCCGAGACGCAGCGCACGGCCGTCGATCAGGGCGGAGCGGATCGAGTCGAGCCCGGCCGCTTCACCGGCGTGCACGGTCGCCGGGAAGAACTCCGACGCCAGGTAGTCGAACGCCTCGCGCAGACGCGAGGGCGGGAACCCGTCCTCGGGGCCGGCGATGTCGAATCCGACAGCGCCGCGCGTACGCCAGTCCACCGCGAGCTTGGCGATCTCGAGCGAGCGGTCGGTGTGGCGCATGGCCGAGATCAGCTGGCCGACGCGGATGTCGTGGCCACGGCTCTCGGCGGCGTCCTCACCCTCTTCGATGCCCTCCTGCACGGCGGCGACGACCTCGTCCAGCGACAGCCCGCGGCCCAGATGCTGCTCGGGCGCCCAGCGCACCTCGCCGTAGATGACGCCGTCGGCAGCCAGGTCCTCGACGAACTCGCGGGCGACGCGGGTGAGTCCCTCGCGGGTCTGCATGACCGCCGTGGTCAGATCGAACGTCTTCAGGTACTCGACGAGCGAGCCGGAGTCGCTCTTGTCGGCGAACCAGTCCGCGAGGTCGTCGGCGTCGGACTCGGGCACCTCGAGGCCGATCGCGTCGGCGAGCTCGATGATCGTCCCCGGGCGCAGACCGCCGTCGAGGTGGTCGTGCAGCGACACCTTGGGCAGGCTGCGGATCGACACCCCGTCGAGGATGGCGTCGCCGTGCTGGTCGATGGGCATGGGGTTCTCCTCGGTGCGATCGCGCGTGGGGTGAGACGGTGGGTGATGAATGGATGCCGCGAACCGGCGCGACTGAACAGTCTAAGCAGTGATGCGCTCGCGGACGAGGGCCGCAGGGGCCGGAGCCTGCGCCCCGATCCGCCATGCGCCCTCGACGGCCTCGAGCGCACGCTCGAACCTCGACGCATCCTCGCCCAGCAGGGTGAACAGCGGCTGTCCGACTGCGACCTCGTCGCCCGGCTTGACGTGCAGGTCGATGCCCGCTGCATGGAGCACCGGGTCCTGCGCCCGCGCGCGCCCGGCGCCCAGGCGCCAGGCCGCGATGCCGAACGGGAGCGCCTCGACCGCGGTGACGAACCCGGCCTCGGACGCCGTCACGGTGTGGGTCTCGTTCGGCGCCGGGAGGGCGGCATCCGGATCCCCGTCCTGAGCGCGGATCATGTCGCGCCAGGCGTCCATCGCGCGGCCGTTCTGCAGCGCGCCCTCGACGTCGGCGTCGGGCTGTCCGGCCAGTGCGAGCATCTCGCGGGCGAGCGCGACGGTCAGCTCGACGACATCGGCGGGGCCGCCGCCGGCGAGCACCTCGACGGACTCGCGCACCTCGTTGGCGTTGCCGATGGCGAGGCCGAGCGGCGTGTTCATGTCGGTCAGCAGCGCGGTCGTCGCGACGCCGGAGTCGGTGCCGAGCGCGACCATCGTGCGCGCCAGTTCGCGAGCGCGATCGAGGTCCTGCATGAACGCGCCCGAGCCGAACTTCACGTCGAGCACCAGCGAGTCGGTGCCCTCGGCGATCTTCTTCGACATGATGCTCGAGGCGATGAGCGGAATGGCCTCGACGGTGCCGGTGACGTCGCGCAGCGCGTACAGCTTCTTGTCTGCGGGAGCCAGGCCCGACCCGGCGGCGCAGATCACGGCGCCGACGCCCTTCAGCTGAGCGAACATCTCGTCGTTCGACAGGGCGGCGCGCCACCCCCGGATCGACTCGAGCTTGTCGAGCGTTCCGCCGGTGTGGCCGAGGCCGCGGCCCGACAGCTGCGGCACCGCGACGCCGAAGCTCGCGACGAGCGGCGCGAGCGGCAGCGTGATCTTGTCGCCCACGCCTCCGGTCGAGTGCTTGTCGACCGTCGGCTTGCCGAGTCCGGCGAAGCTCATGCGCTCGCCCGAGGCGATCATCGCGTCGGTCATGACGCGGATCTCGTCGCGTGTCATGCCGTTGAGCAGCACCGCCATCGCGAACGCCGCCATCTGGGAGTCGGCGACATAGCCGCGCGTGTACGCGTCGACCATCCAGCGCAGCGCCGGCTCCGGTACGGCTCCCCCGTCGCGCTTGGCGCGGATGACGTCGACGGCGTCGAAGGCCTCCACGCTCATCGGGCGGCATCCTCGAGGTCACGCGGGCCGAATGCGTCGGGCAGCACCTCGTCGATGGTGCGGATGCCCGACACCGTCTCGAGCAGCATCCCCGGGATCGCGAACTCGTACAGCAGCTGCCGGCAGCGGCCGCACGGCATGATCGTGTCGCCGTGGCCGTTGACGCACACGAACGCGACGAGTCCGCCGCCGCCCGACATCTGCAGGTCGCTCACGAGCCCGCACTCGGCGCACAGGCCGACGCCGTACGACGCGTTCTCGACGTTGCAGCCGGTCACGATCCGCCCGTCGGTGACGAGGGCCGCGGCCCCCACCTTGTAGCGCGAGTACGGCGCGTACGCGCGCTGCATGGCTTCGGTCGCTGCGGAGCGCAGCTCGTCCCAGTCGATGTCGGTCACAGGTCGGATCATCCCTTTATGTACGGTTTGCCTGCGGCGGCAGGACCGCGGATCTGCCCGGCGAAGCCCGCCACGGCGAGGATCGTGACGATGTACGGAAGCATCGCCATGAACTCGACCGGGATCGGCGTCTCGAGCACCGAGAGCAGGTTGCGGAGGTTGGTCGCGAAGCCGAACAGCAGCGCCGCGAAGGTCGCGCGGATCGGGTCCCACCGGCCGAAGATGACGGCGGCGAGGGCGATGAAGCCGAGGCCGGCGGTCATGTCCTTGGTGAACTGCGGCACCGAGACGAGCGTGAAGTAGGCGCCGCCGATGCCGGCGATCGCGCCGGCGAGCGACACGTTCCAGAAACGGGTCGTGTTCACCCGGATGCCGACGGTGTCGGCGGCCTGCGGGTGCTCACCGACCGCGCGCAGGCGCAGACCCCAGCGCGTGCGGTACAGGCCCCAGGCCACCAGGGCGACGGTCACATACATCAGGTAGCCGATGAAGGTCTGGTTGAACAGCACCGGCCCGATGATGGGGATCTCGCCGAGCAGCGGGATCTTCCAGCGCTCGAACACCACGGCGCTGTTCAGCGTCCGCTCGTTCGGCACCAGGAGCGCGCCGTAGAGGAAGCCGGTGAGACCGGCGACCAGCACGTTGAGCACGACGCCGACGATGACCTGGTCGACCAGGTACTTGATCGAGAACGCCGCCAGCACGAACGCCACCAGCACGCCGCCGATCATCGCGCCGATCAGGCCCACGAACGGATTGCGCGTGATGCTCGACATCAGGGCCGCGACGAACGCGCCGAAGAGGAACTGACCCTCGATCGCGACGTTGACGACACCCGACCGCTCGCCGATGACACCGCCGAGGGCGCCGAAGATCAGCGGGATCGACAGCGACACCGCGCCGAACAGCAGGCCGGTGACGGGCACGAGGCCGTCGGAGGCCGCCCACACCAGGAACGCGAACATGCCCAGCACGCCGTACACGATCGCCAGCCATGGGCCGGGGCGACGGTAGGTGTACGCCGCCCAGAACGCGTAGAGCGTCAGCAGCAGCAGGATCACCCACACCGCCCAGCTGGTCGCGGCGGTGGGAACCGAGACGGTGGGCAGGTCGAGCGAGGACCGCGGGTCGCCCAGGCGGAACCGGCTCTCGCCGGTGCGGGGCGCCGCCAGGAACAGCAGCGCCAGCAGCGCCGTGACGATGCCCAGCGAGATCGCCAGCTTGAAGTGGCGCAGCTTCACCGGCGCCGCGGCGGCGACGGGGTGGTCGACGACAGCAGCCGAGGTCATGCCGACACCGCCTTCTCGTTCTGGGGCTCGGCAGGTCGCTTGGCAGCCTTCGCGCGCGCCTTGGCGGCCTTCTCGGCATCCGTCTTTGGCAGGAAGAAGATCGTGCGCACGAGAGGCGGCGCCGCGATGAACAGCACGATGAGCGACTGCACGACGAGCACGATGTCGACCGGGATGCCCTGCGACGTCTGCATCGTGAAGCTGCCCGCCTTGAGCGCGCCGAACAGGATGCCGGCGGCGAAGGTGCCCCACGCGCGACTGCGGCCGAGCAGGGCCACCGTGATGGCGTCGAAGCCGATGCCGGCGTCGATGTAGGCGTCGAACCCGCTGACCACGGAACCCTGGATCTGGTTCATCGCGGCCAGGCCCGACAGGCCACCGGCGAACAGCATCGCGTAGATGTACATGCGCTGCACCGAGATGCCCGCGGCGCGTGCGGCGTGCGGGTTCTCACCCACGGCGCGCAGGCGGAAGCCGAGGCTGGAGCGCTCGATGAGCCACCACACGAACACCGTCGCGGCGATGACGATCACGAAGCCCCAGTCCAGCAGCGGGAAGCGCGGGCCGAACAGCTCGGGGAACTGCGCATTGCCCGGCGTCGGGTTCGAGATGGGCTGGTTGCTGCCGGTCGCCTGCAGCAGGCCGGGGGTGCGCACGAGCCACATCACGAGGTACAGCGCGACGTAGTTGAGCATGATCGTGAGGATCACCTCGTGGGCGCCGGTGCGGGCCTTGAGCAGACCGACGATGCCACCCCAGATCGCACCGCCGGCGATGCCCGCCGCGAGCGTGACCGGGATCTGCAGCCACATCGGCAGCCCGAGCTGGAAGGTGACCAGGCCGGCCGTGGCGGCACCGATCAGCATCTGGCCGCGGCCGCCGATGTTGAACAGGCCGACGCGGAACGCGAGGGCGACACCGAGGCCGGCGGCGATCAGCGGCGCCGCGAAGCCGAGCGTGTTCGTCAGCGGTCGGATCTGCGTCGCGAAGTCGTGGGCGCGGGCGTTGAAGATCGAGCCGCGGAAGAGCGCCTCGTAGCCGCCGTAGACCGCGTTCCAGATCGCCACGAACGTGTCGCCCGGTCGCGCGAAGAAGTACGAGGACGCGGCGCGCACGTCGTCATCCGTGAACGCGATGAGGATGCCGCCGACGATCATGGCGGCGACGATCGCGAGGATCGTCGTGACCGCGCTGCCGCGCAGCAGCTCCTTGATGAAGACGTTCTGACGCGGCGGCGGGGCCACCGCGCCGTCGACGGCGCCGGGCGCGTCGGGCGTGGGAGCGGGCAGGTCCGGCGAACCGGTGAGGGGACCCGACACCGACGGCAGCTGCTCGGGCGGGAGACCCCGCGCGGGCTCTGCGGGGCCGGGAGTCGATCCCGTGGGCTCGTCGTTCACGCGGCTGCTCCGCTCTCGGGCGACTCGCCCGCCATCATGAGGCCCAGCGTGTCGCGGGGCGTGTCGCTGGGAACGATGCCGACGATCGCGCCGCGGTACATCACCGCGATGCGGTCGGCGAGGGCGACGACCTCGTCGAGCTCGGTCGAGACGACGAGCACGGGCACGCCCGAGTCGCGTGTCTCGACGATGCGGTGGTGGATGAACTCGATCGACCCGACGTCGACGCCGCGGGTGGGCTGGGCGGCGACGAGGAGCTTCAGGTCGCGGCTCATCTCGCGGGCGATGACCACCTTCTGCTGGTTGCCGCCCGACAGCGTGCCGGCGGGCACCCCGGCGCCCTGCGTGCGGATGTCGTACTCCTTGATGCGCGCCTGGGCGAACTCGTCCAGCGCGCCGCGACGGATCGTGCCGCCGCCGACGAACGCGCTGTCGCCGGAGCGGTCGAGGATGAGGTTCTCGGCCACGGTGAAGGTGCCCACGAGCCCGTCCTCGGTGCGGTCCTCGGGCACGAACCCGACGCCCTCGTCGAGGATGCCGCGGATGCTCTTGCCGACCAGCTCGACGCCGTCGAGGGCGACCGAGCCGCTCACGCGGTCGGCCAGTCCGACGATCGCCTCGACGAGCTCGGTCTGGCCGTTGCCCTGGACGCCCGCGACGGCGAGCACCTCGCCGGGCCGGATGTCGAAGGTCACGTCGTCGACGACGACGGCGCCCTCGGCGGTGATGACGCGCAGCGCCTCGACCTTCAGGCCGACGCCGTCGCCGAGGCGCGGCGGGTCCTTGTGGACGGTCAGCTCGACCGCGCGGCCGACCATGAGCGACGCGAGCTCGGCGTTGGAGGCCGTGGGCGAGGCCTCTCCGACCACCTTGCCGAGCCGGATGACGGTGATCCGGTCGGCGACGGCGCGGACCTCGCGCAGCTTGTGCGTGATGAACACGATCGACGTGCCCTCATCGCGCAGCTGCTGCATGATCGCCATGAGCTCGTCGGTCTCTTGCGGGGTCAGCACGGCGGTGGGCTCGTCGAACACGAGCACCTTCGCGTCGCGCGCGAGCGCCTTGATGATCTCGACCCGCTGCTGCACGCCGACGGGCAGCTCGCCGACGAGGGCGTCGGGGTCGATCTCGAACCCGAACCGCGCCGCGACGTCGCGCACGTGCTGTCGCGCGGCATTCAGGTCGAGGGCGCCGAGGGCCTTGGTGGACTCGTGGCCGAGCATGACGTTCTCGGCGACGGTGAAGACGGGGATGAGCATGAAGTGCTGATGCACCATGCCGATGCCCGCGGCCATGGCATCGCCCGGGCCGCGGAAGTGCTGGACGACGTCGTCCAGCAGGATGTCGCCCTCGTCCGCCTGGTACAGGCCGTAGAGGACGTTCATGAGGGTGGATTTGCCGGCGCCGTTCTCCCCCAGGAGAGCGTGGATCTCACCGGGCTTGACCACGAGATCGATGTGGTCGTTGGCCACGAGAGACCCGAACCGCTTCGTGATTCCGCGGAGCTCGAGCTTCATACTGTGCACCTTAGCGATTGAGTGATCGGGCGAGGAAGAACCGCGGCCGGGAGGATGAGGATCCCCCCGGCCGCGGTTCTGTCATCGTCCGGATTACGGCGAGCTGGGCGAGGTGACCTCGAGGTCACCCGAGATGATCTGCTCCTTCAGCGCGTCGAGCTCGTCGGTCAGCCCGTCGGGCAGCTGCGACTCGAAGTCGTGGAAGGACGACAGGCCCACGCCGTCGTTCTCGAGCGTGCCGACGTACGGGGTGACGTCGAACTCGTCGTTGGCGGCCGCCATCGTCGAGTCGTACACCGCGGTGTCGATGCGCTTCATGATCGAGACCAGCACGAGGTCGGCGACCGAGGAGTCGCTGACGGCCAGGTCGGAGTCCACACCGAGCATCACGGCGCCGTTGTCGGTGTCGCGGATGGCCTGTGCGGCGCTCTGGTAGATCGGGCCGCCGACGGGCAGCAGCACGTCGATGCCCTGGTCGAGAGCGGTCTGCATCGCCTGCTTCGAGTCGTCGTTCGCGTCGAAGTTGTTCGTGAACTGACCGGTCTGCGCGTCGACGTCCCAGCCGTAGGTCGCGACGTTGGCGCCCTTGTCCTCGTTGTACTTCGCGACGCCGTCGACGAAGCCGTCCATGAAGATCGTCACCGGCGGGATCGGGATGCCGCCGACGGTGCCGACGCTGTTCACACCCGACTGCGCCGACCAGGCTGCCGCGGCGTAGCCGCCGAGGTACGCGGCCTGGACCGTGTCGAACAGGAGCGGCTTGATGTTCGGAGCGTCGGTCTTGCCATCGCCCTTGTCGGTGCCGTCGTCGTTCTTGGCGCCCTTGTTGTCGGCCCAGTCGTCGATGATGGCGTACTCGAGGTCGGGGTTGGCCAGTGCCGAGTCGACGGTCGCGGCCGAGAGCTTGAAGCCGACCGAGATGATGAACGTGCAGCCGTCGGCCACGAGGTTCTCGAGGTTCGGGGCGTAGTCGTTGGCCGACTCGGACTCGGCCTGCTTGAGCTTGACGCCGAGCTCGTCGGCCGCCTTCTGCATGCCCTCGAGCGCGGACTGGTTGAACGACTTGTCGTTGAAGCCGCCGTCGTCGGAGACGATGCAGGGCGTGAAGCCCTCGACCTTGGGGCCGGCGTCGCCCGTGCTGGTCGGGTTGTCTTCGGGCGCGGAGCCACAGCCCGCGAGGGCCAGCAGAATGCCCGCGGCAGCGGTGACGCCTACGAGCTTCTTGGTGCGTGAGATGGTCAACTCAGCCTCCACAGGATTCCCCCCGCGTCCTTCACGGGGACTGCACAAAGTTACCCACTGTGTCGGCGCGGTTGCATGCTTCGCGGCCTCCCGTTCGCGAAATGTTGCAAGACCGCAATATGTTGCTCAAATGAGCACGGGATGCCGGCGGCCGCGGCATCCTGTCAGAGCACTTCGCCGCGCCCGCTGAGCTTGAGCGCGTCGACGACTCCCTTGACCCGCTGGGCGTGCTCGCTGGTGGTGACCAGGAGCGCATCCTCGGTGTCGACGACGACGATGTCGCGCACGCCGATGAGGCTGATCACGCGGCGCGTCTGGCTCACCACGATGCCGCTGGCGGCATCCGAGAGGATGCGGGCGTTCTCGCCCAGGATGGCCAGGTCATTCTTGCGGCCGTGCGAGTTGAGCTTGGCGAGGCTGGCGAAATCCCCCACGTCGTCCCAGTCGAAGTGCCCGGGGATCACCGCGAGGCGCCCTTTCTCGGCGGCGGGCTCCGCGACCGAGTAGTCGATCGCGATCTTGGTGAGCGTCGGCCACACGCGGTCCACGACGGGTCCGCGCGCCTCGCGGTCGTCCCACGCCTCGGCGAGGTCCATCAGCCCCGCGTACAGGTGCGGATCGCTCTCGGCGATCTCGCCCAGCAGCACGTCGGCGCGGGCGATGAACATGCCGGCGTTCCACAGATAGTTGCGATCGGCGAAGTACTCCTTCGCGGTGTCGAGGTCGGGCTTCTCGACGAAGCTCTCCACGAGGGCCGCCTCGGGGGCGCCGTCGATCTCGAGCGCATCGCTCTTCTTGATGTAGCCGAAGCCGACGGACGGCTCCGACGGCTGGATGCCGATCGTGCAGATGTAGCCCTCGCGCGCCGTCGCGACAGCCTGGCGCACCGCCCAGTCGAACAGCTGGGGCACGCGGATCACGTGGTCGGCCGCGAACGAGCCGATGATCACGTCGGGCTCGCGACGCGACAGGATCGCCGCCGCGAGGCCGATCGCCGCGGTCGAATCGCGCGGCTCGGACTCGAGGAACACGTTCAGGTCGGCGATCCCCGGCAGCTCCTTCTCGACGGCTGCGCGGTGGGCGCGGCCCGTCACGACGGCGATGCGATCGGGACCGGCCAGGGGCTCCAGACGGTTCCACGTGTCGCGCAGCAGCGTGTGCCCGGAGCCGGTCAGGTCATGCAGGAACTTCGGCGCGTCCGCACGCGACAGCGGCCACAGCCTGCTGCCGATGCCCCCAGCGGGGATGACGGCGTAGAAGTCTTCGATGGGTCCGGACATGCCAGCAAGGGTAGTCGCGGACCGAAACAAACGCGCTTCTTGCCACAGCGGAAGACACCCCCGGATGGAGGGGCGGTAAGGCGGGCCTTCGTCGCCGGTCCCGCGAATGCGGGAATAGGATGAAACACACAGGTTCCAATCAGGGAGGACGGCCGTGTCTGCACCAGCACGCGTCACACCGTCGGTATCCGAGACCACTTCCCGAGTCCCCCGCGGCACCCTGTACCGCGGGAACGAAGGCATGTGGTCGTGGGTGCTGCACCGCATCACCGGGGTCGCGATCTTCTTCTTCCTTCTCGTGCACATCCTCGACACGGCGCTGATCCGCGTCTCCCCCGAGGCGTACGACGCAGTGATCGGCACGTACAAGAATCCGGTGATGGCGCTCGGCGAGGTGGCCCTCGTGGCCGCGATCGCTTACCACGCCTACAACGGGCTGCGCATCATCCTGGTCGACTTCTGGCCGTG
Organism: Microbacterium jejuense; assembly: GCF_039544225.1. Classification (NCBI taxonomy): domain Bacteria; kingdom Bacillati; phylum Actinomycetota; class Actinomycetes; order Micrococcales; family Microbacteriaceae; genus Microbacterium; species Microbacterium jejuense. The sequence goes on from NZ_BAABLG010000004.1 coordinate 67,471, forward strand.
GGCCACGCGCCACCAGCGGCAGCTGTGGTGGGGCGTGCTCGGCCTGTGGGCCGTGACGATGCTGGGCTTCGCCCCGCGCCACCTCATGCTCGCGTTCGCGACGGGAGGGGGGCACTGATGACCGCGATCGCCGACCCGCGCGCCCCGCGCGCGGCCGTCCGCCGCAAGGGCCCCAACCTCGAGAAGTGGGGCTGGATGTACATGCGCGCCTCCGGCGTGCTGCTGATCGTCCTGATCTTCGGCCACCTCTTCGTCAACCTGATGGTGGGCGAGGGCATCCACGGCATCGACTTCGCGTTCGTCGCCGGCAAGTACGCCACGCCGTTCTGGCAGTGGTGGGACGTCCTCATGCTGTGGCTCGCCCTCATCCACGGCGCCAACGGCATGCGCACGATCGTCAACGACTACGTCACGCACAACGGCACGCGCCGCGTGCTGGTGTGGGCGCTGTGGCTCGCCGCCGCGTTCCTGATCGTCCTGGGCACGCTGGTCGTGTTCACGTTCGACCCGTGCATCGGCTTCGACGCCGAGACGGCGTCCGACACCATCATCGGAATCTGCGGATAGCGCACGGCGCTCCCCCGGCATCGACATCGAAAGCATCAGCGTGAGCACTGAGACCATCGACAGCTACGTCAAGGACGGCGTCCACTACCACCAGTTCGACATCGTGATCGTCGGCGCCGGCGGCGCCGGCATGCGGGCGGCCATCGAGGCCGGCCCCGGCGCGAAGACCGCCGTGATCACGAAGCTCTACCCGACCCGCTCGCACACCGGTGCGGCGCAGGGCGGCATGGCGGCGGCCCTGGCCAACGTCGAAGAGGACTCGTGGGAGTGGCACACCTTCGACACCGTCAAGGGCGGCGACTACCTCGTCGACCAGGACGCGGCCGAGATCCTCGCCAAGGAGGCCATCGACGCGGTCATCGACCTCGAGAACATGGGCCTGCCGTTCAACCGCACGCCCGAGGGGAAGATCGACCAGCGCCGCTTCGGCGGTCACACCGCCGATCACGGCAAGACGCCGGTGCGCCGCGCGTGCTACGCCGCCGACCGCACGGGTCACATGATCCTGCAGACGCTGTTCCAGAACTGCGTCAAGCTCGGCATCAACTTCTTCAACGAGTTCTACGTCCTCGACCTGATCACGGTCGGCGAGGGCAAGGACAAGCAGATCGCGGGCGTCGTGGCCTACGAGCTGGCCACCGGCGAGCTGCACGTGTTCCAGTCCAAGGCCGTCATCTTCGCGACCGGCGGCTTCGGCAAGATCTTCAAGACGACCTCCAACGCCCACACCCTCACCGGTGACGGCGTCGGCATCATCTGGCGCAAGGGCCTGCCGCTGGAAGACATGGAGTTCTTCCAGTTCCACCCGACCGGGCTCGCCGGGCTCGGCATCCTGCTCACCGAAGGCGCCCGCGGCGAGGGAGCGATCCTGCGCAACGTGACCGGCGAGCGGTTCATGGAGCGCTACGCGCCCACCATCAAGGACCTCGCGCCGCGCGACATCGTGAGCCGGTGCATGGTCCAGGAGGTGGCCGAAGGCCGCGGCGCCGGCCCGCACCGCGACTACGTGCTGCTGGACTGCACGCACCTGGGCGCCGAGGTGCTCGAGACCAAGCTCCCCGACATCACCGAGTTCGCCCGCACCTACCTGGGCGTGGACCCGGTCGTCGAGCCGGTGCCGGTCATGCCGACCGCGCACTACGCGATGGGCGGCATCCCGACCAACAACAACGCCGAGGTGCTCTCCGACAACACGACGGTCGTCCCGGGCCTGTACGCCGCGGGCGAGTGCGCGTGCGTGTCGGTGCACGGCTCGAACCGCCTGGGCACCAACTCGCTGCTCGACATCAACGTCTTCGGCAAGCGCGCCGGCCGCAACGCGGTCGAGTACGTCAAGACCGCCGAGTTCGTCGCGCTCCCCGATGACCCCGCCGCCGAGGTGCGCGGCCTGATCGAGGGCCTGCGCAACAACCAGGGCACCGAGCGCATCGCCGTGCTGCGCAAGAAGCTGCAGGACGAGATGGACCGCAAGGCCCAGGTGTTCCGCACCGACCAGTCGCTGGGCGAGGTGCTCGACGTGATCGAGGAGCTGCGCGAGCGCTATAAGAACGTGCACGTCGATGACAAGGGCAAGCGGTTCAACACCGACCTGCTCGAGGCCGTCGAGCTCGGCTTCCTGCTCGACCTCGCCGAGGTCGTCGTCTACACCGCCCGCAACCGCAAAGAGAGCCGCGGCGGCCACATGCGCGACGACTACCCGAAGCGCGACGACGAGAACTACATGCAGCACACCATGGCGTACCTGTCGGGCGATCCCCACTCGTCGGACGCCTCCGACCACATCAGCCTGGGCTGGAAGCCGGTCGTCTTCACCAAGAACGAGAAGGGCGAGTTGAACTACCCGCCGATGGAGAGGAAGTACTGATGACGCTCGTCGCCGACGCGGACTCCGCCACAGAGACCACCAACGACACCGGCATCCAGTCGTTCCTCGTCACGTTCATCATCCGCCGCTTCGACCCCGAGGTCGATGAAGAGCCTCGCTGGGTGGACTACGACGTCGAGCTGTATTCGACCGACCGCGTGCTGGACGCCCTCCACAAGATCAAGTGGGAGGTCGACGGCTCGCTGACGTTCCGCCGCTCGTGCGCCCACGGCATCTGCGGGTCGGACGCGATGCGCATCAACGGCCGCAACCGCCTCGCCTGCAAGACGCTGATCAAGGACCTCGACATCTCGAAGCCGATCTACGTCGAGGCGATCAAGGGCCTGCCGCTGGAGAAGGACCTCGTCGTCGACATGGAGCCGTTCTTCGCGTCGTACCGCGAGGTGCAGCCGTTCCTGATCGCGAACTCGAAGCCCGAGGCCGGCAAGGAGCGCATCCAGTCGATCGTCGACCGCGAGGTCTTCGACGACACCACGAAGTGCATCCTGTGCGCCGCGTGCACCTCGTCGTGCCCGGTCTTCTGGACCGACGGCCAGTACTTCGGCCCCGCCGCGATCGTCAACGCACACCGGTTCATCTTCGACTCGCGCGACGACGCGGGCGACGTGCGCCTCGACATCCTCAACGACAAAGAGGGAGTGTGGCGCTGCCGCACCACCTTCAACTGCACCGAGGCGTGCCCCCGCGGCATCGAGGTGACCAAGGCGATCGCCGAGGTCAAGCAGGCCGTCCTGCGCGGACGCCCCTGACGCACGCAGAAAGACTCGGATGACCACGTCGCAACGAAGCGACCAGGACAAGCACGACGTCGGCCGCGCGCCTCGCGCCTCCCGTATCGCCGTCACCGCCGCCTACGCCGCCCAGGCGCTCGGCTATGCCGTGCTCGTGACGTCGCTGCCCGCCCTCAAGGCGCGCCAGCAGATCGACGACATGACGATCTCGCTGATCCTCCTCGGCGTGAGCGTCGCCGCGGCGCTCGGATCCGTGCTCGCCGACTTCGTGTCGGTGCGCTGGGGCAGCCGGGCGGCCCTCGCGACGGGTCTCATCATCGAGGCGGCGCTCCTGCCGCTGGTGGCCTTCGAGACGCCCTTCCCGGTGTTCGTCGGAGCCCTCGCCGTGTACGGCGTCGGACTCGGCTGCGTCGACGCGGCCTCGGCCATGCAGGGCGTGCTCGTGCAGCGCTCGTACGGGCGCTCGCTGATGGGCGGCTTCTTCGCGGGATACACCGCGGCGGCCATCGCCGGTGCCCTGCTGGTGTCGGGCGTCGCCGCCTCCGCCGTCGGCGCGGGTGTGGCGATCACCGTCGCCGCCGTCGTGATCCTCGCCGTCGCGCTGGTGGGCACCCGGCTGTTCGCACGCGACGTGCCGGTGGACGAGGCGCTGCCGAAGGCGGAGCGCTCGAAGCTCCCCCGCGCGGGCATCTGGGCGTTCGGCGTCGTGATCCTCGCGGTGTTCGTCGTCGACTCGTCGGTCAGCACGTGGAGCACCGTCTACCTGCAGGACAACCTGCAGGCGCTCGCGTGGGTCGCCCCGCTCGGGTACGCCGTCTACCAGGCGTGCATCCTCGTGACGCGTCTGGCGACCGACCGGCTGCTGCCGATCGTCGGCCGCGTGCGAATGGTGCTCGTCGCAACCCTCGTCTCGATCGTCGGCTGCCTGCTGGTGGCGCTCCTCCCCTTCGCGGCGGCCGCGGTGGCCGGGTTCGCGCTGGCCGGCGTGGCCGTGGGCGTCGTGGTGCCGGTCACCTTCGGCGCGGCGGGCGAACTGGACCCCGCCCACAGCGACCAGGTCATCGCGCGCGTCAACATCTTCAACTACGCCGGCGTCATCGTCGGCGCGGTCCTCGTCGGCATCCTCGCCGGCGGGCCGGGTCTCGGCCTCGGCTTCCTCATCCCCGCCGTGGTCCTGCTGGCGGTGCTGTTCGTGCTGCGCTGGTTCCGCACGTCTTCGTCGGCGAAGGATGCCGCAACCCCGAGCGCGGCGCCCACCGCGTGAAGCGGCATCCGTCGATACTCTGGCTTCCGTGACCGACAAGCGCCACGGAGACACCCGCGTTCAGGCGGACGCGGCCGAACGCGAGGAGGAGTCGCTCCGCGCGCGGTGGGAGGCCACGCAGGAGGACCTGCGCGAACGCTTCGACGAGCCGATCAGCAAGACGCGCGCACTGACGAGGCGGACACTGGCGTGGTTCCCGGTCCGGGTGTGGCGCCACTTCCTGCAGCACAACGGGTTCCTGCTGGCCGCCGGCGTGAGCTACCAGGCGCTGTTCGCGACGTTCGCGGGAATCTACGTGGCGTTCGCGATCGTCGGGCTGTGGCTCGGCGGCAGCCAGGACGCGATCGACGCCCTCATCCAGCTGCTGAACAGCTACATCCCGGGCCTGATCGGCCCCGAGGGCGTCTTCACCAGCGACGAGGTCGCCGCCATCGCGACGAACAGCACGACCGCGCTCGGAATCACCGGCGCGATCGCCCTCGGCACGTTGCTCTGGACCGCGATCGGGTTCATCACGTTCGCGCGCCGCGCCGTGCGCGACATCTTCGGTCTGCCGCCCGACCTGCGCAGCTACTTCCTGCTGAAGGCGCGCGATTTTCTCGGGGCGTTCCTGTTCGCGCTCGCCCTGCTGCTCGGGTTCGCGGCCACCACGCTCGGCACGTGGGCCCTCAAGGCGGTCTTCACCTGGCTCGGCTGGAGCGACGTCTCGGAGTGGTACCAGTACGCGGCGCGCATCGGATCGGTCGTCATCTCGTTCGCCATCTTCAGCGGCGCGCTCGCGGCGTTGATCCGCTTCCTCACCGGAACGAAGCTGAAGTGGCGGCGCATCTGGCCGGGTGCGCTGCTCGGCGGTGGCGCCATCACCGTCCTGCAGCTGTTCACCGGCTGGCTGCTCGTCTACACACCGACCAATGCGCTGCTGGCCACGTTCGCGATCTTCATCGCGCTGCTGCTGTGGTTCCGCATCATCGGGATCATCATGCTGGTGGCGGCATCGTGGGTGGCGGTGGCGGCGAAGGATGCCGACGTGCCGCTGATCCCGCAGTCCGAGGCCGAGCGGCTCGCCGCCGAGCACCAGGCGCTCCTCGTGGCCGCCCGCGTGCGGCTGCGCACGGCGCAGGAGGCGCGGGACTCGGCGACCTGGTTCCAGGCATGGGCCGCCGACCGCGCGGTGCGGGCGGCGGAGCAGGAGCTGTCGCAGGTCGAGGCCTCCGCCCCGCCGTCGGCGGCGTCGCGCGACGCCGGGGCGGCGGTACGAGCGGCGGGTGCGGCATCCCCTCCCCCGGTCCCCAGCGCGACGCCGACCGGCAAGCACCCCCGCGGGAGCTGAATGTCGGCGCCGCCGGATAGTCTGGCGGGCGTGTCTCGCCGCGTCCGCATCGCCTCTGTCAACGTCAACGGAATCCGCGCCGCAGTGCGCAACGGCATGATCGACTGGCTCGACGGCGCCGACGTCGACATCATGGCGCTGCAAGAGGTGCGGGCAACGGGCGAGCAGCTGCACGCGGCGCTTCCCGGGTGGGAGATCGTCAACGACGAAGCCGTCGCCAAGGGCCGCGCCGGCGTGGCCGTCGTCAGCCGCATGCCTGCGGTCGCGGTGCGCCCCGTCCTCGGCCCCGAAGCGCTCGAGGGAGTCGACCGCACGCATTGGGCGGGCCGCTGGATCGAGACGGACTTCGACATCGACGGCGAGCGGCTCACCGTCGTGAGCGCCTACGTGCACAGCGGCGAGGCCGACACCCCGAAGCAGGACGCGAAGTGGGCGTTCCTCGATGCCATGGAGGAGCGGATGCCGCGCCTCGCCGTCGAGCGGCCACTGTCGGTCGTCATGGGCGACCTCAACGTGGGCCACCGCGAGTTCGACATCCGCAACTGGAAGGGCAACGTCAAGCGGGCGGGCTTCCTGCCGCGCGAGCGCGCTTACTTCGACCGCTTCCTCGGTGAGGCGGGCACCGAGGTCACCGGCGTCGACGGCTCGACCGGGCCGGGCCTGGGCTGGGTCGATGTGGGCCGCCGGTTCCACGGCGAGGTCGACGGCCCGTACTCGTGGTGGTCCAGCCGCGGCAAGGCGTTCGACAACGACACCGGCTGGCGCATCGACTACCACCTCGCCACTGCGGCGTTGGCCGAACGCGTGACCGACTACCGGGTGGTGCGCGCACCGTCGTGGGACACCCGCTGGAGCGACCACGCCCCCGTCGTCGCGGACTACACGATCGGAGTCTGAGGCCCGACGCCGCTCAGGCGCGGGCACCCGGCATCCGCTTTATAGACTTGAGCGATGAGCAAACCGCGCCTGTACTCCGGCATGCAGCCCTCGGCCGATTCCCTCCAGATCGGCAACTACATCGGGGCTCTCATGCAGTGGCGCGACCTGCAGGAGTCGTACGACGCGTTCTTCTCGGTGGTCGACCTGCACGCGATCACGGTCGCCCAGGATCCCGCGCACCTGCGTGAGAAGACCCGTCGCACGGCGGCGCAGTACATCGCCGCCGGCATCGAACCGTCGAAGTCGACCCTGTACGTGCAGTCGCACGTGCCGGCGCACGCCGAACTGGCGTGGATCCTGTCGACGATCACCGGCTTCGGCGAAGCCGGACGCATGACGCAGTTCAAAGACAAGTCGTCGCGCTACGGAACCGACGCCACCTCGGTGGGCCTGTTCACCTACCCGGTGCTGATGGCCGCAGACATCCTGCTGTACCAGACCGACATCGTCCCGGTCGGCGACGACCAGAAGCAGCACGTCGAGCTCACCCGCGACCTTGCGGAGCGGTTCAACAGCCGTTTCGGCAAGACCTTCCGGGTGCCGATGCCTGTCATCCAGCAGGACACCGCGCGCATCTACGACCTGCAGAACCCGACCGCCAAGATGTCGAAGTCGGCAGAGTCGGACGCGGGCGTGCTGTGGCTGCTCGATGAGCCGTCGAAGTCGGCCAAGAAGGTCATGCGCGCCGTCACCGACTCGGAAGGCTCGGTCCGCTACGACCGCGAGAACAAGCCCGGCGTCTCGAACCTGCTGGTGATCTACGCGGCGCTGACCGGTCGCCAGATCCCCGCGATCGAGGACGAATACGCCGGCCGAGGGTACGGCGACTTCAAGAAGGGCCTCGCCGAGGTCGTGGTGAACGAGTTCGGCCCGGTGCGCGAGCGTGCGCTCGAACTGCTCGACGACCCCGCCGAGCTCGACCGGGTGCTCGCCGTGAACGCCGCGAAGGCCGAAGAGGTCGCGAACCGCACCCTCGCCGACGTCTACGACAAGGTGGGCCTGCTGCGCCGGGCGCGCTGATCGCGTTGCGAGTGGCCCAGGTGTGGGTGTCGGGACGGCATGGCAGGATGAGCGCATGCCTGAGATGCCGGAGGTGCAGGGGCTCGTCGACTTCCTCGGGGAGCGGCTCGCGGGGGTGCGCATCGAGCGGGCGACCGTCGCGAACATCGCCGCGCTCAAGACGTATGATCCCCCGATCGAGGCGCTGAAGGGCACCGAGATCACCGGCGCCGCACGCCACGGCAAGTTCATCGACCTCGAGACCACGGGCCCGCGCCTGGTGTTCCACCTGGCGAAGGCGGGGTGGCTGCGCTGGTACGACGAGCTGCCCAAGACGATCATCCGCCCCGGCAAGACGCCCATCGCGCTGCGCGTCGCCCTGTCGGACGGCTCCGGCTTCGACCTCACTGAGGCGGGCACCAAGAAGTCGCTCGCGTACTACGTCGTGCGCACGCCGGCCGATGTCCCGGGCATCGCGCGGCTCGGCCCCGACCCGCTCGATCCGGCGTTCACGCGCGACGGCTTCTCGGAGCTGCTCGCCGGCCGCCGCACGCAGATCAAGGGGGTCCTGCGCGACCAGTCGATCATCGCGGGAGTCGGGAACGCGTACTCCGACGAGATCCTGCACGCCGCCAAGATGTCGCCGTACGCGCTGGCCTCGTCGCTCTCGGACGACGACGTGACCCGGCTGTTCGACGCCATGACCTCGACGCTGCGGGATGCCGTGGCCGAGGCATCCGGCAAGCCCCCTGCCGACCTCAAGGACGCCAAGCGCCGCGGCATGCAGGTGCACGGCCGCCGCGGCGAGACGTGCCCGGTGTGCGGCGACGAGGTGCGCAGCGTGTTCTTCGCCGACAACTCCCTGGAGTACTGCCCGACATGTCAGACCGGCGGCAAGATCCTGGCCGACCGTCGTCTGTCGCGCCTGCTGAAGTAGCCGGTCACGCGCCGACCAGCCGCTCCACGAACCAGAACAGGCCGATCGCAGCGACCGCCGCCGAGACCAGCACGGCGACCCACAGCCCGATGCGCGGACGGTGTCGACGCAGCAGCAGGAGGAGCGGGAACACGACCGCGATGATCGTCAGCTGCGCCGCCTCGATGCCGAGGTTGAACACCAGCAGCGCACCGAGCAGCCCCCACGAGAACGGCTCGTCGATGCCGAGCGCACCCGCGAAGCCGATGCCGTGGACGAGGCCGAACGCGAACACGATCCCGACGCGCAGCCAGTCCGCGCGCGTGAACCCCGCACGCGCCGTCCTCGTCGCGGGGACGGTGAGCACCTCGACGTCCGCCCGTTCGAGCACCACCGTGCCACCGGGCGTCCGCGGTGCCGGCGGCACGGCTGCCGGCGCGGCCGCCGGCATCCCTCCGCCTCCCGTCAGCGGCGGGATGCCGCGCGTCCGCCACTGGCCCCACAGGTACCACAGCGCGACGACGGCGATCGAGAGGGCGATGACCGGCTCGATCACGATGGCCGGCACGCCGACGACGCCGAGCGCGGCGAGGATGAAGGTCATCGAGTGCGCCACAGTGAACGCCGTCGCGACGACGATGATGTCGCGCAGGCGCCGCGAGGCGACGATGAGCGCCAGCAGGAAGAGGATGTGATCCAGGCCGAACAGCAGATGCTCGGCCCCGAGCACGAAGAACTCCCCCATGCGCGAGCCCCAGTCCTGGGTGGTCGTCATCGTCGGATCCGTGTCGGTGTCGAGGCTGGCGACCCCCGAACCGGAGAGCAGGTCGTACGTGACGACCGTGGTCGTCTGCCCGCCGGGAGCGGTGCCCGGGAAGAGCTGCGTCGTGATCCGGTAGGCGGCCGGATCCGCGTCTGAGCCATCGCGGCAATCCGCCTCGACGACGAGGTGCACGTGCGGCACGCCCTCGATGAGCCTGATCGCGTACGGCTCGGCCAGCGTGTTCGGGCAGGCCGCGGCATCCTCCCCGTCGCCGGCGACGGCGATCGAGAACCGCGGCAGCACGTACCCGGTGACGGTGTCGGTGTGTTTGTCGAGCACGGCCGTCGTGAGCTTGGCGGGATCCTGGCCGGAGGCCTGGACGTCGTCGTACGCGTCCTGCTCGAACGCGGTGTCGCCCATCTCGCGGGCGCCGTCGATGGCGAGCAGCACGTACTCGAGGTCGAGTTCGGCGCGCACGAGTCCGGGTTCGGGCTCGGTGAGCGCGGCGTACACGGTGGCCGCGTAGTTGTGCGCGGCCGCGGGGGCTGCGGCGAGCAGCACCGCGGCGGCGGCGAGGGCGAGCCCGAGCCCGCCCTTCATCCGCCGCCGCGGCGCGCGTGCGCCCTGAGGCTCAGTACGCACCGAGGTCCTTCCACGCGGACTTCTTGGCGGCGCCCGGTGTCTGATCGCGCGTCCACCACAGCGCCTGATACAGGCGACCGGCGTGGGCGACGGTCTCACCGCCGAGGTACGTCCAGGTCGGCGTCCACGCGGTGACGATTCCCTGCGGTGTGCTCACCTCTCGGCCGAGCTCAGCCCACGCTCCCGTCGTCGAGGTGCCGGGCTTGTCGCCCCGCGTCCACCACAGGGCACGGAACACCCGGCCGTCGTACAGCACCGTCTGGCCTTCGAGGTAGATCGCGCCGGCCTGCCACACCGGCAGCGCCGGGATCGTGGTGGCCGCCGAGACGACGGTGCCGGCCTGCCGCTCGGGATGGGTCGCGGTGACGGCGACGGTGATCCTGGCGCCGTTCAGCTCGGGCCCGACGATGAGCGCGGGCGAGATCGCCCCCGGGATCGCCGTGCCGTCGGCACGCCATTCGTACGAGAACGTCAGGCCTTCGGCATCCCACTTCCCGGGATCCGCGGACAGGATGCCGCCCACCCGCGCCGACCCGGTGATCGAGGGTGCGACGACCGCCGCCGCGGCGGGCTTCACCAGGGTGAAGGTCAGCGTCGTCACGTTGCCCGCGACGTCGTGGACCTCGAGGGTGTTCACGCCGGCGATCGCGCCGAACACGCCCGGACGCACGCCGTTGAGGTCGCTCCACACGTCGTCGACGAGATCCTTGACGACGCCGTTGAGCACGACGCGGTCGATCCGGCCGGCGTCGTACAGCTTGAACGACACCTTCTGGTACGCGCTGCCGGGTGCCGGGATCGTCGACGAGTCGGTCTTGACCGTGACGGTCGGGGCCGTCGTGTCGGCGGGCGGGGCCGCGGTGATCGTGAAGGACGCGTGCGCCTGTCGCGCGGCCGCGTCCGTCGCGGTGTAGGTGAGCGTGTACGTTCCGGCGGCGCGCGGCGTGAACGTGTACCCGCCGCCCTCGACCGGCGTGCCGGCCACCGGCGCCCCGCTCGCGTCGGCGACGTCGACCGCCACCGTCACGAGACTGGAGTTGTCCACCGCCTGCGCGGCCGGCGCCGTGTACGGCTGGCCCGCGACGGCGTCCGCGGACGGCGCCGGGACGACCCGCAGCTGCGGGGGCACGGCGTCGAGCGTCGTGAGCTCGCGCATCGCCGAGCGGTAGACGTTCGCGTCCGATAGCGGGGTGCTGTACAGGCCGGCCTGGGCGATGCGTCCGTTGAGGGTCGCGTCGTCGAGCGCGCCGCTGCCGTTGGCGTCGCCGCCGATCGTCATGTACCGCGCCGCCGCCGTGGTCGGCTTGACGTTGAACGAGACGCCGGATGCCGCGGCCTTCTGCAGACCGTTCACGTAGAGCCGCGCATCCTTCCCGTCGTACCAGCCGGTCACGTGGTACCACGTGCCGTACTCCAGCTGCACGAGCGGACGCGGACTGGCGTACCAGAACTGCAGGTCGTACGTCGAGGCCGACGTCGTCCGTACGGCTTCCAGTCCGATGCCGGCGCCCTGCATGCCGCCGAACACATCGACGTAGCCGCCGACGCCCGCGTCGATCTTGTCGATCTTGAACGTCGCCTGGACGGTGAAGCCGTCCTGCAGCAGCGCGTAGTCCGCGTCGGACCAGGTGCCGGTGCGGTACGCCGTGGCGGCGCCCTCCCGGCCGACCGCCACCGCCTTGCCGACCCCGGCATCGGTCACGACGCTCGCGTCGGCGCCCGCCGTCATCGCCCGCTGGCGCGGCGAGAGGTCGACGGCCGTGCCGCCCTCGAAGCCCACGTCGAGGAGGTCGGGCATCGGCACCTGCTGGAGCAGGTCGTCGAAGGTCAGCGAGTCCGGATCGAACGGCGGCACCTCGGGCTCGGTCGCGCCGCCGGCGACGAACCGCGAGGTGAGCGCGGCCCCCTCCTTGCCCCACGTGTTGATCGGGGTGACCCGCACCTCGTACTCGCGGCCGGCCGTGAGGTTCCACACCTCGTGGTTGCGGCTCGCGGGCATCGGCAGGTTGTAGAAGCCGGACCATTGCAGGAAGGTGTTGACCGTGGCACCGGTCTGCACGTCCACCGTCGTGTAGCGGTACTTGTGGACGATGTCCTGGACCGTGTTCGGAGCAGGGACCGCCTGCGGGAACGCGACCATCGCCTTGTCACTCGCGATGGAGCTCACCGTCACCGCCGAGCCCGCCGGCCACACGGGGGCCGCGGTCTGGCTCGCGCGGAACGTGCTGTTCAGCGGAAAGCGCTCGTCGTAGGACTTGGTGGTGTCGACCGAGTCGGCGACGTCCCAGGTCCATGTCTGGTCGATCCAGCGGTCGGCCAGCAGGTCGTAGTTCTTGATCGTGACCTGCGAGCCGCGCACCTCGACGATGCTCGTCTGCCGGTTGTCGCCCGCGTCGTCGGGCGTGGTGTCGTTCGAGCGGCTGGTCGGGCTGGTGTTGATCACACCGCTCTCGAACTCGTAGTAGGCCAGCGGCGGCGCGTTCACGGTCGTGAAGCCCTGGGCGGCACGGTCACCGCTGCGTCCTTCCTGGCCCTGCCAGATCGACGACGAGATGTTCTGCGGCGTGTGGATGTGACCGGCCCACACGACGGCCTGCGGGTACGCGTCGAAGACCGACTGGAGCGTGTCACCGCATCCGGTCGTGAGTCCGGTGCCGTACCACTCGTTCGAGACGTAGTGCGTGCAGCGCTGCGGGTGGTGCACCAGCACGAACACCGGCTTCGTCGGGTCCTCGGCGGTGTCGGCCGCGAGGCGCTGCTGCAGCCACGCCGACGCGTACGAGTAGTTGCCGGAGTTCGCGACAGTCGGCTTTCCGGTGACGGTGTCGAGTGTCCCGGCGCCGGGCGACACCGTGATGAAGTGGTAGCCGTTGATCACGTAGTCGGCGTTCGGCTTCTGCCCGCCGGTGGACTGCGTGAACAGGTCGTAAGCGGCCAGCGTGCTGACGTCGTGGTTGCCGAGGGAGGCGACGAGCTCGATGCCGTAGCCGGCCTTGGAGTCGATCGTCTGCTTCAGCCCCGCATACTCGGACGCCGTGGCGCTGTTGGTCAGGTCGCCGACGAACAGCGCCGCGTCGGTGCCCTGCTCGTTCCAGAAGTCGTATGCCTCGGCCAGCTCGCTCCAGTTGTCGTGGATGTCGCCGATCGCGGCGAACCGCACGTCGGGCTCCGCGGGATCCACCGGGTCCACGGGGTCCACCGGGTCCACCGGGTCGGTCTCGCGGTCGCCCGTCACCGGGATCGTGTACGTCTCCTGCCCGGTATGGCCGGCGGCATCCGTCGCGGCGAAGGTCACCGTGTAGTCGCCGGCGGCGGCCGGCACGAAGCTGTAGGTGCCGTCGCTGTTCGGGGTGATCGCGGCGACGATCCCGTCGACGCCGGTGACGGTCACCACCACGTCCGCCACGATGCCGGTGTCGTCGATCGCCTGGGCACCGGAGAAGGTGACGGTCTCACCGATCGCGGCGCGCGCGGGCAGCTCGCCGTCGGGCTCGATGATGGGAGCGACGGTGTCCAGGCGCGGCAGACCGAGCCGCGCCAGGCGGTACGCGTCGAGCTCGGACGCGGGCGCCGAGTACAGACGCGCGAGGGCGAGGCGGCCCGAGAACGTCTTGTTGTCGAGTGCGCCGGTCGGGTTGGCGTCGCCGCCGATCGCGAGGTAGCGCGCCGCCGTGTTCGACGGGTCGACGTCGAACACGGCCGTGGTCGTCGAGACGAGGTCGCCGTCGATGTAGAGCTTCGCCTGATCGCCCTGCCAGGTCGCGAGGACGTGGTACCAGGTGCCGTAGTCGAGCGTCGCGGCCGGACGCGTGCCGCTGGAGAGCGTCCACACATCCAGTCGGAACCGTGCGGTGTCGCCGCTGATGCGGTTCGCCTCGAGTCCGAGTCCGCCGCTCTCCTGGCCGCTCACGAGGTCGACGTACGAGCCGGCGATGGCGTCGACGCGCACGACGGTCTCGACGCTGAAGCCGTCGGCGAGCGCCGCGTAGTCGCCGGCGGTGAACGGGGCTGTCTTGTAGGCGGTGGCCGTGCCCTCGGCGCCGGCCAGCACCTTTCGCCCGAGGTCGGCGTCGTCGACGATGCTCGCGGCGGCGCCCGCCGTCAGCGTGCGTGCCTTCGGGGAATGGTCGACGGCGGTGCCGCCGGCGAAGTCGACGTCGAGCAGGTCGGCGGCGGGCAGCGGCTGCCGCAGCTGCTCCAGCGTCAGCGCGGCGGGATCCACCGCCGCCTGTGCGGGCGGGGCGGCCACGACGCCGGCGGCGATGACGCCGGCGACGGCGAGCACCGCGGCGATGCGGGCGAATGGTCGGGAGGGGATGGGGCGGGTCGTCAGCGGGTGCGGGGATGTCGACACGAGGCGTCCTTCGAGAGACCTTGAGGGGAACCCTGACAGCGAATCGGCGCGAGGTGACCGCCACGTGAACGCGACCCCCGCCTGCGGCCTCATGCCGCCCGAACGCCCGATCCGGCCGACCCGCTGTGCACACCGGGCCGCCGGCCAGGGGCGTCAGTGCGGGTCGCGCACCGCGCCCGGCTGCTCGGCCACGCCGGCGGCCTGCGCCTCGAAGGCGATGGTGTGCGGCACGTAGCGGTCCTCGGCGAACTCGATCGGCCGCCCGTTCGAGGCGAAGGTCTCGCGCCGCACCTGCAGCAGCGGGCTCGACCGGCGCACGCCCAGCAGGCGCGCGTCGTCTGTCGATGCCGCCGCCGCCTCGATGCGATGGTTGCCGAACGCGACGGCGATGCCCTCGCCGGCGAGCGCCCGCGTGGTGGAGCGCACGTCGTCGGGCAGCGCGTCCATGATCCCGAGCACCCACGGCGCCCACGTGGAGCGCTCGACCATCACGGGACGGCCGTCGAGCGTGCGCACCCGCGTGAAGTGCAGCACGTCCTCGCCGGTGCCGATGTCGAGCAGTCGCGCCTCGCGGGCCGTCGCGCGCCGCCGGTGACGCTCGACGATCCGGCCCCCGGGGGTGCGGCCGCGACTGGTCGCCCACTGGGTGAACGACCGCATCCGGTCGAAGCCCTGCGTCTGTCCGGGCTGCACGAACCAGCCGGTTCCGGGCCGCGACTCGACGAGCCCGCGGCGCGCGAGCAGCGAGAGCGCGGTGCGCACCGCCCGCCGCGAGACACCGTAGTGGGCGGCGAGCTCGAGCTCGCTGGGCAGGCGCGTGCCGACCGGGAAGTGGCCGCCCACGATGCGGGCCCGCAGGTCGCCCTGGGTGTCGGGCGCTGCGCTGTCGTCCACGGTCCTCCTCCGCCGCCCGTCGGCTCGCGCGACGCTACCACCGACGCGTGACGTCGCTCTGCCGCGACGTCACGCGGTGGCGCTCAGCCCTCCGTGTGCATGAGCACGCGGGCGTCGTCGTCGACCCAGTCCAGCGATTTCGACACGGCCTTGCGCCACTGCCGGTAGCGCCGTTCGCGCTCGTCGGGCGGCATCCGCGGCTCGAAGCGGGCATCCTCTCGCCAGTGCGCGCGCAGCTCGTCGAGGTCGCGCCACACGCCGGTCGCGAGGCCGGCGGCGTACGCGGCGCCGAGCGCCGTCGTCTCGACGACCTTGGGTCGCACGACCGGGATCCCGAGGATGTCGGCCTGGAACTGCATGAGCAGGTCGTCGCGGGTCATGCCGCCGTCCACGCGCAGCTCGTCGAGCGTGCGCCCGGTGTCGGCGACGACGGCATCGATGACGTCACGGGTCTGGAAGGCCGTCGACTCCAGCGCCGCGCGCGCGATGTGCGCCTTGTTGACGTACCGGGTGAGTCCGACCAGCGCACCGCGAGCATCCGGCCGCCAGTAGGGCGCGAACAGCCCCGAGAACGCCGGCACGAAGTATGCGCCGCCGTTGTCGTCGACACTGGCCGCGAGGCTCTCGACGTCCTCGGAGCGCTGGATGATGCCGAGGTTGTCGCGCAGCCACTGCACGAGCGAGCCGGTGACCGCGATCGAGCCTTCGAGCGCGTAGTGCGCAGGCTGATCGCCGATGCGGTAGCCGACCGTCGTGATGAGGCCGGAGCCCGAGCGCACGATCTCGGTGCCGGTGTTCACCAGCAGGAAGTTTCCCGTGCCGTATGTGTTCTTCGACTCACCGACCTCGAACGCGGCCTGGCCGAACGTCGCGGCCTGCTGGTCGCCCAGGATGCCGGCGATCGGCACGCCGTCGAGCACCGAGGGCAGCTGCGAGTGTCCGACGACCTCGGACGAGGAGCGGATCTCGGGCATCATCGCGCGCGGGATGCCCCACGCCGCGAGCATCTCGTCGGACCAGTCGAGGGTGCGCAGGTCCATCAGCAGCGTCCGGGATGCGTTGGTGACATCGGTGACGTGGATGCCGCCACGGGCGCCGCCCGTCAGGTTCCACACGACCCACGTGTCAGGCGTGCCGAACAGCAGCTCACCGGCCTCGGCGGCGGCTCGGGCGCCCGGCACGTTGTCGAGGATCCACGCCACCTTGGAGGCCGAGAAGTACGTGGCGAGCGGCAGCCCGGTGACGTCGGCAAAGCGGTCCGTACCGCCTTCGGCCGAGAGCGCATCGATGCGGGGCTGCGTCCGGGTGTCCTGCCACACGAGGGCGTTGTGGACGGGACGGCCGGTGCGCTTCTCCCACACGATCGCGGTCTCGCGCTGGTTCGTCACGCCGATGGCCGCGACGTCGGAAGCCGTGATCCGTGCCCGCGTGAGGCACGACGCGATGACCCACTCCGCGCTGGTCCAGATCTCGACCGGGTCGTGCTCGACCCAGCCGGCACGGGGGAAGATCTGCTCGTGCTCGCGCTGCGAGACGGCGACGACGGCGCCCTCCCGGTCGAACACGATGGCACGCGTCGAAGTCGTGCCCTGGTCGATCGCCAGCACATGGTCGGACAACGTCGTCTCCTTCTCCCCCGGCGCCGCAGCCGCCGGGTCCGGTGTGCCCGTCAGGCTATCGCCCGCCGGGGCTATCGGGCAGCGGCACCGGCCCACGCGGGGTCGGCGGCATGCACGCGCGCAAGCCCCCGATCGACCTCCGCGGCTACCCGGGCGGCATCCCATCCGAGCACCGGCGCGACGGCCTCGGCGATCTCGGCGGCGGCCTCGCGAGTGGCACCGCCGGTGAAGGCGAGCGACGTGCGCCGCATGAGCAGGTCGTCGAGGTGCACGACCTGCTCGGCGGTCGCGAGGTAGCGCAGCTCGCCCGTGCTGTAGCCGGGCGCGTGCTCGAGCGGCGCATCGGCCGGGTCGGCCGCGACGGCGGAGATGACGGATGCCGCCACCGTGCCGTACCGGTCCAGCAGCGTCGCCACGCGCGCGGCCGGCAGCTCGGCACCGTGGGCGCCGATCCACTGACGACGGGCGCGCTCTGTCGTCGGGAAGCCGCGCCCGCCGCCGATCGGCACGCCCTTGGTGGAGCGACGTCGGGGCTGCGCGAGCTGCTGCAGCGCGCGGTCGGCGAGGTGCTCGGCCGACGCGCGGAACGTGGTCCACTTGCCGCCGACGAGGCTCAGCACCGTCGTGTCGCTGTCGCCGAGCGACTCGGACTCGACGCGGTAGTCGCGCGAAACGAAGCCCGGAGCGAGGTCGCCGTGGCCGGGCAGCGGTCTGACGCCGGCGAACCGGTACACGATCTGGGCGCGGTCGACCGGCATCGCCGGCAGCACCTGCGCGATGAGATCGATGAAGTAGTCCACCTCGGCCTCGGTGCACACGATCGGGTCGCGCATGTCGTGCTCGAGATCGGTGGTGCCCACGAGCACACGGCCCTTCAGCGGATAGATCAGGACGATGCGGCCGTCCTCGTTCTCGAAGAACAGCTCACGGCCGCCGGTCGCGGCCAGCAACTGGGGGTGGTCGAGGACGATGTGCGACCCCTTGGTGCCGCCCATGTAGCGCGTCCGGTCACCGAGCGCGAGGTTCGTGAGATCGGTCCACGGCCCGCTCGCGTTGAGGACGACGGATGCCGCGAACGGCGTCTCCGCCCCTGTCTCGGTGTCGCGCAGCAGCACGTGGCCGCCCTGCGCCCCGACGGCCGCGGTGTAGTTCGCCGCCCGCGCCCGGCTCGCCGTGCCGGCGCCGCCGCCCGCTGCGCGTCCGTCGCGCAGCACGTCGAGCGCGAGGCGCTCGGGGTCGTGCAGCGACGCGTCCCAGTAGGTCGCGGTGTACTTCACTCCCGGGTTGAGGTCAGGAAGCAGGGCGAGCGACCGGCGCCGCCCGTGAAAGGTGTGGCGTGGCACCGAGCCGCCGCGGAACAGCCCGCCGCCGCGCGAGAACGAGTCGTAGATCACGAGGCCGATCTTGATGAGCGCAGCCCCGCGCTCACGTGGGCGGCCCTTGCCGTGGCGGAGGAACCGCAGCGGCGCCGTCAGCACGCCCGAGAACGTCGAGAAGATCGGGATCGTGGTCTGCAGCGGACGCACGTAATGCGGGGCGGTGCGCAGCAGCGCGTTGCGCTCGGTGACGGCCTCGTGCACGAGCCGGAACTCGCCGTTCTCGAGGTAGCGGATGCCGCCGTGGATCATGTGGGACGACGCCGCCGAGGCACCGCTGACGAAGTCGTCGCGCTCGACCAGCGCGACGTCGACGCCCTGCAGCGCCAGATCGCGGAAGGTGGCGAGCCCGTTGATGCCGCCGCCGATGATGAGCACGTCCGCGTACGGTCGCGCAGCCAGTTCGTCGAATCCCCGTGTCGTCGTCAAGAGCCTCACCGTCCCCACCTCCAGGCTAAGCCGACGCGGCGACATCGGGCCGCGCCTCGCCCCGGTCCGGCAGCTTGCCAAGCACCGCCGTTGCGCGAAGGGAAGATCGCTTCATTCGCAGACATGGAATGAATGGTCGGATGCCGCGTTGACTACACTCGAGAGCATCAACGTGCTCCGGGGTCGGTGTGAATCCGAACCGGCGGTGAGAGTCCGCGAGCCGAGGCATCCATCCTGTCGAACAGGATGAGCCGAGGTCGATCCGGTGGAATTCCGGAACCGACGGTGATGCGACGAGCGATCGTCGCTAGTCCGGATGGGAGGCAGCACGGGCGGCGTCGCGCGCGCCGCCGCTTCCCGTTGCCCGGAGCCTCAGCAGATCGAGCGAGAGGACAGGGCCGGATGGCGAGCACTGCCGAACACGACGCGATGCGCCGCGCGCTGGCGATCGCCGCGAACGGCCCGCGAGGCGTGAACCCGCAGGTGGGCGCGCTGCTGCTTTCGCCGGACGGCGACGTGCTCGCCGAGGGCTGGCACCGCGGGGCCGGCACGCCGCACGCCGAGGTCGACGCGCTGTCGAAGCTCGCACCGGGCGCCGCCCGCGGAGCGACCGCCGTCGTCACCCTCGAGCCGTGCAACCACACCGGCCGCACCGGCCCGTGCTCCGAGGCGCTCATCGCCGCGGGCGTGTCACGCGTCGTGTACGCCGTCTCCGATCCGGGCGACCACTCGTCGGGGGGCGCCGTCCGCCTGCGGGCCGCCGGCGTGGACGTCGAGGCGGGCCTGCTGGAGGGCGAGGCGACCGCGCTGCTGGACTCGTGGCTCACCGTGCAGCGGCTCGGGCGACCGCACGTCACCGTCAAGTGGGCGCAGAGCCTCGACGGACGCGCTGCCGCCGCCGACGGCACCAGCCAGTGGATCACCGGCCCCGCGGCACGCGAAGACGTGCACCGCCGCCGCGCCCAGGCCGACGCGATCCTCGTCGGCACCGGCACGCTGCTCGCCGACGATCCCGCGCTCACCGCGCGCCGCCCGGACGGCTCGCTCCATGACCACCAGCCGCGGCCGGTCGTGCTCGGCCGGCGGCCGGTTCCGCCCGAAGCGGCCGTGCGGCGGCATCCTCTCCCCCTCGTCACAGATGACGGGCGCGATCTGCCGGGCCTGCTCGAGGATCTCGGCCGACAGGGCGTGCAGCGCGTGTTCGTCGAAGGCGGCCCCGCGGTGGCCAGTTCGTTCCTGCGCGCCGGCCTCGTCGACGAGGTCCTCGCGTACGTCGCCCCGGTGCTGCTCGGCGGTGACCGGCTCGCGCTGGACGACATCGGCGTGACGACGATCGGGCAGGCGCGACGCCTGGCCGTCGCCTCCGTGAACCCCCTCGGCGACGACGTGCTGTACGTCGCCGTCCCTCGTCAGCCTCAGGACCCCAGCGAAGGAGACGACTGATGTTCACCGGAATCGTCGAAGAGATCGGCGAGGTCACCGCGGTCGAACCCTCGGGCGACGGCGTGCGCGTCACCGTGCGCGGCCCGAAGGCCGTGTCGGATGCCGCACACGGCGACTCGATCTCGGTCAGCGGAGTGTGCCTCACCGTCGTCGACCAGGGCGCCGACTGGTTCACCGCCGACGTCATGAAGCAGAGCCTCGACATGTCGACGCTCGCGGGCGTCTCCCCCGGACGCGCCGTCAACCTGGAGCGCGCGACCGCCGCGCACGGCCGCCTCGGCGGCCACATCGTGCAGGGCCACATCGACGGCACCGGCGAGGTGCTCGAGGTGCGGCCCGGCGCGCAGTGGCAGGTGCTGCGCATCTCGCTTCCCGCCGCCCTCGCGCCGCTCGTCGTCGACAAGGGCTCGATCGCCGTCGACGGCGTCTCGCTCACCGTCAGCGACGCGAGCCCCGCCGCACCCGGCGACGGCTGGTTCGAGGTCTCGCTGATCCCCGAGACGCTCGCCGCCACGACCCTCGGCGCCCGCGTGGCGGGCGACCGCGTCAACCTCGAGACGGACATCCTCGCGCGCCACGTGCAGCGGTTGCTGTCGTTCTCCACAGACTCCACGGAAGGAGGCTCACGATGAGCCTTGCCACCATCCCCGAGGCCCTGGAGGCGCTGCGCGCCGGCCGGCCCGTCATCGTCGCCGACGATGAGAACCGCGAGAACGAGGGCGACGTCATCCTGTCGGCGCAGCTCGCGACGCCCGAATGGGTGGCGTGGACCGTCCGCTGGACGAGCGGCTTCCTGTGCGCGCCGATGCCTGCCGACTGGGCCGACCGTCTCGACCTGCCGCCGATGGTCGAGAACAACGAGGACGCCCGCGGCACCGCCTACACGGTGAGCGTCGACGCGGCCGACCGCATCTCGACGGGCATCAGCGCGACCGACCGCGCCCACACGCTGAATGTGCTGGCCGACCCCGCGTCGACGCCGGTGAGCGTCATCCGCCCCGGTCACATCCTGCCGCTGCGCGCCGTCGACGGCGGTGTGCGCGAGCGCGCAGGCCACACCGAGGCCGCCGTCGAGCTGATGAAGCTCGCCGACCTCGCCCCCGTCGGCGTGATCGGCGAAGTCGTCGCCGAGGACGGCAGCATGATGCGCCTGCCCGGCCTGCAGGACCTGGGCGCCGAGTACGGCATCCCGGTCATCACGATCGAGCTGCTCGCGGCCTACCTCGACGAGCACGCCCCGTGCGACCCGGCCATCCGCAGCGCGCACAAGCGCCGCGTGAGCCTGCGCGCCGAGGCCCACGTGCCGACCGCGCACGGCTCGTTCCGCTTCCTCGCGTACAAGGACCGCATCACCGGCACCGACCACATCGCGGTCGTGTCGGGCGAGCTCGACGAGGCACCGCTCGTCCGCGTGCACTCGGAATGCCTGACCGGCGAGGCGTTCGGCTCGCTCAAGTGCGAGTGCGGCCCGCAGCTGGACGCCGCCCTCGACGCGATCGAGCAGGACGGCGGCGTGGTCATCTACATGCGGGGCCACGAGGGGCGCGGCATCGGCCTCATCAACAAGCTGCGCGCCTACTCGCTGCAGGAGCGCGGCCTCGACACCGTCGACGCCAACCTGGCGCTGGGCCTGCCGGCCGATGCCCGTGACTACGCCGCGGCCGCCGGCATCCTCTCGGATCTGGGTGTCGAGAAGGTGCGTCTGCTGACGAACAACGCCGACAAGGTGAAGCAGCTGCGCGAGCTCGGCCTCGAGATCGTCGAGCAGGTGCCGCTCCTGGTCGGCGTCGGCCCGAACAACCACCAGTACCTCGCCACCAAGCGCGACCGCATGGGGCACATCATCGCCGACGAGGACTTCGCCGACGCCCTCGCGCACATGCACGAGGTGGCAGAGGTCCGCGGCGGCGCCGCACACGAAGAAGGAGCACAGGCATGAGCGGCAAAGGCGCGCCCCAGGCGACCGGGACGGTCGACGCGACGGGTCTCGACGTCGTCGTGATCGCGGGCACGTGGCACGAGACCATCACCGATGGTCTCATCGCCGGCGCCGAGCGCGCACTAGAGGCGTCGTGCGCGACCTTCCGCGTCGTTCGCGTGCCGGGCTCGTTCGAGCTGCCGGTCGTCGCCAAGGCGGCCCTCGAGGCCGGCGCCGACGCGGCGGTGGCGCTCGGCGTCATCATCCGCGGCGGCACGCCGCACTTCGAGTTCGTGTCGAACGCCGCCACCGACGGGCTGACCCGCGTGGCCCTCGACACCGGCAAACCGGTCGGCTTCGGCGTGCTCACGCTCGACGACGAGGCCCAGGGCATCGCCCGCGCCGGGCTCCCCGGCTCGGTGGAGGACAAGGGCTTCGAAGCGGCCGACGCCGCGATCCGCACGGCACTCGTGCTGCGGGCACTTCGACAGGCTCAGTGACCGGCAGCACCCCGAGAAACGAGAAGTGGATGCCGCAACCGAGGTTGCGGCATCCACTTTCGGTTCTTGGGGTCAGGGCTTCCAGATCATGAGCACCACGACGACCACGAGCAGCAGCGATGAGATGCCGTTGCTCGCGGCGATCGCGCCGTAGCCGGCGGGCTTGGCCGGGGCGGCGCCCTCAGGGGCCTCGGCGATCTGGGCGGCGGCCTTGCGCATCTGCGGGACGACGACGATCACGTTGAGCAGGAACGCGATGACGTAGAGGATCGCCGACCACAGGATCCAGGGGGTCGTGAACGACAGGTTGTACTCGTCGGGCGCCATCGACATGGCGCCGAAGCCGAACACGAAGGTGAGCAGCGACAGCCACGAGAAGATCATGGTCGAGGTGGCGAGGGTCTTCACCTGTGCCGCGTTGCCCGACCGGAGCGCCCGCAGGCCGGTCATCGGGATGATGGCCATCGGGCCGACGATGAACACCGCGGTGCCCACGTGGAGGATCGAGATGAGAGTGTCCATGCCCGTCAGCCTACGCCTTTTGCGGCCAACCTTTCGGCAGACTGAAGGTCGTGCGCGCAGCATCCGCTTTCCACGTTCCGTGACCGGGACGCCGCCTCAGGAGTAGGCTTGATCTTCGTGCCGCGCGACACCGCCGGCACGCATGGTGATCCAGTGCAGTGCCGCCTGACGCGTCATCCTGCGCCCGGCGTCCGCCCACCGCCGCATCCCACCCGGATGCTCCGCTCCGCGCATGCCCAGGTGAATATGACCTCCCCCAGCACCGCCGTCGTGACCCCCACGGCGCCCGCCAACCCCCGATCCCGCGTCATCCTCGCGAGTCTCATCGGCACGACGATCGAGTTCTACGACTTCTACGTCTACGCGACCGCCGCCGTGCTCGTCTTCCCCATCCTGTTCTTCCCGACGGGCAACGACACCACGGCGCTCCTCGCCTCGTTCGGCGTCTTCGGAGCGGCCATGATCGCGCGCCCGCTCGGCGCTGTCGTGTTCGGCCACTTCGGCGACCGGTTCGGCCGCAAGGCGACGCTCGTCGCGTCCCTGCTCACCATGGGAATCGCGACGTTCCTCATCGGCTGCCTGCCGACGTTCAACGAGATCGGCTGGTGGGCGGCGCTGCTGCTGCTCGTCCTGCGTCTCGCTCAGGGCTTCGCCCTCGGCGGCGAGTGGTCGGGCGCCGCGCTCGTGGCCACCGAGAACGCCCCGAAGGGCAAGCGCGCCTGGTACGGCACGTTCCCGCAGCTGGGCGCACCGCTCGGCTTCATCATCGCGAACTCGATCTTCCTCGCGATCAACTTCGCCCTGCCCCACCCCGACGGCGCCGCCCAGCGGTCGGCCGAGTTCCTGGCATGGGGCTGGCGGGTGCCGTTCCTGTTCTCGGCGGTCATGGTCATCATCGGCCTGTGGGTGCGGCTGCGCCTCGTCGAGTCCGAGACCTTCGTCAAGGCCGAGCAGAAGGGCGCGATCCGCAAGTTCCCGCTCGGCACCGTGATCCGCAAGCACTGGTGGCACCTGATCCTCGGCACGTTCGTCATGCTCGCGACGTACGTGCTCTTCTACCTGATGACGAACTTCACGCTGTCGTACGGCACGAAGGCGACGCTGGACGGCGCGAAGGCGGCGGCGGAGGCATCCGGAACCGCCTTCGACGCGGCGAGCTACGTCCCCGGCCTCGGCTTCGGCTACACCGACTTCGTGCTGATGCAGATCATCGGCGTGGTGTTCTTCGGCATCTTCACGCTGCTGTCGGGGCCGATCGCCGACGCGATCGGCCGGCGCCGCCTCCTGCTGTGGGTGACCGCGCTCATCGTCGTGTTCGGCCTCACGTTCAACCTGTTCCTGCTGCCGCAGGCCGACCCGAAGTTCACCGGCGCGATGGTGCAGGCCTTCCTCGTCTTCGGCTTCATGCTGATGGGCGCGACGTTCGGCCCGATGGGGGCGATCCTGCCCGAGCTGTTCCCCACCAACGTGCGGTACTCGGGGTCCGCGATCTCGTACAACGTGTCGTCGATCCTGGGCGCGGCCCTCGCGCCCATCGTCGCGGTGGCGCTGTGGGCCGCGGCCGGCGGTAGCCCGGTGCTCGTGGGCATCTACCTCTCGGCGATGAGCGTGCTGACCTTCATCGCGCTGATCTTCACCCCCGAGACCAAGGACGTCGACTACGACGCCGACCTCGGCGTCGGCGCGACCGGCTCACTGTAGTCGAACGGATCATTGCGAACGCAGGATGCCGCGGCTCGATGAGCCGCGGCATCCTGCGTTCGGTCGTCCCGGGTCAGTCCAGGAACAGCGCACGCAGACGCTTGGCGGTGAACACCAGCCCGACCGCGACCATGACGACGTAGTACAGCACGTGCCACCACATGTCGGGGGTGAGGATGCCGGTCGTGAGACCCCGCACGAGCTCGACGCCGTGCCACAGCGGGAACGCCATGATGATTCCCTGGATCCACTCCGGGTATGCGGTGATCGGGAACAGCGTCGCTGAGAACAGGAACATCGGCAGCAGCACGAAGTTGATCCAGTCCATCTGCTGGAAGGTCTTCATGTAGCTCGTGACCGCCATGCCCAGGCTCGCGAAGCCGAACGCGATGAGCAGCACCGCGGGGATCGCGAGGATCGCCGTCCACGACAGGTTGAGCCCCAGCAGCTGCATGATGACCATGAACCCGGTCGCGTACAGCAGACCCCGCAGCATCGCGTACAGGATCTCGCCCAGCGCCACGTCGAGCGGGCCGAGCGAGGTCGCGAGCATGCCCTCGTAGAGCTTGCCGTAGTTGAGCTTGAAGAAGACGTTCCAGGTGGAGTCGTAGATCGCGCCGTTCATCGCCGACGTCGCCAGCAGCGCCGGCGCGATGAACGCCGCATAGCTCACCTCGACGCCGCTGGACGTCGTGACGTCGCCGATCAGCGCGCCCATGCCGATGCCCATCGACAGCAGGTAGAACACCGGCTCGAAGAAGCCCGACAGCACGACCGCCCAGCTGGACGACCGCGCCGCGATGAGGCCGCGCTGCACGACGGCCTGCGGATTGCCCGCCCACAGCGCGCGCACGCCGCCGGAGCGGACCGGAACCTCGGTCAGGACGGTCATTCGCCGAGCCTCCTCTGGAACAGCCGCCGGGCGACGAGGTACCCGCCCACCGCCAGCACGAGCAGGAAGAGGACGTGCACCAGCACCGCGAACGGATCGGCCGGCTTGCCGTACGTCGCGATGCGCCCGAGCTCGGACGCATGCCACAGCGGCGACACCCACCCAATCCACTGCAGCCACAGCGGCAGGGTGTCGAGCGGATAGAACGTGCCTGAGAACAGGAACATCGGCATGAAGATGAAGCGCTGCACGAGGGCGAACTGCCCCTTGTCTTCGGTGATCGACGCCGCATACGCCATGTAGGGGATGCCGAACGAGAGGCCCGCGAGCAGGCCGATCGGGATCGTCAGCCAGCCGGTCGCCGGATGCGGCACCGCTCCGAAGATCCAGATGAGCGCGTAGTAGGCGACGACGACGATGAACATGCGGGCGGCCGCCCCCATGACGACCCCGCCGGCGATCTGTCCGGGCGACAGCGGCGACGCGCTGAAGCCGAAGAAGAAGCGGCGCCACTTGAATCCGGCCATGACCGGGAACGAGAACTCCTCGGTCGCCACCGAGATCGCGGCCGTCATGAGCAGCGCCGGCGCGACGAACACGAGGTACGGAACCGTCTGCGAGCCGTCCTGGATCGGCGCGCCGATGAGGGCCGCCAGCCCGACGGCGAGACCCAGCAGGTACAGGATCGGCTGCCCGAGCGCGCCGACGACGATCGTCCAGCCGTACGCGCGCATCGCGCGGAGCATGTGCTCGGTGACGTACCAGGTGCCCAGGGCACGGGGCTTGCGGCCCCACTGCATCGCCTCGGCGCGCAGCTCTTCGGTCGTGGGGTGCGCCGCGGTGGCGGCCGTCGGCGGGCCCGGCTCGACAGGCCCGCGCGCCGGATCTTCTCGCGCGCTCATTCGATCAGCGACCTTCCGGTCAGGCGCAGGAACACGTCTTCGAGGCTCGACCGGCGCACCAGCGATGTGATCGGGGTGAGGCCCCGGTGGGCGACGGCCTCGAGCGCCGCCTCGCCGTTGTCGGCGTACACGAGGATGCGGTCGGGCAGCACCTCCACCCGTTCGCCGATGCCCTCGAGCTGCGGCGCGACCTGCTGGTTGCGGTCCGAGCCGAAGCGCACCTCGAGCACCTCGCGGCTGGAGTGCTCGCGGATGAGCGAGGCGGGCGTGCCCTCGGCCATGATGCGGCCCTTGTCGACGACGATGAGCCGGTCGCACAGCTGCTCGGCCTCATCCATGTAGTGGGTCGTGAGCACGAGCGTCGTGCCGCGCTCCTTGAGACGGAACAGGCGGTCCCACAGCACGTGGCGCGCCTGCGGGTCGAGGCCCGTGGTGGGCTCGTCGAGCAGCAGGATGCGCGGATCGTTGATGAGTCCTCGCGCGATGGTGAGCCGGCGCTTCATGCCGCCCGACAGCGCGTCGACCTTGCTCTTCGCCTTGTCTTCGAGCTGTGCGAAGGCGAGCAGCTCGTCGGCCTTCTGATGGCACACCTTGCCGGGCAGTCCGAAGTAGCGGCCGTAGATGTAGAGGTTCTCGCGCGCGTTGAGCTCGCCGTCGAGGTTGTCCTGCTGCGGCACGACACCCAGGCGCGAGCGGATCTCGGGGCCGTAGCGGTCGGGATCCAGCCCGAGGATCGACAGCTCGCCGCCGCTGCGGGTCGACACGGCGCCGATCATCTTCATGGTGGTGGACTTGCCGGCGCCGTTGGGCCCGAGCAGCCCGAACGACTCGCCGGGGGCGACCTCGAACGAGAGGCCGTCGACGGCGACGAAGTCCGGCTTGCCTTTGACTTTGTAGGCCTTGGCGAGGTTCGACGCTGAGATCACGGGGGCAGGCACCGGACCACACTAGCGCCGCGCCCGGACATCGCCGGGTGGGTTGTGAGCGACGCTCCAACCTTTCGTCTGACTGAAGGTTCGCCGAGTGTTCCGCCGCGGTGGCGGGTGCGGCGTCACAGGAGGCGTAGCGTCGTACTGCTCCCCTTCACGAACGAGGTACGCCCATGCCCTCCGCCGAACTCGACGAAGCCCCCGCCCCGGCCGCGGCCGGGCGCCCCGCACCCCGCGGCCGCGGCATCCGCTCGCGGCGCTCCACGCCGGAGGGGCCGCGCGCGACGTTCCGTCAGCTGCTCCCTTATCTGTTCGAGCACAAGGGCACGATCGCCGTCGTGGTCGTGCTCAGCATCCTGAGCGCGGGCGCGTCGCTCGTGCAGCCGCTGCTGGTCGGCCAGGTGATCACCCGTGTCGAGCAGGGCCTCGATCTGGGCCTGCTGATCTGGGCGCTCGTCGGGTTCGTGATCCTGGGGTCGCTCATCTCGGGCTACCAGCACTACCTGCTGCAGCGCACCGGCACGGCCGTCGTGTACTCCAGTCGGCGCCGGCTGATCGCCCGCATCCTGCACCTGCCGATCAGCGAGTTCGACGCACGCCGCACCGGCGACCTCGTCTCCCGCGTCGGCAGCGACACCACGCTGCTCTACGCGGCGCTCACGCAGGGCCTCGCGGACTCGATCGGCAACGCGCTGCTGTTCGTCGGCGCGCTGGTCGCCATGGCGATCATCGATCCGCTGCTGCTCGGCATCATCGTGCTCGTCATCGGCATCTCGGTCGTCGGCGTCGTGGCGCTCAGCGGCCGCATCCGCACCGCCTCGACCGAGCAGCAGGAGAAGGTGGGCGAACTCGCCTCCGGCGTCGAGCGCGCCGTCGGGTCGATCCGCACGGTCCGCGCCTCGGGCGCGACCGATCGCGAGATCACGACCGTCACATCGCAGGCCACCGACGCGTTCCAGGTGGGCGTGCGCATCGCGAAGGTGTCCGCGCTCGTCGTGCCGATCGCCGGCATCGCGCTGCAGGTGTCGCTGCTGGTGGTCATCGGGCTCGGCGGTTTCCGGGTCGCCACCGGCGCCCTGTCGATCGCGAGCCTCGTGACGTTCATCATGTTCCTGTTCATGCTGATCGCCCCGCTCGGCTCGTTCTTCGGCGCCATCACCTCCGTCAGCCAGGCGCTGGGCGCGCTCGGCCGCATCCAGGAGGTGCTGGATCTTCCGACCGAGGCTCAGGACGACGCGACGATCGCGGCCGAAGTGCGGGCAGATGGTGCCCCCACCTCGGCCGATTCCACGGCGATCGAGTTCCGCGACGTGCACTTCCGCTATCCCGAGAACGTGGTCGCGGCCCGGCGGAAGGCCGAGTCCGAGGCCCTCGCAGTGCTGGAGAGCGCCCACGTCGACACCTCGGTCATCGCCCTGGGCGACGGCACCGACGGCCGACCGGAGCCGGTTGCATCCCTCGATCACGAGGGCGACGTGCTGCGCGGCGTCTCCTTCACGGTGCCGCGCGGCGCGCGCGTGGCGCTGGTCGGCCCCTCGGGCGCCGGCAAGAGCACGACGCTCGCGCTCATCGAGCGGTTCTACGACCCGACCGGCGGCGCGATCCTGCTGGGCGGCGACGACGTGCGCACGCTCGAGCGCGACGCGCTGCGCGCGCAGCTGGGCTACGTCGAGCAGGACGCCCCCACCCTCGCCGGCACGATCGGCGACAATCTGCGGCTCGCGTCGCCCGAGGCATCTGACGCGGAGTGCGGAGAGGTGCTGCGCGCGGTGAACCTCGGCGAGGTGCTCGACCGCAACCCGCTGGGCGTCGACGCCCCGGTGGGCGAGTCCGGTGTCATGCTGTCGGGCGGCGAGCGCCAGCGCCTCGCGATCGCGCGGGCGCTGCTGGCCGCTCCCCCGATCCTGCTGCTCGACGAGTCCACGTCGTCGCTCGACGGCCTCAACGAGCAGCGCATGCGCGAGGCGATCGACGCCGTCGCGGCCGGCCGCACGCTCATCGTGATCGCGCACCGTCTGTCGACCGTCGTCGACAGCGACCACATCGTCGTGATGGACCACGGCCGCGTGGTCGGCCAGGGCACCCACTCCGAGCTCGTGCAGACCACGCCGCTGTACCGCGACCTGGCGAAGCACCAGCTGCTGGTCTGAGCGTCTTCGTCAGGACAAGCGGATGCCCCGGCCACCGCACAGGTGAGGCCGGGGCATCCGCTCCCTGCTTCAGGCGCGCTGCAGACGGTAGCGCAGCGCTGCGAGCTCGGCCCACAGCGGCGCCGGGACGCGGCCCTCGAAGGTGCGGTAGAACTCTTCGGTCAGATCGGCCTCCTGCAGCCACAGCTGCGGGTCGACGGCGAACAGCTCGTCGAGGTCGGCCTGCGGCACCTCGATGCCGTCGAGATCCAGATCCTCGGTGTGCGGCAGCCGGCCGATGGGGCTCTCGACGGCGCCCACCTCGCCCTCGATGCGGCGGATGATCCAGTCGATGACGCGCGAGTTGTCGCCGAAGCCCGGCCACAGGAACCGGCCGTCCGTGCCCTTGCGGAACCAGTTGACCTGGAACACGCGGGGCGCGCGGTCGAAGCGCAGCGCCTGCCCGACCTTCAGCCAGTGCCCGAAGTAGTCAGCCATGTTGTAGCCGCAGAACGGCAGCATCGCGAACGGGTCGCGGCGCAGCTCGCCGACGGTGCCCTCGGCGGCGGCGGTGCGCTCGGACGACACGTTCGAGCCCATGAAGACGCCGTGGGTCCAGTCGGTGGCCTCGACGACGAGCGGCACGTTCGTCGCGCGGCGGCCGCCGAACAGGATCGCGTCCAGCGGCACACCCTGCGGAGCGTCCCAGTCCTCGGCGATCTGCGGGCACTGCGCCGCGGCGACGGTGAAGCGCGAGTTCGGGTGCGCGGCGGGACGACCGGATGCCGGCGTCCAGGGGTTGCCCTCCCAGTCGATGAGCTCAGCCGGCGGCTCGTCGGTGAGGCCCTCCCACCACACGTCGCCGTCGGGGCGCAGTGCGACGTTCGTGAAGATCGTGTTGCCCCACAGCGTCTCGACCGCCGTCACGTTGGTCGACTCGCCCGTGCCGGGCGCGACGCCGAAGAAGCCCGCCTCGGGGTTGATCGCCCACAGGCGGCCGTCCTCGCCCGGGCGCAGCCAGGCGATGTCGTCGCCGAGGGTCTCGACGCGCCAGCCGGGGATCGTCGGACGCAGCATCGCGAGGTTCGTCTTGCCACAGGCCGACGGGAACGCCGCGGCCAGGTGGTATGCCCGGCCGGCCGGGTCGATCACGCGGATGAGCAGCATGTGCTCGGCGAGCCAGCCCTCGTTACGGCCGATGACCGAGGCGATGCGCAGCGCGAAGCACTTCTTGGCGAGGATCGCGTTTCCGCCGTAGCCCGAGCCGTACGACCAGACCTCGAGCGTCTCGGGGAAGTGCACGATGTACTTCTCGTCGTTGCACGGCCACGCATCGTCCTGCTGGCCCGGCTGCAGCGGTGCGCCGACCGAGTGGACGGTCTTGACCCACGGGGCGCCGCCGGCGATCTCGCGGAGCACATCGGTGCCGACGCGGGTCATGATGCCGATCGAGGTGACCGCGTAGGCGCTGTCGGTGACCTGCACGCCGATGTGAGACAGCGGGCCGCCGACCGGGCCCATCGAGAACGGCACGACGTACATCGTGCGGCCCTTCATGGAGCCGGCGAACAGCGGCGTGATGGTGGCGCGGATCTCGTCGGGAGCGGCCCAGTTGTTCGTCGGGCCGGCGTCCTCCTCGCGCTCGGACGCGATGAAGGTGCGCGCCTCCGTACGGGCGACGTCGCTCGGGTGCGAGCGCGCCAGGTACGAGCCCGGACGCCACTCGGGGTTGAGCTTGATGAGCTTGCCCTCGTCGACCTGCTCGCGCAGCAGCGCATCGTTCTCGGCGCGCGACCCGTCGACCCAGTGGATGCGGGCGGGCTGGGTCAGCGCCGCGATCTCGTCGACCCACTCCCGCAGGGCGGTCATGCCGTCACCGGCGACAGTGGGCAGCTCGCCGAACGTCCGGGCCAGGGTGGGCCGGGTCGTGCCGGTGCTCGCAGACGTCGAGCCATCGGTTCGGGTGAAGATGTCGGCAAGGGCCATGGTGTCGCTCCTCGTTGATTTCGACGGTGCAGATTCGTGCTCTTCCTCTACTTTCAGGGGTGATGGATGCCTCTTCCCACGATTGACCGCGTCAAGAGTTGCGATTCTTTCGCTATCATCAAGGAATGCCGCCGACCTCGCTCGAACTGTCGACCCTGGGCCATCGCATCCGTCATCAGCGTCTCGCCCACGGGTACACGCTCGACGAGCTCGGAGCCCTCGTGGGGGTGGCCGGCAGCCAGCTGAGCCTCATCGAGAACGGCAAGCGCGAGCCCAAGCTGTCGCTGCTGCAGTCCATCGCGTCGATCGCGGGCGTCGAGGTGGCCGACCTGCTGTCGGCCGAGCCGCCCAATCGCCGTGCGGCGCTGGAGATCGAGCTGGAGCGCGCACAGTCGAGCTCGGTGTTCCGTCAGCTCGGCGTCGCGCCCGTCAAGGTCACCAAAGGCATGTCGGACGAGACCATCGAATCGGTGCTCGGTCTTCACCGCGAGCTGCAGCGCCGCGAGCGCGAGGCCATCGCGACGCCCGAAGAGGCCCGCCGCGCCAACACCGAGCTGCGGCTGATGATGCGCGCGCGCGACAACTACCTGCCCGACATCGAGAAGCTCGCCGAGAAGCAGCTCAAGGCCGCCGGCCACGTGTCGGGCGCGCTCACGCACCGCACCGTCAGCATCATGGCCGAGAAGCTGGGCTTCGAGCTGATCTACGTCAACGATCTGCCTCACTCCACCCGCTCGGTCACCGACCTCGAGCACGGCCGCATCTACCTACCGCCGGCATCCATCCCGGGCGGTCACGGTCTGCGCTCCATGGCGCTGCAGGCCATGGCGCACCGCCTGCTGGGCCACGAGCGCCCGACCGACTACGCCGACTTCCTGCAGCAGCGCCTCGAGATCAACTACTACGCGGCCTGCTGCCTCATGCCCGAGACCGCGTCGGTGGCGTTCCTGCAGCAGGCGAAGAAGGACCGCAACCTCGCCGTCGAGGACTTCCGCGACGCGTTCGGCGTCACGCATGAGGCCGCGGGCATGCGCCTGACCAATCTCGCCACCCACCACCTCGGCATCAAGCTGCACTTCCTGCGCGTCGACGGGTCGGGCGCGATCTCACGCGTCTACGAGAACGACGACCTTCCACTGCCGAGCGACGTCACGGGCGCCGTCGACGGGCAGATGGCCTGCCGCAAATTCTCGGCCCGCGCGGCGTTCGACGAGCAGAACCGCACCACCGAGCACTACCAGTACACCGACACCCCGGCCGGCACGTTCTGGTGCTCGACGCAGACCGGCTCGACCTCGGCGGGCGAGTTCTCCATCACGGTGGGCGTGCCCTTCGACGATGCGCGGTGGTTCCGCGGGCGCGAGACGCAGAAGCGCGCCACCTCGACCTGCCCCGACGAGTCGTGCTGCCGCCGTGCGGCGTCCGACGTCGCGGGGCGCTGGGCGGGCAAGGCGTGGCCGAGCGCCCGCGTGCACATGCAGATGTTCTCGCCGCTCCCCCGTGGCGCCTTTCCCGGGGTGGACGACAACGAGGTCTACGACTTCCTCGACCGCCACGCGTGACGCCGGTCAGCCGGTGACGAACTCCCGGTAGCGGTCGAGGGATGCCGCGACCTCGGCATCGGTGGCCGCCCCGGGTGCGAACAGCTCGGGCACCGGGTCGTCGGTGTGGCGCCCGACGGCGAGGGAGTGCGTCCAGACCCCGACCACTTCGCCGCGGGCCACCAGGATCGGCCTCACCATGCCGTTCATCGCAGGGCCGATGGCGTCGAGGAACTCCGGCGCGCACGGGACCGTGCGGTCGACGTACGAGATGTAGTACTCCTCGAACGGCGGCAGCGCGACGACTTCGGGCGCCGTGGCCAGCCGGCGTGGCGCCGGGCGGTCGACGAGATACATCGGCTCGGGGGCGGCGGCGACGACCTTGAGCCTGTCGGATGCGGCCTCGGCGGCCTGGCGCGACACCCCGAGCGGCAGGCTCGTCCACCACGCGAAGTCGCGCGCCCCGGCCGGGCCATGGGCGGCGATGTAGCGCACGAAGAGCTCGGCGAGCGGGTCTGCCGGCGTGACGGGTTCGCGGATCCACTCCTCGGTCAGCACGAGGTACTGCTCGCGCGTGGGGCCCTCGGCACGCGGCACGACAGGGCCCTGGCACACCACGCCCCGCAGCGACATCGCGACCAGCAGGTGGTAGCCGCGCTGCTTCGCCGTCGAGACGCCGGCGGCCTCCCACACCTCGGCGAGCTCCTTGCGGGTCAGCCGGTTGCCGCCCTGGAGCGCCGCGCGGGTCGCGGCCTCGGTGCGGTCGAGCTCGGCGTCGTCGATCGCCTCGTTGCGCCGCACTGTCGCCATCTGCCGATGCTGCCGGTCGGCGGTGATCGAGAGCACCCACGACAGGTCCTCGGCCGGGATCAGGTGGATCGTGCCGCGCATCGTCCACGACCGCACGATCTCGCCACGGTCGAACGCGGCATCCACGTCGCGCATGGACGGTGCGCCCTGCGTGCGCTGCGCGACCGCCCAGCGCCCGCCCCAGAACTCCTGCGCCTGGGTCGCGAGCATGTGCCGGGCCGTGTCGGCGACCGTGCGGGCAGGCGCGGTCAGGCGGTGCGACCGGAGCCGCTCGGTGCGCATCGTCGAGGCATCCACCCGCCCATCATGGCGCGAACACCCGACAGTCCGCAGACGGGCGGCGCCACGCCGTGCACGCGGTCAGGCGTGCGCGGCGTCGTACGCGGCGCGCGAGTCCTCGATGCGCGGATGGTTCTGGATAGCCCAGTCCGCGAGCGCCATCGCGAGCTGCACGAGCGTGCCCCCCAGCGGCGTCAGCTCGTACTCGACCCGCGGCGGCACCTCGGCGTGGACGGTGCGCGTGATGAGCCCGTCGCGCTCCAGCTGGCGCAGGGTCAGGGTGAGCATGCGCTGCGAGATGCCGGGGATGTGCCGCTGCAGCTCCGTGAACCGCAGGCGCTCGCCTCGCAGCGTGCCGACGACCAGCAGCGACCACTTGTCGCCGATGCGGTCCAGCACGTCGCGGATGGCGCGCCCATGGTCGGTGCCGGGGGCCGCACCCTCGCACGACCGCTCGTAGCCGGTCGGGGCGGGATCGCCCGCCGCGGTCACCGTCAGCGTCTTCGTCATCGCGTGTCACCTGCTTACATGCGTGTGCCTTTTGTACGCCTTCAGAAGATGACGCATCATGGGGTTGCTTACAAACAGTAACAGACCCCACGATCTCTACCTGGAGAACTGCATGATCATCGCTCTCTGGATCCTCAACGGACTCCTGGCGCTCGCCTTCATCATGGCCGGCTCGATGAAGGCCGTCCGCCCCCGGCCCGCGCTCGTCGCGAGCGGCATGGGCTGGGCCGACGACTTCGCCGACCCCACCGTCAAGCTCATCGGCATCGCCGAGGTCGTCGGCGGCATCGGCCTCATCCTGCCGCCGCTGACCGGCATCGCCCCGATCCTCACCCCGATCGCCGCGACGGCCCTTGCCATCGTCATGATCGGTGCGATCGTCGTCCACGTCCGCCGCAAGGAGAACGCGACGCCGTCCGTCGTGCTCGCCGTGCTGTCGATCGCGAGCGCCGTGCTCGGCTTCCTCGTCGTGCTCTGATCCGCGCACACCGCGAGGGAAGGGGATGCCGCGGGCCGCGGCATCCCCTTCCCGTATCTGCGACCGGGTGTCAGATCGGCTCGGTGGTGCGGACGAGGCCGCAGTTCACACACGACCAAGCGACGAGGAACCGCTCGTCGTCGAGGATCTCGAACCTCAGCGGATCGCCGCACGTCGGGCAGGCCATCGGGTCTGCGGGGCGGTCGGTCACGCCCTCAGCCTAGGTCGCCCCGACGGCGACGGGGTCGGATGCCGCCCGCCGGGCCGCCCGTCGCACGCGACAGCATCCAGATCGAGGATGCCGGCGCCACCTCGTGCTACGTCGACTACGCCCCCTCGTTCGGACGCGGCCCGTTCGCCCACTACATCTGCACCTCGGTGAACGATGCCGTGCTGCACGGGCGCCCGCACGACTACGCGCTCGCCGACGGCGACCTCCTCACGCTCGACCTGGCGGTCTCGACGGGAGGCATCGCCGCGGACTCGGCGATCAGCTTCCTCGTCGGCGACGCCCGTCCTGCCGAGAGCGTGGCGCTGATCGAGGCGACCGAGCGTGCGCTGGATGCCGCGATCGCCGCCGCCGGCCCGGGCGGGCGCCTCGGCGACCTCTCGCACGCCATCGGCACGACGCTCACGACCGCCGGCTACCCCGTCAACATGGAGTTCGGCGGCCACGGCATCGGCTCGTCGATGCATCAGGATCCGCACGTCGCCAACGCCGGCCGCGCCGGCCGCGGCTACCGGCTGCGCCCGGGACTGCTGCTCGCACTGGAGCCATGGGTCATGGCCGACACCGACCGGCTGATCGTGGATGCCGACGGCTGGACGCTCCGCAGCGCCACCGGGAGCCGTACCGCGCACAGCGAGCACACGATCGCGATCACCGACGACGGCGCCGAGATCCTGACGCTCCCGAGTCGGTGAGGCGGCGCTCACAAGGGCCCGGTCGTGCGCACGAGCCCGCGGTTCACACACGACCACGCGGCAAGGAATCGCTCGTCATCGACGATCTCGAGCCTCAGCCGGTCGTCGCACGTCGGGCAGGCATCGGCTCTGCGCGGGGTCCGTCCCGCCCTCAGGCCAGGTCGCCGCGGCCCCGCCTCGACGACTGACCGGCCTCGAGCAGCTCGGCACCGAGCGTCTCGGTGAGCCAGGCGCACCAGGTCGAGACCGTGCGCCAGTCGTCGGCGATGATGTCGTACGCGTCGGGCGTCCACATCCAGTCGGCCGGGGGTTCGTATCTGCCGACTGCGAGTCGCTTGAGCTGCAGCAGCTCGATGCGCGGGTGGTCGGCGCGGTACCCGCGAGGCGCGGTCTTGAGGGCGCCGTCGCGGAGCAGCTCGAAGCCGGCGCCGCGCAGCTCGTCGAGCAGCGCATCGAGATCCTCGGTGGTGCGTGGGTCATCGACCGCTTCGCGGAAGCGGGCCAGCGCCTGCGGCGGCACGTCGTACCTGCCGCCGCCCACCATCAGACCTTCCTCGCTCAGCTGCACGTAATGCGTGGTGGTCGCCTGCGAGACCATGCCGATGTGCAGCTTGTAGGGCGTCTTGTCGGCGCTGAAGCGGACATCGCGATACGGGCGGAAGATCTTCACCCCACCGAACTCGGGCTCCAGCTCCGCACCGAGCGCCTCGAACGGCCCGCGGACCACCGCGTCGTAGCGAGCCTTGTTCGCCGCCCACCATGCCTTCGTGTTGTCACGGCGAAGCTCGGCGTAGAACGAGACGGCGTCGCGATCGAGTCCTTCGAATCCCACCTGCCGATCGTAGCGAGCAGGACGGATGCCGCGGCCGAGGCCGATGTCGGGGCTCCGGGCTATCCTCCCGTCATGGCCGACCGCGTCACCATACCCGTGCTGCAGGTGGACACGGTTGCGGAGTGGGAGGCCTGGCTGGACGCGGACCCCGACCCCGGCGGCGTCCGCCTGCGGCTGCGCAAGAAAGGGTCGACGCGACCCGGGATCACGTATGCCGAAGCGCTCGACGTCGCGCTGTGCTTCGGGTGGATCGATGGCCAGTCGCATTCCCTCGATGCCGACTACCACCTGCGGACCTTCACGCCGCGCCGACAGCGAAGCCTGTGGTCGAAGGTCAACATCGGTCACGTGACTCGCCTGATCGAGGAAGGTCGGATGCGGCCGCAGGGCCAGCACGAGATCGACCGCGCGAAGGCGGACGGGCGTTGGGACAACGCGCATCGGCAGAGCGACGGCGACGTCCCCGCAGAGCTGCAGCAAGCCCTCGACGCGGATCCGGAGGCCGCCGCGGCCTTTGCGAACCAGTCGGCGCAGAACCGGTTCGCGATGGCGTTCCGGGTGGCCCAGCTCAAGCGACCGGATTCCCGAGCCGCACGCGTCGGGGAGTACATCGAGATGCTCAAGCGCGGCGAGACCCTTCACTGACGACTGCGGAGCATGCGCCGCCGCACCCGCGCCCCGTCGCAACGACCCCGTCGACGGCGAGAAGAGCGGATGCCTCGGGCGAGGCATCCACTCTTCTCAGGCGTTCGGGTCAGAACGGGTTCGGCGTCAGCGTGTACTTGGTCTGCAGGTACTCGTGGATGCCCTCGGCGCCGCCCTCGCGGCCCAGGCCCGACATCTTCCAGCCGCCGAACGGGGCGGCGGCGTTGGAGACGACGCCCATGTTGAGGCCCATCATGCCGGTCTCGAGCCGCTCGATCATGCGCTGGCCGCGCGCGAGATTCTCGGTGAAGACGTACGAGACGAGGCCGTACTCGGTGTCGTTGGCCAGCGCGACGGCTTCGTCCTCGGTGTCGAACGGGACGATCGCCAGCACCGGGCCGAAGATCTCCTCACGGAGGATGTCACTGCCGGCCTGCACGTCGGTGACGACGGTGGGCTCGTAGAACGTGCCCGGTCCGTCGACCGCCTTGCCGCCGGTGGCGACCTTCGCGCCGCGGGCGACGGCATCCTGCACCAGCTGGGCGGCCTTCGCGACCGCGCGGTCGTCGATGAGCGGGCCGATGTTCACGCCCTCCTCGGTGCCACGCCCGATGGTGAAGCCGTTGACGCGCTCGGTGACGCGACGGGCGAACTCGTCGGCCACCGAACGGTGCACGATGAAGCGGTTGGCCGCGGTGCACGCCTGACCGATGTTGCGGAACTTCGCCGCGAGCGCGCCGTCGACGGCCTTGTCGAGGTCGGCGTCGTCGAACACGACGAACGGGGCGTTGCCGCCGAGCTCCATCGAGGTGCGCAGCACGCCCTGCGACGCCTGCTCGAGGAGGCGCTGTCCGACCTGCGTCGAGCCGGTGAACGAAAGCTTGCGCAGGCGCGGGTCGCGGATGATCGGCTCCGACACGGCGCCTGACGTCGAGGTGGTGAAGACGTTCACGACGCCCTTGGGGAGCCCCGCGTCTTCGAGCAGCTTCGCGAAGTACAGGGTGGTCAGCGGCGTGAGCTCGGCCGGCTTGATGACGACGGTGCAGCCGGCGGCGAGCGCGGGCGCGATCTTGCGGGTCGCCATCGCAAGGGGGAAGTTCCACGGCGTGATGAGGAAGCACGGCCCGACCGGGTGCTGCGACACGATCATGCGGCCGGTGCCCTCGGGGTTGGCGCCGTAGCGACCCTGGATGCGCGAGGTCTCCTCGCTGA
Source organism: Microbacterium jejuense (assembly GCF_039544225.1). Taxonomy (NCBI): domain Bacteria; kingdom Bacillati; phylum Actinomycetota; class Actinomycetes; order Micrococcales; family Microbacteriaceae; genus Microbacterium; species Microbacterium jejuense. The sequence continues at coordinate 106,332 of NZ_BAABLG010000004.1, forward strand.
ACCAGCGCAGGAACTCGCCGCCGTAGGCGACCTCGCCGCGCGCCTCGGCCAGCGGCTTGCCCATCTCGATCGTCATCAGGAGCGCGAACTCCTCCTTGCGCTCCTGCAGCAGGTCGAAGGCGCGGCGCAGGATCTCGGCGCGCTCGCGCGCGGGCGTCGCCGCCCAGGCGGGGAACGCGTCGACGGCGGCGTCGAGTGCGGCCTTGCCGTCTTCGGGCGCGGCGTTCGCGATCTCTTTGACGACCTCGCCGTTGGAGGGGTCGTACACCTTGAGTGTCTTGCCGGCCGATGCCGCACGCCATTCGCCGCCGATGAACAGCGCGTCGGGGACGGAAGCCAGCAGCTCGGTCTCACGGTTCTCGGTCACGGGGACTCCCTCGTCTGTGTCGGGTGGATCAGTGGATGCCTCGGGCCATTCTTGCCCTGTCGGCAGGGACACGCACATATACGGCGTGTATACGCGCGACCTCGCTCTCGCCACGGCGTACGTCAGCGCTGGGGCAGGAAGACCCCCGCGAAGAAGTCCGAGAGCTCGGCGTGGGCGGTCAGCGGCAGCACCGCCGCAACGTACTGGTCGGGACGCACGACGACCACCACACCGTCGCGCGACAGCCCTCGCTCGTCGAAGATGTCCGTCGTCGTCCAGGCGCTGGGCGCGGCCGCGTAGATCTTCTCCCAGTCGATGAGCCCGAGCGGCCCGGTCTCGGGCAGGAAGAGCTTCGGCACCGCCATGATGTCGACCTCTTCGTGGGGCTGCTGGTACACCACCTTGACGTCGAACACGGCGTCGACGTCAGCCCCGGCCGGCGTGAAGCGGGCCACCGGCGATGCGTCGGACGCGACGAACCCGGCCCAGTCCGCGAGGGTGGATGCCTCACCCGCCGCCGCACCGTCGGCGAAGGCGTAGATCCGCCACCGGCCGTCGGCCTTGGCGTGGTGGCCGAGGTGCACCGGGTTGCCGTCGCACACGCGCACCACCTCGGAGCTCTTGAACCGCTTGCCCAGCGGGAAGCCGGACGCGAGGCCCTGGTGGGCGGCATCCCGCACCGCCATCGACGGGCCGTACTGCGTCATGAATCCGGAGGGGAACTCGGCGGTGCCGAGGTAGAAGGTGGCGAGCTCCTGCGGGTCCGAGATCTCTTCGGGCTTGCGGGCCATGAGTGACGACCACTCGCGGTCGAAGTCGATGAGCTGCTGCGCGACCGGCTGGCGTTCTGCCGAGTACGTCTCCAGGAGCGACGCGGGACTGAGGCCGGTGAGCACGTGCCCGAGCTTCCAGCCGAGGTTGAAGCCGTCCTGCATCGACACGTTCATGCCCTGCCCGGCCTTCGCCGAGTGGGTGTGGCACGCGTCGCCGGTGAGGAACACGCGGGGTGCATGTCCCTGGTCCACGTCGACGTCGTCGAACTTGTCGGTGACGCGATGCCCGACCTCGTAGACGCTGTGCCACGCGACCTGCTTCACGTCGATCGAGTAGGGGTGCAGGATCGCGTTCGCCTTGCGGATGACCTCTTCGATCGGCGTCTGCCGCACGCGGTGGTCGTCGTCGTCGGCCACTTCGCCCAGGTCGATGTACATGCGGCTGAGGTAGCCGCCCTCACGCGGGATGTGGAGGATGTTGCCGGCCTCGGCGTTGATCGCGCACTTGGTGCGCCAGTCCGGGAAGTCGGTGTTGACGAGCACGTCCATGACGCCCCACGCGTGCGCCGAGATGCCGCCGACGTGCTTGCGGCCGATGGCCTCGCGCACGCCGCTGCGGGCGCCGTCGCAGCCGGCGACGTACTTGGCGCGCACGGTGCGCTCCTGTCCGGCGCGCTCACCGGCGGTGTACCGGACGCGCACCTCGACGGGGTACTCCCCCTCGTCGTCGATCGTCAGTCCGACGAACTCGATCCCGTAGTCGGGCACGATGCGGCCCGGTCCGTGCGCGGCGGCCTCGGCGAAGTAGTCGAGCACGCGCGCCTGGTTGACGATGAGGTGAGGGAACTCGCTGATCTTGAACGCGTAGTCCTCGGTGCGCGCGGTGCGCACGATGTTCTCGGGCTGCGCCGGGTCGGGGCCCCAGAAGTTCATCCACCCGATGTTGTACGCCTCGGCGATGATGCGCTCGGCGAAGCCGAAGGCCTGGAACGTCTCCACGCTGCGGGGCTGGATGCCGTCGGCCTGGCCGAGCACGAGACGACCGTCGCGACGCTCGATCATGCGCGTGGTGACACCCGGGAACTGCGACATCTGCGCCGCCAGGAGCATGCCGGCCGGTCCCGAGCCGACGATGAGCACGTCCATCTCATCGGGGAGCTCGGCGGGCCGGTCGACGCCCGTGCCGGCGGCGTCCTGGACGCGAGGGTCTCCGGAGACATACCCGTGATGGTGGAACTGCATCGTGACTCCTCTGACGGCGGTGTCGGCCTGACGGCGATGTCTTGCGGGAGGGAGCGACTGTGTTCTATATTCGAACACGCCGTTCTACTATTGAACTATTGAACAGATCGTATACGAAGGGGATGCTGCATGACAAGGCCGGAGGGCACGACCGCGCCCGCTTCGCAGACGCTCAGCCGCGGCATCCGGATCCTCGAAGTCCTCGCCGACGCTCGCGAACCGCTCACGATCGACGAGCTCGCGGGGCGTCTGGAGGTGCACCGATCCGTCGCGTACCGGCTGCTGCGCACGCTCGAGGACCACGGCCTCGTCGCACGCGGCTCGGCCGGGCGCGTGCAGCTCGGCGCGCGGATCGCCGCCCTCGCCGCGGGTGTGGCGCACGACCTGCAGGCCGAAGCGCTGCCCGAGCTCACGGCCATCGCCAACGAGCTGGGCATGACGTGCTTCCTCGCCGTGCTCGACCGCGACGAGTGCATCACCCTCGCCAGCGTCGAGCCGCGTCACGCCGTCGCCACCGTCGCCCAGCGGCCGGGGGCACGGCACCCGATCACCGTCGGCGCGCCGAGCAAGGCGATCCTGTCGACACTCTCCCCCGCGGACTGGCCCGTTGAGGTCGGCGAACGACTCCGTGCCGAGATCGCCGAGTGCGCGCAGCGCGGCTACGCGACCAGCCACGACGAGGTCATTCCGACCGTGCAGGCGATCTCGGTGCCGCTGCGGCTGCGCGGCGGTCAGCGCCCCGCGGCGATCGCGGTGGTCCACGTGTCGAGCCCGGCCGACCCCGAGGCGATCGCGCGCCGGCTGAGCCGCTCGGCCGCCGCGATCAGCGAAGCGCTCGGCGGCTGAGGCGGGTTCAGGCGGTCGTCGCGAACTCCGACACGAAGCGGATGTTGTACTCCGCCACGCGCTGCGGCACGCCGGCGAACACCTCGGCGCGGGCGTCCGACGCGAGGTACTCCTGTTCGAGCGCGACGAACGCCTCTTCGTCGCCCTCGGCGCTGACCGCCCACACGAACTCGTTTGTCTCGGGGATGCCGTAGGCGAACTCGATCGTGAACCCGGCGGCCGGGCGCACGCGCGGCATGCTGCCCTTCCACCAGTCGACGAACGCGTCGTACTCCCCGTCGACGAGCGTGTAGCGGCGCAGCTGGATCGTCTTCATGTCTCCCATCTTGGCGTACGACCTATACTCGGTTTCGTCCGGTGGCATCGACGCCCGCCGGTGCTCGAAAAATGGGCACGCAGCGCACGAGCGCGAGACACATACGGCCTCTCATCCGTCTGAAGTCTCAAGGGATCCGTCATGCTCACCGTGTCCGCGCACGTTGCACTCACCCTCGCCCGCCACATCGACCACGTGTTCGGGGTGATGGGCAACGGCAACGCCTACTTCCTCGACGCTCTCGAGCGCTCGACCGACGTCCACTTCACCGCCGTGCGTCACGAGGCCGGCGGCGTCGTCGCCGCCGACGCCTTCTTCCGTGCCTCGGGGCGCCTGGCCGCGGCGACCGCCACATACGGCGCCGGGTTCACCAACACGCTCACCGCCCTCGCCGAGGCCGTGCAGGCGCACGTGCCGCTCGTGCTCGTCGTCGGCGACGAGCCCACGTCGGGTCCCCGCCCGTGGGACGTCGACCAGATCGCGCTCGCCTCGGCGGTCGGCGCCCGCACCTACACGGTCGGGCGGGCGGATGCCGCGGCCACGACGGTCATCGCGATCGAGCACGCACTCACGTACCGGGTGCCGACCGTGCTCGCGATCCCGTACGACGTCGCCGCCCGCGACGCCGGGCCGGTGCCCGAGGCGCCCGAGCCGCGGCTGCCCGAGCCTCTCGCCCCGGTGGGACCGTTCGCCGCCGGAGCGCTCGACGGCCTCGTCGACGCGCTCGCGAACGCCGAGCGCCCGTTCCTGCTCGCCGGTCGCGGCGCCTGGATCTCGGGGGCCTCGGACGCACTCGGCGAGGTCGCCGACCTCGTCGGCGCCGTGACCGCGTCCACGGCGCTCGGTCGTGGCGTGTTCCCCCGCGCCGAGTTCGATCTGGGCGTCACCGGCGGCTTCGGCGCCGAAGGCGCCATGGAGCTCGTGCGCGAGGCCGACGTGGCCGTCGTGTTCGGGGCATCCCTCAATCAGTTCACGATGCGCTTCGGCGACCTGTTCGCGCCCGGCACACGGGTCTTCCAGATCGACGTCGCGCCGGCGGCCACCCACCCGCACGTCGGCGGATTCGTGCGGGCGGATGCCGGCGTCGCGGCGCGCGCCGTCGCCACCGCCCTGCGCGAGAGGGGTGGGGCCCCGAGCGGCTGGCGCGAGTCGATCGACGTCGCGGCACTGCGCGCGTACGAGCCGGGCGATGCCGTCGCGGCCGACGGCCGCCTGGACCCCCGCGCCGTGGCCCGCCGCATCGGCGAGCTGCTGCCCGCGGATCGGGTCGTCGTCTCGGACGGCGGGCACTTCATCGGCTGGGCGAACATGTACTGGCCTGTCGCCTCGCCCGACCGCATGATGATGGTCGGCACGGCGTTCCAGTCGATCGGGCTCGGCTGGCCCTCGGTGCCGGGCGCCGCGCTCGCGAAGCCCACGTCGACGGTCGTGCTGACGACGGGCGACGGGGGCGGACTCATGGCCCTCGCCGACCTCGAGACCGCGGTGCGGGTCGCCGGTGGTCGCGGGATCGCCGTCGTCTGGAACGACGCCGCGTACGGCGCCGAGGTGCACCTGTACGGCCTCAAGGGCCTCGCCGAGCAGCCCATGCTCATCCCGCAGGTCGACTTCGCGGCCCTCGCGGCCGGCGTCGGAGCCGAGGGCGTCGTGGTGCGCACCCTCGACGACCTCGAACGGCTGGTCACCTGGGCGGCCGAGGACGAGGCATCCCGCCCCTTCCTCGTCCTCGACTGCCGCATCTCGGGCGACGTCATCGCGCCGTATCAGCGCGAGATCATCCGCGTGAACTCCTGACGCTCCCGCGCAGCGAGCCGAAGAACGCGCGAACGTCGCCGACGAGCAGCTCGGGCTCCTCGAGCGCCGCGAAGTGGCCGCCGCGCCCCTCGACATCGGTCCAGCGGACGATCTCGTGGTGCGGCTCCTCTGCGAACCGCAGCCCCACGTCGTGCGCGAACACGATCACAGCCGTGGGGACGCCCGAGCTCGGCTTCGGGTCGCCCCACGCGTTGTTCAGCGCGTAGACGACCTGGGCCGACGAGCCCGCCGATGCCGTGAGCCAGTACAGCGCCGCGTTCTCGAGCACGAACCGCTCGCCGACGACGTCGACCGCGTCGGCGTCGGCCGGGTACGTCCAGGCCTGCAGCTTGTCGTAGATCCACGCGAGCTGCGCGACGGGGCTGTCCGCCGCCATCGCGCCGATGAGGCCTGGACGGGTCCCCTGGATGGCGATGTACCCGAATTCGCGCTGCATGAACTCTCCGACGCGGCGGAGGCGATCCTGCTCGATGGGGGTCAGCGAGGCGGTGGTCTCGGCATCCACCTCCCCGACGAACGAGCCGAGCGAGCCGTTCACGTGCACGCCCATCACCCGGTCTGGCGCCTGACGCGCGATCTCGGGCGCGACCGCGGCGCCGTGGTCGCCGCCTTGCACCGCGAAGCCGTCGTAGCCGAGCCGGGTCATGAGCTCGAGGAACGCGCCCGCGGTGCGCTCGACCGTCCACCCTGGGCCCGCGAGCGGGGTCGAGAAGCCGAATCCCGGATGCGACGGGATGACGACATGGAACGCGTCGGCGGCATCCCCGCCGTAGGCCTCCGGGTCGGTGAGCGGGCCGATCAGCTCCTCGAACTCCAGGAACGAACCCGGCCAGCCGTGCATCAGCACGAGCGGCGTCGCATCCGGGTGGGCCGACCGGACGTGGACGGCGTGAATGGTCTGACCCTCGATGCGCGTCACGACCTGAGGCAGGGCGTTCAGCCGCTCCTGCGTCGCACGCCAGTCGTTCCGGAGCCAGCGCTCGACGAGGTCACGGAGGACGGTGATCGGGACTCCGCTGTCCCAGCCGTCGCCGGGGAGGGGCTCAGGGAGCCTCGCACTGCGCAGCCGGGAGTGCAGGTCTTCAAGGGCCGACTCCGCGACCTCGATGCGGAACGGGATGACGGCGGCGTCGATGTCGGTGGTCTTCACGTCTGTGGTGTCCATGCATCCACTCTCTCGACCTATCCGGCCGCTATACGACCGGATAGCGAGGATGATGGGAGCATGACACGCACCACCGGACGCACGCTCGCCCTGCTGTCGCTGCTGCAGGGGCGGAGGGACTGGAGCGGGGCCGAGCTGCGCGAACGGCTCGAGGTGAGCGACCGGACGCTCCGCCGCGACATCGACGACCTCCGCGAGCTCGGCTACGGCATCGAGGCCACCCGCGGCCGGGGCGGCGGCTACCGGCTGGGGCCCGGCGCGAGCGTGCCGCCGCTCACCCTGTCGACCGACGAGTCTGTGGCCATCGCGGTGGGACTGCGATCCGCAGCGACGAGCGTCGTGACCGGTATGGAGGAGGCATCCGCGCGTGCCCTCGCCAAGCTCGAGCAGTCCCTTGCACCCGCCGCGCGCACCCAGATCACCGAGATCGAGCGCGCCATGGTGCCCCTCGCTGCGGCGCGTGACGACGTGGACGTCGCCGTCGTGACCGCGATCGGCACAGCGGTCGCGGAGCGGCGGCGCCTGCGCATCGACTACACACGCCACGACGGCGACGAGGCGCGACGCGTCGTCGAGCCGCACCGGATCGTGCACTCCGCCGGCCGCTGGTATCTCGTCGCGCTCGATCCCGAGCGGCAGGCGTGGCGCACGCTGCGCGTCGACCGGATGCGGCATCCCGTGATCCTCCGCGAGGAGTTCCCGGCCCGCGACATCCCTGACGACGCGGTCCGTGACCTCGCATCGCACAGCATCACGTCGGCGCCGTATCCGCACCGGGCGCGGGCGCGCGTCCACGCCCGCGCCGAGGTGGTCGCCCGTGCCTTCGACCCGACCGCGGTGACGATCACCGCGGACGGCGACGACGCCTGCATCCTCAGCGCCGGCACCCGGCGGCCGGCCGAGTTCGCCGCATACCTCGGCATGTCGGGCTTCGCGTTCGACCTGCTCGACGGCGAGGAGGTGCGGACCGCGATGGTCGAGATGGCCCACCGGCTGCTGCAGGCCGCCGGACCGCCTGTCAGTGCGAGGTCGCCGGCGTGAGGTCGTAGTCGGGCAGCGAGGCATCCGTCGCGAACACATCCGTGATCCACATCATCGCGCGCAGCAGGAGCGGGTTCGCGAAGGTCAGATCGCGCAGGCGGATGCGGCGCTGTGACGGCGGAGCGAGGAACGGGCCGGCGCTCCCGGTCCGGGCGATCTTCGTCGGCTTGCGCATGCGTGCGTCGTAGGCCGCGAGCGCCGCGACGTGATCGCCCTGCGCTCGCACCAGCTCGCCCGCCAGCACGTACGCCCCGACGATCGCGAGCCCCGTGCCGAAGCCGCCGAGCGTGTTGGCGTAGCCGGCATCCCCGACGAGCGCGACCCGCCCCTTCGTGTACGTCGTCATCCGTGTGCGGGTGATCTCGTCGAGATAGAAGTCGGATGCCGCATCCGCCGCCGCGAGCATCTCGGGCACACGCCAGCCGATGCCGTCGAACGCCTCACGCAGGAACCTCCGCTGCGACGCGACGTCGCGCCGGTCGTAGCCTCCGCCGTCGCCGCGGAACACGAACAGGTTCGGCGCCTTCTGGCCTCCGGCCAGCGCGAGCCGGCCGGGCACGGTGAAGCCGTACGCGACGCCGCGTCCGCTCGACAGTCTCGTCTCGAGCCCGTCCAGCGGCACCGCCCCGCTCGCGACCGCGTAGAAGTAGCCGAGCCGCTCGACATGGTCGCCCTCGGGGCCGAACGCGAGCCGCCGCACCGCGGAGTGCACGCCGTCGGCGCCGACGACGAGGTCGAAGCGCTCGTCGGCGCGGTGCGCGAACGACACGTCGACCCCGTCCGCGTGCTCGTCCAGCGCGGTGATCTCGTCGCCGAAGACGTATTCCGCCCGATCGGAGCTGTGCCCGTGCAGGATGCCGGCGAGGTCACCGCGCAGGATCTCGACGTCGCCGCCGATGAACTCTCCCGGGATGACGGCCTTGACCCGATCGGCCTCGTCGACCAGGCGCCAGTCCGTCTTCGGCGTCTGACGGGCCTGGACGTCGTCCCACACTCCCAACCTGGTGAGGATCTCACGGTGCGTGCGGCCTTTGAAATCCACGGCCTGCCCACCCGGCCGCACCCCTTCCGCCTTCTCGACCACCGTGACGTCGTACCCGGCGCGGCCGAGCCGGCCCGCCAGCGCGGGTCCGGCGATGCTTGCGCCCGAGATCAGCACCTTCTTCGCGGACATTTCCACTCCTTCGGCTAATTGCGTCTCGTGGACACAATAGCTAACTGATTACACTGGACGCAATTGTTTCCAGGAGGCTCACATGACGTCCGACGAAACGGTGTCCGGGGCATCGGCCTCGCCGGACGACCTGCTGTGGCCTGGCCCGGCAGCCGTGCGCCGCGGTCCGAAGCCCAGGTTCACGGTCGCCGAGATCGCCGACGCCGGCACCCGCATCGCCGATGCGGAGGGCCTGTCAGCCGTGACGATGCAGCGCATCGCCCACGACCTGGGCAGCACCAAGATGGCGCTCTACCGGTATGTCCCCGGCCGCGCCGAGCTGGACGCGGTGATGCTCGACCGGGCCTTCGGCGCGCCCGCACGACACGATTCCGACGACTGGCGGCGCGCATTGGCGGCATGGGCGGAGGGCGTCCACAGCCGCGCCCTCGCCCATCCGTGGTCGGTCGAACTGGCCCAGCGCCCGCACCGCCCAGGGCCCTTCGAACTGGCCTGGTACGAGGCGGGGCTGGCCGCGATGGCGCAGCTGGAGCTGCACGGCAGCGAGAAGCTCGACGTGCTGGCGCTGCTGGCCGGTCACGCGATGTCGATCGTCCGGCAGGAGTCGGCGAGCGCGGCACCCGAGCAGGATCTCGCCGCCGCGATGGCGCGGATACTGACCGACCGGGCCGCGGACCACCCGTTCACTGTCGCCGCGTTCGCAGACCCCGCGGGCGCGCGGGGCGATGCGCTGCGCTTCGGTGTGGAGCGCATCATCGCCGGTGTGGAGGTGCTCGCGGCAGCGCGCCGCGAAGCGTGACGCTCCCCGCGGTGCTGCTCCCCCGGGACGACGACGGATGCCTCCCGCGGGCGGATGCGCGCCGCCGAGGAGCGAGCGAGCATGGACGCATGGCCTCCTTCCGATTCGGCGTCGTGACCGGCGCACACGGTGACGCGCGGGCGTGGAGCGAGACGGCCCGGCGCGTCGAGGGCGACGGCTTCGCGGCGCTGCTCGTGCCCGACACGCTCTTCACGCCCTCGCCCTTCCTCGCACTGTCGGTCGCCGCGGCCGCGACCTCGACGCTGCACCTCGGCACGTGGGTGCTCGCGGCGCCCCTGCGCAGCCCGGCCGCGACCGTCCGCGAGACCCGTACGCTCGTCGAGCTGTCGGGTGGCCGCTTCGAACTCGGGCTGGGAGCGGGGCGGCCGCAGGGTGAGGCGGATGCCGTCGCCCTGGGTGTTCCCTGGGGCTCCGGCCGTGAGCGCGTCGATCAGGTCGAGGCCACGATCGCGGCGGTGCGCGGGGCGCTGGGCGACGACCTGCCGCTGACGCTCGCGGCGGGCGGCGACCGTATGATGCGGATCGCCGGACTCCAGGCGCACACTGTCGCGCTGCCGCTGCCGCCGCACGCCGATCTCGCAGCGGTGACCGAGGTGGTCGCCCGCGTGCGCGCGGCCACTGTGGCGGGCCGGCCGCCGGTCGAGCTGTCACTGCAGATCGCGGGCGTGGGCGACGCGGTGCCCGAGTGGCTGCGCCGCGGCGGTCTGACGCCCGAATCGCTGCGCGATGCGAGGGCTGTCGCCGCGCTGTCGGGCGACGTCGCCCGCGATACCGAGGCGCTGCGCGCGCTGCGCGACGCGACCGGGGTGTCGTTCTTCACGGTGCCCGACGAGCTGTCGGCACTGCTCGCGCCGCTGGTGGCCGAGCTCACGAGCACCTGAACGGCGGATCACTCGCCGCGGAACTCAGGCTTGCGCTTCTCCTGGAACGCCGCGAAGCCCTCGCGGTAGTCGGCCGTGGCGCGCAGCGCCTCCTGGCTGCGCGATTCCTCGGCGACGGCATCCCACAGCCGCGCGTCGCGCAGGTGCGCGACCAGCCGCTTGGACGCAGCGAACGCCGCCGTGGGCCCGGATGCCGTCATCGCAGCGCGCTCGCGCGTGAAGGCGAGCAGCTCGTCAGCCGGCAGAGCGCGGCTGAACATCCCGGCCGCCACGGCATCGGCGCCCGAGATCAGTTCGCCCGTGAAGATCAGGTCGAGGGCGCGGTGTGCGCCGAGCCGGTCCAGCAGCAGCGCGTGCGCCCCCGAGTCGGGGATCGCCCCGAGGTTCGCGAACGGCGAGCCGACCTTGGCGTTCTCGGCGACATAGACGACATCGGTCGCGATCGCGAGCCCCAGCCCCACTCCGAGGCACGCGCCCTGCACAGCCGCGAACGTGGGCACCGGGAACGCCGCGATCCGCCGCATCACCTGTTCGAGCGCACCGAGGTAGCCCGGCACGTCGTCGGTCTCGGGGTCGACGCCGGCGATGTCGCGGCCCGCGCAGAAGGCACGGCCTTCCCCGCGCAGCACGAGCGCACGGACCCCGGATGCCGCCGCCTCGGCGTACGCGTCGTCCAGTCGCCGCAGCGCCTCGAGCGAGAGCGCGTTGAGCCTGTCGGGCGCGTTCAGGGCGATCTCGGCGACGGCGCCGTCGAGGGCGAGCTCGATCATGGGGACCTCCTAGACGTCGTAGTCGACCACCACGGCCTCGGTCGTGGGGTGGGACTGGCAGGTGAGCACGTAGCCGCGCTCGAGCTCGTCGGGCTCGAGCGCGTAGTTCTCGGTCATCGTGACCGACCCCTGCAGCAGGCGCGCACGGCACGTGCCGCACACGCCGCCGGCGCACGCGAACGGCACGTCGGGCCGCACCCGCAGCGCCGCGGTGAGGATCGACTCGCGCGCGGCCACCGGGCTGTCCACCGACTGCGACTGTCCGTCGAGGGTGAACTCGATGCGCGTGACAGGTTCGTCCTCGGCGATCGCCACCGGCCCGGCGGCGGGCTCGTCGCGCGGGCCGTCGGCGGGTGTGAACAGCTCATAGCGGACGTGGGCGGCATCCACGCCGATGTCGGCGAGGGTGTCGCGGCACAGCTGCACGAGCGCGAACGGTCCGCACAGGAACCACTCGTCCACGGTGTCGGGCAGTACGAGCTCGTCGACGATGCGCCGCAGCCGCGGCTCGTCGAGCCGGCCCGACAGCAGGGGTGCGGTGCGCTGCTCGCGCGAGAGCACATGGTGCAGCGCGAGGCGGGTGGGGTAGCGGTCCTTGAGGTCCGACAGGTCATCGAGGAACATGACGTCCAGGCTCGAGCGGTTCGTGTACACGAGCGTGAACCGCGACGTGGCCGAACGGGCCAGCACGGTCGCGGCGAGCGCCATCAGCGGAGTGATGCCCGAACCGGCCGCGATGCCCGCGACGTGCGCACCGTCGAGGTCTGCCAGCGACGATGTGAACGAGCCCTGCGGGTTCATCACGTCGATCTCGTCGCCGACCTTCAGCTCGGTCTGCGCCCATGTCGAGAATCGGCCGCCCCGGTCGCGCTTGATGGCGACGCTGACGGTCCCCTCCTCGGTCGCCGGACCGAGCGACGGCGGCCGGCACAGCGAGTACGACCGGCGCAGCTCGCGCCCGTCGACGTGGGCGCGCAGCGCGACGTGCTGTCCGGCGAGATACGCGAACTCGCCGTGCAGCGCGGCGGGGACGGCGAAGGTCACTTCGATCGCGGCATCCGTCAGCGGCCGGATCTCGGCGACCCGCAGCGTGTGGAACCGCGCGCGGCGCCTGCCGCCCGACGGTCCGCCGACCGCGCTCGCGAGCAGGGCGTCGGCGACCAGCTCGTCGTCGCCCGGTCCGTCCGCAGTCATCAGTGCACCTTGAAGTGGTCGAAGGGCTCCAGGCATGCGCGGCACTCGTACAGCGCCTTGCACGCGGTCGACCCGAACCGCGCGAGCTCGCGGGTGTCGAGCGAGCCGCACCGCGGGCAGCGCACCGCCAGCTGCAGCGGGATCGGCCCGGTCACCGCGCGGCGACCGTTCGGCGGGGCGATGCCGTACTCCCGCAGCTTGTGCTTTCCGGCATCCGTCATCCAGTCCGTGGTCCAGGCGGGCGCGAGCACGAGCCGCACCTCGACGTGCGCGAACCCGGCGGCGGTGAGCGCGAGCACGACGTCGTCGCGGATCGCCTCGATCGCCGGGCACCCCGAGTAGGTCGGCGTGATGGTGACGGTCACCCGGTCGCCGTCGAGCTCCACGGCGCGCAGCACCCCGAGGTCCTCGATCGTGAGGACCGGCACTTCCGGGTCGAGGACGGATGCCGCCACCTCCCACGCGCGGTCGGTCATCGTGGCGCTCACCACGTCACCCCCGGGTGCCGCCGGGCGAGCACCTGCATCTCGGCCAGCAGATAGCCCAGAGTCGGGAAGTGCGCGCCGCGGCGGCCGCCCGCCGACGACATCGGACCCTGCGGCACGTCGAGCCCGGCCTCGGCGAAGACCGCGGCGATCACGGCGTCGAACCCCGGCTGCAGCATCGAGGGGCGCACGGCGATCCCCTCGAGCCGGTCGATCAGCGGCTCGTCGACGAACAGCTCGCCGATGTACGGCCACACCTCCCCCACCGCGCGCACCATCCGCCGACGGGACTCGTCCGTGCCGCCGGCGAGGCGCAGTGTCCACTGCACCGCATGGTCGCGGTGGTACTCCACCTCTTTGACGGCCTTCGCAGCGATCGCGGCCAGCGTCTCGTCGGTCGACCACTGCAGTGCGGTGTACAGCTCGAACAGATACGTGGATGCCGCCAGCTGGCGCGCGATCGTCTGCCCGAAGTCGCCGTTCGGCTGCTGGAAGAGCCACGCGCAGCGGAACTCGGGCTCATCGCGCCAGTACGCCAGGTCGTCCTCGCTGCGCCCGTCGAACGTGCCGGCGTAGCGCAGGAACGAGCGGGCGTGCCCGAGCAGGTCGAGGGCGATGTTGGCGAGGGCGACGTCCTCTTCGAGCTCGGGCGCACGGGCGATCCACGCGCCCAGCTGCTGCGACAGGATCAGCGCGTCGTCGCCGAGCCACAGCGCGTACTCCGCGACATCGGCCGATCCGGCGCGCCCCTCGCCGCCCGCGAGCTCGGCCGACAGCATGACCTCGTCGACCGTGACCTCGCCGTGCGGCTCGTTCCCGCGATCGGCGTGCGACGTCTCGCTCACAGGTGCGGCACCCCCTCGGACGCCGTGTAGTACGACGCGTGCCGGTAGTTCTTGCCCGCGGGGCTCTCGAAGAACGCGCCCTTCGAGTCGGGGTCGCTCGTGGTGATGGCGTCGGCCGGCACGACCCAGATCGAGGTGCCCTCGCCGCGCCGGGTGTACAGGTCGCGGGCGTTGCGCAGCGCGAACTCGGCATCCGGCGCGTGGAGCGACCCGGCGTGCACGTGGCTGAGCCCGCGGCCGGCCCGCACGAACACCTCCCACAGCGGCCACGTCTCGCGGTCGGCCGCACCCGGGGTCGTCATCATGCCACCTCGCGTCGTGCGAGCTGCTGCTTGCGGGCATACTCCGCGGCCGCCTCGCGCACCCACGCACCGTCCTCGTGGGCACCCCGGCGGTTGCGGATGCGTTCCGCGTTCATCGGCCCGCGGCCGGCGAGCACCTCGTGGAACTCGGTCCAGTCGATCTCGCTGGTCCGCCAGCGCCGGGCTGCGGCATCCCATTCCAGTTCCGGATCGGGGAGCGTCACCCCGAGCACCTCGGCCTGCGGCACGAGCATGCCGATGAACCGCTGCCGCAGCTCGTCGTTCGAGAAGCGCTTGATGTTCCACGCCATCGACTGCGCCGAGTTGGGCGACTCGTCGTCGGGCGGCCCGAACATCATGAGCGACGGCCAGTACCAGCGGTCCACGGCATCCTGAGCCATCTCGCGCTGCGCGGGCGAGCCCTGCATGAGCGTCAGCAGGATCTCGAACCCCTGTCGCTGGTGGAACGACTCCTCCTTGCAGATGCGCACCATCGCGCGCCCGTACGGTCCGTACGAGGCACGGCACAGCGGCACCTGGTTGCAGATCGCGGCGCCGTCGACGAGCCAGCCGATCGCCCCCATGTCGGCCCAGGTGGGCGTCGGGTAGTTGAAGATCGACGAGTACCGGGCGCGGCCCTCGATGAGCTGCTCGGTCATCTCGTCGCGCGTGATGCCGAGGGTCTGCGCGGCCGAGTACAGGTACAGGCCGTGACCCGCCTCGTCCTGCACCTTGGCCATCAGGATCGCCTTGCGCTTGAGGCTCGGCGCCCGCGTGATCCAGTTGCCCTCGGGCTGCATCCCGATGATCTCGGAGTGCGCGTGCTGCGAGATCTGCCGGATCAGCGTCTTGCGATAGGCCGCAGGCATCCAGTCCCGCGGCTCGATCCGCGAGTCGCCCTCGATGATCGCGTCGAACGCCGCCTGGGCGTCCGCCTCGTCGATCAGCATCTCGGTCGTCATCGTCGACTCCGTTCGATTCCTGTGTCCGCGCCTTCGGCTCCAGTGCCTGCCGAAGGATTACAGACCGTTCGTTCAGTAAAGTCTACGCCGTCCGCCGCGTGGTCAGCGAGCGGCCGCGGAACTCCGCCACCACATCGCCCGTCTCGTCCGTCACCGTCACGTCGTAGAGGCCGGTGCGGCCCGTCACGGCACGGCGGCGCGCGTGCGCGGTCAGCGTCTGGCCGGCGTAGGTGGCCTTGAGAAAGGAGATGTCGGCTCCCGCGGCGACCGTCACGGCGGCGTCTTCGTTGCACGCCATGGCGAACGCGGTGTCGGCGAGCGCGAAAACGATCCCACCGTGGGTGATCGCGAACCCGTTCGTCATGTCGTCCCGCACCCGCATGGACACGACCGCCTCTCCCGGTTCGTCGCACTCGACGAACATGCCCATCGCGGCCGACGCCCGGTCGCGCCGGAGCATGTCGCGCTGCCCCGCGAAGTGCTCGGCCGGATCGGTCACGGCGTCACCGGCGCTTCGGCGGTGCGGGATGCCGCGCCGCCGGCTGGGCCCTCGTCCCACGTCTTCGCGACGAGGGTGAGCACGTCGTACGTCGCGACGATCTCATCGCGCTGGTTGAGCAGCACGGCGTCCCACCGCACCTCGCCGTACTCGTCGGTCTCGCGCGGCGTGATCTGCTTGGCGGTGAGCACGACGCGCACCTCGTCGTCGGGCGACACCGGCGTGACGAAGCGCAGGTCCTCGAGGCCGTAGTTGGCGAGCACGGGGCCCGGCGCCGGGTCGACGAACAGCCCGGCGGCCCATGACACGAGCAGGTAGCCGTGAGCGACGCGGCCCGGGAAGAACGGGTTGGCGGCCGCGGCCTCCTCGTCCATGTGGGCGTAGAACAGGTCGCCGGTGAAGTGCGCGAACGTCTCGATGTCGTCGAGCGTCACGGCGCGCAGCGGTGAGACGAACTGGTCACCGATGCGCAGTTCGGCGAGCGGCTTGCGGAACGGATGCCGGTCGGACCGGGATGCCGCCCCCTGATGCCACACACCGGTCAGGGCCGTGAGCATCGCGGGCGAGCCCTGCACGGCCGTGCGCTGCATGTGGTGCAGCACCGCGCGGATGCCGCCGAGCTCCTCGCCGCCGCCGGCACGGCCGGGTCCGCCGTGCACCAGGTGGGGCACCGGGGCGCCGTGCCCGGTCGAGGAGCGGGCGTCGTCGCGGTCGAGGAAGAGCAGCCGCCCGTTGAAGGCCGCGGTGCGGGCGAGCAGGGTGGCGGCGACGGCGGGGTCGGCGGTGGCGACGCTCGTCACGAGCGAACCTCCGCCGCGGCCCACGAGGTCGGCGGCCTCGTCGACGGTGCGGTATGCGAGCACGCTCGCGACGGGCCCGAACGCCTCGATGTCGTGCACGGCGCCAGGCAGCGCCGTGGCCTCGCCGTCGAAGCCGATGACGAGCGGCGCGACGAACGCCCCTTCGGGCGCCGGACCGGTCGATCCGTCGGCGCGCATCACGTCCGGAGCGTCGGTCGTGCCGAGCACGAGTCGGCCGCCGGCGGCCTCCAGTGCTGCGACCGCGCGCAGCACCTCGTCGCGCTGCTCCCGCGAGACCAGCGGACCCATCGTGACGCCCTCGGCGTGCGGATCGCCGACGACGACGCGTTCGGCGATCTTGTCGCGCAGCGCCGCGACGAGCGGCTCGACAGCCCCCGCGGGCACGATCGCGCGGCGGATCGCCGTGCACTTCTGGCCGGCCTTCGTCGTCAGTTCGACCATCAGCTGCTTCACGTACGCGTCGAACTCGGGCGTGCCCGGGACGGCGTCGGGGCCGAGCACCGACGCGTTGATCGAGTCCGTCTCGCTGGTGAAGCGCACGCCGGGAGCAGCCTGCTCGCGGAGCCGGGACGCGGTCGAGGCGCTGCCGGTGAAGCCGACGAGGTCGCCGAGGCCGAGGTGGTCGAACAGGCCCGGCACGGATCCGCTCACCAGCTGCAGCGACCCGGCGGGCAGGCGCCCGGACTCGACGAGGATCCGCACCCACGCCTCGGCGATGTACGCCGTCGGCGTCGCGGGCTTCACGAGGCTCGGCACGCCCGCGAGGAACGCCGGCGCGAACTTCTCCAGCGCGCCCCACATCGGGAAGTTGAACGCGTTGATCTGCACGGCGACGCCGGGCAGCCGCGTGTACACGTGGCGGCCGAGGAACGAGCCGTCCTTCGCCAGCGACTCGACCGGACCGTCGAGGTACACCTGCGCGTTGGGCAGCTCGCGGCGCCCCTTCGATGCGTAGGTGAAAAGCACGCCGATGCCGCCGTCGACGTCGCCCTGCGAGTCGCGCACCGTCGCACCCGCACGCTTGGACAGCTCGTACAGCTCCTCTTTGCGTGCGGTCAGCGCGATCGCGAACTCCTTGAGCAGCAACGCGCGCTGGTGGAACGTGAGCCCACCGAGGCTCGCCTGCCCGACCGTGCGCGCGTGGTCGAGCGCGCCGGCGAGGTCGATGCCGTCGGTGCTGACGTGCGTCACGACCTCACCGGTCGAGGCGTCGCGCACCGCCACCGCGTCGGCCGCGTCGGCCGGAGACCACCACCGGTCGCGCAGGTAGCTGGGAAGGATGTCGGTCACTGATCGCTCCATTCGTAGAAGCCGCGGCCGCTCTTGCGGCCGAGATGCCCTGCGGCGACGAGTCGCCGCAGCAGGTCGGGAGGGGCGAACCGGTCGCCGAGCTCGCGGTGGAGCTCTTCGGCGATCGCGAGCCGCACATCGAGTCCGACGAGGTCGGTGGTGCGCAGCGGTCCGACCGGATGCCGGTACCCCAGCTCCATCGCCGCGTCGATGTCGGCGGCACTCGCGACGCCCTCCTCGAGCATGCGGATCGCCTCCAGCCCGAGCGCGACGCCCAGCCGGCTGGAGGCGAAGCCCGGACTGTCGCGCACGACGACCGCGGTCTTGCCGATCCCGTCGACCCACGCGCGCGCGTCGTCCACGAGCGCAGCCTCGGTCGCCGTGCCGACGACGACCTCGACCAGCTGCGACGCCGGCACCGGGTTGAAGAAGTGCAGGCCGAGGAACCGCCCGGGCCGCCCGAGCGCGGTCGCGAGCTCGTCGATCGAGATCGACGACGTGTTGGTCGCCAGCGCGCCCTCCGGCGCCAGCACCGCTTCGGCGCGCGTGAGCGCGTCGATCTTGAGCGCCCGGTCCTCGGGCACGGCCTCGATCACGAGCCCGCACCCGGCGAGCGCGGCGACGTCGGTCGCGGTCTCGACCGCTGCCGCGAGCTCATCGGCGGTGCGGTCCGCCGCACCGCGTTCGACGCTGCGTCGCAGGCTCTCGAGAAGACGAGTGGATGCCGCGTCCGCCGCATCCTCGTCGCGCTCGACGATCACCACGCGGGCGCCGGCGAGCACGAACGCGTGGGCGATGCCCGCACCCATGCGCCCTCCGCCGATCACCCCGACGCGCCCTGGCACGCCCCGCTCCCCGCTCGTTGAGCGAGCGGAACGAGACGAAACGCCCCGGCTGCCCGTGAACTCCCGGTCGCTCATCGCCCGCGCCCCTCGAGGAACGCCGTCATGCGGTGCTGCTTCTCGGGACTCTCGAACAGCTCGCCCTGCAGCTCCAGGTCGATCTCGGGGTGCGCGGCACGCGGTGCGAGCAGCGCCGTCTTGGTGTGCCGCGTCGCGAGCGCGTCGTTGCGCGCGATGCGGTCCGCCAGCGTGTGGGCGGCGGTGAGCAGGTCGGCAGGCTCGTAAAGGGACGACACGAGCCCCCAGTCGACGGCAGTGGCGGCATCCAGGATCCGGCCCGTCAGCAGCATCTCCGCCGCGCGACCCTCGCCCACGATCTCGCGCAGGCGCCACGTGGCGCCGGCCGCGGCGATGATGCCGAGCCCCGTCTCGGGGTTGCCGATCTGCAGGCGCGGAGTGCCGATGCGGATGTCGGCGGCGTAGGCGAGCTCGGCACCGCCGCCGAGCGCGTAGCCGTCGATCGCGGCGATGACGGGCATCGGCAGGTCTCGCACCCGCTGGAAGGCCCGCGTGTTGATGCCCCGGCGCGCGTCTGCGGCGCGGCGCTCGCGCAGCTGCGCGATGTCGGCGCCCGACGCGAACACGCCGTCCGTGCCGATGAGGATCAGCGTGCGGGGGTCGCGCTCGAGCTCGGCGCACACGTCGTGCAGCGCATCGATCGTGCGCTGGTCGATCGCGTTGCGCACGGCGGGCCTGGACAGCGTGGCGACGACGCGGTCGGCGCGGCGCTCGACGACGAGCGGCAGCTCATTCGTGACCGGCATCGGGGTCCTCTCGCACCGCTCCGTCGCGGCTGTCTCACATAGTACGTGACCGATCGTTCAGTATTGCCTCTAGTGGTGCGAGACTGGGCGCATGTCCGCGAACGCCGCCCCCACCCCCGCGCGGCGCGGCCGCCCGGGCTACGACCGGGCGCAGGTGCTCGCCGTCGCGGTCGAGCTGTTCAACGAGCAGGGGTACGACGCGACCTCCGTCGCCGACCTCGCGCAGCGGCTTGGGCTCACGAAGTCCGCGCTGTACCACCACTTCGATTCGAAGGAGCAGCTGCTCGCCCTCGCCCTGGACGAGGCGCTCGGCGGCCTCGAGGGCGTGCTCGACGACCCCGCGATCGCCGAGGCCGCCCCGGCGGAGCGGCTCGCCGCCGTGCTGCACGGTGCCGTGCTCGTGCTGGTCGACCGGCTTCCCTACGTGACGCTGCTGCTGCGCGTGCGCGGCAACAGCGACGTCGAGCGAGCGGCCCTCGAGCGCCGCCGGACGTTCGACCATCGGGTGACCGCCCTCGTGGCCGAGGCGCAGCGCACCGGCAGCGTGCGCGCCGACGTCGACGGAGCCGTCGTCACGCGCCTCGTGTTCGGCATGGTCAACTCGCTCGTCGAGTGGTACCGGCCGGGCGGACCCGTCGACCGCGAGCGCCTCACGCACGATGTGGTCACCGTCGCCCTCGACGGCATGCGCACCCGCTGAGGCGGCATCCGGCTCCGTCCGTGTCCCACTTCCGCACGCTCCGCGCCGCGGGTGCGGCGTCTTCTGGGACGCGACCGCCGGTAAGTGGGACACGAGCGCACGGGAACAGGGATGCCGCCGCCCGGGGCTCACGAGAAGCCCGGGGCGACGGCATCCACTCCCGAAGGGTCAGGCCTTGGCGAGACCGTAGATCGGGCTGACCTCCTGCTCGGCCTCGTGCTCAGGGCCGAGCGGGATGCCGGAGCGGTCGCGCAGCAGCAGCGTCGCGAGGAGTCCGAGCACCGTCATGCCGGCGAGGTACCAGGTGACCGACATCGTCGAGCCGGTGGCCTGCACCAGCGCCGTCGCGATGGTCGGGGCGAACGCACCTCCCAGGATCGCGCCGATCGCATACGAGATCGAGACGCCCGAGAAGCGGATCGATGCCGGGAACAGCTCGGAGTACAGGGCAGCCTGCGGACCGTACGTGAAGCCGAGGCCGATGGTGAGGATCGCGAGACCCAGGAACAGCAGCCAGATGCTCCCGGTGTTCACGAGCGGGAACAGCAGGAAGACGCCGGCGAGCTGCAGGATCCAGCCGATGATGTAGGTCGTGCGCCGGCCGATGCGGTCCGAGATGAAGCCCGCGGCCAGCGTCGACAGCAGCCATGTGACGGCCGAGGCGGCGACGGCCCACAGGACCGGACCGCGCTCGAGGGCGAGCGGGCCGTCGGGGTTCGTCGAGTAGCCCTGGATGTAGCCGCCCGTCGTCATGTAGCCGACGGCGTTGTTGCCCGCGAAGACCAGCGCGGCGATGATCACGAGCAGCAGGTGCTTGCGGAAGAGCGTGATGATCGGCATGCGCGCCTTCTCTTTGCGCTCGGCGAGCTCGGCGAAGACCGGGCTCTCTTCGACGCGGCGGCGGACGTAATAGCCCACCAGGATCAGCACGACGCTGAGCAGGAACGGCACACGCCATCCCCACACGAGGAACGCGTCGCCGGGCGCGATCATCGCCATGAGGGCCATGACGCCCGAGGCGAGCAGCAGACCGAGCGGCACGCCGATCTGCGGCGCCGCGCCGAACGCGCCGCGGCGCGTCTTGGGGGCGTGCTCGACGGCCATCAGCACCGCACCGCCCCACTCGCCGCCGGCCGAGATCCCCTGCAGGATGCGCAGCAGCACGAGCAGGATGGGCGCGGCGACGCCGATGGCCTCGTAGGTCGGCAGCACGCCGATGAGCGCGGTCGAGGCGCCCATCAGGATCAGCGTCCACATCAGCACGACCTTGCGGCCGTACTTGTCGCCGAAGTGGCCGGCGAGGAACGCGCCGAGCGGGCGGAACAAGAAGCTCACGCCGACGGTCGCGAAGGCGATGAGGGCGCTGTTGGCGCCGAGCGGCGCGAAGAAGAGCTGGCCGAAGACCAGCCCGACCGCCGTGGCGTAGATGAAGAAGTCGTACCACTCGACGGTGGTGCCGATGACGGTCGCGAAGACGACCCTCTTGCGATCGACCGACGCCGCGATGGTGCCGGTGGGGGTGAATCCCTCGTGGGGGGCTGTGCTCATTAGTGACTCCTGTGTCGGGCTGACGTCGTCGTCCGCCGGCGACCTTTCGGGATGGTTGCCGGATTGCCCACGATCATATACGATTTCGGATACGACGCAAGAGTGAGGGAGCTCATGACGGTAGACACGCCATCGATGGATGCCGCTGATCAGCGGTTCTCGGGTCTGCCCGGGCGTCCCGGCAAGATCATCGCGATCCACCTCAGCTACGCCTCCCGCGCCGACCAGCGCGGACGCCGGCCCGCCCATCCCTCGTACTTCTTCAAGCCGTCGAGCTCGGTCGCGGCATCCGGCAGCACCATCGAACGCCCGGCCGGGACCGAACTGCTCGCCTTCGAGGGCGAGATCGCGCTCGTGATCGGCGCGCCGGCACGACGGGTCGCCCTCGGCGAGGCATGGAGCCACGTCGCCGCGGTCACCGCGGCCAACGACTTCGGCCTGTACGACCTGCGTGCGAACGACAAGGGCTCCAACGTGCGCTCGAAGGGCGGCGACGGCTACACGCCGGTCGGCCCCGGCCTCATCGACGCCCGCGCGATCGACCCCGGCGAACTGCGTGTGCGCACGTGGCTGAACGGCGACCTCGTGCAGGACGACCGCTCCGCCGGCATGATCTTCCCGCTCGCCCAGCTGGTCGCCGACCTGTCGCAGCATTTCACGCTCGAGACCGGCGACGTGATCCTCACCGGCACGCCCGCCGGCTCGTCGGTCGCCGTCCCCGGCGACGTCGTCGAGGTCGAGGTGTCGGTCGACGGCGGTCCCACCTCGGGCCGCCTGGTCACGACGGTCGCGCAGGGCGACGCCGCCTTCGACGGCGCTCTCGGCTCGCTGCCCGGCGTCGACGACCTGCAGCGCACCGAGGCCTGGGGCTCGCGCGAGGCGGCCGGGCTGCCGGCCGAGCCTGTCCCCGCCGGAACACCTGTTCTGAGCGACGCGCTGCGCGCGAAGCTGACCTCCGCTCCCACGGCGGGCCTGTCGGCACAGCTGCGCAAGCGCGGACACCACTCCTGCTTCATCGACGGCGTCACCGCCAACCTCGCGGGCGCCAAGATCGTCGGCACCGCCAAGACGCTGCGTTTCGTGCCTTTCCGCGAAGACCTGTTCCAGACTCACGGCGGCGGCTACAACGCGCAGAAACGGGCGTTCGACGCCGTCGCCGAGGGCGAGGTCATCGTGATCGAGGCGCGCGGTGACGACAGCACCGGGACGCTCGGCGACATCCTCGCGCTCCGCGCCCGCGCGCGCGGCGCGGCCGGCGTCGTCACCGACGGCGGCGTCCGCGACTTCGATGCCGTGGCCGAGATCGGGCTGCCGGTGTTCTCGAAGGGCGCGCACCCGTCGGTCCTCGGCCGCAGGCACGTCCCGTGGGAACACGACGTCACGGTCGCGTGCGGCGGCGCGACCGTCCAGCCGGGCGATGTCATCGTCGGCGACAGCGACGGCGTCATCGTCATCCCGCCGGGGATCGCCGAAGAGGTCGCCGACGCGGCCCTCGCACAGGAGGTCGAGGACGCGTGGATCGCCGAGCGCGTCGCGGAGGGGCATCCCGTCGACGGGCTGTTCCCGATGAACGCCGAGTGGCGCGGCCGCTACGACGAGGCCCTTCGACAGGCTCAGGGACCGGCACAGACTCAGTCCCCGGCGCAGACCCAGGGACCGACCGCATGAGCACCCTGCTGGGGCAGTCCCCCGCGGCTGCCGGCGGCAGCAAGTCCGAGCAGGCGTACGAGTGGCTGCGTGCGCGGATCACGCGCCACGAATACGGCCCCGGGTACCGTCTGGTGCTCGGCTCCATCGCCGACGAGCTCGGGATGAGCGTCGTGCCGGTGCGCGAGGCCATCCGCCGGCTCGAGGCCGAGGGTCTCGTCACGTTCGAGCGCAACGTCGGTGCCCGCGTCGCCGTCGTGGACGAGAGCGAGTACGTGTTCACGATGCAGACGCTCGGCCTCGTCGAGGGCGCCGCGACGTCGCTGTCGGCCCCGCTGCTGACCCCCGCCGACCTCGATCGCGCTGCGCTCGTGAACGACCGCATGGTGCAGCTGCTCGACAACTTCGACGCGCACCTGTTCACGCAGCTCAACCAGCAGTTCCACTCGGTGCTCTACGAGCCCTGCCCGAACCCGCACATCCTCGACCTCGTGCACCGCGGCTGGTCCCGGCTGTCGGGTCTGCGCGACTCGACGTTCGCGTTCGTCCCGGGGCGTGCGCAGCACTCGGTCGACGAGCACGCCGAGATCCTCGACCTCATCCGCAGCGGCGCCGATCCTCTCGAGATCGAACTAGCCGCCCGCACTCACCGCTGGCGCACGATGGACGCGTTCCTCGACGCGCGGCATCCCTCACCCGAACTCCCGGCCTGAGCCGGCTGAACCCGTCCGAACCGGAGGAACCCATGACCGACACCGACACCTCGCTCGCGACCCGGCACGTCCCCGAGGGGCTGCCCGAGCGCATCCGCCACTACATCGACGGCGAGTTCGTCGACTCGCTCGACGGCGACACGTTCGACGTGCTCGACCCGGTGACGAACGAGACGTACGTGCAGGCCGCGGCCGGCAAGAAGGCCGACATCGACCGTGCCGTCGCCGCCGCGCGCCGCGCGTTCGCCGAGGGTCCGTGGCCGCGCATGCTGCCCCGCGAGCGCTCGCGGGTGCTGCACCGCATCGCCGACATCGTCGAGTCCCGCGACGCGCGCCTCGCCGAACTGGAGTCCTTCGACTCCGGTCTGCCGATCACGCAGGCGCTCGGCCAGGCGCGCCGCGCGGCCGAGAACTTCCGCTTCTTCGCCGACCTGATCGTCGCCCAGGCCGACGACGCCTACAAGGTGCCCGGCCGCCAGATGAACTACGTC
Source organism: Microbacterium jejuense (assembly GCF_039544225.1). NCBI lineage: Bacteria > Bacillati > Actinomycetota > Actinomycetes > Micrococcales > Microbacteriaceae > Microbacterium > Microbacterium jejuense. The sequence goes on from NZ_BAABLG010000004.1 coordinate 130,705, forward strand.
AACCGCAAGCCGATCGGCGTCGCGGGCCTCATCACGCCGTGGAACACGCCGTTCATGCTCGAGTCGTGGAAGCTCGGCCCGGCGCTGGCGACCGGCAACACCGTCGTGCTCAAGCCCGCCGAGTTCACGCCGCTGTCGGCGTCGCTGTGGGCGGGCATCTTCGAAGAGGCGGGGCTGCCCCAGGGCGTCTTCAACCTCGTGAACGGACTGGGAGAGGATGCCGGCGACGCGCTGGTGAAGCATCCCCAGGTGCCGCTCATCTCGTTCACGGGCGAGAGCAGCACCGGGCAGCTCATCTTCGGCAACGCGGCGCCGTTCCTGAAGGGTCTGTCGATGGAGCTCGGCGGCAAGAGCCCGGCCGTGGTGTTCGCCGACGCCGACCTCGACGCCGCGATCGACGCCACCATCTTCGGCGTCTTCTCGCTCAACGGCGAGCGCTGCACCGCCGGCTCGCGCATCCTGGTGGAGCGCCCGGTCTACGACGAGTTCGTCGCGCGGTACGCCGCGCAGGCCGACCGCGTCGTCGTGGGCTACCCGCACGACCCCGCCACCGAGGTCGGCGCGCTCGTGCACCCCGAGCACTACGACAAGGTCGTCTCGTACATCGAGATCGGCAAGTCCGAGGCGCGCCTCGTCGCCGGCGGCGACCGCCCCGAGGGCTTCGAGACCGGCAACTTCGTGCGGCCCACGGTGTTCGCCGACGTCGCCCCCGATGCCCGCATCTTCCAGGAGGAGATCTTCGGCCCGGTCGTGGCGATCACGCCCTTCGACACCGACGAGGAGGCGCTCGAGCTCGCCAACGGCGTGAAGTACGGCCTGGCCGCCTACGTGTGGACCAACGACCTCAAGCGCGCCCACAACTTCTCGCAGGCCATCGAGGCCGGCATGGTGTGGCTGAACTCGAACAACGTCCGCGACCTCCGCACACCCTTCGGCGGCGTCAAGGCCTCCGGCCTCGGCCACGAGGGCGGCTACCGCTCGATCGACTTCTACACCGACCAGCAGGCCGTGCACATCACGCTCGGCCCTGCCCACAACCCGACCTTCGGCAAGAACTGATGCGTTCCGTCTCGCTCGGCTCGCTCAACGACCGCGTTGCCCGGTCGTTGAACGAGCGAGGAACGAGCGAGACGAACCGCCCCGGACCCACGAACAACGCAAGGACGCGACATGACCAGCCGTGACGACATGACCCTCACCTCCTCGGGCTTCTACGTGAGCCAGGAGGCGCCCATCCTCTCCGACAACCCGATCCCGACGCCCACCGCGCCGGCCCCCGACATCCTGCGCTGCGCGTACATGGAGCTCGTGGTCACCGACCTCGCCGCATCCCGCACGTTCTACGTCGACGTGCTCGGCCTGTACGTCACCGAAGAGGACGACACCACGATCTACCTCCGCTCGACGGAGGAGTTCATCCACCACAACCTCGTGCTGCGCCAGGGGCCCGTCGCCGCCGTCGCCGCGTTCTCGTACCGCGTGCGCTCGGCCGAGGAGCTCGACCGCGCCGTCGCGTTCTACGAGGAGCTCGGCTGCGACGTGCGCCGCAACCCCGAGGGCTTCACGAAGGGCATCGGCGACTCGGTGCGCGTGACCGATCCGCTCGGCTTCCCGTACGAGTTCTTCTACGCCACCGAGCACGTCGAGCGCCTGTCGTGGCGGTACGACCTGCACACGCCCGGCGAACTGGTGCGCCTGGACCACTTCAACCAGGTGACCCCCGACGTGCCGCGCGCGGTGAACTTCATGCAGTCGCTGGGCTTCCGCGTGACCGAAGACATCCAGGACGACGAGGGCACCGTCTACGCCGCGTGGATGCGCCGCAAGCCCACCGTGCACGACACCGCGATGACCGGCGGCGACGGCCCCCGCATGCACCACGTCGCGTTCGCCACGCACGAGAAGCACAACATCCTCGCGATCTGCGACAAGCTCGGGGCGCTGCGCCGCTCCGACGCGATCGAGCGGGGGCCCGGCCGCCACGGCGTCTCGAACGCGTTCTACCTGTACCTGCGCGACCCCGACGGCCACCGCGTCGAGATCTACACGCAGGACTACTACACCGGCGACCCCGACAACCCGGTCGTCACCTGGGACGTGCACGACAACCAGCGCCGTGACTGGTGGGGCAACCCCGTGGTCCCGTCGTGGTACACCGAGGCATCCCTCGTCCTCGATCTCGACGGCAACCCGCAGCCGGTCGTCGCCCGCACCGACACGTCCGAGATGGCGGTCACGATCGGCGCCGACGGCTTCTCGTACACCCGCCCCGACGATGCGGCCGACGAGCTCCCGTCGTGGAAGCAGGGCGAGTACAAGCTCGGCCACCAGCTGTAAGGGTCACCACCGGACGACGAGAAAGAGGAGAACGGATGCTGCACCCCGATGACATCGCGGCGATCGCCGCCGAGCTGGCTGAGGCCGACCGCACGCACAGCGTGATCCCGCGGATCACCGCCCGCTACCCCGACGCGACGGTCGAGGACTCGTACGCCATCCAGGGTGTGTGGCGCGACCGCATGATCGCCTCCGGGCGCCGGCTCGTGGGCCGCAAGATCGGGCTCACCTCCAAGGCCATGCAGCAGGCCACCGGCATCACCGAGCCCGACTACGGCGTCATGTTCGACGACACCGTGTACGAATCGGGGGCGACCCTGCCCTTCGACGCGTGCTCGAACGTGCGCATCGAGGTCGAACTCGCCTTCGTGCTCGCCCGGCCTCTGGAGGGCCCGGACTGCACGCTGGAGGATGTGCTCGCCGCGACCGAGTCCGTGGTGCCGGCGTTGGAGGTGCTGAACTCCCACATCGAGCTGGAGGGCCGCACCATCGTCGACACCATCAGCGACAACGCCGCCTACGGCGCCATGGTGCTCGGGCCGGGCCGGTTCTCGGTCGACGAGGTCGACCTCCCCTGGGTGCCCGGCGTCCTGAGCCGCAACGGCGAGGTCGAAGAGACCGGCGTCGCCGCGGGCGTGCTCGGCAACCCCGCGATCGGGGTGGCGTGGCTCGCGAACAAGTTCCACCAGCACGGCTCCCGGCTCGAGACCGGCGAGATCATCCTCGCCGGATCCTTCACCCGCCCCATGTGGGTGCAGCGCGGCGATACCGTGAGATGCGACTACGGACCGCTGGGAGTGATCGAATGCCGCTTCGCCTGAACCCCACCTTCCGCGAGCGCCTCGACGCGTCGGATCGCGCGCTGGTCGGCCTGTGGGCGTGCTCCGGCTCGCCCCTGGCGGCCGAGATCCTCGCCGGCTCGGGAGTGGACTGGCTGCTCATCGACATGGAGCACTCGGCCAACACGCTCGGCTCCGTCCTCGCGCAGCTGCAGGCGGTCGCCGCCTACCCGGTGACCCCGGTCGTGCGCGTGCCGTACGGCGACGACGTGATCCTCAAGCAGGTGCTCGACATCGGCGCGCAGAACGTGCTCGTGCCGATGGTGTCGACGGCCGAACAGGCCCGCGAGCTCGTCGCCGCGGTCCGCTACCCGCCGCGCGGGCGCCGCGGAGTCGGCTCCGCGCTGTCGCGCTCGGCCCGCTGGAACCGCGTGGACGGCTATCTCGCCGATGCCGACCAGCACGTGTCGCTGTTCGTGCAGGTCGAGTCCGCCGAGGCCGTGGGCAACGCCGCCGAGATCGCCGCGGTCGACGGCGTCGACGGCATCTTCGTGGGCCCCGCCGACCTCGCCGGCTCGCTCGGCGTGCTCGGCCAGCAGACCCACCCGGACGTGATCGCCGCCGTCGAGCGCGCCTTCGACGCCGTCCGCGCCGCCGGCAAGCCCGTCGGCGTCAACGCGTTCGACCCGGCCGCGGCTGACGCGTACATCGCCGGCGGGGCGGCCTTCATCGCCGTCGCCGCCGATGTGTCGCTCCTCGCCCGCGGCTCCGAAGGCCTCGCCGCCCGCTTCATCCCCACCGACCCGGGCGCGCAGCGCGCCTCGTACTGAGCCGAGGACGAGTGGATGCCGGCGGCCACGGGCTCCGGCATCCATTCGTCCTCGCATCACGGCGCAAGCGAAACGTGGCACAGTGAACGCATGAAGAAGTGGGTCGTGCGGTTCGTGTCGCTGCTGGTGTTCAACATCGTCGTGCTGCTGATCGTCGGCTGGCTGACCCCGGCGCGCGTCGGCTGGGCGGCACTGTGGGCCGGCATCGTCATGACCGCGCTCGTCATCTGGATCAAGCCGCTCATCGAGAAGTGGTTCCGCTCCTCGGCGGCCAAGTCCGCCGGCGGGCGCACGAAGGCGGGCGAGAAGATCGTCGAGTTCTTCATCGCCTTCGCGGTGGCGTTCCTCATCTGGATCGCCACGGTGCTGCTGTCGGGCGTGCGCATCGGCGGCGGCTTCTTCGGCGCGATCTGGGCGTACGTGCTGCCGCCGGTCATCCTGCTCATCGGCTGGGCGATCTACGGCGCGATCGACGACAAGGTCGAGACCCACGCGGGCGCCCTGTACGACAAGGCGACCGGCACGAAGACGGAATCCGTGGATGCCTCAGCCCCGCCGGTCCCGAGCCCCGAGGCCGCCGCCGCCAAGCGCGAGCTGAACGACGGCCTCACCGACGAGCAGCGCCGCATGCTGGACGAGCTCGGCGGCTGATCCGGAGGATCCGGCGCCTGCTGTCGATCGGGACGCGCTCGGATCGTCATGTCGGTGTCGCAACCCACCAGAAAGGACGACACCATGCGGTACGCACTCCTCCTCCACTACCCCGAGATGACCGCCGACGACATCGGCCCCGAGGCCATCGCCGAAGGCATGCGCGAGTTCGACGAGTACGCGAAGGCGCTCCAGGATGCCGGCGTGCTGGTGTCTGCCGACGTGCTGCAGCCGTCGGCCGTGACGACCACCGTCACCGTCGCCGACGGCGCGCTGCGCGTCCAGGACGGGCCGTTCGCCGACACCAAGGAGCAGCTCGGCGGCTCGTTCGTGATCGAGGTCGACGACCTCGACGCCGCCATCGCGTGGGCGGGCAGAGCGCCGTCGGCGACGTGGGGTCCGGTCGAGGTCCGTCCGAGCTCCACCCACTTCCGCGACGGCGCCTGGACTGCGTTCGCGGGCTGATGCCCTCCCCCACGCCCCCTCCGCGCGGCGCCGACGCGCTGCGCGGAGGCCCCGGGCATGTGGGCACGGCCGACGGCGCCCGCGCCGCCGCCGAGCGCGCTGCCCGGACGTCGTACGGCCGGCTCCTGTCGATCGTGGCCGCATCTGCCGGAGCCTCCGCACGCGTCGGGCCCGACATCGCCCTCGCCGAGGACGCGCTCGGCGACGCCTTCGAGCGCGCGCTGCGGACGTGGCCCGACGGGGGCATCCCCGCCAATCCCGAAGGGTGGCTGGTCACCGTGGCCCGCAACCGACTGCGTGATGCGCTCGGCGCCGCCGCGCACCGCACCGGCGTGCCGCTGGACGACGAGCTGGCGGCGGTGCTCGCGGACGAGCGCGCCCCCGACGCCGTGACCGAGCTGTCGCGCCGCGACGCGATCCCCGACAAGCGGCTCGAGCTGCTGTTCGCGTGCGCCCACCCGGCGATCGATCCGGCGGCGCGGACGCCGCTCATGCTGCAGACCGTGCTGGGGTTCGAGGCGGCCGACATCGCACGTGCCTTCGGCGTGGCCCCGGCCACGATGGCGCAGCGGCTCGTGCGCGCGAAACGACGCATCCGCGACGCCGGGATCCCGTTCCGCGTGCCCGCGCGCGCCGACATGCCGGCCCGCCTGCCTGCGGTGCTCGAGGCGATCTACGGCGCCTACGCGATCGACTGGCTCGACCAGGGCGACGAGCCTCGCGAGTCGCTCGCCGACGAGGCCCGCTGGCTCGCCGTGCTGACTGCGGCACTGCTCGATGACGAGCCCGAGGCGTGGGGGCTGGCGGCGCTGCTGACGTACGCGCAGTCCCGCGCGCCGGCGCGGACCGGGCGCCCCTGGCCCGCGCTGGATGAACAGGACACGTCGCTGTGGGATCGCGCCCTCATCGCCGAAGCGGCCGCGCTGCTGCGGCGCGCGTCGGCCCTCGGCCGCCCGATCGGGCGCTTCCAGCTCGAAGCCGCGATCCAGTCCGTCCACTGCGATCGCGCCCGCACCGGTGAACTCGACGTCGACGCCCTCGTGACGCTCTACCGCGGCCTCGTCGCGATCGCGCCGACCGACGGCGCCCGCGCGGCGCTGGCCGCCGCCGAGGCCCGCCGCGACGCACGGTGACGGGCGCTCAGGGCATGCGCACGCCGACCACGTTCGTCGGCGGATAGGGGCCCACCTGCGCCGTGCCCACCAGCCGGTCGCCGACGACCTTCAGGACGAATCGCACCGACATCGGCAGGGGCGCGAGGAAGTCGATGCGGAACGAGGCGGTGTCGCCGGTGATGCTTCCATCGCGGATCGCGATCGGCCCGGTGTCGCCGACGGACGTGCCGGTCAGCGTCGTGCCGGCGCTGGCCAGCGAGAGGTCGTAGCGGCGGGAGCCGGCCAGGGTGACGACGTCGATCGCCCAATTTCCATCGATGCCGGCCACGTGCCCACCCCTCGTCGCTCGCGGCCCAGGCGGCCGTCGAGGCCATTGTGCACCCCGCCTTCCCGTCACGGCGGGATCGACGTGTGTAAACCTGTTGACTCACACTGAGTCAACTGGTTTACTCGGTGTCATGTCCGACCGCCTGAGCTTCACGCTCCACGAACTCGTCGCCGAGATCGACGCCTACGCCGATGCCGTCCTGCAGGCGGAGTACGGCGTCGGCTACAACCACTTCCAGTTCCTCGCCATCCTCGCCGGCGTCGAGCCCACCGACATGACGCGGCTCGCCTTCTGCCTGGGCGTCACCAAGGCCGCCGTGAGCAAGCGCGTGCCCGCACTCGTGGCCGACGGCTGGATCACCGCGGACTCCCCCGCGGGCTCGGGCCGCAGCATCCTGCTCTCGCTCACCGAGAAGGGCGCCGCGCTCGTGCAGACCGCCGGCGCACGGCTCGAACGCGACTTCGCCGAGATGCTCGCCGCCCCGGCCTTCGCGGCCGACCCGATCGACGCGCCGCGACTGAACACCCAGCTCAACACCCTCATCGCCTTCATCCAGAGCCAGCCGGCATCCGCCGCCGCACCCCAGGAGTGACCATGTCCGCCCCGCGCATCCTCGTCGTCATCGGCACGCCGCTGCCCGACAGCCTCAACCACGCCCTCGCCCATTCGTACGCCGACTCCGCCCGCGCCGCCGGCGCCGAGGTGCGCATCGTCGACCTCGCCTCCGACCCGGTGCCCGGGCACCCCACCGCTCGAGGAGAGGTGCGGATGCCGCGCACCGACGCCGACGGCCCGCTCTCGCCCGAGATCCGGGCGTACATCGCCGAGGTCGAATGGGCCGATCACCTCGCGATCTTCTTCCCGCAGTGGTGGGGATCGTCGCCGGCGGCGCTCAAGACCTGGATCGATCGCGTGTTCGTCTCGGGCTTCGCCTACCGGTACCGGCCCGCCGGCCGACTGTGGGACAAGCTGCTCACGGGGCGGACCGCGCGCATCGTCATGACGATGGACTCCCCCGGCTTCTGGAACACCCTCACCTACCGCGACGCGGCGATCCGGTCGCTGCGCGCGGCGACGCTGGAGTACTGCGGCATCAAGGTGCGCGGCGTCACCCGTCTCACCGAGGTGCGGCACCGCACCGAGGCCGACCGCGAGCGCTGGATCGGCGGCATGGCCTCCTTCGGAGCGACGGATGCCGCGGCCGCCGTCGCACGTCCGCGCGAAGCCGTCGTGGCCTGACCCTCATGCACCGAGGCCGCGTGCACTCAGGGAGCGCGCGCGGCCTCGGTGTGTGAGCAGAGGGCTCAGCGGGCGGCGATCTCGGCGGCCTCGACCACGTTCGTCATCAGCAGCGCGACGGTCATCGGGCCCACGCCGCCGGGGTTCGGCGACAGGTAGCCGGCGACCTCGGCCACGTCGGGAGCGACGTCGCCGTAGACGCGGGACTTGCCGGTCTCGGCGTCGGTCTCGCGGGTGACGCCCACATCCAGCACGGCCGCGCCGGGCTTGACGTCCGCAGCCTGCACGATGTGCTTGACGCCGGCCGCTGCCACGATCACATCGGCCTGACGCAGGTAGGACGGCAGGTCGACGGTTCCGGTGTGCGTGAGCGTCACCGTCGCGTTGATCTCACGACGGGTCAGCAGCAGGCCGATCGACCGGCCGATCGTCACACCGCGGCCGACGACCACGACATGCTTGCCCTTGAGGTCGTAGTCGTTGCGCAGCAGCAGCTCGATCACACCGCGGGGCGTGCACGGCAGCGGCGTCGTGATCGGCGCATTGACATTGAGCACGAGCCGGCCGAGGTTGGTCGGGTGCAGGCCGTCCGCGTCCTTCGCGGGGTCGATGCGCTCGAGGATCGCGTCGGTGTCGAGGTGCTTCGGCAGCGGCAGCTGCACGATGTACCCGTGGCACGCGGGATCGGCGTTGAGGCGGTCGATGACGGCCTCGACCTCTTCCTGTGTGGCCTCGGCCGGCAGCTCGACCTGGATCGAGTTCATGCCGATGGCCTCGGACTCGCGGTGCTTCATGCCGACGTACAGCTGCGATCCGGGGTCGGCGCCGACGAGCACGGTCGCGATGCCCGGCGTGATGCCGCGCGTCTTCAGGGCGGCGACGCGTTCGCGCAGCTCGTCCTTGATGGCGGCGGATGCTGCGCGCCCGTCGAGCTTGACGGCCGTCACTGCTGCAGCCCGGGGTACAGCGGGAACGCGGCGGTGAGGGCGGCCACGCGCAGACGCAGCGCCTCGACGTCGGCGCCCGGCTGCAGGGCGAGTGCGATGACGTCGGCGACCTCGGTGAACTCGGCGTCGCCGAAGCCACGGGTCGCGAGCGCGGGCGTGCCGATGCGCAGGCCCGACGTGACCATCGGCGGACGCGGGTCGTTCGGCACCGCGTTGCGGTTCACGGTGATGTGGATCTCGTGCAGCAGGTCCTCGGCCTGCTTGCCGTCGATCTCGGCGTTGCGCAGGTCGACCAGCACGAGGTGCACGTCGGTGCCGCCCGAGCGGACGGCGATGCCCGCACCGGCGACGTCGGGCTGCGAGAGGCGCTCGGCGATGATGTGGGCGCCGCGCAGCACGCGCTCCTGACGCTCCGTGAACTCGGGCGTCGCGGCGAGCTTGAACGCGGTCGCCTTGGCGGCGATCACGTGCATGAGCGGACCGCCCTGCTGGCCCGGGAACACCGCCGTGTTGATCTTCTTGGCGAGGTCGGCGTCGTTGGTCAGGATGAAGCCCGAGCGGGGGCCGCCGATCGTCTTGTGCACGGTGGACGAGACGACATGCGCGTGCGGCACAGGGCTCGGGTGCAGGCCTGCGGCGACGAGACCGGCGAAGTGCGCCATGTCGACCCACAGGGTCGCACCCACCTCGTCGGCGATCTCGCGGAACTTCGCGAAGTCGAGCTGACGGGGATAGGCCGACCAGCCGGCGATGATCACCTTGGGCTGGTGCTCGATCGCGAGGCGACGCACCTCGTCCATGTCGATGACGCTGGTCTCGGGGTCGACGCCGTACGCGACGATGTTGTACAGCCGGCCCGAGAAGTTGATCTTCATGCCGTGCGTGAGGTGGCCGCCCTGGTCGAGCGAGAGGCCGAGCAGCGTGTCGCCGGGGCGGGCGATCGCGTGCAGCACGGCGGCGTTCGCGGTGGCGCCGGAGTGCGGCTGGACGTTGGCGAACTCGGCGCCGAACAGCGCCTTGGCACGCTGGATCGCCAGCTCCTCGGCGACGTCGACCTCTTCGCAGCCGCCGTAGTAGCGGCGGCCGGGGTAGCCCTCGGCGTACTTGTTGGTCAGCACCGAGCCCTGCGACTGCAGCACCGACACCGGCACGAAGTTCTCGGAGGCGATCATCTCGAGGTAACCGCGCTGGCGTTCGAGCTCGCGCTCGAGCACCTGAGCGATCTCAGGATCGACCTCGGAGAGGGGGGCGTTGAAGAACTGATCGGTCATGCGATCTCCTGACTCACGGCTTTCGGAAAAGAGGTCCCCGCATCGGCCCAGGCGTGCGGTCGAATGCCGTAGTCGGTCGCTCCCCGGTGGTGTCCCACCTCAACGCCAGTCGCGACCCTCCGAGCATAACGGAACTCGACCCGCTAGGCTGGACCTCACCCCTTTTGTTAGGACTCTTTACATGTCACGTCGACGAGGACGGACCGCTGCCGCGGCCGTTCTGGCCGCCGTGCTCTTGGCCGGCTGCACGCCGGTCCCACAGAATGGAGACACCGTGTCGCTTCCCGCCGTCGTCCCCGCACCCGCCTCGATCGAGGCGGGTTCAGGAGCGCCGTTCCGGCTCACGTCCGCCACGTCCGTTTCGGCAGATGCGGATGCCGCCACAGCCCTCGCCGCGATCCTCACGGCTCGTGCGGGCCTGACGCCGGCCCACGCCGAGGGCTCGGCCGACGTCGAGCTGCGCATCGCCGGCGGCGGCGCGCCGGAGTCGTACCGGATCGCGGTGGACGAGGCATCCGTCGTCGTCACCGGCGCCGACGCTGCCGGACTCTTCTACGGAGTGCAGACGCTCGGGCAGCTCGTCGCCCGCGACGGCGGCGAGTGGATCTTGCCGGCGATCGCGATCGACGATGCGCCGCGCTTCGCCTACCGCGGCGTGATGCTCGATGTCGCGCGCCACTTCCACGGCATCGACACCGTCAAGGGCTACATCGACCGCGCGGCCTCGCTCAAGTTCAACGCGCTGCACCTGCACCTCACCGACGACCAGGGGTGGCGCATCCAGCTCGACTCGCGCCCCGAGCTCACCGAGAAGGCGTCGGGCACCGCGATCGGCGGCGATCCCGGCGGCTTCTACACGAAGGACGACTACCGCGCGATCGTCGAGTACGCGGCATCCCGTCACATGATCGTGGTGCCCGAAGTCGACATGCCCGGCCACACCCACGCCGTCGGCCTCGCCTACCCCGAGCTCGCCGAGGACCCGGTCATCTCTGACCACATGCGCGAGATCGTGGACGTGTACGGCGGCGGCGCGCTCCCCGAGCCCGGCGTGCCGTTCGAGGCGCTCGCGGTCGGCTTCTCGTCACTGAAGATCCACGACGAGGCGACCTACGACTTCGTGGCCGACGTGTTCGGCGAGCTCGCCGCGATGACGCCGGGACCGTACCTGCACTTCGGCGGCGACGAATCGCTCGCCACCGCCGACGACGACTTCGCGTACTTCGTGACGCGCGTGAGCGCCCTCATCGCCGACCTCGGCAAGACGCCGGTCGCATGGCACGAGGCGGGTTCGGCCAAGGACATCGCTGACACCACGATCGGCCAGTACTGGGGCTACGTCACGCCGCAGGACGGCTTCGCGGCCAAGGCGCAGACGTTCGTCGACAACGGCGCGGGCCTCATCCTGTCGCCCGCCGACGCGATCTACCTCGACATGAAGTACCCCAGCGGCCCCGAGCTCGGTCTCACCTGGGCGAACGGCCCGACGAGCGTGCAGGACGCGTACTCGTGGGAGCCCGCCGAGGTGGTCCCCGGTGTGGGCGACGCAGGCATCCTCGGCGTCGAGGCGCCGCTGTGGACCGAGACGATCCGCACCGCCGCCGACATCGACACGATGGTGTTCCCGCGCATCGCGGCCGCGGCCGAGGCCGGCTGGTCGCCCCGCACCGGCGAGAGCGACCTGCGCACGTGGGAGTCGTTCCGCAGCCGCGTCGGCGCGCTCGGCCCGCTGTGGACCAGTATGGGCATCGGATTCCACCCGTCCGAAGAGATCCCATGGGTCACCGAGTGACCCCGTCCACCTGACCGGAGCACCGCATGAGCACTCTCGTCCACTCCGTCCGCCTGTTCGGCTCGGCAGCCGTCGACAGCGACTCCCCCGAAGGGTGGGTGCTGTTCGACGGCGGCCGCGTCACGGCGGCCGGAGTGGGGGACGGCTCCCCGTCCGCTGACGAGACGGTGGACGGGAGCGGTGGATGCCTCGCCCCCGGGTTCATCGACGTCCACGGCCACGGCGGCGCGGGCGCGAGCTTCGACGACGGTCCCGAGGCGGTCCGCACCGCGCGTGCGGTCCACCGGCGCCACGGCACGACCCGCGCCGTGCTGTCGCTCATCACCGCGACGATCGACGACCTCGCGGCGCGCGTCGCGATGGTCGCGGACCTCACCGAGGCAGACCCGACGATCCTGGGGTCCCACCTGGAGGGGCCGTTCCTCGACCCCGGCCACAAGGGCGCGCACACCGAGTCGCTGCTGCGTGCACCCGACGAGGCGTCGATCGACCGGCTGCTCGAGGCCGGTCGCGGCACGATCCGCCAGGTGACGCTCGCCCCTGAGCGCCCCGGCGCGTTCGACGCGATCCGGCGCCTGACCGCGGCGGGCGTCACGGTCGCGGTCGGCCACACCGACGCGGACGCCGCGACCGCGCGCCGCGCCTTCGACGCCGGCGCGACGCTGCTCACGCATGCCTTCAACGCCATGCCCGGCATCCACCATCGCGCCCCCGGACCGGTCGTGGTGGCCCTGCGCGACGAGCGGGTGCGACTGGAGGTCATCGCCGACGGCGTGCACGTCGACCTCGACCTCGTGGCCACGCTGTTCGCGTCGGCGGGCGGGCGCATCGCGCTCATCACCGATGCCATGGCCGCCGCCGGCGCGGCGGACGGCTCCTACGAGCTCGGCGGGCTCGCCGTGCAGGTGACCGACGGCGTCGCACGCCTCGTCGAGGGCGGCGCGATCGCCGGCTCGACGCTCACGCAGGACGCCGCCGTGCGCCACGTCGTCGGCGCCGGGGTGCCACTCGAGGTCGCGCTGCGGGCCGTGAGCGAGGTCCCGGCGCTGGCGATCGGCCGTGCCGACCTCGGCAGGCTCGACATCGGCTCGGTCGCCGACGCCGTGCTGCTGGACGCCGACCTCACGGTGCAGCGGGTGTGGATCGACGGTCAGCCCGCCTGACGCCCGACCCGCAGCGGTCGCAGACGCGCGAAGGCGGGGCCGGAAGTCCCTCCCCCGAGATCCTTCCGTGCCCCGCCTGATCCGCGGGTGATACCGCGGGGGGCACTGCCGCCGTCGTGCCCCACACGTCGGGCGGCGTGCCGCTCTGACGTAAGAGACGGCGCCGACCGCCGTCTATTACGCGAGTTCTGAGAATTTCTTCGGCGGGCCTTCAGCAGGGGTGCGGCATCCACCCTGGCCAAAAGGCCCGACGGCGGCGAGAATGGATGTCGTCGCGCCGCCCGTCTGCGCGGCGTCGGGGAGTTCAGGTCGGGCAGGGGCCCGCGAACTGGGGTAATCACATGGATCACGACGACGTGCGCGAGCAGCCGGATCCCGTCGCGCTCGGCGATGCCGACCTCGTGCTGCGCACGCGCTCGGGCGATCCCGGGGCGTTCGGCGAGCTGTGGCGGCGGCACCATCGCGCAGGCATCACCGTCGCCCGCAACATGACATCCAGCCTCGACCCCGACGACCTCGTGCAAGAGGCGTACACCCGCATCTACCAGTCGATCGCCGCCGGCGGCGGACCCACCGGGTCGTTCCGCGCGTATCTGTTCACGAGCATCCGCAACACCGCAGCGGCATGGGGACGCGCCCGGCGCGAGACGCCCTACGACGAGCTCGACGGCGTCGAGGACCCCGCGTCCGGCGAGCACGCCAGCGAGGCGGCGCTCGATCGGGGCCTCACGCACCGCGCCTTCCGCAGCCTGCCCACGCGATGGCAGGAAGTGCTCTGGTACTCCGAGATCGAGCAGATGAAGCCGGCCGAGATCGCACCGCTGCTCGGCATGAAGGCGACCGCGGTCGCCCAGCTGACGTTCCGGGCCCGCGAAGGTCTGCGCGAGGCATGGATCCAGGCGCACCTGCAGTCGGTCCAGGACGGCTCGGACTGCCAGTGGACCATCGAACGCCTCGGCGCCTACTCGCGACGGAACCTCGGCCGTCGCGATCACGCCAAGGTCGAGGCGCACCTCGCCGCGTGCGTGCGCTGCTCCATCGTCGCCAGTGAGGCGAAAGAGGTCTCGAGCCGGCTCGCGCTCGTGCTCCTGCCGCTCGCTCTCGGCGCCGTCGGCACCGCCGGCTACCTCGCCACGCTGCAGGGCGGCAGCGCCCCGATCGTCGCCCTCGCCGCGATGCCGTCGTCCGTCGTCAAGGGCGCCGTCACCGGCAGCGCGGCAGGCTCGGGAGCCGCCGGCGGAGGCGCGGCGGTCGGCTCCGGCGCGGCAGTCGGATCCGGAGCAGCGGCCGGGGCAGGAGCCGGCGCCGCCGCGGGTGTCGGCACGGGTGTGGCCACCGGTGCGGGAGCGACGGCCGGCGCCGCCGCCGTCACGACCGTCGCCGCTGGTGGCACGGCGCTCGTCGGCATCGGCGCGGCATCGAGCCTCGCGGCAGCGAGCCTCGTCGTGGTCGGCGGAGTCGTCGCGGCGGCGGTCGCGATGCCGCCGACGTCGCCCGACCCCGCTCCCTCGGAGCAGTCCACCGTTTCTGACGTCGCGCCGGTCTCGCCCGCCCTCGTCCCGGAACAGGATGCCGCCGACACGGCTCTGCAGCTGACGACGACGGCCGGCCCCGACCCGGCCGACCTTCCGGTCGCCCTGCCTGTCGGCGACGCCCTCCTTCCTGCGACGGGTGACGCCGTGGGCGTGGGCGTGAGCGGGAGCACGGCCGACAGCGGAGGCACGCCCGGCCCGGCCGCGTCCGACGGCACCGGCGACGGCGCTGCGGCATCCGGCGACGGCGCCACCGGCGAGCAGGGCGAGGCGGCTCCCGGCCCCGGCACTGGTTCCACGGCCGGCGCTGCCGACCAGGGCGCCGACGGCCAGAGCGACGTCGGCGGTCAAGGCGACAGCAGCACCGAGAACAGCGGCACGAGCCAGGGCGGCGTCGGTCAGGGCGACGACAGCCAGGGCGACTCCCTCAGCCCTGACGATTCCGCGACCGGCGGAACCGGCAGCTCCGGGAACGGGAACTCCGGGAACGCCAGTTCCGGGAACGGGAACTCCGGCAACGCCAATTCCGGCAACGGCAGCACCGACAACAACGGCGCAGGCAACGGGAACACCGGCAACTCCGGCAACGGCGCGACGGGCAGCAACGGCAACGGGAACACCGACGACACGGGTGTCGGCACCCCCACGAACGGCACCGGCAACGGCAACGGCGGCACCACCGGCAACAACGGCTCCACGGGCAACGGCGATCCCACCAACGGCACCGGCAACGGCAACGGCGGCAACACCGGCAACGGCAACGGCGCCGCGAACGGCAACGCGGGCAAGGGCAAGGCGAAGGGCGCGGTCAACGTGCCGAAGAGCGTCGTCGCGGCGACGTCGACGTCCGTGGTGACGACCGAGGCCCTCGCCGCCGATGTGGTCGGTGCAGCGGGCGACGAGGACATCGGATCCGGCGACGCAGCCGGCACAGACGCCGAGCAGAACGGGAACGGCAACGGGAACGGTGCGGGCAACGGGAACGGTGCGGGCAACGGGAACGACGGATCCAACGGCAACGGCCACAACGGCGAAGGCAACGGGAACGGCAACAACGGCGTCGGCAACGGGAACGGGAACGACGGCTCCACCAACAACGGTGCGGGCACCGGGAACAACGAGGCCAGCGGCAACGGCAACAACGGCGTCCGCAACGGGAACGACGGCTCCACCAATCACGGCGGAGGCAACGGGAGCGACGACTCGACCAGCAACGGCAACGGCGGTTCCACCGGCAACGGAGAACCCGCCGACGGCAATGGCAACAACGGCAACAACGGCGCTGCGAACGGCAACTCCGGCAAGAAGCACGGCCTGGACCCCGAGTCACAGCCGGCTGCCGCGGCGGCGACGGAGGAACCGGACGACGCGACGACGACGAACGACGACCCCGGTCACGGCCGCGGCGCGCATGGTGCGGCCGCCGGCAAGAAGCACTGACCCCGGCGCGGGCCGCGGGCTTCCTCCGGCCCGGAGGCGCAGCATCCACTCGACGTAGACTGGAAGCCATGTCCGACACGCCGCACGTCACGCCTTCTCAGCCCGCCGAACCGGCGCCCGGAATGCGGACACCGCTGTCGGCGATCGACGTCATCGCGTTCGTGTGCGAGATGTTCGCCATCCTGACACTCGCGCTGTGGGGCTTCACCGCGTTCCCGTTCGCGTGGAACATCCTCACCGGTCTGGGTGCGCCGGCGCTGGCCATCCTGGTGTGGGCGCTGTTCGTGTCGCCGCGCGCCGTCTTCGCCGTGCACCCGTTCGTGCGTGCGATCGTCGAGCTGCTGGTCTACGCCTCGGCGACCGTGGCGTGGTGGCTCATGGGCAACGCCTGGATCGGCCTCGCGTTCGGCGTCGTGGCGGTGACCGTCGGAGTCATCGCGGGTCGTCGGCGCATCGCGTGACCGCCGCTGACGCGCTCGCACTTCTCGTCGACGCACTGGGCGACCGCGTCGACACCTCCCCCGCTGCGCTGAACGCGGCGCGTGCCGACAAGTCCGGCCACGCCGCCGCCGGCGTCCCGCTCGCCGTCGTCCGCGCCCGCAGCGTCGAGGACGTCCAGCAGACGCTGCGCATCGCGACCGCCACCGGCACTCCCGTCGTGACCCGCGGCGCAGGCACCGGCCTCGCCGGCGGCGCCAACGCCGGAACAGGTGAGATCGCCCTGTCGGTGCGCGAGATGGACCGCATCCTCGACGTCCGCCCCGACGATCTGCTCGCCGTCGTCGAACCGGGCATCCTCAACGCCGACCTCAACGCCGCGCTCGCCGAGCACGGCCTGTGGTGGGCACCGGATCCGGCGAGCCGGGCGATCTCGACAGTCGGGGGCAACATCGCCACGGGCGCCGGCGGACTCCTGTGCGCCAAGTACGGCGTGGTGCGCGATGCGGTGCTCGGGGTCGACCTCGTCCTCGCCGACGGCCGCCTGCTGCACCTCGGCCACCGCACCGTGAAAGGCGTCACCGGTCTCGACCTCACGTCGCTCGTCATCGGCTCCGAGGGGACGCTCGGCGTCGTCGTGGGCGCCACCCTCAAGCTCCGCAGGGTCGTCCCCGGCGAAGTGTGCACGATCGCCGCGACCTTCCCAGACGTGCGCACCGCCGCCGAGGCGTCCGCGGCCGTGACCGCCTCCGGCGTCCAGCCCGCGATCATGGAGCTGATGGATGCCGCATCCCTCGCCGCTGTGCACGCGCTGCTGTCGCTTCCGGCGCCGACGCCCGGCGCGGCCCAGCTCACGATCCAGACCGACGGGCCGGCCGCGGGCGTGGAGGCCGAGGCCATCGCGGACGTGCTGCGCGGGGTCGGCGGCACCGTGGCACTCTCGCACGACCCGCACGAGGGCGAACGGCTGCTCACGATCCGCCGGTCGATGCATCCCGCGATGGAGACGCTGGGCACCGCCCTCATCGAGGATGTGTCGGTCCCCCGCAGCGCCCTTCCTGCCATGTTCGACGAGATCGCCCGCGTCGAGCGCGAGCACGGGGTCGTGATCCCGACAGTGGCACACGCCGGCGACGGCAACCTGCATCCGAACTTCATCTTCGACGCCGAGCCCGACGAGTTCGGGGTGGTCGAAGCGCCCGCGTACATCTGGGCGGCCGCCGACGACCTCTTCCGCGCGGCCCTGCGCCTGGGCGGCACGCTCACCGGCGAGCACGGCGTCGGCGTGCTCAAGCGGCGCTGGCTCGCCGACGAGCTCGGCGACGATCAGTGGGAGCTGCAGCGCAGCGTCATGCGCGCGTTCGACCCGCAGGGCATCCTCAACCCCGGCAAGGTCTTCGCGCGCTGACCCTGGCCGCCCGCCATGCCCGGTCCCCACGGCACTCCTCCCCCACCCCACAGCGTTCGTTCGTCATATATGCACGCGATCTCGGCGAAAACGCGTGCATATACGACGAATGAACCTCTTCGAGGAATGGATAGCGGATCGCGGTCGATCAGGATGCCGGCGGGTAGACCTGCGTCGGCGGTGCGGGCTTCGGGGCCTCGCGCGGCGCAAAGACGATAGCGAGGATGCCGAGCAGCATCACACCGAGGGTTCCCAGCATGCTTGCGTAGAAGTACGCGGCGACGACGTCAGCGAGGACGAGATTGCTCGCCAGCGTCACTCCGACGATCGACATCGCGATCTGCGCGCCCGCCGCGACTGCGAGCACGATCAGCGGCACCCATCGGATCCGGTCCGGGACCGCGCCTTCGCGGCCGATCACGACGGTGGCCACGATGAGCGCGCCGAGAGTGACGAGCGTCGTGCCGTTCCCCACCATGACCGCCGTCGTGCTGTCCCACGCGCCGAGGGGAAAGAGCGCCCACCAGCTCTCGGACAACAGGGGCACTGCGGCCGCAATGACGAGGGCGACGACGCCGAGCGGGCGGCGTGCGACGACGCTACCCCGGCCTCGGATGCCGAAGGCGAGAACGAGGAGTGCGCCCGCCCACAGCCCCTCCAAGACGAACCCTCTGCCGGGGAACGAGAGCACCGCGTTGCCGTTCGCTGTCAGCACCAGCACGGCGTAGGCGATCAGCAGCGAGCCCCCGATGAGCCACGCCAAACGGGCGTTGCGCACCGCTTCGCCCGCGGCGGCGGAGGTCGCCAGAGCTTCGGGCTCGGCGGGTGCGGGCGCCGCAGGCCCAGGCGATGCGGCACCGGACGACGCCGCAGCGGAGGATGTGGCATCCCCCGCCGCCGGCGTCTCGGACGGCAGTGTCATGCCGTCAGCTTAGGGCTCAGATGCCCTGCCAGGCAGGCTTGTTCGCGTAGGCGTACCGGTAATAGTCAGACCGCGTGAGCTGCGACGCAGCGGCCTCGTCGACCACCACGGTGGCGCGCGCGTGCAGCTGGATCGCCGAGCCGGGCAGCGACGCCGACAGCGGTCCCTCGACGGCGCCGGCGACCGCCGCCGCCTTGCCCTCGCCGAACGCGAGCAGCACGAGGTGGCGCGCCCGCAGGATCGTGCCGAGGCCCTGCGTGATGCAGTGCATGGGCACGTCGTCGACGCTCTCGAAGAAGCGCGCGTTGTCTTTGCGGGTCTGCTCGGTGAGCGTCTTGACACGGGTGATCGACGCGAACGACGAACCCGGCTCGTTGAAGCCGATGTGGCCGTCGGTGCCGATGCCGAGGATCTGCAGGTCGATGCCGCCCGCCTCGCGGATGGCCGCGTCGTACTCCTCGCCGTGGTGCTCGATGCCGTCGGGCGTGCCGTCGGGCGTGCGGATCAGCGCCGGGTTCAGGCCGAGCGGCTCGACGACCTCGCGCGTGATCACCGAGCGGTAGCTCTCGGGATGCGCCGGGTCGATCCCCACGTACTCGTCCAGGGCGAACCCGCGCACGCGCGAGACGTCCACGCCGTCCAGGCGCGTGCGCAGCGCCTCGTAGACCGGCAGCGGAGTCGAGCCGGTGGCGAGACCCAGGACAGTCTCGGGGTTGTCGCGCACGAGCGCGGCGATGTGGTCGGCGACCAGCGCCCCCGCCGCCGCCTTGTCGCGGACGATGACGATCTCAGCCATGGAACAGCTCCTCAACCATGAATCAGGGCCTCCTCGGTGTCGTGTGTGATGTCGCCCTGCGCGCCGACGATCGCGGCGCCGAGCGCGGCCGCCGGCGAACCCGGCGGAAGCAGCTCGACCCGCTCCTGCAGACGCAGCGAGCGCATGAAGGGGGACGCTTCCGCGCTGGCCGCCAGTTCGGCTGCGACATCTGTCATCAGTCGATCGCCCAACGCCGTCACACCCCCTCCGAGCACCACGATATCGACGTCGGCGGTCAGCACCAGTACCCGGATCGCGGCGGCCACGCCGCGCGCCAGCCCGGTGCGCAGCTCCTGCGCCTCGAGGTCGCCCCCGTCGGCGGCGTCGAACACGTCGCGCACCGGCAGCGCAGACTTGCGCCCCCAGCGCTCTGCGATCGCGCCGCCGCCCGCGAACGACTCGATGCAGCCCCGCTGACCGCACCGGCACAGCGGTCCGTTCGGGTCGACCGAGATGTGCCCGACCTCGCCGGCGGTGCCTCGGGCGCCGCGCCACAGCACGCCGTCCGACACGATGCCCGCAGCGATGCCGGTGCCCAGATTGAGGTAGCCCATCGATCCGGGCGCCGGGACTCCGCCGCGCGTGTGCAGCGCATGCGCGCCGAGCGCCGCCGCCTTCACGTCGTTCTCGACCTGCACCGGCACGCCCAGCTGCGGCGAGACGAGTGCGGCGAGATCCAGCGACTCGACCCCCAGGTTCACGGCGTGCACGACACGACCCGTGCCGGGTTCGATCTGGCCCGGGATGCCGACCCCGACCGAGCGCACCGCGGCCAGGTCCACCCCGGCCTCGGCGCCCAGCGCGCGCACGGCGTCCACGACGGTCTGCCCGACGGCATCCGGACCCCATCCTGTGGGCATGCGGAGCCGGCCGAGGATCACTCCGGCGTTGTCGACGGCGACCGCATCGGTCTTCGTGCCGCCGACGTCGAGTCCGACCTTCATCCGCCGACCTCCCCGCGGGAGGCGGCGTCTGTGTGCGCGCCCATCAGCCCTTGACCGCGCCTGCGACGAGCCCGCTGGTCATGCGGCCCTGGACGATCACGAAGAAGATGATGACGGGGATCGCCACGATGGTCGATGCGGCCATCACCTCGCCCCAGTCGATCGCGCGGCTCGTGCTTTGCTGCACGAAGCCGCGCAGCCAGAGCGGCAGCGTCTGGTTCTCGGCATTCATGATCACCAGCGCGACGGTGAACTCGTTCCAGCACTGCAGGAAGGCGAAGACTCCGGATGCCACGAGCCCGGGTGCCAGCAGCGGCAGGGTGATGCGCATGAAGGCCTGGGTGCGGCTGAGCCCGTCGACCATCGCGGCCTCTTCGAGCTCGGCCGGGACGCCGGCGACGAAGCCGCGCAGCATCCACACCGTGAACGGCACGACAGCCGCGATGTAGAGCAGGCTCAGCCCGAGGATGTTCGACAGCAGGCCGAGCTCGCTCATCATCTTGTACTGCGCGATGAACAGGCCCTCGGCGGGCAGCATCTGGATGATCAGGATCGCGAGGATGAACGTCGTGCGGCCGCGGAAGCGGAAGCGGCTGATCGCCACCGACGCGAGGAACGCGAACAGCAGGCAGCAGAACACCGCGATCAGCGTCACCGACAGGCTGATCCCCAGCGCGCTGAAGAACCTCTCGTTGATGACGGCGCCGAAGTTGTCGAGGTTCCCGCCGAACGGCAGGAAGGTCGGCGTGAACGACTCGAGGGTCGACGACGAGAGCATCGACGAGTTGACCATCCAGTAGACCGGGAACACCCAGATGAGGGCGAGCACGATCGCGAGGATGCTCCATCCCCACTTGGCGCCGCGGCCGCGGGGGCGACGCTTCGCCGGGGCGGCCGGGGCCTGGGACGAGCGCGACACGCGGGTCGGCGCGGGCGCGAGCTGTGCAGAGGCGGACATCAGGCCTGGTCCTCCTTCAAGAGACTGCGGATGTAGAACCAGCTGAGGACGATCGTCAGCGCGAGCACGAAGATCGCCATCGCGGCGCCCTGACCGAAGTTCAGGCCGGCGACGCCCATCTTGTAGATGTAGGTGCCGAGCAGGTCGTAGCTGGTGGTCTTGGAGCCGGCATCCTGCAGCATCGTGATCTGCGTGAAGACGCGCAGGTCCCAGATCAGGTTCAGGAGCAGGACGATCATGATCACCGGACGGATGATCGGCAGCACGATGAAGCGCATCCGCTGCCATCCGGTGGCGCCGTCGAGGTGACTCGCCTCGACCATCTCGGTCGAGACCTGGGTCAGGCCCGCGTAGGCCGAGAAGGCCACGAACGGCACCGACATCCACGTGACGATGATCGACGCCACGAGGAAGAAGACGAACGGGTCTCCGCCGATCCAGTTGTACTGGTTCATGTCGACCCCCGGGATGAGGTCGAGCAGGTAGTTGACGACGCCGCGCCGGCGGTCGAACAGCCAGATCCACACGGTCATGGCGGCCACGACGGGCATCGCCCAGGCCAGCAGGAGGGCGATCTGCAGCGTGATGCGCACCCATCCGAAGACGCGGGTCATGAGCAGGGCCAGCGCCATGCCGATGACGACGGTGATGAACGCGGTGACGATGCAGAAGATCACCGAGCGCAGCGCCACTTCCCAGAAGGTGGGGCTCGTCGCGACCGCGATGTAGTTCTCGAGCCCGACGAACTCGGGCGGCTTGCCGCCCAGCTGCTGAAGGGCGCCGTACTTCTGGAAGGACGTGATGACCTGCCACACGACGGGATAGCCCATGCCGAACAGCAGGATGGCGATCGCGGGGATCAGCAGGAAGTAGGGAACGGGTGAGCGACGACGGGTTCCGACGGACTCGTCGGCCCTCTGGTCGTGCTCGAGGTTGGTGGGGGCAGGAACAGCCATGCCCGCCTCCTTCGGGGGGTCTCGCAGGGGACCGGGGTCGCGGGCACTGCCCACGACCCCGGCAGGTCAAGAAGGGTCTCAGCCGTTGATGATGGCGTCGATCTTCTCGTCGTACTCCTTGGCCAGGGACTCGATGTCGCCACCGGCGGCCACCTTGCCGAAGAACTCCTCGAGGATCTTCTGACCCTCGACGGCGGCCCAGCCCGGCGCGGCCGGGGTGAGCTTCGAGTTCAGCGCCGACTCGATGAGAGCCGAGGCGAAGATGTCGTCACCCAGCGAGTCGACGAACTTGGTGTTCGCAGGGCCCAGGCCGTTCTTGCCGAGCATCTGCTGGTACTCGTCGGAGAAGATGATGCGCAGCAGCTCCTTGGCGCCGGCCTGGTTCTTGCTCTTGGCCGAGATGCCGATGTTCGAGCCGCCGGCGAAGACCGGAGCGGCCTCGCCTTCGTTGACGCCCGGAAGCGGGAAGACGCCGAAGGTGTCGTCGTTCCACTGGCGGACCTCGGTCACCTTGCCGTCGTCGCCGGTCTTCTCCTCGACGAAGTCACCGATCGACCAGTGCGCCCAGCCGGGTGCGATGATCGTGGCGGCGGTCGGCGGGTTGCCGTTCTTGTCGTTGTTGATGTTGACCCACGGGGTGCTGTCGTCCTCGGTGGCCGGCGCGTTCGACGCGTTCTGGAACAGGTCCTGGAACTGCTCGAGGCCCTTGACGGTCTTCTCGTCGCTCAGCGTCGAGACCCACTTGTCGCCGTCCTTCTTGGCCAGGTCGCCGCCGTTCGCGAAGACCCACGAGACGCCGTTGCGCCAGTCCTCGCCACCGATGTAGAAGCCGGACTGGCTGTCGGTGCGGAGCTTCTTGACGTCGTCGTTGAACTCGGTGAGGGTCTTGGGGACGTCAAGGCCCGCGGCGCTCCAGATGTCCTTGCGGTACGTGATGTAGCGCGAGCCGAAGTAGTACGGCAGCGCATACTGGGCACCGTCGACCGTGCCGACGTCGACGAACGACTGCAGCAGGTCGTCGCCGCCGAGGTCGTCGTAGATGGCGCTCAGGTCGCTGAACGAGCCCGCCGTCGTGAACGTCGGCGACCAGGTGTTGCCGATCTCGGTGACATCGGGGGTGTTGTTGGCGTCGGGGAGCTGGTTCGCGAGCTTCGTGACCGCGTCGGTCCAGTCCTGCTGCTCGATGGTCAGCGTGCCGCCGGTGGCCGCCTTGTACTCGTCCTTCAGGTACTGGCGCAGCTCGTCGGGAGTGTCGCCGCCCATGACCCAGAACGTGATGTTCTGGCCCTTGGCGCCTTCGGGGTCGAACCCGGAAGCGTCGTCGGCCGAACCGTCGCCCGCGTTGCCGCTGCCGGCACAGCCGGCGAGCACCAGTGCCGAGGCGCCGATGAGCGCCACGGCTCCAAGCGTCTTCTTCATGGTGTGTTCCTTCATGTTCTCTTGGTGTTCGGGTGGGCCGGGTGGCCCATCCAGGGGGGTCCGGCGGCGCAGCGGCCGCCGGAGTGGTGATTGCGGGGTCCGGGCCGAGGCCTAGGACACCCCCAGTTGTCCGGACAGGACCATGACGGCCGCTCCGCGCAGGACGATGTCCTGGCCTTGCTCCGTCATCCGCACCCGCACGCCTTCGTCGTCGTTGGACGGCGCAAGCGTTCGCGCACGGAGAGCCTCGACGGCCTGATCCGCAAGGGGACCGCCGAGAAGTTCAGCAGGGCCGGAGAGCACGATCTCCGACACGTCGAGGGTGCCGACCACGGGCGCCAGCGCGATGCCCAGCCGCTCCCCCGCGTCGCGGAGGATGCCCTCGTGCGCCTCGGGATCCGAGGCCTCGGCCAGGCGCGAGGTCAGCGAGGGCACCGACAGCCAGGCTTCGAGGCATCCGACCTTCCCGCACGCGCACTGGGGCCCGCCGTCGGTGCCGACGGTGACGTGGCCGATCTCGCCGGCCGCGAAGCGGCTGCCGCGCATCGGCTGACCGGCCAGCAGCAGACCGGAGCCCACGCCTCGACCGACCTTGACGAGCAGCACGTCGTCGGGGGCGCCGCCGAACGTGTACTCGGCGAGCACGGCGGCGTTGGCGTCGTTGGCGACCAGCACGGGGAGCTCGAGGGCGCTCCGCAGCGCGCCCTCGAGGTCGAATCCGGCCCAGCCGAAGTTGGGGGCCGTGAGGATCACGCCGCGGTCGTCGATCACACCGGGTGTTCCGACGCCGACGCCCAGCACCGGCGCGTGCGCCTCGGCGACGAGCTTGCGGGCGAGGTCGACGACGGTCGTCACGACATCCTCGTCCGCGGGGAGCGGCACCTCGTGACGCGCGACGATGCTGCCGTCGAGCGTCAGCACGGCGCCGATGAACGTGTCACTGCCCGACAGGTCGAGCCCGACGATGCGGTGCCCCGCGTGGTCGAGGTCGACGAGGATGGCGGGCTTTCCGGGACCGGATGCCTCGCGCACGCCGATCTCGGCGACGAAGCCGTCGGCGATGAGCTCGGCGACGAGGTCCGAGATCGTGACGCGCGTGAGCCCCGTCTCTCGCGAGAGGTCGGCCCGACTCATGGCGCCCTGGTGGAACAGCGTCTGCAGCACCAGTGAGCGGTTGTGGCCGCGGGCGTGCTCGGGCAGTACTTTCGCTCCCTGGCGCAGGGTGCGGCCGGGAGCGAATGCGCGGGCATTCGCGGTGGGACTCTGCGGCGTGTCGATAATGGAAGAGCCGCGTCGCGCTTCCGAAGTAGGCATGTTTGTTAGTAGACCTTACGAACAAACATTCCGCAAGTCCTGGAGCCGATTTGGGCGGATGCTTTACAAAACTGTGATGCACACCGCAGGACCGGGTGCGGCCGGGGCCCTCGCTTTCATGCTGTGACCGGCGATTCGTGCGTGACCAGCCCGTGACCCACGCGCGCGCGGGCGTCGCTTACCATTGGGGGAAGCGTGAATCACATTCGGGGGGTGAAGGCGTGACGGATCTGGCGACCCAGCCACAGGCCGACGAGGCGTCCGCACAGGACGGCGTCGAGATCGACGAGGCCGCGGCGAACGCGGCCGACGCCGGCGCCGAAGGCTCCGACACCGAGGATTCGTCCGCCGGCGCGGAAGAGCCCGACGGGGACGAAGCCGGCGCCGAAGGGGCGGACGCCGCCGGGGCGGAGACTGTCGAAGCAGAGGCCGCCGAGGCGGACGCCGCTGACGGCGAGGTCGCTGAGGCTGCCGAGGCGGACGCCGCCGAGGCGACGGATGCCGAGTCTGAACCTGTCGATGACGAGAACGTCGAAGCAGCCGACGCGGAGGATGTCGAGGCCGAACCCGCCGCCGACGCCGCGAACGTCGAGACCGAGGTCTCCGAAGACGAAGCCGCCAAGAACGAGCTTCCCGAAGACGAGGCCCCCGAGACCGAGGCTCCTGAAGACGGCGAGTCCGATGAGGAACCCCCCGAGGACGAGCCGGTCGACGTCGTCGTCGGGAGCGCGGCAGAGGACGATCAGGTCGCCGACGCCGAGCCCGAGGATGCCGCGACGGACGACCCCACCGCTGCGGTCGACGCGGCTGACGCCGCACCTGAGGCTGACGAGCCCGATGACCCCGCCACCGTCGCCGTCGCGACCGCGGTCCTCTCCCCCGCCGCCGAGCCCCTCGCCGCCGCTGAACCGGCCGCCGCGCCCGCACGTGCGGAGGTCTCCGCGACCACCGCAGCCGCGGCGCCGCCGTCGGGATCGGACGGCTCGGTGTACGCGTGGGCAGACTCCGAACCACAGCCCCGTAAGAAGCGCACGGGCCTGTGGCTCGGCATCGCCGCGGGTGTCGCGGTCGTGGGTCTGGTCGTGTCGTCGCTCGTGCTGATCGCGCCGGGCACGACGGTCGCCGGCGTACCGGTGGGCTGGATGACCCCCGGCGCCGCGGCCGGCGCCATCGAGCAGCGGCTCGCCGAGACGACAGTCGTCCTGACCGGCGAC
Source organism: Microbacterium jejuense (assembly GCF_039544225.1). NCBI lineage: Bacteria > Bacillati > Actinomycetota > Actinomycetes > Micrococcales > Microbacteriaceae > Microbacterium > Microbacterium jejuense. The sequence goes on from NZ_BAABLG010000004.1 coordinate 156,984, forward strand.
GGCGGCGGCGCTGAGGTGACCGGCGCCGAGCTCGGCGCCTCCGTCGACGCGCAGGCGCTGGCCGACGCCGCGTTCGCGGAGCACCCGATGTGGAACCCCACGGCGTGGTTCGCCGAGACCCGCGCCGAGGTCGAGATCGACACCGCCGCCGCCACCGCGGCGCTGCACGACGCGGCGCCGGAGCTGTTCACCGACCCGGTCGACGCGACTGTGGCGTACGACGCCGACTCGGCGTCCTACGTCTCGACGCCGGCCACCGCCGGCAGCGGCGTCGACGTCGCCACGGTGCAGCAGGCGCTGCAGTCCGCGTTCGAGGCGGGCAAGACCCGGGTGAGCGTCGACCCCGTCATCGCAGAGGTCCCCGCGGCCGTCTCGACCGAGGCCGCCGGCGAGACGGCGACGAAGCTCAACGACGTGCTCTCGAACATCGGCTTCTATGTCGGCGACGAGCGCACCGTGCCCGTGGACCGCGCGGTGGCGGCATCCTGGATCACGCTCGGCCACGACGCCGACGGTGCGATCACCGTCGAGGCCGACCAGCAGAAGATCCAGAGCATCGTCGACACCCTGCCCGGCCTCGTGGACCGTGCCGCGGTCGACGCGACGGTCGTCACGAACAGCGCGGGCAAGGTGCTGCCCAATCCGATCTCCACCGGCCTCGAAGGCCGCACCCTCGACAGCACCGACGGCATGGCTGCCACCTTCGCCGATCAGCTCGCCGGCGGGAACGGCGTCTTCGAGCTGCCGGTCACCGCGACGCCGTTCACGACGACGACCCTCGCCCGGCGGATCGATGTCAACCTGAGCTCCCAGCAGGCCACCCTCTTCGAGAACGACCAGGTCGTGCAGAGCTTCGTGATCTCGTCGGGCGCTGCCGGCACCGGGACTCCGACGGGCAACTTCACCATCTACGCGTTCACGCAGATCACCGACATGGGCGCCCTCTGCTACAACCCGAACGCGGTGGGCAGCTACTGCACACCGGACGTACCGTGGGTGACGTGGTTCTACCCCGACATCGCGTTCCACGGGGCGAGCGCCTTCCGCTCCTCGCTCGGGTACCCGCAGAGTCACGGCTGCGTCAACATGTGGGACGACGCCGCGAAGTACATCTACGACTGGTCCCGCGTCGGCACCGAGGTGTCGGTGCACTACTGACGCGCGGCGGATCGATGCGACGAAGGAGCGTTGAGGCGTCGCGGGTCGAGTTCGAGCGGCACTTCGACTCGCTCCGCTCGCTCAGTGCAGGTCTTCGCGAGTCGAAACCCTCGTGACCTGAACGAAGAACGGAGTGGATGCCTCGGCCCGAGGCATCCACTCCATTCTTGTCGTTCGGGGTCAGAGCCCGTCGATCACCGCGTTGAACGTCGCCGACGGACGCATGACGGCCGTGACGAGGTCGGCGTCGGGACGGTAGTACCCGCCGATCTCCACCGGTGAGCCCTGCACCGCGATCAGCTCGTCGACGATCTGCTGCTCGCCGGCGGCCAGGGCCTGGGCGACGGGCGCGAAGGCGGCCGCGAGCTCGGCGTCCGCCGTCTGCTGCGCGAGCTCCTGCGTCCAGTACAGCGCCAGGTAGAAGTGGCTGCCGCGGTTGTCGATCGTGCCGAGGGCGCGGCCGGGCGACTTGTCGTTCTCGAGGAACGTGCCCGTCGCGGCATCCAGCGTGTCGGCGAGCACCTTCGCCTTCGCGTTGCCGGTGAAGTCGGCGAAGTGCTCGAACGAGGCCGCCAGCGCGAAGAACTCGCCCAGCGAGTCCCAGCGCAGGTAGTCCTCGGCGAGCAGCTGCTGCACGTGCTTGGGGGCCGAGCCGCCCGCGCCGGTCTCGAACAGGCCACCGCCGGCGAGCAGCGGCACGATGCTCAGCATCTTGGCGCTCGTGCCGACCTCGAGGATCGGGAACAGGTCGGTGAGGTAGTCGCGCAGCACGTTGCCGGTGACCGAGATCGTGTCCTCGCCCTTGCGCAGGCGGTCCAGCGAGTACTGGGTCGCCGCGGCCGGGGCCAGGATCTCGATCGTCAGGCCCTCGGTGTCGTGCGCCGTGAGGTACTCGCGCACCTTGGCGATGAGGGCCGCGTCGTGCGAGCGGTTCTCGTCGAGCCAGAACACGGCGGGGGCGCCGGTGGCGCGGGCGCGGGTGACGGCGAGCTTGACCCAGTCGCGGATCGCGACGTCCTTGGTCTGGGTCGCGCGCCAGATGTCGCCCGGCTCGACGGCGTGCTCGAGGAGCACGTCGCCGGCCTGGTTCACGATCTGGACGGTGCCTGCGGCGGCGAGCTCGAACGTCTTGTCGTGGCTGCCGTACTCCTCGGCCGCCTGCGCCATGAGCCCGACGTTCGGCACGGTGCCGATCGTGGCGGGGTCGAGCGGACCGCGGGCGATCACGTCGTCGATCACGGTCTGGTAGACGCCCGCGTACGACGAGTCGGGAATGACGGCCAGCGTGTCGTCCTCGCCGCCGTCGGCGCCCCACAGCTTGCCGCCGTTGCGGACGAGCGCCGGCATCGAGGCATCGACGATCACGTCGGACGGCACGTGCAGGTTGGTGATGCCCTTGTCGGAGTTGACGTACGACAGGCGCGGCGAGTCGGTGGCCGCGGCGATCGCGGCGGCGATCTCGTCGCCGCCCGGGGCGCTCGCGAGTCCCGCGAGGATGGCACCGAGCCCGTCGTTCGGGGTCAGTCCTGCCTCTGCGATCTTGTCGCCGTACTTGTCGAACACGTCGGCGTAGTACGCCTTGACGACGTGGCCGAAGATGATCGGGTCGCTGACCTTCATCATCGTGGCCTTGAGGTGCACGGAGTACAGGACGTCCTCGGCCTTGGCGGTCGCGAGAGTCTCGGCGAGGAAGGCGTCGAGCGCGGCGGCCGACAGGAACGTTCCGTCGACGATCTCGCCCGGGAGCACCTTGAGGCCGGTCTTGAGAGCGGTGACGGTGCCATCGGCAGCCACGTGCTGGATCGTCAGCACGTCGTCCGCGGGGATGACCGTCGACTTCTCGTTCGACTTGAAGTCGTCGTGGCCCAGGGTCGCGACGCGGGTCTTGGAGCCCTCGCCGAACGCCTTGTTGCGGTGCGGGTGCTTGCGCGCGTAGTTCTTCACCGACAGCGGCGCACGGCGGTCGCTGTTGCCTTCGCGCAGCACGGGGTTGACCGCGGAGCCCTTGATGCGGTCGTAACGCGCGCGCACGTCCTTCTGCTCGAGCGTCTCGGCGTCGTCCGGGTAGTCGGGGATGTCGTAGCCCTGCGACTGCAGCTCGGCGATCGCGGCCTTCAGCTGCGGGATCGAGGCCGAGATGTTCGGCAGCTTGATGATGTTCGCCTCAGGCAGCGTGGCCAGACCACCCAGTTCGGCCAGCGCGTCGCCGACCTGCTGCTCGGGGGCGAGGTTCTGCGGGAACGCGGCGAGGATGCGGCCGGCCAGCGAGATGTCGCGCGTCTCGATCGCGACCCCGGCCTGGCCGGCGACGGCCTGCACGATGGGAAGGAAAGACGCGGTGGCGAGGGCTGGAGCCTCGTCGGTGTAGGTGTAGATGATGGTGGAGTCGGTCACCTGAATCGGTCCTGTCGGTGCTGCGGACGGGTCGCGCACAGCCTATCGCAAGCACCTGGAGAGATATCTCGACGTCAAGATATCTCGGCACGTGAACATTGTGTTTCCGTGTGAAATCCACAGTGCCGGATGCCGCGTTCCGGGCTAGCCTGGGGCGCATGGGTGATCTGCGACTCGTCGAACTGTCCGCCTCGACCATCGTGGCGGTCAACAATATGTCGCTCAAACCCGGGCAGGAGGAGTTCCTCTCCCCCGTCAGCTACGGCATCGCGGCGACAGTCGTGAACCCGCAGACCACCTGGCAGCGCGTCGTGCTGGACGGCGAGGCCGTGGTCGCGTTCATCAGCGGCAACTTCGACCTCGAAGACCCGCAGGAGCACTTCCGCTCCGTCCTGTGGCGCATCAACGTCGACGCCGACGATCAGGGCAAGGGCATCGGCCGGTTCGCCGTCGAAGGACTCATCGAAGAGGCGCGCAACCGCGGCATGGACCACGTCAACGTCATCTATGAGGCGGGCGAAGGCGGCCCGCAGGCATTCTTCGAGCGTGTGGGCTTCTCTCCGGTCGGTGAGACCGAGTACGGTGAAGTCATCGCCGAGATCAGTCTCTGATCCGGCGGAACGGCGTCCGGCCTGGGGAACGGACGATCAGCGCCGGCCGGCGCTCCAGAGACCGGCGGCGGGGCCTCGAATACCCCTCCCCCATCGAGGCCTCGTCGCCTTCTCCCGAGGCGGCTTCGAAGCGCTTCCTGACAAGGCGTTAGGGTAGGCGCGTGCCGAGATTCGACCTGTCCCCTGCGGAACTCGAGGCGTACGCGCCCGACGTCCGCGAACCTGAAGACTTCGACGACTTCTGGGCGACGACGCTCACCGAGTCGCGTCGATGGGATGCCGCACCCGACGTCGTGCGCGCCGACACCCCGTACACCGCGCTCGACGTGTTCGACGTCACGTTCCCGGGCTTCGGCGGCGACCCCGTCAAGGCATGGCTGACGCTGCCCGCCGGCATCGACGGGCCGCTTCCCGCCGTCGTCGAGTACCAGGGGTACGGCGGCGGCCGGGGTCTTCCCGGCGAGCACCTCGGCTGGGCGGCCGCCGGCTATGCGCACCTGTTCATGGACACGCGCGGTCAGGGCTCGATGTGGGGCTCGGGCGGCGACACCCCCGACCCGCACGGCACCGGTCCGTCGTCGACAGGCTTCATGACCCGCGGCATCGAGGACCCCGCGGACTACTACTACCGCCGCGTGTTCACCGATGCGGTGCGCGCCATCGACGCGATGCGGACGCTCCCCCAGGTGGACGCCGACCGCGTCGCAGTGTGCGGGGCGAGCCAGGGCGGCGGCATCGCGATCGCGGCCGCCGGCCTGTCGGACGGCGTCGTCGCGGTGATGCCCGACGTGCCGTTCCTGTGCCACTTCGAGCGTGCCGTCGGGCTCACCGACGCCGACCCGTACCAGGAGGTCGTGCGCTACCTGTCGGTGCACCGCGGGCTGGACGACCGGGTGTTCCAGACGCTGTCGTACTTCGACGGGGTCAACATGGCGAAGCGCTCGGATGCCGCAGCCCTCTACTCCGTCGCGCTCATGGATGCCATCTGCCCGCCGTCGACCGTCTACGCCGCCTTCAACCGGCAGCAGACCGGCACGAAGCAGATCGAGGTCTACACGCACAACGGCCACGAGGGCGGCCAGGCGTTCCAGTTCCCGAAGCAGGCCCGCTTCCTCGCGGCCCTCGTGTGACGTCCTCGTCCGGTCGTTGAGCGACGATTCGTCTCGACTCGCCGCTCAACGACCGGGCCTACACCGCTTCGAGGTGCAGCACGAAGGCCTGCACGGGCCACAGCGTCGGCAGCTGCAGACCCACGTCGGCCAGCAGCGCACCGGGCAGCTCGACCTCACCGGCGGTGAACCACTCCGGCGCGATCCAGCCGTACTCGGCCGCACCGATCTCGGTGCGCACGCGCACGCGGTAGCGCCGGTCACGGTCGAGCCCGGGGATGCGCAGGCGCTCGGCACGGGCATCCTCGAGGCTCGCCACCGTGGCGACGATGAACACCGCCGCAGCCTCCGCGACGAAGCCGGTGACGCGCCATGCGGGGTCCCGCAGGTCGGGATGCACGACGGTCCCGGTGTGGACGATGGGCCGCAGCTCCTTGTACAGCGCCGCGAACCGCGTGATCGCCGCGGTCTCGTCGGCGTCGCACGACAGGATGTCCCACTCGAACCCGGCGGAGCCCATGAGGCTCGTCGCCATGCGGTACGACAGCGCGGTGGTGCGACCGGACGAGTGCGAGGTCGTCGGGCCGACATGGGCTCCGACGAGCTCGGGCGGCAGCAGCAGGCCCGTCCAGCGCTGGATGTCCTGACGCTCGACCGGGTCGTTCGAGTCGCTCGCCCACACGCGGTCGGCGACCTCGAGCACGCCCAGGTCGGTGCGTGCGCCGCCGCTGGAGCAGGACTCGATCTCGAGCGAGGGATGCCGGCGCTTGAGCGCGGCCATCAGCCCGTACACGGCGACCATCTGGGCGTGCCCGCCGGGGCGGCCCGAGTGGACGCTCTCGACGAGGTCGCGGTTGTGGTCCCACTTGATGAAGTCGATGCCGAGCCCGCCGACGAGCGCGTCCATCTGGCCGAGCACATGCGCGTACGCGTCGGGGTTCGCGAGGTCCATGACGTACTGCCCGCGCCACGACAGGCCGGGCTCGTGGTCGAGATGCCCCGGGTCGTGCAGCAGCCAGTCGGGGTGGGCGCGCGCGACATCGGAGTCGAGGCTCACCATCTCGGGCTCGAACCACAGCCCGAACTGCATGCCGAGCCCGTGCACCTGGGCCGCGAGGGGTCCCAGCCCGTCGGGCCACACCTCGCGGTCGACGACCCAGTCGCCGAGGCTCGTGGTGTCGTCGCGGCGCCCCTGGAACCAGCCGTCGTCGAGCACGAACCGCTCGATGCCGACCTCGGCGGCGCGCGCGGCGAGCGCGGCGAGCCGGGCCGGGTCGTGGTCGAAGTACACGGCCTCCCACGTGTTCAGCACGAGCGGACGAACGGATGCCGGGTGCTGCGGCCGCGCGCGCATCCAGGTGTGCACACGACCGGCGAAGCCGTCCAGACCGTGCCCGCTGTGGACGAACGCCGCGCGCGGCGCCGCATACTCGTCGCCCGGCGAGAGGCGGATCTCGCCGGGACGCAGCAACTCACCCGCGCCGATCAGAGTCACCGCGTCGGTGATGCGGTCGATGCGCGTCGTGAGGTCGCTCGACCACGCCAGGTGGACGCCCCACAGCTCGCCCTCGCGCCAGCGCGGGGCGCCGATCCCGGCGATCGCGGCCACCGGGTTGTCGTGGCCCGGGCGGCCGCGACGGGACTGCCGGACCGTCGCACCCGCGGGCACGGGGGTGACCACGGGCCGCTTCTCGCGCGTCCAGCGCCCGTCGAACGTGAGCAGCGTGTCGGTCGTCGTCGGCACCGGGAGCGCCGCCTCGAGCCAGTCGACGTCGACGGGTGCGGCATCCGCCCCGCCCTCGTGGCGCAGCACGTGCTGCACCCACACGACGCCGCCCGCCTCGATGGCGACCTCGATCGTGAGGAGCAGAGCGGATGCCGCATCCCGGGCGCGGAACTGCGCCCCGCGCTCATCGGCCTCGACGCCGTCGAGCAGCCAGCGCGGGTGGTGCACGATGCCCGCGGCGCGCAGCTGCATCCCCGGGCGCCCTGTCCACCCGTCGCCCTCCTGCGGCGACAGCGACACCTGCCAGGCGGCGTCGAGGGTGCCCGGCGGGGTCTGGCGGCTCAGCGCCTGAGCGAGCGCGACGCCGTCGGCATCGGTGAGCGGGCCGGTCGCCGGGCCCCAGTGGAGCACACTGGGCACACCGGAGCCGCGGGCGTCGATGATGACGCCGACGCCGTCGCGTTCGAGGTGGATGAAGCCGGAGGTCATGCGGTGGTCCTCTCTGCGGGGGGTCGTTCGCCCGTGCCGCGCTCGACGATCCACGTGGGCATCTCGAGCTGGCGGGTGAAGCCCGCCGGGTCCTGCATCCGCTCGATCGCGAGCGTCGCGGCGGCCTTGCCGAGCGCGAGCGGGTCGTAAGTGATGACCGACACCCCCAGCACGTCGGCGGTGTCGAAGTCGTCGAAGCCGATCAGGGCGGTCCGCCCGTCGTCGTCGCGGTCGCGCAAGGCGCGCAGCGCGTCGATCGTGACGCGGTTGTTGCCGGTGATGATGGCGGTGGGCGGATCGGCACGGTCGAGCAGATCCGAGATCAGGCCGTCGGCCGGACGCGCCAGGTCGTCGGCCAGCCGCTCCCACGGCGAGGAGTCGCGGATGCCGTACGCGGCGAGCGCATCGCGGTACCCGCGCAGGCGCTCGGCCTGCGTGTAGACCGATGCCGGGTTGCAGATGTAGCCGATGCGGCGGTGCCCGCGCTCGAGCAGCCGCGTGGTCGCCTCGAACACCCCACGGTGGTTCTCCAGCACGATGGAGTCGGCGACGAGGTTGCGCGCCGGGCGGTCGATCGCGATGATCGGCGTCCCCAGGTGACGCTCGCCCTCGAGATAGGACTGGTCGTCGGCGACCGGGATGAGCAGCAGCGCACCGAGGCGCTGCCCGAGAAGCGCATCGGCGACGCGCTCCTCTCCCTCGGGGGTGTCGTCGGTGGTCGCCACCACCAGCGAGAAGCCGTGCGCCGACAGCTCGCGCTCGATCCCGGCGGCGAGCTTGTAATAGAACGGGTTGTTCAGCTCGCCCATGATGAACCCGATCGTGTCGGTGGGGCCGCCGCGACGCAGATTGCGCGCGAGCGGGTTGGGGCGGAACCGCAGTCGCTTGGCGGCCGCCAGCACGCGGTCGACGGTCTCGGGCGCGACCAGGTCACGGTGCGTGAAGACGCGCGACACGGTCTTCGAGCTCACGCCGGCGAGCCGTGCGACGTCCTCGAGAGTCGCGCGCTGTTGAACGTTCATCGATGGCCTCCTTGCCGGGCGCGGTTCACGCTAGCAGTCATCGTGACGAAATGTCTACGTAGGACATTCTCTGGACATTGCCGATTCTTCGGCTTTCCAGATGCCAATCATTACCCAGATAAATAGACATTTCTCAACCGGCACTTCCCTGCGGACAGGACAAGACAGCGCTGACATCGGCTACTTGCGGAACCGCTTCGAAGCGCTCTAATCTGACGGCGCGACGAACCACGCGACGGTGCGATGATCCGCACCGGCAGTTCAAGGGCGAACCTGACAAGGAGAATCACATGGCGAAGAAGGCAATCGCGTCCCTCGCGTTGCTGGCGACCGCCGCGGTCGCGATGAGCGGCTGCGCGGGCAGCGGCTCCGACGACGCGAGCAACACCATCGACGGCGACATCAAGGGCGAGATCAAGGTGCTCACCTGGCGCACCGACCTCGTGCAGGACGGCACGTACGACCGTTACGTCAAGGAGTTCGAGGCGAAGTACCCCGACGTGAAGGTCAAGATCGAGGCCGTCACCGACTACGCGACCGAGATGCAGACCCGCATGTCGACCAGCAACTACGGCGACGTCATCGGCATCCCGACGATCAAGCCCGACCAGTTCGACCAGTTCCTGGAGCCGCTCGGCAAGACGTCGAGCTTCGAGGACACGTACCGCTTCCTGCCGGCAGCGAGCTACGACGGCACCCAGTACGGCATCGCCTGGGGCGGCAACGCCAACGGCGTCGTCTACAACAAGAAGGTCTGGGAGGAGGCGGGCATCACCGAGCTCCCCACCACCGAGGACGAGTGGCTCGAAGACCTGCAGAAGATCAAGGACAAGACCGACGCGGTCCCGCTCTACACCAACTACAAGGCCGGCTGGACGCTGACCCAGAGCTTCGGCAACCTGGGCGCGATCACCGACGACCCCGACGCCCCCATCACGCTCGCCGAAGACAAGGCGCCGTGGACCGAGGGCACCGACCAGTACGCGATCGACTCGCTGCTGTACGACAGCGTGGCCGCCGGTCTCACCGAGGACGACCCGCTGACCACCGACTGGGAGCAGTCGAAGGTGCTCATCGGCACCGGCAAGATCGGCGCCATGACGCTCGGCTCGTGGGCCGTCTCGCAGATGAAGGCCGCCGCCGAGGACAACGGCGCATCGGCCGACGACATCGGCTTCATGGCGTTCCCCGCGAACGTGGACGGGCAGCAGTACGCCGTCATCGGCGGTGACTACAACCTCGGCGTGAGCAAGCACTCGAAGGCCAAGGCCGCAGCGTGGGCGTTCATCCAGTGGATCGTCGGCGAGTCCGACTACGTCGAGGTGCAGGGCATGGTCCCCACGGTCAAGAGCCAGCCGCTGCCCGAGGCGCTCACCTCGTTCGAGGACGCCGGCGTCGAGCTCATGGAGATCAACCCCGCCCCCGCCGGCAAGGAGGCCCTCCTCAACACGACCGCCGACAAGGCGCAGATCGACCTGTACGGCCCGATCTACCGCCAGAAGATGGTCGACATCGCCCGCGGTGCGGCCGACGGCGACAAGGAGAGCTACTTCGCCGAGCTCAACGACAAGTGGGGCGCCGCCGTCGAAAGCGTCAAGGGCTGACGGAAGGAGGGCGACAGACAATGGCCATCGCAACACCTGGCGCGGCACCCGCGGACGCCCCTGCCGCCCTCTCCGCCCCGGTCCGGGGTCGGCTCGCCGGGATCTCCCGGCGGGCCGGCCGCCGCGACCGGAAGGGCGGCTCCGCCGGCGGCGGGATCATGAAGCACCTCACGCCGTGGCTGTTCCTCGCCGCGGCGGTGGGACTGCTGCTGCTGTTCACCTACTGGCCTGCGGCCAACCTGTTCTACTACAGCATCACCGACTGGGACGGGTTCGATCAGACCAAGAACCTCGTCGGGTTCGACAACTACGTGCAGGTCTTCACCGACCCGCGCATCTTCCCGGTGTTCTTCGTCAGCCTCTACTACTTCGTGGCGTCGTTCTTCCAGATCGCGATCGCGCTGTACTTCGCCACGATCCTGAGCTTCTCGACGAGGTTCTCGAACTTCTTCCGCGGCGTGCTGTTCTTCCCCTACCTCATCAACGGGGTCGCGGTCGGGTTCGTGTTCCTGTACCTGTTCCAGCCCGACGGCACGCTCGACACCGTCCTCGGCTGGTTCGGCGTCACCGATCCGCCGCAGTGGCTGGGCGATCCCGACATCGTGAACTGGTCGCTGGCCGGCACCTCGGTGTGGCGCTACACGGGCATGGGCTTCGTGCTCTTCCTCGGCGCGATCCAGTCCATCCCGCACGAGCTGTACGAGGCGGCCGAGATCGACGGCGCGAACCGCTGGTCGCAGTTCTGGGCGATCATCTTCCCCGGCATCCGCCGCGTCGTCGGGCTCACCGTGATCCTCGCGATCTCGGGCAGCCTCAGCGTCTTCGAGGTGCCCTTCATCATGACCGGCGGCGCGAACGGCTCCAACACGTTCGTGATCAACACCCTGCAGACCGCGTTCAGCTACCGGCAGGTCGGGCTCGCGTCGGCGATGGCCGTCGTCCTCCTGTTCATCGTGCTGATCGTGACCTGGATCCAGCGCAAGGTCTTCCCCGACGAGAAGGTCGATCTGACATGACCACCACCGAACCCCTGCGCACGATGCCGGTGCGCACCGCCCTGCCCGAGCGCAAGATCCGCGGCCGCTCCCCGTGGGAGCGCCTGCGCGGCGGTACGGCGACGACCGCGAAGTACACGAGCCTCGTCGTCGCGTCGATCGTCACGATCCTGCCGCTGTCGGTGCTGCTGTTCGCGGGTCTCAAGACCAAGACCGAGTATGCGCAGACCGGCCCGTTCACACTGCCGTCGAACTGGCTGAACTTCGACAACTTCGTCACCGCGTTCGTCAGCGGCAAGATGCTCGAGGGCTTCGTGAACACGACCATCGTGCTGGCGGTGTCGCTGGTGGGCACGATCTTCATCGGCACGGCCGCCGCCTATGCCCTGGACCGGTTCAACTTCCGCGGCAAGCGGCTCGTGCTCGCACTGTTCCTCATCGCGACGCTGATCCCCGGAGTCACGACGCAGGTCGCGACGTTCCAGCTCATCAACGCGTTCGGCCTCTACGATTCGATGCTGGCCCTGATCATCCTGTTCATGGGCACCGACATCATCGCGATCTACCTTTTCATCCAGTTCATGCAGTCGATCCCGATCTCACTCGACGAGGCTGCCATGATCGACGGTGCGAACCGCTGGACGATCTACTGGCGGATCGTGCTTCCCCTCCTCCGCCCGGCGATCGCGACAGTCGTGATCATCAAGGGCATCGCCATCTACAACGAGTTCTACCTGCCCTTCCTCTATCTGCCGTCGCAGGGATTCATCTCGACGTCGCTGTTCCGGTTCAAGGGACCGTACGGCGCCCAGTGGGAGGTGATCGCCGCCGGGACGCTCCTCGTCATCATCCCGACGTTCATCGCCTTCCTGCTGCTGCAGCGCTGGATCTACAAGGGCCTGACCGCAGGAGCCGTCAAGTGACCACTGCCCTCACGTTCCGTCCGATCGACACGGGGTGGACGCTGCGCGCGTCGGCCGGCCCCGCGCCGACGGGCCTCGACGCCGCGATCCCCGCGGTCGTGCCCGGCTGCGTGCACACCGACCTGCTGTCGGCCGGGCTCATCCCCGACCCGTTCCTCGACGACAACGAGTCGGCGCTGGCCTGGATCGGCCTCGTCGACTGGACGTACGGGACGTCGTTCGACTGGACGGCGGATGCCGCCGACCGCACGGATCTCGTCTTCGAGGGTCTCGACACCGTCACCACGATCCGCCTGAACGGCCGTGAGATCGGGGCGACCGCCAACCAGCACCGCTCGTACCGGTTCGACGTGCGGGACGCGCTGGTCGACGGCGAGAACGACCTGGTCGTCGCGTTCCGCTCGCCGATCAAGTACGCCAACGAGCAGAGCGTCTCCCTCGGAGTGCGCCAGCGCCCCTACCCGCTCCCCTACGACGCGATCCGCAAGTCGGCCTGCAGCTTCGGGTGGGACTGGGGCATCGCGACCTATACGAGCGGGATCGTCAAGCCGGTGGGCCTGGAGTCCTGGTCCGTCGCCCGCCTGGCCGAGACCCGGGTGGTCGCGACGCCGTCGGGCGATGGCGGCACGGTCACCGTCGAGGTCGCCGTCGAACGGGCGCCGGGGGCGGCATCCACTCCGCTCTTCATCAGCGTCGCCGCCGCGGGACCGAAGGCCGCGCTCGACGATGGGACCGCGCCCAGCGCGACCGCCGAGGTCGTCGGCGACCGTGCGCGCGTCGTGCTCGAACTGGCCGAGGTGGAGCGCTGGTGGCCAGCGGGATACGGCGCTCAGGCGCTCTACGTCGTCGACGTGCGGCTCCACGGGGCCGGCGAGGCGCGGGTGCTCGACGCGACGCACCGGTCGGTCGGCTTCCGCGACGTGCGGTGGGACCTGACCGCCGACGAGTCAGGCACGCCGTTCACCCTCGTCGTGAACGACCAGCCCGTCTTCGTGAAGGGCGTCAACTGGATCCCCGACGACGCCCTGACGGTGCGGATCACGCGTGACCGGCTGCGGCGGCGGTTCGAGCAGGCGCTCGACGCGAACCTCAACCTGATCCGGGTGTGGGGCGGCGGGCTGTACGAGTCCGACGACTTCTACGAACTGGCCGACGAGCTCGGGCTGCTCGTGTGGCAGGACTTCCTGTTCGCGTGCGCCGCATACGCAGAAGAAGACCCGCTGCGCTCCGAGATCGAGGCCGAGGCGCGCGAGAACATCATCCGGCTCGGCCACCACGCCTCGCTCGTGCTGCTCACCGGCAACAACGAGAACCTGTGGGGCTACGAGGACTGGGGCTGGAAGCTGCGCCTGGACGGCAAGACGTGGGGCGCCCACTACTACTACGAGCTGTTCCCGGCGCTCGTCGCCGAGCTCGCCCCGCACGTGCCCTACGCTCCCGGCAGCCCGTTCAGCCCCGGCATGGGCTGGGACGGCGAGCAGCAGACCGGTCCACACCCCAACGACGAGCTGCACGGCTCGATGCACCTCTGGGAGCAGTGGAACCGTCGCGACTGGACCACGTACCGCGAGCACACGCCGCGCTTCGTGGCGGAGTTCGGCTGGCAGGGGCCGCCGGCGTGGTCGACGCTCGTCCGCTCGGTCTCGGATGCGCCCCTCACCCCCGAGTCGCCGGGCATGATCGTGCACCAGAAGGCGGCCGACGGCAACGCCAAGCTCACCAGCGGGCTCATCCCCCACTTCCGGCTGCCCGAAGACATGGAGACCTGGCACTGGGCGATGCAGCTCAACCAGGCGCTGGCCGTGCGCACGGCGCTGGAGCACTTCCGCTCGTGGGCGCCGCACACGCAGGGCGCCATCGTGTGGCAGCTCAACGACTGCTGGCCGGTCACCTCGTGGGCCGCGATCGACGGCGACGAGCGCCCGAAGCCGCTCTACTACGGCCTCAAGAACGCGTTCGCCCCGCGCGCCGTGACGATCCAGCCCCGCGACGGCGGCCTCGCCGCGGTGCTGTCGAACGACACCTCCGACGCGTGGAGCGGCGAGCTCGTCGCGCGCCGGCTCGGGTTCGACGGCGCCGAACTCGACCGGTTCACGAGCGCTGTCTCGCTCGCACCGCGCGAGACCGTCGTCGTCCCGCTCCCCACCGGGGTCGCGGATGCGCGGGACGCCGCCGGCGAGCTGGTCGTGGCGGGCGTCGACGACGTGCGCGGGTTCTGGTTCTTCGCCGAGCCCCGGGACTCCTCGCTCGGCGCCGCACAGGTCGAGGTGACCACGACCGCTGCCGAGGGCGGCACCCTCGTCACGGTCGCTGCCCGGAGCCTGGTGCGCGAGCTGACGCTGCTCGTCGACAAGGTCGACCCCGACGCCGTCGCCGCGGACGCCCTGCTGACGCTGCTGCCCGGCGAGAGCACGACAGTGCTGGTGCGGCACGACGGACCTGTGCTGGCGGCATCCGCTCTGTCGGATCCGCGTGTGCTGCGGACGGCGAACGAACTGGTCGCCTCGTGACCGCCCCGCTCCCCCAGGCACTCGACCCGTACGTGGCCGGAATGACCTGGGGGTGGACCGGCGTGCGCGGAACGTGGGCCACCGACGGCGCGGCCGAGTCGATGCGCCTCATGGCCGGGCACGGCGTGAACTGGACCGCTCTGGCGTACTCGGCGCTGCAGGACAGCGCCCAGTCGACCGACGTGCGGTTCCGCGACGCGCCGACCGTCACCGACGACGAGATCGTCTGGGCGATCCGCGAGGCGAAGTCGCTCGGGCTCAAGGTGTGCCTCAAGCCCGTCGTCAACGTCGCGGACGGCACGTGGCGCGCCCACATCGGCTTCTTCGACCAGGACGTGCCCGGCGAGCCGACGTGGGGCGAATGGTTCGCGTCGTATCGCGAGTTCCTCCTCCACGCGGCGCGCATCGCCGAGGCCGAGGGATGCGAGATGCTCTGCATCGGGTGCGAGATGGTGCGCGCCGACGCGCGCGAGGCGCAGTGGCGCGCGCTGATCGCCGACATCCGCGCCGTGTACACGGGCATCGTCACGTACAACTGCGACAAGTACCAGGAGGACCGGCTCACGTGGTGGGACGCGGTCGATGTCATCGCCTCGAGCGGGTACTACCCGATCGACTCGTGGACCGAGCAGCTCGACCGCATCGAACGGGTCGTGGTCGGGTCGGGTAAGCCGTTCTTCTTCATGGAGGCGGGATGCCCGTCCCGCGAGGGGTCCCCCGCCCGGCCCAACGACTGGGCGCTGCCCGGCGGCCCCTCCGGCGCTGAGCAGCTGCGGTACTACGAGGCCATGTTCGCCGCGTGCGACGAACGACAGTGGATGCGCGGCTTCATGCTGTGGGACTGGCCGGCCGGGCTGTACTCCTCCTCCGACGCCGCGACCAACGACGACTACTGCCCCTACGGCAAGCCCGCCGGTGCGTTCCTCCGGAACGCGTACCGGCGCCGGGCGGGCGGCGCCTGAGCCTCCCGCCTGCCCGGGGCCCGGCATCCACCGGCGCCCTTCCCTGTCCACCTCCCCGACCTCCCCACCCATGCACTGCCGACCGAGAGGGATTCGACGATGAACCGCCCCCTGTTGTCTGTACGCACTGCCATCACCACCGCCGCCGCAGCCACCGCCGCCACGGCGCTCGTGCTCGGCGGGCTCGCTCCTGCCGCGAGCGCCGCCGCGCCCGCGCCGGCGAGCCCCGCCGCCACGGCCTCGGTAGACCTCGTCGACGACGCCGCGACCCCCGAGACCCGCAGCCTGTTCGCCTACCTGCGCGATGTGCGCGGCACGAGCATGCTGTTCGGCCACCAGCACACCACCGACTACGGCGAGAGCTTCGCGGTGCGCGACGGCGTCTCCAGCGACGTCAAGGCCGCGACCGGCGACTACCCCGCCGTGTTCGGGTTCGACGGGCTCATCATCGAGGGCCGGGAACGCCCCGGCATCGCCGACGCTCCGCGCGAGCAGAACGCCCTCACCCTCGCGCAGTCCATCCGCGAGGCGCACGACCTCGGCGGCATCTCGACGCTGAGCGCCCACATCGAGAACTTCGTCACCGGGGGCGACTTCTACGACACGTCCGGCGACACCCTGCGCGCGGTGCTGCCGGGCGGCGCGAAGAACGCCGACCTCACCGCCTACCTCGACCTCGTCGCACTGGCGGCGACGAACGCGGTCGACGCCGACGGCACCCCGATCCCGATCGTCTTCCGGCCCTGGCACGAGAACGCCGGCTCCTGGTTCTGGTGGGGCGCCGCATTCGGCACCCCCGGCGAGTACGCCGAGCTGTACCGCTACACCGTCGAGTACCTGCGCGACGTCAAGGGCGTGCACAACCTGCTCTACGCGTTCTCGCCCGGCGGCGGGTTCGGCGGCGACGCCGAGCTCTACCTGCGGACCTACCCCGGCGACGACTTCGTCGACCTGCTCGGCTACGACACCTACGACGCCGCCGCGTCGCCCGCGTTCCTCACCGGGCTCGTCACCGACCTCGGCATGATCGCCGAGCTCGCCGACGAGCGCGGCAAGATCAGCGCGTTCACCGAGTTCGGCATCTCGGGCGGCGTGCAGCCCGACGGCCAGAACCAGAACACGTCGTGGTACACCGATGTGCTGAACGCGATCATGGCCGACCCCGAGGCATCCCGCTCCGCCTACATGCTGACGTGGGCCAACTTCGGCGAGTCGACGACCCCGTACACGCCGACCAGCGGCGAGATGCTGCCCGACTTCCTGCAGTACTACGACGATGCCCGCACGCTGTTCGCGTCGGATCTGCCCGATGTGTACGACGTATCGACGGATGCCGCCGCGGCGGCCCCGACCGCCCACCTGGCGAGCCCCGCCGACGGCGCCCGCGTCGCGACCAGCCCGACCACGCTGCGCGCCTCGGTGCGCGGCTACGACGCCGACCGCGTGTACGTCACGGTCGACGACGCCGTGGCAGAGGTCGAGCTGACCGCGCCCGCGGCGGGCGGCCTGTGGTGGACGGGAACCTGGTCGGTGCCCGCCGAGCTGCTCGACAACTCGACGCACACGCTGACCCTGCACGTCGTCGCAGGCGGAACCGAGGTCGCCACCCGCACCTCGACGGTCGTGACCGGCGAGCGCCCGCAGCTGGCGCCCGGCACCGTCGACGACTTCGAGGGCTACGGCGACGACACGGCGCTGCGCACCGAGTACACGCAGATCGGCGCCAATGCGATCGGCCTCGCCCGCGCCGCGGACGGCGCGGCGGTCGGCGGCGGCACCCAGGCGCTGCGGTTCGACTACTCGTTCGCGACGCAGAGCTACACCGGCGTGGGCAAGCAGGTCGCGGCGGACTGGTCGGACTTCTGGGACTTCCAGCTGTGGGTCGACCCCGACGCGTCGAACAACAAGCTCGTGCTGCAGCTCGTGGCCGACGGCGTCTCGTTCGAGGCCTATCCGTCGCTCGCGGGCGACGACCCGTACCTCGCGACGATCCCGTTCGCGGACTGGCGTCCGGCCCCGTGGGACACCGCGCACGCCGATCGGCGCCTGACACCGGAGACGCTGGCCGAGGTCACCGCGTTCAACATCTACGTCAACGCCGTCGACGGGGGTGCGGCATCCGGTTCCGTCTCGCTCGACGAGCTGCGCGCCGTCCCCGGCACCCCGCCGCCGACGACGTACGCCGACGTGCCGCGTGAGGCCGCCGACTACGCCGCGATCGAGTGGCTGCACGGCGTGTACGACCTGGGCGACAAGAACGGGCGGTTCCACCCCACCCGCGCGGTGTCGGCCGACGAGCTGCGTGCGGTGTTCGCCGCGTACGACGCCGCGGCCGCCGCGCCCGCCGGCACGTCGCGGCTCGACCTGGCCGTCGCCCTGTGGCAGCTGGCGGGTTCGCCGGAGCCCGGTGCGGCCCACGCGTTCCGGGATGTTCCGGATGCCGCCACCGCCGCCGTCTCGTGGGCCGTCGACGCGGGCGTCATGGCCGCCGCATCCGCCACACGCTTCGGTGCGGCGCCGCGGGTCGACCGTGCGGAGCTCGCCCGGTCGCTCTTCGCGACGGACGCCGTGCGCGTCGACACGGCGCCCGTCGTGATCTCGGACTTCACGTCGGGCGCCGACGGGTGGAACATCGCCTCATGGGAGACCAATGGGGGCACGGCCTCCGCGACCGGCGGCAGACTGGTGGTGGACCCGGGAGCCGGGGGCGACTGGGTCAGCCGCTCGGGTGGGCTCGACCTGTCGGGGCGCACCCAGCTGCTGCTGGATGTGTCGTCGACCACCGGCTTCGACACGAAGGCCGCGCTGCAGCTCGGGCCGGACTGGACCTGGTGCGAGACCGCGCAGGCCGGCTGGGTCTCGGGGGCGCACACGGGCGCCGATGCGGTGGTGATCGACCTCACGACGCTGAGTGCCGACTGCCAGGCGCTGCTCGGCGACGTGCGCGGGATCAACGTCTATCTCAACGAAGGACACCACGAGCTCGACGCCGTCTCGGTGCGCTAGCACCGGCACGGCACGAGGCTCCGGGGAAGAAAGGGCGACAGCCGAATGAGCACAGTTCTGGCGATCGATGCCGGGCAGACCGGGATCAAGGTGCGCGCGGGCGGGCAGGACCTCGTGTTCCCCGGCATCGACACGCACGAGGAGCTGCTGCCGCAGTTGGCCGCCGTCACTCGCGCCGCGATCGAACGCTCCGGCGCCGAGACGTCGGTGGTGACCGCCGGCGTCTCGGGCCTCACGACGAGAGAAGCGGATGCCGCCGGCCTCCTCTCCCGGATCGACGAGCCGCGCGTGCGCGAGGTCATCCTCGCGCACGATTCGACGACTTCGTTCCTCGGGGCTCTCGGTGACGTGCACGGCGCGGTGGTCGCAGCCGGGACGGGAGTGGTCACCCTGGCCGTCGGTGCGACGCAGGTCGCGCGCATCGACGGCTGGGGGTACCTCATGGGCGACGCGGGCAGCGGCTACTGGATCGGCCGGGAGGCCCTCGACGCCGTCATGCGCGAGTTCGACGGACGCGGCCCGGCCACCGCGCTGCGCCAGGTCGCCGAGGAGCGCTGGCCCGACCTCACCCAGGCGTACATCGACCTGCAGGCCGACCACGACCGCGTGCGTGTCGTGGCGTCGTTCGCCGAGCACGTCGCGCGGCTGGCCGCGGAGGGCGACGCCGTGTCGCAGCACATCACGGTGCTGGCCGGTGGCGAACTCGCCCACAGCGTCGAGACGGCGCTGCGGCGCGTGCGCTCCGACGCGTCGGAGCACTTCTCGGTGTGCGCGATCGGCGGTGTCTTCCGCTCCCCGCAGCTGCACGAGGCCTTCGCGTCGCACATCGCCGCGAGCGACTTCGACGTCGCGCTCGTCGAGCCCCGCGGCCACGGCATCGACGGCGCCGTCGCCCTCGCCGACCTCGGCCCCCGGCATCCTCTCGCCCCTGCCGTCTGGCGCGCCAGCGCCTGACCCGCGCGACTGGGCCCCCGGCCGAAGGCTCGACCGACCCGGTCCCCTCCTCGCCCGGGCGCCCATCCTGCGCGATCCGAAGAGGATGCCCCGGCCCTGTGTGGACAGGTGGGCCGGGGCATCCGCGGTCGGAGTGGGTTACACGAGCGACTCGCGCCATGCGGCGTGCAGCTGCGCGAACTTGCCCGTGCCGCCGATCAGGGCGGCAGGAGCGTCGTCCTCGATGATGCGGCCGTGCTCCATCACCAGCACGCGGTCGGCGATCGCCACCGTCGACAGGCGGTGGGCGATGATGATCGCGGTGCGGTCGGCGAGCAGCGTCTGCAGGGCGTCCTGGATCTGCCGCTCGGACGGCATGTCGAGCGAAGCGGTGGCCTCGTCGAGGATCAGCACCGCCGGGTTCGCCAGGAACGCGCGTGCGAACGAGATCAGCTGGCGCTGACCCGCCGACACGCGGCCGCCGCGCTTGTTCACGTCGGTGTCGTAGCCGTCCGGGAGCTCCTCGATGAAGGCGTCCGCCCCCACCGCGCGCGCCGCGGCCTGGATCTCTTCCATCGTCGCGTCGGGCTTGCCCAGCGCGATGTTGTCGGCGACCGTGCCGCTGAACAGGTAGGCCTCCTGCGTGACCATGACGATCGCGCGGCGCAGGTCCTTCGGATGCAGCGAACGCAGGTCGACGCCGTCGAGGGTCACCCCGCCCTTGGTGGGGTCGTAGAACCGCGACACCAGCTTGGCGAGGGTCGACTTGCCGGCACCCGTCGTGCCGACCAGCGCGATCGTCTGCCCTGCCGGGATGTCGAGCGAGAAGTCCGGCAGGATCACCTTGCCGTTGCCGTACCCGAACTCGACGCCGTCGAAGTTCAGGTGCCCCTTCGCCTCCCACAGGTCGACCGGCTGCTGCGGATCGGGAACCGTGGGCTCCTCTTCCAGCACGCCCGACACCTTCTCGAGCGCGGCCGTGGCCGACTGGTACGAGTTGAGGAACATCGCGACCTCCTCCAGCGGGCTGAAGAAGTTGCGCACGTACAGCACCGCCGACAGCAGCGTCCCGACCAGCAGCGTGCCGTCGACCACCCGGAACGCGCCCCACAGCAGCACGATCGACATCGTGATGTTGGCGAGGAGGATCAGGCCCGGGTCGAAGATGCCGTACAGCTTGACCAGCCGCAGGTTGACCCGGCGGTAGTCCGCCGACACCTCGCCGAACTCGACGTCGTTGCGCTTCTCTTTGCGGAACGCCTTGACCGCGCGGATGCCCGTCATGGTCTCGACGAACTGGACGATCAGGCGCGCGCTGACCACGCGCGACTCGCGGAAGCCCTTCTGCGACTGGATGTAGAACCAGCGCATCAGGAACGACAGCGGGATGACCATCAGCAGGATGACCAGCGCGCTCTGCGGGTCGGTGAGCAGCAGCATCACCAGCGTGAAGACGCCGAACAGCGCACCCTGCACGAGCTGGTTGAGGCCGCCGTCCATCAGTTCGCGGATCGACTCCAGGTCACTCGTCTGGCGCGAGATGATGCGGCCCGAGGTGTACGTCTCGTGGAACTCGAGGCTGAGGCGCTGCGTGTGGCGGAAGATCCGCAGCCGCAGGTCCATCAGCACCGCCTGGGTGAGCTTCGCCGACAGCACGACGAACCAGCCGATGAGGGCCGCGCCCAGGACGCCCGACACGATGTAGACGGCGGTGACGCCGATCGCCGGCATCCAATCCGCCTCGTTCACCGCGTACGGCAGTGCGACGTTGATGCCGTACCCGATCAGGGCAGGGCCGAGGACCCGCAGGGCCGTCGACGCGATGATCACCACGGCGGTGAGCACCACGAGCGGGCGCTTCGGCTTCAGCAGCGAGAGCAGCAGGCGCAGCGAGCGCTGGCGGATCGCCCGGCTCTCGGCCTTGGTGTAGTCGTGGCGATCCTCGCCCTGGGTTCCGGTGACCGTGCTCACAGGTTCACCTCCACTTCTTCGGTCGTGATGCGTTCTCGCGCATCGGTCTGCTTGTCGTACTCTGCCTCGGCCTCGGCGCGCTCGGCGTCCTCCTCGGCGGCGGCCGCCTCGAGGCTCGAGATCACGTGACGGTAGTGCTCGCTCTCGCGCAGCAGGTCGGAGTGCGTGCCCACCGCGGTGATGCGACCGGACTCCAGCACCGCCACGCGGTCGGCCAGAGCCACCGTCGACGGGCGGTGCGCGACGATGAGCGCGGTCGTGGTGGCCAGCACCCGGCGCAGCGCCGCCTCGACGAGCGCCTCGGTGTCGACGTCGAGCGCCGACAGCGGGTCGTCGAGCACGAGCACGGCGGGCTTGGCAGCCACCGCCCGGGCGAGCGCCAGACGCTGACGCTGACCGCCCGAGAGCGACAGCCCCTCTTCGCCGACCGTGGTGTCGACGCCGTCGGGCAGCTCGTACGCGAACTGCGCCTGGGCGATCTGCAGCGCCTCGTCGAGCACGGCCTGCGCCGCGGGGCTCTTCGGATCGAGGTCGTCACGGCCGAGCAGCACGTTCTCGCGCACCGAGGCAGAGAACAGCGTCGCGTCCTCGAACGCCATGGAGATGTGGGTCCGCAGCTCTTCGAGCCCGAGGTCGCGCACGTCGACGCCGTCGAGCTCGACCGCACCGCCGGTGACGTCGTACAGACGCCCCGGCAGGGTGGTGAGCGTCGTCTTGCCCGAGCCGGTCAGGCCAACGAGGGCCATCGTCTCGCCGGGGCGCAGCACGAGGTCCACGCCGTCGAGCAGGTCGCGCTCGGTGGCGGCGGCATCCTGGTACCGGAAGTGCACGCCCCGGAACGCGAGCTCGCCCGCGGGGTCCGCGATCGTCTTCGGCTCGGCCGGGTCGACGATCGTGTTCTCCTCGTCGAGCACCTCGAACACGCGGTCGGTCGCGGTGCGGGCGTCGACGAGGAACGAGAACAGGAACCCGAGCGACTCCAGCGGCCAGCGCATCGCCGTGGCCATCGCGAAGAACGCGAACAGCTCGCCGACGGTCAGCTGGTTGTCGCTGGTGAGCCAGATGCCCAGCAGCAGGCACAGCGCGAAGGCGATCATCGGGATCACTTCGAGCCAGAACCACAGCACGCCGACCTCGCGGGCCTTGCGCAGCTCGGTGCCGCGCAGCGTCTCGACCTGTCGCTGGAACTTCTGCAGCGCGTGCTTGCCGCGGCCGAAGGCCTTGAGCACGCGGATGCCGTGCACGCTCTCTTCGACCGAGGTCGCGAGGTCGCCGGCCTGGTCCTGGCTCTGCCGCGCGAGCACGCCGTAGTTGCGCTCGAACCGGTAGCCGAAGAACCACAGCGGGATCGACACGACGAGGAACGTGGTGCCCAGCGCCCAGTGCCAGCGGAACAGCAGGGCCGAGCCGACGATGATCGTCAGCACGTTGACGACGAGCAGGATCAGGCCGAAGATCAGCCAGCGGCGGATCAGGTTGATGTCCTGCATCATGCGGCTGAGCAGCTGCCCCGACTGCCACTTGTCGTGGAAAGCGACGGGCAGTCGCTGCAGGCGCCGGTAGAACTGCTGGCGGATCTCGTACTCGACAGCGGTGCCGGGGGTGAGCACGAACGCGCGGCGCAGGAAGATGAACAGCGCTTCGAGCACGCCCAGCACGAGCACGCCGAGCGAGGCCCACACGATCAGCGTGAGGTCGCCGGACTGGATCGGGCCGTCGACGACGGCCTGCAGCACGAGCGGGATGATGAGGGTCATCACCGCGGCGCCGAGCGCGGTGAAGAACCCGCCGACCATCCGCGGCAGTGCGGGTTTGACGAACGGGTAGAGGCGGGCGAGCGCCCGCGGGGTGGACAGTCTCTCAGCGGAAGACGGGGTCATGATCCTTGTGGGGTGGGTGGAGCGGAGTTGCGAACGGATGCCGCGGGATGGGCGCGCCGAGAACACGTCGGTGGGGGCGCTGATGCGTCGTCCTGGAGGGCCAGAACGCGAGGACGGGCGATCCTATGCCGCGGAGGCGGCGGATCTGCGGAGGTCGGCTCGGGGTTCTACCCGGCGTAGTCGACGCGCGTCGTCCCGGCGATGGCAGGGAGGAAGACAATCGGCTTCGTGGTGACGATGGCCTGAGACATGGCTTCCTCCTCGGATCGTGGGATAAGGGCTGGGTGCCGCCGAAACGACACGCCAGCCCTCCAGGGTATACCTGAGAAAAGGCTGAGCGCAACAAGCGCTTTCCGCACCCCCGGAAAGTCTCTGCGCCCCAGCCTCTCTCGTCGCTTCACACGAGCGCCGGCACCCCCGCCTCGCGGTCGAGCAGCCGCTGCTTGACGGGCAGTCCCCACGCGAAGCCGCCGAGCGAGCCGTCGGTGCGCAGCACGCGGTGGCACGGGACGAACAGCGCGGGCGCATTGCGGGCGCAGATGGATGCCGCGGCCCGGACGGCGCTGGGCGACCCGAGCAGAGTCGCGAACTCGCTGTAGGTCAGCGGGCGACCGGGCTCGATCGTGCGCAGCGCCGCCCAGCCGGCCAGCTGCATGACCGTGCCGTGCTGCGCGACAGGCACTGCGTCGATGGCGGCGAGGTCGCCTTCGTAGTACGCGGCGACGGCGGATGCGGCATCCGTCTCTCCCTCGCGCACCTCGGTCGGACGCGCGCCGGCCGCGAGGCGCACCAGGATCGCGTCGCGGTCGGCGGTCCAGCCCGACGCGAGCACGTGCCCGCGCTCGTCGGACAGGATCGTGAAGGCCCCGTCGGGCGTGTCGATGGTCTGAATGGTCGCGGTGCTCATGAGAGGCCTCCGGTGGTGTCGAGAAGGGGGATCCGGGATGCCGCCGCCCGGCGCACCGGCGCCGGCTTCGGCGGGACCGCACGCCACAGGTGTGCGGTCAGGTAGCTGCGCCAGGGGGCGGTGCGCGCGGCCCAGTCGGTGAGCGCGCGCGGCTCGGGCGGGAGTCCGGCCGCGGCAGCGCCCGCCCGGACGGCGACGTCGCCGGGAAGGAACACGTCGGGGTCGGCGAGCACGCGCATGCGCACGTAGTCCGCCGTCCACGGGCCGATGCCGGGCATGGCCAGCAGCGCCGCCCGCTGGTCGGCCGCGTCGTCGCCCGCGGTGAGGGTCAGTGCGCCGTCGGCGAGCGCGGCGGCCGCGCCGGTGATCGCCCGGATGCGAGCGGCGGGACCGCGCAGCACCTCGTGACCGTGCT
Organism: Microbacterium jejuense; assembly: GCF_039544225.1. NCBI lineage: Bacteria > Bacillati > Actinomycetota > Actinomycetes > Micrococcales > Microbacteriaceae > Microbacterium > Microbacterium jejuense. The sequence goes on from NZ_BAABLG010000004.1 coordinate 181,599, forward strand.
CGGCGATGGCCGCCATGCTCGGGAACAGCAGCGGGGCCTCGCCGCCGTCGAGGGCCATGCCCGCGAACGCCGGCACCTTCTCGCCGAGCGCGGCCGTCAGCGCCGTCAGCGCGGTGCGCGCGGCGACGACGGTGATCTGCTGTCCCACCATCGCGCGGATGAGCATCTCGTGCGGATCGGCCGCCCCCGGCACGCGGATGCCGGGCAGCGCCGCGACGAGCGGTGCGAGCTCGGCGTGCCGCGAGAGCGACTCGTCCACGGCGACAGGGTCGGCGTCGAGGTCGAACAGCCGCCGCGCGCGCGTGACGAGGCTCGACAGGTCGGCGAGGTTGGACAGCGCGGCGCGCAGCCGCACACGCCCGAGCTCGTCGACCCGCAACTCGAACCACACCGGGCCGTGGGCCAGGCGCAGCGTGCGGGCGAACGTCGCCGCCGTGGCGACCTCGGCCCCGGCGACCGCGCGGGCGGCCATCCAGGCGAACAGCCCGTCGGCGTCGAGCGGACCGCGGTGCGGCAACGCGAGATCGATCGTCACGCCCGGGGCCAGGGCGTCGAGGTGGCGCGAGACCGGGCGCCGCGCACGCAGCTCGGTGGGCGGCATCCCGAACACTTCACGGATCGTGTCGTTGAACTGGCGGACGCTCGCGAAGCCGGACGAGAAGGCGACATCGGCGGCGGAGAGATCGGTGCCGACGAGCAGCATGCGGGCGGTCTGCGCGCGGTGTGCACGGCTGAGGGCCAGCGGCCCGGCGCCGAGCTCGGCGGTGAGCAGGCGCGTCAGATGACGCGGCGAGTAGCCGAGGCGGCCGGCGAGGCCGGGTACGCCCTCGCGCTCGACGACGCCGTCGGCGATGAGCCGCATCGCGCGGCCGGCGGTGTCGCCGCGGAGGTTCCACTGCGGCGATCCGGGCGCGGCTTCGGGCAGGCACCTCTTGCAGGCGCGGTAGCCGGCCTCGTGGGCCGCCGCGCTCGTCGGATAGAACGTCACGTTCGACGGCTTGGGCGTGCGGGCGGGGCAGCTCGGGCGGCAGTAGATGCCCGTCGAACGCACCGCCGTGACGAACTGCCCGTCGAAGCGGGCGTCGCGCGAATCGATCGCGCGGTACCTCTCGTCGAACGTCATGGCCAGGCTCATGCCCCTAGCCTGACACGCTCCACCGACATCGGCTCGCGGAAATCGGACACGACTGTGGATGCCGGCGGCCGGAGCACATAGAGCGCACGACGGCCCCGGGCGGGGATCCGCGCCGGGGCCGTCGAGACACGCTCAGTGGAAGAAGTGACGCTCGCCCGTGAAGAACATCGTGACGTTCGCAGCCTTCGCGGCGGCGATGACTTCGTCGTCGCGGACGGATCCGCCGGGCTGGATGATCGCCGTGATGCCGGCGTCGATGAGCACCTGCGGGCCGTCGGCGAACGGGAAGAACGCATCGGATGCCGCGACCGATCCCGCGGCGCGGTCACCGGCCCGCTCGACCGCGAGGCGGCACGAGTCGACGCGGTTGACCTGACCCATGCCGATGCCGACGGTCGCCGAGCCCTTGGCCAGCACGATCGCGTTGGACTTCACGGCGCGGCACGACTTCCACGCGAAGATGAAGTTCTCCATCTGCTCGGGCGCCGGCTGTTCGCCTGAGACCAGCTGCCAGTCCTTCGCGACGGACTCGATGTCGTCGGGGAAGCGGTCGGCGTCCTGCAGCAGCAGGCCGCCCGACACCAGGCGCACGTCCATGCGCTCCTGCTGCCAGTCCTCGGGCAGCTGCAGCAGACGCAGGTTCTTCTTGGCCTTGAAGACCTCCAGCGCGGCCGGTTCGAACGACGGCGCGACGATGACCTCGGTGAAGATGTCCTTCAGGTTCTCGGCCATCTTGAGGGTGACCGTGCCGTTCGCGGCGATGACGCCGCCGTACGCCGACACCGGGTCGCATTCGTGGGCGCGCAGGTGCGCACTGGCGATCGGGTCGAGCGCGTTGGGGGCGGTCACCGCGATGCCGCACGGGTTCGCGTGCTTGATGATCGCGACGGCCGGCTTGACCATGTCGAACGCGGCCCGCAGCGCGGCGTCGGCGTCGACGTAGTTGTTGTACGACATCTCCTTGCCCTGCAGCTGCGTGGCCTGGGCGATGCCGTGGCCGCCGTTGCGGGTGTAGATCGCGGCGCGCTGGTGCGAGTTCTCGCCGTAGCGGAGCGTGGCCAGGCGCTCGGCGCGGATCGTGAGGTGCGCGGGCAGAGCCTCCTCGGTGAGGGTGCCCTCCGAGAACCAGGTCGCCACGGCGCGGTCGTAGTCGGCCGTGTGCGCGAAGGCCCGTGCCGCGAGCTCGCGACGCTGCACGAGGCTCGTGCCGCCGTTCTTGACCGCCTCGATGACCGCGGGGTACGACGACGGCGAGACGACGATCGCGACGTTGGCGAAGTTCTTGGCCGACGCGCGCACCATGGCGGGGCCGCCGATGTCGATCTGCTCGACGACGTCGTCGCCCTGCGCGCCCGAGGCGACGGTCTCGACGAAGGGGTACAGGTTCACCACGACCAGCTCGAACGGCGAGATGCCGAGCTCGGCGAGCTGACGCTCGTGGTCTTCGAGACGCAGGTCTGCCAGCAGACCCGCGTGCACGCCGGGGTGCAGCGTCTTGACGCGCCCGTCGAGCGACTCGGGGAACCCGGTGACCGCCGACACGTCCGTGACCTCGTAGCCCGCGTCGCGCAGGAGCGAGGCCGACCCGCCCGTCGACACGATCTCGACGCCGGCGCCGGCGAGCGCCTCGCCGAGCGCGAGCAGGTCGGTCTTGTCGCTCACCGACACGAGCGCCCGGCGGACCGGGACGACATCACGGGGACGATACAGGGCGGGGTCGTGGCTCGGTCCGGCCATGTCGGTTCTCCTCCGGGGTGGGGTTCAGAGCTGGGCGTTCGCGGACGTCGCCGCGAGGTCGAGGTCGCCCGTCGCGACGCGGCGGACCACGTCGATCAGCAGGCGGCGTTCGACGGGCTTGATGCGCTCGTGCAGGGCGTGCTCGTCGTCGCCCGGGAGCACGGGCACGCGCTCCTGGGCGAGGATCGGCCCCGAGTCGACCCCGTTGTCGACGATGATGACGCTGGCGCCGGTCTGCACGACTCCGGCGGCGAGCGCGTCGCGCACGCCGTGGGCGCCGGGGAACTCGGGCAGATACGCCGGGTGGGTGTTGACGATGCGCGGCGACCACGCGTCGACGAGGTCTGCCGGCAGCAGGCGCATGAGGCCGCTCAGCACGACGAGGTCGGGCTGCCACACCGCGAGCTGCGCACCGAGTTCGGCGCCCCACTCGTCGCGGGTGTCGAAGCGCGCGAACGGGACCATGAAGGTCGGGATGCCGTACTCCTCGGCGTGTGCGAAGCCTTCGGCCTCGCGGTCGGCGCCGACGACGACGATGCGGGCGGGGAACTCGGGGTCGGCCGCCGCGTCGAGCAGAGCGCGCAGATTCGACCCTGTGCCCGAGATGAGGACGGCGACCGTGAGCACCTGGTCAGTCTACTGGGAACCGCCCGGTGCGCCTGCGGAGTGTGTCGGCCCGACCCCGCCCGCCGTCCGCCCGTTCCTTCACACCCCGGTGTTCGTTCGTCGTACATGTACGCGATCCCCGCCGATCCGCGTACATATACGGGTCGCGTCAGGGGGCAGGCGGCAGATCGATCGGCTCGGTCGTGGCCTCGCCCGGCGGCTCGCGCCGTGCCGCGTCGCCGCCACGGGTCGGCGCCGGGGGGCCGGGAACGGCGCGCAGGCTGCTCCACGCCGCGGCGATCGCCGCGAGGTCGGCCGTGTCGTCGAGGTCGGGGATCCGCTGCGGCTCGTCGGCGCCGGCGTCGGCCTCGATGTCCGCGTCGTCGCGCTCCGCCGGCTGCGGAGAGGTGGATGCCGCCAGCCCGCCACTCCCCTGCGCCCCGGTGCGACCGACCGGTGCGAGCAGCAGGATCGCGGCGCCGATCAGCACCTCGATGCCGACGGCGAGGGCGACGGGTCCGGGCTGGGGGCCGAACTCCGACAGGCGTCCGGGGCCGAGCGAGCCCGACGCGGCGAACGAGAGGAGCGCTGCCGCGGCCGCGCTCACGACGGCGATGCCGAGGGCGATCACGAGTCGGGCGGCGATCGGCTCGTCACCGTCGTGACCGTGACGCCCCGCATCCGGTTCGACGTCCTCCGGACCGGCGTCGGGGTCCTCGTCGCCGGAGGCCGAGAGCAGGCCCGACAGCGCGGCGGTGCGGCCGTCGTCGAACCGCGACGACGCGGGTTGCGGGCGGGGTGCGACCGAGGCCCCCGCACGTGGCGCCGCCGGGCCCACCAGGCGCGAGCGGGCGATCCACCCGGCCAGCGCGCCGATGCCGACCGGGATCAGGGCGAGCAGCAGCAGCCACGTCGTCGTGCTCTCGGGCACGACGCCGAGCGCCGGGATGCCCGGCAGCACGCCCACCTGCGTGCCCGCGGGCGACACGGCCGTGCCGGTGCCGACAGCGAATCCGGGCCCCGCCACGAAGGCGAGCGCCCACACCACGAGCGTGGGGAGGTAGGCCAGCTGACCGAGCGTGATGACCACCGATCCGGCGGGGTCGACGCTGGACGCCTGGAAGAGCGCGACGATCTGCCCGGCCCGGGCGAACAGCGAGACCCCGAGCACGAGTGCGCCGGCGCCGACGAGTCCGGTCACCGTCACGGCCCCGCCGCGGGCGATCAGCGCGGGGGCCTCGCTCCAGCCGTGAGGCTGCGCCTCGACGCGGTCGCGCACGCGGGCGACCGCGCCCGAGCCCGCCTCGCGCCATTCCGTCACGAGCGCCGCGAGGACCGCGGGGAGGGCGAACACGAGCGTGGGGAACAGGATCGCCTGCCAGCGGGCCACGCCGGCGACCTCGTTCGCACCGGTGAACGCGGCGACCGTGGTGAGCGCGCCGAACACGGCGGTCGAGGTCACCACCCCGACGATCCACGCGTCGGCGTGCGATGCGCGGGCGCCCGAGCGCGCGGCGAAGATCGCGGTGAAGGTCGCGAACGCGAGCGGCGCGAGCGAGAGGACGAAGGATGCCGCAGATGCGTCGATGCCCGTCGCGGCCAGATACTCGGGCGGCAGCGTGATGTGCAGCGGCACGAGGTTGCCCAGCTGCCAGACCGACACCCCGGCGTGCCACAGCACGCCCCAATCCGCTCCCCCGCCGAATCCGAACACCCACAGCAGCGTGAGCGGCGCCAGGGTCGCCGCAAGGCCGACGGCCGCCGCGATGGCGGCGTCGACAGCGGAGAGGAGGGCGACGATGAGGCGATGCATGCGCAGTCGACCCTACTTCGAGCGGCCATCGGCCCGGGGTCGCCCGCGCGGAGGGCCGAGGCATCCGTTCAGCGAATCCCCAGGTTGGGCTGTGAGCGACTAACGTTTCTGGTCGGAGGTCCCCACACATGAGCACAGACTCGCCCGCGCCCGACGGCGTCATCGCCACCGATCCCACCCCCGCACCGGATTCCGCGACGCCGGAGCCGAAGAACGGCTTCGACCGCTTCTTCGAGATCACCAAGCGCGGCTCGACCATCGGCACCGAGGTGCGCGGAGGTGTCGTCACCTTCATCACGATGGCCTACATCGTGGTGCTCAACCCGATCATCCTCTCGGCCGGCACCGACGTCGCGGGCAACAACCTCGCGTTCCCCGCCGTCGCCGCCGTCACCGCCCTGACCGCAGGCGTCATGACGATCCTGTTCGGACTCGTCGCGCGCCTGCCCTTCGCGTTCGCTGCGGGCCTGGGCATCAACTCGTTCCTCGCGTTCAGCGTCGTCGGACAGGTCACGTGGCCCGAGGCGATGGGCATGGTGGTCATCAACGGTGTCATCATCGTGCTGCTGGCGGCGACCGGCCTGCGACGGCTGATCTTCGACGCCGTCCCCTATGAGCTGAAGATCGCGATCACGGTCGGCATCGGCCTGTTCATCGCCTTCATCGGATTCGTGGATGCCGGCTTCGTCACCGCGACGGGCCAGAACTCGCCGCCCGTCGGCCTCGGCATCGCCGGGTCCATCGCCACCATCCCCACCCTCGTCTTCGTCGTGACGCTGCTGCTGACGGCGATCCTCGTCGCGCGCAAGGTCAAGGGCGCGCTGCTCATCGGCCTCGTGTCGGGCACGGTCCTCGCGGTCGTCATCGAGGCGATCTGGCACCTGGGCTCGGCCGTCGACAACCCCGGCGGCTGGGGCCTGTCGGTGCCCACGCTGGGCGGCAGCCTGTTCGCACTCCCCGACCTGAGCCTCGTGGGCGACGTCAGCTTCGACTTCAGCAAGGTCGGCTTCCTCACGGTCATCATGCTCGTCTTCACGCTCGTGTTCACGAACTTCTTCGACGCCATGGGCACCATGACGGGCCTCTCCAAGGAGGCCGGCCTCGCCGACGCGAAGGGCAACTTCCCGCGTCTGAAGAGCGCGCTCGTGGTCGAGGGCGTCGGCGCGATCGCCGGTGGCCTCACGTCGGGCTCGTCGAACACCGTGTTCATCGAATCGGGCTCGGGCATCGGCGAGGGCGCGCGCACCGGATTCGCGAACATCGTCACCGGTCTGCTGTTCCTGCTCGCGATGTTCCTCACGCCCCTCGCGCAGATCGTGCCGAGCGAGGTGGCGGCCGCCGCGCTGGTGATCGTCGGCGCCATGATGATGGCGCAGATCCGCGATCTCGACCTGGGCGACTTCTCCATCCTGCTGCCGGTGTTCCTGACGGTCGTCGTGATGCCGCTGACGTACTCGATCGCGAACGGCATCGGCGCAGGCTTCGTGGCCTGGGTCGTCATCCGATCGCTGTCGGGCAAGGCGCGCGGCATCAGCCCGCTGCTGTGGGTCGTGGCCGCAGGCTTCGCGATCTACTTCGCCCGCGGACCGATCGAGCAGCTCCTGGCCGGCTGAGCGGAGCGAGAAGGACCGAGTGGATGCCGGCGGCCGAGGCCGCCGGCATCCACTTCTCTTTCTGCAGGGTCCGGAGCAGGCGGCGGTCAGCGCAGCGGCGTCCAGCCGAGCGGCAGCGGGCCGTCGGGGTCGGCGCGCTCGGCATCGACCCGGGCGGACCAGCCCTGTGCGGCGCCCTCGCCCTCGAAGCCGCCTCGGGCGACCCGGAAGCCGACGTCGTCGTGGTGCATGCGCGGAGCGCCGCCACGGCGCGTCGAGGCGCGGACGCTCCAGGCGTCGTCGGCGAAGCCGCCGCCGCGGAACACGCGGTAGTCGGCGTAGCGGGCGGGGTCCAGCAGGTCCCAGCACCACTCCCACACGTTGCCGAGGGTGTCGAACAGGCCGTTGAGGTTGGGGAGCCTGCCGCCGACCTCGGCGGGTGCGGTGAGGCCGTCGGCGCTCGTCCACGCGACCTCGGCCAGCGGACCGTAGTGCGGGCCGGTCGAGCCGGCGCGGCACGCGTGCTCCCACTCCGCCTCGGTGGGCAGCCGGTAGCCGTCGGCGTCGACGTGCCAGGTGACGTCCTCGCCGTCGAACGTGTAGGCAGGGTCCAGGCCCTCCCACTCGGAGGCCGCATTGCAGAAGCGCACCGCCCGCAGCCAGCTCACGTCGACGGCAGGGCGCCGCGGATGCCGGGCGGTCTCGCCCAGCAGCTCGGCCAGCTGCTCCTGAGTGACGGCGTACACCCCGAGCTGGAACGGCTCGAGGTCGACGTCCCAGCGCACCTTGCGCCGCGCGTCGTGCAGCGTCACCGTCCCGCCCGCGATGCGGGCGAGCTCGAGATCGGTCACGTGTCGCGCGGCTCGAGCACGAACACCGCGATCAGGCGGTCGGTCTTGGTCTGGTAGTTCGCGTAGTCCGGCCACACGGCCGTCGCACGCTCCCACCACGCTGCCCTCTCGTCGCCCGACAACTCGCGGGCGTCGTAGTCGCGCTTGAGGTCGCCGTCCTGAAGTTCGACGTGCGACCGGCGACGCATGTTCTCCGCCCACTTGGGCTCGTCGTGCGAGCCGCCCTTCGAGGCGACGACGGCGTACCGTCCGTCATGCTCGACGCGCATGAGCGCGGTCTTGCGCAGCGCGCCGCTCTTGGCTCCGACGGTGGTGAGCACGATGATCGGCACGCCTCGGAGGGTGTTGGCAGTCGCTCCGCCGGTCGCTTCGAACTCCTCGGCCTGCTTGCGGGCCCATTCGGACGTGGACGGCTTGTATTCTCCGGTCAGCGGCATTGATCCAGCGTAGGGCTGCGCCGACCGGTCGCGGGCCGGCAGGAGCCGAAGTCCGATGCCAGCTGCACGTCGAGTTCGCCGACGATCCGGTTCAGCTCTGCGTGCAGCGCATCGTCGTCGGCGATCCGCCCGGCGACGACCGGGTCCGAGTGCCCGCCCACAGCCGTCAGGCCAGGGCCGGCTCGGACTTCTCGATGACGGCGAGGTCCTGTGCAGACGGTTCCCACACCACGAACACGTAGTAGGCGACGTAGAAGTTGGTCTGGGTGTCCCAGTCCTTGGCCGAGCATTCCTCGACCTGCGTGAACGCCGCGCTGATGACCGCGCCGTGGGACTGACTCGGTCGGATCCTGATCGACTGGCTGTTCCCACCGGTCTGGATCGATGCGGAGCCGATGACATTGCTCAGCAAGGTCTGCACGGTGTCCAGAGCCGCGTCAGCGACATCCGGCGCGCTCGACCCGAAGACCCCGTCGAGGAGGGTCTTCGCGCCTGACATGTAGTCCGCGATGATCGGATCGGTCGAGTAGACCATCGAGTACTCGATCTGTCGCACGTCGGCATCCACGGCGTTCGGCACGGGAACGCCCATAGTCCGCTCAAAGCTGGCCTCGACAGCCGCCTGCAGCTGTGCGGTCAGCGCCTCCATCTTGGCGAGGAGCACAGAACTGTTCTGGATGTGTTTGGTCAGATTCGAATTCGAGTGCGCAGGCATGGTCGTCCCTTTCTTCGTGGTTGCTTTGTGACACTTCCCGCAGGTCTGACGAGCCGGGACTCCGGCTCGCGATCCCCACTCCTTGGAGTGAACCGCGTCTGTCGATGACCCCGCATCGGGCAAATGCCCCATCTCGGCGGCGCGACGTCAGCGCGATCCGCATCGTCCGAATGCCCGGCTCGTCCTCCCGGCTCGATCGCTCCCCTATCGTCGAGGTATGCCGAACATGAGAGTCGAACTCCTGCCCGGGCGGACCGTCGATCAGCGCCGCCGCTTCGCCGAACTTGTCACGGATGCCGCCGTCGAGGCGCTCGGCGCCCGCCGGCAGGACGTCCGGATCATGTTCGAAGAGGTCGCCGCCGACTTCGTCGCGAACGGCGGCGTGCTGGCCAGCGAGGACGCCGACCGCGCCGGTCAGGTCTCGCGCTTCCACGCCTGAATGAGAAGAGGGGCGGATGCCGCGGCTCCGAGCCGCGGCATCCGCCCCTCTTGTTCGGTCCTTACAGGCCCGCGATGATCTCGCGCATGAGCGCAGCGGTCTCGGACGGCGTCTTGCCGACCCTGACGCCGGCGGCCTCGAGGGCCTCCTTCTTCGCCTGCGCGGTGCCCGCGGAGCCCGAGACGATGGCGCCGGCGTGGCCCATGGTCTTGCCCTCGGGAGCGGTGAAGCCCGCGACGTAGCCGACGACCGGCTTGGTCACGTTCGCCTTGATGAAGTCGGCCGCGCGCTCCTCGGCGTCGCCGCCGATCTCGCCGATCATGACGATCGCCTTGGTCTCGGGGTCGGCCTCGAACGCGGCGAGCGCGTCGATGTGCGTGGTGCCGATGATCGGGTCGCCGCCGATGCCGATGGCCGTCGAGAAGCCGATCTCGCGCAGCTCGTACATCATCTGGTAGGTCAGGGTGCCCGACTTCGACACGAGGCCGATCGGGCCCTTGCCGGTGATGTTGGCGGGCGTGATGCCGACCAGCGACTCGCCGGGCGTGATGATGCCGGGGCAGTTCGGGCCGATGATGCGGGTCTTGTTCCCCTTCGACTGCGCGTAGGCCCAGGCCTCGGCAGTGTCGCCGACGGGCACGCCCTCGGTGATCACGACGAGGAGCGGGATCTCGGCGTCGATGGCCTCGACCATGGCGTCCTTCGTGAACGCCGGGGGTACGAACGCGATCGAGACGTCGGCGCCGGTGGCGGCGATGGCCTCTTCGACCGACGCGAAGACGGGCAGCTCGACGGGGTTGCCGTCGGCGTCGTGGTGCAGCACCGTGGTGCCGGCCTTGCGGGCGTTCACGCCGCCGACGACCTGCGTGCCGGCCTTGAGCATGAGCGCGGTGTGCTTGGTGCCCTCGCCGCCGGTGATGCCCTGGACGATGACCTTGGAGTCCTTGTTGAGGAAGATCGACATGTCTGTTCTTTCCTAGTTCCGGATGCTGAGGGGTCAGGCGTTGGCGAGCTCGGCGGCCTTGTCGGCGCCCTCGTCCATCGTCTCGGCCAGGGTCACGAGCGGGTGGTTCGCGTCGCGGAGGATCGCACGGCCCTCTTCGACCTTGTTGCCGTCGAGGCGCACGACGAGCGGCTTGGTGGCCGTCGAGCCGAGCTCGGCCAGCGCGCCGACGATGCCCTTGGCGACCGCGTCGCACGCGGTGATGCCGCCGAACACGTTGACGAACACGCTCTTGACCTGCGGGTCGCCCAGGATGACGTCCAGGCCGGCGGCCATGACCTCGGCCGAGGCGCCGCCGCCGATGTCGAGGAAGTTGGCGGGCTTCACGCCGCCGTGGTTCTCACCCGCGTACGCGACGACGTCGAGCGTCGACATGACCAGGCCCGCACCGTTGCCGATGACACCGACCTCGCCGTCGAGCTTGACGTAGTTGAGGTCGTTCGCCTTGGCCTTGGCCTCGAGCGGGTCGGCAGCGGCCTTGTCTTCGAGCAGCTCGTGGCCCGGGTGGCGGAAGTCGGCGTTCTCGTCGAGCGAGACCTTGCCGTCGAGGGCGATGATGTCGCCTTCCTCGGTCAGCACGAGCGGGTTCACCTCGACGAGCGTGGCGTCCTCGCCCTTGTAGACGTTGAAGAGCTTGACGAAGACGTCGCTCACCTTGTCGACCAGGTCCTCGCCGAAGCCGGCTGCCTGCGCGATCTCGACGGCCTTCTGCTTGTCGATGCCCTGCAGCGGGTCGACGGCGATGCGCGCGAGCGCCTCGGGACGCTCGACGGCGAGCTCCTCGATCTCCATGCCGCCCTCGACCGACGCGAGCGAGAGGTAGGAGCGGTTGGCCCGGTCCAGCAGCACCGAGAAGTAGTACTCCTTGTCGATGCGGGCGCCCTGGGCGACCATCACGCGCTTGACGACGTGACCCTTGATGTCGAGGCCGAGGATCGCCTTCGCGGCCTCGTAGGCCTCATCGGGCGTCTTGGCGACCTTCACGCCGCCGGCCTTGCCGCGGCCGCCGGTCTTGACCTGCGCCTTGACGACGACGACACCGCCGATCTTCTCGGCTGCGGCCCGCACCTCCTCCGGCGTGTCCGCGACGATGCCGGCGAGCACCGGCACCTCGTACTTCTCGAAAAGGTCTCGTGCCTGGTACTCGTACAGATCCACAGTTGTTTCCTTCGCAGGTGGCGAATGGGGTGGGGATGACGCGGAAAAGCGTCTCGACGTCGAGATATCGACCAGTCCCCCAGCCTACTACCGCTTGCTGTCCGGTTCTGACGGCAGCGACGCGCCGCCCAGGGCCCGGTAGCGCCCCGGGGTGCTCCCGATCACGGTCGCGAAGGCCGTGATGAAGCCGCTGGGGTTGGTCCACCCGCACGCGTGGGCGGTCTGGGTGACGTCGTTGCCGTCGGCGAGGAGCAGCAGCGCACGATAGACCCGCAGCTGGGTGCGCCACTCGTAGAAGGACATCCCGAGCTCGCTGCGCAGCAGTCGGCTGAGCGTTCGGGAGCTGGCGCCGATCCTGACTCCGAGCTCTGCCATCGACGCGTTGCTCCCCGGCTCCTCGGCCAGCAGCCGCGCCAGGGCCTGCAGACGATCATCTCGGGGATCGGGCAGATACAGGGGCTGTTCCTGCGCCTCGCTGAGCTCATCCACGAGGATCCGGGCGAGGCGGCGGCGAGCAGCCGGCCGATACCCGTTCGCCGCGCCATCGTGATGCTGCGGATCCGTCAGCGCGAGGACGACCTCGCGGGCAAGACCGGTGGTGAGGAAGACCGCCGGTCGATCGGGCAGGCGGACCGCCACGGACGGCGGAAGGAAGACGATCCGCATGTCGGTGTCGCCGTGCGCGTGGTGCTGGTGCGTGCTGCCCGCGGGCGTCCACGCGACCCGGCTCGCCGGGACGACCGACGTGCCGGCCGCCGTGCGGACAGTCAGGACGCCGGTGGCGGCGTACACGAGGTGTCCGCGGTCGTGAGACTGCACCGAGCTGGAGCCGCCCGACGACCACAGGTGGCGTCCCCCAGAGGGCCACACCGTCGAGGCGACGAGGTGTGAGGAGCGGGCTTGGCGGCGAACAGGCATCGAATGTCATTTTATCGGTGGCACGCCAGCCCGGGCCGGTGGTGATCTGGAGCGGCAGACCATCCCGGATCAAGAAGGAGACCCGCTATGACGACATTCGTCCTCGTGCCCGGAGCGTGGCATGGCTCTTGGGCCTTCGAACACGTCGTCCCGCTGCTCGAAGCGGCGGGTCACACCGCGCACGCCGTGACGCTGACGGGACTGGGGCCCGATGATGACGAGGCGACAGTCGCGCGTGCGAACCTCGACACCCATGCGGACGACGTCCTGCGGCTGCTCGACCGCGCCCAGGCCGGCGACGTGACACTGGTCGGCCACAGCTACGGCGGCATGGTGATCGCCGCCGCAGCCGACCGCGCGGGCGGCCGCATCTCGCGGCTCGTCCATCTGGACGCCTACGTACCGCGTGACGGCGAATCGTGCTGGTCGCTGACCACCGAGGCCTATCGGCAGTCGTTCGTGCACGGTGCCGCCCCGACCGGCTACAGCGTCCGACCGCCGTTCCGCGCGCCGCACGGGGGCGACCCGCGCCGCCGGCCGCACCCTCTCGCCTCGCTCGTGCAGTCGATCAGGCTCACGGGCGCGGTCGACCGGGTCTCGCGCCGCGACTTCGTCTACTGCTCGGGATGGGAGGACGAGACCCCCTTCACCAGCCTCCGCGCGAGGCTCCGGGCAGATCCGGGCTGGAATGTCCACGAGCTCCCGACCGCGCACAACGCGATGCGCGACGACCCGAGGGGCGTCGCGGAGCTCCTGGAGCGGGGCGCCCGCCGGTGACCGGCCGGACCGCCTCCGCGGGGGCGATCGCACACTGCATCGGCGCTACCCCGGCACTAGGCTCTCTTCAAGATGTCCGACACCGCCGCCGCCCAGGGCCTTTCCGCCGCCCAGGCCGCTTCGCGCGCCGCCGTGGTGGCCGCGGCCCTCGAGCTGTTCGCCGAGCAGGGCTTCGATCAGACCTCTGTCGAGCAGATCGCGCAGGCCGCGGGAGTGTCGCGCTCCACGTTCTTCCGGCAGTTCGGCGGCAAGGACGACGTGGTGTTCACCGACCACGAAGAGCTGCTCGACATGCTGCGCGACTTCCTGGCTCAGCAGCACCGCGACCCGTGGGCGGCCGTGTGCGAGGCATCCGTCCTCGTCTACGCGCACTTCGCGGCCGATCCCGAGCTCGCCCGCCGCCGGTACCGGGTGGTGCGCCAGGTGCCGGCGCTGCGCGACCGCGAGATCGTCACGGTGTTCCGGTACGAGCGCCTGTTCGACGAGTACCTGCGGGCGTCCCTTCCCGGGCTCGACCCGCTCGACGCTGTGGGGTTCGCGGCGCTCGTGACCGCCGTCCACAACCACGTGCTGCGCCGCCTCATCCGCAGCGCCAAGAAGGTGCCGGTCTCGGTGCTGCGTGCGGCGCTCGACGACGCCCGCCGCCGGTTCGGCGTACTGCCGGGCGACGACTCCGCACCGAGCGGCGACGACGTCGTGATCGCGGTGTTCCCGCGCTCGACCCCCACCGCCGAGCTCACGCGCCTGCTGCGCGAGCAGCTCGACTCCTGAGACCCGCTCAGAGCGCCTCGTACACGGCCCGCAGGTAGGTGCGCCCTCGCTCCGAGGCCAGGATGCCGTCCGACATGCGGTTCATGACGTAGGCGAACGTGACTCCGCGATCGAGGTCGGCGGTGACCAGCGATCCGCCCCAGCCGCCCCAGAAGGCGATGCGGCCCTCGGGGATGTACGACGTCGAGAGCTCGTGTCGCAGCCCCCACCCCAGGCCCCAGCGCAGCGGCAGCCCGAGCACGAGATCGGTGCCCTCGACCGGCGTGGTGAAGACGCGCTCGACGGTCTCGGGCGACAGCATCCGATGCCCGTCCACGGCGCCACGGCCTGCCAGCAGCGCGTTCAGTCGCGCTACCGAGCGGGCGTTTCCCTGGCCGCCCGCGCCGCCTACGCCGGCGGCGCGCCAGGCGCGCGTCCAGGTGATCTCGGCGCCGAGCACAGGTCCCGTGAACGTGCGCACCGCAGGCGAGTCCGGCGGGAGTGCCGACAGGTCCAGCTGTGCCGGGGGCGGCGGGACGACCGGTGACACGCGCCCGTCTTCGGAGGCCGGAAGCCCCAGCCAGAAGTCGGCGCCGAGCGGGCCGGCGAGCTCGTCGGCGACGAAGGCGCCGAGACTGCGCCCGGTCACCGCGCGGACGATGCCGTGCACCAGATGCCCGTAGTCGAGCAGGTGATAGCCCGAGGCGGCGCCCGCCGGCCACCACGGCGCCTGTGCAGCGAGCCGGTCGGTCGCGGCATCCACCTCGAGGATGTCGTCGGCGGTGACGGGCTGATCCCATCCCGATACGCCGGACGAGTGGGTCATCACGTGCCGCACCAGCACGTCCTGCTTGCCCGCGGCCGCGAACTCGGGCCAGTACGCCGCGACCGGTTCGTCGGGGTCGACCTCGCCCCGCTCGATGAGCAGCAGCAGTGCGAGCGACGACACCGTCTTGGACAGCGACCACACGTTCGTGAGCGTGTCGCGCTGCCACCGCACGCTGCGCTCGGCGTCGCTCCAGCCGCCCCACACGTCTGCCACGGGCCGCCCGTCGACGAGCACGCACAGCGAGCCGCCCAGCTCCTCCCCGCTCGCGAGGTTGGCGCGGAACGCCTCCGTGAGCCCGGCGAAGCGGCCGTCCGCCTCGCCCTGCACCATCGTCGTGTCTGCGACCTCGATCGACATCCCGTCTCCTTCGACGCTCGGGCGAGGCACAGTGCCGCCGTCCGCGGTGATCATGACTCGCTGCGCTGAACATACCGCGTGGTCGGTATGCTTGTCATCATCTCGCGCCATCGACCCGATCGCGGAAGGCGCGAAAGGATGGATCTCCGCCCAGGGCGGGCGCATCACGACGAGGAGGTCGGATGAGGATCACCGGAGCCGTGCTCGAAGTCTCGGGCGCGCAGCCGCCGTTCGCGGCGTCGCACCCCTTCACCGTCGGTGAGCTCGTGCTGGACCCGCCCGGGCGCGATGAGCTGCTCGTGCGCATCGAGGCGGCCGGCGTGTGCCACTCCGACCTCAGCGTCGTGGACGGCAACCGCGTGCGCCCTGTGCCGATGCTGCTCGGCCACGAAGCTGCCGGCATCGTGGAGCAGGCCGGCGACGGCGTCGACGGCCTCGCACCGGGCGACCGCGTCGTCATGACGTTCCTCCCGCGCTGCGGGCACTGCGATGGATGCCGCACCGCAGGCCGGCTGCCCTGCGCACCCGGCTCGGCCGCGAACAACGCGGGCACGCTGCTGGGCGGAGGCATCCGCCTGCATCGGAGCGCGCCGGATGCCGGCGGCATGACGCACGACGTGCACCATCACCTCGGCGTCTCGGCGTTCGCGACGCACGCGGTCGTGAACCAGGCGTCGGTCGTGCGCGTCGATGCGGACGTCCCGCCCGAGATCGCTGCACTGCTCGGTTGCGCCGTGCTGACCGGCGGGGGCGCCGTGATCAACGCCGGTCGCCCGGCGCCGGGCGACCGGGTCGTCGTCGTGGGGCTGGGCGGGGTGGGCATGGCGGCCCTTCTCGTCGCCCTCGCGCTCGGGCACGAGGTCGTCGGCGTCGACCCGGTGCCGGCCAAGCTCGCCTTCGCCCGCACGTGCGGCGCGGCCGAGGCGCTCACCCCCGCCGACGCCGTGGACCGCGGCATCCGCGCACCCCTCGTCGTCGAGGCGGCCGGAACGGTGCGCGCGTTCGAGACCGCACTGGAGCTCACCGCCCCGGGCGGCACGACCGTGACGGTCGGCCTGCCTGCGCCCGACGCGCGCGCCGCCGTGTCGCCTCTCGTGCTGACCGCACAGGCGCGCACGATCGTCGGGAGCTACCTCGGCTCGGCCGTGCCGGACCGCGACATCCCGCGTTACGTCGACCTGTGGCGCGCCGGACGCCTGCCGCTGGAGCGGCTGGTGTCCTCGCACATCGGCCTCGACGACATCGACGTCGCCATGGACCGGCTCGCCGCGGGCGGCGAGCTGCGCCAGCTCATCACGTTCTGACCCACCGCCCACCGAGAGGAATCCCCCCATGACCAGAACCGCCATCGTCACCGGCGCGGCCCGCGGCATCGGCGCCGCCACCGCCCGCCGCCTCGCCGCCGACGGTCACGCCGTCGCCGTGCTCGATCTGGACGACGCCGCCTGCGCAGACACTGTCACCGCGATCGTGGATGCCGGCGGCCAGGCCATCGCCGTCGGCGCTGACGTCGCTGACGCGGCGTCGGTCGAGCGCGCCGTGGCCCGGGTCGCCGACGAGCTCGGCGCGCCGACGATCCTCGTCAACAACGCGGGCATCCTGCGCGACAACCTGCTGTTCAAGATGACCGAGGACGACTGGGACGCCGTGCTGGGCGTCCACCTGCGCGGCGCATTCCTGATGTCGCGCGCCGTGCAGGAGCACCAGGTCGCCGCGGGGTGGGGCAGGATCGTCAATCTGTCCAGCACGTCGGCGCTCGGCAACCGTGGGCAGGCGAACTACGCCGCCGCCAAGGCCGGCATGCAGGGCTTCACCAAGACGCTCGCGATCGAACTCGGCCGGTTCGGCGTCACCGCCAACGCGATCGCGCCGGGGTTCATCGTGACCGACATGACCCGGGCGACGGCCGCGCGCGTCGGCGTCCCGTTCGACGACTTCATCGCGCACGCGGCCGCCGAGATCCCGGTGCAGCGCGCCGGGCAGCCCGAAGACATCGCCGCGGCAGCCTCGTTCTTCTGCTCCGACGAGGCCGGCTTCGTGTCGGGCCAGGTGCTGTACGTCGCGGGCGGGCCGCGCGCATGAGCATCGCGGTCACCTCCCCCGCCGCGCTGCCCGACGCCGTCGGCGCTGTCGCGACCGGCGAGTGGTTCACGATCGACCAGGAGCGCATCGCAGCGTTCGCTGACGCGACCGAGGACTGGCAGTGGATCCACCTCGACGCCGAGCGCGCCGCCGCCGGTCCGTTCGGCGCCACGATCGCCCATGGCTATCTCACGCTCTCGCTGCTGCCGCGGCTGACCGAGGGACTGCTCGCCGTCGACGGCACGGCGATGGTCGTCAACTACGGCCTGGACCGTGTGCGCTTCCTGCAGCCGGTGACCGTGGATTCCCGGGTGCGCGCCGTGACCGAGGTGTCGTCGGCCGAGTCGACGCCGCAGGGCTGGCGTGCGGGTCTGCGCACGACGGTCGAGCTCGAGGGCTCGCCCCGCCCCGCGCTGGTGGCCGACGCGGTGGCGCTCTTCGTCCCCGAAGGCTGAACAGTGGATGCCGGCGGCCTCGGCCGCCGGCATCCACTCGCAGGCTCGGTCAGACGCGCTCGAGCACCATCGCCATGCCCTGCCCGCCGCCGACGCACATCGTCTCCAGCCCGTACCGGCCGCCGGTCACCGCGAGGCCGTTGAGGAGGGTCGACGTGATGCGGGCGCCGGTCATGCCGAACGGGTGCCCCACCGCGATCGCCCCGCCGTGCACGTTGAGTCGCTCGGGGTCGATGCCGAGCTCGCGCGCCGACGGGATCACCTGCGCGGCGAACGCCTCGTTGATCTCGACGAGGTCCATGTCCTCGATCGACAGGCCGGCGCGCGCGAGCGCACGACGCGACGCCTCGACGGGCCCGAGGCCCATGATCTCGGGAGACAGCGCCGAGACGCCGGTCGACACGATGCGCGCCAGCGGCTGCAGGCCGAGCTCGTCCACGACGCGGTCCGACACCACCACCACCGCGGCGGCGCCGTCGTTGAGCGGACAGCAGTTGCCGGCGGTGACCGTGCCGTCGGGCCGGAACACCGGGTCCAGCGCGGCGAGCGCGTCGATGGTCACCCCCGGGCGCGGGCCCTCATCAGCGGCGACCACCGTGCCGTCGCCGAGGGTCACCGGGGTGATGTCGCGCGCCCAGAACCCCGACGCGATCGCCGCCTCGGCCCGCTGCTGCGAGCGCGCGGCGAAGGCGTCCTGCTCGTCGCGCGTGATGCCGCGCAGCTGCGCCACGTTCTCGGCGGTCTGCCCCATCGCGATGTAGGGGTCGGGGAGCGCCCCGGCCATGCGCGGGTCGCTCCACGCCTCCGTGCCGGCGCCGGTCCGTGCCGCGGTGCGCTGAAGAGCACCGGCGAAGGCCGGGTTGACGGCATCCGGCAGATCCGAGACGCCCGCGCCGTACCGCGACACGGACTCGACGCCGGCCGAGACGAACACGTCGCCCTCGCCTGCCTTGATGGCATGGAACGCCATGCGGGTCGTCTGCAGCGACGACGAGCAGTACCGGTTGACTGTCGCGCCGGGCACGGTGTCGAGTCCCGACAGCACCGCGACGATGCGCGCCAGGTTGAAGCCCTGCTCGCCGGCGGGCTGGCCGCAGCCGACGAGCAGGTCGTCGATCCGCGCGGGGTCGAGTCCCGGCAGCGCGTCGAGCGCCGCACGCACCATGCGCGCGGCGAGGTCTTCCGGTCGCACGCCGGCGAGCGATCCCTTGCGCGCGCGCCCGATCGGCGAGCGCGCGGTGGCCACGATGTAGGCCTCGGTCATGGGTTCGTCCTTCTCTCTGGTGCTCTTCTGGTGTCGAGTAACCGCGTCGTCGTCGAACGACCCCGTTCTCGACGCGGAGAACGTGGCTGCTCGGCGAGTGACCGCGTTCTCGACGAGGTGGGTGGGTGGGGTGGGTGGGGTGGGTGGCGTGGGTGGGGTGGTGGGGTGGGGGTGGATGCCACGGGTCACACGAATGCGGCGATGCCGGTGATGGCGCGACCGACGATGAGCGAGGTCATGTCGTACGTGCCCTCGAAGGTGTAGACCGCCTCGGCGTCTGCGAAGTAGCGGGCGACGCCGTAGCCGGCGGGGATCCCCAGCTGCTCCTGTCCGCCCAGCTGCACGCCGTTGCCGCCGCTGATCTCGCGGCACAGCGCCACGGTCTCGCGCACCCGGGCGCTCACGAACGCCTTGGCCATGGCGGAGTGGTGGTCGTGCTGCTCGCCGGCGTCCTGCAGCTGCGACACGCGCACGCACATGCCGATGCACGCCGTGATGTTCGCGAGGGCGTCGGCGAGCTTCTGCTGCACGAGCTGGAACGACGCGATCGGCTTTCCGAACTGCACGCGCGCCTTTGCGTAGGCGAGAGCGCACTCGTACGCGCCGACGGCCACGCCGAGCGCCTGCCAGGCCACCTGGGCGCGAGTGAGGCGCAGCACGACCGCGAGGTCGCGGAACCCGTCGATGCGCTGCAGCCGGTCGGCCTCGGCCACGACCACGTCGCGCAGCACGATGTCGGCGTTCTCGACGGTGCGCAGCGACTGCTTGCGCTCGATCTTGGTCGCGGTGAATCCCGGCGTCGGCGTGCGGACGAGGAACCCCTTGACCTGCTGGTCGGACACGTCGCGCGCCCAGATGACGACGAGGTCGGCGAACGCGCCGTTGCCGATCCAGCGCTTGGCGCCGTTGAGCACCCACTCGTCGGTGCCGTCGGCGCGCGCACGGCGCTCGGCGGTGGTCTCGAGCCCCTTGGCGGTGTCGGAGCCGTGGCTGGGCTCGGTGAGGCCGAAGCACGCGATCTGCTCGCCACGGGCGAGCACCGGCAGCCACTCGGCGCGCTGCTCGTCGGAGCCGCCGACGGCGATCGAGGTCATGGCGAGCCCGCTGTGCACGCCGATGAAGGTCGCCGTGGACGGATCGGCGCGCGCGATCTCCATCGCCACCCAGCCGCGGAACACGTTGCTGTTCTCGAACGAGCGCGTCTCGGGGAACGCATTGCCGTAGAGCCCGAGCTGCGCGAAGCGAGGGACGAGATGCCGCGGGCTCTCGGCGCGGTCCCAGTGGTCGTCGGCGAAGGGCCGCACCTCGGTGTCGAGGAAGTCGCGGATCTCGCGCAGCGCCCGCTGCTCGTCCTGCGTCAGCAGGGTCTGGAAGCCGTAGAAGTCGGCATCGAGCACATCGGCGGGCGCCGCGTCGGTCTCGGGGGCCTCGGTGGCCGGGGCGCCGGCGCTCGGGGTCAAGGTGAACGTCATCGTGTCTCCTCGGTGGGTCGGACTCTGGGTCGTGCGAACGAGTATGCAACACTTTCGAATCTGTTGCATCGCGCCGGGCGATCGCCGGTAGAGTTCCGGCATGACCCGGACGGCGACCGACACCGCCCGCGCGACGATCGCCACAGTGGGGACGGATGCCGCCCCCTCGTGGCTCTCGGAGCGCCTGGCCGACGGCATCCACTCCGACGCGCAGCGCGCGTTCGACACGGCACGCGAGGCGTTCATCGCCGGGCGGCGGATCGACATGACCGCGCTCGCGGCGACGCTCGGCGTGGACCGCACGTCGCTGTTCCGCTGGGTCGGCAATCGCGATGCACTGCTGGGCGAGGTGCTGTGGTCGCTCGCGATCCCGACGCTCGTGCAGGCAGAGCGCGCTGCCTCCGACTCGGCCGGCGCCGAGCGGATCGCCGCGATCCTCACGCACTTCGTGGACGACCTCATCACGGCCGAGTACTTCCGGTCGTTCCTGCGCAGGGAGCCCGCTCGCGCCCTTCGGCTGCTCACCACGAAAGAGAGCCCGATCCAGCGACGCTACGTCGCGACCGCGGAATGGCTGGTGCGCCGGGACCTCGGCACCGCGCCGCTGGGCGGCGCCATCACGCCGGCCGATCTCGCGTACATCCTGGTGCGCCTGTCGGAGTCGTTCACGTATGCCGACCTGATCTCGGGCGACGCGCCCAGCGCAGACCGCGCGCGCGTCGCGTTCCGCCTCCTGCTGCGGGCGGACGCCTGATGCCGGTCTTCGCCGTACGCGAGCCCTTCGCCACCCGCTGGAACGACAACGACCAGTACGGCCACCTCAACAACACCGTCTACTACGCCGCGATGGACACGGCCGTGAACGCGTTCATGATCCGCGAGGGCGCTCTGGCGCCCGTCGGCGGCGATGCGATCGCACTGTGCGCGGCTTCGTCGTGCGAGTTCCGGGCATCGGCCGGCTTTCCGGAGCCGCTCGAGGTCGGCATCGGCGTCGAGCGGCTGGGCACCACGAGCGTCACGTGGGCGCTCGCGATCCTGCGCGCGGGGACGGATGACGAGATCGCGACGGGACGCTTCGTGCACGTGTTCGTGGATGCCGTGACCCGGCGTCCGACGCCGGTGCCGGCATCCATCCGCGCCGCGCTGGACGCGCACGGCCTCGCCGACTGACACCGCCGCCTGCGACCGAGACGAACAAACCGACCATCCGGTATGCTCGTGTCCACGGCCCGCCGACGGGACGTGGAGAGAGTCGACGATGACCGCAGTTCCGGGACTGGATGCCGGTGCCCTGACCGACTGGCTGGCCGAGGCCCACCCCGACCTCGCCCAGGGCGAGCTGACCGCCACCGTCATCGCGGGCGGACGCAGCAACCTCACCTACGCGGTGGACGGCGCAACGATCCCGCTCATCGTGCGACGCCCGCCACTGGGCCACGTGCTCTCGAGCGCGCACGACATGCGGCGCGAGCACCGGGTCGTCTCCGCCCTCGCCGGGACCGCGGTCCCTGTCCCCCGCGCGATCGACATCGTCGACGACACCTCCAGCGCCCGCGTCACCGGCACCGTGTTCTTCGTGATGGAGCGGGCGCCCGGGCGCGTGCTGGCCCACCGCTCGCAGAACGCCGCCTACGCGCCCGATGCCCTGCGGCGGCTGAGTCTCGACCTGGCACGCCATCTCGCCGACCTGCACGCGGTGGACCCTGCCGGGGTGGGCCTCGGGGACTTCGGCCGTCCCGACGGATATCTGGACCGCCAGCTGTCCACGTGGCGCCGGCAGCTCGATGCCTCCCGCTCGCGCGAGACGCCGGCGCTGGATGCTCTGCAGGGCAGCCTGGCGAGCGGCATCCCCCGCTCTGCGCGGACCGGGATCGTGCACGGCGACTACCGCCTCGACAACGCGCTCGTCGTCGACCGCCCCGAGGGTCCGCGCATCTCGGCGATCCTCGACTGGGAGATGGCGACGCTCGGCGACCCGCTCGTGGACCTCGGCATCCTCGCGCTGTACTGGGACATCGCCGACCTGCCGGGCGGAGCCGGCGCCGTGCCGAGCGCCGTCGACCCCGAGGCGGGCTATGCGACCTTCGACGAACTCGTCGACGCCTACGCAGAGCACGCCGGGATCGCGGTGCCCGATCTGCGGTGGTACCGCGCCTTCGCCGCGTACAAGCTCGCCGTCATCCTCGAGGGCATCCACTTCCGCTACCAGGCCGGCGCGACCGTCGGCGAGGGGTTCGAGCGCATGGGCGCGCTCGTCGAACCGCTCGCCGGACTCGGCCGGCGCACACTCGATCCCCGCACGGAGGTGCATTGATGGACTTCGCTCCCGACGCCACGGCACAGGACGTCACCGACCGCGCCCGCGCATTCGTCGACGAGTTCGCGCTGCCGGCGGAGCCGCTGCTCGATGAGCAGCTGGCCGCGACCCCCGGCGAGTGGGGCGTGCGCCCGATCGTGCGGGACCTGCAGCGCGAGGCACGTGCGCGCGGGCTGTGGAACCTCTTCCTCCCCGGCCGGCGCGGTGCGGGGCTGGGCAACCTGCAGTACGCACCGGTCGCCGAGGTCACCGGATGGAGCCCGCGCCTCGCGCCGGCCGCGTTCAATTGCGCCGCGCCCGACACCGGCAACATGGAGGTGCTGAACGAGTTCGGCAGCCCCGCACAGCAGGAGCAGTGGCTCGAGCCGCTGCTGGATGCCCGCATCCGCTCCGCGTTCTGCATGACCGAGCCCGATGTCGCCTCGTCGGACGCCACGAACATCGGCACCCGCATCCGGCGCGACGGCGACCACTACGTGATCACGGGTCGCAAGTGGTGGTCGACAGGCGCGATGAACCCTGACGCCGCGATCTTCATCGTGATGGGCAAGACCGACCCGGAGGCGGCCCGCCATCGTCAGCAGTCGATGATCCTGGTTCCTCGGGACACCCCCGGCGTGCGGATCGTCCGCCCGCTCACGGTGTTCGGCTACGACGATCGCGACCACGGCGGGCACGCCGAGGTCGCGTTCGAGGACGTCCGCGTGCCGGCCGGCAACCTCATCGCGGGCGAGGGCGAGGGCTTCGCGATCGCGCAGGCCCGCCTCGGGCCCGGCCGCATCCACCACTGCATGCGGGCGCTCGGCATGGGCGAGCGTGCCCTCGCCCTCATGACCTCACGTGCGGCGGGGCGGCACGCGTTCGGTCGCACCCTCGCCGAGCAGGGTGTCGTGCGCGAGTGGATCGCCGAAGCGCGCATCCAGCTCGAGGCGCTGCGCCTGCTCGTCCTCAAGACCGCCTGGCTCATGGACACCGTCGGCAACCGGCACGCGATGACCGAGATCCAGGCGATCAAGATCGCCGTGCCGCGGGCGGTGCAGCAGATCATCGACCGGGCGATCCAGCTGCACGGCGGCGCGGGCGTGTCATCCGACACGCCGCTCGCCGAGCTCTACGCCGGCATCCGGTCGCTGCGCATCGCCGACGGTCCCGACGAGGTGCACCTGGCGAGCCTCGGTCGCGCGCAGCTGCGCGACCGCTGAGCAGGTGCCGCCGGCATCCACTCATCCGAGGATCCACAATCCGACGTCGAAGGAGACGACATGACCCACCCCCACGACCCCGCCGTCGACGGGCCGGGATTCGCGACGATGTCGGTCGCGAGCATCCTCGCCGAGTCCGCGGCGCGGCACGCCGACCGCGTCGCGTTCCACTTCGCAGGCGGCACGACGAGCTACCGCGAGCTGTGGGACCAGACCCGTGCCTATGCCGGAGCACTGCGCGAGCGCGGCATCGGCCGGGGCGATCGCGTCGCGATGCTCATGCCGAACGTGCCGGACTTCGCCCGCGTCTACTACGCGGCGCTGTCGCTGGGCGCGATCGTGGTGCCGGTGCACCTGCTCTTCAAGGCCGACGAGATCGCCTACGTGCTGCGCGACGCCGACGCCGACCTGCTGGTCGTCGCGGCACCGCTGCTCGGCGAGGCCGTGCCCGCCGCGACGGCGGCCGGAGTGCCGCTGGTCACGGTGCTGCTGCCTCCGCAAGCCCCGACCGGTGGCGACCTGCCGCGCCTGGAGGCCGAGGCGGCCGCCGCGACGCCGATCGCCCGGCACGAGCCCGTGCGCCCGCTGGATGCGGCCACGATCCTGTACACCAGCGGCACCACCGGAACGCCCAAGGGCGCCGTCGGCTCGCACCTGTCGATCATCGAGCAGGTGCACACGACACTCATCGACGCGTTCGATCTGCGCGCCGACGACGTCGTGTTCGGCGGGCTGCCGCTGTTCCACACCTTCGGCCAGACGGCGGTGATGAACATCGCGCTGCGGGTCGGGGCATCCGTCGTGCTGCTCCCCCGCTTCGACGCCGACGAGGCGCTCGCGCTCATGACCGGCCTCGGGGCGACGGTGTTCACCGCCGTGCCGACGATGTACGTCGGCATGCTCGAGGCGGCCCGCCGCACCGCCGGGCGTCCGCCGCTGCGCTACGCCGTCTCGGGCGGCGCCGCCCTGCCCGTCGCCGTGCTCGAGGCGTTCCGCGAGGCCTTCGGCGCCGACGTGCACGAGGGCTACGGACTCACCGAGACCGCGCCCACGGTGTCGTCGAATCCGCTGCGGCAGCCGATCCGGCCGGGAACGGTCGGGCGCCCGCTGTGGGGCGTCGACGTCGCGATCGCCGATCCCGACGTCGAGGGCACGGTGGCGCTGATCGACGCGCCGGGCGCGCTCGGCGAGATCGTGGTGCGCGGCCACAACCTGTTCAAGGGGTACCTCGGCCGACAGGACGCCTCCGCCGACGCCGTCGTCGACGGCTGGTTCCGCACCGGAGACCTGGGAACCTACGTCGACGGCGTGCTCACGATCGTCGACCGCAAGAAGGACATGATCGTCCGCTCCGGCTACAACGTGTACCCCACCGAGGTCGAGGCGGTCCTCGCCCGCCACCCCGGCGTCGCCGTCGCCGCGGTGTTCGGCGTGTCCGATGACGTGCGCGGACAGGAGGTGCACGCCGCCGTCGTCCCGCACGACGGCGTGACGCTCGACGCCGACGACGTGGTGGCGTTCACGCGCGAGCGCATCGCCGCCTACAAGTACCCGCGCGTCGTCCACGTCGTGCCCTCACTGCCCCTCGGCGCCAGCGGCAAGGTGCTCAAGCGCGACCTCGTGGCGCAGTTCACCCCGGTCGCCTGACGCGCCCGTCCCGGCCGACGCCGGGCGGCCGGGATGCCGGGCACCCGGCATCCCTTCGCGCAACCCCGCACGACACGGCCCGGACCCCGCGGGGGCCCGGGCCGTGTCGCCGGGGGGATCAGCTGCCGGGCACACCCTCGCCCGACAGGTCGACCGGCGCCGGCTCGACAGCCTTCACACTGCCGCCGTCGACGGCGTAGGTCGCGCCGACGTAGTCCTGCACCCCCTGGTCGACAGCGGTGATGCCGACGCCGAGGTACGCGGCGTGGCTGTCGTCGCCGAACGAGAGGGGAAGGATGCCGTTGCCCACGAGGTCGCCCGAGGTCACCGCCGCGATCAGCGACTCGCGGGTGGGGTTCTCACCGGCGGCCTCGAGCGCCTCGGCGAACAGGTACGCGACGCTCATGCCGTAGATCGTGTTGCCGTCGAAGGCGGCACCGTCGTTGTAGTCGTCGTTGATCTGGCGGAACAGCGACACCCAGTCCGAGTCGCCGCCCAGCGACGGCAGGTAGTTGGTGCCGACGAGCCCCTGCAGCAGCTTGGGCCCCACGTCCTCGCCGAGGTACCCGACGAGGGTGGGATAGTCCGCGCCCGACGACGATGAGAACCACAGCGGGAACCAGCCCAGCTGCGCCGCGGTGCCCAGTGCGAGCGCCGTGAAGCCGTTGATGGTGCCGAGGATGTTGATCTCGCATCCCGCCGCCTTGAGCGCACCGATCTGCGCCGACACGTCCTGGTTCGACACCGAGTACCGCTCGACGTGACTCAGGCCGTCCTCGCCCAGCGCGAGCTGCGCGCCCTCGATCATCTCGTCGCCGAAGTCGTCGTCCTGTCCGAGCAGGCACACGACCTTCTCGGGGTATTCGTCGGCCGCGTACTGCGCGAGCGCGGCCCCCTCGACGACGTAGTCGGCGTTGAACCCGAACGTGTACGGGTAGGTCGAGGGCTGGTTCCAGCTGGTCGAGCCCGACGCCACGAACAGGTCGGGCACCTTGTTCTGGTTGAGGTAGTCGAGCACGGCGGTGTGGGTCGGCGTGCCCAGCCCGTTGACGATCGCGAACACGTCGTCCTCCTGCACGAGCTCGCGCACCACCGTCTGCGTGGTCGCCGGGTTGTAGCCGTCGTCCTTGACGATGTAGTCGATCGAGCGGCCGTGGATGCCGCCCTGGTCGTTGAGGTACGCGAAGTACGCGGTCGCCGCCGCCGAGATCGACGAGTACCCGGCTGCGGCGGGGCCGGTCAGCGGGGTGTGCGTGCCGATCGTCACGGTGTCGTCGCTGACGCCTGGGACGGCCTCGTCTTCCGTGCTCGTGGCCGCGGGGGTGCTGCATCCGGCGAGCGCGACGACGACGGCGGCGGCGCCGAACGTCGCCGCGATGCGGCGGGTGAGGGTGTGCTGTGACATGGTCACCTCTTTCTCTGTGTTGGGGGTGGTGCGGTTTCACGCTCGGGTGCGGGTTCGGGCGACGCCGGTTCGCGCGGGGGTTCGGGATGCCGCACCCCGGCGTCGCTCCGGCGCCACCGCAGCTGCCGGCCGAGGCTCGCCAGACCGCCGGGGCGCAGGAGCGTCACGACGATGAGCAGCAGGCCGAAGACGAGGATCGAGAGGTTGCCCGAAAGGCGCTGCGCCACCTCGGCGGGAAGCGGCAGGGCGTCGGCGGCGACGCCCAGCACCCAGGGCAGCAGGACGATGAGAGCCGAGCCGATCGCGGCCCCGCCGATGCTGCCCAGCCCGCCGAGCACGACGGCCACGACCAGCAGCAGCGAGAAGGCCAGCGTGTACGCCCCCGGACTGACCGACTGCGTCACGAAGCACAGCACGGCGCCGCCGGCGCCGGCGGCGAGCGAGCTCGCGGTGAACCCGCCCACCTTGACCCGCCCGGGGCGCACGCCGTTCAGGCGCGCCGCGGTCTCGTCGTCGCGCACGGCCCGCATTCGCAGCCCGGCAGGACCCGTCGTGAGGACCACCAGTGCGGTCACGACGAACCCTGCCACGAGGATCGCGACCCACGCCTGCCACTGCTCGAGCGCGATGAGCCGTTCGAGCATCGGCGGCACGCCGTCGTAGGCGATCTGCACGCCCTGATCGCCGCGCAGCACGCCCGAGAACACCGAGGCCACTGCCGGCACCGCGATGACGAGTGCGAGCGTGACCCCGGCGAGGTACGGTCCGCGCAGCCGCGCGCCGGCCAGGCCCAGCATCCAGCCGACCACCCCGGCGACCGCGATGGCCGCGAGCAGCGACACCGCGAATCTCGGGATGCCGGCGGCACCGGCCGATGTCATCGCGTTGGCCGTCAGCGCGTAGCCGTAGCCGCCGGCGGCCATGAGCGCTGCGTGGCCCAGCGAGAGCTGGCCGGATCGGCCGATGAGGACGGTCAGCCCCGCCGTCGCGCAGAAGTACGCGGCGATGGTCGCGAGCTGGAAGTTGCGGTACGGATCGAGCAGGAACGTGCCGCCGACGGCGAGCAGGGTCAGCGCCGCTCCCCCGACGAGGACGCGAGGGATGCCGCGCAGCGACGTGACGCGCCCGCTCATGCGCGGCGCGCCTCTCGCAGCGAGAACAGCCCGCCGGGGCGCAGCAGCAGCACCGCCACCAGCAGCACCAGCACTCCGATGGGCGCGACCGTCGCGCCGAGATACCCGGTGACGAGGGTCATCGCGACTCCGACGACCAGGCCGCCCAGCAGCGCACCGACCGGCGAGTCCAGTCCGCCCACCACGGCCACCGCGAACGCGTAGACGAAGAGCATGTCGGTCGCGTGGGGGTTGAGCCCGAGCTCGGTGGGGACCAGCAGCAGCGCGGCCAGGGCGGCGACCGCGGCCGACAGCATCCATCCGATCGTCACCATCCGATCGACCTGCACGCCCAGCAGACGCGACACCTCGGGGGCGAAGGCCGCCCCGCGCAGTTGCAGACCGAGCGACGTGCGCGTGAACAGCAGTGCGAGAGCGGCCATCACGACCAGAGCGACGACGAGCACGAACACGTCGTACGGCGACAGCAGCGGCACGCCGCCGACCATGATCGGGCTGTCGTCGAACGGCGCGCGCATCGGCCGGTACTGCGCGCCGAACAGGATGCCCAGCAGCGACTGCAGCACCATCACGAGGCCGATCGCCACGATCACGCCCGAGAGCGGGCTGCCGTGAGTGGCGAAGCGCATGAGTCCGCGCTCGACGCCGAGACCGATCGCGGCGCCGGCGAGGATTCCGGCAGCCAGGCCCGCCCAGTACGAGCCGGTGACTCCCGTGACCGCGAAGGCGACGTAGGCGGCGACGAGGGCCATCGCGCCCTGCGCGAAGTTGACGATGCGCGCTGCCCGCCAGATGAGCACGAGAGACAGCGCGAACAAGGCGAAGATCGCGCCGCGGGCCAGGCCGGTCGCAAGCAGGAAGAGCAGTCGGTCCATCAGAATCCCAGGTAGGCGTGGCGGAGGGTGTCGTCGGCGGCCAGGTCGGCCGCGGGCGCATCGGCGACGACGCGGCCGAGGTCGAGCACGACCCCGCGGTCGGCGATCGACAGTGCGCTGGTGACGTTCTGCTCGGCGAGCAGCACCGTCAGCCCGCGACGGGCTGACGCATCGCGCAGAGTCGACATGAGGTGTGCGACGACCAACGGCGCGAGCCCGAGTGACGGCTCGTCCAGCGCCAGCAGCACGGGGTCGGCGACGAGCGCACGCCCGAGAGCCAGCATCTGCCGCTCGCCGCCCGACAGCTGGTGACCGGCGCTGGTGCGGCGCCGGGCGAGCGGCTCGAACATCTCGTACATGCCGGCGACGGCACGCTCGCGCGCGGCGCCGCGGTGCCGCCACAGCGCGCCCAGGCGCAGATTCTCGTCCACGGTGAGCTCGGCGACGACGCTCTGCCCCTCCGGCACGAGCGCGACGCCGCGCCGGGCGCGCGCCTCGGTGCGCAGCCCCCTGAGGTCGCGGCCGTCGAGGTCGATGCCTCCGGCCGCGGCGGGCACGAGCCCGGCAAGAGCCCGCAACAGGGTCGTCTTTCCGGCGCCGTTGGCACCGAGCAGCGCCACGACCTCGCCGGGCGCGAGGGCGAAGCAGACGTCGTGGAGCACCGGTGCACCGCCGTAGCCGACGGTGAGCCCGTCGACCGTGAGCGCGCCACCGCGCGTGCGCACGGCCACCCGCGCGCTCATGCCGTCGCCTTCAGGCCGAGGTACGCCTCTTCGACGCGCGGGTCGTCGCGGACGTCGTCGGGAGCTCCGTGAGCGATCATGCGGCCGAAGTCGAGCACGACGACGCGGTCGGACAGATCCATGACGAAGTCGACGTGATGCTCGACGAGCAGCACCGCGCAACCGGCCTGGGCCACGGTGCGCACGACGACGCCGAGCTCGGCGATGTCGTCGGCCCCCAGCCCGCCCGCCGGCTCGTCGAGCAGCAGCAGCCGCGGATCCGTGACGAGCGCGCGAGCCAGGGCGACGCGCTTGCGATCCGGATACGGCAGAGCGGCGACCGGGCGTCCGGCGAGCGGCTCCAGCTCGAGCGCCCGCAGCTGTGCACCGACGCGGTCGTCGGCGTCGTGGCGGGCGGCCACCGGCAGCAGCACGTTCTCGCGCACCGTGAGGCCGGCGAACAGCCCCAGTCCCTGCAGCGTGCGCGAGAGCCCGCGCGCCGTCAGGTCGGCGGTGCGCCGCGGCGCAGGCGCGCCGTCGATGCGCACCTCGCCACGATGACGGACGAGGCCGCACACCGCGTTGAAGACCGTCGTCTTGCCGGCGCCGTTCGGCCCGATGAGCGCGACGATCTCGCCGGGCCTGACGTCGAACGACACGTCGTCGAGCGCGGTCAGGCCGCCGAAGGCGACGCTCACGGCACGCAGGTCGAGCCGGGGGATGGCGCTCTGGGGGGATGGGGACGGGACGTTCATCGGCACCTCTTCGTGTCGGGTGCCCTCACCCTAGCGCAGAAACCGACCGGGCGGTATGTACCTGTTGCAGGATCGTGACCGACCCCGCTCGGCGCGCGGCCAGGCATGCGCACGGGTGCGGGCGCGCCGAACTCCCGGCCCCGCGGGGCGGCCGGGATGAGCGATCGGCGCAGGGTCAGCGGTGCGGGATGCCGGCGATCATGCCGCCGTCCACGACGAACTCGGATCCGCTGGTGAACGACGAGGCATCCGACGCGAGGAAGACGATCGTGCCGGCGAGGTCGGCGGGCTCCCCCGCACGACCGAGCGGGATGTCGAGGTGTGCGGGGTCGATCCGCGTCGTCATCGACGTGCGGATGAATCCGGGGTGCACCGAGTTCACCCGGATGCCCGCGGGGCCGAGCTCGACGGCGAGCGACTGCGACAGGCCGCGCACGCCGAACTTCGCGGCCGTGTAGCCGTGCAGTCCGGGGCTTCCGCGCATGCCCTCGACCGACGAGATGTTGATGATCGAGCCGCGACCCTGCGCCTTCATGACGGGCACCACCGCACGGCAGCCGAAGAAGACGCCGGTGAGGTTCACGGCGATGACCGCGTTCCACTTCTCGGTCGTGAAGTGCTCGATCGGTGCGGCGTTGGCGATTCCGGCGTTGTTCACCAGCACGTCCAGCGCACCGAACGCGTCGAGGGATGCCTGCACCGCCGCCTCCCAGTCGCCCTCGTCCGTCACGTCGAGGTGGGCGAATCGCGCCCGGACGCCCAGGTCCGCCGCCAGCCGCGTACCGTCCTCGTCGAGGATGTCGGCGATCACCACCTGGGCTCCCGCCGCATGCAGCGCCCGGGCGTACGCCTCGCCGATGCCGCGGGCGCCACCGGTGACGAGCGCGACCTTTCCGTCGAGGTCGAACGGGTTCACGAGGCCACCGCGATGACGACGCGACCCACGGTCGCGCCCGCGGCCAGGGCGGTGAGCGCTTCGGGTGCGCGCTCGAACGGCACGACGTGGTCGACGACGGGGTGGATGCCGCCGGCCCCGGCGAGCCGGTGCAGTCCGGCCCGCGCGTCGTCGATGAGGTCGGGCCGGACCCGTGGGTACAGCCCCCAGTGCAGGCCCAGCACCGAGTAGTTCTTGACGAGCACGTGTCCTGCAGGAAGGGCTTGGATCGCGCCGCCCGCGAAGCCGACCACGACGATGCGCCCCTCGAACGCGATGCACTTGGTCGACGCCTCGAAGGCCGCGCCGCCGACCGGGTCGAAGACGACGTCGGCGCCGTGACCGCCGGTGGCCGTCTTCACCCCGGCGACGAGGTCGTCGACGCCGCGGATCAGGACGACCTCCGCCCCGGCTTCGCGTGCCACTGCAGCCTTGGCCTCGGAGCCGACGACGCCGATCACGCGGGCACCGGCGGCGACCCCGAGCTGCACCGCCGCGAGCCCCACGCCGCCCGCCGCGGCGTGCACGAGCAGCCACTCCCCCGTCCGCAGCGACGCCCGGCGGTGCAGACCGAACCAGGCCGTCTGGTACGCGACGGTCAGGCCGGCGGCCTCGGGATCGGTGAGCGCCTCCGGCGCCGTCCAGACGTCGGATGCCGGCAGCACCGCATACTCCGAGAGCACCCCGATCTTGGACCCGACGACGCGATCGCCCATCCGCGGGGCTGTGGCCGGGACGCCGGCGCCCAGCGCCGCGACCGTGCCGGCGAGCTCGATGCCGGGCGAGAACGGCAGCTCCGGCCTGACCTGGTACTCGCCGCGGCACAGCAGCACGTCGGGGAAGTTGGCGGCCACCGCGTGCACGCGCACCAGCACCTCCCCCTCGCCGGGCTCGGGCGTGGGCACCGTGTCGAGCGACAGCGCGTCAGCCGGCTCGCCGAGGGCCGTCACGCGCCAGGCGCGCATCGAGGCCGGGACGAGCTCGGGCTTCGCGACCGCGGGCGCATCGGCCTCGGCGGTCGCGCGGGCGTCAGGATGCGGCATCCACTCTCCTCAGACTGGTCAGGAACAGGTCGGTGAGCTGTTCGGCGACGAGCGTCTTGCCTTCGGGACCCTCGGGCGAGTACCAGTGCGACAGGTAGTGCACGTCGCTGAAGAAGTGCGCGACAAGCATCGCGACCGGGATGTCGGTGCGGAAGCGCCCCTCCGACTGCCCCCGCGAGATGAGCTCGGCGAATTCGTCGTGGTAGGCGCGACGGCGGCGGGTGACCTCCTGCGCGCGCGGCGCCGACAGCATGTTCAGGCTGCGGAAGAAGACAGCGCCCTCTTCCATGTAGTCGATGGACGTCTCGAGCACGTCGACGCAGACGGCGCGAAGAACGTCCTCGGTCGCGCCGCCACGGGCGATGATCTCGTCCAGGTGCGTCTTCTGAAGCGTGAGCAGGCGCTCGTAGATGCCGAAGAGCAGGTCGTCCTTCGACTCGAAGTAGTGGTACATCGCGCCCTTGGTGACACCGGCGGCATCGACGATCTGCTGCACGCTGGTGTTCGCGTAACCCTGTCGGGCGAACAGCTCGACGGCGGCGCGGGTGACGTCGTCTGCGACGTGGGAATCCTTCATACCCTCATCCTGTCGTGACCAGGCATGATCTCGTCACGGGTTCAGACGAGCGGACGGATGCCGGCACCGCCGTCGATCGGCAGCGTCTGACCGGTGATCCACGCGGCGTCGTCCGAGAGCAGGAATGCGACGGGTCCGGCGACGTCGGCCACCTCGCCGAGGCGGCGCAGCGGATACGCCGCGGAGGCCTCGGCCTCATGCCCCTCGTACAGGGCACGAGCGAACGCGGTCTTCACGACGGCGGGGGCGACGGCGTTGACGCGGATGCCGGGCGCGAGTTCGAAGGCGAGCTGTGCGGTGAGGTTGATGAGCGCCGCCTTCGAGATGCCGTAGAACGCGATGCCGGGGCTCGCGCCGAGCCCGGCGACCGACGCGATGTTGACGACGGAGCGCGACAGGCCCGCAGCGACCGCGGCGCGTGTCCAGTCGAGCGTCGCGACGACGTTGACCTCGAGGATCTTGCGGGCCGCCT
The DNA here is from genome assembly GCF_039544225.1 of Microbacterium jejuense. NCBI lineage: Bacteria > Bacillati > Actinomycetota > Actinomycetes > Micrococcales > Microbacteriaceae > Microbacterium > Microbacterium jejuense. Next base: position 215,071 of record NZ_BAABLG010000004.1, read on the forward strand.
CGGCCTCGATGTCGACGATCGGACCGTACACGGGGTTGATGCCGGCGTTGTTGACCAGGTGGTCCAGCCGCCCGTGGCGCTCAGCGATGTGCGCGAAGACGGCGGCACGGTGCGCGGCGTCATCGGCGCGTCCGGCGACGGATGTGGCGGCGGGCCCGAGTCCGGCGACAGCCGCGTCGAGCGCGTCCTGCTTGCGGCCGGTGATGACGACCGACCCGCCCTCGTCGACGATGCGCTGCGCGATCGCGAAGCCGATGCCGCGGCTGGCGCCCGTGACCAGGGCGACGGCGCCCTCGAACCGGCGGACGGGGTCGTTGCTCATGGCGCCTCCTTGCGCGATCCGCCAGCAACATACCGGCTGGTCGGTTTTGCCACCGTAGCACGTCTGGAGCGGGCGTCCGGATCTGAGGTGCCGCCGAGTCGGATCTAAGGCATCCGCCCGATGAGGAGCAGCCCCCTTAGAGACGAGAGTCGTCCTTGTAAGACGGACCGGCCGCACGGCGGGTCATCCGACAGGAGACGAACATGAACGACCTCACCTACTTCGCATCGACGCTCCACACCCAGCGCACCGCGCAGCTTCGCCACGAGGCAGAGATCCGCGAACTGCGCGACGCGCGCGACGCCGAGGCCGGCGACCCGGCCTCGGCGAGGGTCTCCGTCGCCCACGGCTTCTCTCCTCGGCGCCGCACCCGTCGCTCGTCCGTCGCCGCGGCGCGATGACGCCGGTGCACGGGCCGGTGCCCCTCCGACCGTGCCGGGCGTCGGCGGGGAGTGCCACGATATGAGCATGCCCGCACCGTCTTCGAGCCCCCGCATGGTCGGGCGGCACTCCGAGCTCGCGGCGCTGCTCGAGGCGTTCGACCAGGGCGCCGGCGGCACGCCGCGGACCGTCGTCGTCCGTGGCGAAGCCGGGGTGGGCAAGACCCGCCTGGTGCAGGAGTTCCTCTCGCTGATCACGTCCGACGCACTCGGCGCATCGGCGGCACCGGCCCGAGGCCCCGTCGTCGCGTTCGGGCAGTGCGTCGACCTCGGACCCATCGGCGCCCCCTTCGGCCCCATCCGCCGCGTGCTGCGCGACCTGCACGCCGCGGTCGGCACCGATGCGCTGCGCGAAGCGGCGGGGTCGGCCGCGGCGATCGCGAGCCTGGCCGCGCTCGTGCCCGGCATCTCGGCCGAGCAGGCCGAGGGCGAAGAGCCGGCAGGCGAGTTCGCCGAGGCGATCGAGGTGCTCCTGGAGCAGCTCTCGCAGCGTCGGCACCTGGTCGTCGTGCTCGAAGATCTGCAGTGGGCGGATGCCGCCAGCATGGCTCTCTTGAAGACCCTGGCGAGCACCCTCCGGGGCCGCCGCCTGACCATCGTCGCCACGTACCGCTCCGACGACATCGACCGCTTCCATCCGCTGCGTCCCGTGCTCGCCGAGCTGGACCGCACCCGCTCCGTCGTGCGAGTGGAGGTCCGGCCGCTGAGCGCCGACGAGGTCGCCGAGCAGGTGTCGCTGCTCGCCGTCGGCCTGGACCCGCGGATCGTCGAGTCGCTCATCGAGCGCAGTGGCGGCATCCCGTTCCTCGTCGAAGAGCTCGTCGATCTCGGCGACCGCGCGCTCCCCGACACGCTGCGCGACCTGGTGCTGGCCCGCTACGCCCGTCTGGGCGACGACGCCCAGCACACCGTGCGCACCATGGCGGCAGGCGGCATGCATGTCGAGCACGACACGCTGGCCGCGGTGACGGCACTCGGCGACGACGCCCTCGACGGTGCGGTGCGCGAGGCGATCGACTCCCGCATCATCCTTGCCGACGGCGCCGGGTACACCTTCCGCCACGCGCTCACGCGCGAGGCCGTCGAGGTCGAGATGCTGCCGAGCGAGCGGGTGCGGGTGCACCGCCGCTACGCCGAGCATCTGCGCGACGACCGCGGCGACTCCCCCGACGCCGCGTCGACGGTCGCCGAGCACTGGCTCGCCGCCCGCGACCTGCCCGCCGCCTTCGACGCGACAGTGGTCGCGCTGCGCCAGCTGCACACGCGGTTCTCTCCCGCGACCTCCGCGAAACTCGCCGAGCGGCTCACCGAGCTGTGGGATCAGGTTCCGGATGCTGCCGATCGGGCCGGGACGACGCTCCCCGCCGTGCACCTCGATGCCGCGCAGGCGTGGCATGATCTCGGCGACGCCGAGCGATCGCTGCGCGCGGCGAACGAGGGTCTCGCCGTGTGCCCTGATGACGCCCTCACCCGGGCGGCGTTGCTGCGGCAGCGATTCGTGCAGACCTTCAACCTCGAGCACCGGCAACGCGACGAGGATCTCGCCGAATCGGTGGCGCTCCTGGAGCAGCTGGATGACCCGCGCGCGCGGATCCTGCTGTCGCGTGCGTTGACGAACATGGCGCTCAACGAGCACGGCGACGTCGCCAGAGAGCACACGTTGCGGGCCATCGAACTGGCCGAAGACGGCGGCGACGACGCTGCCCTGGCAGTCGCACTGACGGTCGAGGCGTGGCGGATAGCCTCGGACGAGGACGACGAGCCGCGGGCGCTCGAACCGTTGCAGCGCGCCGTCACGCTGCGGCTGGATCCCGGGATGCGCGCCTATGCGGGTTCGGCCCTGACGGACATGCTGGTGCGGGTCGGCAGATTCGCCGAAGCCGCGGTCGTCGGCACGCAGCACTACGCCGACGTGGTGCGGGCGGGCATCGAGCGCGGCTCGGGCCCCGGTCTCGCGTACACGCTGGCCCTCGCGCTGTTCTCGGCCGGTCACCCGGAGGAAGGCCTCCGGTACGCGCAACGCGCGCGCAGGCTGACGGATGCGCACTATGCCGCCACCATGGTCAGGCTGATGGTCGGGCACCTGACGTGGGACGACCGCACCGACGCCCGCGACGAGCTGCTGGTGGCTGAGCGCGCGACGATCGAGGCAGCGGCGCGCGACCGCGCCGAGAAGACCCGATCGTGGAGGATCCAGCGGGCCGAGGAGCACCTCGCTCTGCGCGCACCCGGCGCCGATCCCCCGCCGGAGGTGTTCGAGGACGTGCTCGCGCTCGCGTCCGGCCAGGCCGGCAGCTCCTCGCTCCGGCGCTATGCCCTTGTGACCGCCGCCCTGCTCGCGCTGCCGGCCGGCCGACCCGTCGCACCGGCGGTACGTGACCGGCTCGTCACCGGGATGGCGGGGTGGCCGGACCACGCCTCCGCACTCGTGCACGCGGACCTCATGCGCGCGCTGCTCGGCGACGACAGCGCCGTCGCCGAGCAGCGCGTGGACGCGTGGCGGGCGCTCGTCGATGCGACGGCCGACGGTCTGCTGCCGGTCTGGCACCGGCAGATCGCGCGCTGCCGACTGGCGCTCGCGCTCCTGGATGCGGGCGAACGGGACGAGGCCGCGGCGGTGCTCGCCGATGTCGTCGAGCGAGCCCAGGTCGAAGGGGTGGCGCGCGTCGGGCGCTGGGCTGCGGAGGTCGCCGCGGATGCCGGCCTCGCCGGGGCGGCCGGGGCTGGAGGCGCTGACGGCCGCAGGCTCATGGCGACCCTGACACCGCGCGAGCTGCAGGTGCTCGAGCTCATCGCGGAAGGGCTCACCAACCCGCAGATCGGGCAACGGCTGTTCATCAGCCCCAAGACCGCGTCGGTGCACGTATCGGCCATCCTCGCGAAGATCGGCGCGGCCAACCGCGCCGAGGCGGCTGCCTGGTATGCGGCCGCGGTCTCGGCGCCGCAGCGCTGACGTCCGACGCAGCGGAGGCGCCACGACCCTCGCGGGTGTCGGCGCCGCACGGCAGGATGGGCGCATGCCGTACGAGATCCCCGCACCGATGCTGGCCAAATCCGTCCCCGACGTGCCCGATCCCGCCAAGGTGCCCGGCGGGCTCAGCTTCGAGCCCAAGTGGGACGGCTTCCGCGCCCTGGTGTCGTGGGACGGCACCGAGGTGGTCATCGGTTCGCGCGGCGCGAAGCCGCTGACCCGGTACTTTCCCGAGCTCGTCGATGCGTTCGCCCGGCTCCTGCCCGAGCCGTGCCTGCTCGACGGCGAGATCGTCGTGCCGATCGAGCGCGACGGTCGTCGCCGGCTCGACTGGGAGTCGCTGTCGCAGCGCATCCACCCCGCGGCCTCCCGCGTGAACATGCTGTCGGAGCAGACCCCCGCGATGTTCATCGCCTTCGATGTGCTGGCGATCGGCGACCGCGATCTGCAGGGCGAGCCGTTCGCGACCCGTCGCGCGGCGCTCGTCGACCTGCTGCACGACGTGCCCGACCCGGTGCACGTCACCCGTGCGACCGACGATCCCGAGCTGGGGCGCCGGTGGCTGGCCGAGTTCGAGGGCGCCGGGCTCGACGGCGTCGTCGCCAAGCCGCTCGCACAGCCGTACGCGCCGGGCAAGCGCACCATGTTCAAGATCAAGCACGCCCGCACCGCCGACGTCGTGGCCATGGGCTACCGCATCCACAAGTCCGGCGAAGGGGTCGGCTCGCTTCTCGTCGGCCTGTACGGCGACGACGGCACGCTGTACCCCGTGGGCGGCGTCGCGGCATGGAGCAACGAGCGCCGCCTCCAGCTCATCGACGAGCTCGCGCCGCTCGTGGTGCGAGACGCCGACGGCGAGGCCGTCCGCGGCGAGGGCGAGAAGTCGCGGTTCCAGTCCGGCCGTGCCGACTCCTCGTTCGTGAAGCTCCGCCCCGAGCGCGTGCTCGAGGTGCGGTACGACCAGCTCGAAGGATGGCGCTTCCGCCACACTGTGCAGTTCGAGCGGTGGCGCCCCGACCGCGACCCCGCCTCGTGCACGTACGAGCAGCTCGAGGTCGTCGTCGCTTACGACCTCGCCGACGTCCTGGTCTGAAGACGACACCGCCCGCCTGCGATGTCGGAGGCCCGGACTAGCGTGTCGTACCCGCCCCAGAAACGGTCCCGTCAGAGCCAGCGGAGCTCCGGGTGGACGCATCTTCCGACAGGAGTGATCATGTCCTTCTACACAGCTCAGGTCATCGCCGATGAGCGTGCCGCCACGGTCGCCCGCGAGAACGCACTGATCCTCGCCCAACGCGAACGGCGCGCGGCCGACGCGCCGCGAGTGCGCGGGCGCTTCTCGTTCGCACGACTGTTCCGTGGCCTGCCCGCGCCCCGCGCGGTCCCCTCGGCACCTGTGCCCTGCCCGAGCTCCCCGGCCGTCGCGCCGTCGGGCTGCTGACCGACCGCCGGCCGGGCTCGTCAGCGCGGCGGCGGAGTGAACTCGACGATCGGGATGTACGCGTCGCCACCGGCGGCATCGTCCATCGCTGCCTTGAGGTGCCGCCACGCCTTCGGGTGTTTCGCGGCGTACACCGCCAGGCGCGCCTCCGATTCGGCGCGATCGAGCAGCCGCACCGCGGCGCGCACGTGCCGTGCTCCACCGGTGCTGAGATAGGCGACGCCGTTCGCCTTCAGGTTGCGGTACCACTGGGCGCTCGTGCCGAAGCCCGAGGCGACCCGGATGACATCGGGCTGCCGGTCGACGACCTCGACGACCACGAACCGCCGGTCGTGCGAGACCCGGCCCAGATGCTCGATCATCACGAGGCGATCACCGAGAATCCACCCGAGTCCGGCCCGGTACAGCGCGATCGGCGCCCGGACGATCCACCGGGTGCGCAGCGTCGCTTCGATCAGGCGGTCGACGAGTGCGCCGCGCCGGGCACCGGGCACGACGCGATGCGGATCGGTCGCCGCCTCCGTCATCATCGCCGCGTCACTCCTCGTCCTTGGGCCAGTTCTCGGGATTGATGCGGCTGGGCTGCACGCGCGGCGGCTCCCCGGGCATCTTGGGGAAGTCGGGCGGGAAGTTCAGCTCACCCAGCCCCGCGTCGAGGTCGCGCTGCCACCACTCCAGCAGCGTGTCGATGCGTCCCGGCTTGTCGAGCAGCGTCGCCCACGGGTCGCCCACGTCGGCGAGGCGCCCGGGCACCGTGCGCACCGTGAACACCGTGGGGTCGACACCCGCGGCGAGCTCGTCCCAGGCGAGCGGCGTCGACACCGTCGCGGTGGGCAGCGCACGCGGGCTGTACGCGCCCGCCATCGTGCGGTCGCGGTTGGCCTGGTTGAAGTCGATGAAGATGCGCTCGCCCCGCTCCTCCTTCCACCAGTTCATGGTGACCTTGTCGGGCAGGCGGCGCTCGAGCTCGCGCCCCGCGGCAATGACCGCGTGGCGCACGTCGAGGAACTCCCACTCCGGCTCGATCGGGCAGAACACATGGATGCCGCGGTTGCCGCTCGTCTTGAGGAACGCGGTCAGCCCCGCCTCGGCCAGCACCTCGCGCAGTGCGGGCGCGACGGCTGCCGCATCCCCGAAATCAGTGCCCGGCTGCGGATCGAGGTCGATGCGCAGCTCGACGGGATTGTCGGTGTTCGCGGTCAGCGACGCCCACGGGTGGAACACGATCGTGTTCATCTGCACGGCCCAGACCGCTGCCGCGATCTCGGTGAGGACGAGCTGTGGATGCCGCCGCCCGCTGTTGTAGGTCACGGTGCGCGACTCGACGAAGCCCGGGGCGCCCTTGGGCGGGTTCTTCGAGTAGAACCGCTCGCCGTCGACGCCCTCGGGGAAGCGCTCGAGCGACACCGGCCGGTCGCCGTTGGCGGCGAGGAACGGCTCATGCACCGCGATGAGGTACTCGGCGAGCTCGTGCTTTGTGATGCCGAGCTCCGGCCAGATCACGCGGTTGGGGCTCGACAGACCGACCTCGCGGTCGCCGTCCGGACCGGGAACGGTGAGGGTGATGCGCTCCGACGCCATGGTCCGACGCTAGCGGGGAGCCGCGACATCCGTCACCCCGCCGACGCGCGCGGGGCTCACTCCGGAAGGGTCAGCACCGGCGCGAGCTCATCGCGCGTCAGGCGGATCCACGGCCCGGCGGGGTCGATGACCACACCGGTGATGCCGTCGTCCGACCGCAGCGCCTTCGCGAGCTGCGCGGCAGTGATCGGCACCGCGTTGTCGCCGCGGCCCATGACCGCGACCTCGAGCGGGTGCGAGTACACCTCGAGGAACCGTTCGCCGTCCGGCGTGCGGCCCTCGGCGAGCCCCGGCCCGCCCCCTTCGGCGACACCCGCCGCCACCCACAGCGGCACCCGCGTGAGCGCGTCGGCGACCTGCGTCGAGACCTCGGGCGTGCGCTCGGCGGCGAGGAGCGTCTTGACGGTCAGCTCGGGATCGGCCTGCTCGACGGCCCGCTTGAGCAGCTCGGTCGGAAGCACCGCGCGCGAGGGCGTCGATGCGGGGTCGAGCACGATGCCGTCGTAGTTGCTCGCGAACACGTGCTGCAGCACGGTGAGCACCGGCTGGCCCATCGCCGACGTGTCGGCGTCGCCGTCGGCCTTCAGGCTCGCCTGCAGTGCGGCGCCGCTGGAGTACGCGAGGGCGAAGACGCGGTCGCCGAGGTTGGCGACGCCGAGCGGCAGAGGCTTGCCCTCCGCGAGGAGCGTGCGAGCGTCGCCCTTCACCCGCAGGAAGACGTGACCCTGCATGAGCTGACGGGCGACGTCCAGCAGCGCCTGCGACGCGGGCGCATCGCCCACGCGGCCGAGCGCGTCGCGCAGCAGCACGTTGTCGCGCAGGCCCGGGATCGTCTCGGCCTGCTCGGGCGCCGTGCGCATCCACTCGCGGCCGCCCATGCGCGGCAGCTGGGCCGGTGGCTCCGCCTCGGCGGCCTGCGCGGTCTCGGCCTCCGGACGCGAGGGAGCGGGTGTCGCGCCGAGGCCGCCGTACGACGACACCGAGATCGAGACGGCAGGGGCGGCAGCGGCATCCGCATCTTCGGCGACGGGCTCCGCGACCGGATTGTCGACCGCGGCGTCGTCGACCGGGGCGTCTGCGGTCTCACCCGCAGACTCTGCGGGCTTCTTCGGACGGCGCGAGAACAATGCCATTGCTCGAGCCTAACCCCGTTCAGAACTCAGTCCGCGTACAGCATGCGCGCACGCGAGCCACGGCAAGACCGGCATCGCCCCGGTCCCGCACGCGAACAGACTGAATTCTGAACGGGTCGAGTGCGTCACAGCGCGGCGACGCCCGCGAGGATCACGCCCACTCCGACGGCGAGGAGGGATGCCGCCAGCACGACGGCTCCGGCCCACAGCAGGGCGATCGCCCGCCCCGGGCGCTGGGGGTCCTGACCGAGCACCGACAGGAAGAAGCCGCCGGGGATCAGCAGTGCACTGGCCAGCACACCGACCGCCGCCCACTGCCACGGCGTCGGCACGCCGACGGCCGACACGAGCAGCAGGCTCACGAGTCCGAGCAGCACCAGCACGCCGGCGTGCGCGTGACCGGCGCGGAAGAACGTCTTCTGCAGTCCGTTGAACGGCAGTCCGCGCGAGGCGATCCGCAGCAGGAACGTGCCGCCCGACATGATGCCGATGACGGTGAGGATCGTCGCGCCCGCGACGATCGTGAGGATCGGGTCCATCGTTGCCTCCCGGCTGCCGAGCATTGGATAGTTACGCTCTCCAACATTAGATAGCTATACTATCCAACGCAAGGGCGAGGAGGGCCGCGATGAAGATCTCGGAACTGTCGGAGCGCAGCGGCGTTCCCGTGGCGACCGTGAAGTTCTACATCCGCGAGGGCATGCTCCCCCGCGGCGAGGCGGTGTCGGCCACCCGCGCCGAGTACGACGACGACCACCTCGCCCGCCTGCGCGTGATCGCGGCACTGACCGATGTGCGCGGCCTGCCGCTCGCGCGGGTGCGCGACATCCTCGCGCTCATCGATGCGCCCGCGGGCGACCCCGTCGAGATCCTCGGGCGCGCCGTCGGCGCCCTGCCGCCGTACGTCGGCGGCACGCGCGACAACTACCCCCTCGCGCGTGCCGCGATCGCCCACCTCGGCCTCACCTACGACCCCGGCTTCACCGCGGTGGCGCAGCTCGACGAGGCGCTGCGCGCCCTCGAGGCGGCCGGATTGGATGCCTCACCCGCCGTGCTCCGTCGCTACGGGGAGGCGATGCGCCAGGTCGCGGCCGAGGAGCTCGCACCGATGGCCGGCATGCGCCTCGACGAGGCGGTGACGTATGCCGTGCTGGGCACGGCCCTGTACGAGCCCGTCATGCTCGCACTGCGGCGCCTCGCGCACCACCACCTGCTGGTCGACCCGGCCGTCTGAGGCGCGGCATCCACGGGTCTGTCCCCAAGAAAAACGCCCGGACCTGTCCCAAAACCGCAGGTGCCGGACATATCTCTGTATGAGCATGACTCTGCGCGCTCCCGGCCGTCGCCCCGCAGGCGCCGTTCGGGCACCGCGCGCCGAGGTGCTTATGATTCCTTGGTGCCCGCCCCACCGGACGGCGACACCCCCATCGCCGAGACATCTGCGTCGAACGTCTCTGACGAGACGCTCCTTCGGCGCGCTCGCGGGGGCGACGAATCCGCGATGCGCACGCTCCTGCGCCGACACGAGAAGAAGATGTACGCGCTCGCGCTGTCGATGACGCGCAACGCCGCAGATGCCGAGGACGCGGTCGGCATCGCCCAGCTGGCGCTGTGGCGCAGACGCGATGCCGTGCAGGCTGTCGAAGGATCGCTGCTGCCCTGGCTGCTGCAGACGATCACGCTCGCAGCCAAGAACCAGCTGCGGGGGCAGCGCCGGTACGAGCGGCTCATCGCGAGCGTCCCGGCGGCCGACGACGTCCCCGATCACGCCGACGAGGTAGCCCGCCACATCGATCGCACATCGCTCTCGCATGACGTCGAAGCGGCGCTGCGTGCGGCGAGCGCGGCCGACGCCCAGGTCATCGTGCTGTGCCTTCTCGAAGGGATGCCGCCCCGCGATGCCGCGCAGGTGATCGGCGCGACCGAGTCCACCGTCCGCAAGCGCCTCACGCGGGCGAAGGAGAGACTGCGCAAGACACTCGCCCATCGCGCCCCTCACACCGCGGAGGAGCAGCTATGAGCGATCAGCGTCCGATGCCCCGCGGCGACGCGATGGAGAACCTGGTCATCGCCCAGATGCGGGACGACCTCCGCGCCGAGCGCAAGCGCCGTCGGTTCGGCGTGCCGACGTGGTCGATCCTCGCGACTGCGACGGCGGCGGTCGTCGCCGTCATCGCGATCATGGTGTCGATGGTCGCCGCGCCCGCGCCGTCGTACGCGGCGACGCCGCCCATGCTGCAGATCGCCTCCGCCGACCAGAGCGAGCTCGGCGATGCCGCGCAGCTGCTGACCGATCTCGCCCGACAGCTGCGCACATCCGACGAACCCGACCCGGCGCCGCCGGGCACGACGCAGCAGATCGACGTGCAGACCTGGGGCCTGGTCACGACGGTGGGCGCGGAGGGCGAGTCGGTGCCGTCGCCCTACGTCGCCCCCGAGAACATGACGATCACGCGGGCGCCGGACGGTGCGTTCTCTCAAGTAGCCGTCGCCGGCACGCCGTACGACACCCAGGGCGAGCCCGTCGACGACCCGGCCGGGACGCCACCGGGCACCGAGCTCTGGCGCATCGATGAGCCTGCGGGCGAGCACGCCTACATGTTCCCCGATCCCCTTCCCGAGGACCCGGACGAACTGCGCGAGCTGATGCTCGACATCGGCTTCGCCGACGAATCGTCGCCGAACGAGTGGCTGTCGCTGGTGAACGCCCTGCTGCTGGAGCGCGTGCTCCGGCCGGGTGAAGAGGCGGCGGTGCTCGAGGTGCTGTCGGATCTGGATCTCGAGCTCGCGGGGACGACGACCGATCGGCTCGGGCGCGAGGCGTACGTCTTCGAGACGCCGCCGGGCGACGCCGACCTCGTCGACCGCATCCTGGTGAGCCCGAGCGGTCACATCGTCGCGATGGAGACCGTGTGGGTCGGCCACGACCGCACCGACATCCCCTCGCCATCGGTGGTGTCGTACTACGCGTGGGAAGGTAGAGCATGATCTCCCGAAAGTTCATGCCCTTCGCCGCGCTCTCGCTGCTCATCGGCACCGTCGCCTTCAGCGCCTCTCCGGCCGCGGCCGTCACCGACACGACGCAGGATCAGGTGGATGCCGTCATCTCCGAGTACGGCGGCGTCCAGACCGCCCCGAACGAGGTCTCGTGGGACGACGGGGCCGTCGTCCTGACCGTCGCTCCCGAGGACTCCGCCCGGTTCGGCGACGCCCGGTCGAGCGGCGTCACCGCGTTCTCGGTCGGAAGCTGCCCGAGCGGGTACTTCTGCGCCTATTCGGGCGTCTCGTACACCGGCAGCAGGCTGACGTTCTCGGCCTGCACGACGGGCAACTCTGTGGCCGCGCTCGGCACCGTGCGCTCGCTCGCGAACTCTCGCGGCACCGGGACCGTCCGCGCGTACGACGGCTGGGCGACCGTCGCGACCCTCGGGCCGAACACGGGGATCACCTCCGTGGCCGCCGGCATCGACAAGATCAACTGCTCGTAGGACCGGCTCGGAGGCGGCGGGCCGGCGACAGCCGCGGGCCCGCCCTCCGATCTGAGAGTTGCGCGATCAGAAAACGGGTGAGGCGACGTCCCCCACCGCGTCAGAGCTTCTCGATCGGGGCGATCTTGATCAGGAGCTTCTTCGGGCCGGCAGAGTCGAAGCGCACGTGCGCCACGCGCTTCGCGCCCTCGCCGGTGACGGCATCCACTCGTCCTTCGCCGAAGTCGTCGTGACGGATGCGGTCGCCCGGCGCCAGTTCGAGGTCGCCGTTGTCGCGCACCTTCGCCGGGATCTTGTTCGCGAAGCGCTCGAGGTTGCCCGACGGCTCGCGGCGGGCCAGCGGCACGAGGTCGTCGCCGTAGCGCTTGCTCTGGCCGCCGAATCCAGAGCCCGAGCCGCGACGCGCGTTGAGCGCACGCGACTGCGTGCCCCCGCGCGAGTTGACGTCGCCCGGCGACTGACGCCAGTGCAGCAGCTCGACGGGGATCTCCTGCAGGAAGCGGCTGGGCATAGCGACCGTCACCTCGCCGAACTGGGCGCGGGTCATCGCGAGCGAGAGGTACAGGCGCTGGCGGGCACGTGTGATACCGACGTAGAACAGGCGCCGTTCCTCTTGCGGACCGCCGGGTTCCCCCGCCGAGATGCGGTGCGGGATGAGGTCCTCCTCGACACCGGTGAGGAACACCGCGTCGTACTCCAGGCCCTTCGCGGTGTGGAGCGTCATGAGCGACACCGAGCCTGACGCGTCTTCGAGGTCGTCGGCGTCGGAGACCAGCGCGACCTCGGTGAGGAAGTCGAGGATCGTGCCCTCGGGGTTGTTGCGCGCGAACTCGCGGGCCACCGCGACCATCTCGTCGAGGTTCTCGATGCGGGCCTCGTCCTGCGCGTCCTTGCTGGCGCGCAGCGCGTCGTAGTAGCCGGACTTGTTCAGCAGCAGCTGCAGGCCGTCGGCGACAGCGGTGGGAGGAGCGAGCTCGCCCGACGCGGGCAGCATGAGCTCGGATGCCTCGGCGAGCACCGCGTCGAGGTGCGCGATGGCCGCCTGGATCTTCGGCCCGACGCCGAGCGCCGACGAATTGGCCAGTGCGTCGCGGAATGTGATCTGCTGGTCGGCCGCGTAACGCGAGATCGTCTCGATCGTGACGTCGCCGATGCCGCGGCGCGGCCGGTTGATGATGCGGCGCATCGCCATCTCGTCGGCCGGGTTCGCGACCGCCACGAGGTACGCGAGGGCATCCTTGATCTCGGCGCGCTCGTAGAACTTGGTGCCGCCCATGATCTTGTACGGCAGCGCGGCGCGGATGAAGATCTCTTCCAGCGCACGGGACTGCGAGTTCGTGCGGTAGAACACCGCCATCTGCGAGTACGCGATGCCGCCGCGGCGCAGCGCCTCGATCTCATCCGCGACGAACTGGGCCTCGTCGTGCTGCGAGTACCCCGTGAAGCCGATGATCTTCTCGCCGTCGCCGACGTCGGTCCACAGCTTCTTGTCTTTGCGGTCGAAGTTGTGGCCGATGACGGCGTTGGCCGCCGACAGGATGTTCTGCGTGGAGCGGTAGTTCTGTTCGAGCAGCACGACCTTCGCGCCCGGGAAGTCCTTCTCGAACTCGCTGATGTTGCGGATGTCGGCCCCGCGGAACGCGTAGATCGACTGGTCGGAGTCACCGACCACCGTGAGCGACGCCCCCTCTTCGGCGGCCGGCTCAGGCTCGAAGATCATCATGCCGCCGGAGCCCGCGAGGGGTGCGGCATCCGATCCCGGCGGACGGGTCAGCTCATGGATCAGCGCGTACTGCGCGTGGTTGGTGTCCTGGTACTCGTCGACGAGGATGTGCCGGAACCGTCTGCGGTACACGTCGGCGACCTGCGGGAACGCGCGGAACAGGAACACGGTCTGCGCGATCAGGTCGTCGAAGTCGAACGCGTTCGCCTTCTGCAGCTCGCGCTGGTAGGCGCCGAACACCTCGACGAACACGCGCTCGGCCGGGTCGCTCATATTGGCCGAGCGTGCGTAGGACTCGGCATCGGCCAGCTCGTTCTTGAGCTTGGAGATCTTCGACTGCGTGGCCGCCGGGGTGAGCCCGAACGCGTCGGCCTCGTGCTCTTTGACCAGCCGCTTGATGAGCGCCCGCGAGTCGCCCGAGTCGTAGATCGTGAACGACTTCGTGAACCCGAACTGCTCGGCCTCGCGCCGCAGGATCCGCACGCACGCCGAGTGGAAGGTCGAGATCCACATACCGCGCGCGGTGTCGCCGACCAGCTGCTCGACGCGCTCGCGCATCTCGCCGGCCGCCTTGTTGGTGAACGTGATCGCGAGGATCTGGCTCGGCCACGCCTCGCGTCCGCGCAGCAGCGACGCGATGCGACGCGTCAGCACGCTGGTCTTGCCCGAGCCGGCGCCTGCGACGATCAGCAGCGCCTGCCCGCGGTAGACGACGGCCTCACGCTGCTGCGGGTTGAGCCCCTGCAGCAGGTCCTCGTCGGGCCGCGGTGCGCCACTGGGCGCAGAGAAGCCGTCGAGCACGACAGGACGAAGGGATGCCGCGCCCGGCGCGGCCGCATGGGCATCGGTCATAACCCACCCAGTTTAGGTCGCCCCGCCGACACCCGCCGGGCCCGCCGCCCGCGAGGCTCGGAGATCTCGCGAAACTCGGACGGATGCGGCGCAGACGTCCGGATCTGGCGAGATCTCCGAGGCGAGCGCGCACCGGCCACGCGCGCACGACTGGGGCTCAGAGCAGGCGACGCTCCGTCGCCCACGCTGTCAGCTCGTACCGCGACGACAGCTGCAGCTTGCGGAGCACGGCTGACACGTGGGACTCGACGGTCTTCATCGAGATGAACAGCTCGGCGGCGACCTCTTTGTACGCGTAGCCGCGGGCGATGAGCCGCATCACCTCCTGCTCGCGGGCCGACAGCCGGTCGAGTTCGTCGCTGGTCGCGGCGGTCTCGCCGACGGCCGCGCCGAAGGCGTCCAGGACGAATCCGGCCAGGCGGGGCGAGAACACCGCGTCGCCCCCGGCGACCGCGTGCACGGCCCGGCTGACCTCGGCGCCCGACGAGCCCTTCGTGATGTAGCCGCGGGCGCCGGCACGGATGACCCGCACGACGTCCTCGGCGGCATCCGACACGCTCAGCGCCAGGAACCGCGTCGTCGGCACCGCGGGCGAGGCGCCGCGGATCACGGCCTCTCCCCCGCCCGCGTCGGGAGCGGTCCCCACGGCCCCAGCCGCGCCGCGACCCGCAGGCAGGTGCACATCCAGCAGCACGACGTCAGGGCGCGTGGCCTCGATGACCTCGATCGCCGCGGCCGCGTCGGCCGCCTCGCCCACCACCTCGATCGAGGCGTCGAGGTCGGCGCGCAGGCCGGAGCGGAAGATGGAGTGGTCGTCGACGATCACGACGCGCACGGGGGTGTCAGCCACGGCGGACCTCCGTCGACGGGGATGCCGGGCCGCCGGCATCCACGAATCTCAGATGGACCTCGGTGCCGCCGCCGGCACCGCGACGCACGGTCGCGGACCCACCGGCGCGGCGCATGCGGCCGAGGATGGACTGGCGGATGCCGAGACGGTCGTCCGGCACGTCGGCGAGGTCGAAGCCGGGACCGCGGTCGCGCACGTACACGTCGACGGCGTTCGCGTTGCCTTCGATGTACACCGAGACGTCGCCGCCGGCGTGGCGTGCGGCGTTCAGCATCGCCTCGCGCGAGGCCGCGGCGACCTCGCCGCTGGCCCGCTCGGCCGGAAGCCCCGCCGAGACGACGTCGATGCGCACCGGGTAGTCGAGCTCGAGTGCGGCGGCATAGTCCCGCAGGTCGGTGGGCAGGTCGCTGTCGGCGGGCGCGTCGCCGTCGTACAGCCACGCCCGCAGCTCGCGCTCCTGTGCACGGGCGAGGCGGGCGACCTCGCTCGAGGCGCCGGCGCGGTTCTGGATCAGCGCGAGCGTCTGCAGCACGGAGTCGTGCAGATGCGCGGCCATCTCGGCGCGCTGCTCCTCGCGGATGCGGCGCACCCGCTCCCCCGTCAGCTCGCGCCACCTGCCCACGAGGATCGACGAGTACACGAGTGCGACGCCGACGAGCGGCACGAGCGCGAACACGAACCCCGCGACGCCGGTCTGGCGCAGCATCGACAGCTGCGCCAGCAGCAGCACGACGAGCGTCACCGTCACGACGATGCGCACGATGTTCTCGTGGCGCGGACCGCGCGCCGGATCGCTGCGATCGACGAGCGTCGCCCACATCCCGGCCGACACCGCGAGCATCGTCGCGAGGAGCACGCCGCCGCCCCACCCTGCGGCGCTGGAGCCGATCTGGCCGTCGCCCGCATCGAGCGCGATCGCCGTGACCGTCATGAGCACCACGACGATGGCCGTCCCGGTGAGGATCCACGCAACCGGCACGCGCCGCGTCGGCACGTCGCGCACCCGTGCGGCCTCGACGGCATCCACCGTGTCGGCGTCCACGGCCTCGGCAAGCACCGCGCCTGCAGGCCGCGGATCCTCCCACGGCACGAACACCCACAGCCACCCGTACAGCAGCGCACCCGCGCCCCACAGCGGCGTCAGCACGATGAACAGCGCCCGCACGAGCCAGAGCGGCCAGCCGAGGTGGCGGGCGAGTCCCGCCGACACCCCCGACACGGCGCAGTCGCGCGGTCGCCGCAGCGGCGGCCGCGCCTGGCGAGCGGATGCCGCGACCGACGCCGCGGCAGGGCCGCCGGCATCCCGGATCGCGGTTCGAGGCATACCGGCATCCAATCACTCCCGTCGTCCCCCGACCCACCCCTGGCGCCGAGGATCAGGGACGGCTCAGGGGTTCACCCCATAGCGGGGGTCTCGCCGCGGACGCCAGGGTGGAACCATGACCGACACGACCTCCGCTCCCCCCACCGATCCGGGACCGCCGCCGACCGCTCCTCCGGGGCTGCCGACGGGGTCCGACCGGTTCTTCTCGTGGGTGCAGGGTCTCGGCATCGTCCGCGGCGACGGCTGGCTGGGCGGCGTCTGCGGCGGCATCGCCGCACGGTTGCGGATCGACCCGCTCATCGTGCGCGGCATCTTCGTCGTGGTGGCGCTGCTGGGCTTCCCGGCGGTGCTCGTCTACGCGATCGCGTGGGCGCTGCTGCCCGACACCGACGGGCGCATCCACCTGCGCGAGCTGTTCCAGGGGCGGTACGACCCCGCCATGACGGGCGTGTTCATCCTGGCGATCGTCGGGATCGTGCCGGTCGTCCCGTGGCTGCGCAATGTGCTGCTGTGGCCGCTGTGGGCCCTCACCGGCTTCGCCCCGTGGGCCTGGGACGACGGCGACGGCGTCTCGGTGCTCGGCGTGCTCGGCTTCCTCCTCGCCCTCGCCGTCATCGGCGGGCTGGTGTACCTCATCGTCCGGTCGGCACGTTCCGACCGGCCCTCGCGGGCGGATGCGCAGACGGCTTCCGCGCAGCCCGCCCCCACGGTCGCGTCCGAGTCGGGTGACGACGCGACCTCCCCCCTCGCCGCAGAAGCTGCGAGCATCGCGGATCCGGCCGGTCGGGCTCCGGCCGGATCCGCGACAGGACCCGGATACGGGGATGCCGTCCCCCTCGCCGCCGCGGCGGCCGGGGGCGCCCCCTACGGCGACGACGCCTCCGTCGCCGACTGGCGTGCGCGCCAGGAGGCATGGCGGGCGGAGAACGACGCGTGGCGCCGCAGCCGGCAGGATGCCGATCGCGCTGCGCGCGATCAGGCCCGGCGCGAACGCCACGCGCACGGCGCCGCCTTCGCCCTCGAGGCCGAGGACCGTCGTCGCATCCGCCGCGCCACCCGCCCCCGCACGAGCTTCGTGTTCGTGCTCACCGCGCTGGGAGCCGCGATCGTCGTCGGTGCCGTCGCCGTGCTGATCTCGCTGGGGGATGCCGGGACCGCCCCGTTCGCGGGCGCCATCGGCATCTTCACCGCCGCTCTCGTGACGGCGCTCGCCATGGTCGTCGCGGGTGCGATCCGGCGGCGCAGCGGTTTCCTCACCGCGGTCACGATCGTGTTGCTGGTGATCGGCGGCTCTGCCGTTGCGGCATCCGGGAGGGACCAGTTCGTCGTCGGAGGGATCAGCCTCGGCACCGCCTCCTACGAGCAGCGCGTCACGCAGCCGGCCGGCGACATGCTCATCACCGTCGGGTCGCTGTCGGACACCGAGGACTTCGAGGCCGGCGGGGTCGTCGTGCGCAAGGGCTTCGGCGCGACCACCGTCGAGCTCTACCCGGGAACTGCTCTCGAGCTCGAGGCGCAGCTCGGCGACGGTGGCGTGCGCTACGACCGCATCGACGGCAGCACCGGCCAGCTGCTGAAGTCCGGCACCCTCAAGCCCGGCGACGACGGCGTCTGGCGTGTGCAGGCCAGCAGCAAGAACGCCGACACCGGAGTGACCACGACGCAGCACGTCGTCCTCGACCAGAGCGCCGGCTCGGTCCAGATCACGATCTACGAGAAATGAGCGCCGACATGAGCACGTTCGAGAATCCGGATGCCGCGCCCGGCGCCGACGCCACGCCCGACGAGCCCGCAGTGACCGACACGCAGGCTACCGCGACCCCGCCCCTTCCCGAGACCCCGACCGCCGAAGGGGCCTGGGCCGCGGAGACGGCGCGGCTGGACGATCTCACCCCGCCCGACGCGGCGACAGTCGGCGAGACCGCGGTTCTCGCCGCCCCTGAGCCGCCGGCACCAGCCGCGCTCCCGCCCGCGTTCACGGGCTTCGGTCCGGCGATCGACGCCCCCTTGGCCCCGAGCGCACCGAAAACGACCGCCGGGGCGCCTGCGGAGGCGGCATCCACGGTTCTCTCCGGCCCGCGCACCCGCTGGGCCGGGGTCGTGTGGGGCGTCGTGCTCGCGGCGATCGCAGCGCTCGCGCTGTGGCTCCTCGCCGATGCCGGTCGCCAGGCCGCCGTGACGGACTGGATGCTGACGCTCAGCCCGGCCGCCGCCAT
This sequence comes from Microbacterium jejuense, assembly GCF_039544225.1. Lineage (NCBI taxonomy): Bacteria > Bacillati > Actinomycetota > Actinomycetes > Micrococcales > Microbacteriaceae > Microbacterium > Microbacterium jejuense. Next base: position 233,412 of record NZ_BAABLG010000004.1, read on the forward strand.
CGCGTACTCCGTGCTCGTGGTGGGCGCGTTCGCGCTGATCGCCGGCATCGTCGGCCTCGTGCGCCGGGCGCAGCGCGCCGGGGAGCGCCGCCGCGCGGCATCCGTCTCCGCGGTCTGACGTCCTGTGGTTCGCGGTCACAGCGCTCTCGCGGCATCCCGTTGAAAGAATCGAGACATGCGCACCATCCTCAACATCATCTGGCTCGTGCTGTCGGGCTTCTGGATGTTCCTCGGGTATCTCCTCGCGGGCGTGCTGCTGTGCATCCCGATCATCACGATCCCCTGGGCGATCGCGTCGTTCCGCGTCGGCGGCTACGCGCTGTGGCCGTTCGGCCGCACCATCGTCGACAAGCCGACGTCGGGCGTCGGCTCGTTCCTGGGCAACGTCATCTGGGTGGTGCTCGCCGGCTGGTGGCTCGCCATCGGCCACATCGTCACCGGTGTCGCGATGTGCGTGACGATCATCGGCATCCCGCTCGGAATCGCGAGCTTCAAGCTCGTGCCGATCTCGCTCATGCCGCTCGGCAAAGACATCGTCCCGATCGACCAGGTCCGCGTCGCGGCCTGATCATCGCTCCCTCAACAGGATCGCGCCGTGCACCTCGGGTGCACGGCGCGATCGATGTGAAGACGGGTCCTACTTGGTGAGGACGCTGCAGCCCTCGTCGCCGGCGCCGACGCACAGCACGAGCGAACCGGCATCCACGAGCGCCTCGGGGACGGCGTAGCTCCAGACGTAGGTGTACGACGTGTCGGGCTTCATCGCGACGTCGACGGACTGCTGGGGCACGGCGACGCCCTCGAAGGTGTCGTCGGCGGTCGAGCGCAGCACGGGGGCGACGTCGGCGCCGGTGAGGCCCTCGTCGGAGACCCACTGCGCGACGTTCGCGGTGACCCACTGGGTGCCGGCCTCGGGGTCGCCGAGCGCTCCGGCCGCAGCCTCGTCGGGGACGATCCCGCTCCACACCTCGAGCGAGTTGCCGTCGGCGCTCACGCGCTCGCCCACGGCCGCGGGATCGGTCAGCGACGACTCGACGGCGATGGTCTTGGGCGCCGCCTCGGGCGACGTGCCCGATGCGTCGGAAGTGGCGCAGCCGGCCAGGAGAAGACCGGAGACAGCGAGGAGGGACAGGACTGCGGTACTGCGGGCACGCATGACGAACACCTTTTCGAATCGATTCGGGGGATCCTTCTACGTTACGCCTTCGATCTTGATCATCTGACCAATTCCGGCGGTGGATCCCCCTCTTCCGGAGGGAGTGCGCCGGACCGGGCCGCCCGCACGCTCGGTCGAGGATCGAGGACCGCGTGGATGCGGGGGCTCAGCCGGTCTCGACGGCGCCGGTATCGGGGCGCCGGGACTGCACGGCGTCGTAGGTGCGCCGCAGGCTGTCGGTCATCTGCGGGAAGTCCTGACGCAGCGTGAGCACGAAGAGCATGTCGATCAGCGCGAGCTGCGCGATGCGGCTGGCCATGGCACCGCTGCGGAAGCGGCTCTCGCGCACACTCGTGCGCAGCACGATGTCGCACACGTCGTCGAGCGAGGACTCCGCGGCGTTCGTGATGCCGATGGTGGTCGCCCCGGCGCGACCGGCGACAGTGAGGAAGTCGAGGGTCTCGCGGGTCTCACCGCGGAACGAGACGCCGATCGCGACCGACGCGTCATCGAGCAGCGCCGCCTGCACGAGAGCCAGGTGGATGTCGACCGAGACGCCGGCCGGTCGTCCGATGCGGCTGAGCTTCTGGAAGAGGTCCTGCGCGCTCAGCGAGGACGCCCCCGCGCCGTACAGCTCGAGTCGGCGCGCGGCCCGGATCGCGGTGACGGCCCGCGCGACAGCTTCGGTGTCGAGCGACTGCGCCGTGTCCTGGATCGCCTGCATCTCCTGGAAGGCGATCTTGGCGACGGTGTCGGCGATCGAGTCGTCGGGGCCGATCTCGCCCTCGCCGATGTCGAAGCTGATGCGCTGGGCCTGGTCGCGGCTGAGGGCCGCGATGACGTCGAGGCGGAACTCGCGATACCCGGGGTACCCGAGGCTCTGGCAGAACCGGGCGACCGTGGACTGCGAGGCCCCGCTGACCTCGGCGAGGCGCATGATCGTCGAGGTGCGGACGAGCTCCGGATCCGCGATCACGGTGTCGGCGACCCGGCGCTCGGAGGCGCTCAGGCGCTCGAGCGACTGGCGCGCACGGATCAGGACATCCATCACACCGCCTCGCGGGTGCGGTCCAGTGCTTCACGCAGCCGCCCCCCGGCGTCGGCGAGCGCGCGAGCCGCGGCATCCGCGGTCAGTCCCCTCATGCACATCAGTATCGCGGGCTTCACCTCCCAACCGGTGTCGGCGAGCGCGCGACGCGCCACGGCGGGGTCGACGTCAGCGATCCCCATGACCATGCGGACCCCACGCGCCCGCAGCTTCTCGTTCGTGGCGCGCACGTCGACCATGCGGTTGCCGTAGGTCTTGCCGATGCGCACCATCGACAGCGTCGAGATGGTGTTGAGCACGATCTTCTGCGCCGTTCCCGCCTTCAGTCGCGTCGAGCCGGCGACGAGCTCGGGTCCGACGATGACCTCGACACCCACGTCGGCGGCGGCGGTGAGCTCGGAGCGCGGGTTGCAGCTGACGCCGATCGTGGCCGCTCCCCGTTCGCGCGCCTCGGCGATCGCGCCCAGCACGTACGGCGTTCGGCCGGAGGCGGTGAGGCCCACGACGCAGTCGTCGGGGCCGACGCCGGCCCGCGCGATGTCGGCGCGACCGGCGGCCACGTCGTCCTCGGCGTTCTCGACGGCCGAACGGATCGCCGTCTCGCCGCCCGCGATGATGCCGACGACCCGCTCGGGCGGCTCGCCGAACGTCGGCGGGATCTCGCTGGCGTCGAGGATGCCGAGGCGCCCGGGCGTCCCGGCGCCGACGTAGAGCAGGCGTCCGCCCCGCTGCATGCGCTCGGCGGCGGCGTCGACGGCGCGGGCGAGATGCGCGGATGCCGCCACCAGCGCGTCGGTCACCTGACGGTTGCTGTCGATCATGGCCGCGACGAGCCCGGGCGTCGTCATCAGGTCGAGCTCGCCGAACTCGGGATCGACGGCCTCGGTGGTGAGCTCCGCCAGCTGGCGTCGCAGATCGTCGAGGTCAACCACGGCGGACCACGCTCCCCTCGTATCGGCTCGCGGGTGTGCGGGCGATGTACTCCGCCCCGTCGAGCGCGTCCCCCCGAGGCTCGACGACCGCGAGCCCCCGTTCCTGCAGCCGCGCACGCAGCGCATCGCCGAACACCTCCGAGCCGGCGATGCCGCCGAGCAGGCAGTACGGTCCGGCCGTCGCGACGCACGCCTGCACGACGGCATCGACCGCGCGGGCGATGATGTCGCGCGCGACGGCATCGCCCGCGGCGGCGGCCTCGAGCACCCGCGGCGCGAATCGCGCGAGCTGGCGTGCGGGCGCCGCAGTGTCGGCGACCCAGCGCGGCAGCGTCGCCAGCGGGGTGTGCAGCTCGAGCGCGGCCGCGGTGAGCGTCGTCGCGCGCCCCCGGCCGTCGTGGGCGGCGAGCACCGCGCGCAGCCCCTCCTGGCCGATCGCGCGGCCGCTGCCCTCGTCACCGAGCCACGGCCCCCAGCCATCGACCTGGCTCAGGGTGCCCGCGTCGTCGAGCGTCAGCAGGACCGTGCCGGTGCCCACGATGACGATGGTGCCGGGCATCCCGGCGAAGGCGCCCGCATGGGCGGTGACAGCGTCGGTCGTCACTGCGGTCGGCGCGTCGAGATGGGTGGCGACCCGCTCGGCGAGGGCCTGTGCGGCGGCCGGCGCCGCTTCCGCTCCCGCCGCCCCGACGCCGATCGACGCCACCGGCGAGGGCAGGTCGAGCTCGCCGAGCGTCGCGATGATCGCCTCGAACGCCCGCGCGTCGCCGGCACTGTCGGCGAGCCCCGGCACCCCGGCACCGTGCGCCGAGACGGTCATGGCGCCGGAGGTGGCGCGGATGCGGCATCCGGTCTTTCCCAGATCGACGGCGACGATGCTCACGGCCGCTCCTCTCGTGTGCGAACGCGGAGGCGCTGCAGGGCGACCCCGGTGACGGTGCTGTCGGGCAGGGCGGGCAGTGGCGCCACCGAGAGGTCCCACTGCCCGGCGACGGCGGCCCGACCGGGCGGCGTGCCCGGCAACTCCAGCGGCACTCGCAGCGCCGACAGGTACGCCAGCGCCGCGAACATGACGGCCTCGCGCGCGTCGGCGGGGATGCCCCACGCGTCGCTCGGCTCGACCGGCACCCCGGCCAGCACCGCGATCCGGTCGAGCAGCACGGGGTTGCGCACTCCCCCGCCCGACACGACGATGCGGGCGGCGTCCGGGGCGGTGCGGTGCAGCGCCTCCGCCACGGACGCCGCGGTCAGTTCGGCGAGCGTCGCACACACGTCGTCGAGCGAGAGGGATGCCGGCGGCCGGAGTTGCTCGTGCGCCTCCGCCAGAGCCTCATCCACCGTCGCAAGAGTGAACGTCTCGCGGCCCGTGGTCTTGGGCGCGTCGAGAGCGAAGTAGCGGTGCGCGAGCAGGCGCCCCAGCAGCACCGGGTCCACGCGGCCGGCGGCGGCGTGGCGGCCATCGCAGTCGAAGGCCTCGGCACCGTCCGTCTCGCGTGTCAGGTACGCGTCGAGCAGGGCGTTGGCAGGCCCCGTGTCGAAGCCCGTGACGGCGCCGTCAGGCGCGACCACCTGCAGGTTCGCGATGCCACCGAGGTTGAGCGAGGCGATCGGTGCCCCCGCCTGCTCGGCCGCCGCGCGCAGCCAGCGGGCGTCGAAGGCCGAGATGAGCGGCGCGCCCTGGCCGCCCGCGGCGACATCGGCGACCCGCACGTTGAAGAGCACGGGGCTTGCGGTGGCGCGGGCGATCCATGCCGGCTCGCCGACCTGCAGTGTGCCCCACACGGTGCCGCCGTCGACGCCGTGGAACACTGTCTGCCCGTGCGAGCACACCAGGTCGGGCCGGAGTCCCCTCGCGATGAACGACGCCGCGGCCCGCGCGAACGCCTGGCCGACCACTGTCTCGAGCCGGCACCACTCCCCGGGGTTCAGGGGCGAGCCGTCGACCGCCCGCATCACGAGCGCGCGCTCGTCGGGCAGCCAGGGCTCGGCACCCCACCGCTCGACCACGAGCTCGAGCGCGTCGGGGCCGGCCTCCACCGAGACGAGCGCGACGTCGATGGCGTCCGCGCTCGTGCCCGACTGCAGTGCCAGGATCCTCATCGGCCGCCCTTCGCCACCCACGCCCGCACGATGCCGGCCGAGAACACCGAGTCGGCGCCCAGCTGCACGACGGCCGCGTCGAATCCGCCCGGGATCGCCCCGACGTTCACGACGACGCACTCGCCCGACGCCTGCGCGTCGGCGAGCACGCCGAGCTGCACGGCGCTGGGCCGGTCGGCCACGACCGCCGTGAGGCCATGGGCCCCGGCATCCCCTTCGCCAGGAGCCAGGGCGCGCAGCGCATCGGCCACCGGCACGGCCCGGGTCGCGGCGGCCTGGGTCGCGCCGCCGCGGGCGTCGACCACGCGCGCGACGCGGGCGAGTCCGGCAAGAGCGGAGGGATCGGATGCCGCAGCCAGCGCCGCCTCGAGGGCCTGGGCGTCCGCCGCCGCGACCTCGACGGGCGCATCCTCGGCCGAGGAGGCGCGTGCGGCCGCGGTCTCGGCGGCCAGGCGTGCGACGCGACCGTGCGCCTCGCGCAGGCGCTCCGGCGCGAGGCGACCGTCGTGCAGTGCGGCGACGACGGCGTCGACGACCTCGCGGTACTGCGCCGCGGCGTCGAGGCCGCTGAGCTCGGGGTTGCCGAGGCACACCAGGTCGGCGCCCGCGGCGAGCGCTCGGGCGGCGCCGCCGCCGATGCCGTAGGTCGCGGCGATGGCGGCCATGTCGACGGCGTCCGTCACCACCACGCCGTCGAAGCCCGCGGCACGCAGCCGCGCGATCGCGTCAGGATTGACGGTCACCGGTTCGGCGCCCCATTCGGACACGACGATGTGCGCCGTCATGACGGCGGGCACGCCGGCTGCGATCGCAGCCTCGAAGGGCTCGGCGTGGCGCGCGGCGGTCGTCGCGGGGATCGTCGGCAGTCCGCGGTGCGAATCGACGTCGGTGTCGCCGTGCCCGGGCCAGTGCTTGACGCACGCCGCGACGCCGCGACGGGAGCGGATGCCGCGCACGGTGGCAGCGACGCGCGTCGCGACCTCGTGAGGGTCCCCGCCGAACGAGCGCGCGCCGATCACGGGGTTGCCGGGGTTGTCGTTCACGTCGGCGCTCGGGGCGAGCACGAGGTCGATCCCGGCCCGGCGGACCCGCTCTGCCAGGATCGCTCCGACGCGCTCGGCGACGTCGGGGGCGACGAGGCCGAGCTGCGCGGGCGACGGCAGCGTCGAACCCCCGCGGCCCTCGAGTCGCGTCACGACGCCGCCCTCCTCGTCGGCCGCGACCAGTGTGTCGGGGCGCACGGCCCGGATCGCCTCGGCCAGCACCGCCGTACCGCTCGGGTCGGCGGCATCCACGTTCCCCATGAACAGGCACACGCCGCCGAGGCCGCGCTGCAGCTCGGTGCGCAGCCACTCCGGCACGACAGTGCCCGCGAACCCGGGCAGCAGCACGCCGGGAACGAGTTCTTCGAGGTCCATGTCAGCCCTTCACGGCTCCCGCGACGATGCCGCTCGACAGGCGTCGCTGCACGATGATGAAGAAGATCATGACCGGGATCGTGATGATGGTCGACGCCGCCATCACCGAGCCCCAGTCGTTCGAGTGCACGCCGAAGAACTGGCGCAGGCCGATCGACACCGTGTAGTTCTCGGTCGCGCCACCGAGGAGCGTCATCGCGAAGATGAACTCGTTCCACGCGGTGATGAACGCGAACACGCTCGTCGCGACGAGCCCGGGCGCCACCAGCGGCAGCAGCACCGAGCGGAACATGCGCCACCACGAGGCGCCGTCGATGTACGCGGCCTCTTCGAGCTCGACGGGGACGGCCGCGACGAAGCCGCGCAGCATCCAGATCCCGAACGGCAGCGCGAGCGCCGTGTAGACGATCATGAGGCCGAGCAGGGTCCCCAGCAGCTGCAGATCGCGCACCTGCACGAACAGCGGGATGACGAGGGCCTCCAGCGGCACCATCTGCACCACGAGGATCATCATGACGATCTGGGTGCGCAGCGCGAAGCGGAACCGGGCCACCGCGACCGAGGCCAGCAGGCCCAGCAGCCCCGAGACGAGCACCACCACCAGCGCCACGACGAGCGAGTTGCGCAGGTAGGTCGCAAAGCCGCCGTCGGTCAGCACGAACACGAAGTGGTCGAACGTGAACTGCCGGGGCACGAGCTCGGCGCCGCCGGACGGGTTCTCGTCGAACGCGCTCACGAGCATCCAGTACGTGGGGAAGAGCGTGAAGACGAGCAGCAGGAAGACGAGGATGCCCTTGAGGATCCGTCGTCCGATCGAGGGCCGGGTCACAGCTGGTCCTCCTTGAGAAGCCGGCGCACATAGACGACGGTGATGATGAGCAGCAGCACGGTCAGCAGCACGGCGATCGCTGAGCCGAAGCCGTACCGGTTCTGCCCGAACGACTCGACGTACGACCAGACCCCGAGGTTCAGCACCTCGCGGTTGGAGCCCGCGCCGCCGGGCATGAGGTAGACCTGCGCGAAGACCTTGAAGTCCCAGATGGTCGACAGGATGATGACCACCGCGAACACCTGGTTCAGCTGCGGGAACGTGATGCTCCAGAACCGCCGCCACGCTCCTGCGCCGTCGAGGGCGGCCGCTTCGAGCGTCTCTTTCGGAACGCCGAGCAGGCCCGCCAGGATCGTGACAGCGACGAACGGGAAGCCGTGGTGGATCACGTTCAGCAGCACGATCGCGTAGAACGACCAGCGGTTGGTGAACCAGTTGTAGGGCTGGTCCATGAGCCCGAACTGCATCAGCAGCTGGTTGAAGATGCCGCGGTCGGCGTCGAAGATCCACACCCACACATACGTGCCGGTGACGGCGGGCATCGCCCAGGCCGCCATGATGGCGCTGGCCACGACGGTGCGCCAGAAGGTGCCGAGCGACTGCAGCAGCAGCGCGACGAGCGTGCCGAACGCGACGGTGCCGACAACCGACAGGATCGCGAAGCCGACCGTGTTGGGCAGCACGACAGCCCACAGCGTCGGGCTCGTCAGGATCTCGACGAAGTTGTCGAGGCCGATGAAGTTCGGCTCGCCGGACACGATCTCGCGCAGGCCGTAGTCCTGGAACGAGAACAGCACCACCCGGATCAGCGGCCACAGCAGGAGTCCTGCCAGGACGACGAGCGCGGGTGTGATGAGCATCCACGGCCGCAGCCGGTCCATCGGGCGGCGGCGGGATCCCGGGGCGACCGCCGCGCCGGCGGTGGAGGAGGCGTGGTCCTCCACCGTCGGCGCCTGGGGCATGAATGCCATACGAATACTGCTTACTTGTCGTTGAGGGTCGCGGTCATCTCGGCCGCCGCATCCTTCGCAGCCGTCTCGACGTCCTTCTGGCCCGAAAGGATCGCCTGCATCATGGCGCTCGTCGTCTTCTTGGCCTGGACGGCGCCGAAGGTCGGCGTCACCGGCACGGACGCGCCGCCGTCGACCATCTGCGTCGCGAACGGCTGCACCATCGGGTCGGCGTTCTCGATCGACTTCTCCAGCAGCGACTTCTGGCCCGGGAAGTACCCGCTCTGCTCGCCCCACTTCTCGGCGAACTCGCCCGTGGTCATCATCTTGATGAACGCGAACGCGAGGTCCTTGTCCTTGGCCGTCTCGAACATGCTCAGGTGCGAGCCGCCGAGCACCGACGGCGAGATGCCGTCCTCTTCGCCGGGGATCGGCACGGCGGCGAACTTGCCCTCCATGTCGGGTCCCTTCTCGACGATCGCCGACGGGGTCCACGAGCCCATGACGGCCATGCCGACAGTGCCCGCGGCGAACGCGTCGAGCACGTCCGTCTCCTTCCAGGTGGTCGCGCCGGCCGACGACAGGTTGTCCTGCGTGGCCAGGCCCGTCCAGAACTCCAGACCCTTCACCGACTCGGGCGAGTCGAGCTCGCTCGTCCAGGTGCCGTCCTTCTCGGTGGCGACCTCGCCGCCGGCGCCCCACACCCACGGGTAGACCGTGAACTCGGCGTCACCGGGGACGGCGACCGCCGTCATGTCGGGGTGAGCGGCCTTGATCGCCAGCGCGGCGTCGCGCAGCTCCTCCCAGTTGGTGGGGGCGTCCAGGCCCAGCTCCTCGAAGATGTCGGAGCGGTAGACGAGCGAGCGTACGCCGGCGTACCAGGGCATGCCGTACTGCTCGCCGTCGTAGGTGCCCGACTTCACGAGGCCCTCGACCAGGTCGTCTTCGAGCCCGTCCTTCTTGATGTAGTCCGTGATGGGCGCGAGCGCGCCGGCGTCGGCGAACTCGGGCGTCCAGGTGGTGCCCGTCTCGGCGACGTCGGGGGTCGTGCCGCCGGCGATCGACGTGACGAACCGGTCGTGGGCGTCGGCCCACTGCACGAACTCGACGTTCAGCGTGGCGCCGGTCTCGTCCTTGAACGCGTCGGCGACCTCGTCGAAGAACGGCTCGGCGTCGGGGTTCGTGCCCTGCATGATCCAGACGTCGAGGGTCTTGCCCTCGCCCGATGCCGAATCGTCTCCGTTGTCGCCACCGCCGCCACTGCAGGCGGTGATGCCGAGTACTGCCACACCCAACACGGGGATGGGCAGGATGCGCTTCCTCATGTGAACTCCTCTTCTGCGACCACACTCTGGTGTCGGCCTTCCGGCCGCGACTCACACTATGGAAGAAACCACCAGATGTCACCACTGTCTTGGAATTTTCTCCCAACCGTTATCGACCGGAAACACGCGTCCCGCCGTCTGCAGGGCTCAGGAGCGGGGGGATGCCTCGGCCCGCCGCCATCCCCAGGGCAGGGCCAGCAGCACGCCGGCCACCAGCAGCACGAGCGCGAACGCGGCGGCGGCCCAAGGGGTGGCATCCGGGATGTCGAGGTAGGTCGTGATGCCCAGGATGCGGGCGAGGCCCCAGGGCAGCAGCCCCATCTCGTCGTTCCAGACGGTGAGCGCGGCCTCCAGACCGATGACGCCGATCATGACCGACGGCACGAGCAGCCCCGCCCCGACGGCGGCCAGCACGTAGCCGGTTCCGCGGCGTGCGCCGACCTGCGCCGACAGGGCCCACCCTGCGGCGACGAACACCCACAGGAACAGGGCGAAGGCGACGGCGATGTACGCGGTGCGCAGCACCGGCTCCGTCCAGAAGGCGTACCAGTAGCCGCCCGGCCCGGTGAACGACAGGGCGAAGAGCGTGACGATGCAGCGCAGCATCACGACCCCGCCGACGGCGGCGATCACGGGCCACGGCGAGCGCCGGCGCACGAACAGCCGCATCACGACGGCGAACACGACCCAGGCGCCGATGACGATCGCGACGTGCGTCCACGACAGGAACGAGGTCTGCACGGCGCGCGTCGCGACCAGCAGCGCCGCGGGGATGATGAGCAGCAGCCACCGGTCGAGCTCGAGCATGCCGAGGGTGGACTCGCGCGCCCGCCACGGCCGGGTCGACGCGATCCAGGTCGCGCGAGCGGCGGCCGCGCCCGGGCGCCGCACCAGGCTCGTGCGCGCGGCGATCATGCCGATCACGACCCACGCGACAGCCAGCAGCAGCAGGCCACGGGCGAGCCACGCCATCGTGTCGTCGCGCTCCGAGCGCTCGATGCCGAGCCGTGCCGCCGTGAGGTTGAGGGCGGGGTGGTCGATGTCGCCGTCGTAGGCCTCGAGGTGTGCGGCCGCGAGCTTCTCGAAGGTCGCACGGTCGGCCTCCCACGCGGCGCGGGCGTCGGGCGACAGGGTGTCGTGCCACTCCCCCTGGTGCAGGATCAGCGACCGGTACGACGACAGCAGGCGCAGCGTGTCGGCCTCGTAGTCCAGGGCGCCCACGAACGCGTCGCGGATGTCGGGCGAACGCCAGGTGGCGGCATCCGTCGCTGCCACCTCATCGCGCATCTGCTCGACGGTCTCGACGGCCTGCTGACCGTCGGCGATCGCGGCGTCGATGCCGCCGTCGGCGTCGCGCACGATCGAGTACATGACGTCGAGCACGGCGGAGTCGCCGGTCAGGATGTCCCACTCGAAGATCCACATCATCGGCGGCGGTTCGAGCCCGATCGCGAACACGCGCTGCTGCGCGAACGGCGCGATGTACAGGCCGTGCGCGATGGCGTCACGCGACTGCCCCATCGCCGACACGATCGCGTCGACGGTCGCGGGGTCGTCCGAGAACCACTCGCGCGCCCAGTCCTCCGTCACCTGCGTCACGTCGGCGGAAGGGTCGCGGGCGAGGGATGCCGCCACCTGCGTGTTCAGCTCGTACAGCTGCCAGAACCCGGCCTTGAGGTAGAGCGTCATGGGTCCGGCGCGCCACGGCCCGCCGTCCTGCGTCCACACCCACACGCCTTCGATGCCGTCGTTCGCCGCGAGCAGCTGCTGCAGCGCCCACTGGTACTCGGCGCCGAGGTCGTTGGCGAAGGCTCCGAAGTTCTCGAACTCGCGGCGACTCTGGAACTCCACGATGCGCCGCTGCGAGCCCTGCTCGAGCGTGTCGTTGAGCGGCAGCCACGTGTAGAAGTCGCCGAGCGTGTACTTCGTCGACACGATGAGCGCGGGCGAGTCGATGCCGCCGAGCACCGCCTCGTACGAGTCGCTGTCGGTGTGCATGTCGCCGACGGCGCCCACCCCCACCGACCAGGTGCGGAAGATGACTTCGCGATCGGATGCCTCGGTCTGCCCTGTGAAGGCCTCGAGCATCGCGCGCACGGCGTCGACGGTCGTGACCTTGAGGGCGGAGTAGTAGTCCCAGCCGCCCACGTCGTAGACCGGCCCGGCCTCGCCGATGCGGATGAGCACGCCGTCGAGCGCGGGCACGGCCTTGTAGAGCTCGTCGAGGCCCGCGGTGTAGACGTCCCACAGCTCGGGGTTCTCGGTGTCGAGCGACCCGAACCGGTCAGTGAGGTACTGCTCGAGCGGGCCGGTCAGGGCGAGCATGTCGGTGCGCAGGAAGACCTTGACGCCGAGCTCGTCGGCGCGCTCCCAGAACGGCGCGAACGCCTCGCGCAGCGCGAGCGCCTTGGCGCGGTGCTCGTCGCCCTCGGCGTAGACCGGACCGCCCGGGGCGTCGTCGAACGTCACGAACTCCACGAACCCGGGGAACGCCACCGCGTTGAACCCGTTCGCGAGCGAGTGCCGCAAGAAGACGTCGAAGTCGTCGTAGGCCGCGGCGAGCGCGGTCTGGTCGATGTACGGGGCGTCGGACTCGAACACGTCCGCGAAAGCCTTGGACGCGTGCGAGTAGTCGTCGCCCGACTCCCATTCGGAGGGATCGGGCGTGACCCCGACGGCGCCGAGGTCGGTCATCCGCAGCGGAAGACGGGATGCCTCGTGCGCGCCGATCAGGTCGACCAGCGGCTTCGCAGCCCGCACCTGTGCGGCCAGGTCGTAGATCGCCCGCGTGGTTCCGGCTTCGGCGGTGGCAGTGACGGTGAGGGCGCCCGCGTCACCCGCGAGGGCGTACGAGTCATCGTCAGGCGCAGCACGCGCGTCGTACCACTTCGGGACGGTGAGGGATGCCGCTCCCTCGGTCTGCGGAGCATCCGCGATCGCGTCCCGCAGTTCGTCCATGGCGACGCCGATGCGCTCGCTGTCGGGCACGTCGACGGCGGTGAGTTCGGGCGGAGCCACGGCCTCGGTGGCTGCGGCGGCGGCAGCAGCTGCGGGCTGCATCTGCTCTGCCGGTTCGGTGCGGATGCCCAGCGCATCGCCGACGGCCAGCGCGACTCCGGCGCCGAGGGCGACCAGCACGATGGCGGTGATGACGGCGAGGATGCCTCGCCGTCGCGCCGTCGTCATCCTCTGATCCTAGGTCCGGCGTTCCCGCGCTTCCGCCAGTTCGCCGAACCCGTTGCACACCTGTTGTGTCCGGTTGTCGGGCCGGCGCCGAAGCCGGTCATTCCCGGTCGTTGAGCGCGCGAGGGACCAGAGCGCGCTCCGCTCAACGACCGGGAGGACCGGCCCTCAGCCGCTCTTGCGCATCGCGCGGATCCCGACGGCCAGCCCGAGCACCGCCAGCACCACCGCGGCGATCCAGCCCCACAGCACCGTGATGTCGCCGAGGTCGCCGGCGAACAGCGCGCGCTCGGCCTGAACCACCCAGTTGACAGGGTTCACTGTCGACACCGCACGCATCCAGGCGGGACCTTCGTCCAGCGGCAGCAGCATGCCCGACAGGATCAGCAGCGGAAAGATCAGCGTCTGCTGCACGCCCCAGAACAGCCATTCGCGGTCCTTGGTCTTGAGCGCGAGGGTGTACGAGAGCGCCCCGAGCCCGATGCCGAACACGGCCAGCAGCGCCAGCCCGACGACGAGCCCCGGCACGTTGATCGTGAACCCGAACGGCCACGCGATCAACACGATGACGAGCGCCTGCACCACGATCGGCGCGATCTCCTTCAGCGCTCGTCCGACGAGCAGCGACGAGCGCCCGAGCGGCGCGACGAGCGTGCGCTCGTGCGAGCCCGTCATCATCTCGTACTGCAGGTTCGAGCCGGTCGCCCCGGTGCCGAACAGCACGATCATCACGAGCACGCCGGGCACGAACCACTGCAGGGTCTCGCCCACGGGCGCCCCCGACGAACCCACCAGCAGCGGCGCGAACAGCCCCAGGAAGACGAGCGGCTGCACCAGGCTGAAGATCAGCGTGAACGGGTCGCGCACCACGGGCTTGAGCTCACGCGTGAGCACGTTCCAGGTGTCGCGCGCCGCGTTTGGCCGGACGGCGGTATCGGGTCGGGTCTCGGTCTGCGCGCTCATCGCTCGGCTCCTGTCGTCACAACTGCTGTCTCTTCTTCGGCGGATGCCGCATCCCCGGCGCCCTCGTCTCCCTCGGCCTGCCCCTCGCCGGCCTCGCGCAGCGTGCGCCCGGTGAGTGCGAGGAACACGTCGTCGAGCGTCGGCGGCACGCCGGTCGCGGTGCGCACGGTGAGCCCGGCGGCGTCGAGCGCGCGCACCGCAGCGGGGAGCAGCGTCTCCCCTTCGGACGCGGTGACCGTGAGGGATGCCGCCTCCCGGCCCACCTCGCGGGCCGCGAGCCGCTGCACCACCGGAACGGCGGCGGCGGCATCCGCTTCGCTCTCGAAGCCGAAGGTGAGGACGTCGCCGGCGAGGTCGGCCTTGAGCCGCGCGGCGGTGTCGTCGGCGATCACGCGGCCGCGGTCCATGACCATGACGCGTTCGGCGTAGCGGTCGGCCTCCTCGAGGTAGTGCGTGGTGAGGAACACCGTGGTGCCGTGGCTGCGCCGCAGCTCCAGGATGTGCTGCCACAGGTTGGCGCGGCTCTGGGGGTCCAGGCCCGTCGACGGCTCGTCGAGGAACAGCAGCGGCGGCGCGTGCATCAGGCCGAGCGCGATGTCGAGACGGCGCTTCTGCCCGCCCGACAGCTGCTGCACGGTGCGGGTCGCGAAGCCCGAGAGGTCGAGCGAGTCGATGAGCTCGTCGGCCCGCTGCTTCGCGGCGGACTTCGACATGCCGTAGAACGCCCCTTGGCTCAGCAGCTCGTCGTGCGCGCGCTGCGAGAAGCTGCCGCTCGTGAGCTGCCCGACGTACCCGATGCGGGCGCGCACGTCGGCGGGACGGTTCAGGATGTCGAAGCCGACGACCTTCGCGGTGCCCGAGGTCGGTGGGATGAGCGTGGTGAGCATGCGCAGGCTGGTGGACTTGCCCGCGCCATTGGGTCCCAGGAACGCGACGAGCTCGCCGCGCGCCACCTGGAACGAGAGGTCGGTGACCGCCTCGACGGTCTTGCCCTTGACGGTGAAGCGCTTGGCGAGGCCCTGCGCTTCGATGATCGGTTCGTTCGCCATGCCGCCAAGCTACGAACCAATGCGGACGGATCCTGTCCTGGATGCATGAGATTCTTTTCGCATGTCCGACACGACCACCCGCGCCCTCTCGCTGCTGAATCTGCTGCAGACCCATCGGCATTGGCCGGGCACCGAGCTCGCCGGGCGCCTCGGCGTCACCGAGCGCACGGTGCGACGCGACGTCGAGCGCCTGCGCGAGCTCGGCTACCGCATCGAGTCCACCCCTGGTGCAGCCGGCGGGTATCGGCTCGAAGCCGGCAGCGCCGTGCCTCCCCTGCTGCTCACCGACGACGAGGCCGTCGCGATGGCGATCGGACTGCGGGTGGCGGCATCCAATCGCCTGTTGAGCGGTGCCGAGACGACAGTGACCGCGCTCGCGAAGCTCGAGCAGGTGCTGCCCGCGCCGCTGCGGCGCCGGGTCAACGCGCTGGCCGAGACCGTGCAGCCGACCGGCATCCGCTCGGGCGCCGCGGTGTCGAGCGAGATGCTCGGCGAGCTGGCCCTGGCCACCCGCGACCACGAGCGCGTGCGCTTCACCTATACGACGGCGTCGGGCGAGATCATGAAGCGCCGCGTCGAGCCGCACGCCCTCGCCCCCGCCGAACGACACTGGTACCTGCTGTGCTGGGACCTCGAGCGCGACGACTGGCGCACCTTCCGGGTCGACCGCCTGTCGGACGTCGAGCACACGCGCGTGCTGTTCATGCCCCGCGAGGTCACGCCCGAGCAGGTGGACGAGTTCATCGCCGTGGCACGGTCGTGGAGTCCGCAGGCGATCGCCGGGGCCGCCGTCATGGACCTGGGCCTCGACGACATGCGCGCCTACTTCGGCCAGTGGGGCCAAGGCGCGACGGACGCGGGCGACGGCCGCACGAACTGGCCGGTCGGCGGCAGCGACTTCCGCGAGGTCATGTACGCCCTCGCCTGGATCCCCGAGGGCGTGCCGTACACGGTGGAGCTGCCGGATGCCGCTCGGACGACGATGCGCGAGGCGTTGGAGAGGATGCTCGCGGCCCTGGACTAGCGGTCGGCAGCCGCCCGACGGATCCCATCCGATCCGGCGAGGGCGCCGAACCACTCTCACAGCCGCAGATCGCGGGCTGTCGAAAGAGAGGTCCCTCATGCGCACGTCACCGAACCGCCTCGTCGCCACGATCTTCGGCGCGGTGTATCTGCTCGTCGGCCTGCTCGGCTTCGCCGTGACCGGCGGCGTCGGCTTCCTGGCCACCGAAGGCGGTCTGCTGCTCGGGGTGTTCGCGGTGAACCCGCTCCACAACATCGCGCATCTGCTCATCGGCGGGGCTCTGCTGGCGGCAGGACTGGTCAGCTCGCGTGCTGCGAAGACGGTGAACATCGTCGTCGGGGCGGCATACCTGCTGCTCGGCATCGCCGGTTTCTTCCTGGTGGGCACGGCCGCCAACATCCTCGCCCTGAACGTTCCGGACCACTTCCTGCACCTGGCCAGCGCGATCGTGCTGCTCGGTGTCGGACTGGCCGCCGAGCGGTCGCCGCAGCCGGCGACCGCGTGACGACGGCCATGGGGGCATCCGAGCCGGGGCGCGCGGTTCACCGCGCCCCGGTCTGGGTGGCGGTCGGCGCATGGGGAGCCGGCCTCGTGGGCGCGGCGGTCGGCGCCGCGGCGATCGTGGGGGTGCAGGCCGACCCGGTCTCGCGTCCGCTCGGCGCCGCCGCCGTGGCCCACGCCCTGCTCGCCCTCGCGTGGGGCGCCGTGTGCCTCGCGCGGGGGCGCACCGTCGCTCCGCGCTCCGCGCTCGTGGGGGTGTTCGCAGGGACCACCCTGATCGTGGCGCTGCTCGCGACCGGGCCCGGCGCCACGAGCATCGTCGCGGTCGGGGTGTTCGTGGCCCTGAGCGTGACAGTCGGGGCCGGCATCGGGTGGGGCGTACGGCATCCCTCACGCGGCGGCGGAGTGGCCGGCCTGATCGCGGCCGCGGCCGTCGTCTCAGTGCTGGTGACGCCGGCACTCGGATCTGCTCAGGATGCCGCCACCGCCGAGCCCGATGGCACGTTCGCGCCTGTCGTCGAGCACCACGGCCACTGACACGCGGCGCGTGCGCGGCATCCACTCCCCCTCGATTTGGTTGATCACGGTCCACAGTTGACGCAAGTCAACTACCTGTTATATAGTTGACCGTTATCAACTTTCACAATCGGAGGAACCCTCTTGTCGACACTCTCCGACACGCAATCGCCGGCGACCGCCGAGCGCACTCCGCGCGAGGTGTTCATCGCGCTCTCGGGACTCATCGTCACGATGTTCGTCGCCGTGCTCTCGGGCACCGTGATCTCGACCTCGATGCCGCTCATCGTCGCCGACCTCGGCGGCGACCAGTCGGCCTACACGTGGGTCATCACGTCGAGCCTGCTGGCCACGGCCGTCACCACCCCCATCTGGGGCAAGCTGGCCGACCTCGTCAACCGCAAGGTGCTGCTGCAGATCTCGATCGTGCTGTTCGTCGTGGGCAGCGCCATCTCGGGCTTCGCTCAGGATGCGGGCACGCTGATCGCCGTCCGGGTGATCCAGGGCATCGGCACGGGCGGTCTGATGTCGCTCGTCATGATCATCGTCGCCCTCATCATCTCGCCGCGTGAGCGCGGCAAGTACATGGGCGTCGTCGGCGGCATCATGGCCGTCGCCACGATCGGCGGGCCGCTGCTCGGCGGTGTCATCACCGACGCGTGGGGCTGGCGCGCCAACTTCTTCCTGCCGGTGCCGCTCGCGGTCATCGCGCTCGTGCTGCTGCAGTTCACGCTGCACCTGCCGAAGACCCCCAAGCGTCCGGTCAAGATCGACTACATCGGCGCCGTGCTCATGGCGGTGGGCGTCGCACTCACGCTGGTGTGGATCACGCTCGGCGGCAAGCCCGATGCGGGCGGCTTCGAGTGGGATTCGCTCACCAGCTACCTCATGATCGGCGTGGCTGCAGCCGCGATCGTCGCGTTCATCATCGTCGAGTTCTTCGTGCCCGAGCCCATCGTGCCGATGACGCTCTTCAAGAACCGCACGTTCACCCTGTCGGTGATCGCGTCGCTCGCGATCGGCGTCTCGATGTTCGCGACCAGTGTGTTCCTGGCGCAGTACTTCCAGCTCGCGCGTGGTGCCACACCGACCGAGTCGGGCCTCATGACGATCCCGATGATCATCGGCCAGATGGGCGCCTCGATCACCGTCGGCGCGCTGATCTCCAAGTTCGGCCGCTGGAAGGGCTTCATGCTCGTCGGCTCGGTGCTCACCATCGCGGGCACGTACCTGCTCACGACGCTGCACTACGACACCCCGTTCGTGTGGGTCGCGGTGTTCATCTTCGTGCTCGGCGCGGGCCTCGGCATGGTCATGCAGAATCTGACCCTCATCGTGCAGAACGACACCCCCGCCTCGCAGCTGGGCGCCGCGTCGTCGAACGTGAACTTCTTCCGTTCGATCGCCGGCACCATCGGCGTGACGATCATGGGGTCGCTGCTGGCCACGCAGGTCACGAACAACATCACCGACGGCTTCAAGAGCTTCGTGCCCACGTCGCCCGACGAGGTCACGGCGCTGCAGACCCTCGCCACCGGCACGGTGCCGAAGGTCGACGAGCTGCCCGAGACGATCCGCGTGATCATCGAGGCCGCCTACGCCGACGGCATCGCCCACGTCTTCTGGATCGCCGTGCCGCTCGCGGTCATGGCCCTCATCGCGATCGCGTTCCTGCCGAACAAGCGCCTCTCGACCAAGTCGGCGTCGGAGGAGCTGCAGGAAGAGGCCGAGAACGTCGCCATCGAGCTCGCCGAGGCCGAGGTGGGCGCCGCCCTGCCGATGGTCTCGGAGCAGCTCGAAGAGGCCGATCGGGTGCTGACGGGCTCCGTGCCGGTCACGCGCGCCGAGGCCCGCCGGGATCGCTCGTAGCATGGCCATCATGAGCCCGGACTCCGCCGTAGACGACGCGATCCTCGACGTGGAACAACAGCTGTCGGTCCTCTTCAACCGGTCGCGTGCCGTGTGGAAGGAAGCCGCCGAGCAGGTGCACCCCGAGCTGCAGCCCGCGGGCTACAAGCTCTTCGGCACGATCGTCCGCCTCGGCGAGACCAATGCCCACGCCCTGGCTCAGCTGTTCGACATGGACAAGAGCGCCGTGAGCCGCCAGGTGCGCGTGCTCGAGGAGTTCGGGCTCGTGGAGAGCCTCCCCGACGCCACCGACGGACGCGCCCGCGTGCTCGTGCCGACGGCTGTCGGTCTGAAGAAGGCCCTGGAGGTCCGCGAGAGCAACAAGTCCCGGCTGCGCGGCGCGCTGTCGACACGGTCGGCGGATGATCTGCGGCTGTTCGCCGAGATCCTGTCCGAGATCTCGGCCGCGTAGCGGAATGGATGCCGGAAGGGCCGCCCGAGGGGCGGCCCTTCTTGCTTCTCTCCCGCCAGGCAGGCGCCCGTTCCTCCAGCGCGGCTCAGGACCCGACGCGAACCTCGGCGCGCGGCGCCGCCATCACGTCAGCCGCCAGCCCCGCATACTCACCGGCGGCGGCGGCTCCGGCATCCGCGATCACCACGCCGTACCGCAGCCGCAGCGTCTCGTCCGGGAGGAGCGGGTACTCCTCGCTGAAGAACGGGGCGGGGTTGAGGCAGGCGAACTCCTCCGACCGCACGAACCACTGCGGCGGGTGACGCGGGTTGTCGGGGTGATCCGCGATGACGACGGCCGACTCGGCATCGATCTCGTCGTGGCTGCCCACGAACGCCATCCACGGATGCCGCTGCCCGCGCAGCTCGCTCCCGCGTCCGACACCCTCCGGGGTGACGATCGCCCCGCCGGTGAACGAGCGAGGCCCGCGCCAGAACAGGCCGCCGTAGCCTGCGTTCTCCCGGCCACGGGTCGTCGGCGATCCGAGCGGGATGACGGCATCCGTCACATTCGCCATGGCCGTCTCGAACGTCAGCAGCCAGGCGCGCTCGTCGAGCAGGCGGGCCGTCAGCGTCCGCTCCTCGGTGAACAGCAGGCCGCCCGCCTGCGTGATCCAGTCCAGGGTGTGGACGATCCGCACCACGTCGTCCTCGACCGTCGCCGACTCGAGCGAACGGTGCCGCTGCGCGCCGTTGTTGTCGCAGCGGACGTAGCCCCGCCCCCGGATGTACGTCGAGCCGCCCCAGAAGTTCTCGGTGCCGACGACCGGCAGCGACCAGGCGATGCCCTTGTGCCACACGTGGTCGTGCGGCCGGTTGAGGCTGACCACGTGACCCGAACGCGTGCGGATCGGATGCAGGAAGGGCCTCGGCGCCTCGCGCTGCGGAAGGTCTGGAGCGAGCGCATAGCGGAAGAGGGTGACGCCGCCGTCGTCGACGAGGACCTCGTCGGGCGCCGGGCGGCGCAGGTGCAGACCGTCCGCCGCCATCACTTGATCCCCGTCGTCGCGATGCCCTTGACCAGGAACCGCTGGCCGAAGAGGAACACCAGGAACACCGGGATCAGCGACACGATCGACATCGCGAACATCGATCCCCAGTTGCTCTCGCCCTGCGAGTCGACGAAGAGTCTCAGGGCGACCGGGACCGTCATCATGTCGGTGTCGGTCAGGTAGATGAGCGCGCTGAAGAACTGGTTCCAGCTGGCGATGAACGTGAAGATCGCGGTGGTCGCCAGCGCCGGCGTCATCAGCGGCAGGATCACCTGGAAGAAGATGCGGCCATGCCCGGCCCCGTCGATGCGGGCGGCCTCGTCGAGCTCCTTCGGGATGCCGCGGATGAACTGCACCATCAAGAAGATGAAGAACGAGTCGACGGCGAGCATGTTCGGGCCGACCAGCGGCCAGAACGTGTTCACCATTCCGAGCTGCGCGAACAGCACGTACTGCGGCACGAGCGTCACGTGGCCCGGCAGCATGATCGTCATCAGCATGATCGCGAACAGCAGCGTGCGGAACGAGAACCGCATGCGCGCGAAGGCATACGCCGCCATCGAGCACGACACCAGGTTGCCCAGCACCGACCCCAGCACGACGATCGTCGAGTTCATGAGGTAGACGCTGAACGGCTGGCTGAGGGCATTCCACCCGGTCGGGTAGTGCGACAGGTCCACTTCACTCAGCCACAGCCCCGGCTCCGAGAAGATCTGGTCGTTGGGTCGGAGCGAGGACACGACCATCCACAGCAGCGGATAGATCATGATCAGGCCGGTCGCGATGAGTGCGGCGTGCTTGAGGATGCTGCGCACCGACGAGCCCGCACCACGGCGTCGTGGACCGACGCGCTTCGGCCGGCGCTGAGCGTCGGGCACGACGACGGCATAGGTCTCGGGGAGTTCGGTCGTCTTGGGGGCGGTGTCAGTCGTCATAGTGGACCCAGTACTTCGAAGCGATGAAATTGGCGGCGGTGAGCGCACCCACGATGACGACCAGGAGCCACGCCATCGCCGAGGCGTACCCCATGTCGAACTCCTTGAAGCCCTTGTTGTAGAGGTACATCGTGTAGAAGAGCGTCGAGTCCGACGGACCGCCGGTGCCGCCCGACACGATGAACGCCTGCGTGAACGACTGGAAGGCGCCGATCGTCTGCAGCACGACGTTGAAGAAGATGATTGGCGTGAGCATCGGGAGCGTGATGCGCCAGAACTGCTGGAAGCGAGTCGCCCCGTCGACGGCGGCGGCCTCGTAGTACATCGTCGGAATCTGCCGGAGGCCCGCGAGGAAGATGATCATCGGCGACCCGAAGGTCCACACGTGCAGCAGGATGATCGTTCCCAGGGCGGTGTCGGGGTTGGAGATCCAGCCGATCCCCTCGATCCCCACCAGGGCGAGGAGCTGATTGACGAGGCCGTCCATGCCGAAGATCTGTCGCCACAGGATCGCCACGGCCACCGAACCGCCGAGCAACGACGGCAGGTAGAACACGGAGCGGTAGAACGCGAGTCCGCGCATGCCGCGGTTGAGGACGACCGCGATGAGCAGCGCCACCGCCAGCTGCAGCGGCACACCCACAATGACGTAGGTGAAGGTGACCCGCAGCGATTGGTGCAGCCGCGAGTCGCTGAGCATGCGGATGTAGTTCTCGAGCCCGACCCAGTTGGGGTTCTGCAGCAGGTTGTAGTCCGTGAACGACAGGTAGAACGACGCGAACATCGGGCCGATCGTGATGATCAGCAGGCCCAGCAGCCACGGCGCGAGGAAGATGATCGCGCCCTTGTTGTCGCGCCGCGCAGCCCGCTTGGCTCGCAGATCGGTGGGACGGCTGACCTTCAGCTTCGACAGCTCGCTGAGCGCGCTCACGATGAACCGCGGCTGTCCGGGAGCGTCAGCTCCCCTTGCGGGCGGATGTGCACGTGTGACCTCCTTTGGTCCCGGGGCGGCCCCGTTGAGAAAAGTATAGGGTAACAGTTGACTATTTTGTAGTCGTGTTCGTAGTCTGTTCAGGCGACCTGGCGCCGGCGACGGCGGATCCCCCGAGGTCGCCGGCTTACTGGACGGGCCAGTTCGTACATGGAGGTACGAGGAGATGCACAGCAAGACCCTATGTCGGGTGACTGCAGCGACCGCCGCCGCAGCCACCGTCGCACTGCTCGGCGGTTGCGCAGTGAGCAACGGCGCCACCGCGGGCGAGAATGTCGGTTCGTTCGACCCCGACGAGAAGGTCACCATCACGTTCGCGTGGTGGGGCAGCGAAGCGCGAACCCAGATCACGCAGGCCGCGATCGACGCGTTCGAAGAGGAGTATCCCAACATCACGGTCGAGACGCAGACCAGCGACTTCGGCAGCTACTGGGACATGCTGGCCACCCAGGTCGCCGCAGGCGACGCCCCCGATCTGATCACGATGGGCGGGTCGTACCCGAGCGAGTACGCCAGCCGCGGAGCGCTGCTCGACCTGGACACCGTCTCGGACTACATCGACACGTCGAAGCTCGCCGACGGGTCGCTCGACCTGGGCAACCACGACGGCGTGCAGTACACGCTCCCGGCGGGCATCAACGCCCTCGCGACGTTCCTCAACCCCGCCGTCTTCCAGGCCGCCGGAGTGGATCTCCCCGACACCGACGAGTGGACGTGGGACGACTACGCCGCGGTCGCCACCGAGATCTCGCAGAAGACCGCGGACGGGACCTACGGCACCGTCCCGTTCGCCAACACCTCCGGGCTCGACGCGTGGATCCGCCAGCACGGAGAAGAGACCTACAGCGAAGACGGCGAGTCGGTGGCCGCGAGCGCGGACACCATCGAGGGCTGGTTCCAGCTGTGGCTGGACGCACAGAAGTCCGGCGCGACGCCGGGCGCCTCGATCTTCGTCGAGGACTCGACCGCGGTGCAGGAGCAGTCGCTGTTCGGCACGCAGCGGGCGGCGATGATGTTCGGCTGGAGCAACTACAAGACGGACACCGTCAGCGACGACATCGTCGTAGCCAACCTCCCGGGCGAATCCGAGGAGCCGGGAAACCGCATCGGCGCCTCGATGGAGTATGCGATCTCGTCGTCTTCCGAGCACCCGGAGGCGACGGCTCTGCTGATCGACTTCCTCATCAACAACACCGCGACCGTCGACGCGATCGGCAACGACCGCGGCATGCCTGCCAACGAGGAGCTGCGTGCTCACCTGCGCGACAGCCTCACCCCGGCGCAGCAGAAGGAGGTCGACCTGCTCGACATCGTGACCGCGTCGGGCTCGGGCGCCAAGACCCCGCCTCCGCAGGGTGCGAGTGCGGCATCCGACATTCTCACGCGTCTCATGCAGGACGTGCTCTTCGAGCGCACCACGCCCGCAGACGCAGCAACCGCCTACATCTCGGAAGTCGAGGCAGCGCTCAAATGACGGCGCTCGGAGTCGCCGTCGTCGGCGGGCGCGGATATGGGTCGCTTCATCTCAGACGCCTGCAAGAACTCGAATCCGCAGGGCAGGTTCGACTGCTGGGTGTCGCAGACCCGATCCGCCCCGCCGGTGACGGCGACCCCGGCGACGCACGGTGGTTCCGCTCACTCGGCGACCTGCTGCAGGAGGGCATCCGACCCGACATCGTCGTGATCGCCACGCCGCCCCACACTCACGCCGATCTCGCGCAGCAAGCGATCGCCGCCGGCGCCGACGTCTACCTCGAGAAGCCTCCCGCGGCATCGTTCGCCCAGTTCACCGGGCTGCAGCACGCGGCGGCTGCCGCGGGCCGGGCGGTGCAGGTCGGCTTCCAGAGCCTCGGGTCCGAGGCACTCGGCATCATCGCGGATCTGGTGGACGGCGGCGAGATCGGCGACATCGAGTCCGTCGCCGCCATCGGCACGTGGGCGCGCACGTCGGCATACTTCCGCCGCTCGGCCTGGTCGGGCAGACGTGAGCTCGACGGCGAGCCGGTCGTCGACGGTGCGGCGACCAACCCTCTCGCCCATGCGGTGGTCACCGCGCTGCACCTGGCCGGCGCCGTCCACGCGGACGACGTCCTCGGCGTCGACACCGACCTCTACCGAGCGAACGACATCGACAGCGACGACACCTCGGTGGTGCGCGTGCACACGGCGGGCGGGCTCCGCGTCACCTCGGCGCTGACCTTGTGCGCCCGCACCCAGACGGCTCCGACGATCGTGTTGCAGGGCACGCGCGGCGCCATCGAACTCCACTACACGCTGGACGAGGTCATCGTCGACGGCCCCGCCGGCCACCGTGGTTTCGTGACGACGCGCACCGGCCTGCTCAGGAACCTCATCGCGCATCGCCTGAGGGGCGAGCCGCTCCTGAGCGGCCTGGCCGACAGCGGATCGTTCATGCGGGTGCTCGAGGCGGTGCGCGTGGCCGACGAGCCGACCCGAATCCCGGACTCGTGGATCACGTGGGTGGGCGAGGGCGATGACCGCCGCGCCGTCGTGCACGGTATCGAACGCCTCGCCGCGCGCGCTGCGCACGAGCAGGCTACGTTTGCGGAGCTGGGCCTGGCCTGGACGCCCGCCGCGATCTCGTGACGAGATCGCACCACCTGGAGTTCCCCATGATCTCGGATCGCATCGATCGACGCGCGCTCGTGCGACGCCACAACGTGACGCAGACCGAGTTCGACCCGCGCACGCCGGTCTCGGTGGGCAACGGCGAGTTCGCGTTCACCGCCGACCTGACCGGGCTCCAGACGTTCCCCGACTTCTATCCGGTCGCGCGGCGCGGCCACGAGCCCGACCGCGACGAGCCCGGCACGATGCTGGGCACCCAGGCGCAGTGGGCGTGGCACTCGATCCCCGGCGAGCGCGAGTACAGCCTCGACGAGACGACCCGCCGTTACGACATCGACGGGCGCAGCGTTCCGTACCTCGAGGAGTTCAAGCCCCCGCATCCCGGGTCGGCGGCGACGACGTGGTTCCGAGCCAACCCCCACCGCATCGACCTCGCCCGCATCGGCTTCGTCGACGACTCCGGCGCGGGGCTCGACATGACCGGGATCACTGCTCCGATGCAGACGCTCGACCTCTTCACCGGCGTCCTCCACAGCGAGTTCACGCGACGCGACGCGGCCGTGGCGGTCGAGACCGCGGTCCATCCCGACCGCGACCTGCTCGCTGTGCGCGTCGGCCGCGCGCGCGACGCGGGCCTCGCGGTCGCGATCGCGTTCCCCTACGGATCGAGCGACTGGCACAATGCCGCGGACTGGTCATCCCCCGGCGCGCATCGCACCGTCGTCTCGTCCGTCGACGGCGGATGGGTCATCGAGCGCGAACTCGACGGGTCCCGCTACCGGCTCGACATCCGCGCCGCCGACGTCACCCTCACACTCGACCGGCCGCACCGCCTCGTCCTTCGGCCCACCGGTCCTGACATCGACTTGACGATCGAGTTCACCACCGACGGGTCGGGTGACATGGTGCTGCTGTCCAACCGCGCCACCCGTGCCGACGGTCCTCCGGTGAGCGCCGCCGAGACGGTGCGGATCGCTGAGCAGCATTGGCGGCGCTTCTGGGAGTCGGGATCCGCCGTCGCGCTCGACGGGCCGGACGAACGCGCCCGCGAACTGGAACGCCGCGTCGTGCTGTCACAGTTCCTCACCGCCGTGCACAGCTCGGGTTCGCTGCCGCCGCAAGAGACCGGTCTCATGTGCAACTCATGGCGCGGCAAATTCCACCTCGAGATGCACTGGTGGCACGCGGCGCACTTCCCGATGTGGGGGCGGCCGGAGCTGCTGCGCCGCAGTCTCGACTGGTACCGGCAGGCGCTGCCGCTGGCTCGTTCGACCGCTGCCGCCCAGGGATACCGCGGCGCCCGCTGGCCCAAGCAGCTCGGCTCTGCGTTCCGTGAGACTCCCAGCACCATCGGCGTGCAGCTCATCTGGCAGCAGCCGCACCCGATCGCCCTCGCCGACCTCGTGTGGCGGGCCACCGGCGACGCCGGCGTGCTCGCCGACTTCGCCGAGATCGTCGAGGCCACCGCCGACTTCATGGCCGACTACGCTCGGCCCGGCGAACCGGGATTCACCCTCGGGCCGCCACTCGTCCCCGCCCAGGAGCGCTACGCCCCCGACCGCGCACGCATATCGAACCCCACGTTCGAGCTCGCGTACTGGCGCTGGGCGCTGCGGACCGCGACCGCCTGGCGGGAACGGCTCGGCCTTGCCCCCGAAGAGCGCTGGGCCGCGGTGGCCGATGGCATCGCCGCACCGCATGTGCGCGACGGCGTCTACACGGCGGTCGACGTCGAGCCGTTCACGATCCGCGAAGACCATCCGTCGATGCTCGGCGCGTGGGGCATCCTCCCCGACGTCGGGCTCATCGACCCCGCGACCATGCGTGAGACATATCGTGACGTGCTCGGCGACTGGGACTGGCAGTCGACGTGGGGCTGGGACTACCCGATGATGGCGATGACCGCCGCGCGACTGGGCGAACCGGACTGGGCGGTCGACGCGCTCCTCGACCCGACGGCCAAGAACACCATGCTGCGCAACGGCCACTACTACCAGGTCGACTCGCTCCCGCTGTATCTGCCGGGCAACGGCGGCATCCTCGCGGCGGTCGCGCTGATGGCGCGCCGTCAGCAGGAATCGGGTGATGGATTCCCGGATGCCTGGACCGTCGAGCTCGAAGGCTTCCCCATCGCACTGTAAGCCGGGCTTCCCGCTCGCGGGCCGACGGCATCCCGTCTCCCATGCAGCAGCCCACGCATGAAGGGCTCGGCGCAAGGCGCCGAGCCCTTCACACGTGGGTCGTGGTCAGTACGCGCCGCCGTCGCGCCATGGCGACGATGCCGTGGTGCCCGGGGCATCCCCGCGCGTCCACCACTTCGCCGTCCAGACGTGCCCCCGAGAGGCGACGGTGTCACCCGCCGTGTAGACCCACGTCGGGGTCCACGCCGCCACGGGCCCGGCTTCGGTCTGGATGATCCGGCCCTCCTCTGCCCAGGCGCCGTCGGCCGCGCCCGGCGTCTGGTCCTTCGTCCACCACAGGGCGGTGAAGGCACGGTCGCCGTAAGAGACGCGATCGCCCTTGCCGTAGGCGGTGTCCGCCTTCCACCCGGCAGGCAGCGTGCGGACCGTGATCGACGCCGACGGCTGCGATTCACCTGCGACGTTCGTCGCGACCACCACATAGGTGTACTCGGTGTCGGGTTCGGCGGTGCGGTCATAGGCCGTGTCGACCTTCGCGGTGGCGACCTCGACGGGCGCCCCGCCGTTCTCGGAGCGGAGGACACGGTAGACAGACGCCCCGCCCTGCGGTGTCCAGATGAGTCCGGTGAAGCCGGCTCCCTGGCGCCCGACCTGCAGATCCACCGGAGCGTTCGGCACGGGAGTGGCGATGCGCACCGACGCACTGCGCTCCGACTCGCCCAGTTCGTTGGCCGCGGTCACCGCGTAGGTGTAGCCGGCGACCGTCGCGCTGTGGTCGGGGTCTTCGTACCCGGTCTCGGTCGTGGTCGCGACGAGCGTGAACCCGCTGTCGCCGTCGGCCTGTCGATAGACGCGGTACTCCTGTGCGGTGTCCACGGCGTGCCACGTGAGCCCGAACGCGACGTCGTCGCGGCTCGCGAGGCCGGCGGGCATCGATGCGGGATCCAGCGGCGCACCCGTGGCGGCGTTCGCAGCCGCCGAGGCCGCCGATTCGCCCCCCGGCGACAGCGAGTTCACGGTGTATTCGTACGCGGTACCCGGCGCTACGGTGGTGTCGGTGAACGCCGGTGCGGTCGTGTACGCGACGCGTTCGGGATCGCCGCCCGCGGTGCGATAGACGGCGTAGCCGGTCGCTCCTTCGACGGAAGTCCACGAGAGGTCGACGGAGTAGCTGTGGGCGGTGGCGACGAGGTGCGTCGGCGTTCCTGCGGGCTGCTGTGCGGCATCCTTCACGAACACCGTCGCTGCGGCTGAAGCATCCGACGCGCCGCCCGCGTTGACGGCGGTGACGGTGTACGTGTACACCGCGCCGGCCTCTACCCCGGAATCGGCGAATGTCGTATCGGCGGTCGCACCCACGATCTTCGCGTCGGCGTCGAGGGACGACGACCGTGAGATGAGATAGCGGGATGCCTCGGCCACGCCCTGCCACGACACCGTGGCCGTGGCCGTGCCGTCGGCCTGCGCCGTGATCTCCGTCGGCGCTGCCGACGGAGCGGCGGTGTCGGTCGCTGTCGGCGCGGCGATCACGAAGTAGTTCATGTACGAGGTGGCGCCGTTCGCGCCCGTGACGACGTTCGCGCCCGCGGGGAACGAGCCCCTGTAGAGCGTCCACTCGTTGCCGGAGTCGTCGGCGACGGTCTCTCCGGTGGCCGCGAAATCGTCGGACACCCATGCCGGCGGCGTGGTGATGCGATGGTCGAGTGCGACGTACACATCTGCGTCGGCGGCGAGGTGGAACGAGAGCAGGTCGCCACTGGTCGAACTGCGCGATGCCACCGCGGTGCGGATCCACTCCTGTCCCCGCAATTCCGCGGGCAGCTCGGTGAAGCGGTACACCTTGCTGCCCGACATCCGATCGCCGGCCACGTAGTCACCGACCTGCAGGTTCTGCTGGAGCGACCACAGCGCGGTGTTCGCGACCCCTGCGCTGCTGTTGTCGTGGACGACGGTGCCGCGGATCACCTCGCCGTTCAGTGCGGCCGGGATGCTCGCCGAGCCGTCCCCGTCGCCGGAGTCGACGGGCGGGTCGAATGCGGTGCCCGACCACTCGATCGGGGCCAGCGGGTAGTCCTCGGGAAAGCTCGGGGCGGCCAGCTCGTTGAGGTACTCCTCGAGATTCGTATAGCCGTCTCCGTCGGCGTCGCCGTTGCGGTCGTCTGGGTCGGCGGCGTCGAGCTTGTTCGCGCGCTCCCACGCGTCGGGCATCCCGTCGCGGTCGGTGTCTGTCGGTGTGGTGCCCGGTTCGAGCACCGGGTAGCCGCCGACGTCCGTCTCGTCCCCGATGATCGCTCCCGTCTGAGTGCGGATCTCGTCGACGACCCGTGCATCGACGGCGTCGCGGAAGACGGAGGCACCCGCATTGTCGAGGGTGAGCTCGTACGCGTCTGCGGCGCTCTGCGTATGCACCGGCGGGTACTCGAAGCGTTCGGCGACCTGCTGCGCCGGCCGTGCGGCCTCGATCAGGCCCGCACCGACATCGATGCCGTCGCGCACCGCGTCCTTGTCGCTGTCGATGAGGTTGCCGTCGAGGTACACCTGGTAGTTCTCGTTTCCGCGCACCACGGCATGCTCGGGGTCTTCGGAGTTCGCTCCCGCGATGAAGTAGTTGCCGACGACGTTGCCGTACCCCTTCGTCGCGGACTCGCCGCCGGCGACGAACGGATACTGGCCCCAGTTGTAAACGACGTTGTTCACGAAGTCCATGACGCCCTTGGCCTTGGGGTTGCGGTCGTTGTTATGGGCGTAGATGTTGTGGTGCATCGTGATGGTGTTCATCTCGACGAGTCCGCCCATCGAGTGGGTGAGCAGCCCCTCCGACATGATCGACCACTGCACCGTGATGTTCTTCGAACGGGGGTGCTCGTAGTCCTTGCTCTTGATCGACAGCACTTCGTCGGTCGCCCAGGAGAACGACGAGTGGTCGATGATCACGTTCTGGCAGTCCTCGAGGTACATCGCGTCGTCGGCGAAGTCCTCCTGTGCGCCCATGCGGAAGCGCATGTCGCGGATCACGATGTCGTGGCTGTCGATGAAGCGGATCGTGTTCCCGGTGATCGTCACGCCGTCGCCCGGGGCGGTCTGACCGGCGATCGTGATGTCGGCCGCGTTCTTGACGATGATCTGCGGGATCACCAGGTCGCCCGAGATGTCGAACACGATCGTGCGGGGAGTGTCGCCGACCGTCGTCAACGCGTCGTGAAAGGTGCCCTCACCCTCGAGTTCGCGGCTGGTGACGTGGTAGACCTCCCCTCCCCGGCCACCCTTGGCCGCGTATCCGAATCCTTCGGCGCCCGGGAATGCCGGCAGCTGGTCGTATGCCGCCGTCGCCGCCGGTGCGGGGGCCGTGAGCGCCGCGACGCCGAGGCCGATGACCGTGAGCACCGACAGCGCGGTGCGCCGTCGACGGGTGGGCGGGGGTGTCCTTCGGTAACTCTGCATGACTCGTACTCCTCTGTACGTCTGCGCGGTCGTTCGCTGGGAAATATTTTGCGAACCGAATAACCAGAACGTATCGCGCGCGAATCGCGAGCGTCAAGGATCGACGCCTGCGCGCACGGAGTCAGAGACCGGACGTCGTCGACGCGCGCGCGACGAGCTCGCACGGCAGCGCCGTCACGCCCGGTTCGAGCGGCTCGCCCTCCATCGCGTCGTGCAGCACCCGTGCCGCCTTGCGGCCGAGCAGCTCGAGGTTCATGTCGACGCTCGTGATCTGCGGGTCGGAGTTCGTGGCGATCGCCTCGTAGTTTCCGAACCCGACCACGGCGATGTCGTCGGGGATCCGCCGCGACTGCGCCTTCAGCTGATCGATGACACCGAGTGCGATCTCGTCGGAGTCGCAGGCGATCGCGTCGAGGTCCGGGTGCTCTTCGAGCAGACGTGCGGTGGCCGACCGCCCCCACGCCGATCGCCACAACCCTGATCCTGCGGCCGCCGTCAGGTCGAGGCCGCGGGCGCTCAGCGCCTCCGCTTCACCGACACGCCGCTCGCCGACGATCAGTTCAGCAGCCGGCCCGCCGATGCGCCCGATGCGCGTGCGGCCGGAGTCGACCAGGTGCTCGATCTGCAGGCGGGCGCCCTGCGCGTTGTCGACGACCAGCGACGTGTCACGCGGGTCGCGCGAGCGTGTGTGCACGTACACCACCGGCACCGGCAGATCCTGCCCGACGGGGTCACGCTCTTCGGGGCGCCCGATCACGACGATGCCACTCACGCGACGGTCGAGCAGCGCCTCCAGCTGGTGCCGCTCACGCAGGTCGTCGCCGCGGGCGTTGCACAGGAACACCGCGGACTGCTCCGAACCCAGTGTGTCTTCGAGGCCGTTGAGGATCGGCAGAGCGAACCGGCCGTTGAGGTCGGTGGCGAGCACACCGACCGTCGTGAAGGCGCGTCGGCCGGGGCCGCTGGTGGCGATGAACCCCAGCTCCCGAGCGCTCTCGAGCACCTTCTCGCGCGTGGCGGCGCTGATGCGACCACGGCCGTTGATCGCCTTCGAAGCGGTAGCCGTCGAAACGCCGGCCGCTTCGGCCACATCTGCGAGACGAGCACGGTGTCTCCGCACAGGCCCACTCCCTCGTTCCTGCTGTGCCGCGCCCCCAGCGGACGCACGCGAACTGTCACTCACAATAATGGGCGCCGCTCAGGCATCCGGGCGCAGTGCGGGCCCGCGCGCGACGAAACGTCCTGGCCGCCGGTCAGCAGGGCCACCGGCATCCACTCCCCCGGTGGTACGTTCGCGGCATGCCACGTGAGAACGCGCTGCCGGGCGACGACCTGCGCCTCGGGCTGACACTGAGCGGCGGCGGAGCGTTCGGCGCCGCTCACGTGGGCGTGCTGCAGGTGCTCGAACAGCGCGGCGTCCGCCCCGGCATCGTCACGGGCACGAGCTCGGGGGCACTCGTCGGGTCCGCCTATGCGGCCGGCCTGGACGGTGAGGCGATCGAGAAGATCGCGCTCCGGTTCCGGTGGGCACGCATCGCGCGGTGGAGCTTTCAGCCGCGGTGGGGGCTGCTGGATACGCGGGTCGTGACGGACTCGATCCACGGCCTGCTGGGTGAAGACCCGCGCATCGAAGACCTTCCGCGTCACTTCGGCGCGGTCGCGACCGACCTGCGCACGCGTCGCGCCGTCACGATCGACAGGGGCCCGCTGAGCGCCGCGCTGCGCGCATCGGTGGCCGTGCCCGGCATCCTCCCTCCCGTCCGTCTCGACGGCAGAGTGCTCGCCGACGGCGGGATGGTCGACAACGTGCCGCACGCCGCGGCGCGCGAACTGGGCGCCGAGCGCGTCATCGTCGTGCACCTGCACGCCAAGTGGGAGAACGCCCGCATGATGCGCTCGACCACGAAGATCAGCGCGCTCGTCGCCGACCCCACAGTGGTGCTGATCCAGCCCGAGATGGAGCGCATGGCGCAGTGGACGATGCGGGACGTGCCGCGGCTCATCGCGGAGGGACGGCGGGCGGCGGAGGAGGCGCTGGGCGGCTGATCCCCCGGCCGAAGCCGGCGAAGCGAGACGAAACGCGGTCTCAGTCGGCGCCGTGGTCACCGTCGACCAGATCGCGCAGCTGCTGCGGCGTCGCGCGCTGGGTCGCGAGCGCCGTCCCCTTCGAGGTGAGCAGCATCCCGTCCTCTTTCGCCCAGCGCTTCCACTCCTCGCCCCAGTGCGCGTTCACGTCTTCCGAGACGGTGGTGACGTTGTTCGCCATCGTGCCGTCCTGCATCCGTACGTGGGCGTTGAATCGGTCGGACGGCGGGAACGGCATGAGCAGGCTGGCAACCCCGCGCGCGCCGGAGGCCGATCCGTAGACCGCGGTCGCGAGGTCACCGTAAGTGGTCCACAACGGTGTGCCTTCGAGCGCTCGCACGATGGCGATGACCTTCTGCTGCTCGGCGGTGTAGCGCGCGGCCTGATTGCTGTGATCGGTGACGTCGGTCATGGATTCGCTCCCCTCAGCGATTCGGACACAGTCGCGTCCAGGTCACATTCTGGCCGAACCGACCAATCGCGAGGGACCCATCCTTCCCCTGCAGCTGAGCAAGTGAGGAACGAGCGAGACGAAACGCCTCGACCGTCGGTCGATGTGGGCCCGCGATCACAGTCCCCAGGACTCGCGCCAGCCCACCGGGGTGTCGAACCCGGTCACGCTCGTCACGCTACGCGCGTCGCGTCCCCGTCACATCGGGACGCATAGTGAAACCATCGTTCACGCTCATGGCGCGGAAGGGCGGCGCGGGTTAGCG
Organism: Microbacterium jejuense; assembly: GCF_039544225.1. NCBI lineage: Bacteria > Bacillati > Actinomycetota > Actinomycetes > Micrococcales > Microbacteriaceae > Microbacterium > Microbacterium jejuense. Next base: position 266,654 of record NZ_BAABLG010000004.1, read on the forward strand.
TGGGTCCATCGCGGCGATCCGGGCGGTCCCGGGCACCGGTTCATACCCGGGAGCGTTGCGGGTTCGACTCCCGCCGTCGCGTCCACTCTCTCGACGCCCGGATCGCTGCGTGCACTCGTCGCCGGCGCGGCTGCGTGTCCGACTCCGGCTGGCAGCACGGATCAGGGCAACGAAGACTTCGCTGTGGAACACTCAGCGCATGACGAGTGAGGGCACGGGTTCCGACCGGGTCTCCGCCATCTACGGGATCGTGAGCGTGATCGCGGCGGCGGCGTCTCTGCTCGTGCCCGCGGCGCTAGTGCCTATCTGGCTCTCCATCGCGACCACGGGGGCCGACGACCCTCGCTGGAGCGCAACGGTGACGGTGAGCAACTACGTCGGGCTCGGTCTTGCGTGGACCATTGCCGCAGCTGCCATCGTCTTCGGAGTGATATCCATTCGCCGAGCTGGCCCTCGCGCTCGCCGTCCTGGCCGATCAAGGGCCATCGCGCTCGGATGGGTCGGCATTGGAGTCGCCAGCGTCCTCAGCTACGTCTACTTCCTCGGACTGGGGACCTGATCAGTTGAAACGCCGCCCTCCGCTGCAGAACTGAGCAGCCGGGCCTCAGAGCAATCCCAACTCATGTCGACGCCTCATGATGTGAGCCGCATGCCGGAAGTCGTGGAACCGGTGGACGCAGGCGCCGATCAGGAAATGGTTTGGCCGCGGTCCGTGAGGCCGCACGGGATGCTGCGTTCAGCGTCTTAGCTGTGATCGACTCGTCAGTTCCGGACGCGCCCGCTCGCCTGATTGATGGCCCGACAGGTCCGCACCAGTGCCCGCCAACGACGCTCCGGCTGATCCCGTCGAGGGTGGTGACGCCTCCGTGGGGGACGATCCGCTGCGGTCCTGCTCCATGCCACTGCACGATAAGCGCCGCACGTTTCCGCATCGTTTCGGTGAACGACCGTCAGGCGATCGAGCTCGTGCGCGTCCGCTATGTTGCTGAGGTGCTTCCCCCTGACACCGCAAGACTTCGCTTTCGCGAGATGCTGCCGGCCGACATCGACGCGATGGCGGGCCTGCTGGGCGATCCCGAACTGATGCAGTTCTACCCCGCGCCGAAGACGCGCGATCAGGCCGCCGCTTGGATCGAGTGGAACCAGCGCAACTACGCAGAGCACGGCTACGGACTCTGGATCATCGAGACGCACGACGGCGAGTTCGTCGGAGACTGCGGACTCACCTGGCAGCCGGTCAACGCAGTCAAGAAGCTCGAGGTGGGGTACCACGTCGGCACACAGCGGCAGGGGCAGGGCTTCGCGTCCGAGGCCGCGGCGGCGTGCCGCGACTTCGCGCGCGAACACGTCGGGGCGCGGGAACTGGTCGCGATCATCCATCCGGACAACCGCGCCTCCGAGCGAGTGGCAGAGAAGATCGGGATGCACCGTGTCGAAGATCATCAGCCCGCGAACGGTTCGCGGCGGATCGTGTTGAGCATGGCCCTCTAGTCCGGGTCCAGCGAGCAGTCGGCTGATCGGCGGCGGCGACAGACGTGAAGCCACGACAGTCCTCTCGCCGAGCTCAGATCAGTTCCCGCACCGGTCCTTCGTGGACGGCTCGTCCTCTTCTTCTGCCACGACCACCGAGATGTCGCGCAGGGACGCGGGGAGCAGCGAGACGTGCTGCAAGGTTGTCGCGAAACTGCAAGCGCTGGATCAGTGCCCGCACTAGCTTCGTTGATGAGGTCAGGGATGCGCACAGGGATGGAGTTGCAATGACGGATCACGTGGCAGTGGCAGAGGCCGACGTTCACGCGTCCCCGGCGCGAGTCTGGGCCGTACTGACCGAGCCGGAGCACTTGCAGGAGGTTTGGTTCGGCGCTCACGTCAGCACCGACTGGATCCCGGGTAGCCAGGCGACCTGGAGCGGCGTGTGGGAGGGCAAGCCCTATCAGGACAGGGGCGAAGTGCTGGAAGTCGTTCCCGAGCAATTGCTGAAGTTCACGCACTACAGCCCTCTCTCCGGAAAGCCCGACACCCCGGAGAATCGCCACACGCTCACGTTCACCCTCACAAGGGCAGCAACAGCGACGCATCTCACGCTCACCCAGGACAACAACGACACCCCCGAGGCGGCCCGGCACTCCGAGGCGATGTGGCAAGCACTCGTCGTCAAGGTCAAAGAACTCTCCGAGTCCGACGACAGCTAGAGGCTCGACGACGGAGGCGCGAGCGCCCGTGGATTCTTACGCTGCCGCGCGCTCCTGCCGCGGTCGACGGCGACCGGGATGAACTCCTCGACCGCGTCGATGCGGCGCTCGTCCCGCAGGGCAGCGAACAGGCGGGTGCGCTTGATCAGGACGCTACCGCCGGGTCACCTCCAGTAGGATCGAGGAAACGTTTCCCCACACCCAAGAGGCAGGCCGTGAACGCAACGCTCGGAACCGTGCTCGTCCTTCCGGGGGGCGCCTACCAGTGGCACGCCCCGCACGAGGCCGAGCCGGTCGCCGAGTGGCTCGAGAGCCTGGGATGGGATGCCCGTGTCGTCCGCTATCCGGTGAAGACGCAGCATCCCGAACCCCTCGATGCCGTGCGACGCGAGGTGCAGGCAGCTCGTGCGGCGGGCGCTCGGCGCGTGGGCGTACTCGGTTTCTCGGCGGGCGGACATCTTGCCGGCCACGCCGCCCTCGCGCCCGACTCCGCGCCCGCCCAGCGACCGGACTTCGCGCTGCTCTGCTACCCGGTGGTGAGCATGGTGACCCGTCCGCACGTCAGCTCGCGCACCACCCTGCTGGGCGAGGTGGACGACGACGTCGCCGCGCTGGTGTCACTCGAGAATCTCGTGCGGCCCGACTCCCCGCCCGTCTTCACCTGGCACACCGACGCCGACCCCGTCGTGCCCGCCGAGCACGCCTACCGGCTCGGCTCGGCGTTCGCGGCGGCGGGCGTGCCGCACGAGGTCCACGTGTTCCCGGGCGATGTGCACGGTATCGGTCTCGCCGCGGGCACCGCTGCCGCGGCATGGCCCGAGCTCGCGGCGGCCTGGCTAGCTCGGCTGCCCGCCGACTGAGTCGCTCGCCGCGATTGCGTCGCGCACGACGGCGGCATCGTCGGCCTCGAGCGCGACGATCGTGCCATGGCGCAGCTCCTGGCCGCCGGCATCCACGAGTCCCCACTCCCCGCGCGGACCGAGCCAGCGCGTCGCCGCCAGATCGCGGCCGGTCGAGTCGGCGAAGCGGTAGTTCTCGGGGGTGTTATCGGGCCAGTCGAAGAACAACCGCCAGCGCCGGTCCGCGAGCCGCAGCAGCACCGGCCCCTCTTGCAGACCCCAGTGATCCCAGGCCGCCGTCACCGCGTAGGGCCCGTGCAGTGCCGGGGCGTGCGCGAGCTCGAGGGTGTGCGTGACGCGGTTCTTGTACACGCACGCATAGCGGCCGTCATCCTCGCGCACCAGGTACGCATCGAGCCGGTCTACCGGCAGACGACCCGTGAGCGGGCGGGGCGGCGACCAGGCTCCCGCAGGGTCGTCGGTCAGCGGATGCATCTCGAAGAAGCCGAAGGGCGTGGGGGCGTGATCAGGCCCGGTCGCCGCCGAGAAGATGACATGGATGCCGTCATCCCGGTCGACGAACCACTTCGGCGCCCAGCAGTGGGTGAACCGCACCGCGCCGACCGCCAGCATCCCCGTCCCTACGGGCTCCCAGTCGACCAGATTGCGCGAACGGAGGAACCCGAGTACGGGACCGGTCGCCGAGTTGTACGACACGCCTTCCCCGCTCAACCGCGTGTGCAGCACGTACCAGTACCCGTCGCCGAGGCGATGGGGCGACAGCGCGGGGTCGCGGATCGTCCCGGCAGACGGCGCATAGACGGGCTCGCCGCGCCGGACCGCGCGAAACGTCGGTGCGCGCCCCGGGTCGAGCGCATCGTCCGACAGTGCGAGGAACAGCTGCTCCCGCCCGGTACGGAAGAACACCATCGCCGCGGTCGCCGCTCGGGCGACCACATCCGCCCGCCCCGCCTCACTCACAGGGGCAGTACTGCAGCGACGGCCCGCACGACCGTCTGCCCAGACACGAGCGTCTGCACCACATCGCCGAGTCGGGCCGTACCCGAAACACCGGGCGGCAGCGAGACCGTCAGCACGATCTCGTCTCCTTCACGCTCCCAGCGCGTGCGGATCTCGCCGCGGACGGTCTGCAGCCGCCCCTGCACCCATTCCAGGCGCGGGTCGATCCGCGGGGCGACGATGACATCGGAGAAGGCGATGGATGCCGCAGACTGTGCGATACCTGCGACATCGGAGTAGATCCACTCCCCCACGGAGCCCAACGAGTAGTGGTTGAAGGAGTTCATCTCGGGCGTCTGAAACCCGCCCTCAGGGGTCCAGCCGTCCCAGCGCTCCCAGATCGTCGTGGCCCCGTTGTCGATCGAGAAGCCCCACGACGGGAAGTCGCGCTGGAACAGCAGGTCATAGGCGAGATCCGGCCGCCCGAATCTGCTGAGCGTCGGGCACAGCAGCGCGACGCCGTGGAACCCGGTCGTGAGGCGCGCTCCTCGAGCCTCGATCTTCGCGACGAGCCGCTCGAACAGGGCCGGCCGCACCGACTCGGGAGCGAGATCCCATGCCAAGGTCATGAGGTATCCGGTCTGCGAGTCGCCTTCGACGCGATCATCCGGGATGAAGGCGTCGACGAACGCCGCTCTGATGCGAGTCGCGCGATCCGACAGCTCGGTAGCGGCATCCATCTCACCGATGACGGCCGCGATCCGCGCCCCGACCTCGGTGGCGTACGCGTGGTAGGCCGTCGCGACGACCTCTTTCGGCGTGTGCTCGTCGACCGACAGCCAGTCGCCGTAGTCGTTGCCGCGGCCGCTGCGCCAGATGCCGTCGGGATTGCGATCGGCGACGTAGTCCAGCCATCGACGGATCGGCTCGAACATCGTTCGGAGTACGTCGACGTCGCCGTAGGTGCGGTACATCGTCCACGGCACGAGCACGATCGCATCGCCCCACCCGGGAGCGCCGTAGTCGAACAGCGTCGTCCCGGGCGATCGCGGGATCACATCCGGCACCGAGCCGTTGGGCAGCTGCGCCGCCACGAGGTCGGCGAGCCAGCGTCGCAGCAGCGCTTGGAGGTCGGCGTTGAGCGTCGCCGTGGGGGCGAACACCTGCATGTCGGCGGTCCACCCCAGCCGCTCGTCGCGTTGCGGGCAGTCGGTGGGCACCGAAACGAAGTTGCCTCGCTGCCCCCAGCGGATGTTGTCGATGAGCCTGTTGAGGAAGGCAGACGACGTCGTGACCTCGCCTGTCCACTCGACATCGGAGGACAGCACCACCGCGCGGGCCTCAGCGGCGTCGACGTCCGCGCCGGTGAGTTCGGCGTACCGGAACCCGTGGAAGGTGAACAGCGGTTCGGTGGGGGTCGTGGTTCGGAGGATGTCGGTCGCCTCGGCCGACCGCAGGTTGTCGGTGTACACCTCGCCGTCGGCATCCAGGACCTCGGCGTGTCGCACCCGAACCGGGTGATCGGGAGTCGCCGGCAGGCGCAGCCGGCCGACGAGGTTCTGACCGAAGTCGATCACGGTGCGGGTCGGCGAGCGGTCGATCGAGACCGGCGCCAGTTCGTCCACCGCGCGGACGGGTTCGTCGATCTGCCCAACCAGTGGCCCTGGCTCACGGTCCAGCACCTTCGCCGCACGCCAGTGCACATCGTCGAATCCGCCGCCCGTCCACCCCGGCGTCTCGTGCCGGCGGTCGATGTACTCCCCCATCAGCAGGTCGGCCCAGCGGCGGAGGCCGGCGTGCTCGCGCCACGAGTCGTCGGTGCCGACGATCGTGCGGCTGCCGTCCGTCCCGTCGATGACGAGCCGGGCGAGCAGCTGCGGCGCCGTGCCGTAGTGGTGCGCGTGATGGCGGTGGTCGAAGCCGACGAAGCCCGACCACCACCCCTCGCCGACCTCGGCCGCGAGCACGTTGGCACCTGCCCGCAGCAGCGCGGTCACGTCGAACGTGCGGTACTGGATCCGGGTGTCGTAGTCCGTCCACCCCGGCAGCAGCTCGTCGCCGCTCACCCGTGCACCGTTCACGTACGGGACGACGAGTCCACGGGCCGTGATCGACAGCCGTGCCCGGACGGGCTCCGACGCGATGTCGAACCCTCGTCGCAGCTGCAGCGGCGGCTCGAGGTTCATCGTCCGCAGCGACGGCCGCACCGGGTCGTCGCTGTCACGATCGGTCGCATCCACCGCCCCGTTCGGCTCGGGGTCGCGCCCGATCCAGACCGATGGGCCCCAGTCGGCGACCCCGGTCTCGAACGTCGACTCCGCCGCCCCGAGGCTGCCGTCGTCGTCGCGCACCTCGACACGCCAGGCGAACGTGGTGTCGGGCGTGAGGCGGGGACCGTCGTAGACGACGAGGGTCCCCGTCCCCGCCTCTGCCTGTACTCCCGAGTCCCACACTTCGCCGCCGGCGGAACGCACGACCACACGTCGGCTCACGGGCCGCTGGCCCGCGCGGTCGCCACGCAGCGCCCACGAGAATTCGGGATGCCGGTGGTCGACCTCGCGCGGCTCAGCACGCGCGTTCACTCGCAGTCGGTAGGGCTCGATCATTCAGGAATCACATCTCTCATATCTGCCAGGCGTTGTTGGATCGGTCAGTTGCCCGGGGCGAAGATCACCGGTTCGAACAGCTCGCTGTCCTTCGCCGTCGTGATGCCGCCGCCCCATTGCACCCAGCCGCGGGTTCCGTCGCCGTCAGTGTCGTTCGCGACGATCGACAGTGCGGCCGCCGAGGACGGTCCGACACCGATCGGAGCGAGCGTCTGCCACGGCACGGCAGCCTCGTAGGTCGTCACGCCGGAGTCCTCGTCGCGGACTGCGGCGATGTCGAGATCCGTGAGGAACCCACCCACAGACCCGGAGGCGTACCGGTACAGCTGGGGACCCTCCGGCGTGAGGGCGAACCCGAATTCGATCCGTGGTTGGATCTCGGGTCGCAGCGTGGTCTCGCCCGGCCACACCGGTGCGACGGCGAACTGCAGCCCATCGGCCTGCCAGGTCGCATTCCCCGTGAACGACTGCAGGTGCTTGTCGTCGCGCACCTGGGCGCTCAGGTAGAGGTTGTCGTCGTCCCAGGTGAACCACGCCTCGGCATCGAGGCTGCTCGCATCGACACCGGGGGCCGCGAGGTGCTCACCGGTGACACCGGACAGGTCGTCGAGGACGCCGTCGATCACGATCGATCGCCGGTCGACCGCCGGAACGTCGTCGTGCGCGAGCAGCGACGCGACCCCGCGCGCCGACACCGTTCCGACGCCGTCGACCACGAGGGCCACGTCGTAGTCCGTCTCACCCTTGGCGCGCGGTGCCGGAGCGCTGTCGACGGCCACCGCGGCGCCCGGGGCGACGTCGATGGATGCCTCTCGCGAACCGCTCTCGCCGGCGAACTGCCACTGGACGCCGGTGATGCGCTGCGTCGCGTCGGTCGCGTTCGTGTACGTCATGCGGATGACATCGTCGGTGCCCGCGATCGCGTGGGTCGCACTGAGCACGGCCGATCGCGGTCGCAGTTCGGCGACCGACGGCGATGAGGACTCGCCGTCGACGTCGGCCACCAGAACCAGGTCAGAGGTGGTCTGACGAAGGTCCGATCCGGCACCGACGGTCAGCTCGACATCCACACGCCCTCCGGCCGGGACCGTCACGCTCTGGCCGCCGCCGTCGACGACCCAGCCACCGTCCACCGTGGCCGAGACCGTGGCGGTGACCTCGTGGTCGTTGAAGTTGTACACCTCGGCGGTGAGCGCCGTCGGCGCCGTGGTCGACAGCCCGTAGCCATAGAGCTGTGCGTTCTTCGATGTGTCGGCGTCGAAGACCTGCTGAACGACGACCCGCTCGGCCGTTGAGAAGTCGTCGGCCGTCACCTGGTCGGCGCTCGGCGCCGGCACCGCGACCTGCTCGACGTTGCGGAAGCCCTTCGGCGCCGCGATGTAGATCGGATCAGGGCCGACGGTGAGGGTGACGACGCTGCCCTTGACCGAGGCATCCACCGCTCGTCCCATGAGATCCGTCACGGCAGCCTTGTTGCCCTTGACCGGAACCGAAACCGTGGTCGGGGTGGCCGCCCACAGCACGGCCGTCGGCTCGGCGCCCGTGTCGAACACGTGAGCGGCGACGCCCTCAGGAAGTCCGGTCACCCTGCCGGCATAGTCGCCCGCGCCGAGTTCGTCGGTCATCACGGACTGGGCAGCCAGTGCCGCCATCGGCTCGTCAGGGCTGCGGTACATGCTCCAGTACGACACGCCCTCGCGGTAGGGGGCGGCGATGAAGAAGAACTGCTTGGTGCTGCCGCCGGCCAGCGACTCGACGGCCGATGTCACGATGTACCGCGCCTGCAGCTTCTCTTGCGTCTGGGTCGGCAGCTGATTCGCGTCCGCCGTGTTCAGCGCGATTCCCGCTTCGGTGACCCAGCGTCCCTTCGCGTCGCCGCCGAAGGGCGACGCCGCCTCGATCTGGCTGCGGAAGTCCGGGTGCTCGTTGAGCGCCGCCGACGAGTTGACCGTCGTGTGCGTGTGGTACGCGTAGGCGTCGAGGTAGTCGAGGATGCCGTTGCGGAACTGCCACTGCGCGTAGTGCGGGTCGGCACCGGCCAGGCCGCCGCTGACGAGCTGCGCGTCGGTGCCCGAGTCGAGGAGGCCCAGCGCAGCCGCCTTCATCACCGAGGCGTAGCGGTCCGCGCCTTCGGACTCGAGCGTGAACTTGCGGTTCTGCTCGTTCCAGAGCTCCCACGCATCGACGAGCCCGTCGTAGTTCTTGCCCGCGGCGAGCGCGAACGCATACATGTCGCGCAGGTCCTGAGGCAGCTCGCGCGTGCCTGTGCGCGTCCACGACGGCCCGTCGTGGAATGACGACAGCGTCTTCAACCCGGCGGCGTCGGCAGCTTTGAGCCACGCGAGGGGCTGCTGCTCGTTCGAGAAGTCGACGGTCCCCGGAGCGGGGTTGATGACGTCGTTCCACCGCTGCCGGTCCCGGATCCAGTCGACGCCGGTCAGCTGCAGCACGTGCGCGAACGCCTCGGCGTCCTCGGGTGCGATGAGCTTCGAGCCGTACACGTCGACGGCGAAAGGGCTGTCTTCGACATCCGCGCGGGATGCCGCATCCGGGAGTACGGCGAAGGCACCGGTGACGGCATCCGCTCCGCCCTCGATGCGCGCCTCGATGCGGTACGCGCCGGTCGCCAGCTGCGCGCCCAGCTCGATGTCCGCGGTCTTGGACCCGGCGGCCACCTCGGCGACTCCGCTCGCGACGGTCGCTCCGTCGTAGTCGGTCGCGGTCCACTCCACCGGAACGGCCGCGGGTGCCGCCGCGTTCAGCCCCGCCTCGACGACCACGGTCTCGCCGGCTTCGAACACGCCGAATCGGTCGGGCGCGACCACCGAGTCCAGTTCTACGGCGACCGGCGTGAGGGTGAACGCGTCGAGGAACATCGCGTAGTTGGTGTTCGGTGAGGTGCGCCGCTCGGTGACCTGGAACTCGACGGTATTGGATCCTGGCGAGAGGGTGATCGTGCCCAGCTCGTACTGGCGCAGCTCGGAGGTGACGACGGCGAGCTGGCGTGCCCCCGTCGTGTCGTGCCAGGCACCGCCGTTGACGCGGAACCGGTAGGGCGACGCCCATGCGACGCCCACCGGGATCGTCGTGGCGTCCAGCCGGTAGAGGGATGCCTCGGCGACGGTGATCTCGTACGACGCGACGTAGCCGCCGGCCGGCGCCGCGGTCGCGGAGTACAGCTGCAGCGACTTCCCGCCGCTGGCACCGGTCTGTGCCGTCGCACCCGGCGTGAAGTTGGACGAGGTCGGGTGCTCTCCCTCGATCGTGAGTGGTTCGGTCGCACTCGCGGGCATCGCGAGAAGTGTCCCCGCGAGGAGTGCGATCGTGACCACGGATACGGCACCGACGCGGCGAAGGCGCGTAGGAATCATGCTGATCTCCCTTGATCTGACGGCTGTCGGTCAGCCTTTGATGGCACCGGCCGAGCCGGCGCCCTTCAGGAACTGCTTCTGGAACGTGATGAAGACGGTGATCGGGATGATGACCGCGATGAACATGCCGGCCATGAGGACGGCGAGGTCGGCCTGCGGTGCGACCGTGCTGAGACCGACCGAGAGCGGCTGCTTCGAGGGTGTCGGCAGGGCGAGCAGCGGCCAGAGATAGTCCTTCCACGAGGCGACGAAGGCCAGCAGTGCGACCACCCCGATGATGGGGCGGGCCATCGGGAGCACGATCGACCACAGGATGCGGATCGGGCCGGCGCCGTCCACCCGCGCCGCTTCGAAGAGCTCGCGCGGGATGGACTCGAAGTACTGCTTCATGATGAGCACGTTGAAAGCGCTGACACCGTTCGGCAGCCAGACTGCCCAGAAGGAGTCGAGCAGGCCGAGGTCGATCACCGTCAGGTAGAGCGGGATGAGCGAGATGACGCCCGGGATGAACAGCGTGGCCATGATCGCGGCGTTGAGCACGGGACCGTACTTCGGGCGCAGGACGGCGAGCACATAGCCGATGGTCACGGCGGCGAACACGGCCACCACGACTTCGCCCGTCGTCAGGATGATCGAGTTGACCGTGAACCGCCCGATCTGGATCTGATTCCACGCGTCGGCGAGGTTGTGCCACTGGATGCCCGAGGGCCACAGCGCGAAGGGCGTCGCCAGGATGTCTTGGGTCGTCGACACCGCTGACTTCGCCAGCCACAGCAGCGGTCCCGCCGAGATGACGACGAGGAACGCGATCGCCACGCCGATCAGCAGGCGGAATCCGATGCGGGTTCCGGCGCGAGACAGATCGGCGTCCGAGACGTTCGAGCGTTCCAGAGAGCGCGCGGCGCGACGCCGCGCGGGGCGGGGCGCGCCGGCGTCCAGGGTGCGGGTCGATCCGGTGAGGGTCATCGCTTGCTCCATTTCCGCGAGAGCCACAGGTACACCGCGGCGAAGATGCTGAGGCCGACGGCGAGCATGAGGCTGAGGGCCGCGGCCTCGCCGAAGTTGCCGTAGATGAACGCGTATCGGTAGATCAGCATCAGCAGGGTGACTGTGCTGTTGTTCGGTCCGCCGCCGGTGAGAAGGAACGGCTCGGTGAACACCTGGAAGGTGCCGATGAGCTGGAGCAGCAGGAGCAGCAGGATCGTGCCCCGCATCTGCGGCAGGGTGATGTGCCAGATGCGGCGGAAGATGCCGGCCCCGTCGATCTCGGCCGCCTCGTAGAGCTGCGTGTCGATCGACAGCAGGGTCGCGAGGTAGATGATCGCGGTGGATCCGAAGGCACCCCACGTGGCGACGAGGACGATCGACAGCATCGCCGTCGACGGCGACTGGAGCCACGGCAGCGGATCGATGCCGAACACCCCGAGGACGGTGTTGAAGAGTCCGCGTTCGCTCGGATCGAAGAAGACCTTCCACAGCAGGATCGAGACCACCGGCGGGATCACCGTCGGCAGGAACACGAGAACGCTTGAGATCTGCCGAGAACGGCGCATCTCCGCCAGGACGACGGCGAAGAAGATCGGGACCGGGAATCCGATCAGCAGCGCCAGCACGGCGTAGAGCGCCGTGTTGGCGAGTGCCGTGCCCAGCAGCGGATCTGCGAGCACTCGCTGGAAGTTCTCGATCCCCACCCACGAGGTCTCGATCAGGTTCGTCTTCTGGAATGAGATGACGAGCCCCCGCAGGATCGGCCACCACGAGAAGATCGCGAACAGCGCGATCGCGGGAACGGCGATCAGGAGCCCGGTGAGACTCGATCCGAAGAGCCGGACGCGGCGCCTCTTTCGAGGCGGTTCCACGATCTCCTCCATTGCCGACACTGGGGGGACCACCGGCGGCGAGGTGACAGACGTCATCGTTGCTCCTTGAGGGATGCGGGGGCGACGGTCGCGCCGTCGCCCCCGCGGTGGTTGTCAGTCGGCCTGCGCGTCCGCGACGATCTTCTCGGCCTGTGACTGCGCGGTCTTCAGCAGCGCGTCGATGTCGGCGTTCTGGTCGGTGAGCACCGCCTGGATCACTGTGTCGAGCAGTCCGTACACCTGCTGGGCTTCGACCGGCGGCTCGGTGACCACGGCGAAGTCGGGCGCCTCGGCCGCCGAGTAGTACGTCGCGAGGTTCTCCAGCGGCACGTTGATGCTGTCCGAGATCGCGTCGAGGTACGCCGCGTAGGTCTCGGGTGCGACCAGGGGCAGACCGACGCGAGGCACGGCGCCGCCGGCTTCGGCCGTCGCCGCCGCCTCGGTGGCGGCGAAGTCGAGATCGGTGAAGCGGTTCAGGTAGAAGAAGTTGGTCCACTTGACGGCGGCGTCGGTCTCGGCGTCGGTCGCGTCGGCACGCACGATCGCGACCGAGCCGCCGCCCAGCGAGCCGAGCCCGTCGGAGGTCTGCGGGAGCGGGAACATGCCGTACTCCTCGGGCGCCATGCCGAAGTTGCGGACGATCGGGTTGTACCACTCCGACGCGCCGACGAGCATTCCGTACTGACCCGACGCGAACGCCTGGCCGGCCGCATCGAAGTCGAGCAGGAAGTTCGCGCCCAGCGCGTCATCGTTCCAGCGCAGATCCGACAGGAATTCGAGAGCCGCCGTGGTGCCGTCGTTGTCGATGGTCGACGTGGTGACGCCATCGTCGGTCTCTTGGATGAGTCCGCCGAATGCCGCGCTCATCGCCGTGAGCACCCAGCCGCCCTGGTTGCTGGTCGACAGCTGGGCCAGGCCCGCGGCATCCGTCTTCTCGGTGATCGTCGCAGCAGCCTCGGCGACGTCATCCCACGACTCGAGGGTGGTGTCGGGGTCGAGCCCGGCCTGCTCGAAGACGGCGCGGTTGACGAGGACCGCCAGAGTGAACGACGAGATCGGGATGCCGTAATAGTCGCCGTCCGGGTTCTGCACGTTGGCGGTGACCGAGGGGTTGAGCGACTGGAGCACCTCGTCGGACGCGTAGTACTCCGAGATGTCTTTGATCTGCTCGCGGTTGATGAGCGACTGTATCTCGGTGACAGGAACGCCCATCACCACGGGGAGGGTGCCGCCGGCGAGCTGCGCAGCGAACGTCGTCGGGTCGTAGGTGGTCTCGCTGCCCTCGATCGTGATGCCGGGGTTGGCCTCTTCGAAGTCGGCGACCTTGTCGTTGAAGACCTTGAGCCCCGCCTCGTCGGTCGCGGCGGGCATGCCGCCGACCGTGAGGACGATCTCGTCAGACTCGGACGAGGTGCTGTCCGCGGGTGCGCTGCACGCGCTGAGCACGACCGCTGCGGCGGCGAGGGAGGCGAAGGCTCCCACCCGGGCTGAGCGTCGCAGAAGACGATTCATGGACTTACTCCTTTGTAATGTGCGGCGGCATCTGCGCCGACCGCGCTGGGTTCGAGTGGCAGTGACGCCTCGTGGTGCCGAGGCGCTGTCGACCGTACAGGAATTGGACCGATTCAACAAGCGAACCGCGGAATCGTTTTCTCGCTTACTTCTGCGCGGATTGTCAAAAATGAATCACTCCAACTAGGCTTCCGAGCCAGGACCTCGTGCTCTAGGTTCTATTCATCGAATGACTTCACGGAGGAGCGCCATGAAGCGGGTTGCGATCACCGATGTCGCCGCGGCGGCGGGTGTGTCGCGGTCGACGGTGTCGAACTACCTGAACCGCCCCGAGATCCTGTCACCGGGAGCTCGGGACCGCATTGCGCGCGCCATCGACGAGCTCGGCTTCGTTCCCAGCGACGCGGCGCGCAAGATCAGCTCGGGCGACACGAGCACGATCGGCTACGTCGCCCTCGAGTTCACGAACCCGTTCTCGGGTGTGATCGCTGATGCGATCGAGCGGCGCGCCATCGAGACCGGCCGCACGGTGATCATCGGCAACTCCGCGGGGTCGACGGCACGCCAGCTCGAGTACCTGGCATTGTTCGAACGCAAGCGGGTGTCGGGCATCATCATCGCCACGCTCGACGAGATCGAGCCGCAACTCGCGGCCATGCTCCAGCGGGGTACGCCCAGCGTCATCACCGGTCGCCGCTCCACCAACTCGGGCCAGGCGTCGGTGTCGGCCGGCGATGCCGACGGCGGATACCTCGCCGCGCAGCACCTGCTCGCGATCGGGCGACGCCGGATCGCATTCGTCGGCGGCCCCTTCGGTCTCAAGCAGGTCAGCGAACGCTTCGACGGCGCCAGCCGCGCCGTCAGCGAGGTCGCCGATGCCACACTCACGGTGGTGCGCGCCGACGACCGGACGATGAACGCGGGCTACGCCGCCGGCATCGAGATCGCGACGCGGGGCGACCAGCGCCCCGACGCCGTCTTCGCAGTCAACGACCTGGTCGGTCTCGGTGTCGTGCGCGGGCTCACCGAGTACGGCATCGACGTGCCCCGCGACATCGCAGTGATCGGCTTCGACGGCGACGACCTCGCAGCCGTCTCGGCCATTCCGCTGTCGACCATCAGCACCTCGGGCGAGGCCATCGGCGAGACCGCCTTCGACCTCCTGCTCCACGAGATCGGCGAGCGCGGGCGCACCTTCGACACTCGTCAGCAGATCGTGCCTCCCGAACTCGTCGTGCGCGCCTCCACCGCAGGCGAGGGCGCCACGGTATCCGGGATCCAGCGTGCGAGTCCCGCGCTCCCCCGATCCCTCTGACCGTTCCAGCGAAAGACCGTCATCCATGGATGCTGTGACCAGACCGCTTCGCTATGCCGTCCTCGGCGCCGGCGCGCGCAGCGAAACCTACATCCGGGGGCTGCTCGGTCCGCACCGCGCGGATGCCGAGCTGCTCGCGATCGGCGACATCAACCCGGGCCGCGCGGTGCACTTCTGCGCGCTCGCGGCAACACTCGGGGCGGGGGAGGTAGTGGCGTTCGCGCCCCATGAGCTCGAGACCGTGATCGCCGCGCAGCAGATCGATCGTGTGATCGTCACCACCCCCGACGCCACCCACGCCGAGTTCGTCGTGCGCGCGCTCCACGCCGGCGCCGATGTGATCGTCGAGAAGCCCCTGACGACCGACATCGACGGTGCCCGCACGATCTCCCGTGCCGCCACCGAGACCGGAGGTTCGGTCACCGCGACCTTCAACTACCGGTACTCCCCGCGCAACAGCGCGCTCAAGGAGCTCATCCAGTCGGGAGAGATCGGCGAGGTCACCTCTGTCCACTTCGAGTGGGTGCTCGACACCGTGCACGGCGCGGACTACTTCCGCCGCTGGCATCGACTCAAGCAGAACTCCGGGGGGCTGCTCGTGCACAAGTCCTCGCATCACTTCGATCTGGTGAACTGGTGGCTGGGCGACAGCCCCAGCCGTGTCTACGCCAGCGGGGGGCTTCGGTTCTACGGCGCCGACAACGCCGCGAACCGCGGCGTCGGCGAGCGCCCCGCACGCGGAAGCGTGGGGGCACCGAGCAGCGATCCGTTCGTCCTTGACATGCGGACGGTGTCCGGGCTGGAAGAGCTGTACCTGCGTCACGAGAACCATGACGGCTACGTCCGCGACCTCGACGTGTTCTCCGCCGACATGACGATCGAAGACAACATCGCTGTCATCGTCGATTTCTCTCGCGGTGCGACCCTGACCTACTCGCTGAACGCCCACTCACCGTGGGAGGGGTACTCGGTCTCGGTGAACGGGACGCGCGGTCGCGCCGAGCTGACGGTCGTCGAACGCGCCGAGGTGTCGGGCCCGGCGGTCGTCGATCCGAGCTACAGCGACGTTCTCAGCGGCTCGGACGTGCGCACCGAGGGTGAGCGCCTGGTCGTTCAGCAGCATTGGCAGGGTGCGCGCGAGATCCCGATCGTCGACGGCGACGGCGACCACGGCGGCGGAGACCGTCGCATGCTCGAAGATCTGCTGGCCCGCACCGCCCCCGCAGACCCGTTGCACCGCCGCGCCGACCTGCACGACGGCGTGAAGGCCGTCGCTGTCGGGATCGCCGGCAACCTCTCGCTCCACAGCGGGTCCGCGGTCGTCCTGGCCGACACGGGGCTGCCGGGCTGGGAACCTGCTACCGAAGGAGTCCACGCGTGACCGCCGCCACCACCGCGACCACACCGCTCGATCTCACCCGCGATGCCGTGCGGGTAACCGTGTCGACCGGCGAGGATGCCCCGGCGGCGCTGACCGCGATCTCGATCGATGGGCAGCCGAGCGCGGTGCTGCGGCATCCCCTGGTCGAGGTCTTCACCTCCCGCGAGCGTCACGATCGGATGACGCTCGGCTACGTCGGGTCGACGATCGGCACCCGCCTGCGTGTCGTCGAGGTCGCCGTCGACGACACCGGATCCGGTGCGGTCGTCGCCCAGCTCGACCCTGACACCGGGCTGCGGATCGAGACCGTGCTCGAGGTCGTGGACGACGGCATCCGACTCTCGCACCGCGCCATCAACACCGGGGACCGCGAGATCGTGCTGTTCGCGCTCCCGACGCTGTCGGTGCGCACCAGCGCGGATCCGGCAGCACTCACGCTGGTGTCGGGACGCGGCGAGTGGCTCGGCGAAGGGCGCTGGGTGGAGCAGTCCGTAGCGGAGCTTCTTCCCGAGCTCGGTTTCGCTGCCGTCGCTCAGCCCGACCGCACCGGATACGGACAGAGCAGCTCCGGAGGATGGTCGACGGGCAGCGGCATGCCCACCGCGCTGCTCGTCGCCGCCGACGGAACCGCCCTCGCCTGGCAGATCGAGAGCTCGGCGGGTTGGCAGTGGTCGCTCTCGCGCGGCGACGGCGGTGTGGTCGTCAGCGCTGGCGGGCCGACCGAACGCGAACACCAGGCCGAGGTGCGCCTTGCACCCGGAACGAGCGCCGAGACCGTGCCGGCGGCGCTGGTCGTGAGCGGCGACGGCCGCGACGGTGCATTCGGCGGACTCACCCGGCTGCGCCGCCGCCTGCGCGCGCCGCACCTACGCCCCGTCGAGCACGCCCTTCCGGTCGTTTACAACGACTACATGAACACCCTCATGGGGCAGCCATCGACCGAGGCGCTGCTGCCGCTCATCGCTGCGGCATCCCGAGCCGGCGCCGAGTACTTCTGCATCGACGCCGGCTGGTTCACCGATCGCACCGATTACTGGTCGTGGGTCGGCGAGTGGCAGGATGCTCCGAACCGCTTCACGGGCGGCCTGGGTGCCGTCATCGACGCGATCCGCTCGGCCGGCATGGTCCCCGGCATCTGGCTGGAGCCCGAGTCGGTCGGCCTCGACTCCGCCGTCGCTGACGCGCTGCCGGCCGACGCGTTCTTCCAGCGGTACGGCGAGCCGGTCATCGAGCAGCGCCGCAAACACCTCGATCTGCGGCACCCCGCCGCGCGCGCGCATCTCGATCGCGTGGTCGACCGTCTCGTCGCCGAATACGGCATCGGCTACCTCAAGCTCGACTACAACATCGAGCCTGGGTCGGGCACCGACGTCGGCGCGCTCGCTCCGGGGCAGGGTCTGCTCGGACATACGCGGGCGCTGCGCGACTGGCTGGTGTCGGTGCAGCAGAGGCATCCGCACCTGCTGCTGGAGAACTGCGCGTCGGGTGCGATGCGCAGCGACTACCACCTGCTGGCGGTGACCCACCTCCAGTCCACGAGCGATCAGCAGGACGCGTTGCGATACGCCGCGATCGCCGCTTCGGCGCCGGCATCCGTCCTCCCAGAGCAGTCCGGAAACTGGGCGTACCCGGCCGCCGGCATGTCGGACGGCGAGCGCGCCGTGACGCTGGTGTCGGGCCTGTCGGGTCGCCTGTATCTCGCCGGATTCCTGGATCGATTGGATGCCGCAGCCTTCGCCGATGTGGCACGCGCGGTGTCGCTCGCCCGCTCGCAGCGCTCAGAGCTGGCCGAGGCGCTGCCGTTCTGGCCGCTGGGTCTCCCCCAGTGGGATGCCGCGGTCATCACCCTCGGCCGGCGCCTGCCGTCAGGCGACGAACTGCTGCATGTGTGGTCGCGCGGCGAGGGCCGTGAACTTCGGCTCGCGGGGAGCACAATCACCCAGGAGTTCGGCATCGGTGCTCCGTGGGTGACTGCCGCGGAGGACGAGACCGTCAGGATCCTCGTGCCGACCGGGCCCGACGCGGCGGTCTTCCGCATCACGCGGCACTGAGCGACCCGAGCACGCCCCTACCCGAGGACGACGATGGCACGCATCGACCTGCCCCTGCCCGAACTGAAGACATACCGCCCGTCGGTCAGCGAGCCCGCCGACTTCGACGACTTCTGGCGGGACACGCTGGCGAGCACGCGCGCGGCCGGCGGCGAACCGCGCTTCACGCGGGTCGAGGCCCCCTTCACCCACATCGACGTGTTCGATGTCGAGTTCCCCGGATATGCCGGCGACCCGATCGCCGCGTGGCTGCTCGTGCCGACCGGCGCCAAGGGGGCGCCAGGGATCGCGTTGTTCCAGGGATACGGGGGCGGACGCGGTCTGCCGCAGGACTGGCTCGCGTGGCCGAGCGTCGGCTACGTGACCCTCGTTGTCGACACGCGTGGCCAGGGCTCCCGGCAGGACTCGGGTCCGGGAACGGCCGACCCCCACGGTGCGGGCCCGGCCGTTCCCGGATACATGACGCGCGGAATCCTGCAACCCGAGACGTACTACTACCGACGCGTGTTCGCCGACGCTGTGCGTGCGGTCGACACGCTGGTCGGCCATCCCGCGGTCGACCCCGCCCGCGTTGCGGTGACCGGTGGCAGTCAAGGTGGCGGGATCGCGCTCGCGGCCGCAGGACTGCATCCCGGTGTCGCGCTGTGCATGCCCGATGTGCCGTTCCTCTGCCACTTCGAGCGCGCCGTCGGCTTGGCCGATGCGGACCCGTACGACGAGGTCGTGCGGTGGCTGCGTGTGCACCGCGGTAGCGAGGATGCGGCCTTCCGCACGCTTTCGTACATGGACGGGGTCAGCTTCGCCGCTCGGGCGACCAGCCCCGCCCTGTTCTCGGTGGCGCTGCACGACGCCGTCTGCCCGCCCTCGACGGTCTTCGCCGCGTTCAACGCGTACGCCGGCCCGAGCGAGATCGAGGTCTACCCGTTCAACGGCCACGAGGGCGGCGGCTCCGCCCAGTGGCAACGCCAGGTCGCGTTCGCGGGTGCCGTGTTCTCGTCGGGCGCGCAGTCGAACTGATGGTGCGCAGCCCGGACGCGGACGCCTCTGGTCGCGAGGCAAGCGGAGGTCTATTGTTCGCGCATGAGCCTCGCGCTTCATCGGCGATCGCTGCTTGCAGCACTCTTCGTGGGAGTCCTCCTCCTGTCCGGCTGCACAGGTCCGAATCAGCCGGTGTCGGACGCGCTTCCGAGTCCCTCGGGGACGCCCCACGACTCTCGCCTGATCGACGTGGATGGCCACGGTCTCTACCTCGACTGCAAAGGGAGCGGGAGTCCCACCGTCGTGTACGTCCACGGCTGGACCGACAAAAGGACGCACGTGCCCCACGAGGGCGCCGAAGCAATCCAGACGCTGCTCGCCGACGACCACCGCGTGTGCCTCTACGACCGCCGCAACGTCGGCAGCAGCGAGACCGTGGATGCGGCGCAGACCCCGGATGACATGCTCCACGACATGGAGGGCGTGCTCGCCAATGGCGGGGTCGAGCCACCGTACATCCTGATGGCGGCGTCCTTCGGAGGCCTGCTCGCGTACAGCTTTCTGAATCACCACCCCGACCAGGTGAGCGGAGTCGTCTTCCTCGATGCGTTCTTCCCCGACGAACTCGCCCTGGACGCGTACTTGCCGGCCGACAAGACTTTCCAGCACTTCCAGGACGACGACATGTGCTGCACGTTGGAGCGGATCAACGAGTACGCACTCATCGACGGACTGCAGCAGTACATCGGTCACGAGCCCGCGATCCCGATGATCTATCTCGCTGCCGCGCAAGGCCCGCGTGGCGGGTGGAACCCGAAATCCCCTGACTACAGTCCGCATTTCACCGAAGCACAACAGGCCTTCGTCGATCGCTTCTCACCGGGCGAGCTCCGGTGGGTGGATGCGCCCCACTTCATGGAGCCCGAGATCCCCGACGTGATCGCTCAAGCCGTCCGGGACGTGGCTGCCGGGGCAGAAACCGGCTGACCCTCTGGAGCGGACCTGCGAGCCCTGAGCCCGCAGCGCCGCGCGCGCCAGGTCGATCTCCACCGCCCGTCGCGAGTCCGCGATCGCCGGCTGGGAGAGCCGGTATGTGCACGCACTCCGCTCGCCGACGCCGCTTCGTCGAGGTCGGCGGCCGGAACGCCTCAGAATCGGAACGTCACCGCATACCGGAACGTCGCCGGCAGCAGCCGCTGCGCCGGAAGTGCGCCGGGACCGCACGAGCCGGAGCCCAGACCGCTCTGCCCGGCGGCCCATGCGCATGCCGAATCGCGGCAGCGGCACGACAGCGGCGTCGCTGAGGGCAGGCAGATCAGTTCGCGGACACCGGGACAACCAGGGTCCGCACCGAGGAGATCCGTCCTTCACGGACCGCGATGATGTCGATGCCGCGCACGACCGGCGCGCCGGCGGGGCCGAAGGCCCAGGCGAGAGCACCGCTGTCGTCCCCCGTGTACAGGATGCTGTCCTCGACGAACTCGAAGTCGGCGGGCGCCCGTTCCAGCAACGCTGCCGCCTTGGACCCGAGTGCGGCGCGACCCACGCTGGCGCCTTCCGGATCTGTGAACGTGACGTCTTCTGTGTACACGCGGTCGATGGCGGCGCGGCGCGGCGCGCCTCAGCGTCGCGGTTGTTGAAGACCTGGTGCAGATTGGCACTCAAGAGCTCGGCGACCGATGCCATGAATCACCCCTTCATCTCGTCGCTCAGAACTTACATGCGCAACGACGCAGCCGACGGCTCAGACCTGCCGCGGCACCGTGTCGGCGGCTCAAGCCTGCAGCGCGAACACCGTGACGATGGCCGCGACCAGGACGTCCAGCACACCGCAGAACTCGGCGAAGCTCCCGTCCACGACGCGGTGCGCGCGGTGGTGGTACACAGCTCAGCGTGATCCAGGCGATCCTGCACGGCGCATCGGCGGCGGCCTACCGCGGTGAGATCGCCGCGGCGGACGCGCCCCGACTGGTCCACGACACGGTGATCGCCGCGCTCGCCCGCTGAACCGGGAGGGCCGGGCCCTCACCACAAGCCGTGGCGGTCGAGCAGCCGCAGCACCGTGCCGATCGACCGCGACGTTGCCGGCCCGCCGGTCACCTGCTCGACGACGGGGGTGCCGTTGCTCTCTCGCTCCCTCTCGTTGAGCGACACCACCCAGCCCGCGCCAGACGCGATCACTCGGCACCGCCGATGTGTCGCCGCGCGCACCACCGCATCATCGTCGAGGTCGATCACGTCGGCGCCGTGCAACGTGAGTTCCATCCGCGACGCGGCCTGTGCGGTGGCATACGTGCGTCCGAGGTTCGCAATCTCGGACGCCGCCATGGCGAAGCCGGCCCGCGGGTAGCCGAGCGAGTCGAGCATGGCCGCAGCGTCCGCGACGACAGCATCGGGCTCCGCCGCCGAGAAGACGACAGTGCCGTTGCTCTGGAATGTCACAGCGCCGTCGCATCCGGCCACGGCGAAGGCATCCAGAATCATCGCCGTGGACGGATGCCCGCGCTGACCCTGATTGACGTTCCTGAGGAAGGCCACGTACCGCACGCTTGCACGATAGCCCGCTCACGTCTCGTGCGGCCCGGCCTCAGCCCCCGGCTTCACCAGGGGCAGGAACACCTCGTCCACGATCTCGACGATCGCCTCGTCCGACAGCGGCGCCGCATTCATCAGCAGGTCGTGCCGATACAGGTCCACGGCCACCGTCCGCACCCGACGCGTGAGCTTCGCGGGGTCCGCCTCACCTCGCTCGACCGCCCGCGCCAGAATCACATCCAAGGATCCGCCCGCCCGCGCGCCGAGCGCCCGCTCCCGCACGTCGGCGAACGTGCGCCCGGAATCGGCGTAGTACGCACCCATGAAGACGCTCATCAGCGGGGCGAGCTCCGCCCGTGCCAGGTTCGAGTGCCGCAGCGACTCGATCATGTCTCCGCGCAGGCTCCCCGTATCGGGAGGACCGATGCGGTCGCGATTCAGCCCGTACGTGAGTGTCGCGTCCAGCAGTGAATCGCGGTCGGGCCACCGGCGGTAGATCACCGAGCGGCTCGTCTCGGCCTTGTCGGCGACCGCGTCGATCGTGAACGCGTTGTACCCGCCGTCGATCAGCTGCGCCCAGCCGGCGGCGAGGATCGCGTCTTCGAGCTCCTGTCCGCGACGTCGCTTCGCCGGCTGCTCAAGATCCATTTGTGTATCTTATCCGCTCGGCGTACACTCTGCCACGGAGATACACATCTGTATCTTATTTTGAGGAGCGCACATGTCCACCACCACTGCACCGGCCGTGCCGCGCAGCGCCGTCGTCTCCGCGCTCGTGCTCGTCGCCGGCGGCCTCGCCGTCATCTTCGACAGCACGATCATGAGCATCGCGCTGGCCACACTCGCGACCGATCTCAACGTTCCCGTCAGCACGATCCAGTGGGTGACGACGGCCTATCTGCTCGCACTCGGCGTCGCCATCCCGATCGTCGGGTGGGCGCAGGCACGGCTCGGCGGCAAGCGGCTCTGGATGATCGCGCTGACGATCTTCCTGGTCGCCTCGGTCGCCTGCAGCCTCGCGTGGGACGCCCCGAGCCTCATCGCGTTCCGCGTCGTGCAAGGCTTCGGCGGCGGGCTCATGATGCCGCTCATGGCGACGCTCGCCATCCAGCAGGTACCCGCCGGCGCGAGCCTCGGTCGCCTCATGGCCATGGTGAGCCTGCCCGCGGCCCTCGGTCCCATCATCGGCCCGGTGCTCGGCGGGCTCATCCTCAACTGGCTCGACTGGCACTGGATCTTCTGGATCAACGTCCCCCTCTGCCTCATCGGCCTCGCCCTCGCGTGGCGCTTCCTTCCCGCCGATCCGCCCCTCGGCCGCCCGGTGCTCGACTGGGTCGGCCTGGTGCTCGTCTCCCCCGCGCTCGTCGGCATCCTCTACGGACTCTCGAACGTCAGCCAGGACGGCGGCTTCGCCCGCGCGGATGTGTGGATGCCGGTGGCCGCCGGACTCGTGCTGATGACCGCCTTCGTCTTCACGCAGGTGCGTCGCCCGGCCAAGGCCCTGATCGACGTCGGACTGCTGCGCCGGCGCCCGGTGGCGGCATCCTCCGCGGTCCTCTTCCTCTCGGGAGCCTCGCTCTACGGGTCGATGCTGCTGCTGCCGCTCTACTTCCAGATCGTCCGCGGCACCGACGTGCTCACCGCCGCGCTGCTGCTCATCCCCCAGGGGGTCGGCGCGCTACTCAGCCGCACGCTCGCCGGACGCCTCACCGACTCGCTCGGCGCGCGCACCGTCGCGATCGCCGGGTTCATCGTCATGGGTCTCGCGACCGTCCCGTTCGCGCTGTCGGATGCCACGACGAACGAGCTCTGGCTCATCGTCACGCTGCTCGTGCGCGGATTCGGCATGGGCGCGGTGATGATCCCGGTCATGTCGGTGGGGTTCGTCGGCCTCGAGCGCGACCAGGTGCCGCACGCGAGCATCATCACGCGACTCGCGCAGCAGATCGGCGGCGCGTTCGGCACTGCCATCCTCGCCGTGATCCTCGAGGCGACGACGAGCGGGGCCACCAGCATCGCCGACCTGGCCACCGGGTTCGACGTCGCATTCTGGTGGGCGGTCGGGTTCACCGTCGTCGCCGTCGGCGTGTGCTTCGCACTGCCTGCGCCCGCGAAGAAGGCGCCGGTGGCGGCATCCACTTCTCACGGATCAGGGGCTGCCACCCGATAGACCCGAAGGCGTGGGCCGAGGCAGACGCTGCCGCTGTGTGCAGCGTCTGCCGGATCGCCTGGTTCTCGCCGCACCACCAAGTACCTTGTATCCAAGTTACTTGTGTACAAGAATCATCCGCATGAACGCGACCGCGATGCCCGAGGCCGACCTGGAGGCATCCGTCTGCTTCGCGCTGTACACGTCGATGCAGGCGACGCTGCAGCTGTACCGCGACCTGCTCGCGCCGTGGGGCCTCACCTTTCAGCAGGCGCTCGTGCTGGCGGTGCTGTGGGAGCACGGCGACGCGTCGCCAGGAGATCTCGCGACGGCGCTGCAGCTGGACTCGAGCAGCATCTCGGGACTGCTCAACCGAATGGAAGCGGCCGGGCTCGTGCAACGCGCACCATCGCAGGCAGACCGTCGAGCTGTGCGCGTCACACCCACAGAGCGCAGCCTGCAGATCAGGTCGGAGCTCGCACCGGTCGGGCAGTGCATCGTCGAGGCTCTCGCTCTGGACCGCGACGACGCTGTCACGCTCGTGGGCTCGTTGCACGCCCTGCGCGACCGCATCACCGACTACGACACCGCGGCCGCACTCGCCGCACACCGCTGATCCCCCAGAAGCTGATCCCCCACCCAAGGAGTGAGCATGGCCCTTCAGGACATCCCCGTCACCACCATCCGCGGAGAGGAGACGACGTTCGGCGGCCTCGCCGACGGGCGGGTCACCCTCGTGGTGAATGTCGCGTCGCGATGCGGACTCGCCCCGCAGTACGAGCAGCTCGAGCAGCTCCAGCGCGCATACGGCGACCGCGGGTTCACGGTGATCGGGTTCCCCAGCAACCAGTTCCTGCAGGAGCTGTCGACAGAGGAGGCCGTGGCCGAGTACTGCTCGACGACGTGGGGGGTGACCTTCCCCATGTCCGAGAAGGTGCGCGTCAACGGACGGCACGCCCACCCGCTCTACAAGGAGCTGACCGGCAACGCCGACGTCCACGGCAAGACCGGGCGCATCACCTGGAACTTCGAGAAGTTCGTGATCAGCCCCAGCGGCGAGGTCAAGAGGTTCGCGCCGAAGGTGCTGCCCACCGATCCCGAGGTCGTCGCGTCCATCGAGGAGTGGCTGCCCGTCGGGTGATCCGCCGTGGACTGCCCGCTTCGCACCTGCCCGCACCGATCAGACAGCGGGCGGTGGCGGCATCCCAAATGCTTAGTACTACTCACTAACTGCTAAGGTGTACTAAGCATTCAGGAGGCGGGCATGTCGCAGAGCGTCGAAGAGGTCGGTGACGAGCTTCGTCGCGCAGTCACACGGCTCTACAGCCGGTTCCGGTCCGAGCGGATCGAAGGGGAGGTTCCGGATGCCGCCCTGCTGGTGCTGCTCGTGCTCGACAAGCGCGATCGCCTGAGCCTGACCGAGCTCGCCGATGAGGCGAAGGTCACGCTCGGCTCGATGAGCCAGACGGTGCGGCGTCTGGAGGGGCTCGCCTACGTGACGAAGACCCGCGCCACCGACGACCGCCGCAAGATGCTGTTCGCGCTCACCGACGCCGGCCGGGTGGCAGTGACGTCGTCGCGGCGGCACCGGCGCGACTGGCTCAACAGCCGGCTCGCCGAGCTCACGCCCGCCGAGCGCGCCGACGTCGCCCGCGTCGCTCCCCTGCTGCTCCGCCTCGCCGACTCCTGAAAGCCCGTCATGCACCCCATCGAAGTCCTGCTCACCCCGCTCGGCCGGGCATTCCGCAACCGCCGCTCCGACGAGTCGGCGAGCCTGTCGCTCGCGCCCGAGCTCGCCACCGACACCCGCCTCCACCTCGCTTCGCCGAGCTTCGACGACGGCGGCGTGATCCCCGCCGCGCACTGCGGCTGGCTCATCGGCGCGAACGTCTCCCCCGCGCTCACGTGGCGCGCGCTGCCCGCAGGCACCGTCGAGCTGCTGCTCGTGTTCGAAGACCTCGACAGCCCCGGAACGACCCCTCGCCTGCACACCGTCGCCACCCTGGCTGCGAGCGGCGACGGCATCGCGGAAGGCGCGCTCACCTCACAGACAGCGGGCGTCCGCTTCGTCTCGGTGCGCGGCGACAAGCCGGGTGGTTACCGCGGGCCGCGGCCGCTGCCCGGCCACGGCCCACATCACTACCGGTTCCACCTCTACGCGCTCGACACCCGCCTCGCCGACACAGATCTCGCCGGCATCGAGAGCCTGCTGCACTCTGCGAACGGACACGTGCTGGCATCGGGCACTCTGGCCGGCACACGCACCGCGTGACGGCATCCACTTCCCCGTTGCAGCCCGCGCCGCCGCCGACCCCGTAGACGCCGGCGGCGCACGGGACTACTGTCGCGGTGTCGTCGACGTCCCCCGGGAAGAGGCGGTGCCGCCATGTCGAGGAGCAACGCCGTGCGCTCGCTGCCGACGCCGCGCCGCGTGCAAGGCACGTACTACACGCTGATGCTCGGCAACACGGTCGCGGCGTCGTTCATCTGGGGCATCAACACGCTGTTCCTGCTCGACGCAGGCCTGACGAACTTCGAGGCGTTCTCGGCGAACGCGTTCTTCACCGCCGGCATGCTGATCTTCGAGATCCCGACGGGAGTGGTCGCCGACACCGTCGGGCGGCGCGCGTCGTACCTCCTGGGCACTGTCACGCTCGCGACGACGACGATCCTGTATTGGATGCTGTGGGTCTGGCACTCCCCGTTCTGGGCGTGGGCGGTGGTCTCGGTGCTGCTCGGGCTGGGGTTCACGTTCTTCTCAGGCGCAGTGGACGCGTGGCTCGTCGACGCCCTGAAGGCGACCGGATACGAGGGGAGCCTGGAGACGGTGTTCGGCCGGGCGCAGATCGTCGGCGGCATCGCGATGCTCTCGGGCTCGGTGCTCGGCGGGATCGTCGCGCAGGCGACCAACCTCGGCGTGCCGTTCCTGATCCGGGGTGGCATCCTCGTGCTGATGCTGGTGGTCGCCGCCCTGCTGATGCACGACCTGGGCTTCCAGCCCGACCGCAGCGAGCGCCCGCTCCGAGCCACCCGCACCGTCCTGCGCAACTCCGTCCGGTACGGCCTCGGCGACCCGCCGGTGCGCTGGCTCATGCTGACGAGCCCCTTCACCGCGGGCGTCGGCATCTACGTCTTCTACGCGCTGCAGCCGTACCTGCTGGAGCTGTGGGGCGACGAGGAGGCCTACTCGATCGCCGGGCTCGCCGCCGCCCTGCTCTCGGGCGCTGCCATCGTCGGCGGCGCACTCGCGCCCCGGGTGCGCGCGCTGGTCCGGCGGCGCACATCGGTGATCCTGCTCGCCACCGTGGCGAGCGCGCTCGTGCTCATCGGGCTCGGGTTCGTGCAGAACTTCTGGTTCGCCGTCGTGCTGGTGGCGCTGTGGGGCATCGCGTCGGCGCTCGACGACCCGGTGCACCGCGCCTACCTCAACGACATGATCCCGTCGAAGCAGCGTGCGACCGTGCTGTCGTTCGACTCGCTGATGGGCTCCGCCGGCGGTGTGGTCTTCCAGCCGGCGCTCGGACGCGCCGCGGATGTCGGCGGATACGGCACGTCGCTCATCTGGAGCGGCGTGATCTCGGCCGTCGCCGTGCCGTTCGTCCTGCTGAGCCGTGCCCAGCGCGCACCGGCCGACACCGCCCGCCAGGTCACCGGCGAGCCGGACCCGGCCACCGGAACGGAGGCGTGACGGCATCCCCTCTCCGGGAGTATGTTCGCGCCATGA
Source organism: Microbacterium jejuense (assembly GCF_039544225.1). NCBI lineage: Bacteria > Bacillati > Actinomycetota > Actinomycetes > Micrococcales > Microbacteriaceae > Microbacterium > Microbacterium jejuense. The sequence goes on from NZ_BAABLG010000004.1 coordinate 294,126, forward strand.
AGCGAATGTGGCCGTGGCTCGCGCTGGGCGTGCTGTTGGCGCTGGTCGGCGCGGTGTGGACCCTGCAGGGGCTGAACGTGCTGGGCGGGTCGGCGATGAGCGGATCGCCGCTGTGGGCCACGATCGGGCCGATCGTGCTCATCGCCGGCGTCGTGCTGATCGTCGTGGCGATCGTGATCTCGCGCCGGCGCAAGTCCGGCTAGCCCACTGGCAACCCGCCGTCAGTGATTGTCGCCGGTGACGTCGATGAGCACCTTGCCGACGGCGCCCCGCTCGACGGCATCGTGGGCGGCGGCGGTCTCTTCCAGCGGGTACCAGGTCAGCGGCAGTCCGGCCGCCTCTCCGACCGGAAGCGCACCGTCGCGCAATGCGGCGGAGATGTCTTCGGCGGCGGCGGTCAACGCCGAGTCACCGACCGTGTACAGCAGCAGGCCCTGCAGGCGGACGTTCTTGGCGAACGTGGGCCGCACCGGGAGGGTCGCCTGGTCGCCGCCGTTGTCGGCGTAGTACGCGATCGAGCCGTGGTTCGCGATCACCTGCCCGTCGAGGTCGACGTTCTGCGTCAGCGACACCTCGACGATGTGGTCGACTCCCTCGGGCGCGAGGGTCGAGATCTGCGCGGCGGCGTCGTCCTGCCGGTAGTTCACGACGTGGTGCGCGCCGGCTGCCTTCGCGAGCGCGGCCTTCCCGTCGCTCGAGATCGTGGCGATCACGGTCGCTCCGGCCCAGACCGCGAGCTGGATGGCGGCATGCCCGACGGCTCCCGCTCCTCCGGCCACCAGCACGATTCGTCCTTCGAGCGATCCCGGCGACAGTCTCGCCGGCCCGAACTCGTGCACGGTGAGAGCGCGGTGCGCCGTCATCGCGGGCACGCCCAGGCTCGCTGCCACATCGAAGCCGACTGCGTCCGGCAGCCTCACCGCCCGCTCGGCACGGACGACCGTGTACTCCTGCGCCGTGCCGGTGGGGCGCTGGGCTGCCGAGAGGTACAGCCACACGCGATCGCCGACCGCGAGCCGCGTCACGCCGTCACCCACGGCGTCGATGACGCCGGCTCCGTCCTGGTTGGGAACAGCCTCTTCGAACGCCAGCGGGGACGCATTGCCCGCGCGGGCCTTCCAGTCCGTCGGGTTCACGCCCGACACGGCGACCTTCACGCGCACCTCCCCCGGGCCGGGGGCCGCGGGCTCACGCTCCGCGAGTTCGAGAACGGACGAGGTGCCGGTGTGGGAGTACACGATCGAGCGCATGCGAACAGGCAACGCCACAAGCGCGCCGAGCCTTCCCGCTCGAGCGCTAGCTCTTCACCGATGCCAGCGCCTCGTCGGCCTCGGCCGCCGGCATCGGGTGCTCATCGACAGTGCGCGCATTGGTCAGCGTGAGTGCGCCGATGCCCGAGATCAGCCCGACGGCGACGGCCAGCACGATGAACACGAGCTGCTCGCCGTGGAAGAAGGATGCCGTCAGCTCGGGGCTCCACGCTCCATCGGGCAGCACCGTCGTGACGAGCACGGCGATGAGCGTGCCGACCACCGCAGTGCCGATGCTGGTGCCGACCTCTTGCGCGGTGTCGTTCATGGCCGCGCCCATCGAGGTGCGGTTGTCGGGCATGGCTCCCACGAGCGCGACGGCGCAGATCGTCATGACGGTGCGCAGGCCGATCGTCATCACGACCATCGCGATCGCGATCGCGACGTAGGTCTGCTCGACGCCCCACGCCATGAGGCCGAGACCGGCAGCAAGCAGCACCGCGCCGACGAGGCACGCGATGCGGTGACCGAAGCGCCGCACGAGCCATTCGGTGATCGGGGTCGCACCGATCATGGTGACGATGATCGGCAGGTTCGCCAGCCCTGCCTGCAGCGGCGACCAGCCCCACGCGTACTGGAAGTGCAGGATCAGCGCGAACATCACGCCCGCCATCGCGACCGAGGTGCCGATCTGCGCGATCGAGGCCCCGCGCACGGTACCCAAGCGGAACAGCTTCAGGTCGAGCATCGGCGACGCGGCGCGCCGTTCGCGGATGATGAAGAGGACGAGGGATGCCGCGGCCCCGAGCGCGACGGCGAGCGTGATCGGCGACATCCACCCGTTCTCGATGCCGCTCGTGAGCGCATAGCAGGCGAGGCCGATGGTGAGGATGCTGAGGGCGGAGCCGGGCAGGTCGAGGCGGTCCTTCGTGAGGCCGTCAGCGGTGTCGGCAGGCACACCGAAGTGGACGCCGAGGGCGGCGATGAGGGCGATCGGGGCGTTCACCAGCAGCAGCCACTGCCACGGCAGGTGAGCGAGCATCGTGCCGCCGAGGAGCGGGCCGAGGACGAAGCCCGACATGCCGACGACCATCATGAGCGTGATCGCACGCATGCGCAGCTTCTCGTCGTCGAACAGGCGGAACACCAGGGAGTTCGTGATGGGCGCCATCGCGGCGGCGGCGATCCCGAGCGCGGCGCGCAGCGCGATGAGCTCGCCGGTCGAGTTCACGAGCAGCACGGCGAGGCTGACGAGCCCGAACAGCGCGAGGCCGATCTGCAGCACGCGGCGGCGCCCGAAGCGGTCGGCGATCGAGCCGGCGGTCAGCAGCAGGCCGCCGAAGGTGAGCGAGTAGGCGCCGGTGATCCACTGCAGCGACGTGGTGTCGCCGCCGAGCTCGCGGCCGATCGTCGGCAGCGCGATCGAGAGCAGCGTGTTGTCGACCATCTCGACGAAGAAGGCGAGGCAGAGCGCGGCAAGGGGGATCCACGCGGCCTTCATGGACGTGTAGGTGCGGGAGGTGGAGGTGGTGGGTGCGGTGCTCATGGCGACTCCTCGGATCGAGCAGCGAATCGAACAGTGTTCGTTGTTCGAACACCGTTCGATAGAATAGAACAATGTTCGATAACACGCAAGCGCCTCCCCTGCCGGCGGTGCGTCCTGTGGTGGGATGGAGCCATGGCCACAGCCCCGCCGCCAGGTGAAGCGCCCGCGCAGCCGCCCCGAGGCCCGCGCACGCGCACCCGCGCCTCGCACTCCCTCGAGTCCGTGCTGGCCGGGGCGGTGGAGATCCTCGACGAGTCCGGCGCGCAGGGCCTCACGATCCGCGCGCTGGCCGCACGCCTCGGCGGCGGCGTCGCGAGCGTGTACTGGTACGTGTCGGGCCGCGACGAGCTTCTCGACCTCGCCGCGGACTCGGTACTCGGCGGGGTGCTCGAGGCCACCGCCGACGTCGGCGGCGGCGACCCGATCGACGACCTGCGCACGATCGCGGTCGCGATGTTCGACGCGATCGTCGACCGCCCGTGGCTCGGCGCCTACGTGCTGCGCGACACCGCGATCCAGACCCACTCGCTGCAACTGTACGAGCGGATCGGCGAACAGGTGATGCGTCTCGATCTGACGCCCCGGCAGTCGTTCCACGCGACGTCCGCCGTGGTCGGCTACGTCATCGGCACGGCCGCCGACATGGGGCAGGAGCCGCCCCAGGCCGTCGTCTCGGGCGAGCTGAGCAAGGAGCACTACATGGCCGGTGCCACCGCGCAGTGGCGGGCGCTCGACCGGACCCGGTTCCCCTACATCCACCACATCATCGACGAGTTCGACGGCCACGACGACCGCGACCAGTTCGTCGGCGGCCTCGATCTGCTGCTCGCCGGCCTGCGGCTGCAGGCCGGGCACTGAGGTGGATGCCGTCACCCCGGCGTGACGGCATCCACTCCCTCACCCCGCGGCGGGTCGCCAGGCTCGGAGATCTCGCGTCCCTCGGATGCCTGCAGCCGAGGCGTCCGAGATACGCGAGATCTCCGCGCGGGGCGTGAGCCCCACGCAGCACGGAGGGCCCGACCCGCAGGCCGGACCCTCCGCAACACCTCACGCCGCGGCGTTGATCGCCTCGTAGAGGTTCTTGAACGAGGTGAGTACGCTCGCCGGCGTTCCCGCCACCACCCGAGCAGCCTCACCGGCCTGGATCACAGCCCCGACGGTCGAGTCCGCCACGCCGTCGCCGTTCGTGTCGACGGGGTCGCCCAAGGCGATGGATCCGTCGGCCACGTTCAGCCACAGCGACAGCAGGTGCGCGTCGAACTGATCGGTCGGGTTCTTGGTGTTCTTCGGCCACAGCGCCGACACCGCCTGCGGCATGGTCGTGAGCGCCACCTTCTCGTCGAACACCGCGCTCAGCACCCGCACGACCGACAGCAGGCACAGCTTCTCGTCGGTCGTGTGACGGTTCGCCCGCTTGTCGCGGTAGTCCGTCTGCCAGACGCCGAGGGTTCCGGCATCCGCGCTCGTCCCGAGAATGACGACCTGAACGGCATCGGATGCCGATCCCGCGTCGTCGTCCGCCACCGTCACACCGGTGGTCGCCGCACAGGCGATCGCGTAGGTGTGGGGCGCGGCATCGGTCACGTCCCTCGGCTGGATGGTGGGACTCGGATCCGCGTCGGCGGCCGGCGGGTTCACCAGGCTGGTGTGACTCGTGGTCGCGCCGTCGCCGTAATCCCAGGCGAAGCCGAGATCGTCGCTGCCCGGGTCGGTGCCGCGCGCCGTGAACGCCACGGGGACGCCCTCGGTGCCGAACACGATGTCCTGCCCGTTCCACGACGTGGTGGGCGGACCGGTGATGTCCGCCGTCGGGGCGACGTTCGCGACGACCGCCGAGCCCGTGTCGGATCCGGCGCCGCCGTCCTTGTCGGTGACGGTCAGGGTTGCGGTGAACGCGCCGTCGTCGCCGTACACGTGCGACGCGTCGACCGAGGTGCCGGTGACCGTCGCCGCGGTCACGACTCCATCACCCCAGTCCACTGTCGCGGTCTGCGTGTCGACGACACCCGGGTCGGAGAAGTGCGCGGCGAGGGTCACCGGGCTGTTCTCGTTCGCGGGCGTGACGGCATCCACCACGACGGTGGGCGCCACGTTCGAGACGTGCAGGGCGAAGGTCGACTGGCCTGTCTCGCCCTTGTCGTCGGTCGCGGTGATCGTCACCGACGTGTCGGCCGGACCGTCCGGCGGCGTGTACGACCACGTCCACGACGTGCCCGACGGCGTCACTGTGCCGATGCTCGCGGTCACCGACGTGACAGTGCCGTCGGCATCCGTCGCCGAACCGGTGTTCGTCGCGAGCGAGCCCTCGTCGACCGTCACCGACGCGTCGTCGACGGTCACGACGGGTGCGACGTTCGCCGCCTGCAGCGCAGCCAGCAGGTCGAGGCGCGGCGTGGTGTTCGTCGTCGTCCCGGCCGCATTGGTCGTGTAGGTGATCGGCACCCCTGTCGAGGTGATGTCGCTCATCAGGTTCGCCACCGACCGCGCCGGGTACGCCGAACGCAGCACGGCGAGCGCACCGGTGACCATCGGCGTCGACATCGAGGTGCCGCTCTTGGAGCCGTACACGTCGTCGTCGATCGACGAGATGATCGACGAGCCCGGTGCCATCACATCCAGCAGCGGACCGCGATTGCCCGAGTTCGTCGTGGTGTCGTCGTTGTTGGTGCGACCGACGGTGAACGCCGTCGAGATGCACCCCGGCGCGCCCACGGCGTTCAGGAACGAGCTGTTGCCCGACGCGATCACCGTGGCGATGCCGGCAGCGAGGTTGCTGTCGATCGCCGCCTTTCGGGTGTCGCCGTCGCACGCCGAGGAGTTGTTGCCGCCGCCGAGGCTCATGTTGCTGGCCACGACGTTCCAGCCCGGGTTCGCCGCGGCCTGGCCGCGCACCCAGTCCAGCGCCTCGATCTGGTCGGACGCGTACGACAGCACGCACGGCGCGGGGTTCGGAGAGCAGCCGCTCGCGGTGTTCACCCGCGTGAACACCTGCACCGCGATGATCTGCGCACCGGGCGCGACACCGTTGCCCGGAGGCGACCCGGCGGTGTCATCGGCCGCACGACCTGCCGCGATCCCGGCGACATGCGTGCCGTGGTCGCAGATGTTGCTGCCCGCATCGACGCAGCTCGCGTTGTTGTCGCTGTCGATGTCGGCCGAGGTGTCCTCGGTCGTGCCGTCGGGGCACAGGCTCGCCTCGTCGCCGTCGCCGTCGTCGTCCGTCGGATCCGAGAAGCAGTGCTGTGCGACGATGCGCGACCCGAAGAACGGGTGGTCGGCGTCGATGCCGGTGTCGAGGATCGCGACTGTCGCGGCGGACCCGGTGAATCCGAGCGCCTGCACGTCGTCGCCGTTCACGACCGGCAGGGCGTTGGACAGCGCGGGCGGATCGGCGAAGTCCTCGACCACCCCGACGACGTGCGGATTGTGCTTCAGCCCCTTCAGCGCGGGCCGCGGCACCTCCATGATCACGTACGGCATGGTCTTGGTCGCCTTGATCTTGGTCGCTCCGCCGGCGACGCTCTTGGCGACATCGGTCGCCGACGCCTTGTGGTCGAGCTGCACGATGACCCGCACCTTCTCCGGCGGCGCGGCGTACGCGGGCGGCGCGACGGCCACCATCCCCAGCGCGACCGCACAGGCGGCGAGCACCGAGACGACTCTGGATCTCATGATGGTTCTCCCCCCATCATTCGGCGCGCGGCCCACTCCGGGCCCCGCGCCCGGTGGTACTTCCACCACCCGCAAGGAGGGACCCCATCCCGGGGTGATACGCCTGGAGCGCAGAGAAGTGGATGCCGCCACCCCGGCGTGACGGCATCCACCATGTCGTTCTGACCTGCGATTCAGCGCACGCGGATCGACTCCGTCAGCACCCGTCCGTCGGCGCCCGACGGGCCGTCGAACCCGAGGAGTGCGGCGATCGTCGGCGCGATGTCGATGTGACGCGGGTCGTGTGGCGCGGCGTGCGGACGCACACCCGCTCCGGCCAGCACCAGCGGCACGTGCATGACGCGCGTCATGCCGTGGACGCCGGCGGGATCGGCGGGCGTGGCACCCAGGCTCCAGCCCTCGACCGGCTCGATGATGAGCTCTCCGTAGTTGGGCGACATGTGCATCGCGCGCTGCTCGTCCTTGTCGTAGACGGCGGCCACGTGCGGCAGGGCCGCCACCGCCGCCTCGATGGCCGCCGCAGCCGCGGGGTCGCCGGCCGCGTCGCCGACCAGGTGCAGCGAGCCGACGCCGCCGACCACGATCACCGCGTCCGTCCCGGGCTTCGGAGACTGCCCCGCGGTGAGCATCTCGGCGTCGTAGCCCGCCGCCGAGATCGCGGCGAGCAGCTCGTCGCGCATGCCGTTGGTGAACGTCTCCATGCCGTGGTCGCCGGTCACCACGAACGCGGTGCGGCCGTAGATGCCGGCATCCTTCGTGGCCTGCACCAGCCTGCCGATCTGCACGTCGATGTCTGCCAGAGCCGCCGGCATCCCCTCCGCCTGATCCCCTTCGGCGTGGCCGAGTGCGTCGAGCCTGTCGCAGTACACCGCGATGAGGTCGGGCACGCCGGCCATCTGCACGGACGCGCCGCCGCTCATCACGGGTCGGCCGTCGATCACGGCGACGGCGTCGTCGGTGCGCCGGGCGCAATCGCCGCCCGGCTGCGTGTAGAGCCCCTCGGGGTCGCCGAACGCGACGCCGTAGTTCTGCACGATGAACCACTGGGACGACATCACGGTCCCACCCTGATCGCGGATCGCCTGCGCGATCGTCGGCACCGCGAGATCGCGCTGCTGCCCGCGGGCCGTGCCGGTGGACGGATCGAACCAGTACGCGGTGTTGCGGTGCGTCTCAGGCCATGCGCCCGTGGCGACCGAAGACCACGACGGGTTGGTGATCGACGACATGACGCCGGTCGACACGCTGAGGCTCCCCCGATTGGCGAGCGCCGACAGGTTCGGCAGCGCCACGTCGTCGAGGTAGTCGATGTCGAAGCCGTCGAGCGCGATGAGCACGACGTGCTCTGCAGGAGTGGATGCCGCCGCACCTGCACTGCGGCCGGCGACCGCCGACGGCCCGCCGGCCGAGACGGCGTCGGCAGCCGCGGGTGCGGCTATGCCGAGCGTCGCCGCGACGAGACCGGCGGCGGCGAGGGCGGACAGGCGGCGGATTCGCTGGGAAGAACGCATCGCTCAGACTCTCTCTCACAATTCACACACGGATGCCGGTCTGGGGGGCCGGCCCTCCCGACGCTGGCGGCCGCATGGCCGCGGCGGCAACCACCCGACGGGCTCGTGCAAGGAATCGGCGATCGCACCGGTGGCCCTGCGCGATTCCGTCATCGGCGGCGGTGCCGGCCCGGAGGCGCCGCCCCGGGCATCGGCGGTTTCTTGCGCGGCCCGTCCCCCAGATGTCAGAACCTCGCATTTCGTGCGTCCTTTCTCGGCGCGGCTCGCCCGCGCCCGGTTGGGTACCGATCAGGACGACGACCGGAGGAGCGAGATGACGGACGACACCAGCACGGGCGCACACCGCAGGACGCCCCTCAGCCGACGCGGGTTCCTCGGGCTCTCTGCCCTCGGTGTGGGCGTCGGGCTGAGCAGCACGGCGTGGGGGCCCTGGCCGGGCGCCGCCGTGGGCGCGCCCGTCGACGCCGGGACGCTGCACTTCGTCGTGCTCACCGACACGCACGCCAACGAGGAGGAGGGCGCGCGCCTGGAGAACCTGCGCCGGGTCTTCGCGGCGGTCGAAGCGGAGCAGCCGCAGTTCGTGCTGCACTGCGGCGACATCACCGACTACGGCGACGATGCCGGCTTCACCGCCTACCGCGACACCATTCCGCGCGGCCTGTGGGATCGCCTGCGCCACGTGCCCGGCAACCACGAGATCCGCTGGGACACGAGCGCGCGCGAACGGTTCCAGCGCTGGTTCGGCCCCACCAGCTACAGCTTCGACGCGGGCGGCGTGCACTTCCTCGCCCTGGATCCGACGCAGGCACTGCAGGAGCCCGGGCTGTTCGGCGACGACCTCGCAGCGCTGCGCGACGACCTGACCGCGGCCGCCGGCATCCCGTCGATCATGTTCCTGCACTACCCGCTCGCGGGCCGCAACTACTACGTGAACGACACCGACGAACTGCTGCGCACCATCGAGCCCTTCCCGGTGCGCGGCATCTTCGCCGGGCACATCCACCGCTACGAGGTCGACAGTTTCAACGGCCTCACCCAGGTGGCCTCGACGACGACGCGCGGCGGCCCCTTCTACCAGCGCGTGACCGAGCGTCGCAGCGATCAGGGACGCGTGCTCGTCGTCGAGGCGGTGACGCTCGGGGCCACCGATGCCGACGCCCCGACCGTCGACCTGCTCGCCGAGATCCCGCTGGACGCCCCGCCCGGCGGCACCGTCCCGATCCGCGGATCGGTGCGATCCCACCCCGGACGGATCGACCTGACCGCGGTGGCCGGCGCCGCGGCCGTCACGGTGGAGGCGCGGGTGTTCCCCCAGTCCGTCTTCGGCGCGGTCGACGACGGGCCCTGGACGGCGCTGCAGGCCCGCGGGTCGTCGTGGCACGGCTCGCTCGACGCCGCCGCACTCGCCCCGGGACCCCACCGGGTGCAGCTGCGGGCCACCGACGCGCGGGGCGTGCGGCGGCACGAGACGACGCCCGTGGCCGTGGACGGCCCGGCACGCACCCGCTCCGCGTGGGAGCTGCCTGTTGGCGGGCAGCTGCAGGGCGCGCTCGCGGCATCCGGGGCCACCGTCGTCGCGGGGTCGACCTCTGGCAGGGTCGTCGCCGTCGACATCGCCGGCACGTCGTACCGGCCCCGCTGGACGGTCGACCTCGGTCCGGTCCACCGCGGCGCCGCATTCACGACCGACGGCGCGCTCGTCGTGCTCGCGAGCGCGGACCACCGGCTCACCGCCGTGGACGCGCGGACCGGCGCCGTCGCGTGGACGAGCGGTTTCGGCAAGCCGGTCATGTCGACGCCTCTCGTGGTGTCGACCGGCGGTGGCGACCGCATCCTGGTCGCCGCCGAGGATCGGCTGCGCTGCCTCGACGCCGCCGGGCGGACGCTCTGGGAGGCTGACGTGCCGGTGCGCACTGCGGGGCGCGCCGCGTCGGACGGCGAGCGTGTGTACGTCGGCGCCGGCGACGGGCGCGGATACGCGTACGACCTGCACTCCGGCACGCGGCTGTGGTCGTTCCTCACGAACACCCGGCCCGATCGGTACCGCCAGCTGATATACGGCCCCTGGGACGACTGGGTGGAGGTGCTCCCAGGCGGAGCCGTCCTGTTCAGCACCGTCACCGACGCGATCGCCGTCGATCCGGTGACCGGCGCCGAGCGATGGCGCGTCGCAGGCAGCCACATGTTCGCGCCCGCCCTGATGCTCGCCGACGGCGGCCTGCTGCTGACCACCGAGTGGGGCGTTGTCACAATCGCCGACCCGGCCTCGGGCGGCGTGCGGTGGAGCGCACAGGCCGTGCCGCGCGTCGTCAACGCCGGCCCCGTGATCGACCCCGAGACCGGCACAGCGTGGCTCGTCTCGGTCGGTGGACTGCTGGCGGCCATCGATCCCGCGGCGGGAACCGTCGCGATCGACAGGCAGCTGTTCACCGCGAACACCTTCTCGACGCCGGTCGTCGTCGGTCGCCAGCTGATCGTGGCGGCGCAGGACGGCGTGCTGCGCGGGCTCGCCCTCTGACACGCGACGCCCGGTCGAGCCGAGCCGCCGACCGGGCGTCGCACGTCAGCGCACGGCGGTGAGGTGGCGCGTGCGGCCCGCCCGCTTCAGCGAATGCAGCGCCACCGCGACATCGGCGTGCTGCAGTCCGGGGAGCCCCCCGATCGTCTCCGAGATGAAGGAGTAGAGGGCGGCGTCCGAGGCGAGCGCGACCTCGCCGCACAGATTGCGGTCGCCCGTCGTCGCCGAGATCATCAGGACGGATGGATGCCCCGCCAGCAGTTCGCCCGCGCGGCTGAGCTGTGTGGGGTTGACGCTGAGCGCCACGAAGGCGTTCACCGGAAGCCCGATGCGCTCGGGCTCGATGACCGTGCGCATCCGCAGCGCACCTGAGGCCATCATCGCCTCCGCGCGGCGCCGGACCGTGACCGGACTGACCTCGCACAGCTCCCCGAGGCGCTGCCACCCCAGCCGACCATCCTCGGCCAGCGCGGCCGCGATGCGCCCGTCGAGCGCATCGGTCTTGACGCGCCGGTCCGGCAGCGGATCGGCCCACGGATCCAGGCGCTGGGCGCGCAGCTGCTCGACCACCTCGTCGGGCAGCAGATCCGGCAGCCAGCTGTGCGGCGTGGCGAAGCGCCGGATCACCTGATTGCTCCACACCGCCAGGACCCCGTCCAGCGCCGGCAGCTGCTCGAGGGTGAGCGCGAGCAGATGGTCGTTGGAGGTGTACCCGATCTCTGCGATGCAGTCCACGCTGCCCGTGACGAGCTTGACCGAGCCGCATGCCGACCACGCGGCGATGCGCTGCGCCGACCGGTGGGCCTCGCCCGGGCGGCACCGCAGCCGCACGAACAACGACCGGGATCGTCCGGTCGCCTCGCCGTCGAGCACGCCGATGACGCGCACATCGCCGTCGCGCACCAGGCGCGCCACGCGCCGCGACGCCGTGGCCTCCGACGTGAAGACGGCTTCGCTGATCTGGGCGTTGCTGGCACGCGGGTTGGCCAGCAGGGCACCGGTGATGCGCCGGTCGAGATCGTCCACGAGAGGCACCTTACATTCAGGAGTACCGTCGACAGAGGTGCTTTCTTGCATTCTGTCGCTCGATCTCTACGAGATTGCTCGCCTGGCGGAATGATCGCACCGTCGGCGCAGCATCGAGGCTGCGCCGCTTCGCCCCGTTCCCCGGCGCTCGCGCCACGACAAGAGGAGTGATGCAATGACCCGGACCCCCACACAGCGTCTCGTGGCTCCACTCGCGATGGCGGCGGTGCTCGGCCTGCTGGCCGGCTGTTCCGCCGGCACGCCCGACACCGACGACACCAGCACAGGGGAGGCGAGCGGCAGCGTCGTCTTCTGGACGCCGCAGACCACGCCCGATCGCCTCGCCGCCCAGGAGGCGGTCGCTGCCGCCTTCACCGAAGAGACCGGCATCGACGTCGAGGTGGTGCCGATGGCCGGCGCCGATCAGGACCAGGCCCTCGTGACCGGATCGGCAACCGGCGACGTGCCGGACGTGATCCTGCACTCGTCGAGTCAGACCGGCGCCTGGACCTCGCAGGGCCTGCTCGACGCCGACGCCGCCACCGCGACGGTGGACGCGCTCGGGCTCGACACGTTCAACGAGCACGCGATCGACGCCGTGACGATCGACGACCAGATCTCAGCCGTCCCGAGCGACGGGTGGACCCACCTCGTCGCGTACCGGGCCGACCTGCTGGAGCAGGCGGGCGTCGACGTCCCGACCAGCGTCGAAGAGCTGGCCGATGCGGCCACGACGATCAAAGAGAAGCTCGGCATCACCGGACTGGCATTCGGCACCCAGGCGGGCACGGCCTCCGCGACCGAGGGCATCCAGTCGATCTTCCAGAGCGCCGGGTGCGATCTGGTCGAGGACGGCGACGTCACGATCGATTCGGACGCGTGCACCGAGGCCGCCGAGCAGTTCCTCCGGCTGCGCGACTCGTCCGTCGCCGGAGACTTCGACGTGACGAGCGCCCGTGCGGCGTACATGAACGGCGACGCCGCCATGCTGCTGTTCTCGACGCACATCCTGGACGAGCTGGCCGGGCTCGACGAGGCCACGCCTGCGACGTGCCCCGAGTGCGCCGCGCAGCCCACGTTCCTCGCCGACAACACCGAGTTCATCACGGTGCTCGATGAGGACGACCCCGCGCAGTACGGGGCGATCCTGAGCTACGGCATCCCCACCGGCGCCAACACGGCGGCCGCGCAGAAGTACATCGAGTACGTGATGAGCACGGGCTATGTCGACACCCTCGCCGTCGCGACGGAAGGGCGCATCCCGCTGCGCAACGGCACCGCCGACAACCCGACCGAATTCATCGAGGCGTGGGGCGGGCTGGGCATCGGTCCGGGTCAGACCAAGACCTCGGTCGACCTGTACGGCGAGGAGTTCGTCGACAGCATGCGCGACGGCATCAACTCGGTCTACCTGTGGGGCATGGGCACGCCGGACGCGACGCTGGCCGGCCTCGTGTCCAGCCAGGGCGTGCTGTCGGGGCAGATCGAGCAGCTCTACAACGGGGTTCCCGCCGATGAGGTGACAGCCGCCATGAAGGCGGCCGTCGAGGAGGTACAGGCGGGCCTGTGACCACCGGAGTCCTCCGTCACCGCTGGGGGCGGCCTCGCAGCCGCTCCCAGCGGGACAACCGCAACGGTCTGCTCCTGACCGCCCCGACCTTCCTGGTCATCCTCTTCGCATCGCTGCTCCCGCTGCTGCTCGTGGTGGTCTTCGCGTTCAGCGAGATCCGCCTCGTCGACATCCCCCGTCTGGGCACCGAGCCGATCGACTGGTCGCTGGAGAACTTCCGGCGGGCGCTGGCCAATCCGGCCTTCTGGCGGGCGCTGGGCACGACCCTGCTCTACGCGTCGCTCACGATGGTCGGCTCCGTCGGGCTCGGACTCGTCCTGGCGCTGGCGCTGCGCCGGCCGTTCCCCGGCCGCGGCATCGTGCGGGCGCTGCTGCTGGTCCCCTACGTGCTGCCGGTCATCGCGGCCGTCACGATCTGGCAGACGATGCTCAACCCGCAGTACGGCGTGATCAACGCGTTCGGACGCGAGGTGCTGGGGTGGGAGCAGTCGATCGGCTTCCTCAACACCACCACGACCGAGGTATGGGGCATCCCCATCCCGCTGTCGCTGCTGGTGGTCGTGGCGTTCGAGATCTGGACGTCGGCGCCGCTGTCGTTCCTGTTCATCACGGCACGCCTGCAGGGCGTGTCGCCCAGCATCGAAGAGGCGGCGGCGCTGGATGGGGCGAACGGGATGCAGATCATCGGCCGCATCGTCCTGCCGCAGCTGAAGGGCGTCATCCTGCTGCTGTGCCTGCTGCGGTTCATCTGGACCTTCCAGAGCTTCAGCGAGATCTTCCTGCTCACCGAGGGCGCCGGCGGCACCCAGGTCATGGCGCTGAAGGTGTACACCGAGCTCGTCACCCGCGCCGACATCGGCAGCGCCGCCGCGTACGGGCTTCTGATGTCGGTCGTGCTCATCTCGCTCCTTGCCGTGTACGTCGCGCTCTCGCGCAGGAAGGTGGACCTCGAATGACCCGGCATCGGTCCGCTCTGCGGCCCCACCCGCTGGCCACCACGGGTCGCGTGGCGATCATCGCGCTCGCGCTGATCTTCGCCCTCGGCCCCGTCCTGTACGGCTTCGTGCTCTCGCTGCGTCCGTACGCGTCGATCGTGCAGGCGCCGCTGAACCTCTTCCCGGCATGGGACGAGCTGGACTTCTCGGGCTACACGACGGCGATGCTCGACCCCGCCCAGGGCGGCTTCGGCCTCGGGCGGTTCGTCATCAACTCGCTGGTGGTGGCCGCCTGCACCGTCGCGCTGTCGATCATCGTCTCGATCCTCGGCGCGTACGCGGCCGCACGACTGCGCTATCGCGGGCGCGGCTTCGTGAACGGCATCATCCTGGGCGTGTACCTGTTCCCCGGGATCGTGCTGTCGGTCCCGCTGTTCGTGCTGCTCGCGAAGGCGGGGCTGACGGGCTCGCTCGTCGGGCTCTTCCTCGTCTATGTCGCGACGACGGTCCCCGTCGCCATCTACATGCTGCGCAACTACTTCCAGGCGCTGCCCGAGAGCGTGGAAGAGGCCGCGATCGTCGACGGCGCCTCGCTGCCGCAGATGCTGCGCAGCGTCGTGCTGCCGATCGCGCTGCCCGGCGTCGTCGCGACGGCCATCTACGTCTTCATGATCGCGTGGAACGAGTACTTCTATGCGCTGCTGTTCCTCGTGCAGGACCGCGAGCTGTGGACGGCGCCGCTCGGCATCTCGCAGCTCGCCGACTTCAATGTGCCGGTGACAGTGCTGCTGGCGGGCTCTCTCGCCGTCACGGCACCGGTCATCGTGCTGTTCTTCGTCGCGCAGCGATACCTGGTGGAAGGCCTCACGGCAGGAGCGGAGAAATGACCCGACAGCAGCGTCTCGTCGTGATCGGGGCCGGCGGGCGCGGACGCGACGCCTACGGCCGCTGGGCGATCGAACACCCCGATCGCGCGCGCATCGTGGCGGTGGCCGATATCTCGGCACCGCGGCGCTCGGCTCTGGCCGCCGAGGCCGGTGGGGCCGCGGAGTACGCCGACTGGCGAGACGTCGTCGCCGACCTGGGTGCGCTGCGGGCCGACGGCGTCGTGATCGCCGTTCCCGACGTGCTCCACGTCGACGTCGCGATCGCGGTGGCCGAGGCCGGCATCCCGTTCCTGCTGGAGAAGCCGGCCGCACCCACCCTCGCCGAGCTCTCGCGGCTGGCCCGCCACGCCGCCGACGCGTCGTCGCGGCTCGCGGTGGGTCACGTGCTGCGGTTCACGCCGTTCTGGCGCTCGATCAAGCGCATCCTCGATTCCGGCGCGATCGGGCGCACGATGACGCTCGAAGTGAGAGAGAACATCGGGTTCTGGCACTTCGCGCACTCGTACGTGCGCGGCAACTGGCGCAGCACAGCCCGTGCCGGTGCGATGGTGCTCACCAAGACGTCGCACGATCTGGACCTCATCCGGTGGCTGGCCGGCTCTGCGCCCGAATCGGTCTACAGCATCGGCGAGCTGACCTGGTTCCGTCCCGAGAACGCCCCTCCGGGCGCCCCGGAGTTCTGCCTCGACGGCTGCCCCGTGGCCGACAGCTGCCCGTTCTACGCGCCGCGCTACTACGTCGACGCGCTGGCCGGCGTGTCGGGTCATCCCGTGCACCTGCTCGGCGCGGACACGTCGCCGGCCGGCCGCATCGCGGCGCTGCGCACCGGCGAGTACGGACGCTGCGTGTACCGCAGCGACAACGACGTCGCCGACCATCAGCAGACGACGATGATGTTCCCCGGCGGGCTCACCGCGACCCTCACGGCGTCCGCGTTCACCGCCGAGAACACCCGCAACGTCGCCATCACCGGCTCGGCAGGGCAGCTGACCGGTCACATGGAGAGCGGAGAGATCGTCGTGGACCTGTTCTCGCCGGCGGCGGTCCTTCCCGACGGCCTGCCGCTGGCCTCGCACACGACGCAGGCGAGGCCCCCGATGGGGCACGAGCGCCACACGCTGCACGTCGCGATGCCCAACGCCGACCTCGGCGACCACGCCGGCCATGCCGGTGGCGACGCGGCGCTGATGGCCGAGTTCGTCGACGCGCTGGTCGCCGGCACTGTCGGCGAGGGCGAGCTCTCGTTCGCCACGGCGCTCGACAGCCACCTCATCGCGTTCGCCGCGGAGGAGTCGCGCCTGTCGGGGGTCCCGGTCGACTTCGCCGCGTGGTCGTCAGGCCTGGACATCGCCGCCGGTGCAGAAGGGGTCGCCCAGGCATGAGCGAGCCGGACTTCGCGGATGCCCTGCGCCGGCTGATCGCGCGGGCGGGGGGCGATGCGTCGCGCGTCCGGGTCGAGCGGGAGCCTCGGAACCGGGATGCCGCCGCCACCGGCTCGTTCCACGCCGACGCCGGCACGCTGACGCTGCGCGGAACGGACCTCGTCGCGGCGGCGAGCGCGTTCGCACGCTATCTGCAGTCCCATGGCCGGCGCATCACGTGGGAATCGCCCGTGATCACGGCCCGCGGGGCAGCCTGGCCGGATGCGCCCGACACGGCGCAGGCGACGCGGTTCGGCATCCGCTATCACCTCAACGTCGTCACGCACGGCTACTCGACGGCGTACTGGGACTGGCCGCGCTGGGAGCGGGAGCTCGACTGGATGGCCCTGCACGGGGTGACCCATCCGCTCGTCCTGACGGCGTACGAGGTCGTCCTGGCGGAGGCGCTGCAGCGCTCAGGCGTCGCCGACGACGAAGCGCGCGCCTGGGTGGGCGGCGCGGCCACGATCCCGTGGATGTCGATGGGCGGCCTGCACGACTTCGGCGGCCCGTTGCCGCAGGCGTGGGCGACGCGGCGCGTGGAGCTCGCGCGCAGCATCCTCGCCCGCACCCGCGAGCTGGGCATGACCCCCGTCCTGCCGGTCACCGGTGGGCAGGTGCCGACGTCGCTCGCCGGCGATGGAGCCGCCGAGATCGACTGGCAGGGGTGGCGGACGCCGCTGCTGGCCCCCTCCTCCACCGGATATGCGAGCTTCGTGCGCACGTTCCTCGAAGTGCAGCAGGAGCTGCTCGGCGACCCGGGCACGCAGCCGTGGTTCGCCGTCGATCCGTACATCGAGTCGCTCCCGCCGTCCGGCGACCTGGACGAGCTGGCCCGGGCCGGCGCCGGTGTGCACCGGGCGCTGGCCGCGGTGCATCCGGAGGCGACGTGGCTGCTGCAGGGCTGGCCGTTCCACTACCACCGCGCGTTCTGGTCGCGCGAGCGGATCGCGGCCTATCTGTCGGGCGTCCCCCGCGACCGTCTCGTGCTGATCGACCTGTGGGGCGAGCACGCTCCGATGTGGCGCGAGGGCATGCACGGGCGGCGATGGATCTGGACGGCCGTCCACAACTTCGGCGGACGCTTCGCCCTGTTCGGAGATCTGCGCGGACTCGCTCAGGACATGGCAGAGCTCGCGGCGCGGCATCCCGAGGGGGTCGAAGGCGTGGGACTGGCTCCCGAAGCGATCGAGAACAACACAGTGTTCTACGAGGCGGCTGCCGACGCCGTGTGGTGCGAGCTCGACGTCGACCAGTGGCTCGCGGACTTCGCGGTGCAGCGCTACGGCGTCGACGACCCGGCCGCCCGCGAGGCATGGCGGCTGCTCGGAGCGACCCTGTATGCGCCGGGCCGCACCCGCTCGATCCCCTCCCCGGTGATCGCGCGCCCCTGGACCGCGTCGGCGCCGTTCGCGACCCAGCGTCTCGCCGGTGAGGCGCTGCCGGCTGAGCCCGCACGGATGTCGGCCAACATCGATGCCGAGAACGATCCCGCCGTGCAGGGCGACCTGCCGGCCGTCGCGCACGCTGCGCGACTGCTGATCGGGCTCGAGGGGCAGGCGGTGAACCGTGACGCGCTCGAGCGCGATGTCGTCGAGCTCACCGGACACGTCGTGGCGCAGCAGCTCCGGCAGCACATCCGCGGGGTGCTCGCCGCGTCGCAGGCGCACGACGCCCCCGCGCTCCGTGGCCACGCCGCGCGGCTGCAGGACGACCTGCGCGCCCTTGACGACCTGGTCGCGACACGGCCGGAGTCGCGCGCGTCGACGTGGATCGCCGCAGCCCGCTCGTGGGCCGAAGGGGCGTCCGAAGCCGACATCATGGAGCGCGACGCGCGCAGCCTGGTGTCGGTGTGGGGCCATCAGGGCAGCGGCCTGCACGACTACTCGGGCCGGCACTGGGCCGGCCTCGTCCGAGACCTGTACGCGCCTCGGTGGGCGGCCTGGACGGACTGGCTCGAGGATGCCGCCGAACGCGGGGTCGCGCCCGACGAATCGGCCCTGCGGGAGCAGATCGTGCGGATCGAGGAGTCCTGGCGCGGTGCGACCGGAAGCGACGACGCGTCCTCCGCCGAACCGCTGGCCGTCGCGGCGGCGACCCTCGACCGGCTCGGCCTCTGAGAGCGGACGGCGCGGACCATGACCACGCGACCGAACGTCCTGCTCATCGTCACCGATCAGCAGCGGTGGGACTCCCTCTCGTGCGAGGGCGGCTTCGCGCCGACGGCGAACCTCGACCACCTCGCCGCGACCGGCACCCGGTTCCGCAGCGCGTACTCGTGCACACCGTCCTGCACGCCGGCGCGGGCGTCGCTGCTCACGGGACGAGATCCCTGGCATACCGGCATCCTCGGCATGGGACAGGGTCAGCCGCCGCTCGCGGGGCTGACCGACACGCTCCCCGAGGTGCTGGGCCGGGCCGGCTACCAGACGCACGGCGTGGGCAAGATGCACTTCACGCCGCAGCGGGCGCGCTACGGATTCGACGAGACGGTCCTCGACGAGTCGCTGCGGGTGCAGGACGATCGCTTCGTGTCGGACTACACGGCGTGGTTCGAGCGGAACGCCCCGGCGGACGTGAGGCAGTCCGATCACGGGGTCGACGTCAACTCGTGGATGGCGCGTCCCTCCCATGTGCCCGAGCACCTGCATCCCTCGACGTGGACCGCGACCGAATCGATCCGCTTCCTCGAGCGGCGGGACCCGACCCGGCCCTTCTTCCTGATGACGTCGTTCGCCCGCCCCCACTCGCCGTACGATCCCCCGGCGTTCCACTACGAGCACAACCTCGAGCGTGCCCGCGCCGGGATGATCCCCGACCCCGCGGTGGGCGACTGGGCACGGCTCCACGACGTCGACGGCGCCGACCGGGCGGACGTCAACGCGTGGCGCGGAAGACGCAGCGACGACGAGATCCGCCGCGCCCGCGCCGGCTACGCCGGACTCGTCCATCACATCGACGACCAGATCGGGCGCCTGATGCGCGTGCTGCGCGACCGCCGGCTGGATGACGACACCATGGTCGTCTTCGTCTCGGACCACGGCGACATGCTGGGGGATCACAACCTGTGGCGCAAGACGTATGCGTACGAGGGCTCGGCGCACGTGCCCCTGCTCGTGCGTCTGCCCGCCGCGCTGCGCGCCGACTCCGATGCCCGCACGGCGGACGAGCCGGTGTGCCTGCAGGATGTCATGCCGACCGTGCTTGACGTGTGCGCCGTGGACGCCCCTGCCGGCGTCGACGGGCGGAGCGTCCTGCCTCTCATCCGCGGCGACGAGGTGTCATGGCGGGACGTCGTGCACGGCGAGCACTCGACCTGCTACGACCCGTCGCAGGAGATGCAGTTCCTCACCGACGGACGCTGGAAGTTCGTGTGGTTCCCCCGCTGCGCACCGGGTGCGCCGGCGGAGCAGCTCTTCGACCTCGCGGTGGACCCCTACGAGCGCCATGACCTCGCCGCCCGCGCCGAGTACGCCGCGGATGTCCGGCAGTGGCGCAGCCGTCTGGCTGAGATCCTCCAGGCCCGCCAGGCGGGACTGGTCGACCGGGGCCGACTCGTCCCGCAGCACGAGCGGCCCCCGCTCGTGTCGCCGGCCGCGGCCGAACGACGGACCCCGGCTCCCGCGCTGCCCCGCGACGAGCGGATGGATGCCGCCGCGCCGGCGTGACGGCATCCCTCCGATCCTGCTGTCGCCCGGTGCGACGGATCCCCGGGCCGCGGCGCCTCGGCCGCGGACCCGGGGATCCGTTGCGCACGGATCTCAGCCGATCGACGCCGCGGCAGCGCGGATGGCCGCGAGCGCGACCTCGGGCTGCGACACCATCGACACGTGCGACGCGTCGACCTCGCTGATCGTCGCGCCCGCACGCTCGGCCATGCGGCGCTGCGTGTCGATGGGGATGACGAGGTCCTGCGTGCCGAGCACGGCCCAGCTCGGGATCGTCTTCCACGCCGGCGCCGCCGAGGGGGTCACGTTGGCGACGAAGGATGCCGGGCGCTGCGTCGCGACGATCGTCCAGCGATCCACCTCAGGCAGGTCCTGCGCGAACGCGGTGTGCACAGTCTCGGGCTTGAGGAACGCCTCGGCGGCACCTTCGGGAGCACCCGGGTAGCCGGCGACGTCGAGCACCGTCGTCGGGTCGGCGACGGCGAGCGCCGAGCCGGATCCCTCGAGGATGCCGACGACGGTCTCGCCCTCGTCGGGGATGAATGCGTCGACGTAGACGAGCGCCCGGACATCGCCGCCCTGCGCCCCGGCATTCGTGATGACCGCGCCCCCGTAGGAGTGGCCGACGAGCACGACCGGTCCGCTGGTCCGCTGCGCCAGGAACGACGCGATGTAGGCGGCGTCGGACTGGAGCCCGCGCAGTTCGTTCGGCGGTGCGAGGACGGTGTAGCCCTCGGCCTGCAGCGGGACGCTCACGGCGTTCCAGCTGGATGCATCCGCCCACGCGCCGTGCACGAGGACGATGGTCGGCTTGGTTTCTGACATACGACTTCCCATCGGTGATGCCGCCTCTCGGCGACGGTTGATGAATCAGTCACGTCACGTGCTGCCCCAGACGCGCTACGCACAAGATAGGGGTCGCGCTCGGACTCGCGCCAGAGTCAATGTCGAAACGCTTTCCCAACGAATCGCGTGCGCGATCATCGCCTATTCTTGGATGCCGTCCATCAATCCCTCCACCATCCCGAGGTCCCTGTGCTGCGAACGCTGCTGAAGTCCAAGCTCCACCGTGCGACAGTGACCGGCGCCGACCTCGCCTACGTCGGCTCGATCACGATCGACGAAGACCTGCTCGACCTCGCCGACATCCTGGAGCACGAGCAGGTGCACGTCGTCGACATCAACAACGGCGCCCGCTTCGAGACGTACACGATCGCCGGAGAGCGCGGCTCGGGCGTCGTGCAGATCAACGGCGCCGCCGCCCGGCTGGTCCACACCGGCGACATCGTCATCGTCATGTCGTACGCGCAGTACGACCGCGACGAGATCGCCGGCCACGAGCCCATGGTCGTCGACCTCGGCGAGTCCGAACCGGGCCTCGGCGCCAACCGTGCGATCAGGGTGCTCTCGCACGGCGGTTGACCCGCGTCGCGTCCGCGCCTGCCAGGCTGGCGGGGATGCACATCGACGAATCCCTCGCCTCCGCCCTGGTCGCAGAGCAGTTCCCCGACCTGGCCGGCCTCCCCGTGCGGGCCGTCCCGCGACAGGGGTGGGACAACCGCACCTTCCGCCTCGGCGACGACCTCTCGGTGCGGCTGCCGAGCGCCGAAGGCTACGTCGCCGCGGTCGCGAAAGAGGAGCGGGCGCTCCGCTTCCTCGACGGCCGGCTCCCCGTCGCGGTGCCCGCCGTCGTCGCCGTCGGCGCACCGGGCCCGGGCTACCCCTATCCGTGGTCGGTGCGGCGCTGGCTGCCCGGCGACACGGTGGCGGCGGCATCCACTCTCGATCAGCTCGCCCTCGCGAACGACGTCGGAGGGATGCTGGCGGCCCTGCGATCGCTGCCCACCGAGGCCGGGGCGGCGGCCGGACGGCATTCGTTCTATCGCGGCAGCCACCCGAGCGCGTACAGCGACGAGGTGCAGACGGCGCTGCGCAGGCTCGACGTCGACGCGGAGGCGTGCGCCGCGGTGTGGCTCACCGCGACCACGAGCGTGTGGGAGTCGGCGCCGGTGTGGTTCCACGGCGACGTCGCGGTCGGCAATCTGCTGGTGCAGGACGGCCGGCTGAGCGCGGTCATCGACTTCGGCACGTCCGGCGTCGGCGACCGGGCGTGCGACCTCGTCCTGGCGTGGACGCACTTCCGCGGCGAGGGGCGCACGGCGTTCCGCGAGGCGGCCGGACTCGACGACGCGACGTGGCAGCGGGCGCGCGGCTGGGCGCTGTGGAAGTCGCTCGTCGTGCTGTCGGGCCAGTCCAGCCCGGACGAGGGCGATGAGCACCGGCGGATCCTCGCCGAGGTGCTCGCCGACCCCGTGGTCTGAGCGGCCTCAGTTCAGCGAGACCCCGATGGTGGTGCGTGGGTATCAGCGCGCACCCCAGCTGCCTCCTTCTCCGCGCATGCCATCGACGGCGAGCGCGCACGGGAACACGATGTGCTGACGGGGCATCCGCTCAGCGGACGGGTGGGGCGATGGGCAGGCGGCTGGGGACCGTGGTCATCACGGCGGCGTTGGTGGCGGGAATGACGGCGTGCTTTCCCGCGCCGGGACCCGAGAAGGATGCCGCCGACCCGACTCCGACGTCCGGCGCGGTGACCACGACGGACGTGCAGCCGCCGGTCGAGGACTGGGAGCCGAGCACCCGCACCGAGCAGCTGCTCACCGAGATCGACGCGTCACTCGCCGACGGCGGTACGACGGCGCAGCAGGCGATCGACGCGTTCGCGCTGTACTTCGATGACGTGCCCGGCGCGAGTCCATCGGCGCTGCCGGACGGAGACGGGCCGGGCCTCACCTACACACTGCAGCTCATGGAGCAGCACCGGTCCGAGCTGACGCCGGAGCAGGTCGCACGCCTGGACGCGGCACACGGGGTGCCCGATCCCGACGAGGCCCCGGCATCCCTCACCTCCCTCGTCCAGCCGGTGACGGGGTGGCTTCCTCCCTCCGACGAACGCGCCAGGCTGCGGCGTCTGGTCGCACTCGCCATGAAGGACTGGCGCCAATACCAGCCGGGGTGGGGCGAGCTCGTGCCGCACCTGCTGTACTCCGACGAGGTGGTGGACGTGCCCCTCATGGAGGGCGCCGCTGCGGCGAGTGCAGAGCTCTCGGGCTCGGCGAGCGGAGTGTGCGACATCACCGTCTACCGCGACGGTGTCGAGCCTGCCGCCGACGACGACTGGTGGCGCTACGCGTTCGCCCACGAGCTGTTCCACTGCTACCAGCAGATCTGGCGGGGCGACCTGCTTACCGAGCCGTCGTGGGTGATCGAAGGATCCGCGGTGTTCGCGTCGCTGGATCTGCATCGTGGCGAGCCGATCCCCGACGGCGTCGTGGGCACGGACTGGTTCTCGTCGCAGTCGAAGCCGTTGCCCGCGTTCTCGTACGACGCCTGGCCGATCTTCGAGACGTTCCATCAGGCCAAGGGCGAGCCTTACGGCGCCGTCCGGCACATGCTCGAGGCGGCAGCTCACAACACCGCGAGTGCGCTCCGGGCGGGTGGGATGGATGCGCTGCCGTTCCGCCTGCGCATGGCCACGGCATCCTCCCGATTCGACGAGTTCCACCGGCTGTTCTCGATCGACCCGACCCAATGGGATCTGGCCTGGCCGTCCGGCAACACCCACGAAGGACCACGTGACAACAGGATCGACCAGCCGGCACTGGGGGTCGGCGAGATCACCAAGTCGTTCATCGATTCGTTTGCGCACAACGTGCATCGGTTCACGTTCACCGCCGACGTGGGACTCGTCACGATCGCCGCGCAGAGCACGTTGCTGGGCGTCGCAGGCGAAGCCGACATCGTCACCATCGCGGACGGCACGTCGAAGACGTTCTGTGTGGACGCGTCACAGTGCCGGTGCCCTGACGACACGACGTCTGACACGATTCCGCTGGACGAGCGTGCCATCCTGCTGGCGATGGCAGCCGGCGACGAACAGCACGGCTACGCCATCAAGACCCAGAAATGGGACCCCGACACCCGGTGCGAGAAGCCGAAACCGAACCCGAAGACGGCGGGCACGCACGGCGACCCGCACATCCGGACCTTCGACGGGCTGTCGTTCGATGTGATGACGCGGGGTGAGTTCGTGGTCGCGCGTGACACCGCGGGCGGGTTCGAGGTGCAGGGGCGCCACGAGGCGGTGAGCCGCAGCGAGACGGCGCCCGCGGGCAACAGCGCGATCGCGATCACGGCAGCGGGGCACCGGTTCACGTTCACGGCGGCCGAGTTCGCCCTCGACGCCGAGGTCACCGTGCGGGCCGATGGTGAACCGCGCGCGGACGCGCGGTTCACTGTGGCAGGCGTACGCGTCGAACATTCCGACATCGACGGCTATCGCGCGTGGACGGTGACCCTCCCCGACTCGAGCACGGTCACGCTGGTCTGGGGCTCGTGGTTCTTCGTCGATCTGGCACTGACGCCCGAGCGCGCCGCGCGCACGGTGGGTCTGGTGGGCTCCGCCGACGACGACGCCACGAACGACCTGCGGCTGCCCGACGGGTCGCTGCTGCCGGCCGGCGCAAACATCGAGACCGACTTCGCCGAGAAGTGGTGGGTGGATGCCGCCACCAGCCTCTTCGACTACGCCCCGGGCACCTCGGCGCTGGGCTATCGTGCCCCCGCACCGCCGGTCACCGAGTTCGAGAGCAGATTCGAGCGGGAGTGCGCGGACGCGCTCGGCCCACGCGCCACTCGCGACGAGGTCGCCGAGTGCGCCCTCGATCTCGCCTTCGCCGAGCTGAAGGCCACGCTCGACATGTATGCGAAGCAGATCGGCGCCCGGGTGGACCGCGAAGACATCGAGTGGGTGCAGGTGCCCGAGCCCGCACCCGAGCCGCTCCCCGATCCGCTGTCCGTGGTGCGGCCGGTGGCAGGCGCCCCCACGCTGGCGATGACGGCGCGGGCCGCCGAGTCCGATGACGGGCCCCTCGACACGCGCGCGGTCGCGGTGCCCCGGGGTGCCCTGCTGCTCGCCCGCACCGCGGACTGCGACGCGGCCGAGATCTGGGTCGAGGTCGGCGACAACGAGCCGGCGACCGACGACCTCCCGGTGCGCATCCCCCTGTGCGGTGACCGGCCGGGGTTCGACAACTACAGCGGGACGCAGTACGAGGGTGAAGGCTATGCGTTCACCGGTCCCGCGGGCGATCGAAGGTTCGAGCTGCACGCCACGTCCGACACCCTCCCGGAGGTCCGCGTCGACGTGTACGTGGACCCCACACCGACGATCGTCGATCAAGCCGCGATCGACGCGAAGCACGGGTTCGCCGGTGCGCTGGACGGGGTCGGCGACGCCGTGCTGCTGCTTCCCGACGTCGACCACGTCGCGACCTGGCCTGCGACCGGCCTCGACACGGTGTGCCTCAACATCGCGTACGGCGGCTCGCTGGACGACGACGTCTGGGTGATCGAGCCGCGCTGTCGGCACACCGATGCGCTCACGCTGTCGGTGAACCGCCTGTCCGAAGACGTCGGAGTCGAGATGCCGGTCCTGCTCTTCCGCCGGGATGCCGGCAGCACCCGGGTCGAGATCGACGTCCCCGCCGACTGAGGACGACGACGCTCGCGGACTCAGTTCGCAGAGACACCGATCATCACGCGGGCGGCGAGCTCGCGCGCCTCGGCGACCGCGCCCACGGCGCCGGCCCACTTGCCCAGGGTCGCCGGGACGATCGGCGGCACGCGGTGGAACGTCGCCCGCTCGTCCACGAGGGCCCTCGCGCGCACGACGATGCGGTGCGGCGGGCTGGCCAGTCCGCCGCCGATGACGATCACGCCGGGGTCGACGAGCGCCAGCAGCGTCAGGATGGCGTCGGCCAGCGCTCCCGCGCCCCGCTCGACCACGCGGATCGCACGCTCATCACCCGCCTCGTATGCCGACAGGAGGTCCTTCGGCGAGCCCTCGCCACCGGCCCGGTTCCAGGCCTTCCGCAGCGCAGGCGCGCCGACGACGGTCTCGAGGCAGCCTCGCTGCCCGCACCCGCACCTCGCACCGGACGGCACGACGACCACATGACCGAGCTCCCCGGCGATGCCGTGGGCGCCGTCGACGACCACGCCGTCGACGATGTGCGACCCGGCGATACCGGTCCCGAGCGCCAGCGTGAACACGTCGCGCTCCCCCGCCCCCGCGCCCCATCGGGCTTCGGCGACGGCCGCCGCACGCCCGTCGTTGATGACGGCGACCGGCGCATCGAGCTCGGCAGTGAGGGCGGGACCCAGCGCGAGCCCGTCGAGCGCCGGCAGGTTCGCCGAGCGCAGCACCGTCCCGGTCGTCTCGTCCACGAGTCCGGGGATCCCGACGACGACGCCCACCAGCCGGTGCGGCCCGGTCACCTCCCGCGCGATCGCGGCGAGGCCGACCACCGGATCCTTCTTGGGCGTGGACGCCGTCCCCTGCACGAGCGCCTCAGGAATCCGGTCCGACGGGGCCGCCGAGGCAAGCCGGTACTTCACGCTCGAGCCTCCGACATCGAGGCCGAGCACCACTGCAGAGCTCATCGGACGGAACCGCCCCCGTAGGCACGGACGGCCGCGGCGATGCCGCGCGCGAGGTCCGCGTCGACGGTGTCGTACGAGCCGACGCCGCCGGTCTCGGCGGAGCCCATGCTCACACCGGAGTCGCCCGGCACGGTGCGCTTGGCCGAAAAATGGATCGCGGGCACACCCGTGCGCAGAATGCCGTCGACCGCGGCGGCGGTGACGCCGCCGCCCGCCATGACGTCGATGCGTCCGCCGGCGCGCGCCACCATCGCGGCGAGCGTCGCGGCTCCTTCGAGAGCGGTGGATGCCCCACCCGACGTCAGCACGCGGTCCACGCCGAGCGAGACCAGGTCGTCGATCGCGGCGAGCGGATCCGCGGCCAGGTCGATCGCACGGTGGGCCGCGAATCCGGCCTCACCGGCGGCATCCCGCAACCGCCTCATCTGGTCGCGATCGAACCGTGCGTCCTCGTCGAGGCAGCCGACGACCACGCCCGACGCGCCCGCGGCGATCGCCGCCCGCACGTCGTCGGCCATGACCCCCACCTCGTCTGCGCTGTAGCGGAAGCCGCCGGGACGCACGCGGATCAGCGCGTGCACCTCCACGGCACCGGCCGCAGCGGCCACTGCGTGCTCGAGCGTCGCGATCGACGGCGTCAGGCCGCCCAGCGCGAGCGCCTGGCACAGCTCGACGCGCGCGGCGCCGATCTCGACCGCGACCTGGACCGCGGCCGCGTCCTGGGCGATCAGCTCCAGCGCGGGCACTGCACTCACGCGACGCTCCGCGCGGTCAGACGGGCCAGGCGGCGGCCCGACTGCACCACCGGGTCGGGCACCGGCACCGAGGCGAGCAGCCGCTTGCTGTACGGGTGCTGCGGACGCAGCAGCACGTCGTCGGTGCGCCCGAGCTCCACGACCTGCCCGGCATACATGACGGCCACGCGGTCCGAGAACTCGTGCACGACCGCGAGGTCGTGGCTGATGAACAGGCACGCGAAGCGCATGCGCTCCTGCAGCTCGCGCAGCACCTTGAGCACCGCGGCCTGCACCGACACGTCGAGCGCGCTCGTCGGCTCGTCGGCGATGATCAGCTCGGGCTCCAGCGCGATCGCGCGGGCGAGGCCGATGCGCTGACGCTGACCGCCCGACAGCTCGTGCGGGTAGCGGCTGGCGTACGATGCGGGCAGCTCGACCGCCTCGAGCAGTTCGCGCACGCGCGCCGCCCGGGCGCGGCCCGACATCGGGTGCGAGCGCCGGTGCACGATGAGAGGCTCCGCGATCGCGTCGGCCACTGTCGCCCGCGGGTCCAGGCTCGAGCCCGGATCCTGGAACACCGTGCCGACCCGGCCGCGCAGACGCCGCTCGGCGCGGCCGCGCACGCCGCCGTGCCCGACCTTCTCGCCGAACAGGCGCAGCTCGCCACCCGACATCGGCACGAGGCCGAGCGCGACCTTGCCGAGCGTCGACTTGCCCGAGCCGGACTCGCCGACGAGTCCGAGGATCTCACCCGGGGCGATGTCGACCGACACCGCATCGAGCGCCGTGAAGTGCTGGCCGGCCTTGCGGTACGTCACGCTCGCCTCGCTGAGCGACAGCACCGGCGTGACCCCGGCGACCGCCGGATCGAGCTCCGGCTCCACCTCGTCGGCGTCGGGCAGCCGCGGGACGGCCGAGAGCAGTCGCTGCGTGTACGCCGCTTCGGGATGCCGCAGCACCTGGGTCGTCGAGCCCACCTCGACCATGTCGCCCCGGTACATCACCGCGACCCGGTCGGCGATGTCGGCGACGACGCCCATGTTGTGGGTGACGAGGAGGAACGCCGTCCCCCGCTCGGTCGCGAGGTCGCGGATGAGGTCGAGGATCTCGGCCTGCACGGTGACGTCCAGGGCGGTCGTGGGCTCATCGGCGATGATGAGCTTCGGGCCGCAGGCCAGCGCGATCGCGATGACGACGCGCTGACGCTGGCCGCCCGACATCTCGTGCGCGTACCCGGTGGCACGGCGCTCGGGCTCGGGGATGCCCACGCGGCGCAGCAGCTCGACGGCCTGGGCGTGCGCCTGGGCCTTCGTCAGGCTCTCGTGGTTGCGCAGCGCCTCGGCGATCTGGTCGCCGATCCGCATCGAGGGGTTGAGCGCGGTCATCGGCTCCTGGAAGATCATCGAGATCTCGCGGCCGCGCACGTCGTTCATCTGCGCTTCGCTCAGCGCGGTGAGCTCGTGGCCCTCCAGCGCGATCGACCCGGTGCGCGTCGCGGTCGCCGGCAGCAGCTGCAGGATCGACATCGCGGTGACGGACTTGCCCGACCCCGACTCGCCCACGAGCGCCAGCACCTCGCCGGCGCGGATCTCGAGGTCGATGCCCTTCACTGCCTCGACCGGGCCGTCGTCGGTGCGGAACGTGACCTGCAGGTCACGGATGCTCAGCAGCGGTGCGTTCGCGCTCAACGGTCGCGTCCCTTCACGTCGAAGAAGTCGCGCAGGCCGTCGCCGATCGCGTTGAACGCGACCACGACCAGCACGATGCACAGGCCCGCGGGGAAGATGAGCCACCAGGCGCCGGCGTACGTGTACTGCATGCCGCCGGTGAGCATGGCGCCCCAGTCGGTCGCGGGCTTCTGCAGCCCCATCCCGAGGAACGAGACATAGGCGACGAGGAGGATCGCGTCGGCGACCTGGAAGGTCGCGTTGACGACGATCGTGCCCACGGTGTTCGGGACGATGTGCTTCATGACGGCGCGGCCGTGGGTGCCGCCCATGGCGCGGAGCGCGAGGACGTACTCGCGCGATTTGAGCGAGATGGACTCGGCGCGCACGAGACGCGCGGGCACGAGCCACGAGACGAGTCCGATCACGACGATCATCAGCGGCACGGACGGCTTCATGATCGCCGAGAGGATCAGCAGCAGGAAGGTGGCGGGGATCGCGATGCCGGCATCCACGATCCGCATCATGACGGCATCCACGGCGCCGCCGACGTAGCCCGAGACCGCACCCCACAGGGTCCCGATCACGGTGGCCAGCACGCCCGCCGCGAGGCCGATGACGATCGACACCTGACCGGCGATCATGAGGCGGCCGAGCACGTCGTAGCCGACGTCGTCTGTGCCGAGCGGGTGGCCGGCGGTGCCCGGCGGGAGCATCGTGCTCGTCAGGTCGGTGTGCACCTGGTCGGTCGGGTACACGAGCGGCCCGACGAAGCAGAACAGCAGGAAGAAACCCAGGATGACGAGGCCGAACACGGCCAGCTTGTTGTGCGTGAAGCGTCGCAGTCCGCGACGGAACGGCGAGCCGGAGCCCTTGCGCACGGGGGTGGCGGCGGTCTTGCCGGACGCCGGGTCCGCGGTCTTGTCCGCGGCGGGCACGGTGACGGTCGTCATGACAGTTCCCCTCGGGTACGGGGGTCCAGCAGAGCCTGCACCAGGTCGGCCAGCAGCGAGCCGACGACCGTGGCAACCGCGATGACCATCACGCAGCCGAGCAGAACCGGGTAGTCACCGGTCTGGGCGCTCGTCCAGAAGAGCAGCCCCATCCCGGGGTAGTTGAAGAGCGACTCGACCACGATCATGCCGCCGAACATGACGGGCAGGTAGTAGCCCAGCATGGCGATGACCGGGGTGAGCGAGTTGCGCACGACGTGACGCCGCACGACGACGGCCTTCGGCGTGCCCTTGGCGCGCGCGGTGCGCACGTAGTCCTCCGAGAGGTTGTCGATCGTCGCCGAGCGCATGTAGCGCGAGATCGTGGCGATGATGCCGAGTGCCGCGGTGGCCACCGGCAGGACGAGCCCGGCGGGGTTGGCCAGCACGTCGGCCACGGTGTCGCCCTGCGGCGCGAGGGCCGGGAACCATCCCAGCCACTGCGAGAAGACGATCACCAGGATGAGGCCCAGGAAGAACGAGGGCGTCGAGTAGATGACGAAGTTCCAGGTCGTGAAGGCGTAGTCGCCGGCCTTGCCGCGACGCACCGCCTGGTAGATGCCCATCGGGATCGCGACGATCAGCGCCACGATCATCGAGAGGGATGCCAGCAGCAGCGTCTTCGGAAGACGCTGGCCGATCGCGTCGGCGACCGGGCGATTCAGTGTGAACGAATCGCCCAGGTCGCCGACGGCGAGGTGCGACAGGAAGGTGAGGTACTGCTGCCACAGCGGCTGGTCGTAGCCGTTGGCCGCGTTGAACGCGTCGATCTGCTCCTGGGTCGCCTGCATCCCCAGGATGCCGAGGGCCGGGCCCTCGGGCATTGCCAGGTTGAGCAGCGCGAACACGATGAGCGTCACGATCAGGATGACGATGAGCCCTTGGACGACACGTCGCCCCAGGAACATCCAGATGCCGAACCGGTTGCCCCCGGCTTTGGCCGTGGTGCGCGCGGACTGCGCCGTCGCCGTGGTCATGCTTCCTCTACTTCTGCTTCTTGTCGCCGGTGACTGTCAGATCAGTCGGTCCACGACCACCGCTGCGGGTAGAACGACGCACCCGGGTCCTGGTGTGCGACGTCGAGACCCTTCTTGATGACCGAGACCTGATACACCGGGTTCGGCATCCACATCACGGGAAGGTCCTCGGCCAGCAGCGCCGAGTACTCCTGCGCGATCTGCGGGTCGGTCGAGGCCGTCATCTGGTTGATGAGCGTCTCGGCCTCGGGGTTGTCGTACTGACCGGCGTTCCACTTGGTGTCCTTGGCGAACACGCGCTCACCCGTGGGGTAGGCCGGGAAGTACCACGAACCGGCGGTGCCGAAGAAGACCAGCTCCCAGCTGCAGGTGGTCGAGCCCTCGACCTTGCACGACTGCGCCTCGGTGAGCACCGAGTCCAGCGGCTTGGCGTCGATCGTCATCTTGACGCCGACCTTGGCCAGCGACGACTGGATCTCGGCCATCATGTTGTCGGTCTCCTGCGAGCCGTTCTGCGTCGTCACGACGATCTCGGCCTTCGTGCCGGCGGCGATGCCCTCACCGCACTGGTCGTCGCCCGAACCGGGCGTCGTGCACTCGAAGACGTCGTCCGAGTTCTTCGTCCAGCCGTGGCTGCTGAACAGCTCGGCCGACTTGTCGAGGTCGAACGGGTACGGGTTGTCCTTCTGGACGTCCGAGAGGTACGCCGAGTCCTGCGTCTGCGGCACCGGGCCGTAGTCCGGGGTCGCCGCGCCGTGCCAGATGACGTCCGAGATCGTCTCCTGGTCGACCGCGTGCTGCAGCGCCTGGCGCACATAGAGCTGGTCGTAGAACGCGCCCTTCTCGGGGTTCGCGAAGTTGTACGGCATGTACGTGATCGACCAGCCGGCCCACGGCTCGACCGAGTAGCCGAGGTCCGTGAACTGCTTCTCGTTGGTCAGCTGCGCGCTGGTGACGTAGCCGTAGTCGACGTCGCCCGAGCGCACCGCGTTCATCTCGGCGTCGGCCGACGTGAACGGGACGAAGGTGACCTCGGTGATGGCGGGCTTGTCGTCACCGGTGTACTTGTCGTTCGCGGTGAGGACGACCTGGCCCGAGTCCGACCAGCTCTTGACCGTGTACGGTCCCGAGACGGTCTTCCACAGCTCGTTGGTCGCGTACGTCTTCATGTCCTCGGCCTGCGAGAACAGGAAGTCGAACACCTGGACGGCCGTGTCGGCGTCCTGGTCGAAGTCGCCGATCTCGCCGTCCGCGCTCGTCTTGTCCCACGCGTGCTGGGGCATCGGGTAGACGAGGCTCAGCTGGTTGGCCAGCAGGAACTCCTCGTTGTAGACGGCGTCGAACGTCAGCGTGAAGTTCTTGTCGTCGATGATGTCGAACGCGGTGATGTTGTCGGGGATGCGGCCGGCCGAGTAGCCGCCCGTCTTCTCCGCGTTGTAGCGGACGAGGTTGTACCAGAACTCGACGTCGCGCGACGTGACGGGCTCGCCGTCCGACCAGTCGAGGTCGTTCAGCGTGATGGTGACCGAGAGGTGGTCGTCGCTGAACTCGTAGGACTTCGCGGCCGAGCCCTTCTGGTCCCACTCCATCTTTCCGCTGGTGCCGTTGTACTCGAACAGGCGCGGCCACATCGTGGCCTTGATCGCGCTGTTGTGCGTGGCCATCGTGTCCGGGCTCGAGATCGGCAGGATCCAGTTCGGGCCTGTCCCTGCCGGAAGTGCGTAGCTGACCGAGTCCTTCGTGTCGCCGGCCGACTCGGTGCCGGACGACGCGCATCCGGACATGACGAGGGCCCCGGCCGCCACGACGCTCAGGGTCGCGACGAGACGTCGCATCACTGGCTTACGCATCAAACCTCCTTGTTCACACGGTCGAGACGGGTCATGTTCGTTGGTTTCTCGACGCACTTTTCATCATTCACGCAGAAAGTACCCGCGCAATGCCATCCTTATTACGTTCTCGTAACTAACTTGCTCCATATTCGGAGCAAGTAAGTTACGAGACGCTCAGCCGAAGAGCCGCGGAGACAGGTCGGGAGCCGTCTCGAACCGGTCGAACGGGAACATCGGCCGCTGGATGCGGTGGTGTCCGAGACGCTGCAGATCCTGGTCGACGCCGCCCGGCGTCAGTGCCAGCGTCCAGCCGCGCTGGATCGCGTACAGCGTGGGCTCCAGGTAGCCGATCTTCGTGACGACGATCTGTGCAGTCAGCGGGTCGAGCCCGATCGCGGTGAAGTCCTCGACCGCGTGGTACGCCTTGCGGAACTCCGTGACGACGACCCGCAGACCGCCGACGCGGATGACGGCGATGCCGCCGGCATCCGGATCCCCCTCGTAGAGCCCGTCGAGCACGCCGGCGATCGCGACCGGGCCGTGCGGGCCGTGGTCGATGCGCGCTCCCGCGGTCACCGCGACGCGGTCCCCCACGCTGTGGCCGCGCAGCTGCGCGAGCGCGTCGGCGTCGAAGATCGACCCCACGAGGACCGTGGGCGCATCGGGTGCGGTCAGCCGCTCGTCGGCCAGCAGCTGGGCGAGCGTCCACGTGACGTCACCGGTGCCGCCGGCGCCCGGGTTGTCGCCCGAGTCGCTGATGAAATACGGCGTGTCGGTCGCGGCGAGTCCGGCGTCCACGCCCTCGGCGAGGGTGCCCGGAGGGCCGACGAACTCGAACTCGTCGCGCACGTCCCAGAAGGCCTGCCCGAGCTCCTCGGCGGCGGCGGAGATCGCTGCGTCGTCCGTGCCGGTCACGACCACGACGCCGTGGCACCGCGGTTCGTCGGCCCACGCGTACCCGATCCACACCGCGGCGTCGATGATGCCGGGGCGCTGCTCGATCTCGTCGATGCGGGCGTACAGGCTCTTCGCCGGCTCGACGCGCGTCGAGGTCTTCTCGCCGGGGAGCAGGATCGGCACCGTCACGTGCGCGCGGCGCGGCACGATGCCCGACTGCAGCGTCTCGACGAGGTTCTTGATGGCGCGGTCGCGGGTCTCCCACGTGTCCTCGTGCGGCGCGAGCCGGTAGCACGTGATGATGTCGACCTGCGCGACGAGGGGGTCCGACACATTGCCGTGGAGGTCCATCGAGGCCGACACGACGACGTCGGCGCCGATCACCTCGCGGATGGCGGTGATCAGGTCGCCCTCGGCGTCGTCGAGGCCCTCGACGCTCATCGCGCCGTGGATGTCGAAGAAGAGACCGTCGAGCGGCGCTTCGGCGACCAGGGCGCGCAGTCCGTCGAGGATCCGCCCCTTGATCTGGTCGTACACCTCGCGCAGCACGGCGCCGCCGGGGATCGACCGGGCGTAGTACACCGGCAGCCAGTGCGCGGCGTCCAGGTACGTGCCGTCGCGCAGCGACGGGTAGCGCTGGATCAGATCGTCGCCTTCGACGCGCTGGAAGTCGCGCGCTGCGGCGCGGTGAGGAGAGAACGTGCTCGACTCGATCGCCATGCCGGCGATCGCGATACGCGGGAGAGGATGCTGGGTCACCTGGCCAGTTTAGGCAGACTGCGGAGAATCTCCCCGGCTTCCAGAATCAACTAGACGATCTTTATTCGATTTTGGATGAATAGTCCTTGAGGTCGCGGTCGATGCGCTCGGGTTCGAGCAGCGACGCCAGCAGTGCGTCCCCGACGCCGCGCGCGCCGCCGAGCGGCCCCGCCGCCGAGACGCTGATCTCGAGCAGGTCGGTCGACATCGGCAGGCACAGCGTGTAGATCGCCTGGCGCACCCCCGCGATGAACGCGTCAGCCGTCGCGAGCTGCCCGCCGATCGCGAGCACCCGCGGATTGAAGAAGTTGATGATGGTCGCGAGCACCTCGCCCGTGCGCTGACCGGCCTCGCGCAGGAGCCCGGTCGCCCGCGGATGCGCGTCGGCGGCGAGCGCGAGCACGTCTTCGAGGTGGTCGACGGCGATGCCCGACTCGCGCAGCGCATCGACGATCGCGGCGCCGCTGGCGACCACGTCGAGGCAGCCGACGCGTCCGCAGGAGCAGATCACCGGCGGGGCGCCGGCGAGCGCGACATGGCTGATGTCGCCGGCCACTCCGCGGTACCCGCGGTACAGCTCGCCGCCGACGATGACGCCGCAGCCGATGCCAGATCCGGCCTTCACGAAGACCAGTTCGTTGACGCTCTGCCCGCGCTCGACGAACTCCCCCATCGCCATCGCGTTGGCGTCGTTGTCGACGTGGGCCGGCAGCCCGGTGATCTCACGGAGCAGGTCTGCGACGACGATGCCGTTCCACCCGGGCATCCGCATGGGCGCGAGCAGCCGGCCGTCGCGCGAGTCGACCGGGCCGGGCAGGCTCAT
Organism: Microbacterium jejuense; assembly: GCF_039544225.1. Lineage (NCBI taxonomy): Bacteria > Bacillati > Actinomycetota > Actinomycetes > Micrococcales > Microbacteriaceae > Microbacterium > Microbacterium jejuense. The sequence continues at coordinate 329,318 of NZ_BAABLG010000004.1, forward strand.
CGCGATGCCCTCGATGCGGGTGCCCGGAAGGTCCTCGCCGAGCGCCTGGACCTTCTCCCACACATCCCCGAGCACGCGCTGCGGGCCGTCCAGCAGCGACAGCGGCCGGTTCGCGTCGGCGAGCACCTCGCCGCGGCGGTTCATCAGCACGATCGTCATGTGGCGCTCACCGAGGTCGACCGCGGCGACGATGGTCTCGCCGGCGCTGACCGCCAGCATCCGCGGCCGGCGTCCGCCCTTCGAGGCGCCCCTGCCGGTCTCTTCGAGGTAGCCGTGCGCGATCAGCTCTTCGACGCGCAGCGCTACGGTCGACGCGCTCAGCCCGGTCAGGCGACTGAGGTCGGCGCGCGATTCCGCGCGGCCGGTCTGCACCAGGCGGAACAGCTCCCCGGCGCTCGGCGTGCTGGTGGCGGTCATCGTCAGCCTCCCTCTCGGAGACCCACCATACGGGCAGCACGCCCAACTTGCGTCGAATTCGCACGAACTATTTCAAGCCTCGTAGGAACGGGGGATCGCTCGCGGTCGCAGAGCGGCAAGTCGGGCCACCCGGCACTGCCAGACTCGAGGGCACCGACGGCCGACGACGAACCGGAGCCACGCATGCCCTCCCCCTACGTGATCAACGACAACGGCGCATGGTGCTGGTTCCAGGACGAACGGGCGCTCATCGACCCGGAGGCCGGCCTGCTCGTCGTCGGCTCCATCGCCGTTGCGGAAGGTCCCGGTGGGGCGGAACGCGCCGGAAACGTCGAGCTCACCGTGGTCGACCTCGCGAGCCGCACCAGCCGGATCGTCGTGCTGCACGAGAACCTCGAGGCGGACGACCACGACGTGCCGGCCCTGTGGCGCCGGCGCGACGGGCGGTGGCTGGCGATGTACGCCAAGCACAAGACCGACGACCTCATGCGGTGGCGCGTGAGCGAGCCCGGCGACCCGACCCGGTGGGGGCCGGAGTCGACGTTCGACTGGACGGAGCTCACCGAGGGGCGCGGCGTCACCTACGCCAACATCCATGAGCTCGACGGCCGGCTGTACTGCTTCACGCGGGCGATCAACGACGACCAGTGCGCGCTCGTGTCGGACGACGACGGCGACACCTGGAGCTTCGCCGGCAAGCTGTTCACCCGGCCCAAGGTGGGCTACGTCAACGGGTATACGCGCTACGCCTCGACGCCCGACCGTATCGACCTCGTGACCACCGATCACCACCCCCGCGACTACGACAACTCGATCTATCACGGCTATCTCGAGCGGGGGATGCTGCACCGCAGCGACCGCTCGGTGCTCGATCCGCGGGCGCTGCAGGGCGGCGCCCCGTCTCAGGAGGGACTGACCCGCATCCTCGCCGCCGGCACCGACCTGGGCGGCGCGACCCTCACGCACGCCTGGACGTCCGACATCCGCGTCGACCCCGCCGGCGGGATCGCGGCGACTCTGACCGCGCGGGGCGACGACGCTCCGGCATCCCCCACGCCGGAGCTCGAGCGCATCCGCGAGATCGCCGACCACCGGTTCGTGTACGCGCGGTTCCGGCCCGACCGCGGCTGGACGGTGCACCCGCTGGGCCTGGCGGGCCCGGGGCTGCTCCCCCACGAGCAGGACTACACGGGCCTCGCCACGATCGACCCGCATGACCTCGACACCGTGTTCGTGTCGACCCCGTTCGACCCGCGTGACGGCAGCCGGGCGCCGCACCACGAGATCTATCGCGGCCGCACCGCCGACGACGGCGCGAGCTGGCGATGGACGGCGATCACCTCGGAATCGGATGCCGACAACCTGCGTCCGATCGTCGCTCCAGGTGACGCGACGCGCACCGCGCTGCTGTGGTTCCGCGGCGACATGACGGCCTCTCAGCACTACCGCTGCGAGATCGTGCTGCACGACAGCCTGGGGTGAGGGTCGGCCGCCGAGGGACCGGCAGCCGCTCTCCGCGGGCGTCTGCGCAGAATTCAGGCCCGGCGAGATGGCAGCTCGTCGGATCCCGCGTGATTCCGCGGTCGCCCGACGCCGGCCTGTCGAATCTCCTGAATTCTGAACGCGGCGACCAGACTGGGGGCCCGTTCCGCCAGCAGCGAATCGGTCTCGGCGCGGCGGACGCCGCGGCGAAGATGGGTGCATGCCCGTGAATGGTGTCGGAGTCACCGCGGTCGCCGTCGCTGCGGCCCGCGCCCTCGAATCGGATCGCCCCGACGCCCTGGTCGTCGATCCGTGGGCGGCCGCGCTCGTGCGCGCCTCGGCGGTCGCCGTGCCGTTCCCCGAGCGCTGGCCCGACGACCTCGACGCCGTGCCCGCCGTGGAGCAGTCGCTGCTGCTCGGCGCCACCTACATCGGCATGCGCACGCGATTCATCGACGACGAACTGCGCGCGGGCGCGCTGCGGCAGATCGCGATCCTCGGCAGCGGCCTGGACACCCGCGCCTGGCGCCTGGACTGGCCCGCCGGCACGCGCGTGTTCGAGCTCGACTCCCCCGAGGTCGTCACGTTCCTGAGCGGGACGATGGATGCTGTCGCCCCGGCGCCGACGGCCGACCGCCGGGTCGTCGCAGCCGATGTGACGGCGCCGTGGGCCTCGGCGATGGTGCGCAGCGGCTTCGGCCCCGGCGAGCCCACGCACTGGGTGCTGGAGGGGCTGCTGCCCTACCTGAGCTCGCCTGACCAGAGCGCACTCCTCGACGACGTGATCGACCTGTCGGCGCCCGGCTCGCGCGCGGTCATCGAGCGCGCCCCCGCGCTGACCGACACCCCCGAGACCCGCGAACGGCTGCAGACCTTCGCCCTGGCCACCGGCATCCCTTTCGACGAGCTGCTCGCCCGCACCGACCCGCCCGACCCCGCTCGCGTGCTCGCTGCCGCCGGCTGGACCGTCGCCGAGGTGTCGGTCGCCGACCTGGAGCACCGCTACGACCGGCCGCTCGTCGCCGACCGCAGCGCATCGACGGCCGACCAGCGCGGCGGGTTCGTCACCGCGGTCAAGGGCTGATGCGGCGCGCAACACGGCGCGAGCCGCTTCGCACGGCTCAATAGGCTGGACAGATGGGCCTCGAACTCGGCTTCTATGCGGTCATCGCCGTCGCGGTGATCGTGGCGGTCGCCGCGTTCTCGAAGAAGCTCGGCGTCGCGGCGCCCATCATCCTCGTGGTCGTGGGCGTCGGGCTCTCGTACCTGCCCGGGGTGCCCGACATCGAAGTGCCGCACGAGATCATCCTCGACGGACTGCTGCCGCCCATCCTCTACGCGGCGGCCATCAGCGTGCCGATCACCGACTTCCGGCGCAACCTCGGGCCGATCGCCAGCCTGTCGGTGGTGCTGGTGATCGTCACGGCCTTCGCCACCGGCATCCTGCTGTTCGAACTGCTCCCCGACCTCAACCTCGCCGCCGCCATCGCCCTCGGCGCGATCATCAGCCCGCCGGATGCCGTCGCCGCGACCTCGATCGGACGACGACTCGGTCTGCCGCCGCGGCTGCTCACGGTGCTCGAGGGCGAGGGGCTGCTCAACGATGCCACCGCCCTCGTGCTGCTGCGCTCCGCCGTGGCCGCCGCGACGGTCGGGCTCGCCTCTCCGTGGGCGGGCGTGCTCGACTTCGCGTACGCGGTCGTCGTCGCCGTGGCGGTCGGGCTCGTCGCGGGCTACGTGACGGTCTTCGTGCGCTCCAAGCTCAACGACCCGGTGCTCGACACCGCGCTGTCGCTCGCGGTGCCGTTCGTCGCGTTCATGCCGGCCGAGGCGCTGCACGCATCGGGGGTCCTCGCGGTCGTGATCGCGGGGCTCTACACCGGGCACGCGGCGCCGACGAAGTTCACCGCGCAGTCGCGCATGAGCGACCGGATCAACTGGCGCACCATCCAGTTCCTGCTCGAGAACGGCGTCTTCCTGCTGATCGGCCTCGAGATCCGCACGCTCGTGGGCGATGTGGACCCGACGATCCTGAGCGCCGGCGAGGCGTTCGGGATCGGCCTGCTCGCGACACTGGCACTCATCGTGATCCGCTACCTGTGGATGGGTCCGCTCGTGTGGGTGCTGGGCAGGCGCGAGGAACGCGACGAGAAGAGCACGTACCATGCCCTTCTCGCGCTGTACTACTACCGCAGCCATACTGTCGCGACGAAGCGTCAGGCGAAGCTGCGCAACAGGCTCGAGCGCGACTACGAGCGCCGTCGTGCCGACCTCGAACAGCGGCGGATGGAGCGCATCGACTGGCGTGGCGGCATCGTGCTCGGCTGGGCCGGCATGCGCGGCGTGGTCACGCTCGCCGCTGCGCAGTCGCTGCCGGAAGACACCGCCTATCGTCCGCAGCTCGTGCTCATCGCGTTCACCGTCGCGGTGGCGAGCATCGTCGTGCAGGGCGGCACGCTGCCATGGGTCATCCGGCTCCTCAAGATCCAGGGCGTCGACGCCCGCGAAGACAGCAAAGAGCTGGCGGCACTGCTCGACGACATCAGCAACGCCGGGCTGCAGGCCCTGGACGAGATCGAATCGGACGCCGCCACCACCACGCCCATCGACCCCGATGTGATCGAGCGCGTGCGGCAGTCCTCGTTCCTGCGCACCGAGGCGGCCTGGGAACGCGCCCGCGCGCTGCGCGCCGGCGCTCGTCCGCACCAGCGGTACCGCGAGCTGCGCCTGGCTGTCGTCAACGCCGAGCGCGACCGGCTGCTCGAGCTGCGCTCACAGGGCACGTATCCCTCGCGCGTGCTGTCCGAGGCACAGTCGCTGCTCGACCTCGAAGAGACCCGGCTCGCCCGCCAGACCGGCGGCGAGCACTGACCTGTCGCGTGTCGGCGACCCGTGATTGGCTGACGGCATGAACACCGCGACCTCTGCTGACGGAACCCCCATCGCGTACGAATCGCTCGGCGACGGCCGCGCGGTGGTGATCGTGAACGGCGCGCTCTCGACGGCCGCCGACGCTGCAGGCCTGGCTCAAGAGCTGGTGGATGCCGGCTACCGAGCCGTCACGTACGACAGGCGTTCGCGCGGATCGAGCGGCGACGCCCCCGGATCCACGCCCCAGCGCGAGGCCGAGGACCTCGCCGCCGTGATCGAGTCGGCCGGCGCCGTGGACGCGGTGCTCGGGCATTCCTCGGGCGCCGTGCTCGCGCTGTACGCGGCCGGACGCGGGGTGCCGACGGGTGCGCTGTTCCTGTCGGAGCCGCCGCTGCGGTTCGGCATCGAAGAGCCGGCCGACGACCTCGCGACGCGGCTGCAGCACTACGTCGACGAGGGCCGCCCCGACGACGCGATCGTCACCTTCCAGCTCGAGGGCGTCGGGCTGCCGCAGCAGATGGTCGAGGCCTTCCGCGCCGGCCCGCAGTTCGCGGCGGTCCTGCCGCTCGCGCAGTCGACCGTGTACGACACGAACCTCGTCCATGACTCGTCGACGCCGAGCCCCGAGATGCTCGCGGTGCCCGGTCCGGTGACGATCCTGCGCGGCGAGCAGACCTTCCCGATCCTGCTCACGGCCGCCGATCGCCTGGCGGAGGAGCTGACGGGCGCCGAGCTCGTGATCGTGCCCGAGTCGGTCATGCACCGCCCCGATCCGGCGGCGACGATCCGCGTCGTTGCGGAGCGGCTGGGCTAGCGCCCGGGCGGACCGCGTCCAGGCGGTCGAGCAGATCGACCGCGGCTCGTGCGTACTCGTCGATCCAGCGGTCGTGGATGCGCTTGATCGGCAGCGGCGCGAGGGCGAGGTGCCGCTCGCGGCCGATCCGGCGGCCGGTGACGAGCTCGGCGCGCTCGAGCACGCGCAGATGCTGCAGCACCGTCGTGCGGTCGACCTCCGGAAAGCGCGCGCACAGCACCCCGGTCGTGAGCGGCTCCCGCTTGAGCGCGTCGAGCATGCGCCGCCGCAACGGCGCGGCAAGCGCCTTGAAAACCAGGTCGTCGTCGGCCGCGTCGCCCGGAGGGGGGTTGTGTGCGGCATCCGTCATGTTATAAAACTACAACATGTCTGAAGAACTGACCGCACTGTCGTTCACCGTGTCGGGGCGCGTCGCACGGCCCGTCGCCGAAGTCTTCGAGGCCGTCGCCGACCCTGAGCAGCTCTCGCACTACTTCACGACCGGTGGCGCACGCGGGCGCTTGGAGAAGGGCGCCGACGTCACCTGGGACTTCGCCGACTTTCCGGGGCGGTTCCCGGTGACGGTCGTCGAGGCCGATCCGCCGCGACGGCTCGTGATCCGGTGGGAGGCCCGCGACGGCGTCGAAGCCGAGACCACCACGACCTTCGAGTTCGAACCCGTCGACGACGACACCCGCACGCTCGTCACGATCACCGAGTCCGCCTGGCTGGCCTCGCCCGCCGGCGCCAAGAGCGCGTTCGGCAACTGCGAGGGCTGGACAGGGATGCTCGCCGCGCTCAAGGTCTGGGTCGAGCACGGCATCAACCTGCGCGACGGCTTCTACGCCTGACGTCCGACCCGCCCACCGTACGGCGGAGGACCGCCCGGGCGAGCCGGACGGTCCTCCGCGTTGCCGGCGGTCCGCCTCCCCCGGGGGCGGCACCGCTCGTTCCGCTAGTGCTGGGTGGCTCCCTCGGCTCCGATGCCGGTGAGCGCCCGCACCTCCATCTCGGCCTCCTTGGCGGCATCCTCCGTGCCCTTGTCGAGGATCGTCCCCAGCCAACCGAGGAAGAACGCGAGCGGAATCGACACGATGCCCGGGTTCGACAGCGGGAACCAGGCGAAGTCGATCGCGTCGGTCTTCAGCATCGACGTCTCGGACCCCGACACGACGGGCGAGAACGCGATGAGGATGATGGCCGAGGCGAGCCCGCCATACATGCTCCACAGCGCGCCCTTCGTCGTGAACCGCTTCCAGTACAGCGAGTACACGATGGTCGGCAGGTTGGCCGATGCCGCGACGGCGAACGCGAGCGCGACGAGGAACGCCACGTTCTGCCCGTTGGCGCCGATGCCGCCGATGATCGCGATGACACCGATCACCACGACGGTGCGACGGGCGACCTTGACCTCGGCGCCCGCGGCCGGCTTGCCCTTCTTGACGACCGACGCGTAGATGTCGTGCGCGAACGAGGCCGCAGCCGTGATGGTCAGGCCGGCGACCACCGCGAGGATCGTCGCGAAGGCGATCGCCGAGATGAGGCCGAGCAGCAGCGGTCCGCCGAGCGCGTTGGCCAGCAGCGGGGCCGCCGAGTTCGCGCCGCCCGGTGCCGCCGCGATGACGGCCGGTCCGACGAGGGCCGCCGCGCCGTAGCCGAGGACGAGCGTGAAGACGTAGAAGATGCCGATCAGCCAGATCGCCCACACGACGGATTTGCGGGCCTCTTTGGCCGTGGGCACCGTGTAGAAGCGCATCAGCACATGCGGCAGGGCTGCGGTGCCGAGCACGAGGGCAAGGCCCAGCGAGATGAAGTCGACCTTGGTGATGTCGCTGGCGCCGTACTTCAGGCCGGGGTCGAGGATCGCCGGGTTCTCGGCGACGGTGGCGGCCTTCTCGAGCAGCGCCGACAGGTCGAAGCCGTGCAGCGCCAGCACCCACACCGTCATCACCGCGGCGCCCGCGATGAGCAGCACGGCCTTGATGATCTGCACCCACGTGGTGCCCTTCATGCCGCCGATGAGCACGTAGAGGATCATGAGCGCGCCGACGACCGTGATCACCAGCGACTGCCCGAGGGTGTCTCCGATGCCCAGCAGCAGCGAGACGAGACCGCCCGCGCCCGCCATCTGCGCGAGCAGGTAGAAGAAGCACACGACGAGCGTCGTGATGGCCGCGGCCACCCGCACCGGCGTCTGCTTCAGTCGGAACGACAGCACGTCGGCCATCGTGAACCTGCCGGTGTTGCGCAGCAGCTCGGCGACCAGCAGCAGGGCGACCAGCCACGCCACGAGGAAGCCGATCGAGTACATGAAGCCGTCGTACCCGGTGATCGCGATCGCGCCGACGATGCCGAGGAACGACGCCGCCGACAGGTAGTCGCCCGCGATCGCGGAGCCGTTCTGGCCTCCGGTGAACGAGCGGCCCGCCGCGTAGTAGTCGGACGCGGTCTTGTTGTTGCGGCTCGCCCGGAAGACGATCACCATCGTGATCGCGACGAACAGCGCGAAGATGCCGATGTTGAGCCAGGGGTTGCCCGGCGACGACGCGGGAGCGGCATCCGCTGCGAAGACGATGCTCATCGCGAGACCTCCTCAGGGGCCGAAGCGGGGTCGACGGCGACCGACTCGCGGATCTCGCTCGCGATGGGGTCCAGGCGGCGGTTCGCGAAGCTCACGTACCAGGTCGTGACCGCGAAGGTGGTGACGATCTGCGCGAAGCCGAGCAGCATCGCCACGTTGACGTGCCCGAACACGGGCGTCGACATGAAGTCGTGTGCGTACATGGCCAGCAGCACGTAGGCGAGGTACCAGACCAGGCACGCCACCAGGACGGGGAAGACGAAGCCGCGCTGGCGCTTCTTCAACTGCTGGAACCGGTCGGATTGCTGTACCGCGCGGTAGTCGACGTCTGGTGCCGTCACCGCGCCCGGGGCGTCGTTGCCCATGGCTTCTCCTTCGAAGGGGGATGGAACACGCAGCGCGTGCTGCGCGTGACGATGTTGCCGCGCGCGGGACCTCTCCGACGGGCAGCGCCGCTCGTCGTCGACGAACGGCGTCGACGGTGCGACGAACGGAGTCCGGCCGCGCCGGGCGACGGATTACGCTGGCCTGAGAATGCCCGACTCGCTGCTGCTGTTCGCGGGCGCCGGCGCTGTCGCCGGGGCCGCCGCGGTGGGTCTCGTCGTCCTTCTGCGGCGGGTGCTGGTCTCATCGCGCGAGCTCGGGACCGACGCCGAGCAGGCGACCTATCAGACCCTCCACCTGGCCGCCCGGGCTGCCAAGCACCTGCGGGGCGGCGTCAGCCAGCAGGATGCCGTCAAGGCCGGCCGCCACCTGAAGTCGCTGCTCGGCTGCGACACCTTCGCGATCGTCGATCCGCACGGGGTCGTCGCGCTCGACGGCGACGAACGCCTGCGCGAGGTCGCCGCGCAGCTCGCGGCGAGCGTGCACGCGGCGGGCAAGGCGCAGGTGCGCCGCGGGGTCGGCGCCGACGTCGACGCCGTGTCGGCCCCGATCCTCATCGGCAAGCGTCCGGCGGGCGCGATCGTCGCGTTCTCCAGCCCGGTGCGTGCCGGGCTCGTGCGCGCGACGGCGGAGGTCGCGGACTGGATGGCCGCGCAGATCGAGCTCGGAGAATTGGATGCCTCCCGCACCGCGCTCGCCGAGGCCGAGGTGCGCGCGCTCCGCGCGCAGATCAGCCCGCACTTCATCTACAACGCGCTCAACGCCATCGCATCGTTCATCCTCACCGACCCGCAGCGGGCGCACGAGCTCGTCCTCGAGTTCGCCGACTTTACGCGGTACTCGTTCCGCCGCCACGGCGAGTTCACGACGATCGCGGAGGAGCTGCACTCGATCGACAGCTACCTGCGCCTGGAGCGTGCGCGCTTCGGCGATCGGCTGCAGGTGACGCTGCAGATCGCGCCTGAGGTGCTCGGCACCGTCATCCCCTTCCTGTCGATCCAGCCGCTCGTCGAGAACGCCGTCCGCCACGGGCTCGAGGCGAAGGAGGGCGGCGGGCGCATCACGATCGAGGCCTCCGATTCCGGCGCCTTCGCCGAGATCACGGTCGAGGACGACGGCGTGGGCTTCGACCCTGAGCAGATCCGCGAGGTGCTCGCACCCGGTCCGCTCGGCGCCGCGGCGGCCGGTTCGGCGAGCGCGCGACCGCGCGACAACGTGGGGCTGCGCAACGTCGACGCCCGGCTGCGCCAGGTGTACGGCGACGAGAACGGCCTGGTCGTCGAGACCCAGATCGGCGCCGGGACGCTCGTGCGCATGCGGATCCCCAAGACCCTGCCCAAGGCCGCGTCGGCGACCGGCCCCGTCCCCGCGAGCACTGACGCATGATCGACGTCCTCATCGCCGACGACGAAGAACCCGCCCTCGCCGCGCTCGCGTATCTGCTGGAACAGGATGCCCGGATCGGCCGCGTGCACCAGGTGTCGACCGGCGCCGATGCCATCCGCCTGCTCACCCGGGAGCGCATCGACGCGGTGTTCCTCGACATCCACATGCCGGGGCTCTCGGGGTTCGACCTCGCCCGGGCACTGCAGCGGTTCGAGCACCGGCCCGCCCTGGTGTTCGTCACCGCCGACGAGGACGGAGCGCTCGAGGCGTTCGACCTCGAAGCCGTCGACTACCTGCTCAAGCCCGTCCGTGGCGTGCGCCTCGAGCGGTCGATCTCGCGCGTGATCGACGCGCTTCGGCAGACGCCCGAGGCCACGGCGCCCCCGGCCGCCGAGCTCATCGCGGTGACCCTGGGCGGCACCACGCGCATGATCCGCCGCGATGACGTCCGCTACGTGCAGGCCCAGGGCGACTACACCCGGCTGTGCACCGCCGAGGGCGGGTTCCTGGTGCGCGTGCCGATCTCGGACCTCGAGCGCCAGTGGGCGGACGCCGGCTTCGTCCGCGTGCACCGCTCGTATCTGGTGGCGCTGGCACACGTCGCGCAGATCCGCCTCGGCTCGGATCATCCGACCGTCGTCGTCGGCGATGCGGCACTGCCGGTGAGCCGCCGGATGCTGCCCGGTCTGCGCGACCGCCTCGCCCAGTCGACGGTGCGGGCGGACCCGTGACCGACGACCTCGGCGAAGCGCCTCCGCCCGCCCGCCCGGAGCGCGTCCGGATCACGGCGGCAGGCCTCGGACCGGCCGCACGCCCCGCGTTCGACCTGCGTTCCCCCGCGCCCAGCGGACGGGCGACGGAACCGGCTGCCGTGTACGTGCGCTCGCTCATCCGCTCGCAGCTGCGCCTCGGGATCGTGGCGACGACGGGCTTCATCGTGGCGACGATCGCCTTCGTGCTGATCCTCGCGCTCGTGCCCGATCTCAGTGCCGCGGTCGTGTTCGGGGTGCCGGCATCCTGGCTCCTCCTCGGATTCGGGCTGTACCCGCTCGCGATCACCGTCGCCGTCCTCTACGTGCGCGCGGCGGCCCGCAACGAGGCGCGGTACCGCGCGCTCACGGTGGACGAATGAACCCCTGGGTGGGCTACGTGAGCATCGCCGCCGTGGCCGCGGCATCGACGCTGATCGGCTTCTACGGGCTGCGGGTGTCGCGCACCACGAGCGACTTCTACGTCGCGAGCCGCACCGTGCGCCCGTGGTGGAACGCGTCGGCCATCGGCGGCGAGTACCTCTCGGCGGCGTCGTTCCTCGGGGTGGCCGGGCTGGTGCTGCTCACCGGATCGCAGGGCCTGTGGTTCCCGATCGGCTACACCGCGGGCTACCTCATGCTGCTGCTGTTCGTCGCCGCGCCGCTGCGCCGCTCCGGCGCGTACACGATCCCCGACTTCACGCAGGCGCGGCTCGAATCGACAGGCGTGCGCCGTGTCACCAGCGTCCTCGTGATCGTCATCGGCTGGTTCTACATCGTGCCGCAGCTGCAGGGTGCGGCGCTCACCGTGAGGATCACGACGGGGATGCCGGCGTGGGCGGGGTCCGTGGCCGTCGCGGTCATCGTCGCGGCGGTCGTGGTCGCGGGCGGCATGCGCTCCATCACGTTCGTGCAGGCGTTCCAGTTCTGGCTGAAGCTCACCGCGCTCGCGATCCCCGCCGTGGTCATCCTCATCGTCGTCGCGGGAGGCGTGCCGGGGATCGTCGCGCATGCGGCATCCATCGATCCGTTCCCGGCGGAGGCCGGACCGGCGGGGCTCGACGTCTACCGCACCGTGTCGCTCATGGTCGCGCTGCTGCTGGGCACCCTCGGCCTGCCCCACGTGCTGGTGCGGTTCTATACGAGCCCCGATGGCGTCGCCGCACGCCGGACGACGGTCATCGTGCTCGCGCTGCTGTCGGCGTTCTACTGCTTCCCGACGGTGTTCGGCCTGCTGGGCCGCGTGTTCGCCCCCGACCTCGCCGCCGGCGGGCAGGCTGACGCCCTCGTCCTCATGCTGCCGGGACGGCTCGTGCCGGGCCCTGCGGGCGTGCTGCTGACGGCCCTCGTGATCGCCGGCGCGTTCGCCGCCTTCCTGTCGACGACCTCGGGTCTGGTCGTATCCCTCGCGGGTGTCATCAGCCAGGACATGCTGGGCGGCAGCGTGCGCGGCTTCCGGATCGCGGCCGTGCTCGCCACGATCGTGCCGCTCGTGGTCGCCCTCGCGACCGAGTCGTCAGGGCTCGCCGGCAGCGTCGGCCTCGTCTTCGCGTTCACCGCCTCGACGCTGTGTCCCGTCCTCCTGCTCGGCATCTGGTGGCGCGGGCTCACCGCACGGGGCGCGGTGGCCGGCATGCTCGTCGGCGGCACGCTGTCTGCGGCGGCGATCTTCGGCGGCGGGATGCTGGCGGCCTGGGCCCCCGGCATCCGTCCCCTCCTCGAACAGCCCGCCGCCTGGACGGTGCCGATCGCCGTGGCCGTGATCGTCCTCGTCTCGCGCACCGACCGCCGCGGCACGCCGCGCGGAGTGGACACGTTCCTCGCGCGATTGCACACCCCTGAGATGTAGGGGCGAGGGCCCACTGTCAGGGGCGGAAGAACTCCACCCCGAGATCGGGGTGGTCGACGAAGACGCCGTCGATGCCGGCATCCCGGATCACACCCCACTCGCCCTCCCATTCGCCGAACGCCGACGGGCCGCCGGGGCCGCGGAATTGGCCGATCAAGAACCGGTTCTCGGGCCGGCACGTCCAGGTGAACACCCTCAGCCCGCGTTCGTGCGCGTCGGCGACGATCGCCGACGGGCCGTTCGTGCGGCCCAGCCGGTCGGGGGCGAGGATCATGCGCTTGTCGACGCTGATTCCGTCGACCTGCCCGACGAGTCCGTCCAGACCCGCCGGCGTCGCGAGCGACGGATACGTCGGCGCGGCCTTGCCCTGCGTGGACGCGAGGTCGAACGGACGCCCCGCCGCTTCGAGCAGGTACACGTACGAGGCGCGGATGCCGCGTTCCTTGAGCGCCAGCAGCACCGTCGACTCGAACGACTCGACGGTGAGCGGCCATTGTCCCGCGTCCCAGCCCGCGTCGCGGAGCTCGGCCTCCACGAGCGCGGCGACATCCCAGCCGAGCGATGCGAAGTACGTCGCGTGCTTGATCTCGAGCACGACGCCGATCTCGCGCCCCTGCTCCAGCGACGCGGCCCGCGCGGCTTCGAGCACGTCCCGTAGACACAGCACGGTCTGCTCGCCGTCGAAAGTGGCACTCGACGGCCGCAGGTCGGCGATCCGTTCGCGGCAGTACAGCGTCGAGAGCTCGTCCCACGTGAAGTCCTCGGTGAACCAGCCGGTCAGCGCAGCCCCGTCCACGGTCTTCGTCGTGCGGCGGTCGGCGAACTCGGGGCGCTCGGCGACGTCGGTCGTGCCCGAGATCTCGTTCTCATGACGCACGATCAGCACTCCGTCGCGCGAGACCACGACGTCCGGCTCGACCGCGTCCACGCCGAGCTCGAAGGCGAGGGCGTACGACGAGCGGGAGTGCTCGGGGCGATACCCCGGCGCTCCGCGATGACCGATGACGAGCGGAGTCCGGCGCGGCATCGCACCAGGCTAGCCCGAGCGCCGGACGACCCGGGGCGGGCGGCATCCCTTCATAGTCCTCTCACAGGGCCCATCCGACCCCGGCGGCCGCCTGTCGGTTAGTGTTGATCAACAGCACCGTGCTGGGATTCCCTTGACATTGGAGTGTGAGAGCAGTGGCCCTCAACAACCCCGCGTTCAACAACCCGGCCTTCCAGGACCCGAAGGCCGTCAAGACCTACCCCGGGGGTGCGCAGGCAGCCAACCTGGGTGCGCAGACCCAGTACGCCACCGCGCAGCACGCCACAACGGATGCAGCCGCGCAGGCGCAGCTCGAGGGCATGTACGCCGCTCCGTCGGCCGGCGCCGCCGAGACCGGGCGCATGTCGTACGAAGACACCATCTGGAAGACGGTCGGCCTGTTCGCCGTCCTCCTCGCCTTCGCCGCCGTCGGCTGGGTGTGGACGATGGCCGGCGTCACCGCGATCAACCCGCAGATCAACGCACTGCCGTGGATCATCGGCGCGCTCGGCGGCTTCGTCCTGTCGATGGTCGTCATCTTCACGTCGCGCAAGAAGATCCGCCCGGCGCTGATCTTCGGCTACGCGGCGTTCGAGGGTCTGTTCGTCGGCGGCATCTCGGCGTTCTTCGAGTTCATCTACCACGGCATCGTCCTGCAGGCGACCCTCGCGACCCTCGCTGTCGTCGGCGTGACCCTTGCCCTGTTCGCCAGCGGCAAGGTGCGCGCATCGAAGCGTGCCACCAAGGTCTTCCTGATCGCGATGGTCGGCTACCTGGTGTTCTCGCTCGTCAACATCGGCCTGATGATCTTCAACGTCCCGATCGCCGGTGGCGCGTTCGGCATGCTCAGCAACCAGAGCCCGCTGTTCGGCATCCCGTGGGGCGTGCTGATCGGCATCTTCGTCGTCATCATGGCCGCGTACTCGCTGGTGCTCGACTTCGACAGCATCCAGCAGGGCGTGCGCAACGGCGCCCCCCGCCAGTACGGCTGGCTCGGCGGCTTCGGCATCATGGTCACCGTCGTGTGGCTGTACGTCGAGATCCTGCGGATCCTCGCGATCGCCCGCGGCAACAACTGACGCCGTTCTCACGAAGAGGCCGCCCGGTCACCGGGCGGCCTCTTCGCGTTCCACGGCGGACTCCGGGTAGCCTGCGGGGAGCGACGGCTGCACGGAGGGGACGATGAAGCGCGGATCGAACATGCCCGCGGTCGGCACGTACAACCAGACTCTCGTGCTCGACATGATCCGGCGCTCGCCCGCCGGGCTCAGCCGCATCGAACTCGCGGCGCAGACCGGGCTGTCGGCCCAGACGCTGGGCAACGTCGCCCGCCGCCTGGCCGCAGAGGGCTTCGTGGTCGAGGGCGACAGGGTCGTGCTCGGCCCCGGGAAGCCCCGCACCCCGCTGCAGCTCAACCGCACCGCGCGGTATGCCGTCGGCATCCATCTCGATCCCTCCGTCGACACGTTCGTCGTCGTGGACCTGGCGGGCGACATCGTCGCGCACAGGGAGCGGCCGCCGGCCGCCGAGGCCGGCGCGGCCGAGCTGATCGCCGCGCTCGCCCGAGATGCGACGGCCTTGCTGCGCTCGGCCGACGTGCCGATGGACCGCGTGCTGGGCATCGGCGTCGCCGCGCCGGGGCCGATCGACCACGAGTCCGGCACCGTGCTCACGCCCCCGCTGCTGCCGCGCTGGCACCACACCCGCTTGCGCGAGCTGCTCGCCGAGGCCGCCCGCCACCCCGTCGTCGTCGAGAAGGACGTCGTGGCCGCCATGGTCGGCGAGCTGTGGGCCGAGACCGAGCATGCCCTCGACGACGCCGCGCTGGTCTACTACGGCGCAGGGGTGGGGCTGGGCATGGCGGTCGACGGCGAGGCGGTCCGTGGCCGCACCGGCAACGCCGGTGACATCGGCCACCTGCTCGTCGAACCGGGTGGACCGCCGTGCCACTGCGGGCAGCGCGGCTGCCTCGGCGTCTCGGTGGCGCCGGAGCGCCTGCTGTTCGACGCCGGCATCACGGACTCCCCCGCGATCGCGCCGACCGCGGTGTGGGGCGCGATCGACGAGATGCGCACGCGCATCGCTGACGGCGACCGCCGTGCGCTGGCCGTGCGGGACTTG
This sequence comes from Microbacterium jejuense, assembly GCF_039544225.1. Taxonomy (NCBI): domain Bacteria; kingdom Bacillati; phylum Actinomycetota; class Actinomycetes; order Micrococcales; family Microbacteriaceae; genus Microbacterium; species Microbacterium jejuense. The sequence continues at coordinate 344,978 of NZ_BAABLG010000004.1, forward strand.
GCCGCAGCGGACTTCGCGCGGGCGATCGTGCTGCTGAACAACGTGCTGGACGCCGGCACCTTCGTGATCGGCGGCCCGGTGTGGAGCCGTCTGGGTGAGGCGCTGCGGCCGGCGCTGGACGCCGCACTGCCGGTAATGCCGCAGATCACGACCACGCGGCCGATCGTGCTGCGCGAGGCACGGCTGGGGACCGACCTGGCGGCAGCGGGTGCGGCATCCCTCGTCCTCGACGAGGCGTTCACCGCGCGCGCGTCGGACCTGATGATCGGTCTCGCGTAGAAGTGGGGCGCTCCGCGTCCCGTCGACGCTTGACAGATTTACTAAATCTGTTTGAATAACATGTGCGCGAGGCTGCACGACCCATGGAGTGCGCGTTCGCCGGTTCTGTCCAGGGCCGCGGCCCCACGTCTGAAAGCACAGGCATGCACGACCGTTCCTCTCTCGCCCGTCTTCGCGTCGACCGGTTCGTCGTCGAACGGCTCCGGCCGCACGTGTACCGCGCATCGGCTCCTCTGCAGGCGACCCGATGGGATGCCGCCGACGAGCCCGTCCCGTTCGACACCGCCGCGGCGGGTCAGTACACCCCGATCGCGCCCGGCGACCTGTGGGGCCTCCCGTGGGGCACGACCTGGTTCCGTGTTCGGGGCGCCGTGCCCGCGCAGTGGCGCGACGCCGACGGCGCCCTTCCCGCGCGTACGCGCCCCGAGATCGTCGTCGACCTCGGCTTCACTCAGGGGCAGCCCGGCTTCCAGTGCGAGGCCATGGTGTGGAGCACCGCAGGCAGCCCGGTGCGCGGCATCGAACCGCTCAACAACGCGGTCGCCGAAGCCGTCGATGCGGCGGGCGAGGTCGATGTGTACATCGAGGCGGCCTCGAACCCCGACGTCGGGAGCCTCTTCACCTTCGCACCGACACCGGTGGGCGACCGCGCGACGGCGGGCACCGACCCGATCTACACCCTGCGGCACCTGGACGTGCGGCTGCGCGATCTGGAGGTCGCCGACCTGCTCGCCGACACGCTCGCGCTGCGGGGCCTCGCCGACGAGCTCGACGCGGGATCGCCGCGGCGGGCCGACATCCTCGTCGCGCTGGAGCGCATGATCGACACCGTCGACCCCGACGACATCGCCGGCACCGCGGCCGCCGGTCGCGCCGTCCTCGCCCCGGTGCTCGCGAGCCCCGCGTCCGCGTCCGCACACACGCTGCACGCGGTGGGCCACGCGCACATCGACTCGGCCTGGCTGTGGCCGGTGCGCGAGACGGTGCGCAAGGCGGCGCGCACCTTCTCGAACGTGCTGTCGCTCATGGACGAGGACCCCGAGTTCGTGTTCGTCGCCTCCAGCGCGCAGCAGTACGCGTGGATCAAGGAGGTCTACCCCGACCTGTTCGAGCGCATCCGCGCCCGCGTCAAGGAGGGCCGGTTCATCCCGGTCGGCAGCATGTGGGTCGAATCCGACACGAACATGCCCGGTTCGGAGGCGATGGCGCGCCAGTTCGTCGCGGGCAAGTCGTTCTTCCTGCGCGAGTTCGACCTCGACACCCCCGAGGTGTGGCTGCCCGACTCGTTCGGCTACTCGGGCGCCCTCCCCCAGATCGCGAAGGCCGCGGGCGCGCGCTGGTTCCTGACGCAGAAGATCTCGTGGAACGAGACGAATCGGATGCCGCACCACACGTTCCTGTGGGAGGGCATCGACGGCACGCGCCTGTTCACGCACTTCCCGCCGGTCGACACGTACAACTCGCGCGTCACGGCCGACGAGCTGGCCCACGCCGAGCGCAACTACGCCGACAAGGGCCGCGGCACCGTGTCGCTCCTCCCCTACGGATACGGCGACGGCGGCGGCGGCCCCACCCGCGAGATGACGGCCGCGGTCGCCCGCACCGGGTCGCTCGAAGGCTCGCCGCGCGTCGAGCACAGCACGCCGCGCCGCTTCTTCGAGACCGCCGAGGCCGAGTACCCGCTCCCCGAGGTGTGGTCCGGCGAGCTCTACCTCGAGTTCCACCGCGGTACGTATACCAGCCAGCTCAACACCAAGCAGGGCAACCGCCGCAGCGAGCACCTGCTGCGCGAGGCGGAGCTGTGGGCGGCGACGGCGAGCGTGCGGTGCGGCATCCTGTATCCGGCCGAGCGGCTGCAGCGGGTCTGGGAGACCGTGCTGCTGCAGCAGTTCCATGACATCCTGCCCGGCTCGTCGATCGCGTGGGTGTACCACGACGCCGAGCGCAACTACGCGTGGGTCGCACGCGAGCTCGAAGACATCATCGGAGAGAGCCTGCGCGCGCTCGCAGGGTCGGGCGACCGCACGCTCGTCGCCAACGCCGCACCGCACGACCGCGGCGGCGTGGTGGCGCTGGGCGCGGGTCCGGATGCCCTCGCGGCCGAGGTCGCTCCCGTGGTGGAGGGCACCGGCTGGGTACTCGACAACGGGATCGTGCGTGCGACCGTCGACGCTCGTGGGCTCGTCGTCTCGGCTGTCGACCTCGCGAAGGGCCGCGAGGTCGTGCCGCCCGGACGCGCTGCAGGCCTGCTGCAGCTGCACCGCGACACCCCGACGCAGTGGGACGCGTGGGATGTCGACGTGCACTATCGCAACACGGTGCGCGACCTCACCGAGGTCGCCTCGATCGGGGTCGAGGGGTCATCGGTCGTCGTCGAGCGGCGGTTCGGCGAATCCACCGTGGTCGAGCGCATCAGCCTCGCCGAGGGCTCGCGCGTGGTGTCGTTCGCGTTCGAGCTGGACTGGCACGAGAAGCAGAAGCTGCTGAAGCTCGCGTTCCCGCTCGACCTGCACACCGATCGCGCCGCGTCGGAGATCCAGTTCGGCCACATCGAGCGTCCGACTCACACGAACACGTCGTGGGATGCCGCCCGCTTCGAGACCGTCGCGCACCGGTGGATCCGCGTCGCCGAGCCGGACTTCGGCGTCGCGGTGGTGAACGACTCGACGTACGGGCACGACATCACGCGGGAACAGCGCGACGAGCGCGGCGGCACGATCACGATCGCACGCCTGTCGCTCATCCGCGCGGCGCTGTTCCCCGACCCGACCCAGGACCAGGGCGCCCACGCGCTCCGGGTCGGGCTCGTCGTCGGCGCCGACATGGCGCAGGCGGTGACCGAGGGCTACCGCATCAACCTGCCCGACCGGCGCGTCGCCGACGCCGCGGCCGAGGCCATCGAGCCGCTCGTCGCGGTCGACCGGCCGGGTGTGGTCGTCGAGGCCGTGAAGCTCGCCGAGGACGGCAGCGGCGATGTCGTCGTGCGCCTATACGAGGCGCTGGGCGTGCGCGCCCATGCGACGCTCACCGTGGGGTTCGACGTCGCCGGGGTGCGGCAGGTCGATCTGCTGGAGCGCGACGTGCCCGCCGATGGAGTGGCTGCCGACGGCGCGTCGGTGCATCTGGAACTGCGCCCGTTCCAGATCGTGACGCTGCGGTTCACCCGCGTGTGAGGGGGATCGGGACTGATCCTGCGGCGTCGCGCAGCACGGCCGCCCAGTCTCCGGGCGGGGCCGTTCTGCTGTGGGCGGAACGGGTCGCCGGGTGGCGGCATCCCGTTCTATCGTGACGCCATGGCCGAGATCATCACGCTGCCGACGAAGCCCGCGCGGCCCCGCCGCGACCCCGAGCCGCTGTGGCGCGACGCCCTCGGGGAACAGCTGCGACGCCTGCGGCACGAGCGCGGCGAGCGCCTCGCCGACACGGCCGACCGCGCGGGGGTCTCGCCGCAGTATCTGTCCGAGATCGAGCGCGGGCTCAAAGAGCCGTCGAGCGAGATGATCGCCGCCGTCGCCGGCGCGCTCGACGTGACGCTCATCGAGCTCACCGCGGCCGTGGTCGACGACCTGCGGTCGCGCGAGACCGAGCGCGCCGCCGTGGGCTGCCGCGCCGCCTTCGCCCTCGCCGCCTGAGCCGGTTCGGGGCAGCCCCCTGGTCGATGTCGCGAGGCGTCGCTAGCGTGGGCCGGGTGACCCCCGCAAAGGCAGAGGCCGAGATCCTCGACATCGGCGGGCACGAGGTGCGCATCTCGAGCCCGACGAAGATCGTGTTCCCCGAACCCGGCGTCACCAAGCTCGACATCGTGCGCTACTACCTGTCGGTCGCCGATGGCGCACTGCGTGGCGCGGGCGGCAGGCCGATGGTGCTCAAGCGCTTCCCGAAAGGGATCGACGCCGAGCCCTTCTTCCAGAAGCGCGTGCCCGAGAACCACCCCGACTTCATCGACACCGCGACGCTCCACTACGCCCGCGGCACGTCGGCAGAGGAGGCCGTGATCCGGGATGCCGCGGGCCTCGCCTGGATCGTCAACCTCGGCTGTCTCGACCTGAACCCGCATCCGGTTCGCGCGGAGGACCTCGACCATCCCGACGAGCTGCGGATCGACCTCGATCCCATGCCCGGTGTGGACTGGTCGCAGATCGTCGACACCGCGTTCGTCGCCCGTGAGGTGCTCGACGATGTGGGACTCGTCGGCTGGCCGAAGACCAGCGGCTCTCGCGGCATCCACATCCTCGTCCGCATCGCGCCGCAGTGGGACTTCCGGCAGGTGCGCCTAGCCGCAGAGACGCTCGCCCGCGAGGTCGCGAACCGCGCACCGGGCCTCGCCACCGCACAATGGTGGAAGGAGGAGCGCGGCGAGAGCGTGTTCGTCGACTTCAACCAGAACGCGAAGGACCGGACCGTGGCATCCGCATACTCGATCCGGCCGCTGCCCGACGCGCGCGTGTCGACGCCGCTCGGCTGGGATGAGGTGCGCTCGCGCCGGCCCGAGGAGTTCACGGTGCTCACTGTGCCCGCGCGCTACGCCGAGCTCGGCGACCCGCACGCCGGCATCGACGAGACCGTCGGCACGCTCGACGGATTGCTGCGCCTGGCCGAGGAGCTCGGCCCCGCCGAGAAGCCGCCGCGCGGCGGCGGCGCGGACGGTCGCCGGCAATCCACGATGCCGCTCATCGAGATCGCCCGCACGAAGACGAAGTCCGAGTCGATCGCCGCACTCCAGGAGTGGATCCGGCGCCACCCGGCCGCGAACGCGCAGCTGCACCCCGCGGACGTGCTGATCGACGGGATGCGCGGCTCGAGCTCGGTCTGGTACCGGGTGCGCGTGAACCTGCAGCACGTGGCCGAGGACGAGCGCCCGCCGCAGGAGGAGCTCATCGCCGACTACGACCCCTGGGAGGGCAAGGTGTGGCCGGGCGCCCCCTCCGGTCGTTGAGCGGAGCGACGAAGGAGCGAAGTCGAAACGTCGTGAGACGCTCTCGGGGACCGGCTCGACGCGGACGTCGCCGACGGGGCCGGGTCCGATCGGCGGCTCGCGGCGTCTCGACTGGCTCCTCTCGCTCGACGACCGGGGCGCGACCGGAGCCCGGCGCAACCGGCGGGCTCACCCGGCGTGCGCCGGGACCCGGTCCAGCACGTGGTCGGCGAGACCATAGGTCACGGCGTCGGCGGCGGTGAACACGCGGTCACGGTCGGTGTCGGAGCGAAGCTGTGCGGCATCCTTTCCGCTGTGCCGCGCGAGGATCTCTTCGACCTCGCCACGCACCCGCACCAGTTCGTCGGCCTGCAGGATGAGGTCGGGGATCGCGCCCCTCCCCTGCCCCGCCGGCTGATGCAGCACGACGCGTGCGTGCGGCAGCACCGAGCGCTTGCCCGGCGCACCGGCGGCGAGCATGACGGCGCCGACCCCGATCGCCTGTCCCACGACCGTCGTCGCGACGTCGGGGCGCACGTGCTGCATCGTGTCGTAGACGGCGAGCATCGCCGAGGGATCACCGCCCTCGCAGTTGATGTAGAGCTGGATGTCGCGGTCGGGGCTGTCGGCGTCGAGGTGCAGCAGCTGCGCGATGAGGGCGTTGGCGACGCCCGCGTCGATGCCCGTGCCGAGGTAGACGACGCGTTCGGCGAGCAGGTGCGAGTAGACGTCCATGATGCGATCGCCCCGTGGATGCTGCGCCACGACGTTCGGGATCGTGTACCCGCTCATGCTGCGACCTCCGTCCCGATCCCGAGCCCCGCCGGTCGTCGGCGCCTGGGCACGACCTGGGCGAAGTCGTCCACGATCGCGTCGATGAAGCCGTACTCGCGCGCCTGCTCGGCGGTGTACCACCGGTCGTGCAGCGAGTCCTCGAAGATGCGGTCGAGCGGCTGTCCGGTGTCGTTCGCCACGATGCCGAGCACCGTGTCGCGCGTGTAGCGGAGGTCGTCGGCCTGTACCTCGACGTCCACCGTCGAGCCGCCGATGCCTGCCGAGCCCTGATGCATGAGGATGCGCGCGTGCGGGAGCGCCCGCCGTTTGCCCGGGGTCCCTGCCGACAGCAGGAACTGCCCGGCGCTGCACGCGAGGCCGAGCGCGAGCGTGGCGACGTCGTTGGGGATCAGCCGCATCACATCGCGGATCGCGAGCATCGACGGCACCGAGCCGCCGGGCGAGTGGATCCACAGCGCGATGTCGGCCGCCTCGTCCTCCGCCGCCAGGGCGAGCAGCTGGGTCGTGAGCAGCGTGCCGTTGTCGTCGTCGAGCGGGCCGTCGAGCACGAGCACGCGCTGCTGGAACAGCTCGCGCCGCGCTTCAGCCCCGAACTGGGGGATCTTGCCTTCTTCTGCCATGACCCCAGCCTGCGCGCGGCGGCCCGGCGCAGCGTCCGTTTCCGCTCCCGGCGGCTCTGCCCTCGGCGGATCGACGGGGCCACGCTCCCGCCTTCCTCCCCCAGGTCGAGTCGTCGCATATGTACGCGAAATGCCCTGGATGGCGTACATATACGACGAACGGACCCCATGGGGCGGGCGGAGCGGGGCGTGGACGGGGCGGGAGGAGGCGGCAGCAGGGCCCCGCCCGGCGAAAGGGGTGTCAGCGCGCGCGGCGCGAGGGGTGCCCGACGGCGGCACGCAGGGCCGCGACCAGCGCCGGGCGCACGGCCTCGGGCGTGAACGCCGCGGCCGCGGCGCGGGCGCGGGCGGCGAGCTGCACGCGGCGGCGGTCGTCCCGCAGCAGGTCGATCAGCGCGGCCGAGAGCGCCTCGACATCACCCGGCGGCACGAGCACACCCGCATCGCCGACCGCCTCGCGCGGCCCGTAACGCGCATCGGTCGACACCACCGGAAGCCCGCGCGCGAGCGCCTCGGCGATCGACAGGCCCTGCCCCTCGAACGCGGTGGAGGTCAGGAACACGGACGACCTGTCGAAGACGGCATCCCGTTCCGAGGTCGCCCCGTGCAGGGTGACGGATGCCGCGACCCCGAGCTCGTCGACCAGCGTCTGCAGCTCGTCGCGCAACGGGCCGTCGCCGTACACGTCGAGGTGCGCGTCGGGCACCGCCGCGACGACGGCGGGCCACGCCCGCACGGCGAGGTCGACGCGCTTCTGCGGCGCGAGGCGGTTGAGCATCACGACGCGGTGCGGGTCGCGGCGCACTGCCGCACCGGGCTCGGGGCCGAGGTCGATCGTGTTCGGCACGACGTGGAACGTGCCCGGGTCACCGAACCGCGCGGCGACCTCGTCACGCTGCGCCGCCGTGGGCCACAGCACGGCATCGTGCGCGTCGAGGGTGCGCAGCCAGCGCTCCCACAGCCCGGTCACCGGCGCGGCCGGGTCGTCGTGCGGGGCCGGCAGGTGGGAGTTGTGGATCGTGTGCACGAGCCGCACGCGGGGGTCGTCCCACCCGACGAGCGCCTCGCCGATCTGGCGGGACTCGCACACGACGACGAACAGGCGATCGGGATCCCCCGCCGCGCCGCGTCGCGACGCGGCGATCGCCTCGAGCCACGCGATGTAGAGCCCGCGGAACCCGCGCAGCACGCGATCCCCGTCCGGCGCGTGGACGACGACGTTCGCGTCGCGCAGGTGCCATTCGGGGTCGTTCTCGATCACCGGGAGCTCCGCGATGGGCCGGTCGGCGGCATCCCGCACCGTCCGGTACGCCACGCCCGGCGTCCGTCCGCCCGGCTCGCCCGCGCGCGACAGCCAGTCGCCGCCCGCGAGCAGCTCGTCGAACAGGTTGCGCACCCGCGACGGATCCGGGACATGCCCGCCGTCGACGAACGCCTGCCGCTGCGCGGCGTGGGCCTCGGGCGACTGGCCGTCGACGCTCAGCATCAGCGGCTCGCGCGCGCCCGCGGCCTCCAGCAGCCGCAGCCGCGCGGGCACCGCCACGGCGAATCCGCCGTCGAGCCCGAGGGCGATCCGGCTCCCGAGCACCACGTAGTCGGCCTCGGGCAGCTGCGTCTCAGAGCTCACCCGTCCATCCTTCCCTGCGACGCCTGCCGAAACGAATGGATGCCGCAAGCCAGGGCTTGCGGCATCCAGGAATCACTCCCACTCGATGGTCCCCGGGGGCTTCGAGGTCACGTCGAGGACGACGCGGTTGATGTCGCGCACCTCGTTGGTGATGCGGTTCGAGATCTTCGACAGCACGTCGTAGGGCAGGCGCGTCCAGTCGGCGGTCATCGCGTCCTCGGACGAGACGGGGCGCAGCACGATCGGGTGGCCGTACGTGCGGCCGTCGCCCTGCACGCCCACCGAGCGCACGTCGGCCAGCAGCACGACCGGGCACTGCCAGATCTCGCCGTCCAGACCCGCCTTGGTCAGCTCCTCGCGGGCGATGGCGTCGGCATCGCGCAGAATCTCGAGACGGTCAGCGGTGACCTCACCCACGATCCGGATCCCGAGGCCGGGGCCCGGAAACGGCTGGCGGGCAACGATGACCTCGGGAAGGCCCAGCTCGCGGCCGATCGCGCGCACCTCGTCCTTGAACAGGGTGCGCAGCGGCTCGACGAGCTCGAACTGCAGGTCCTCCGGCAGGCCGCCCACGTTGTGGTGCGACTTGATGTTCGCGGTGCCGGTGCCGCCGCCGGACTCGACGACGTCGGGGTACAGCGTGCCCTGCACGAGGAAGCTGATCGGCTCGCCCTCGGCCGCCGCCTCGGCGACGAGGTCGGCCTGGACCTTCTCGAAGGCGCGGATGAACTCGCGGCCGATGATCTTGCGCTTCTGCTCGGGGTCGCTCACGCCGGCGAGGGCGTTCAGGAACGTCTCACGCGCGTCGACAGTGACCAGACGCACGCCCGTCGAGGCGACGTAGTCCTGCTCGACCTGCTCGCGCTCGCCCTTGCGGAGAAGCCCGTGGTCGACGAAGACCGCGACGAGCTGGTCGCCGACGGCCTTGTGCACCAGGGCCGTCGAGACGGCCGAGTCCACGCCGCCCGACAGGGCCGACAGCACACGGCCCGTGCCGACCTGGGCGCGGATCTTCTCCACTTGCTCGGCGATGACGTTGCCGCTGTTCCAGTCAGCGGGCAGACCCGCCGCCTTGTGCAGGAAGTTCTCGATGACGTTCTGACCGTAGTCCGAGTGCTTGACCTCGGGATGCCACTGCACGCCGTACAGCCGGCGCTCGTCGCTCGCGAACGCGGCCACGGGGGTCGCGCCGGTCGAGGCGAGCACCTCGAAGCCCTCGGGGGCCTTCGCGACCTGGTCGCCGTGGCTCATCCACACGTTCTGCTCGACCGGCTGGCCGCCCAGCAGCACGCCGCCGTCACCGGTGACCGCGGCATCCGTCGCGCCGTACTCGCGGAGGCCGGTGTTGGCGACCTCACCGCCGAGCGCCTGCGCCATGACCTGGAAGCCGTAGCAGATGCCGAGCGTCGGCACGCCGAGGTCGAACACGCCGGCGTCGAGCGCGGGCGCGCCCGCTTCGTACACCGACGACGGGCCGCCCGACAGGATGATCCCGACCGGGTTCTTGGCGGCGATGTCGGCGGCGGTCGCGGTGTGCGGCACGATCTCGCTGTACACGCCGGCCTCGCGGACGCGGCGGGCGATCAGCTGCGCGTACTGCGCGCCGAAGTCGACGACGAGGACCGGACGCTGGTCGGTCTCAGATTGTTCTGTCAACGCTTGTTCTCCGTAGGGATCGCGTGAGTGAGGGACGAGTGCTCGGCTCGCGAGTGCAGTTCATCGGCCTCGCGCTGCGCGAGGTAGGACTTCACGTCGCGGGCGACGCGGGCCTCCATGAAGAACGACAGCAGCGGCACGATGCCACCGGCGGCGAGCATCGCGAGACGCCCGAGGTTCCACCGCATGAGGCTCCACACCCGGAAGCACGAGACGAGGTAGACGACGTAGAACCAGCCGTGCGCGACCAGGATGCCCAGCGACAGGTTCAGACCGTCGCCGGTGGACTCCAGGCCGGAGGCGGTCTCGACGACGGGCGCGAACCACAGGAAGCCGCCGGATCCGCCCAGGAACAGCTCATAGTGGAGGCCGTACTTGACGATCATCTCGGCGACCAGCAGCAGCAGCATGGTTCCCGTGATGATCGAGCAGATCTGGTAGAACTTTAGGGCTCCGCGGATCGCCGGAAAGGAAGCGAGCTTCGGGGCGCGGGGCATGACCCCCAGTCTACCCGCGCGCCGCCGCGCCCCCGCCGGGGGCGTCGCCGGCGGGCTCGCCGTCGCCCTCGCCCTCGTCGTCAGCGAAGTCCTCGAGCTCCTTCTCCCACGCGTCCTTCGCGAGGCGGTACCAGAGGTAGAACGCGAAGCCGGCGAAGACGGCCCACTCCACGGCGTAGAAGATGTTCAGCCAGTTGACGGTCGAGCCCTCTTCGGGCGCCGGCGACGAGATCGCGTCGAGCCCGCCGAGCGCCTCGGTCGACGCCAGGTACGGACGGAAGACGCTCAGCTCCTCGATGTCGTGCCAGCGACCGAGCAGCGCGGCCGGCGACATGCGCGTCATCGTCTGCGGATCGGCGCCGTGGGGCGGCAGCACCGGGCCCTCGTCGGCGATCAGGCGCCCGGTCACGTCGATCGGATCGGCATCGGATGCCTCACGCTCGAGCGTCTCGACGGCCGCGTGCGCGGCATCCATCGTCGAAGCCCAACCCAGCGCGACGGCCACCGACACCGGACCCGTGACCTCGGTCTCGCCCTCGCCGAGGCGCAGCTGCCCGGTCACCCAGTAGCCCTTGACGCCGTCGTTGTAGCGGGACTCGACGATCAGGAAGTCGCCGGGCACCCACGTGCCGCTCGTCTCGACGCGCTGACCGACCAGCGGGTCGTTGAGGTACTCGCCCGGCTGGACGACATCGCCGATCGGGCGCACCTCTTCGGTGGCACCGGGCGGGTTCGGGTTCACCTGCACCGCCCGGGCGAGCTGCCACTGGCCGAGCCACGCGAACACACCCGCGACGACGAGGCACAGCAGCAGCATGCCGATCCAGCGCGGACGCAGCATCACCTCGCGCAGCGTCGGCGGAAAGACCTCCGGGGCCGGAGGGGATTCGGGCGCGGGTGAGCTCATCCTGCGGCGTACGGGGCGACGACGACCTCGACGCGCTGGAACTCCTTGAGGTCGGAGTACCCGGTCGTGGCCATCGACTTGCGCAGCGCCCCGATGAGGTTCGCGGTGCCGTCGGCGACGGGCGCGGGACCGTACAGGATCTCTTCGAGCGAGGCGACCTGGTCGACCTTCACGCGGCGGCCGCGGGGCAGCTGGGCGTGGTGCGCCTCAGGGCCCCAGTGGAATCCTCGGCCGGGAGCATCGGTCGCGCGCGCCAGCGCCACTCCGAGCATGACGGCATCGGCGCCCATGGCGATCGCCTTGACGATGTCGCCCGACGTGCCCACGCCGCCGTCGGCGATGACGTGCACGTAGCGCCCGCCCGACTCGTCGAGGTAGTCACGGCGCGCGCCGGCGACATCGGCGACGGCGGTGGCCATCGGGGCGTGCAGGCCCAGGGTGGCGCGGGTCGTCGACGCCGCCCCGCCGCCGAACCCGACGAGCACGCCGGCCGCGCCCGTGCGCATGAGGTGGAGGGCGGCGGTGTACGTCGACGCGCCACCGACGATCACCGGGACGTCGAGATCGTAGATGAACTTCTTGAGGTTGAGGGGCTGGTCGACGCTCGACACGTGCTCGGCCGACACCGTGGTGCCGCGGATCACGAACAGGTCGACGCCCGCGGCGACGACGGTCTCGTAGAGCTCCTGCGTGCGCTGCGGCGTCAGCGAACCGGCGACTGTCACACCGGCGGCGCGGATCTCGGCCAGCCGGTCACGCACCAGCTCGGGCTTGATCGGCTCGGAGTACAGCTCCTGCATGCGACGAGTGGCAGCGCCCTTCTCGAGGGCCGCGATCTCGGTGAGCAGAGGCTCGGGGTCGTCGTACCGCGTCCACAGCCCCTCGAGGTCGAGGACGCCGAGGCCGCCCAGCTGGCCCAGCATGATCGCCGTGCGCGGGCTCACCACCGAGTCCATCGGGGCGCCCAGCACCGGGATGTCGAAGCTGAACGCATCGATCGTCCAGGCTGTCGAGACGTCCTCGGGGTTGCGCGTGCGCCTCGACGGCACCACCGCGATGTCGTCGAACGTGTAGGCGCGACGCGCGCGCTTTGCCCGGCCGAGTTCGATGTCCATGCTCACCCGACCAGCCTACCCGTCACCCTCGGCGCCGCCCGATCCGGAGGGACGAGGGATGCCGCCGGCCCCGGCCGCCGGCATCCCCTCGCCGCCTCACCGGGCGCGCACGACGCGGGCCTCGTCCCACACCGGAGCGTCGGACTCCACGACGCGGCCGTCCGAGCCGAACACGAGGAACCTGTCGAACGACTTCGCGAGCCACCGATCGTGCGTGACAGCGAGCACCGTGCCCTCGAACCGGGCGAGCGCGTCCTGCAGCGCCTCGGCCGAGACGAGGTCGAGGTTGTCGGTCGGCTCGTCCAGCAGCAGCAGGGTCGCTCCCGACAGCTCCAGCAGCAGGATCTGGAACCGCGCCTGCTGCCCGCCCGACAGGCTGTCGAACGTCTGCTCGGCCTGCGCCACGAGCCCGTAGCGGTCCAGCGCGCTCGACGCCGCGTCGCGCGGGAGACCCGCGCGGGCGTCCTCGCCGCGGTGCAGGATGTCGAGCAGGGTGCGTCCGTCGAACTCGGGATGCCGGTGGGTCTGAGCGAACCAGCCCGGCACCACGCGGGCGCCGAGGATCGCACGACCCTCGTGCGCGACCGGCTCCAGCGCGGCGCCGGTGGCGGTGATGTGCCCCAGCCGTCCGTCGGGATCGGTGCCGCCACGGGCCAGCAGCCGCAGGAAATGCGACTTGCCCGACCCGTTCGAGCCGAGCACGGCGGCCCTGTCGCCGAACCACACCTCGACGTCGAACGGCTTCATGAGCCCGGTGAGCTCCAGCTGCTCGGCGACGACCGCGCGGCGGCCGGTGCGCGCGCCGCGCAGCCGCAGGTCGAGGTCCTGCTCCTTGGGGCGCTCCTGCGGCGGACCGGCGTCTTCGAACTTGCTCAGCCGCGTCTGGGCGGCACGATAGCGCGAGGCCATGTCGCTGTTGTTCGCGGCCTTGACCTTGAGCATCGCGACGAGCGCCTTGAGCTTCACGTGTTGCTCGTCCCAGCGCCGGCGCAGCTCGTCGAGCCGGTCCATGCGGTCCTCGCGTGCCCGGTGGTACGTGCCGAACCCACCGCCGTGCACCCACGCCGTGCTGCCGGCGCCACCCGCTTCGAGCGTCACGATGCGGTCGGCCGCACGGGCCAGCAGCTCGCGGTCGTGCGAGACCAGCAGCACCGTCTTCGGCGTCTCGCGCAGGCGCTCTTCGAGCCACCGCTTGCCGGGCACATCGAGGTAGTTGTCGGGCTCGTCGAGCAGCAGCACCTGGTCGGGGCCGCGCAGCAGCGCCTCCAGCGCGAGTCGCTTCTGCTCGCCGCCGGACAGCGTCGTGAGTTCGCGGTAACGCGCCCGAGTGAACGGGATGCCCAGGGCCGCGGTGGTGCACGTGTCCCAGACCGTCTCGTACTCGTAGCCGCCCGCTTCGGCGTAGTCGGCGAGCGCCCCGGCGTACCGCATCTGCGTGTCGAGGTCGTCGTGCTCGATGATGGCCGCCTCGGCGTCCTCCAGCTCGCGCGCCGTGCGGCGGACGCGGTCGGGCGCGACCGAGATGAGCAGGTCGTGCACGGTCTGGCCGGGCTCGCCGTGGCCGACGAACTGGTCCATGACGCCCAGCCCGCCGTCGATCGAGACCACGCCCGACAGCGCGGGGAGCTCATCGCGGATGATCCTCAGCAGCGTGGACTTGCCGGCGCCGTTCTGCCCGATGAGCGCCGTCGTCGATCCCTCGCCCACCCGGAACGAGACATCGTCGAGCAGTGGTCTGCCGTCCGGCAGTGCATACGAGACGGCGGCGATGTCGATGTGACCCACGGGGTTCCCCTCTGCTCCGAAGCGGCAGTCATCGCCGGAAGGGGAGCCGACCAGACTATCCGAGTCGGAGGTCTGCGTGGGACATGCGCGTCAGGCGGCCGGCGCCGCGTACCGGCCGGAGCGGATCGCCCGCTCGCGCGCCTTCGCCGCCTCCACCTCGCGGTTCTTCGGCGGCGCGACCGCGACGAGGTCGTCGAGCAGATGCTGCGTGAGGTGCGCGATCTCGTGGACGGCGTGGTCGAACGCCTCCTGGTTCGCCTTCGAGGGCTTCGTGGTGCCCGCGATCTTGCGCACGTACTGGAGCGCGGCGGCGTGCACCTCTTCGGAGGTCGCGGCGGGCTCGAAGTTGTGGAGCGTGTGGATGTTCCGGCACATGCCCCCGACGATACGCCGGGGCCCGGACGCGGACCAGGGCGCGGCTAGAAGCGGTCGACGCCGCGCGGGAGCACCTCGAGCACGTGCGGCAGCTCGGAGGGGAAGCATGAGCGGAACAGCTCGGTGATCTGCGGATCTGAGCCGTAGTCGTCGACGATCCGCAGCCCGATCATGGTGCTGATGAGCATGCCCTCGGCCATGAACGCGCGCGCCTCGTCGGCGTCGAGCCCCATCTCGTCGCGGAAGAAGCGCCACACCGTGGCGAATCCCTTGCGCGCGGCCGCGCCGATCGCGGGGTGGCTGCCGAGCAGATAGGCGTGCGCGAGCGTCTGGTGCAGACCGCGGACCTCGATGAGGTCGACATAGGCCTGCCCGATGCGCTTGGCCGCCGCCTTCTCGGGCGTGATGTCGGGATCGTGCGGAGACTCGTCGGCCAGTGCGGCGCGGAAGCCGGAGAGCATGCGGGCGAGGGCGTCCTCGATCGCGGCGAGGAACAGGTTCTCCTTCGACCCGAACAGCCGGACGACGTACGGCTGGCTCACGCCTGCGGCGCGGGCCACCTCGTCGGTCGTCGCGCCCTCGTATCCTCGGGCGCCGAACACGGCGAGCGCCGCCACGAGGATCTGCCGACGCCGCTCCCCCGACGACAGCCGCTTGCCCGATTCGATCGCGTCGTCGAGCGCGACGACGCCACTGTCGCCCATAGCCGCAGAAGTCATACCCGAAGGTTATCAGCGAATGACTTGACTTTGTAATCAGTCGATTACTACATTGCTCTCTAGCAGGTAATCATCCAATTACAACCGGAGCCTTCCATGTCCGCTGCAACACCCGCCGCCGTCGCCCGACGGACGCGCCCCTTCGCCCTCATCGTGGCCGCGGCATCCCTCCCGATGTTCATGGCCACGCTCGACAACCTCGTCATGACCAATGCGCTGCCGGTCCTCCACAGCGAGATGGGCGCGAGCGTCGAAGAGCTCCAGTGGTTCGTCAACGCCTACACGCTCGCCTTCGCGGGTTCGATCCTCATCGCCTCGGCGCTCGGCGACCGGTTCGGCCGGCGCACCGTCTTCGCGATCGGCATCGCCGTCTTCGGCGCGGGGTCGATCCTCGCCGCGCTCAGCACCGATCCGGGCCAGCTCATCGCCGCCCGCGCCGTGCAGGGGGTCGGCGGCGCCGGCGTCATGCCGCTGTCGCTCGCGCTTCTCAGCGGCGCGGTCCCGAAGGAGAGGCGCCCGCTCGCGATCGGCATCTGGGGCGGTGTGTCGGGACTCGGCGTCGCCGTCGGTCCGCTCGTCGGCGGCGCGATCATGGAGGGCTGGAACTGGCAGGCGATCTTCTGGATCAACGTGCCCGTCGCGCTGTTCGCGATCCCGCTCGCCCTCGTCGTGCTGAACAACGACTTCGGCGCCCGCTCCCGCATCGACGTCCCGGGCGCCGTGCTGGCGGCGGCCGGTGTGCTGGCCCTGGTGCACGCGATCGTGCGGGGCAACGACGACGGCTGGGACTCGCTCGGCGTGATCGCCGAGATCGCGCTCGGCGCCGTGCTCGTGGCCGGGTTCCTGCTCTGGCAGCTGCGCGCCAAGGCGCCGCTCGTGCCGCTGCGCCTCTTCCGCGACCGGTCGTTCTCGATCACCAACATCGTCGGCTTCGCGTTCAGCTTCGGCACGTTCGGCGCGGTGTTCATCCTCATCCAGTACCTGCAGGTCGTGCAGGGCTCCTCCCCGCTGGAGGCCGCGGTGCAGACCACCCCGTGGACGCTCGCGCCGATGTTCATCGCCCCGATCGCCGGCATTCTGGCACCTCGCGTGGGCACCCGCATCCTGCTCGTGCTGGGACTGGCCCTCCAGGGGGCGGCGCTCACATGGATCGCCGCGGTCATGTCGACCGACCTCGACTACCCGACGCTCATCGCACCGTTCGTGATGGCCGGGGTCGGCATGGCGCTCGTGTTCGCGCCGTCCGCGACCGCGCTGCTGGCGACGCTCGGCCTCATCGACCACGCGAAGGCCTCGGGAGTCAACTCGACCGTCCGCGAGCTCGGCGTCGCCCTCGGCACGGCCGTCATGACCGCGATCTTCGTCGGTGCCGGCGGAGAGCTGCTCCCCGACATGTACGTCGACGCCGCCCGCCCTGCCGTGTTCACCGGCGCTGCGGTGCTGTTCGCCGCGACGGTCGTGGCGCTCTGGCTGCCCTCGGGCAAGGCGACGCCGGTGGATGCCGCCACCCCGAAGACCGCGGCCGCGGACGCCGGAGCCGCGGCTGGCTCCGAGCCCGCCGCGGAGCCGGCACTCGCACCCACCGCGTAGCGAGCAGCGCACAGACTTCGCGCGCCAGCCTCGGAGAAATCGCCTGGCTCGGACCGATCAGGCTCAGGCGTCCGAGTCGGGCGAGATCTCCGAACCTGCTTCGCAGATCCGCGCGGATGTGCGAAGTGTGTGCGGCCGGGTGGAGGCGTCACACGCCGTGGTTCTCGGCGGCCCTGCGCGAAGATGGAAGGGACGGGATGCCGCCGCCCGGCGACGCCCCGCCCCGTGGAGGACCCATGACCGAGCACGTCCCGTTCGTCGTCGTCGGAGCGGGCGCGATGGGGCTGGCCACCACATGGCAGCTCGCGCGCCGCGGCCATCGCGTGCTCACCCTGGAGCGCTTCGCGCGCGGCCACACCCGCGGCGCCTCGCACGGCGCGACCCGCAACTTCAACAACGCCTACGACGCGGCGCACTACCTCGACCTGCTCGGCCTCGCCCGAGGCGAATGGGACGAGCTGTCACGTACCACCGGCGAGCCGCTGCTGCGTCTGCACGGATTGGTGACGCACGGCGATCCGCAGCGCATCGACGGCGTGCACGCAGCGCTGATCGCCCGCGGCGAGCGCGCCGAGCTGCTCACGGCGACCGAGGCGGCGCGGCGCTGGAGCGGCATGAGGTTCGAGGGCGACGCGCTGTTCACTCCCGACGCCGGGGTCGTGCGTGCTGCGGCAGCACTGCACGCGCTCGAGCAGGGCGCCCGGTCGCACGGCGCCGACATCCGCTTCGAGCACGCGGTCACCTCGATCGACGAGGGCCCGGACGGGGTGAGGCTCACGATCGAGGCCGGCGGCGAACGCCACGACCTCGTCGCCGAGACGGTCGTGGTGACGGCGGGAGCATGGACCGCCGGCATCCTCCCCGACACCTTCCCGCTCCCCCGACTCACCGTCAGCGAGGAGAGCCCGGCGCACTTCACCCCGCGCTCCCCCGACCTCGCGTGGCCGTCGTTCAACCACTTCGTCGATCCGCAGCGCGGACCGATCGGCAACGTCTACGGCATGCCCACGCCCGGCGAGGGCGTCAAGGTGGGATTCCACATGGTCGGCCCCGTCGTCGACCCCGACGCCCGCACCTTCCGCCCCGTGCCCGAACAGGCTGCGCAGCTGCGCGACTACGTCGCCGAGTGGTTCCCGGGCCTCGACCCCGACACCGCCGTGCCGGTCAGCTGCACGTACACCTCGACCGACACGGAGGACTTCGTGCTCGATCGCTGCGGCGGCATCGTCGTGGGCGCCGGGTTCTCGGGCCACGGCTTCAAGTTCACCCCCGCGGTCGGGTCTGTGCTCGCAGACCTCGCCGCGGACGCCTCCGCACGGGCCGCCGCGCCCTTCCGCCTCCCCTGACGGCAGGGCGGGACGCCCGGACCACGCAAGCGAACAGCGGATGCCGTCACGCCCGGTGGGCGTGACGGCATCCGCTGTGCTGGAGCTACTTCTTGTAGTTGGGGGCCTCGACGACGATCTGCACGTCGTGGGGGTGGGACTCCTTGAGGCCGGCGGCCGTGATGCGCACGAACTTGCCCTTGGCCTTGAGCTCTTCGACGGTGCGGGCGCCGACGTAGAACATCGACTGACGCAGGCCGCCCACGAGCTGGTACGCGACGGCCGAGACCGGGCCGCGGTACGCGACCTGACCCTCGATGCCCTCGGGGATCAGCTTGTCGTCCGAGGGGACGTCGGCCTGGAAGTAGCGGTCCTTCGAGTAGGACGTCTTCTTGCCGCGGGTCTGCAGCGCGCCGAGCGAACCCATGCCGCGGTACTGCTTGAACTGCTTGCCGCCCTGGAAGACGATCTCGCCCGGCGACTCGTCGGTGCCGGCGAGGAGGGAACCGAGCATGACGGTGTCGGCGCCGGCGACGAGCGCCTTCGCGATGTCGCCCGAGTACTGCAGGCCGCCGTCGGCGATGACGGGCACGCCCGCCTCGCGCGCCGCGAGCGACGCCTCGTAGATCGCGGTGACCTGCGGCACGCCGACCCCGGCGACGACGCGCGTCGTGCAGATCGAGCCCGGGCCGACGCCCACCTTCACGGCGTCGACGCCCGCGTCGATGAGCGCCTGGGCGCCCTCGCGCGTCGCGACGTTGCCGCCGATGATGTCGATGTGGGCGAAGGAGTCATCGCCCTTGAGTCGGCGGACCATGTCGATGACGCCGGCCGACTGGCCGTTGGCGGTGTCGACGACGATGACGTCGACACCCGCGTCACGGAGCGCCTCGGCGCGCTGCCACGCGTCGCCGAAGAAGCCGATCGCCGCGCCGACGCGCAGGCGACCCTGCTCGTCCTTGGTCGCGAGCGGGTACTTCTCGCTCTTGTCGAAATCCTTGATGGTGATGAGGCCGGACAGCGTGCCGTCCTCGTCGATGAGGGGCAGCTTCTCGACACGGTGCCGGGCGAACAGCGCGATGACCTCACCGGCGCTGATGCCGACACGACCTGTCACGAGGTTCTCGGTCGTCATGACGTCGCGGACCTTCGTGGTCTGACGCTCGAAACCCGAGACGAACCGCATGTCGCGGTTGGTCACGATGCCCACGAGGTGGTTGTCGGCGTCGACGACCGGCAGGCCCGAGATGCGGTACTGCGCGCACAGCGAGTCGACCTCTTCGATCGTCGTGTCTGGCGTCGTGGTGATCGGGTCGGTGATCATGCCCGACTCGCTGCGCTTGACGCGGTCGACCATCGAGGCCTGGTCCTCGATCGAGAGGTTGCGGTGGATGATGCCGATGCCGCCCTCACGTGCGATGGCGATCGCGAGGCGGGCCTCGGTGACCGTGTCCATGGCGGCCGACAGCAGTGGCGTGGCGACCGTGATGCGCCGGCTGAGCCGCGACGACGTGTCCGCCTCGCTCGGGATCACATCGGTGTGCCCGGGCAGCAGCAGCACATCGTCGTAGGTCAGTCCGACGAAGCCGAAGGGGTCGTTGTGCTCCATGGGGTCTCCTCGCGCGCGGCGCGTTCAGTTGGGGGTTGGACGGCGACG
The DNA here is from genome assembly GCF_039544225.1 of Microbacterium jejuense. NCBI lineage: Bacteria > Bacillati > Actinomycetota > Actinomycetes > Micrococcales > Microbacteriaceae > Microbacterium > Microbacterium jejuense. The sequence continues at coordinate 364,840 of NZ_BAABLG010000004.1, forward strand.
GCCGGCGCGCTTGTGACGCTCCGTACTCGATTCTAAGCGCCCGGGAGGGCCGTTTTGTTCCCGCAGAAACGGCACGCGCGAGGGCGCGCGCGAGGCCCTTGTCCGGTCCGATTTCGATCGGATCACGTATCCGCAGGTGACCGTAGGCGAAACAGCGACGACACATTACAGTCGTACCGTCGCCATCACGGCCGATGCGACCCGAGCTTCGGTGTCCGCGTGGTGGCGAACTGGAGGTTCTGTGGGTCCCACGAATGCGTCCGCGACCAGAAGTCGCCATTGGATCATCGTGCTCTTCGGACTGCTGCTTGCTGCAGGCATGGTGTTCCTGTCCTCTCCGGGCGGCGCGTTCGCCGCCGAAGCACCCGACACCCCGGGCGGCGACCAGGAGAAGACCGACTTCTACTTCGGCGGCATCATCACCTATGACGACGCGCCTGTCGCGGGCGTCACCATGACCATCGAGGGCGGCGGCTTCAAGGCCGAGACCGTGACCGACGCCGAAGGCAAGTGGCGTCTGTACGTGCCCGAGAAGGACGACTACGTGCTCACGGTCGACGAGGACACGCTGCCCGACGGGGTCATCGTCGATCCCACGCAGCTGCCCGAGGGCATCCAGCCGAAACAGGGGACGACGGCGTCCTTCGACGTGACATTCGGCCTCACCGGGTCGAAGATCGTCAACCTGTTCCTCGGCGAGGGCGAGCGCGTCACCACGTCCTTCATCGACCAGCTGGTCGAGCGCCTGATGAACGGCCTCAACTTCGGCCTGCTGCTCGCGCTCGCCTCGGTCGGCGTCTCGCTCATCTTCGGCACCACCGGCCTCAGCAACTTCGCCCACGGCGAGATGCTGACCTTCGGCGCCGTGATCGCGCTCGTGTTCGGCGTCTGGCTCCAGATCCCGATGTGGCTGACGATCCCGATCGTCCTCGTCGCCGGCGCTGCGCTGGGCTGGTCGCTCGACGCCGGTCTGTGGAGACCGCTGCGACGCAGGGGCCTGGGACTCGTGCAGCTCATGATCGTGAGCATCGGCCTGTCACTGGCCGGACGCTACGTGTTCCAGTACTTCATCGGCGGCGGCACGTACCAGCTTCCCGGCGCCGGCGCCCCGCGCGACATCACGTTCGGGCCGATCTCGCTGTCGTGGATCGACATCGTGTCGATGGCCACCAGCATCGTGCTCCTCGGCGCGGTGGCGTTCTGGCTGCTGCGCACCCGCGTCGGCAAGGCCACCCGGGCCATCAGCGACAACCCCGGCCTGGCCGCGGCATCCGGCATCAACGTCGACCGGGTGATCCGCATCGTGTGGATCCTCGCGGCGACCCTCGCTGCGATCGCCGGCGTCCTGTGGGCGTACTTCCGTCCGGGTGTGAAGTGGGACATGGGCGTGCAGGTGCTGCTGCTCATCTTCGCCGCGGTCACCCTCGGCGGTCTCGGCACGGCGTTCGGCGCACTGATCGGCTCGCTGATCGTCGGCATCCTGGTCGAGATCTCGACGCTCTGGATCCCGCCGGACATGAAGTACGTCGGTGCCCTCGCCGCACTGATCGTGATCCTGCTCGTGAGACCCCAGGGCATCTTGGGCCGGAAAGAGAGGCTCGGCTAGCCATGGACTGGGGACAGATCTTCAACAACACCGCCTACTGGGTGTTCAGCCCGGAGACGATCGCCTACGCGCTCGCCGCGACCGGCCTGGCCGTGCAGTTCGGCTTCGGCGGCCTGCTCAACTTCGGCATGGCGGGCTTCATGGCCCTCGGCGCTTACGGCTACGCCATCTCGATCCTGAGCTTCGGCTGGCCCTGGTGGGTCGGCATCCTCGTCGGCTGCGCCGCAGCCGTCGTGTTCGCCCTCATCCTCGGCATCCCGACGCTGCGACTGCGCGCGGACTATCTCGCCATCGTCACGATCGCGGCCGCCGAGATCGTGCGACTGCTGCTGACGACGCAGCTGTTCGATGCGTTCACGAACTCCGCGGACGGGCTCGGCGGTTACCATGCCGGGTTCCGCGCGGCGAACCCCTTCCCCAAGACGGGGGCCGACGGCGAGCAGATCGTCTACGGCTTCGGGCCGTGGCAGTGGACGGCCGACCAGCTGTGGGTGCGCGTGTTCGGCATCATCCTCCTGGGCATCGCCGTCTATCTCGTGTGGGCGATCATGCGCAGCCCGTGGGGCCGCGTGCTCAAGGGCATCCGCGAGGACGAGGACGCCGTGCGCTCGCTCGGCAAGAACGTGTTCTCATACAAGATGCAGGCGCTCATGATCGGTGGTGTGTTCGGCGCCCTCGGCGGCGTCGTGTTCGCCCTCCCGTCGGCGGTGGTCCCTGCCACCTATACGACGAGCCTCACGTTCTTCATCTGGACGATCCTGCTGCTCGGCGGCGCCGCGACCGTGTTCGGCCCCGTCGTCGGCTCGGTGATCTTCTGGGTCATCATGGGCTTCCTCGACAACGTGCTGCCCGTGCTCGCCCAGGCCGACATCCTGCCCATGACGTCGCAGCAGGCCGCGACGCTGCGGTTCATCCTCGTCGGCGTCGCCCTCATGCTGATCGTCATCTTCCGCCCGCAGGGCATCTTCGGAAACAAGAGGGAGCTGACCTTTGTCAAGTAACCCGCCCAGCACCCCGCCCGCCGACCAGCCCGACGTCCCCGAGGAGGCGCCCACGCCCGCCACGCCGGTCGAGCCCGCCACGCCGGTCGAGCCCGCCACGCCGGTCGAGCCCGCCACGGGCGCCGTCACCACGCCGACCGGCAGCATCCGTCGTCCGAAGACCGCGGGACTCGCGAAGGGGGAACCCGCTCCGGGCGTCCCCAAGAACGACCCCGTCCTCGTCATCGACAACGTCACGCGGCACTTCGGCGGTCTGACCGCCGTCGACGTCGAGCACCTGGAGATCCCCCGGCACGCGATCACCGCGCTCATCGGTCCCAACGGCGCCGGCAAGACGACGCTGTTCAACCTGCTGTGCGGCTTCGACAAGCCCAACTCGGGAACCTGGAGCTTCGACGGCACGTCGCTGTCGGGCATCCCGTCGTTCAAGGTCGCCCGCATGGGTCAGGTGCGCACGTTCCAGCTGACCAAGGCGTTGTCGCTGCTCACGGTGCTCGAGAACATGAAGCTCGGCGCGACCGGCCAGAAGGGTGAGAGCCTCTGGGCGAGCGTGATCCCGGCGATCTGGCGCAAGCAGGACGACGCGATCGAAGACAAGGCGATGGAGCTGCTCGCGCGCTTCAAGCTCGACGCGAAGGCCGACGACTACGCCGCCTCGCTCTCGGGGGGTCAGCGCAAGCTGCTGGAGATGGCGCGGGCGCTCATGAGCGATCCGACCCTCGTGATGCTCGACGAGCCGATGGCCGGTGTGAACCCGGCCCTCACCGAGTCCCTGCTCGACCACATCCTCGATCTCAAGGACCTCGGCATGACAGTCCTCTTCGTCGAGCACGACATGCACATGGTGCGGCACATCGCCGACTGGGTCATCGTGATGGCCGAGGGCAAGGTCGTCGCCGAGGGGCCGCCCGAGACGGTCATGCAGGACAAGGCGGTCATCGACGCGTACCTGGGCAGCCATCAGGACGTCGACCTCGGCGTCGTGACCGGACGCGTCGCCGGCGAGCTCGGCGAGTCCGCCGAGGAGCTGCTCGAAGAGATCAAGGAGGCCGAGGAGGCCTCGATCGCCGAAGCCGAGGAGGAGAGCAAGTGAGCGACGAGTCGCCGGCCCCCCGGACTCCCGGATCGGCCGTCCCCGATCCCGGAGCCGCCCGCGTGGAGGGCATGAAGACCGAGACGGTCATCGTCGAGGTGAAGGACCTCACGGCGGGCTATCTGCCGGGAATCAACATCATCAACGGCGCCAATCTGATCGCCCGCAAGGGCGAGCTGATCGGCATCATCGGCCCCAACGGCGCCGGCAAGTCGACGCTGCTGAAGGCGATCTTCGGCATGGTCAGGGTGCGCGGCGGCGACATCACGGTCGACGGCGAGAGCGTCGTCGGGCTGAAGTCCGACAAGCTCGTGCAGCGCGGGGTCGGCTTCGTGCCGCAGACGAACAACGTCTTTCCGTCGCTCACGATCGCCGAGAACCTGCAGATGGGGCTGTATCAGCGCCCGAAGGTGTACGCCGAGCGCCTCGAGTTCGTGACCGGCATCTTCGCCGAGCTCGGCAAGCGGCTCGGCCAGCGTGCGGGGTCGCTCTCGGGCGGCGAGCGACAGATGGTGGCGATGTCGCGCGCGCTCATGATGGACCCGTCGGTGCTGCTGCTCGACGAGCCGTCCGCGGGCCTGTCCCCTGTTCGTCAGGACGACGCGTTCATCCGCGTCTCCGACATCAACAAGGCCGGCGTCACGACGATCATGGTCGAGCAGAACGCCCGCCGCTGCCTGCAGATCTGCGACCGCGGCTATGTGCTCGACCAAGGCCGCGACGCATACGAGGGCACGGGGCGGCAGCTGCTCAACGACCCCAAGGTCATCGGCCTCTACCTGGGAAGCCTCGGCTCCGAGGCGGCCTGACCCAGCGACACAGAAGGACGAGGGGGTGGATGCCGCGGCATCCACCCCCTCGTCCTTCTCTGTGGGCGCACGCGGCGGACGCACGAAGGGCCCCGGATCGCTCCGGGGCCCTCGCTGCTGCGCCGTGGATTACAGGTCGATGCGCGTGTAGTTGTTGTCGGCGCCGTACTGGAAGATGCCGATGGTGGCCTCCGTCGGGTCGCCGTGCTCGTCGAACGTGATCGGGCCCGAGTAGCCGTCGTAGTCGGCCTTCTTGCCGTCGAGGATGAGGTCGGCGCAGTCGGCGTACGACGTGCACTTCTCACCCGGGTCGTCGCCGCCGCCGGAGACCTCCTGCAGCTTGCCGGCGATGTCGGCGGGGTCGGACGAGTTCGCAGCCAGCGCGGCCAGCGAGATGAGCACGATCGCGTCGTACGCCTCGTTCGCGTAGGTGTAGTCGGCGATCTCGGGACGGCCGTCGGCGACCGCCCAGTCGTTCAGCCGCTTGTAGAAGGACTCGTCCGGCGCCGGGCCGGCAGGCGTGGTGCCCTTCGCACCCTCCATGCTGACTCCGGCCGGCCACTTGCCGTCCTTGCCGAAGTTCTTCAGGTTGCCGTCGACGAGGTACAGGTCCTTGGCCGGGTAGCCCGCTGCGAGCAGCGCCGGACCGATCGTGTAGATCTCGTCGAACGTGATCAGGGCGATCGCGTCGGGGTTCGACGCGAGGACGGCCGAGATCTGGGCGTCGAAGTTGGTGTCACCGGTGTTGTACGACTGCTCGGCGACGATCTCGCCGCCCGTGCTCTTGAACGTGTCCTGGAACGTCTTGTTGAGGCCCGTTCCGTAGGAGTCGTTCTGGTAGATGACGGCCACGTTCTTGTGTCCGTCCTCGCCCACCAGGTTGCCGAGCACCTCGCCCTGGAGCGTGTCGGCCGGGGCCGTGCGCCAGTAGAGGTTGTTGTCGTCCCAGTTGGTGAAGTCGAGCGAGGTGTTCGCGGGCGAGAACGTGAGGATGCCGGCCGCGACGGCGTCGTCGAGGAACAGCTTCGTCACACCCGACGACGCGGCGCCGATGGCGGCCGTCACCTTCTCAGAGATCAGCTTCTGGATCGTGGTCGCGTAGGCCTTGTTGTCGGTGTCGCCGGAGTCGCCCCACACGATGTCACCGATCGCGACGCCCTTGGCGGCCTCGTTGACGTCGTCGACAGCCAGACCGACACCGGCCTCCTCGGGCGGGCCGAGGTACGCGAGGCTGCCGGTCTGGGGCAGGATCGTGCCGATCTTGAGGGTGAGGTCGCGGGCCTCCTGCGACGACCCGTCGCCGTCTCCCTCGTTGCCGCTGCCACCAGAGGCGCAGCCGGCGAGGACGAGGGCGCTGGCGCCGACGAGCGCGATGCCGCCGAGGAGGGCAGATCCGCGCGAGCGGGTGAAGACGCTCATGTTGCTCCTTGCTATGGGTGATCGGGGGAACGACTCGGGCGCCGCCCCAATGCGACAAACCTAATCGCGACAAGCGTTCGTGAATGTTGCCGTTCGTTAACGATGTGTAACGGGCGCGACCGGGGGATTTCGATCCGATATCGGCTTTTCTCGATCCCCATACCCCCTAAGGGTATAGGCTGATCCCGCGGTACCCCTCAGGGGTATCCTGGAACTCCACGAGAAAGGCGGCGACATGGCCGGGTCCGAGAAGAGCACTGTCGAGTACAACGTGACGGGAATGAGCTGCGGGCACTGCGAGGCGTCCGTACGCGGCGAGGTGTCGAAGCTCGCCGGCGTCGAGGACGTGCAGGTGAGCGCCGCCGCCGGCACGCTGCGCATCGTCTCTGCGACAGAGCTCGCCGACGACGCCGTCATCGCGGCCGTCGACGAGGCCGGCTACACCGCGGTCCGCGCCTGATGGACTCCTCGACCCCTGCCGCCAGGATCGAGCTCGAGATCGGCGGGATGACGTGCGCCTCGTGCGCCGCGCGGATCGAGAAGCGCCTGAACCGGATGGACGGGGTCGAGGCATCCGTCAACTACGCCACCGAGAAGGCCGTCGTGAGCGCCCCGGCGGGCATCGACCCGCAGGCGCTGATCGACGAGGTCGTCAAGACCGGGTACACCGCGGTGCTGCCCGCTCCCCCGGCCGCCACGGCCGAGGGCGACGACGCCGAGCCGGCCGATCCCGAGCTCACGAGCCTGCGCCAGCGGCTCATCGGCTCGATCGTGCTGTCGACGCCGGTGATCCTGCTCGCGATGATCCCGGCGCTGCAGTTCACCTACTGGCAGTGGGCGTCGCTCGCCCTCGCCGCGCCGGTCGTGGTGTGGGGCGCGTGGCCGTTCCACCGAGCCGCGTGGATCAATCTGCGCCACGGCGCCGCGACGATGGACACGCTCATCTCGCTCGGCGTCTCGGCGGCGTTCCTGTGGTCGCTGTACGCGCTGTTCTTCGGTCACGCCGGCATGCCGGGGATGACCCACACGTTCGAATGGTCGGTGACCCCGAGCGACGGCGCGGGCGACATCTACCTCGAGGTCGCGGCGGGCGTCACGACGTTCGTGCTCGCCGGCCGCTACTTCGAGCAGCGCTCCAAGCGTCGCGCGGGGGCGGCGCTGCGCGCGCTGCTCGAGATCGGCGCGAAGGACGTGGCGGTGCTGCGTCCGGCCGCCGACGGCACGACCGCCGAGGTGCGCGTCCCGATCGCCGAGCTGCGCGTCGGTGAGGAGTTCGTCGTGCGCCCCGGTGAGAAGATCGCCACCGACGGCGTCGTCGTGTCGGGAACGTCTGCCGTCGACGCCTCGATGGTCACGGGCGAGTCCGTCCCCGTCGAGGTCGCGCCGGGCGACCCCGTCGTCGGAGCGACGGTCAACGCCGGCGGGCGTCTCGTCGTGCGCGCCACCCGCGTCGGCGACGACACCCAGCTCGCGCAGATGGCGCGGCTCGTCGAGGACGCCCAGTCCGGCAAGGCCAAGGTCCAGAGGCTCGCCGACCGCATCTCGGGCGTCTTCGTCCCGATCGTGCTGCTGATCGCCCTGGGCACCCTCGTCGGCTGGCTGCTGACCGGCGCCTCGGCCTCCATGGCCTTCACCGCCGCCGTCGCGGTCCTCATCATCGCGTGCCCGTGCGCGCTCGGGCTCGCCACCCCGACCGCGCTGCTCGTCGGGACGGGGCGCGGCGCACAGCTCGGCATCCTCATCAAGGGTCCGGAGGTGCTGGAGTCCACCCGCACCGTCGACACCGTCGTGCTCGACAAGACCGGCACCGTCACGACCGGCCGCATGTCGCTCGTGGATGCGGTCGTCGCCGGGCGCGCCGAGGCATCCCTCGCCGATCCGAACGTCGGACAACTCGCCGCTTTCCGGACCGACGGCGGCGACGGCTCCGAGAAGCGCGCCGATGTCCGAATTCCGGATGCCGCATCTCACGCCCGCGCGGAGCTGCTGCGCCTCGCCGGGGCCCTGGAGCACGCCTCCGAGCACCCGATCGCCCAGGCGATCGCCCAGGCTGCGGCCGCCGAGGGGGCGCTCCCCGAGGTGGAGGCCTTCCAGAACATCCCCGGCACGGGCGTGTCGGGCGTGGTCGACGGTCACGCCGTGCTCGTCGGACGCGAGGCGCTGCTCGCCGACTGGGCCCTCACCCCGGGCGCCGGCATCCGCGCCGCCAAAGCCGAAGCCGAGGCACTCGGCCGCACCGCGGTGCTGGTCGCGTGGGACGGCGAGGTGCGCGGCCTGCTCGTGGTGGCCGACCAGGTCAAGCCCACCAGCGCCGAGGCGATCGCCCAGCTGCGATCGCTCGGGCTCACCCCCGTGCTGCTCACCGGCGACAACGCCGCCGCGGCCCGTGCGATCGCCGACGAGGTCGGGATCGAGCGCGTGATCGCGGAGGTGCTCCCCCACGACAAGGTCGCCGTCATCAAGGAGCTGCAGACCGAAGGCCGCGTCGTCGCGATGGTGGGCGACGGCGTGAACGACGCCGCAGCCCTCGCGCAGGCAGACCTCGGCCTCGCCATGGGGACGGGGACGGATGCCGCCATCGAGGCATCCGACATCACCCTGGTCCGCGGCGACCTGCGCAGCGCCGCCGATGCCATCCGGCTGTCGCGGGCGACGCTCGGCACGATCCGCGTCAACCTGTTCTGGGCGTTCGCCTACAACGTGGCCGCCCTGCCGCTGGCAGCCCTGGGCCTGTTGAACCCTATGATCGCGGGAGCGGCCATGGCGTTCTCGAGCGTCTTCGTGGTCGGCAACAGCCTTCGCCTGCGGCGGTTCCGCAGCCTCTCGAACTCACGTCGTTGAAGGAGTCAGACATGACCGACACCGCACTGGACCAGGCACCCCTGGACCACGAGCACGGACACCACGGGTACATCACCGACAAGGACAAGTACCTCAACCGCCTCAAGCGGATCGAGGGTCAGGCCCGCGGCATCCACAAGATGGTCGAGGACGAGAAGTACTGCATCGACATCCTCACCCAGATCAGCGCGCTGACCTCGGCCCTCGAGGCCGTCGCCGTGGGCCTGCTCGACGACCACCTGCGCCATTGCGTGGTGGATGCCGCGCGCCTGGGCGGCGAAGAGGCCGACGCCAAGATCACCGAGGCCACCCAGGCCATCGCACGCCTGGTGCGCTGAGCCGCCGCCTCCGGTGTGTCAGCGCGCAGCGCGCTCACGCCGGGCATGGACCACCGAGTCGACGGTCAGCACGATCAGCGCGATCCACACCAGCCCGAACCCGATCCAGCGGCCGGCCGGCATCGGCTCGCCGAGCACCAGCCACCCGACGAGGAACTGCAGGATCGGCGCAGCGAACTGGAGCAGGCCGATCGTGGTGAGCGACACACGCCGCGCCCCTGCGGCGAACAGCAGCAGCGGCACGGCCGTGATGACGCCGGTGAGACTCAGCAGCACCGTGTGCTCCCAGCCGTTGGCGCCCATCGTGAGGCCCTGCGTTGAGGCCACCACCACGAGCACGATCGCGGCGATCGGGGTCAGCCACAGGGTCTCCAGCGTGAGCCCGCTCACCGCGTCGACCGACGGCCCCACCTGCTTCTTCACGAGCCCGTAGACCCCGAAGGATGCCGCCAGCGTGAGCGCGATCCAGGGGAAGGCGCCGTAGCCGACGATGATGACGATCACGGCCGCCACCGCGATGCCGATCGCGACCCACTGCGTGACGCGCAGGCGCTCGTGGAGGACGAGCACGCCGAGCATCACGGTCACGATCGGGTTGATGAAGTAGCCCAGGCTCGTCTCGATCACATGGTCGCTGAGCGCCCCGATGATGAAGACCTGCCAGTTGATGTAGATGAGCACGCCGGCGAGCGCCGTCAGCCACAGCAGCCGTCGTTGGCGCATGACGGCGAACAGACGCCCCCACGTGCGGGTCACGGCGAGCAGCAGCGCGCAGAACACCAGCGACAGCACGATGCGCCAGGCCACCAGCTCGAAGGGCCCCGTCGGCGCCAGCAGCAGGAAGTACAGCGGCAGGAAGCCCCACAGCAGGTACGCGAGGAGCCCGTAGACCGTGCCGAGCGTGCGTTCGCGACCTGACTCGTCGGTCGTCGGCGTCGGCAGCGCGATCCCGGCCGTCGAGGCAGCGGCCTCGGCGAGATCCTCGACGCCGGCCTCGGCGGGGCGGGGCATCGGTTCGGGGCTCACCGTCCCAGCCTAGGACCGCCCGCGACCGGCCGGACGCGCGAGCAGGGGCGGCGGCATCCGCTCCTCTGCCGTTCCTCGCACGATCCCTGCCACAGGAACGACGAGAGGGCCGGATGCCGAAGCATCCGACCCTCTCGGCACGCGGTGTGCGCTGAACTCAGCGGACGACGACCGCGAGCACGTCGCGAGCCGACAGGACGAGCAACTCGTCGCCGCCGAACTTGACCTCGGTGCCGCCGTACTTGCTGTAGATCACGCGGTCGCCGACGGCGACGTCGAGCGGGATGCGGTTGCCGTTGTCGTCGATGCGGCCGGGGCCGACCGCCACGACCTCGCCCTCCTGGGGCTTCTCCTTGGCGGTGTCGGGGATGACCAGACCGCTGGACGTGGTCTGCTCGGCCTCGACCTGCTTGATGACGATGCGGTCCTCGAGCGGCTTGATGGAAACCGACACGGTCTACCTCTTCTTTCTTGAGACTGAAGACTCGTTAGCACTCTGACGTTGAGAGTGCTTACGTCAGTCTAGGCAACGCACTGGCACTCACGCAACGCGAGTGCCAATGCTGTGACCCAGTCCGACACACGCGGCACGCGCACGCCCGCGGCATAGGCTTGCCCGGTGGAGAAAGCCGAGCTGACCGCCCTCCTGACGCCCGAAGGACTGCGTCTGCTCGACGCCATGCCGGCGGTCGAGTCGTCCGACGACGTCGCCCGCGCGGTGACGCGGCTGCGGCGCGACGGACACTCTCCCGACCTCGTGTCGGCCGTCGTCGGCCAGGCCCGGCTGCGCACCCGCGCGCAGGCCAAGTTCGGCGACCTCGCCGAGCGCATGCTGTTCACCCGCGCGGGTCTGGAGCAGGCGACACGACTGCCCATCGCGGCACGGCACGCCGCGCGCTTCCGCGACGCCGGCCTCGGCCGCGTCGCCGACCTCGGCTGCGGCATCGGCGGCGACGCGCTGGGACTCGCCGCGCTCGGACTGCGCGTCACGGCCGTCGACGCCGACGAGGTGACGGCCGGCATCGCCGCGTACAACCTGGCGCCGTTCGGCGACGACGTCGACGTGCGCCACGGCACGGCCGAGACCGCCGACCTGTCCGAGGTCGACGCGGTGTGGCTCGACCCCGCGCGCCGCACCGCCGGGCACACCGAGACGAGCCGCACGCGCCCCGAGGACTGGTCGCCGTCGCTGGACTGGGTCTTCGGCCTCGCGCGACGGCTGCCTGCCGGGATCAAGCTCGGACCGGGCCTCGACCGCGACCTCATCCCCGACGACGTCGAGGCGCAGTGGGTGAGCGCCGACGGCTCGACCGTCGAGCTCGTACTGTGGTCGGGCGCGCTCGCCCGCGAGGGCGTGCGGCGTGCCGCCCTCGTCATCCGCGGGGGTGCGGCCCACGAGCTGACGGCGGAGAAGGATGCCGCAGACGCCCCCGTGCGGGAGCTCGGCGCATATCTGCACGAGCCCGACGGCGCCGTCATCCGCGCCCGCCTGATCGGCGAGGTCGCACGGTCGCTGGATTCCGGCATGCTCGACGAGCACATCGCCTATCTGACCTCGGATGCCGCGCTCACGTCGCCGTTCGTGTCGACCTTCCGCGTGCGCGAGGTGCTGCCCGCCGATCCGAAGGCGCTGTCGAAGGAGCTGCGCGAGCGCGGGATCGGGCGGCTGGAGATCAAGAAGCGCGGCGTCGACATCGACCCCGCGACGTTGCGCACCAGGCTGAAGCTGCGCGGCCCCGAGTCGGCGACGCTCTTCGTCACCCGCATCGGCACGCGCCGCACCGCGATCCTCGCCGACCGCGTGTGATCCGGTCGGCTCAGCCGAACAGGTTGGCGCGCAGCGCCGCGTACAGCAGCCAGCCCGCGCTGTAGAGGATCGACACCGAGCCGATCACGATCGCCCACACCGCGACCGCACGGCTCTCCAGCGGCCGCCGCAGCGCGAACACGGCCGACACCACGGCGACCAGCCCGATCGGGAACCCCCACCCGACGAACAGCGACACGATGAGCCCGATGATCGCGAACGCCAGCGCCCAGCCGGCGAGGCCGCGGTGGATGCCGGGCTCGTCCGAGGCGAGCCACTGCGCCGACGCCGCCGTGAGGTCGTTCGTCGGCTCGGCCGGCGCCGACTGGGTCGTCACCGCGACGGGCGCCGTCGGCAGCCGGAAGAACCCGCCGCGATGCTCCCCGGGGAGCATCGACGACGCGGGCACGATGTCGATGTCGGGCGAGGCCGGCTCGACCTGGGGGGCGCTGGGCCGGGGAGCCGGGGATGCCTCGGCCGCCGGCATCCCGTCCTCCTCCGATGCGGCGGCAGCGGGTGCGGGACCCGTATCGTCCGCGCTCGACGCCCAGGAGCCGGCGGCGGACACGGCCTCGGATGCCGCAGGCGCGGGCGCGTCGGCGTCTTCGGGAGGCGGCATCCGCGCGTCGGTCATGACGACTCCGCGACCTGGATCTCGGTGACCGGCAGCGTCGAGTCGGCGCCGAAGGCGAGGGTCGACGGCTCGCGCCCCGACATGATGAGCTCGGATGCCAGCGCGGCGATCATGGCGCCGTTGTCGGTGCACAGCGACAGCGGTGGGATCCGCACTGTCACGCCTGCGGCAGCGCCCCGCTCGAGGGCGGTGTCGCGCAGCCGGCGATTGGCGATCACGCCGCCGCCGAGAAGCAGGCGCGGAACGTCGTAGTCGCGGCACGCGGCGAGCGCCTTGGTCACCAGCACATCGACGACGGCTTCGCGGAAGCTCGCGGCGACGTCCGCGACCGGCACGGGCTCGCCCGCGGCCTGGCGCTGCTCGACCCAGCGGGCGACCGCGGTCTTCAGCCCCGAGAACGAGAAGTCGTAGCGGTGGTCGGCCATGTCGCTCGCGCGCGAGAGCCCGCGCGGGAACGCGATGGCCTTCGGATCGCCGGATGCCGCGGCCCGGTCGATCTGAGGCCCGCCGGGGTACGGCAGGCCGAGCAGGCGGGCGACCTTGTCGAAGGCCTCGCCGGCGGCATCGTCCATCGTCTCGCCGAGCAGCTCGACGTCGGTGGTGAGGTCGCGGACGAGGAGGAGCGACGTGTGCCCGCCGCTGACGAGCAGCGCCACCGTGGGGTACTCCAGCGGCTCGGCGTCGTCGTCGAGGATGTCGGCGGCGATGTGCCCGACGAGGTGGTTGACGGCGTAGAGCGGCTTCTCCAGCGACACCGCGAGCGCCTTGGCCGCGCCGACACCGACCATCAGCGCGCCCGCGAGCCCAGGCCCGGACGTCACGGCGACAGCATCGACCTCGTCCAGCGTCACGCCCGACTCGGCGAGCGCGGCCTCGATCGACGGCTGCAGCGCCTCCAGGTGCGCCCGCGCGGCCACCTCGGGGACGACGCCGCCGTAGCGGGCGTGCTCGTCCATCGAGCTCGCGATCGTGTTGGAGAGCAGCGTGCGGCCGCGCACGATCCCGATGCCGGTCTCGTCGCAGCTCGTCTCGATGCCCAGCACCAACGGCTCCGCACGGTTCACGAACACACCCCTCCATCCGCGTCGCGTGCGCCCCAGGCGCGCAGGTCGAGCTTCATCACCACGGCGTCCACGTCGTCGGGCTGGTAGTACCGCGGCTTGCGGCCGATCTCGTGGAAGCCCTCCGACACGTACAGGGCCTGTGCGACCGGGTTGTCGGCGCGCACTTCGAGGAACACGTCCGCGACATCGCGCCGCACGGCCTCCTCCAGCAGCGCCCGCAGCATCGCGCGCCCCCGGCCCCGGCCCCGCGCGACTTCGGCGATCGTGATGGTCTGGACGTCGGCATCCTTCGCGCTCTTCACCGCCCGCAGTCCGGCGTAGCCGACGAGGCGGCCGGCTTCGTCGTCGACGACGTACCAGCCGTGCGGGGACGCGAGCTCCTCGCGCATCATCGCCTCGGACCATGCGTCGGTCGGGAACGACGCCCGTTCGAGCCTCATGATCTCGGCGAGGTCGTCGCCGGTGGCCGGACGCAGCGTCACAGGCCCACCCGCTTCGGCGCGTGCGGCAGGGTCACGTCGGGCGAGCGCAGGTACAGCGCGTCGGCCGGTCCGATCGTCCGGCCCGCAACGAGCGCCCGGGACGCCGCGAGCGCGAGCATCGCGGCGGGAATGCGCTCGGCGTCCCGGCGCACCGCGCCGGCATGCGCGAGCACCGCGTCGATCTCGTCGCGGGGGGTCAGCGCGGGCTCGGCGAGCCGGATCGGCAGACCGTCGGCGTCCAGTCCGCGGTACAGCGTGTAGGCGAACTCACGGCGGCGGGCGTCGGTGACCACGGCGAAGGTCTCGTCGGCCGCATCCTCGTATCCGCCGGTGAGGGCGTCGTGGATCAGCAGCTCCAGGGCGACCGCGTCGTGGCTCGCGACGGGAACCACGGGGACACCCCGGCCCAGCGCGAACGCGCGCGCGGCGGCGATCCCGACCCGCAGCCCGGTGAAGGGTCCGGGTCCCATTCCCGCGGCGACATGCGTCACGTCGGAGGGACGGATGGATGCCTCGCCCAGCGCCCGTTCGATCAGTGTGCCGATCACCTCGGCGTGGCCGCGGGGGTCGGCGCTCACGGTCTGCGAGCGGATGACGCCGTCGGGCTCGACCACCGCCACCGCGGAGCCGAGCGACGTGTCGATGCCGAGGATCACCCTTCCAGGGTAGTCGGCGCTCCGTGCCGGGTGACCTTCACCCGTCTCGGGGCGTCCGCGTCGAGGTCAGCCTCGTGGGCGACGGTGCCGCACGCGTCGTCGACGCCGTGGCCGTGCCACTCACGTTCGATCTCGAGCTCCCACCACACGTCGCGGATGCCGTCGACCATGCCACGACCCCACTCGACCACGACCACCGAGCCGTCGAAGTCGATGTCGAGGTCATCGAGCTCGGCCGCCGAACCCAGGCGGTAGGCGTCCACGTGCACGAGCGGTGCACCGCCGTCGAGCGAGGGATGCGTGCGTGCGAGCACGAACGTCGGGCTCTGGATCGGACCGCGGACGTTGAGCCCTGCGCCGATGCCACGGGTGAGCGTCGTCTTGCCGGCGCCGAGCGGTCCGGTCAGCACGACGAGGTCGCCGGGTCGCAGCATCCCGCCGATCCGTCGACCGAGCGCCTCCATGTCGCCGGGCGACATGATCTCGTGGGTGCCGAGGATCGGATCCAGGCCGCTCATTCGGCCACCTGCCGGCGGGGCACGCGCGGGCCGATGCGCGTCACGATCTCGTAGTTGATGGTGCCGGCGGCATCCGCCCACTCCGTCGCCGACGGCGCCCCGAGCGTCGGGTCGCCGAACAGCACGGCCTCGTCGCCGACCGAGACCGGCGCGTCGCCGACGTCGACCACGAACTGGTCCATCGCGATGCGGCCGGCGACCGTGTAACGACGGCCGCCGATCACGACCGGCCCGACGCCGGACGCCTGCCGCGGCACGCCGTCCGCGTAGCCGAGCGGTACGAGCGCGAGCGTCGTGTCGCGGTCGGTGCGGTAGTCGTAGCCGTACGACACGCCCTTGCCGGCCGGCACGCGACGCACCGCGGCGACATTGCCGCGCAGGGTCATGACCGGCCGCAGCCCCAGATCGGCCGACGAGCGGTCGGCGAACGGCGACAGCCCGTACAGCCCGATCCCGATGCGCACGCACCCCAGCCGCGACTCCGGCAGATCGATCGCCGCGTGGGTGGCCGCGATGTGCCGCAGCGGCGGGGCGAGACCGAGCGAGGCGGCGACCGCGACGCCCTCCTCGAAGGCACGCAGTGCGGCGCGGTCGTCCTCGTCCGACGCATTGGAGAGATGGCTGAAGAGTGCGACGACCCGTACGCGGCCGATGCGCTCCAGGCGCGCGGCCTCGGCGAACACGACCCGGTAGTCCTGCGGTGCGATGCCGTTGCGCGAGAGTCCCGTCTCCAGCTTCAGGTGCAGCGCGACGGGACGGTCCGCGGATGCCGCGGCCGCCGCCTTCTGCAGCTGGTCGAGGTTCGAGATGCCGAGCTCGATGCCGTGTGCGGCCGCCTCGGAGAAGTCCGCGCCGGGGGCGTGGAGCCACGCCACGATCGGAGCGTCGATGCCGGCACGCCGCAGCGCGAGCGCCTCGGAGATGTCGGAGACGCCGATGCGGTTCGCGCCGCCGGCGAGGGCGGCCAGCGCCGAGCGGGCAGCTCCGTGCCCGTAGCCGTCGGCTTTGACGACAGCGATGATCTCGGAGCCGGTCAGCCGGCGCAGGTGCCGCACGTTGTCTTCGATGGCCCCGACGTCGACCGTCGCCTCACGCAGCGCTCCGGCGGGCAGACGGCTCATGCGGTTTCCTCCGGGGTCGGGACGGACTCGGCGACGACGTACGCGGTCGCAAGGCCCGCGTCGTGCGACATCGACAGATGCAACGCGGTGATGCCCCGCTCGGCGACGATGGCGGCGGTCGAGCCGGTGAGCGAGAACAGCGGGCGGCCCGAGGGCTCCGACGCGACCTCGATCTCGGTCCAGTGCACGCCGTCCGAGCCGCCGAGCGCCTTGATCAGCGCCTCTTTGGCGGCGTACCGCGCTGCGAGCGAGTGCGGCTTGAGCAGCCGCTCACGCTCCGAGAACAGTCGCGTCAGCAGTCGCGGTGTGCGCTGGATGGTGCGCTCGAACCGCGGGATGTCGACGAGGTCGACGCCGATTCCGACGATCACGTGCACCTCCTGCCGCGCCGGTGCGCGGCATCCGCCACCCTATCGCGGGGCGCGCCCGCCCCGGCCTACCGGCGGGCGCGGCCGCCGGCATCCCCTCACTCGACGGTGACGGACTTCGCGAGGTTGCGCGGCTGGTCGACGTCGAGGCCCTTGGCCGTGGCGAGGCCCATCGCGAAGATGTGCAGCGGCACGACGGCCAGGAGCGGCTCGAAGAACGGGCCCGCGAGCGGGATGCGCAGCACCTCGTCGGCTTTCGGCAGCACCGCGGCGTCGCCCTCTTCGGCGATCGCGATGACGCGGGCGCCGCGGGCGCGGATCTCTTCGATCGACGAGATGACCTTCTTGTGCATCTCGGCCGACTTGCGGGGCGACGGCACGACCACGAACACGGGCTGGCCGGGCTCGATGAGCGCGATCGGGCCGTGCTTGAGCTCGCCGGCGGCGAAGCCCTCGGCGTGGATGTAGGCGAGCTCCTTGAGCTTGAGCGCGCCCTCGAGGGCGATCGGGTAGCCGACGTGGCGGCCGAGGAACAGCACCGACCTGGTATCGGCCATCCAGCCTGCGAACTGCTCGATGCGCGGCTGCTCGTTGTCGAGGATGCGCTGGATCTTGGCGGGGACGGCCTCCAGCTCGCGCACGTGGGCGGCGGCCACGGCGGCCGAGACGGTGCCGCGCACGCGTCCGATGTGCAGACCCATCAGGTACAGCGCGGTGATCTGCGCGACGAACGCCTTGGTCGACGCGACCGCCACCTCCGGCCCGGCGTGCGTGTAGACGATCGCGTCGGACTCGCGCGGGATGGTCGCGCCCTGCGTGTTGCACACCGAGAGCGTCTTCGCGCCGTGCTCGCGGGCGTACTTGACGGCCATGAGCGTGTCCATGGTCTCCCCGGACTGGCTGATCGACACGACGAGCGTGTCGGGACCGATCACCGGTTCGCGGTAGCGGAACTCGTGTGCAAGCTCGACGTCCACGGGGATGCGCGTCCACTGCTCGATCGCGTACTTGCCGACCTGCCCGGCGTACGCCGCGGTGCCGCAGGCGATCACGATGATGCGCGAGATGCCGGTGAAGAGGTCGTCCAGGCCGTCGAGCTCGGGGATCGTGACCGCGCCGTCGTGGATGCGGCCGCGCAGCGTGTTGGCGACGGCCTCGGGCTCCTCCGACACCTCCTTGGCCATGAACGACGACCAGCCGCCCTTCTCGGCGGCGGCGGCGTCCCACGTGACTTCGAACGGCTCGACCTCGACCGCGCCGCCGGCGAAGTCGGTGACCTCGACGCCCTCGGGCGTGATCGCGACGATCTGGTCCTGGCCGATCGCCAGCGCGTGGCGGGTGTGCTCGACGAATGCCGCGACGTCCGACCCGAGGAAGTTCTCGCCCTCGCCCAGGCCGATCACCAGCGGCGAGTTGCGGCGGGCGCCGACGACGAGTCCCGGCTGCTCCTGGTGCAGCGCGAGGAGCGTGAAGGCGCCCTCCAGCCGCGGCGCGACGGCGCGGAACGCCGCGACCAGGTCGCCGGTGCGGCGGTACTCCCGGCCGAGCAGCACGGCGGCGACCTCGGTGTCGGTCTCGCTGCGGAACGTGAAGCCCTCCGACAGCAGCTCGGCCTTCAGCTCGGCGAAGTTCTCGATGATGCCGTTGTGGATGACCGCCAGACGGTCGTCATCGGCCAGGTGCGGGTGCGCGTTGCCGTCAGTGGGACCGCCGTGGGTGGCCCAGCGCGTGTGGCCGATGCCGGTGGTGCCGTCGGGCAGCGGACGCGCCGCGAGGTCGTCGCGCAGCACCTGAAGCTTGCCCGCGCGCTTGCGCATGTCGAGCGCGCCGTCGCCGGCGATGACGGCGATGCCGGCCGAGTCATAACCGCGGTACTCGAGGCGTCCGAGCCCCGAGATCAGCACGTCCTGGCTCTGACGAGAGCCCACATATCCGACGATTCCGCACATGCCGTCCATGGTAGGCGCGCGGTTTTGCGCGGCTCCCTTACGAAAAGTGGATGCCGGCAGTCAGGCTGTGTGTGCGACCGAGCCACCGGTCGTTGAGCGAAGCGACGAAGGAGCGAAGACGAAACGCCCGCGGGCTTCGACTCGCTTCGCTCGCTCAACCTTGACCCGCATCGCATCAACGCTCCTTCGTCGCATTGATCCGACGCGCGTCAAAGCTTGCGCAGCAGGACCGTCTCGACCTTGTGGTCGGCGGCCTTCTGCAGCACGAGGTTCGCGCGGTGGCGGGTGGGGAGCACGTTCTCTTCGAGGTTCGGGAGGTTGATGGAGTTCCAGAACCCGAGCGCGCGCTCCACGGCCTCGTCGTCCGACAGCTGAGCGAACACGTTGAAGAACGACTTCGGGTTGCTGAACGCCGCACGACGGAGGGCCAGGAATCGGTCGACGTACCACTGGGCGATGTGCGAGGCATCCGCGTCGACGTAGATCGAGAAGTCGAACAGGTCGCTCACCGCGACGTCGTTCGGTGACGGCGGCGGCTGCAGCACGTTGAGACCCTCGACGATGACGATGTCGGGGCGGCGCACCGTGACGACGGCATCGGGGACGATGTCGTACCGCATGTGCGAGTAGAAGGGCGCCTTGACCTCGGGCGCCCCGCTCTTGACCTCGGTCAGGAACGACACCAGCGCACGCCGGTCGTAGGACTCGGGGAAGCCCTTGCGGTCCATCAGCCCGCGGCGCTCGAGCTCGGCGTTCGGGTACAGGAACCCGTCGGTCGTGATGAGCTCGACGCGAGGCGTGCCGGGCCAGCGCGATGTGAGCTCGCGCAGCAGACGGGCGATCGTCGACTTGCCCACGGCCACCGATCCCGCGACGCCGACGATGAACGGCGTGGTCGAGTCGTTCTCGCCGAGGAACGCCGACTCGTCCGCGCCGAGCCGCTTCGTCGACTCGGCATACAGCGACAGCAGACGCGACAGCGGCACGTACACCTGCGCGACCTCGTCCATGTCGAGCCGGTCGCCGAGACCGCGGATCTGCACGATCTCGGTCTCGCTGAGCGGCTGCGCCATGCCCGACGCCAATCGCGCCCAGTCCGCGCGGTCGATCTCGCGGTACAGCGACAGGGCGGGGGCGGCGGTCGTCTCAGAGACAGCGGCTTCGTCGGCGGACATCGCGCCCCATCGTAGCCGCACCGGCCCGTTGCGCCGATCCGGCCCTCCCCACCACCGGAGGCCGAGTGGATGCCGGGCGCCCGGCATCCACTCCCCCCATGTATCTCGGCACGGAACGTGACGCTCTGCGGTCAGGGGGACTGGATCGAAGGAGAACTCTCATGACCCGTCACGGCTCGTACCCGGTGGACGTCGTCCCGCCGCGGTCGAAGTACTACGACTCGGGGCGCTTCGGCCGCATGTTCGGAAACCTGCCGCCGTTCGCGGCCGACACCCCGGAGGTGCGGGCGGCGCTGCTCGACATCGGCAAGCCCCAGGGGATCATGGATGCCGGCGACAAGCTGTCGGCCGGACCGGTCAAGCTCATCACCGACCCGGAGCTGTCGAAGAAGAACCGCAACAGCACGACGCACGTCGCGGGCGACACCTTCCTCGGGCAGTTCATCGATCACGACATCACGTTCGATCCGACCTCGAGCCTGGAGCGCCAGGTCGACCCGGAGCTGATCCAGAACTTCCGCACACCCGGTCTCGGGCTCGACAACGTGTACGGCTCGGGCCCGAACGTCTCGCCGTACCTCTACGACCAGACGACGGGCGGCATCTCGATGCTCATCGAGGAGTGCGGCACCGCCGGCAAGTCCGATGTGCCGCGCAACGCGCAGGGCGTCGCGCTCATCGGCGATCCGCGCAACGACGAGAACCTGATCGTGTCGCAGCTGCAGACGGCGATGCTGCGCTTCCACAACGCGGCCGTCGCACACGTGCGCGCCACGACGGGGCTGACGCATCCGGGCGAGGTGTTCGCCGAGGCGCAGCGGATCGTGCGGTGGCACTACCAGTGGATCGTGGTGCACCACTTCCTGCGCACCACGTGCACGCCGGCGGTCGTCGACGATGTGCTGCAGAGGGGGCGCGCCTTCTACAAGTGGAAGAACGAGCCGTTCATCCCCGTCGAGTTCTCGGTCGGCGCGTACCGCTTCGGCCACAGCCAGATCCGTCCGTCGTACCGGGCGAACTTCACCGGCAACCCGGGCGGCACGCCGTTCTTCGGCATGATCTTCACGAAGACGAGCACGCCGGCGGACGACCCCGACGACCTGTCGGGCGGCCGCCGGGCGCCGCGCCGGTTCGTGGACTGGCCGACCTTCTTCGACTTCGGCGACGGCAGCGTGCGCCCCAACAAGAAGATCGACACGACGCTGTCGTCGGCCCTGTTCGCGCTCCCGGGATCCGTGGTCGCGGGCGCGGACCCGACCCGCAACCCGGCCTCGCTCGCGCAGCGCAACCTGCTGCGCCACCTCACGTTCTCGCTGCCGTCGGGCCAGCGGGTCGCCAGCGCGATGAACCTGCCGGTGCTGGCGAAGCGCGATCTGGCCGACCTGCAGCAGTACGGCATGGACGACCGCACGCCGCTGTGGTTCTACGTGCTGCGCGAGGCCGACGTGGTCGCCGACGGCGACGCGCTCGGCCCGGTCGGAGCGCGGATCGTCGCGGAGGTCATCATCGGCCTGATGCAGGGCGACCGCGGGTCGTACCTCTCGCAGGACCCGGACTGGCAGCCGACGCTCCCGACAATCGACCCGGCGCGCCAGGGCGATGATTTCCTGATGATCGACCTGCTGCGCTTCGCGGGCGTCGCATAGACGAATGGATGCCGCCGCCCGGCCGGGGCGGCGGCATCCATTCTTCGTCGCCGGGGGGCGCGTCAGCGGCCGTCGCGCCGGCCGAGCTCGTGCTGGGCGTCGTGGCCCGGCAGGAGGTCGGCGGTCTCGGCCGCCGCGACGACAGCGATCTCGGAGGTGAGTGCCCGCTCCATGGCCGCCTCGTACCTGCTGCGACGGCGCTTGAGCCACAGCCCGCCGACGATGAGCACCGCCAGCACGCTGTAGGCGACCGCGGCGAACGGGTGCAGGAACAGCGATGCGACATCGCCCTGGCTCTGCTGCAGCGCCTTGCGCAGGTACTCCTCTCCCATCGGACCGAGGATCATTCCGACCACGAGCGGCGCGACGGGGTAGCCGTAGCGGCGCATGAAGAATCCGAGCACCCCGATCACGAGCAGGATGAACACGTCGACCGTCTGGAAGCTCACCGCATACGCGCCGAGCGCGGCGAAGGTCATGATGCCCGCATACAGGTACGGACGCGGGATGCGCAGCACCTTGGCCCACATGCCGACCAGCGGCAGGTTCAGCACGATCAGCATGACGTTGCCGATGTAGAGGCTCGCGATGAGCGCCCACACCAGCGCCGGCTGGCTCTCGAACAGGCGCGGCCCCGGCTGGATGCCGTACGACTGGAACGCCGTCAGGATGATCGCGGCCGTCGCCGTCGTCGGCAGGCCCAGCGTCAGCAGCGGCACGAGCACGCCCGCCGCGGCCGCGTTGTTGGCGGACTCGGGACCGGCGACTCCCTCGATGGCGCCGTGGCCGAACTCCTTCTTGTGCTTCGAGAGCTTCTTCTCGGCGGCGTACGACAGGAACGTCGCGACGTCGGCGCCGCCGGCGGGGATCGTGCCGATCGGAAAGCCGATCACGGTGCCGCGCAGCCACGGCGCCCATGAGCGCTTCCAGTCCTCGCGCTTCATCGAACGCCGCCACGACCCGCCGACCGGCGTGACCGGGATCGTGCCGTGGCGCAGGCGGGCCGCGACGTACAGCGTCTCACCGACGGCGAAGAGGCCGACCGCGACCAGGACCACGTCGATGCCGTCGGCCAGCGGCAGCAGGCCCATCGTGTAGCGCGCCTGACCCGACAGCAGGTCGGTGCCGATGAGCCCGATGAACAGGCCGACACCGAGCGACGCCATGCCGCGCGACACCGACGAGCCCAGCAGCGCGCCGACGGTGATGAACGCCACCACGATGAGCGCCACGTAGTCGGCGGGGCCGAGGCTGACCGCGAACTTCGCGAGCACCGGCGCCAGCAGCGTCAGGCCGATCGTGGCGATCGTGCCCGCGATGAACGAGCCGATCGCGGCGGTCGCCAGCGCCGTGGCGGCCCTGCCCATCCGCGCCATCTTGTTGCCTTCGATGGCGGTGATGATCGATGCCGACTCCCCCGGCGTGTTCAGCAGGATCGAGGTCGTCGAACCTCCGTACATGCCGCCGTAGTAGATGCCGGCGAACGTGATGAGGGCGGCCGTGGGGTCGAGCGTGTAGGTGAGCGGGAGCAGCAGCGCCACCGTCATGGCGGGGCCGATGCCGGGGAGCACGCCGACGGCGGTGCCGACGAGCACGCCGAGGAAGGCGAAGAGGAGGTACTGCGGCTGGAACGCCGTCGCGAACCCCTCGAGCAGGAGTGAGATGTTGTCCATGGGGTGGTCCGTCAGATGAGGGGGCCGAGCCAGCCGAGCAGGGGCCCGAGGGGCAGCGAGAGGCCGAGCAGCTCGCCGAAGAGGATCTGCACCAGCACGCCGATCACGAGGCCGACGACGAAGCCGAGCCACCAGCGCCGGTTGCCCAGTGCCCACGCGACGCCGCCGAACAGCAGGGTCGCGGCGAGCGCCCAGCCGATGTACTCAAGGAGCAGCAGATGCGCCATCAGCAGGGCGAGGATGATCGCGATCGTGCGCCAGTCCGTCTTGGCGTTCGGGTCGGTGTCCTCGGATTCCTCGGGGGTGCCGAGGTGTCCGCGCAGCACGCCGACCAGCACCGCGAAGCCGGCCGCGAGCAGGATCACCGAGACGAAGATCGGGAAGACCATCGGCCCCACGCGCGCCCCGGCAGGCTGACGGATCAGGAACGCGCCGACGAGCGCGAAGACGCCGAGGCCGATGACGAGCAGTGCGAAGACGAGCTCGCCGGTGCGGCGCGCCGCCCGCGGCGCAGGCACCGCGAGCGCGGGCTTGGTGATCGGGGGCGGGCTCCCTTCCGAACCGGAAGGGAGCCCGCCGGGGACCGGCGTCGTCATTCCACGAGGCCGATGCTCTGCAGCGTGTCACCGACCGCGGTCACGTTCTCGACGATGAACGCGTCGAAGTCGTCGCCGACGAGGAACGCGTCGGTCCAGCCGTTGTCTTCGAGGGTGCTCTGCCACTGCGCGCTGTCGTGCATGTCGGTCACGACGTCGGCGAGCGCCTGGGCCTCGGCATCCGAGATCCCGCCGGGGGCGAGCACGCCGCGCCAGTTGGTGAGCACGACGTCATAGCCCTCGTCGACGAGCGTGGGGGCGTCCGGCAGCAGCGCCGCCGGCTCGTCGGAGCTGACTCCGAGGGCGCGCATCGAGCCGTCCTCGATGAACTCGGCGAACTCGCCGACGCCCGAGATGCCCGCGTCGGCGTTGCCGCCGAGCAGCATCGTGACGGCCTCGCCGCCGCCGGCGTTGGGAACGTAGTTGAGCTTCTCGATGATCTCGCCGGAGTCGAGCCCGGCCTCGGTGAGCAGCAGGCCCGCCAGGATGTGGTCGGCGCCTCCCGCCGAGCCGCCGGTCACGACGACGGACTGCCCGTCCTCGGCGATCGCGTCGACGAGGTCTTCCAGCTTCTTGTACGGCGAGTCCGCGGGCACCACGACGACGAGCGGCTCCTCGGTGAGGCGCGCGATGGGCGTCGTGTCGTCGATGGTGGTGGCCGAGGCATTGGTCTCGATCGCGCCGACCATGACGAGGCCGGTGACGATGAGCGAGTACGGGTCCTTCTCGTTCGCGAACGACGCCAGCCCGACGGTGCCGCCCGCGCCGCCGACGTTGGTGACGGGCGCGGCCGAGACGAGGTCCTCGCCGGTGAGCACGGCGCTCATGGCGCGGCCGGTCTGGTCCCAGCCGCCGCCCGGATCGGCCGGGACCATGATCCCGACCTCGTCGACGGCGGCCGCCTTCTCGGCGTCGCTGCCGGTGCCAGCAGCGCCGCCGGCACCGGACGACGTGCAGCCGGCGAGCGCCAGGGCGCTCGCGGCGATGATCGCGGGGATCGCGAATCTGCGCATTCCACTCCTCCTCGAGTGCGTGCGGGGCGACGTCGCCCCGTGCTGTGTGCCTCCCGACGCTAGGCACCCGCCCGGTCGGGTCCGGGGTTGCGTAACTAATGCGCGGCTTCCGTAACTATTGGTCGCGGGCGAGGGATGCCGCAGCCCGCCGCCCGACCGGACAGCCGACTTACACTTGCCTGCGTGACGCCGATGTCGCTCAAGGTGCAGCTCCTGCTGCTGCAGGCCGTGATCGTGTGCCTGGCGACCCTCATCACCGGCGTGATCGCCGCGACGCTGCAGGAGCGGGCGATCCGCACCTCGTACCAGGACCGCATGGTCGCGGTGGCGCAATCGGTCGCCCGGCAGGAGGTCATCCTCGAAGCCTTCGACGACCCGGAGCCTTCGCGTGTGATCCAGCCGCTCGCCGAGCTCATCCGCCAGGCCTCGGACATCACCTACGTGGTCGTGACGGATGCTGACGGCATCCGCTTCTCGCATCCCGATCCGGGGCGCATCGGCGAACAGGTCTCGACGGATCCGTCGGTGCCGCTGTCCGGCGAGACGTTCATCGGCACGCAGGAGGGCACGCTCGGCGTCTCGTGGCGGGTCAAGGTGCCGATCTTCGACCCCGGCGACGGCGACGTCATGGGAACCGTGTCCGTCGGCATCCTCGAATCCGAGATCAGCGAGCAGTTCCTCTCGCAGGTGCCGTGGCTGCTCGTCGCGATGGGCGCCTCCGCCGTCATCGGCGTGTTCGGCGCGGCGTGGGTCACCTCGGTCATCCGCAAGCGGATCTTCCGACTCGAGCCCGGCGAGATCGCGTCGCTCGTCGAGCAGCGCGAGACCGTGCTGCACCGCATCGGCGAAGGCATCATCACCGTCGACGCGAGCGGCGTCATCACGGTGGCGAACGACGCCGCGGCACGTCTGCTCGGAGACGACGACCTGGTCGGACGCGCTGCGGTGGAGGCGCTGGAGCCGGCGGTCGCGGACGTGCTGCGGCGCGGCGAACCGGACGGCGCGCTCGTGCTCGTCGGTGAACGCGTGCTCATCGCGCGCAGCACCGGCGCCGTCGTCGACGGCGAGACGACCGCGGCGACGCTCCTGCTGCGCGACCACACCGAGCTGCACCAGGCGCTGCGCGAGATGGACGGCGCGCAGTCGCTCACCGACGGGCTGCGCGCGCAGGCGCACGAGTTCGCCAACACGATGCACGTGTTGTCGGGGCTGCTCGAGCTCGGCCTCGTCGACGACGCGCGCGAGTTCATCGCCGGCTCGACGCCGGGCGGCGCGATGGGCGGCGGCGAGACGCGTCCGATCCTCGGGCAGTTCGAGCTCTCCGCGCTGCTCGCGGTGAAGACCGCGCAGGCGCGCGAGCTCGGCATCGTGCTCGACGTGCGCCGGGACCGCGGCGACGCCGCCGCCGATGCCCCGCGCCTGGCCGACGACCTCGGCCACGACCTCGTCACGATCGTCGGCAACCTCGTCGACAACGCGGTCGAGGCGTGCGGGCTGGGCGACCGCATCGAGGTGTCGGCCCGCATCGACGGAGAGGCCGTCGTGGTGGCCGTCGACGACAGCGGACCCGGCGTGCCCGAGACCGAGCGCGCCGGGATCTTCGTCGAGGGCGTGAGCTCGAAGGCCCCCGCCGGCGCCCGCGGCCCGCACCGCCGCGGCATCGGGCTCGCCCTGGTGCGCCGCATCGTCCGGCGCCGACGCGGCGCGGTGGAGGTCGCGGACTCCCCGCTCGGCGGCGCGCTGTTCCTGGTCCGGCTGCCCGTCGAGGCGGCACCCGCCCCGGTCGCACCCGCGGCGGTGCCGGCGTGACCGCACCCCTGCGGGTGGTCGTCGTCGACGACGAGCCCGCCGTCGCTCGCCTGCACACGCGGTTCGTCGCCGCCTACGAGGGGTGCGAGGTCGTCGCGGTGGCGGGCACCGGCCCCGAGGCCATCGCCACCGTCCAAGAACTCGAGCCCGATCTCGTGCTGCTCGATCTGCACCTCCCGGGCTGCTCGGGGCTCGATGTGCTGCGCGCCGTGCGCGCGGGGCGCGGTCGGCAGCCGGAGTTCATCGCCGTGACGGCGGCCCGCGACTTCGACAGCGTGCGGGCCGCGCGACTGGCAGGCGTGCGCCACTATCTCGTGAAGCCGTTCTCTGCGGGCGACCTCTATGCCCGCGTCGACGATGTGGTGCGCGAGGTGACGGCCGCCCGGGCGGTCGACTCCGCCCTCGATCAGGACGACATCGACTCCCTCATCGGCGGTGCACCCGCCACCGCCGTGCTCCCGAAGGGCCTCAGCGTCGAGACGCTCGACGCCGTACGGGTCGCGCTGGCGGGAGCACCGTGGTCGTCGGCATCCGACATCGCCCTCACCGTCGGCATCTCGCGCGTGACGAGCCGCCGCTACCTCGAGCACCTCGCACATACCGGCGCCGCTGCGCGCCGGCTCGACTACGCCACCGCCGGTCGGCCGAGCACTCTCTACGCCGCGCGCTGACGCCCGCGCACGCAGCGCCTGAGCCGAAACGGTCACAGCGGCCGGACTCCCTCTCGGGCAACCGACCGCTACTCTTTCTCCGTGCGCTTGGGAGTCCTCGACATCGGATCGAACACCGTCCACCTGCTGGTCGCCGATGTACGGCCCGGCGGCCGTCCGCTCGCGACCACGAGCCAGCGCACGGTGCTGCGCCTCATGCGCTACCTGGCGCCGGACGGCTCGATCACCGACGAGGGCGTCGCGGCGCTGGTCGCCGCCATGACCGAAGCACGCAAGATCGCCGCCGCCGAGCATGTCGACGAACTGCTCGCGACCGCCACGAGCGCCGTGCGCGAGGCCACCAACGGACCCGAGGTGATCGCGCTCATCGAAGCGGCGCTCGGACAGCCGCTGCAGGTCCTCGGCGGCGAGACCGAGGCCCGCTACACGTTCCTCGCCGTCCGTCGCTGGTTCGGCTGGGCGGCCGGGCAGATCCTGCTGTTCGACATCGGCGGCGGCTCGCTCGAGCTCGCAGCCGGGGCCGACGAGCTGCCCGAGGCGGCGGCATCCGTCCCCCTCGGAGCGGGTCGCATGACGATCCAGTTCCTCCCCGACGACCCGCCCGGCGAAGAGGCTGTCGACCGGCTGCGGCAGCACGCGCGCGCCACCCTCGCACCGGTGGCCGAGTCCTTCGGCTCTCTTGCGCGCCCCGATCACGTCGTCGGCTCGTCGAAGGCGATCCGGTCTCTGGCGAAGCTCGTCGGCTACCCGGTGCCCGGCTGGTCGGGGATCGAGCGGATGCTGCTCCCCCGCGCCGCGCTCGGGTCGTGGATCCCGCGCCTGGCCCGCATCCCCGCCTCTGCCCGCCAGGAGCTGCCCGGCATCACGCCCGACCGGACGTTCCAGATCGTCGCCGGCGCCGTCGTGCTGCACGAGGCCATGCGGGCGCTCGACGTCGACGAGCTCGAGGTCTCGCCGTGGGCCCTGCGCGAGGGCGTGCTGCTGCGCTACATCGAGTCGCTGAGCTGGAGCGCGCCCGGCGCGTGAGACACCCGGAGGCGAGGGGCCGCACGGCCCCTCGCCTCCGCTGTGTGCGAGCTCAGCCCGCGGGCGTGATGCTGCCGAACAGCCGCAGCTCGGCGACGCCCAGGATCTGGCCGTTCGCGATGCGGATGTACCGGTAGCCGGTGCCGGCCTGCACGCCCCAGCGCTGCCACTCCAGCGTCTTACCGGGCACGGCCGGGGTCAGGCGCGTCCAGCCCTGGAGATCGTTCGAGCCCTCCAGGCGCATGTCGGCGATGCGCGACGTGCCGTATCCGTCCTGACGGACGAGCAGCTCAGCACCCGTGAGCGTCACCTGCGCGCCCGCGCCGAAGTCCCACATGTTGCCGTACGTGCCGGCGTTGAGGCGCGTGTCGGAGTGCGTGGCGGCGTCGCCGTCGAACATCTTCGCCGCGTTCTGCGTCCACGCGGTGTCGACCGCGCCGTCGGGGCGCAGCACCTTCGCTGAGCGGAACGCGTCGTCGAGCAGCCCGGCCTCGGTCGACAGGAACAGCTTCGAGCCGTCCGTCGTCGCGGCGACGGGGTCTGCCGCCCGGCCGTCCGGGGTGGTGAACCCGATCGTGAAGGTGACCGCCGCTCCCGCCTGGGCCGACGCCGGCACGACCGCCGACGCCACCCATTCGCCCCCAGCGGGCGACGTGACGGTCGCGGGCTCGCCGAGCACCGTGACGGTGACGCCGGTGTTGCCGGCCGGACCGGTCAGGTGCAGTTCGACGCGGTCACCGGCCACGACGCGACCGGCCACGCCGTCGGGCGATGACATCGTGACGGTGTCCATGGCGCCGGTCGCCTCGCTGCGCACGCCGTCGATGCGGATGTCGGCGATGCTCCAGATGCCCGGGTACGCCGGGTCGGACGGCACGCCCGGCTCGTCGACCTGGAACTTCAGGAACCGGTAGCGCTGGTCGCGCACGTCCTCGCGCACCGGGATCCACTCGACGGCGGCATCCTGTCCCGCATTGGGGCGCTCGGTGAGGAGCGTCCAGGTCGATCCGTCGTCGGAGCCGTACACGTTCGTGCCCTCGGCCCGGTTCGGGAAGGTGTCGCGCGCCTGGAACCCGAACGCGTCCGAGGTCACCCGGAAGCCGGGGCCGAAGTCGAACACGATGCCCGTCACGCGCTGGTCGCCCCATGAGGTCTGGTTGTCGCCGTCGGCGAGGGCGCGCAGCTGCGACGACGTGAGCGCCGGAGCGGTCACGATGCCGGTGTAGTCCAGCGTGCCGTCGCCGAGCCTCGGGGTGAGCAGCCGCAGGTCGGCGATCGCGTCGCCCAGTCGTGCGAGCGCGTCCGCGAAGTCGGGCGTGCTCGCCGTCTTGCGCAGCTGCTTCGCCTTCGTCTGCAGCTCGTCGACCTTGAGCCAGGATGCCGTCGTGTAGAGCTCACTGCCGCCCTCGATGCCGTCCATCAGCTTGCCGATGGCCGAGGCCCGGTTGGGCGCGACAGTGATCGCGACCGGCAGCGCCGTCACCGCCGTGCCGTCCGAGGCGACGACGAGCACGTCGGCCTTGCCGTTGCGCGACGGAGTCCAGGTGACGGTGTCGCCCGACAGCGCAGCGCCCGCGGGCGCGTTCTGCAGCGCCAACTGCGCCTGTCCTCCACCGGCGTCGGTGGTCGCGAAGCTCCGCGTCCACGCCTCGCCGGCGACGGCCATGACGGCGACGCCCGGGGCATCGGCGAACACCGGCGGGGTGAGCACGCCGTTCGCCTGGGCCAGCACGCCTGCGACGTCGACAGCGGCCTTCGAGCCTGTCGCCTTCAGGAACACGATGTTGTCGCCCACAGCACCGGGCGTCTTGTCGACGTTCAGGTCCAGCCAGACGTAGCGCCACTCGCCTGAGGTGTCGGGGACGACGATCTCGGCGAACGGCGACTCCTGCGAGGTGCGGGCGAGCTGCAGCCGCGCCACGCCGTCGCTGCGCACCTTGACGCCCACGAGCGCAGTCTTGGTGCGGTCGGGCCAGATGACGCGGCGCACGGCGAGCTGCGCGTCGGCCGCCGCCGCGTCGAGCCGGACGAACGCGGTGCCATCGGCGTCGGTCCCGGCCTGCGCGCCCGCACCGAGCGCCGTGCCGAACGTGCCGACCGACAGCTCCGCGGACGGCGCGGTCGGGGCGACAGACCCCTCGACGTCGGCGAGCTGCTTCGGGAACGCCACCCAGTACTCGGCGCCGGTGTAGTCCGAGCCGCGGTCGTTCCAGAAGTTCTGGATGCCGGTCCCGTAGTAGTACAGCGGCCCGTCGCGGTGCTGGTAGAGCTCGGCGACGTGCGGGGCCTCGGCCTCGACGTCGACGCCGGCCACGTAGCGGTACTGCAGGTACGCCTCGCTGAGGGGATCCTGCAGCCGGCCACGGTACGCCTGCGAGATCGCACCGCCCTCGTTCGCGGGGATGTAAGGCACCTCTTCGCCCATCATGAAGGCGTCGAACGTGTCGGCGCCGGCGAGGATCCGGTCGTCCAGGAACCGGTACGGCGACACCGCGTCGGCGGCCGTCGAGACGGTGCCCGCGACGGGGTCGACCTTCGTGCCCTGGTTGTCGACGAGGCGTGCGAGCGCGACGAGCAGGTCGACGTCGCCCTGCCCGTGCGCCTGGTCGCGCAGCATCTCCATGTGCTGCACGAACGGTGCTCCCGTGGCGTTGCCGGCGGCATCGGCGGGGATGAGCCGGAACAGCGACTCGAGCGCGCCGTTCACGTTGCCGCCGTACAGGTCGTGCTCGCTCTGGTACCCCGAGTTGACGGTGAACCACTCGACGTACTTCGCGTACAGGTCGGCGTCGTCGAGGAAGATCGCGGCGGCCACCATGCCGATCACGCCGTAGAGGTGCTGGTTCCACAGCCGGTTCTGCGAGTACAGGAACGTGCTCAGCACCGGACGCACGAGGTTGTCCTCGATGCGCTGCTGGTCCTGGGCGGTCCAGCGCAGGTCGTAGCCGTCGAGCGACGGGTTCGCGGGTTCGGTGCCGCGCACCACCTCGGCGGCGATCAGCATGTAGTACAGCGGCACGCCGGTGTGGATGTGCGCGTCGGCGAAGTACTCGTACTTGGCCGGGTCGAGGCTGCTCCACGTGCGCAGGATGTGCAGCGTGTTCGCGCGGTACTGCTCGTCACCCGTGACGACGTACTCCAGCGCCTGCGCCATGGCGCCGAGGCTGTCGCGCAGCGCGCTCGAGCGCATGCCGGCACTCGCATACGCGTCGTTCTTCGGGATGTCGGTGCCGGGCTGCGCGTTCTCGGCCCAGAAGGTGCGCGACGCGTACTTCGTCTGGCTCATCGCGTCGTAGTAGCTCGCCCACGGGTCGACTCCCGCGAGCACCTGTGTGCGCATGTTCTCGAGGTGGTCGGCGGTGAAGCCGATCCCCGGGTGCGCGAAGCCGGCGTCGCTGAGCGTGCGGACGATGGCGGGAGGGGATGCCGCGGCAGCCGGCTCCTCGGCGCCCGCGGGCTGCAGGGCGGTGACCGCGCCGGCCACCGCCAGGGCTGCCGCGGTGACGGCGCCGATCAGGCGCCGCGCGCGGCTTCGTCGGTACTCGATCCTCATCGATCTCTCTTCCTGTCGCCGCGGTCGACACCGGCCGCGGATGGGGGTCCTGCCTTGTGGATAACGTTTGCCGCTTAACGATGACGTCCGCCGCGCCCGACGTCAAGGGGCGATCTCAGCCGATGCCGGGAAGGAACCGCAGGTCGGCGCGACCGAGGTCGACGGTCCAGCCCCGGCCGTCGAGGTCGTCGGCGCGCACGCCGAAGAAGAGCCCGGTGAAACGCAGCCGCGGGCCGTGGTCGTCCGACAGCGTCCACGCCGGCTGCGCGCCGGGGAGCGGCATCCACTCCTCCGCATCGGCGACGGACCACCCGCACCGCAGCTCGGGGCCCTCGAGATCGAGCCGCAGCCGCAGCGGCCCGTCGGGCACAGCGACCGGCGCCGACCTCGTCGTCGTCCCACCGTCACGACGCACGACCCGCACATGCCGGCCGTTCTCGTCGTCGTGCGTCACCTGCAGCCAGATCCAGCCCGATCGGTCGTACCAGGCGATCGGACCGGCGGCTTCACGCGGCGTCCGCGGCGAGGCGTCCAGGAGGACCTCGAACGACGCCCGATGCTCCTCGACGCGCGTGAGGATCATCGACTGGTCGAAGACGGATGCCGTCGAATGCCCGCCCCGCAGGCGCAGCCATCCGGGCCTCGCACGGAAGTCGGCCACCACGGCGGGCAGCGTCGCCCGCAGCGTCGACCACCGTCGTGTGTCGAGCGCGCCGGCGTCGAACCCGTCGGTCCAGCCGCGCGTGGCGGGTGCGGCATCCACCTCCTCCGCGTCGCCGGGGAGCGCGACGTCGACCGAGGCGTGATGCCCGCCGCCGGCGAGTCGCAGCCGGCCGTCGTCGTCGAACACGACGCGCTGCAGGCACGTCTCACGGCCCAGCGTGCTGTACCGCTCGCCGAGGTGCAGCGTGGGACGACTGGCCAGGTGCACCAGCATCCACTCCCCCTCGGGCGTCTGCACCAGCTCGCCGTGCCCGGCCTTCTGCAGCGGATGCCCCGGCGCGTCGCGCGTCGTCAGCACGGCCTCACGCGGATCGCGCTCGTACGGGCCGAGGAGGCTGCGCGAGCGCGCGATCGTGATGCCGTGGTTCCACCCGGTGCCGCCCGCGGCGATCAGCAGGTGGTACCAGTCGCCGATGCGGTAGAGGTTCGGTCCCTCGACCAGACCGTCCTCCCGGTACACGACCGAGGCGGAACCTGACGTGCGGCGCTCGTCGGGCAGGTACTGCTCGACGACGAGGCCCGAGAACGAGGGATGCTCGGGGCGCTGGTCCCACTGCACGCCGACGATCCAGTGGGTCCCGTCGGGATCGTGGAAGAACGAGAAGTCGAACCCTCGCGAGCCCAGGTGCACGGGCTCGCTCCACGGCCCGGCGATGTCGTCGGCGGTGACGAGGTAGTTGTCGATGTCTTTGTCGTCGCCGTCCATCGTGCGCACGATCGAGTACGCGAGCCAGAACCGGCCGTCGGCGTACGACAGGCTCGGCGCCCACACTCCGCCCGAGTCCGGGATGCCGCGCAGGTCGAACCCCTCGTCCAGGGCGTGGCCGATCGTCCTCCAGTGGACGAGGTCGCGCGAGTGGTGCAGCCGCACCGCCGGATGGAACTCGAACGTGCTGGTGGCGATGTAGTAGTCCTCGCCGACGCGCAGGATCGAGGGGTCGGGGTTGAATCCGCGCAGGATCGGGTTGTGGATCACGGGCATGGGCTCTCCAGGGTCGTCAGGGCACCGGGTGCGCGAACGGCTCGTCGGCGACGAAGCGCTCCGCCTCGGCGAGCGCGACTTCCCCGAGCCGGCGCAGCTCGTTGCCCATGGAACCCGCGAGGTGCGGGGTGAGGAACACGTTCGGCAGCGCGTAGAGCGGGTGCCCCGCGGGCAGCGGGTCGGGCTCGGTGACGTCGAGGACCGCCCGCAGCCGCCCGCGCTGCAGCTCGGCGACCAGCGCCTCCTGGTCGATCAGCGCGCCGCGGGCGGTGTTGATGACCGTCGCGCCGTCGGGCAGTGCCGCCAGCACCTCGGCCGAGATCATGCCGGTCGTCGAGGGCGTCTCTGGGGCGTGGATCGAGAGAAGGTCGCTGCGGGCGGCGAGCGCACCGAGGTCGTCGACGAGCTCGGCGCCGAGCTCGTCGGCGTCGGCGGCCGACGCGTACGGGTCGTACAGCAGCACCCGCGCGTCGCTGCCCCGCAGCTTCTGCAGCACGAGCCGGCCGATGGTCGACGCGCCGACGATCCCGACCGTGGTGCCGTACAGCCCGGTGTCGGGCAGCTCGGCCTCGCGGTCGATGAAGCGCTGCTCGGCGGTGTAGGCGCGCGACGCCCAGAACGCGTCCTTGGCGGCGAGCGTGATCATCGCGAGGGCGAACTCGGCGACGGGGATCGCGTTGGCCGCCCGCGCGGACGAGATGCGGATGCCGCGCCGCGCCGCCGCACCGTCCAGGGCGCCGTTGCCGCCGCTCCAGTGCACGACGCCACGCAGCGCGGCGAAGGCGTCGAGGTCGGCGGCGTCGATGGTCGCGCCCCAGCCGACGATCAGCAGCTCGACCCCGGACGGCTCGGGGATGCCGCCGAGCGAGGTCGCGGCATCCGTGAGGTCGATCTCGAGCAGGTCGCCGAGCCGCGCCTGCGTCTCGGCTCCGAAGACGAACGGAACGAGAGACGGGTCCATCAGCAGCGCGGCCCTCATGCGCCGAGCTCCGCGATGGTCCACTCGTCGCGCCACTGGAGCTGCACGCGACCGTCGCGGATGCGCAGCGGCAGCCAGACGGCCGGCGACTCGGCGAGGTGCGACGGGTCCCACCGGTCGCCGATGTACACGTACCCGTCGCCGACGGGCGCGACGACGCTGACCTGCGACTCGAACGTGTGCGTGCCCACGGGGGCGATCGCGCGCCACGGGTCCCACGGGCCCTCGAGTGCCGGTGCGCTCGTGTACATGTTGTCGTTCATGCCCCAGCCGGTGAGGTCCGAGCCGAACAGGAAGTAGCGGCCTGCGTGTTCGACCAGCGTGGGCGACTCGTAGCCGATCGCCGGGTTCGCCTGCTGGAGCAGGGTCGCCACGACCGACTCGACGCCGAGGTGGTCCTCGCGCAGCCGGTAGATGTGCAGGCCATGGTCGCGGTCCTCCGACAGCAGGTAGCCGACGCCGTCCTCCTGGAACACCCCGATGTCGCGGCTGAGGTTGCCGAGCGGACGCTCGCTGCGCACGTAGGTGAAGGGCCCCTCGGGGCGGTCGCCGATCGCGAAGCCCACGCGTGCGTAGGCGTAGTCGCCCCGCTCCCCCTCGACCGGTCCGTCGACGTGCAGCAGCATGACCCAGCGACCGTCGGGACGCTGCAGCACCTTGGGCCGCTCGACGACCCGGTCGGCGGCGATGTCGCCGTCACCCACTGTCAGGGCGTCGCCCTCGTAGCGCCAGCGCGCGAGGTCGTCCGACGAGTAGCACGCCACGGCCGTGAACCTGTCGCCCGCGGTCTTGTCCTCGCCCCACGCGAACCACCGGTCGCCGATCCGCTGCAGACCTATGCCGTGCAGCTGCGCCGTCCGGCCCCGATCGTCGACGAACACGCGCCCGGGGGCGATCGTGCCGCGCTCAGCCACGGGTCACCCGCAGCACGCGCGCCCCGATGCCCGCCGGCGTCGAGACCTCGAGCCCGTCCGACCCGGGTTCGAGACCCCACGGTGCCGCGCCCGCCGGGAACAGCACCTCGGCTTCCGCCACCCCAGGGACGGTGAAGCGGGCGGGTGCGGCATCCCGATCCCACACGAACAGCAGATCGCCGTCGGCGGTGTGCAGGCCGAGGCAGACTGTCGCGGCGTCCCAGTCGGGCAGACCCCGCGGCCAGAACGGGACGGCGGTGCGCAGGCCGTCGCGCAGCTGCTTGTGCAGCGCCACGGCCTCCGCAACGCGCGCCCGCTGGTCGGGCCGCACGTCGTCGAGGAACCCCGACAGGTACAGTCGCCCGCTCAGCCCCGTGACGAGGGTGAACGCCGTCTCTTCGTCGCTCATCCCCCGTTCGGGGTACGCCCAGTTGCCGCACTGCTCGGGAAGGATGGATGCCGGCGCCGAGGCCGCGATGGGCGGATACCGGCGGAAGTCCTGCTGGTCGCTCGTGGACTGCAGGTGCGTCACCGCGAGCAGCGCGTAGTCGGCCCGCATCGCGCCCGAGCTGCAGTTCTCGATCCGCAGCGACGGGTGGCGCTGCTGCACCCGCACGAGCCAGTCGCGGAAGGCCCGCGTGTGGGCCAGCAGGCCGTCCCCTGCCGTCGTCGCGAGGTGGTCCGTGCCGGCACCCGGGTTGATGTTGTAGTCGAGCTTCAGGTAGCGGATGCCGTACTCCTCGACCAGGTGGTCGACCGTCGCGTCGAGGTGCGCACGGGCGGCAGCATGCCGGAAGTCGAGGTGGTAGCGGCGGTCCTCCTGCACTCGGCGCCCGAACCGCTGGAAGAACGCCTCGTCGGGCAGCGCGGCCGCCGCGGGGCTGTCGATGCCGACGACCTCCGGCTCCAGCCACAGCCCCGGCGCCATGCCCGCGTCGAGGATCGCATCGGTCACGCGGCGCAGTCCGCCGTCCGGGAACCGTGTGGGCGCCTCGCGCCACTCCCCGACCGTCGACCACCAGTCGCCGATCGCGGGGTCGGCGAACCAGCCGGCGTCGATGCAGAACACCTCGACGCCCGCTTCGGCGGCACGGCGCACCAGCGGGAGCAGCTTCTCGGTCGTCGGCTGCCCCATGAGGGTGTTCATGAAGTCGTTGTACACCACCGGCAGGTCCTGCTCGCCGGCTGGGCCGCGCAGCAGGCGCCGGTACCGCGTGAGCTGACCGATCGCGTCGTCTCGCGAGCGAGCGGATGCCGCCACCGCGACAGGAACGGCGACGAAGGTCTCGCCGGGCAGCAGCTCATGCGCGAACTGATGCTCGAGGTCGGTCGGGCCGAGCAGCGACAGCACACCGCCGCCCTGCGCCTGGCACAGGTCGGCGTGCCAGCCCGCGCTCGTCTCGATCTGCCACGCGAGCGCTGCGCCGTCCGCGCGGACGAGATAGCCGCACGGCACGTGCTCGCCGCTGGACCACGCGCCGTGGCTCGTCAGGCTGACGTGCCCGCGGGCGTCCTGCCCGTGCAACGGCAGCGCGATGTCGGGCAGCAGGCTGCGCAGCGGCCTCTCGCTCCAGCGGTCCTCGGCGAGCCACTCGCTGGCCGCCGTGCCCCAGGCCGTGCGGTCGAGGTCTTCGGCGGCGTGCCCGACGCCGATCGTGGCGGACGACACCGCGGTCACCACGAACGGCTCGCGCCCCGCGTTGCGCACCTCGTTCTCGATGCGCAGGGCGACGGTCCCCCGCGGGGCGGTGAGCGTCGTGCGCACCTCGATCCCGCTCATGGCATCGGTCTGCACCACGACGGCACGCGTCGCGTCGTCGTCGGTCGTCACCGTCGAGCCCTGCACGCGCAGCCGCTCGCCGACGGCCGACCGCCAGTACGCCTGGCTGGTGCGGGCACGCTGCTCGCCGGCGGTGAACACCTCGACGAGTCCGACACCGGGGCGGCCCGTGAACGTGGAGCCGGGGACGACCAGGGCGGCCGGGGCGCCGGCATGCCAGCGCAGCTCGAACGCGCCCACGCGGGCGCGCACGGTCGCCGGCGCCTGCTCGCGCGGTTCAGCCGGCCCGACGATGACGGCGGAAGGATGGGGGGCGGCTTCGGTCACGGAGTGTGTCTCGTCTCGTCGGTCAGCGCAAGACGCAGGGCGTCGTTGCAGATGTGGATGCCGGCGCCGATGAGCGCTGGAAGGAACAGGGCGAGCGTCGGCCCGAGGAGCGGGATCGCGGTCGCCGCCAGACCGGCCGCGATCAGCAGCAGCCAGCTCAATGCGATGTGCGGTCGGCGCACGACCGCCTTCACCGCGGCGGTCACCGTCTCGATCGCGCCGTGGGGGCCGTCCGCGGCCGCGACGACGCACACGCCGACGAGCAGCGCCACGGCGAGTGCGGCACCGGCCGCCACCAGCAGGACGACGGCGTCCGAGCCGCCGAACAGCGCCAGGTCGTACGCGAGCACCAGGGCCACCGCGCTCGTCGTGACGGCCGCCCACCAGAGGTGGCGGCATCCGTACGCGAAAGCGGACCAGAACGCGCGTCCCGCCGCCGCGTCGCCGCGCTCGACGAGCAGCAGGCGGGAGCTGCGCAGCAGCGCGAAGGTCGCGGGCGCGACCGGCAGCAGCGAGGCAGCCCCCAGCCACACGGCCACGTGCGTCGCCTGCCACCCGACGAGGGCGGTGAACGCGAGCAGCGGGACGAGGCAGGCCAGGAACGACACCGACACCGTGAAGTACCGGAACACCGCGAGCACCGTGCCTGCGAGGGGCCCGTCGAGGGCGAGCAGCGCGCGGGCTCGGGCGAGCACGCCGGCGGGACGGGCGGACGTGGTGCTCATCCCTTCACCGCCCCGACCGACATGCCCTTGATGAAGTAGCGCTGGAACGCGGCGAAGATCGCCACCGACGGGATGATCGCGAGGATCGCACCGGTGTAGATGAGCTGCCACTGCGATGTCAGCAGTCCCACCATCCGGTTGATCGCGACGTTGATCGTGCCGGCCGACGACGAGTCGAGGAACACGAGCGGGATGAAGAAGTCGTTCCACAGTCCGAGCGCCTGGATGATCACGAACGCCGACGTGACCGGCAGCAGCATCGGGAACACGATCGACCAGAACGTGCGCAGGCGGCCTGCCCCGTCGATGGATGCCGCCTCCTCGACGTCGATCGGCACGCTCTTGAGGAAGCTGCAGTACAGCAGGATGCCGAAGCTCGCCGCCCCGCCCAGGTGCACGAGGATCACGCTCGTGAGCGTGCTGTACAGCCCGACCTCGTTGAAGCCCTTCACGAGCGGGATCATGCGCACCTGGAACGGGATCATGAGCCCCGCGATGAACAGGATGTACATGAACCGCGAGGTGCGACCGCCGACGCGCTCGATGCCGTATGCGGCCATCGGCACGATCGCCACGAGCAGCACGACTGTCGCGACGGTGATGATGAGCGTGTTGACGAGCGCCTCGCCGTAGTCGGTCTGCTGGAACAGCTGCACGTAGTTGTCGAGGGTGAACTGCGTGGGCAGCCCCATCGGGTCCTTCGTGATCTCGGCGTACGAGCGGAACGAGTTCAGCAGCGCGTAGATCACCGGGCTCGCGACGATCAGCACCAGCACCGCCAGCACGACCATCACCACGACCTGGCCGATCGTCAGCTTCTTGCGGGGGCGTGCCGACCGGCGGGGCGCGCGCTGCGGCGCGACGAGCAGTTGCGTCTCGGTGCTCATGCCTGGATCTCCCTCTTGCGCATGTAGGCGTTCGCCGCGACGGTGCTGACGATCACCACGACGAACAGCACGATCGCCGCCGCGCTGCCGAAACCGGCCCGGTACTCGCCGAAGCCGACCTTGTAGATGAAGAAGGCCATGGTCTCGCTGACGAACCCGGGCCCGCCCGACGTCAGCACCATGACCTGGTCGAAGATGGTCCAGCCGGCGATCATGGCGAGCGTCATGTTGACGGTGACGGCGCCGGCGAGCATCGGCCACGTGACGTGCCCGAAGACCTGGCGACTGCTGGCGCCGTCGATGCGGGCGGCCTCGACCAGCTCCTGCGGCACCGACTGCAGATTCGCGAGGTAGATCAGCGTCGTGTTGCCCCCGAGCGTGAAGCACGTGATGAACAGGATCACGCCGACGACGATCGAGCTGTCGCCCAGCCAGTCACGCGCCCAGTCCGGGAACCCGGCGTCGCGCAGGAAGGTGTTCACCGCGCCGAAGTTGTAGTTGAGGAGGTACTTCCACACCGTGGCGAGGATGAAGGCGCTCACCAGCGACGGGAGGTAGACGGCGGTGCGGAACAGCCCCTGCCAGCGTCCGACCTTGTCGAGCATCAGCGCGACCCCGAGCGAGATCGCGTTGACGATGACCGCGGACCCGAGCCCCAGGATGAGGGTGTTCTTGACCGCGTTCCAGAACCGGCCGCTGGTGAGGATCTCTTCGTAGTTGCGCACGCCGACGTAGTCGTAGTCGGGGCTGATGCCGTCCCAGTTCGTGAAGCTCAGCTGGAGCGACTGGAGCGACGGCACGATCACCATGAGCAGGTAGATCACCAGCGCCGGCGCGATGAAGCCGAGCATCACCCAGCGGGCGGAGCGGAACCGTCCGGTGCGGCGCTTGTCGGTCGCGGGTCCTCTGGGGACGAATGTCACGTCGTCGGCAACGCCCTCGGGCGCACCGTCGAGCGGTCCCCCGCCCGTCAGGCGGACGGCGGCGCCGACCACCTGGGTCTGACCCTGCAGGGCACTCTGATCTGTCATGGAGACCTCCTCGCCTCCGTTCCGCGGTGCCCGGGACAGCGCCCGGGCACCGCGTCACGCGTGTTCAGCCCGCGGCGACCGTCTTGTCGAACTCGGCCTGCACCTTGGCGATGGTGTCGTCGATCGAGGACTGGCCGTCCTGCATCTCGATGCGCGCCTGGCGGAAGAACGTGTTGAACGCGCTGAAGGTCGTCAGGTCCGACACGTTCTCGTACCACTCGAGGTTCGGGTTCTCGAGCAGCGCGAAGTAGTCCTTCGAGCCCGGGATCGACGTGTTGCGCTCGATCTCGTCCGACGCCACGATGTTGGGCGCGAGCCAGCCCTGCGACTCCATCAGGTTCGCGGTGTCGACCTTGTAGAAGTACTCCAGGAACTCGGTGGCCGATGCGTACTCCGCCTTGTCGTCCGCGGCCTGCGAAGAGATCGCGAGGCCGCCGGCGGTGTCGCCGTTGACCGCGTTCTTCAGCACGTTGATGGTGCCGTCCTCGGCGGGGATGATGAACAGCCCCGCGTCGAAGTCGGGGTCGACCTTGTTGATGTCGTTCAGGCGGCCGATGCCGGCCGACGAGGTCGCCATGACCGCCATGTCGTTCACGAGCAGTGTCGTGGTCTGCGCGTCCGCGGTGGACTGCCAGCCCTCGAGCACATAGTCGTTCGTGATGTCGAGCAGCTCCTGCAGCGGCTCGCGCAGGTCCTCGATGCTCGCCGTGCCGTTCTGGGCCGCGGTCCAGAAGCCGCCCTCGTCGCCGTACTTCGCGAAGTAGGGTGCGGCCAGCGGCTTCCACAGCTGGTCGCTCGGCCACACCTCGGCTGCCGCGGTGGCCAGCGGCGCATCGCCGTTCGCCTTGATGTCGGCGAGCAGGTCGAGGAAGTCGTCGTACGTCTCGGGCACCTCGAGGTCGTTGTCGGTGAAGTAGTCCTTGTTGTAGACGATGTTCAGGCCGATCTCGCCGTTGAGCGCGCTGTACGGCACCGTGTAGACGTTGCCGTCCTCGGCGGTGCCGAACGCCTCGGGCTGGATGAGCTCGGTGACCGACTCGGGGATCGGTGCGAGCTTGCCGGCGTTCACGTAGGTGAGGGTGTCGCGCATGTCGACGACGGCGGGCCAGTTGCCGGTGGCATCCATCGTCTTCAGTGCCGTGGCGTAGTCGCTGCCGGCCGGAAGCGGGTCGAGCTGCACGGTCGTCGTGTCGCTCTGCTCGTTGAAGGCCGTCACCACGGCGTCGACCACCGAGTTCCAGGTCTCGTCGCCGGTGGCGTAGAGGAAGCGGATCGTGGTCTTCTCTTTCGCGGTCGAGTCGCCGTCGGAGCCCGAGGAGCTGCCGCTGCAGCCCGTGAGCGCCAGCGCCGCGACAGCGATTCCCGCTGCCCCGACGACCCAGGGCGAGCGGCGGCCCAGATGGGCGCGCACCCCTGCCCGCGTCGTTGCGTCGTGCATGTGATCTCCCTTGATTCGTGCCGGAACGTTTCCGTCTCGGAGAGAGTACCCCAAAGTGGACAACGTTTGCCACTCATTTCCGTAAAGCGCTTTCCACCTGCGCGGACAAGGGCGAAGGGCGAGTGGATGCCGCCTACACGCGTGCGAGCGGAGCGCCGTGCACGATCGGGGTCGCGGTGAGCGCGATGGTCGCCTCGAGGTCGTCGCCGTCGTCCAAGGCGAGCTCCAGCGCCGCACCGCCGAACCGCTCCAGCGGGACCTCGACGGTGCTGAAGCCGGGCAGCACATCGCCGAGCATCGGCACGTGGTCGAACCCGGTCACCTCGATGTCGGCGGGCGTCGACACCCCGAGCTCCCGCAGGCGGGCGATCACGCCGACGGCCATCGCGTCGCTCATCGCGGCGATCACGTCGACGTCCGCCAGCCGGCCCCGCAGGTGCTCGACGGCACGGTATCCGCCGTCGCGCGAGAACTCGGTGTGCACCACGTCCTGCTCGTCGACCGCGATCCCACGCTCCGCGAGCCCCTCGACGAACCCGCCCACGCGCTCCAGCGCGGTCACCTCGCCCGACGGGCCCGAGACGATCGCGAAGCGCCGCTTGCCGGCATCCGCGAGCCCTTCCGCCAGCAGGCTCGCGGCGTGGCGGTTGTCGACGGTCACGGTCGGGAACCCGAGGTCGTTGTCGCCGATCACCACGATCCGCGCGCCGTGGTCGCGCAGCACCACGAGCTGCTCCTTGACGGCGGCCTCGCGCGCCGCGTCCGTGGTGCGGCTCGTGGCCATCACGACGGCGAGGTGGCGCTCGCCCCGCAGCTGGGTGAGCAGCTCGAGCTCGCGCAGCGAGTCGTCCCGCGTCGTGCGCACCGCGACCGAGACCCCCCGTTCCTCCGCCGCGTGCATGACGCCCGAGATCATGGTCGCCGACCCGAAGTCGTCGATGTCGCCCACGATGAAGGCGACGGTGTTGGCACGCCCGCCCTTGATCGTCTGCGCGGCCGGGCTCACCGAGTACCCCAGCGTGCGCGCGGCCTCTTCGACCCGGCTGCGCAGCTCGGGCGAGCCGCTCTGCTTGCCGCGCACGCCGCCGTTGAGCGCTCGGGATGCCGCCGGCACCGACACTCCGGCCAGGCGGGCGACGTCCGCAAGGGTGGCAGGCTTTGCACTCTTGGACATTCGTCTCCCCCGGGCGTGCGCGTTCAGATAACGCTATCCAGTATCCCGGATGCGGCGGCCGCGGCGTGCGCGC
The DNA here is from genome assembly GCF_039544225.1 of Microbacterium jejuense. Classification (NCBI taxonomy): domain Bacteria; kingdom Bacillati; phylum Actinomycetota; class Actinomycetes; order Micrococcales; family Microbacteriaceae; genus Microbacterium; species Microbacterium jejuense. Next base: position 407,767 of record NZ_BAABLG010000004.1, read on the forward strand.
TCAGCCACCGGAGGGTCGTGCCGGCGGGTCGCTGACCACCGGCTGCGGCTCGACGGGCGTGCCGTCCTCGTTCCAGAAGACGGGGCCATCGGCCGGGAAGAAGAACATCGGCACCGCGTCCGGCCCCTCCGTCGCCGGGGTCCGGCGCCAGAGATCCTCCGCCGTGCCGTCGGGGTCGTCGAAGACCATCGCGTCCAGGGCGGTCCAGTCCCCCGGCGTGCAGGCCGCGTCAGCAGAGACGAGGATCTTCTGCTGATCGACCTCGACCGACACCACGGCGCGACCGACCGGGTCACCCTCCACGATCACGTTCCACTGCGCGCGGTCGTCCGAGCCGAAGACCGTCGTCTCGGGTTCGAGACCGAGCGCCGTGAAGGCCGCCGCCGCGTCGTCGCTCACCTGCTTCGGGTCACGTCCGTCCAGCGACAGGGTTCGTCGGTAGTCCGACAGGATGTAGCCGTCGCGCGAACCGTTCTTGCCCGGGCACGGCCCGGCGCCGGCGCCGTAGCCGCCGAGGGTGACATCCCACTGGCCGTCCTGGACCGCCATCAGCACGGAGTGCATCGCGTCGAACCTCGCGGTGAACCGCTGCTCGCCATCCTGATACAGCGCGTCGCCCTCCGGAGCGGCGGCCGCAGCACAACCCGTCATCGTCAACACCATTCCGACGGCCATCGCCGCCAAAGCCCGCCGTGCGGCCGGGGGCCGCCGTTCAGTAGTAGTAGCCATAGCTGCCTGTCTGCGCCTGGATCTCGAGCACCTTCGTCCAGAACGGGATGTCCGTCCCCTCGCCGCCAGGCTCCGTGCCGGGCTCACCGGTCTGGATGATGCTCGACACGTTGTAGAACGACTCACTGCCCTTCTGGAGATAGCCGCCCGGTGAACTCTCCCACGGGAAATTCGCCCCGCCGTGGGCGCTGTGCCCTGGCGTGGGCAGCAGGCTGTTGCCGTCGGCGTCGACGCCTCCGTTGCTGTCGAACTCCGTGACGCGGTCGAGCACCGTCGGCGACGTGCCGTGCCCGAACCCGGTGCCCTGGCCGACCGGCGCCCAGAAGTCGCGCTCCGACATCGTGGCGTAGATGCGCGGCGCATCGGGCGACTGCAGGTTCGTCCGCACATCCTCATCATCGGGCAGGCCTGCCGAGCCGACGGTGACGAACTTGTCGACACCCAGCCCGTCGGGCGCCGAGCCGATCGCGAGAGCTGCCGTCGTGCTCCCGTACGAGTGGGCGACGACATCGATCTCGCTATCGGGGAGGATCGCATCCAGCCCCTGCAGCAGCGATCGCAGGGCCGGTGCGCCGTTCTGCGCGCGCCCCATCGCCGGCTCTTCGGCGAAGTTCGGCGAGTCGTAGCCGAACCACGCGATGGTCGCCGAACCTGAGCCGACGAAGTCATTCAGGTCGCGGGCCGAGACACCCCAGTCCGCCATCTCCGACACCTGCGACATCATGCCGGGCACCAGCGTCGAAACGGTGGTGGCATCCAACGGCCCGTACCAGAGCGCCGCGGTGGTCTGCTCGGCGCCATCGGGGTCGAACGAGATCAGCCTGCCGCCATGTTTCTGCATCTCGTTCCACAGTACGTCGAGCTCGGTCGTGAGCGTGGCGTCGAGATCCTTCCGCGAGCGCAGGTCGCGCACCCGCGCTTCGTTCACGTCCGCGCGCACGTCGTACGGGATCCCGTCGAGATTCCCGATGATCTCGGGATGCTTCGCGATCAGCTCGTCGCGCAGCTCGGGGTGCTCGTTCCACACGGCGAGCACCGCGGCGGGGCCGTTCGCCGCGAGCAGTCGGTCCAGCAGCGAGCTCGCATCACGGCTCAGCGTGACGCCGCTGCCGCCGGCCAGCGCGGCGAGCGCGGCATCGTAGGCGGCGTCCCAGTTCGTGTAGAAGCTCTCCCAGCTCGCCCAGAGGTCGGCGAGATCGCGATCGGCGGTATCCCGTACCACCATGGCATCGCGTGCGTCCTGGTCGGCCGTCTCGATCTCGGCCGTCGTGCCCGAGTACGACGTCCACAGCGCCCGCTGCCCGGCATGCTCGAAGGCCCCCTGCGCACGCTGTGCGGCCGCATGGGCGTCTTCGATCTCGTCGACCAGGCGGTTGGCGGGCACGGCGTACGCGGAATGCGCGTCGGCGTAGCGGCTGAGCACCCGCGACAGCAGTTCGGCCTCGACGATGTCGGCCGTGAGGGCGGTCGAGGTCTGCACGGCGTCCGCACGGGCGGCGACGACGGCGTCGCCCTTTCCGGGCAGGTCCCGAACCGTCTGCAGGCTGGTGCGCAGCTCGGCGAGCCGCTGGCCCGCGCGGTCGAAGGAACCCACCCACCACGACATCGATCCGGCATTGCCGTCGATCCGCTCCAGCGGGTATCCGCGATTCGGTGACGTCAGGCTCACTTCGCGTCCGTCCCGCTCAGCTCGGCGTCCAGCTCCGTGTACCGATCGGCGATGTGCTGCACGTCCGCACCGATGCCGGACGCTTCCGTGGAATGGTCGCGGATGGCCTCGCGCAACGCGGTGAAGCGTCGGTGCATCTCCAGCCGGAGCCCGGGGCGATGCGCCGGGTTCTCGACCCCCACGTCGTCGCCGTTGAGCTCGGCCGCCGCCATCACGACATCCTGCGCTGCACTCTGCGTCCCCGACGCCGCCGACGTCAGCTCGGCGTAGAACAACTCGACATCCGACAAGCGCGTCCCCTCCCCATCGGTACGATCCTAGGGAATTCCCCAGATCACGCGATGGGTACCATGACCCATGCCCCGCCGCCGTGTCCTCGGCGACTGCGGCGTGCGGTCGGGATCAGCGCACGACGGCGGTGACCGTCGCGAGGCGGGCGAGCACCTCCTGGCTGATCGAGCCGAGGAGGAACCGCGCCAGCGCGCCGCGGCCGTGCGAGCCGACGACGGCGAGTCGCGCGTCGGCCGCCAGTTCGTTGATGATCTGCGACGGGTACCCGCGCTCGACGCGCGGATCGATCTCGAGGTCCGGATACTGCGAGCGCAGGCCGGCCAGCGAGATGCCCAGAGACTCCTCGGTCAGCCGCGCCAGGTTCTCGAGGTACTCGACGGGGTAGACGCCCATGTTGCGGGGCACCTCCAGCGGCGTCCACACCGACACCGCGATCAGCGGCTCGCGCAGCCGGTCGGCCTCGGCGGCGGCGAAGGCCACCGCCTTCTCGCCTGCGGGCGATCCGTCCACGCCCACCACGACGCCCGAGCGCCCGGCGGTGTCGATGTCGGGCACGACCACGACAGGGCAATGGGCACCGGCCGCGATGCGCAGGCCATGGGCGCCGCGCGCCGTCTTCGAACCCGGCCCGCGGTAGTCGCTGCCGATGACGAGCAGCGCGGCATCCGCCGAGGCGTCGAGCAGCTTCGAGACGGGGTTGCCGCGGTCGACGCGCGTGCGGATCTCGAATCCGTGCCCCGCGACCCTTGCCGCTTCTCCCTCGGCGCTCTCGCGCGCCTGCGCAAGAGCGGCCTCGACGATCGAGTCCTCCCCGACGGTCCCGACCGCTCCGCCGACGACAGCCAGCAGCTCGAGCGGACGCCGCGTCTCCGCGGCCCGCTGCGCGGCCCAGTCGACCGCACGGCGCGTGACCGCGGCATCCGTGATTCCGACGACGATCGCTTCACCCACGATGGCTCCTCTCGGATGCCCTCAGGCTAGCCCGATCACGCCTGGGCGCGCAGGAGCGCGAGCCGTGACAAATCGCCGGCCCGCGCCCCTTTCACAGTGCCAGGCGGTCGCGCACCACGTCGGCGAGCTCGTCGGCGTGACGCCGCGCCTCGTCCTCGGAGGCCGCTTCGACCATCACCCGGACGAGCTGCTCGGTGCCCGACGGACGCAGCAGCACGCGGCCCGAGACGCCGAGCGCCGCGGTGGCCCGGGCGACGGCATCCTGCACCACCTCGTCGGTGGCGGCGAGCGTGCGGTCCACGCCCTTCACGTTGATGAGCACCTGCGGGTACACCGTCATGACCGACGCCAGGTCCGCCAGAGAGCGCCCGGTGCGGGCCATCTCTGCCACCAGGTGCAGGCCGGTCAGCAGGCCGTCGCCCGTCGTCGCGAAGTCGCTCATGATGACGTGGCCGGACTGCTCGCCGCCGAGCGAGAAGCCGCCCTCGTTCATGCGCTCGAGCACGTAGCGGTCGCCGACCGCGGTCGTCTCGACGTGGATGCCGTGCTCGGCCATCGCCCGGTGCAGACCGAGGTTGCTCATGACGGTGGCGACGAGCGTGTCGTCCTTCAGGCGGCCGCGGGACTTCATCGACACGGCCAGGATCGCCATGATCTGGTCGCCGTCGACGACGTTGCCGTCGGCGTCGATCGCGAGGCACCGGTCGGCGTCGCCGTCGTGCGCGATGCCCACGTCGGCGCCGTGCCTGACGACGGCCTCGGCGAGCACGTCGAGGTGCGTCGAGCCCACGCCGTCGTTGATGTTGAGCCCGTCGGGATCGGCGCCGATGACGGTGACCCGCGCGCCGGCGTCGCGGAACGTCTCGGGAGAGACGCCGGATGCCGCACCGTGCGCGCAGTCGATGACCACGTGCAGCCCGTCCAGCCGGTAGGGCAGCGAGCCGAGCAGGTGCACGACGTAGCGGTCCTCGGCGTCGGCGAAGCGACGGATGCGTCCGACAGCGGCACCCGTCGGCATCAGCTTCTCGCCCGACATGGCGGACTCGATGCGCTCCTCGACGACATCGGGCAGCTTCACGCCGCCTCGCGCGAAGATCTTGATGCCGTTGTCGGGAGCGGGATTGTGGGATGCCGACACCATGACGCCGAAGTCGGCATCCATGTCGGCGATCAGGAACGCCGCGGCGGGAGTGGGCAGCACGCCGGCGTCGAACACGTCGACGCCCGATGACGCGAGACCCGCCTCGACCGCGGCGGAGAGGAACTCGCCCGACACGCGCGGATCGCGCGCGACGACGGCGGTGAGCCGCTTGCCGGCAGCGCGGCGCGCCTCGGCAGAACGGCCCTGGCCCAGGACGACGGCGGTCGCCTGGGCCAGGGACAGTGCGAGATCGGCGGTGAGGGGGCCGTTGGCCAGCCCCCTCACGCCATCCGTGCCAAAGATCGGCATGCGGAGGTGAAGCCGATCAGCGCTTCGAGTACTGCGGAGCCTTGCGGGCCTTCTTGAGACCGGCCTTCTTGCGCTCGATGACGCGGGCGTCGCGCGAGAGGAAGCCGGCCTTCTTGAGGGTCGGCCGGTTGTTCTCGACGTCGATCTCGTTGAGCGCACGGGCGATGCCGAGGCGCAGCGCGCCGGCCTGGCCCGAGGGGCCGCCACCCGAGATGCGGACGACGACGTCGTACGCACCGTTGAGGTTCAGCACCGTGAAGGGGTCGGTGATCAGCTGCTGGTGGAGCTTGTTCGGGAAGTAGTCCTCGAACGCGCGGCCGTTGACCGTGATCGTGCCCGAGCCGGGGATGACGCGCACGCGGGCGATGGCCTGCTTGCGGCGGCCGACGGCCGAGCCCGAGACCGAGAGCACGGGGCGCTCGGCGGCGACGGCGGTCTCGTCGACCGCGGTCTCGGTGGAGTAGCTGCTGGGGGTTTCTTCGATGTTCGCCATCAGTGTGTCCTGTTCTGTGCGGCGCTTACTGGGCGACCTGGTCGAAAACGTACGCGGTGGGCTTCTGAGCCGCGTGCGGGTGCTCGGCGCCCGCGTAGACCTTCAGCTTCGACAGCTGGTCACGGCCGAGGGTGTTCTTCGGGAGCATGCCGCGGACAGCCTTCTCGACAGCGCGCACGGGGTTCTTCTCGAGGAGCTCCGAGTAGGTGACAGCCTTGAGTCCGCCCGGGTAGCCCGAGTGACGGTAGGCCTTCTTCTGCTGGAGCTTCTGGCCCGTCAGCGCGACCTTTTCGGCGTTGATGATGATGACGAAGTCGCCCTGGTCGACGTGGGGGGCGAAGGTGGGCTTGTGCTTGCCGCGGAGGAGGGCGGCAGCGTGCGAGGCGAGGCGACCGAGGACGACGTCGGTTGCGTCGATGACCAGCCACTCGCGCTGGTTCTCGCCAGCCTTGGGGGTGTAAGTGCGCGTCACAGTAGTGCTGCTTTCTTGATTCGAACGGAGAGGTTCGTGAATCCCACTCCGGGGTGGTTCCTTGCCCGCTCGTCGAGCGAGCGAAGCGAGTCGAAACGCAGGAACACGCCAGTGGAGGGCTCACGTTCGCGGTGCCGGGTCAGCCGAGCCGGACACCAAACATCAATAGTACGTCAGAGGGCACCCTCCGTCCAAATGCGCCGGTTCATCGCTACGGTGTACGCGAGACCGTCGACACGGCGACGGCCGAGCGAAGGAGTAGCGCATGCCCAACCGCCCCCTCGGCGTCACCCTGGTCGCGATCATCGCGTGGCTGTCGGGCTTCTTCCAGATCGTCGGCGCCATCTTCGCCATCGTGTTCGGCCTGTTCATCACGTGGCCGGCGATCCTCGGCTGGCTGAGCCTCATCGTCGGGATCATCACGCTCGCCGTGGGCGTGGGGCTGTGGCGCGGCCGTCCGACAGCCCGCACGATCGCGGCGATCGTGTTCACCGTCACGATCATCCTCGAAGCCGTCGGCCTGTTCTCGGGCGAGAGCTTCTGGACCGTGCTCGGCGGCGCGATCCTTCCGATCATCGGGCTGATCCTGCTCTACACGCGCGACGCGCGCGCATACTTCGGCTCCTGACAGCGGCGTCCGGCGCGTTTCGTCGGCGCCCGGCGCTATCGTGACCGCCATGTCGCACATCGCCGTCTCGACGTCGCCGGAACGCACCTACCGGTACCTGCGCATCGGCGTCGCAGGAACTGTCGTGGCGATCTTCATCGCCGTCGTCCAGGCCGCCTCGACGTACGGCTGGCTCACCTCGATCAGCGACTACTTCTACACGCCGGCACGCGATGTGTTCGTGGGTGCGCTGGTGGCGGCATCCGTCGCTCTGTTCGCCCTCTCTGGCCGCGGTCTCGAACGCGCCCTGCTGGACGCCGCCGCGCTGTTCGCCCCGCTCATCGCGCTCGTGCCGACGACACTCGCGCCGGACTCGGTGCCGGGTGTCGTCGTGGCGTGCCCCGACTCGCCGAGGTGCTTCCCCGCCGCGTTCGAGCCGGATGCCGCGAACGGCGTCACCGTGTACCTCGTGCTCGGCGGGCTCGCGGTGCTGGTGGCGCTGCTGCTCGCGCTGCTCCGGCAGGTCTCGCTGGCGGCGGTGTGGCCCTCGCTGCTCATCGCGGTCGTCGTGCTGGCGGCGGTCGCGCTGACGTGGAGCCTGGCGCACGACCTGTTCCTGCAGCACGCGCATTTCGTCGCGACCACGGCGTTCTTCGCACTGTTCGCTGCCGCCGCGGTGCGCAGCGCCTTCCCACGGCGGGGTCCGCAGCCGTCACCGGTGTTCCGCGCGCTCTACATCGCGATCGCGGCCGGTCTCATCGTGCTGCTGGTGGCCTATGCGATCCTGCTGCCGCAGACGGGCACGACCGGTGTCCCGATCGTCCTCATCGTCGAGATCGCGGCGCTCGTGCTGTTCTTCGCGTTCTGGGTGGTGCAGGGCATCGAGAAGTGGCCGGACCCGGATCCGTCCATCATCGCCGGGTGAGGGATGCCGGCGGCCCGGCATCCGCCGGGCGGAGTCACGCCGCGCCGGACTCCGCGTCGGCGACCTCGACGATGCGGCGTACGCCGGTGGCGGGGCGCGCGGTCACGAGGATCGGCAGGTGGTCGCTGAGCCCCTGCGGCAGCGTGCGCACGCGGTCGATCTCGAAGCCCACCGAGGTCGCGAAGTCGTAGTGCCCGCGGAAGAAGCGGTAGCGCGTGTACGTGCGCGAGTCGCTGAGGTTCAGCTCGTAGCCCTGGTCGCGCACATGCTGCCCCAGGCGCTCCTTGAAGACCGGGTAGTTGTAGTCGCCGACCATGATCGCCGGCACGCCCTCGCCGAGCTGCTGCAGCTCGGCGAGCGCGGTGCGGATCTGGTGGCGGCGAAGCGAGTTGAGCGCCGTGAGCGGGGCGGCGTGGAACGACGCCACGATCACGTCGTGGTTCTCGTCGATGTCGTGCAGGCGCACCCCGAGCAGGCGCTCCTCGGCCGGCTTCAGCACACGGTCGTGCAGGGACTTCTTGAGGGCGAGCGCACGCACGTCCACGGCGCGGTACGTGTTCTCGCGGTAGTAGACCGCGAGCCCCAGACGGTTGCGCTGCGTGGAGTCGGCCAGGCGCAGCCCGGCGATCTCGTCGGGGATGTCGGTGGTGTCGGCCTCCTGCAGGCAGAGAGCGTCGGCCCCGTAACGTTCGACGAGGTGGCTGAGCTCCCCCGCCGCGCGGTGCTTGCGCAGGTTGTACGAAATGACCTTCATGGCGTGGCCAGCCTATGCCGAAGGGCTTGCCGGTTGGTGTCCTCCCGGCATCCGCATCCTGACCTCACAGCGGAATGTCCGGAACGCGATGTACGAAACCGGGATGCCGCGCCTCTTGGTATTCGTCACACCGAACCTGGAGGACCCCATGTCGGCAGCATCCACTTCCTCGCCCGTAGGCGATGTCCGCACCGACCTCGCCGCGGCGGTCGGCGCGAGCCGCACATCGCGCGAGGCCGCCGAGCGCGCCCTGCGCATGGCCGTCGCCGTCCGTTCGCGCGCGGCCGAGGCGCTCGAGCGCACCGCGCGGCAGCACGGCATCGACGAGAGCGAGCGAGCACGTCTGCGTGCCGAGTACGCCGCCGCCGACCAGGTCGTCGCCGACCGGCGGGCCGCCGTCGACACGGCGCGCGAGTTCGAGCGCGCCGCTGCCGTGGTCGCCGAGGCCTTCGACGCCGAGGCCTCCACCGCGAGCCCGCTCGCCGCGGCGCTGCGGGAGCTGATCGGCTCGCAGAGCGGCCGCACCGCATCGCGGAGCCGCAGCGGACGGACGGCCCGGCGCGCCGCGCCGGGCCGCGTGAACGCCGCTCGTCCGCGCACCGCCTGAGCCCTGGCCTGTCGCCCCCGGCGGGCCCGCTCTCGTAGAGTCGGGGCGTGGCCCTCTCGCGACGAACCGCAGCGTTCCTCGCAGCAGCGGGCCTGCTCGTCATCGCGGCGATCATCATCACGGTCGTCCTCGTGCGCGGCGCACAGGCCCCGCACCAGCCGGCGCAGGGCACCGTGGTGGTGGCCTCCGCGCAGTCGAAGGCGAGCGAGGCCGCCGCCGAGGCCCCCGACGGCAGTCCGGAGCAGGCCGCGGCGCAATACCTGAGCGAGCAGCCCACGGCCGTGTGGCTGACCCCCGAAGGCGATCCTGCCGACCAGGTCGGCGAGCGCATCGCACAGCTGGCCGTCGAGGCGCGCGAGCAGTCGGCGCGCATCGCCGTCGTCGTCTACGGCCTCCCCGGCCGGGACTGCGGCGGGCACTCCGCCGGCGGCCTCGAGGCGGACGCGTACGCGGAGTGGACCGACGCGATCGGCGAGGCGCTGCGGGTTGCCGCCGACACGTCGCCGATCGTGCTGCTCGAACCCGACAGCCTGGCGCTCGCTCCGGAATGCGGCGACATCGCCGAGCGCGTCGAGCAGCTGTCCACGGCGATCCAGGCGCTGTCAGCGGACAGCACGTGGATCTACGTCGACGGCGGCCATTCCGACTGGCTCCCGGCCGATCGGATGGCAGAGCTCATCGGACAGGTCGACCAGGCATCGCGGGCACACGGCGGGAGACGCATCCGCGGCTTCGTCACCAATGTCTCCAACTTCATGGTGACCGACGACGAGGTCGCGTACGCGCACGACGTCGCAGCGCACCTGGACGACCTGCACGCGATCATCGACACGTCGCGCAACGGCGCCGGGTCGAACGGCGAGTGGTGCAACCCACGGGGTCGCCTCGTCGGCGACCCTGGCGGCACCATCGGCGACGACGTCGTCGACACCAATCTCTGGGTGAAGCCGCCCGGCGAGAGCGACGGCGAGTGCAACGGCGGTCCGCCGGCCGGTCGCTGGTGGCCTGCGGGCGCCGTGGAGCTCACGCGGGACGCCGTGCCGGAATGACTCCGGACCTGGCCTTCGCCGCCTGTGTAGCATCGGGGATACTTGCGCATGCGTCGGGGGCCGCGGCTGGGGTCGGTCATCGTCGCTGCCGCATCCGTCCGTCCGGGAAAGAGAAGCACGCATGAGCACCCCTGCTGACGAGCTGAAGACAGCGGTCATCATCGAGGACGACGCCGAGATCCGCCACATCCTGGCGGAGGTGCTCGAGTCGTCGGGATTCTCGACGGTGTCGGTCGGCAACGGGATCGACGGCGTGCGCGCCGTGCTGACGTACAAGCCGCTGCTGACCACGATCGACGTGAACATGCCCGGCATCGACGGCATCGAGGCCGCCAAGCGCATCCGGGCCCAGTCCGACACGTTCATCATCATGCTGACGGGGCTCAGTGAGGAGGCGGACGTGATCGCGGGCCTCGGCGCCGGCGCCGACGACTATCTGCTGAAGCCGTTCCGTCCGCGGGAACTGCGCGCGCGGGTCGAGGCGCTGCTGCGCCGCTCGCGCGGCGTTCCGGCCTCCGCCTCCCCCGCCCCGGCCTCGCGGGGCAGCGTGGGACCGTCGTTCCCCGCCGCGCGCGTCGCGACGTCGGCGACCCCGGTCGTGCCCGTCGCCGCGGAGGTCGTCGTCCCGCCCGCGCCCGGCGACGCAGCGACGGCGGCCCCGGCGACCCTCAACAGCGACGAATGGCTCGTCCACCGCGATCTGCGGCTGCACCCCGAGAACCGCGTCGTGCTCGTCGGCGGCGACGAGCTGGAGCTGACGCGCACCGAGTTCGACCTGCTGGCGACGCTGCTCGAGTCCAAGCGCCGCGTGCGCAGCAAGGCCGACCTGACCCTGGTGCTGCGCGGCGAGTCGTACGTCACGAGCTACTTCGTGGGGGATGCCGACAAGCGCGCCGTCGAGGCGCACATGACGAATCTGCGGCGCAAGCTGGGCGACAGCCCGGCCAGCCCGCGCTACATCGAGACTGTGCGCGGCGTCGGCTACCGTCTCACCGCGGATTCCGTCTGACGATCGACGAGGCGCCCGCTCGCCCCAGACGAGCAGGCGCCTCATCGCCGGCCCCCGGGGGTGGCCGCCTCCCCAGGCGGTCACCCCCGCTTTCCTCCCTGGCGCCGAACTCCCCAGACCGGCGCCTCTCCCCAGTTCCGACTCGTTCGGGTACGAGTCAGACCTTGTATCCGTGCTGCCGACGGATGAGCTTGAAGAACATGGACAGTGTCTGCAGCACCGTCACCACGCCCACGATCGGCCAGCCGACCCACAGGATGGTGGACTGCACCATCGGGCCGAGCATCGACCAGATCACGGACGTGGCGATGATCACCGCGATCACCACGATGAGCGGCGTCCAGTGGCCGAGCCCCGCACCGCGCTCCGCCTTGGCCTGCATGGCCCAGTTGTCGACCTTCTTGCGTGACAGGAACCGGGTCCACGACCGCGCGAAGTAGCTGAGGCGAAGCCACATGTAGATCTCGGCGGGCACGAGCGTCATCGCGAAGAGGATGTCGCGCGCGTTGCGGTTGCCCATCGTGAGCGCCATTCGCGTGTTGAGCGCGATCGCGACGGCCGGAGCCAGCAGCCACCAGGGCGAGAACACGAACGCGCCGATCGACAGCGACCCGGCCAGGAGCAGGACGAAGGCCACGCGCACGAACAGGTTCGTGAGCATGCCGAAGTTCTCCAGCCAGCGCACCCGCAGGTTCGGGTGGAACGGCTGTCCCTTGGTGTCACCGCGCTGACCGGGCCACATGAGCTCGATCGCCCCGTACGTCCATTTCACCTGCTGGGCGTCCAGCGCGCGCAGCGTCGTCATGCCGCCGACGTCGGCGCGAGCGAACGGGCTGATCTTTGTCAGGTATCCGGCGCTCTTGATCTGCAGCGACAGCAGCGAGTCCTCGACCTCGGAGTCCTTCACCCACGGCGTCGACTGGCGGTTGGCCGCCATCACGTCACGCAGGGCCTGCGTCGAGAAGATGGAGAACTGCCCGCCCAGGACGGCCATGTTGCGGCCCCGCAGCAGGTTGTGCAGGTTGAACGCGGCGAACTGCGAGCGCTGCCCCGTGATGAGGAACTTCGCGACGGTGCCCTTGATCGGGCGGTCGTCGATCGAGTAGATCGCCGAGATGCCGCCGATGCGGGTGTCCGAGCCGGCCTCTGACTCGAGGTACTCGACAGCCCGCGCGTCGGCGACGGTGTCGCCGTCGACGCCGAGCAGGTAGTCGTAGCCCTCGACGAGCGTGTAGCCGTAGTTGAGGGCGCCGACCTTCTTGTCGGGGTTCTTGCCGATGTCGTGGACGAACACCTCGGTGAACTGCTCGCCGAGCTCGGTCACCAGCTCGTGCGGCCCCGCGAACTCGGACGCGATCCGCACTGTCGCGTCGAACGTGTTGTTGACGACGACGTGAATGACGTCGGGGACGCGGGTCTGAGCGAGCAGCCCCTCGATGACCTGCGCGATCGACGCCTCCTCGTTGTATGCGGGGATGACGCAGCCGATCGTCGAACGGTGCACCGGGCCGTCGTCGAGCACGGCCTCGAAATCGTCCGCGAAACCGTGCGTCGGGTCGATGACCTCGAGCGCGGTCACGCCCGGAAGGGATCGCGTGGCCCGCGCGCTGCGGGTCAGGGGCACCAGGTCTGTCACGTTCGTCGCTCTCGTCTTCGGTCCCGGGTTCTCGGGAGTGGCTCCAGCCTCGCCCGCCGACCGCAATGCCTGCCCGAGGGACGCCGAGTGCTCCCGCAAGGTTTGCGCAAGCCATCCACAAGACGGGTTCGCCGACACCCAGCCCACCACCCGAAATCCCGGATGAACGGCCAAATAGAATCGATTCATGCGGATCGGGGCTGCGCGGACCACGTTCGTGGTGGGCACTCCGGATGCCCGCACACGTTCGATCTGGCTGACGCAGCTCGTCCTCACAGCCAGTGTGCTCATCACCGCGATCCTCGTGATGATGCTGCAGCCGGCCGTCTTCGGCCAGTGGAACTTCCTCTTCGGCACGCTCGCGGTGGTCGTGCTGACGATGGCGACTCTCGCCGTGCCGTGGTCGCACCTGCCCGCGCCCGTCGTGCTGGCTGTCCCCTTCGCCGACGCGCTGGCGATCGGTCTGGTCTCCAGCGGCACCGACCTGCGCCTGGGCTATCTGTGGGTGTTCCCGGTGATGTGGGTCGCGATGCACTTCCGCGCCTCGGCACTGGCGGCGATGCTGTCGCTGATCGCCTTGATCCTGCTGGTCGACACGGCCATCACGTCGGGCAGCATCGCAGCGCTGCGGGTTTTCGTCGTGCTGATCTCGCTCACCTTCATCGGCATGACCGCACATCTGGCGCTGCGCAGAACCCGCTCGCTGCGCCGTCTGCTGAGCCGGCAGGCCGGGCGCCTCACGGCGACCCTCGGCCGGCGCTCCGACCAGGAGCGGCGCACGATGGAGATCCTCAACGGAATCGACACCGGCATCGCCCGCATCTCCGAGGCCGGCGCGATCCTCGCAGTGAACGACGCGTACTCACGCCTCTACGGGCTGGACCCGCTCGATCCGATGCTGCCCGCCCGCTCGGTCGAGTACACGGGCCTGCGCGGTATGCCGATCCCCTACTCGGAGCGCCCGTTCTCGCGCGCGACCCGGGGTGAGACCTTCACCGATGCCTCAGTGTGGCTGTTCACCGCCGAGGGCGAGTGGCGCGCCCTGTCGGTGACGGCGAAGCGACTGGCCGCCCGCGGCGACGAAGACGCGGGCATCCTGCTTCTCGTGCATGACGTGACGGCCCTCACCTACGCCCAGCGCGAGCGCGAACGCTTCACCGCGATGGCCTCGCACGAGCTCAAGCACCCGCTCACGGTCATGATCGGCAACGCCGAACTCGCACTCGAGCTCGACGACCTGCCGCCGCGCACGCGCGAGCGGTTCGAATCGATCATCGCCGCGAGCGACCGCATGCTCACCATGACCGAGAGTCTCGCGGCCACCTCGCGTCGCGGTTTCGGCGGGCGGGACGAGGTGGAGGACATCGACCTGCGCCGGATCGTGCTGGAGTCCGTCGCCTCGTTCCGTGCGACGGCCGCCGCGGCGGACATCGCGATCGACGTGCGCGTCGACGAGGCCCTTCCGATCGCGGCCGACGGGTTCCGGCTGCGACAGGTGGTCGACAACATCGTGAGCAACGCCATCAAGTACACGCGGCGCGACGGCGACGTGCGCGTTCGCGCCGCCGTCGAACGCGATTTCGTCGTCCTGACGATCGCCGACACCGGCATCGGCATCGGACCCGAAGACCTCCCTCGCGTCCTGACGCCGTACTTCCGCGCCGCCGACGCGAAGGACAAGGCCGGCGGCACGGGCCTCGGGCTCGGCATCAGCAACGACATCGTGCACGCCCACGGTGGCAGGCTCACCGTCGACAGCGAGGCCGGGGTGGGCACGACCGTGACCGTGGCCCTGCCTCTGGCGGATGCGCCGGTTCGCCCCGCACAGCGCCCCGAGGAGGGATCGGCATGACCGAGCTGCTCGCCCAGACCGGCATCGACCTCGGTATCGCGCAGGCCGTGATCACCACTCTCGCAACGATGCTGACCGTCGGCATCGCGTTCCTCGTCAAGCCCGGACCGCCGACGCTGTACTGGAGTCTCGCCTTCGCGCTGGCGATGCTTGCGACGTACGGTGTGGTGGCCGGCGACGTCACCGGCATGGAGACGTTGCGCCGTGCATCGCTGGGCGCCCTCATGGGCTCGCCGGCGCTGCTGTGGTCGGGATTCCGTGCCGAGTGGGGGCTGCGCCCGCATGTCTGGTCGGGTGGGCTGCTGGCGCTGGTGTCGGCGCTCGCCCTGGCCCTGGCGGGCGACATCGTGCGTTTCACGATCGCCTACCGCACGGTCTTCTTCGCGGCATCGGTGTTCGCCGCGCTGTTCGTCTTCGACTGGGCCCGCCGCGGACCCGGAGTGCGCGGCGATCGCCTCCTGCTGCCGATGGCGATCGTGTCGATCGCGTTCTTCGTCACCGGCGCCGCGACGTTCGTGTCGGGGTTCGTGTTCCCGCCCTCTGGCGGGGACGACTTCACGCTGGTGCGGCTGATCTCCTCGGTCGGGATGCTGGTGTACGTCGCCTGCGCGTTGATCGCCGTCGTCGGCACCGCCGCCCGCGAGGGCGGGCTCGGGCGCTCGGCGACGGTCTCCACGGCGTGGCAGCAGTTCGAGCGGACGTCAGGGGAACGGCTGCTGCGGGCGCAGCGGACCTCGGAACCGTGGTCGGTCGTCTTCCTAGCGCTCGACGATGCGGCGGACATCCGCCAGATCGCAGGGGCGCCGGCGTTCTCGGCCCTGTCGGACCGGCTCGAGCTGACCGCACGCGAGGTGTTCCCCGCCGAGTCCGATGTCGGCTCGCCGACGGCGGGAGCGGTGGTGGCGCTGGTGCCGCGCCCGGAGGCGACGGTGCGTGATCAGCTGCGCACGGTCCTGGAGCGGATCACCGAGCTCGACGTGGACGGCGCGCTGCCCATCCGCCCTACGGCGAGCGCCGGCTGGGCGCCCGCGTCGGTGCTCGGTTATGACTTGGACACACTGGTGTACACGAGCCGTGAGGCCGCGCGCCTGGCCAGCGGCAAGGGCGGCGACCGGTGGGAGCGGGTCGGCGCGACGATCGTGGAACGACTGATCAGCCGGACAGAGCAACCGTGATGGTGTCGGTCGCGGTCTGCTTGGCGTACTCGCTCGAGGTCGGCGTGGTCTGCACGAGGAAGTCGTAGCTGAACTGCAGCGTCACCGAGGTCGCCTCGGCCGGCACGGGTCCGACGTTGAACGTCTGCGAGTAGCTGTAGGGGTCGAGCACCAGGTACCCCGGGCTCACCGTCGACGCGTCCACCTGGGGATCGAGGGGTTCGAGCGAACCCGTCGGCGACGAGGGCACCGCGATCATCGCGGCACGCTGCAGGTACACCTTCTGGCCGTCCGCGGGCTGAACTGTCGTCTTGAGGGCGATGCTGACCGGCTTGACAGCCTCCGCCGTCCAGTGGTCCATCGACAGTGTCGACCAGTAGTCGACGGTTGCCGTGACCGGTCCCGCGGTCAGCTCCCGCTGCGTCGAACCGCCCGACAGATCGTTGGGCACCGGCGTCGGCACTGCCGTGGAGGTGGCGGCGGGAGTGCTCGCTCCGCCCGCGTCCCACGGCGCGGGCCCGCATCCTGCGAGCGCGACGACGCTCACCGCGCCGATCGTCGCGACCGCGACGTAGCGACTGAACCTGCGCATGCGACCCCCGTATCGGCCCCCGGCGGGAAACGTCCGGTCAGTCTAGCGGCGGCTCCCCGCCGGTCGACGGCTCATCGAGCGCGCGCCGCGCGCGCGTCTGCTCGGCGCGCTGAGCCAGCAGCTCGTCTGCGGGGTACCCGACCTCGGACAGCGTGAGACCGCGCGCCGCGAGCACCTTCACCTCGGGCACGCGCTCCTGCGCGTCGCGGATGTCGACCACGTCGTCCACATCGAGGCGGCCCTCGCCCACCGCGACGCACGCGCCGACCAGCGCGCGCACCATGCTGTGGCAGAAGGCGTCGGCCTTGACGTTGGCGACCAGGACGCCCGCCGCGTCCCGATGCCAGTCGAATTCGAGCAGCGTGCGGATCGTCGTCGCCTCGTCGCGCGGCTTGCAGTAGGCCGCGAAGTCGTGAAGGCCGATGAGGGCTCGGGCGGCGGCATCCATCGCGGTCTCGTCCAGCGCGGCGCGCACTGTGGTCGTGCGGTTGCGTTCAAGCGGGTCGTAGCCGGTGACCGTGTCGGCGATGCGGTACTCGTACCGGCGCCACACGGCCGAGAAGCGCGCGTCGAAGCCCTCGGGCGCGAGGCGCGACCCGGTGACCGCGACGTCGGAGTAGGCCCCCAGCACCCCCGTCATTCGTGCGGCGAGCGCGACGGTGCGCTGTTCGGGCGTCTGCTCGCCGGCGGTCGGCCGGGCGTGACGGGACAGCATGCGTTCGCGCTGGTCGTCATCGAGGTCGACATGGGCGACCTGGTCACTGGCGTGCACCCCGGCGTCGGTGCGACCGGCGACGACCAGACGCGGCGAGCCGCCGACGACGCGGGCGAGCGCGGTCTCGAGGGTCTCCTGCACCGTGCGCAGCCCCGGCTGCCGGGCCCACCCGCGGAACTGCGTGCCGTCATAGGCGATGTCGAGCCGGATGCGCACGTCCCCACCCTATGCCGCCGGGGCGCCTCACCCGACGACCGCGCGCCCCCGTGGCAGCTGGCGCCCGATGGCGCGCAGCGCAGCGGTGGCCTGACGCACGCGGTTGTCGGTCTCGCGCACCATCTCCCGTGCCACCACCGGGTGCGAGCGCACGATGTCATCGAGCACCGCGACCGGCACCACCAGCACGTCGACCTCGGTGGTCGCGACCGCCCGCGAGATGGTGTGCGTGCGCGACAGCGCGGTGAGCCCGATCGGGTCGTCCACGCCCAGCACCGCGACCTGCACGAACCCGTCGTCGTCGGTCGGGATGCCGAGCACGACCGTGCCGCTGAGGATGAAGCGGGTCTCGACGGGGACGACGCCGGGACGCAGCAGCGACTCGCCGGCGCTGTAGCGCTCCAGCCGGGTGTGGGCGGCCAGCGCGTCGGTGTCGCCCGGGGCGAGGCTCAGTGCCGGCGCGATCTGCCGCAGCGCGTCCTGCAGGCGGGCGGGCGTGCGCCATTCGTCGGTCAGGTCGCCGTCGAGGTGCAGGTCGGCGCGACGCGCGGCGTACCAGACGCGGGTGGCGAACGCGTCGCACACGGCATCCCGGTCACCGGGCGTGCGCAGCGGGATCGCGACCGAGTAGCGCGAACCGCCGAGGGTCTTCGCGGTGGGCTCGGGACCGGCGGCGATCAGCGGGATGTCGCGTGCCACCGTCACCAGCAGCTCGCGCACGCGGCCCGGAGGGTCGTCGGTGCCGAACTCGAACTCCATGGTCGCCGCGTACGGCTCGGGATTGCGCGACAGGTTGGTGAACGTGCCGCCGGCCAGCTCCGCGGTCGGGACCACGATCGTGCCGTTGCCGGTCTCCAGGTGCACGGCGCGCCAGTTGACCTCGACGATCTGCCCGCGGGTGCTCCCCATCTCGATCCAGTCGCCCAGCTCGAACGGCGCCTCGAAGATGAGGAACAGACCCGACACGATCGAGCCGACGGCGTTCTGCAGCGCGAGGCCCACGACGATCGAGGTGACGCCGAGCGCGGCGAAGACGCCGGCGACGTCCGCGCCCCACACCCACCAGAACAGCAGCGCGATGCCCACGACGATGAAGACGAACCGGATCAGGTCGCTGAAGATCGTCGGGAACCGATCGCGCCACGACCCCTTCTCGGCCCGGTGGAACACGAGGTGGTTCACCGCGTTGATGGTCACCACGATCACCAGCAGCCCGAAGATCGTCCACATGACCTTCGGCCACGTGCCCGACCCCTCCCAGGCGCCCGGCTGGCTCAGCAGCACCAGCACGCCCGCCACCGGCACGACGTAGTTGCGCACCATGGCGACGATGGGCGCCGCACGGCTGCCGCGGCGCACCAGGGCGTTGTAGAGCTCGGTCAGTCCGATGAGTGCGAGCGGCAGCCCCACCGACACGATGACCGCGGGCCAGAACCACGGCTGCTGCGCGATGTCGGACATGGATGCCTCACGCCTCGGCCGCGGGAGCCGTCGGCACCGGCACGACGGACGGCGTCTCGACCTTCCAGACCCGCTGTCCGCCGCTCTGCGTCTCGATCTGGCCCGCCGGGCGCACCGGGATCGAGTCCGGCAGCCGGTCCGCGACCCGCTGGGTGATGTAGATTCCGGGCTCGTCGGAGTCGCCCTGCACGCGGAACGCCAGGTTGACGGCATCCCCCCACATGTCGTAGACGACCCGCGCGCGGCCGATGAGGCCGCTCGTCACCTTGCCCGAGTCGAGCCCGGCGCGAAGCGTGAGCAACACGCCCTGCTGCGCCGAGTAGCGTTCGAGGATGGTGTCGAGCTCGCGGGCGAACTCGACCGCGCGCCGCGCGTTGTCGACGCGCGGGGTCGCGAGGCCGCAGCTGGCGAGGTAGCTCTGCCGCGTCGTGCGCACGCGCTCCACACCGTGCCGTTCGGCAGCCTCGTCGAAGGACCGCACGAGGTCGTTCAGCCGTGCGATCGCTTCATCCGACGACAGCGACAGGGCGAGCGCCTCGAACCCGACGATGTCGGCGAACACGACGGTCACATCGTCGCTGTCCTGGGTGATGGATGCCTCCTCCCCCGGCTTGTACCGGCTCGCCATGCCCTCGGGCATGAACGACAGGATCAGCTCCTCGTTCTCGCGCTCCTGCTCGGCGATGAGCTGCGACTTGACCTGCAGGCTGCGGCTCATGTCGTTGAAGGCGTTGGCGACGTCGGCGAGCTCGTCGCTGGCCCCGGCGTCGACCTGAACCCCCTCCTCGCCCGCCGCGATCCGCTGGGCGGCGGTCTTCAGGCGCCGCAGCGGCCGCACGAAGACCTGCGCGAGTACGAGCGAGAGCAGGCAGACGAAGATGATCATCCCGGCCGTCGACAGGATGAGGTTGCGCGTGAAGTCCTCGACCGGCACCATCGCCTCGGTCTCGGTCTGCTGCGCGACGATCACCCAGTCCAGGCCGTCGATGTCGAGCGGCGCGTAGGCGGTGAGACTGTCGCGGCCCAGGTAGTCCGTCTGCAGCAGCGTGCCGCTGTCGCCCGCGAACGCGCGCGTGACGGCATCCCCTCCGATCGACTGATGCAGAAGGGTGTTGCCGTTCTGCACGCTCAGCTGCGCCGCGGCCGGCGCGAGGCCGGCGGCGACCGCCGCCTTCTCGTAGGCGTCGGGGTCGTCCTGCAGCGCGCGCGAGACCGAGCGCATGTACCCGTCGTCGCCGACGAGGTAGGTCTCGCCGGTCGCCCCCAGTCCGTTGAGCGCGAACTCGCCCTGCGCCGTCATCACGTCGTTGATGCGGTCGATGGGCAGCTCGACGGCGAGCGCGCCGATCACCTCGCCGTCGTCGGCGATGGGCGTCACCGCCCACCCCGCAGGGTTGCCCAGGCTCGGGTTGTACGCGGCGAAGTCGGCGATCACGACATTGCCCACGATGTTGCGCGCCATCGCCTCGCGGTAGGCGTCGGCGAGGTTCGACAGGCGGTACGGCCCGTCGAAGAGGTTCGTGCCGAGGTCGACGCCCTTGTACGCGGTATAGACGACGTCGCCTCGGGTGTCGATGAGCAGCACGTCCTCGAAGTCCTGCAGCTGTGTCATCGCGCGGAAGTAGGGGTGGTACTCGCGGTGCGCCTGCGTCCACGCGCTGGCGTCATCGGCGCCGTCGTTGCGGATCGCCTGCTCCCAGTCGGCGTACGGCGTCACGTAGTGGTACTGCAGGTAGCGCTGGGCATTGGTGTGCGGCGCGAAGCTGGCGCCGTCGACGCTCTCGCCCGTCGCGTCGGCCAGCTGCGCCGCGAACACCTCGCGGTAGTACTGGTCCACCGCTGTGGATGCCGCGCCGTCGAGCTGCACGCCCTGCAGCTGCGCGTAGCCGTCGGTGAACGCGCGCACGGCCTGCTTGCTGGTGTCGCCCAGAGCTGCCAGCCGCACCGCACTCTCGATGCCGTCGAACAGCTGGGTGACCTCACGGCTGCGGTTCTCGCGGATCTCGACGAGCCTCTCGTACGCGATGCCCTTGAGCGCCTGGGTGCCGTTGACGTACCCGATGATGCCCACCACGATGCTCGACAGCACGCTGACCGACAGCAGCATGATGAGCAGGATCGAATAGATCGAGAGCCCGCTCCGCGAGCGCGGCCGCGGCTGACCGACCCACGGCGTCACCGGATCGGCGCGCACGGCGGAGTCACCCGTCGCCCCCGTTGCGGACACGCTCTCTCCCTTCGCGCGCCCTGTGTGCCGCGCGCAGCCTCACGCGCGTCCCCAGCAGCCTCCGGCGTCCCCATAACGCCGGATGTGGCCCCACCTTAGCGCTCGGCCCCTTTCGGGCATAGAGGCAGGCATCGCGGGCCTGATACAGCAGCGAGACCCGTCACCCTGACGGGTGACGGGTCTCGCGGTGCAAGGGTGGCCGGGCATCGCTGCCGCGACCGTGCCGGGGGTGAGCCCCGGCGATCCGATTACTCGGACTTCTCCTCGGCGGGGGCCTCGACGGCCTCCTCGGCGGCGGCCTCGGCGGCAGCGCCCTCGTCCTGCGACTCGGCGCCGGCCTCGGCGGCGTCCTCGACGGGAGCCTCCTCGGCGGCGGCCTCCTCGACCGGGGCCTCCTCGGCGACCGGCGCAGCCTTGGCGGCAGCGGCCTTCTTCGCCGACGGCTTCTTGGTCACGGGCTCGAGGACGAGCTCGATGACAGCCATGGGCGCGTTGTCGCCCTTGCGGTTGCCGACCTTGGTGATGCGGGTGTAGCCGCCCTCACGGTCCGCGACCAGCGGCGCGATCTCGGTGAACAGGACGTGCACGACTTCCTTGTCACCGATGACCGACAGCACGCGACGTCGCGCGTGCAGGTCGCCGCGCTTCGCGAACGTGATCAGTCGCTCGGCGAGCGGACGCAGGCGCTTGGCCTTGGTCTCGGTCGTCTTGATCGACTTGTGGGTGAACAGCGCAGCGGCCAGGTTGGCAAGCAGCAGACGCTCGTGGGCGGGGCCGCCTCCGAGGCGGGGACCCTTCGTGGGCTTGGGCATTCTCAGTTACTCCAGTGTGAAAAGTCGATCAGGGGGATCAGACGGTCTCGTCGTCGTATCCGCCGTAGAAGTGCGCGCCGTCGAACCCGGGAACCGAGTCCTTCAGCGACAGACCGAGCGAGATGAGCTTGTCGCGCACCTCGTCGACCGACTTCTGACCGAAGTTGCGGATGTTCATGAGCTGCGTCTCCGAGAGGGCGACGAGCTCCGACACGGTGTTGATGCCCTCGCGCTTGAGGCAGTTGTACGAGCGGACCGACAGGTCGAGGTCCTCGATCGGCATCGACAGCTCGTTCGACAGGACGGTCTCGACCGGCGCCGGGCCGATCTCGATGCCCTCGGCCTCGACGTTGAGCTCACGGGCCAGGCCGAACAGCTCGGTCAGCGTGCGACCGGCCGACGCCACGGCGTCGCGCGGGGTGATCGACGGCTTGGTCTCGACGTCCAGCACGAGCTTGTCGAAGTCGGTGCGCTCGCCCGCGCGCGTCGCGTCGACGCGGTACGAGACCTTCAGGACCGGCGAGTAGATCGAGTCGATCGGGATCTGACCGGCCTCGGCGTACTCGTTGCGGTTCTGCGTCGCCGAGACGTAGCCGCGGCCGCGCTCGATGGTGAGCTCGAGCTCGAACTTGGCGGTGTCGTTCAGCGTCGCGATGACGAGCTCGGGGTTGTGCACCTCGACACCGGCCGGAGCCGAGATGTCGGCGGCGGTGACCTCACCGGCGCCGGTCTTGCGCAGGTACGCGGTGATGGGCTCGTCGCGCTCGCTGGAGACGACCAGCTGCTTGATGTTGAGGATGATCTCGGTGACATCCTCCTTGACACCGGGGATGGTGCTGAACTCGTGGAGGACGCCGTCGATGCGGATCGACGTCACGGCCGCGCCGGGGATCGACGAGAGGAGGCTGCGACGCAGCGCGTTGCCGATCGTGTAGCCGAAGCCGGGCTCGAGCGGCTCGACGACGAAACGGCTGCGGAACTCCCCGATCTTCTCCTCGGTCAGAGTGGGACGCTGTGCGATGAGCACTATGTGTTCCTTTCGATCACGTGCCCGCTATATGACACGTGCGGTGAGTGAGGTGTTGAGTTTTGATCGGGATGCCTGAGGCACAGGCATCCGTAAAGCGTGCCGTAGCCGGGACACCATGACGGTGTCCCGGCTGCGGGATGTCAGACGCGGCGGCGCTTGGGCGGACGGCAGCCGTTGTGGGCCTGCGGCGTCACGTCCTGGATGGAGCCGACCTCGAGGCCGGCGGCCGTCAGCGAGCGGATCGCGGTCTCGCGGCCCGAGCCCGGGCCCTTGACGAAGACGTCGACCTTCTTGACGCCGTGCTCCTGCGCCTGGCGGGCAGCGGACTCCGCAGCCATGCCTGCGGCGTACGGCGTCGACTTACGCGAGCCCTTGAAGCCCACGCCACCCGACGACGCCCAGCTGATGACGGCGCCCGACGGGTCGGTGATCGAGACGATCGTGTTGTTGAACGTCGACTTGATGTGGGCCTGGCCCAGCGCGATGTTCTTCTTCTCCTTGCGGCGCGGCTTGCGCGCGGCGGACTTGGCCTGTGCCATTGCTTTGCTCTCCTAAACCCTGGGGGCCGCGCCTTAGCGCGCCTTCTTCTTGCCGGCGACGGTGCGCTTCGGGCCCTTGCGGGTGCGCGCGTTCGTCTTCGTGCGCTGACCGCGCACCGGGAGGCCGCGGCGGTGGCGCAGGCCCTCGTAGGAACCGATCTCGACCTTGCGGCGGATGTCGGCGGCGACCTCGCGACGGAGGTCACCCTCCACCTTGTAGTTGCCTTCGATGTAGTCGCGGAGCGCGACGAGCTGGTCGTCGGTGAGGTCCTTGACGCGGATGTTCTCGTCGATCTCCGTCGCCGTGAGGATCTCGTTCGAGCGGGTACGGCCAACGCCGTAGATGTACGTGAGTGCGATCACCACGCGCTTGTCGCGCGGGATGTCGACGCCGGCAAGACGTGCCATGCGGGTTCTCCTGGGAGTGAGTGGAGGTGTGGAGCAGGATCGGTGCCCGGGCCTCCGCCCGAGGTGTCCCCCACGAAGGGTTCTGATCCTGCCTGTGTCGTATTCAGTTGTGGAGGTGGATGCCGCGGCTCGCGGCATCCACCAAGCCGATCTCAGCCCTGGCGCTGCTTGTGGCGCGGGTTGCTCTTGCAGATCACCATGACGCGGCCGTGGCGGCGGATGACCTTGCAGTGGTCGCAGATGGGCTTGACGGAGGGGTTGACCTTCATGATTTCTTCTCTTCGCTGTCTTCGCCGGGCAGGCTCGACCCTTCCGGGCGCGCCTGGGGCGTTACTTCTCGACCGGTCTAGCGGTAGCGGTAGACGATGCGCCCGCGGGTGAGGTCGTAGGGCGACAGCTCCACGACGACACGGTCCTCGGGGATGATGCGGATGTAGTTCTGCCGCATCTTGCCGGAGATCGTGGCGAGCACCTTGTGACCGTTGCTCAGCTCAACACGGAACATCGCGTTGGGCAGGGCCTCGGACACGACGCCCTCGATCTCGATGACACCGTCTTTCTTCGCCATACGCTCGCTAACACTTGTGCAGACCGGTCGATCTGCGGTGGATGGGATCGGTGCGACGACACGCCAATACAGGCGCAACGCACCAAAGATCAAGCATACGTGATAGTAGAGACCTCGGCAAGCCGGGCCACGGCTGCGGACCGAGTGGATGCCGCGACCCGCCGGGTCGCGGCATCCACATGTCTCATCAGCCGCGCCGGCGACGCACCAGTGCCACCACGACGACCGCGGCACCCACGACGAGGAGCCCGCCGCCGATGGCGATCACCGCCCACGGCACGGTCCCACCCGTCGCCGGCAGCGGCGTGGGCGAGGTCGGCGTCGGAGTCGGGGCGACAGTGGGCGTCGGATCCGGTGCGGGCGTGAACGTCGGGGTGGGAGTCGGGGTGGGGGTCGGGGTGGGGGTCGGCGTGGGCGTCCACGTGTTCGTCACCGAAACGGTGAGCGGGTCCTGGTCGGCGACTGCGGTGATCGTCGCCGGCGAGCCCTCGATCTCCGGCGTCTCCCACGAGCCGGCGTCGGTCGGAGCTGGCGTGCGCTCGGTCACCGTGCACACCGCACCGACCGGCGCCTCGAACGGTCCCGCGGTACCGCCGTGAGCGACCACCCAGAAGCCGGAGGCGACCTCGTCACCGTCGGCCGTGCACGTCCAGCGTCCGACGAAGTTGTGCTCCGGCGCACCGTCGCCCACGACCGTCTTGGTGACCTCGAACGCGCCGGCCTGCTCAGGCACCCAGGTGTTGGTCACGGTGACGAGGGTCGGGTCCTGAACGGTGCCCGCCTCGATCGTGAAGGTCGACGGGGCGATCACCGGGTCGGCCCACGCGCCGTCCGGGTACGACGACGCGTCGTCCTCGCTGATCGTGCAGGCGGCGCCGGCCGGGGCCAGGAACGGTCCGTCGGTGTCGCCGGCGGCCGCAGACCACGTGCCGTCGAGCACGGCATCGCCGCCCAGGGTGCACGACCACTCCCCCGTGAAGGTGAGCGCCGGCGCACCGGTGCCGGTGACCGCCTTCGTGATCTCGAAGGCGCCGATCTGGCGCGGGGTCCAGGTGTTGGTGACGGTGACGACCGAAGGCTCCTCGAGGGTGCCGGACTCGATCGTGACGGGTGAGCCCTCGATGACCGGCGCGGCCCACGTGCCGGCGGCGGCACGCGGAAGGGGGCTCTCGCCGACGGTGCACTCCGAGCCGACGGGGGCCTCGAACGGCCCGGCCGTCTCGCCCGCTCCGGCCTGCCATGTGCCCTCGGCCACGACGTCGCCGTCGAGCGTGCACGACCAGGCGCCGGCGAAGGTCAGGTCGGGCGCGCCTGCGCCCTCGACGACCTTCTCCACCTGGAACGCGCCCGGCTCGTACGCCGGGGCGGGCGTCCACGTGTTCGTGACGGTGACGATCACCGGGTCGATGATGCTCGCGGCGTCGACGTCGAACGTCGCCGGATCGACGACGGGGTCCTCCCACGACCCGTCCAGCGGATCGGAATCGGGGACCAGCTCGGTCACGGTGCAGGTCGACGGGGTGGGCACGACGATGCGGCCCGACGAGCCTCCGGCGGGCGCCGACCACAGGCCCTCGGCCACGACGGCGCCGTCGGCCGTGCACGACCAGGTGCCCCCGAACAGGACGCCTGTGGGCGCACCGTCGCCCTCGACGACCTTCTGGATCTCGAACGCGCTCGGCACCGTGATGCACGAGAACGGCCCGTAGTTCCACGGGTAGTTGTGCATCTCGTTGCCGCGGCCGTTCATGAGGATCGAGCCGTTGGTCATGACCCGGCCGTTCGTGCTCGCCGTCAGCGACAGCGTCGGTGCGGCGTCGTCGGCGTTCACGCCGGGCACGATGATCGAGCCGAGCACCTGGCTCGCGCCGGCGATCGTCAGCGAGGTGGTGTCGGCGAAGTTCCACATGGTGCGCTGCGCGACCATGCCGAACAGCGGGCTGGCGAAGTCGCTCGCCATCTGCCCGTCCTCCCAGAACAGGTTCGGCGCCCAGGTGAGAGGCGCTGCGCCGGCGACGTTGATGATGACGGCGGTGCTGTCGTCGCCGATGTTGTGGAAGTTGACATCGCTGGATGCCGCCAGCATCGCACCGTCGACGGTGAAGACCTGCGGCGAGGCATCCGGCTCGTCCGCGGTGAGCACCAGGGCGCCGCTCTCGAGGGCGACGGTGCCCGTCGTCGGCAGCGCCGAGAAGCCCTGCGACTGCTGCGTCAGCGTGTCGCCCCAGCCTGCCCAGTCCGAGGTGGCCGCGGCCCCCATGTTCTGGGTGAGCGTGCCGTTGTTCATCGTGTACGGCGGCTGGTCGTGGTTGGGGCCGGCCGGGTTCGGGTCGACGTACAGCGGGTCGGTCGTCCCGCCGACCTGCACGTCGCCGCCGAGCAGCGTCGTGTTCGTCTCGTCGTACGCGCCGAAGCCCACGTCGATGCGCGTCCCCGTCAGGATCGACAGGTCATTGCCGACCGCGAACATCACGTCGCCGCCCGAGGGTGCGACGCCCGAGCCGACGCCCACGGTGCCGATGTTGAAGACGCCGCCGTCCTTATTGATGTTCGCGTCGCGCTCGACCACGAACAGCCCCTCGACCTCGCCGCCGGTGTTGGCGACCTCGAAGTCCTTGCCGGCATAGACCGCGATGTTGTTGTCGGTCCACACGTCGGGGTCGTTGTTGTTCGGCCCTGGCAGCGTGCCGGGCGGGCACTCGCGCAACTGCGCGGCGGCAGGTTCGGCCGTGAGAGCTCCCCCGACGACGGTTCCGAGAGCCACGGCGAGCCCGGCCGCAGCGCACGCGGCCACGGTGCGGGTGAAACGTCGTGGACTGATGTGCCTCATGGCATCCCTTCGTGCGACCGACGCATGCCTGTCGGTCACCACTGCCGAATGTGTGCACGCCGGACGCGACACCCCTCCCATTCGGGCGGCTCACAGCCTATCCGAGGCCGTTTGCCGGCTGCACTCGACCGGCCGCCTCGGTTCGTGCACCTCGACCGCCGCAGCAGCCGGGGTGGCAGCATCCACCCGATCCCCGAGACGCCGCAGACGTGCGCGACGCGCCTCACCTCGACGCAAGGCTTGCGGCGTCTCGCGCACGACTGCGGCGCTTCGCCGCGCTCCCGCGCAGCGAAGGGGCGAGACAGCGGCGGGGCGCGGTGTGGCGCGACGGGCGGCCTCGGTCCGCGCCGGGCGTGACCGCTCAGCAGAGCCGCGTCAGAGCTTGGGACCGCGGAACGTGGGCGTCGCCACGCCCGGCCCGCCAGGCGGGCAGATCCCGAACGACGCCAGCTTCTTGCGGAAGGTCTCGAGGCTCGCGATGTCCTCGGACTCCCACCGGATCACGCGACGCCCGGTCCGCCCGCGGATGTCATCCTCGCGACGCTTCTCGGCGAGCAGCGCATCAGCTGTCGACATGCCGTCGAGCATGTCGCCGTCGAGGTACTTGCGGTGTCCATCGAACTCGCCCCAGATGCCGAGGTCCTCGAAGCCGAAGTCGATCTCGTAGTATCCCGCGTCATGATCGACGCGGGCTTGCAGCTCCGGCGCGGCGAATCCGAGCTGATGGAAGTAGAGCCGGCTGACGCTCTCACCAGGTGACGCGGCACGGCCGTCGGCGAACTGCGCGACCCACCGCGCCTGCACACTCCCCCGCGCGCCCGGGCGCAGCGCCGCGCACTCGAGGATTCGCTGCCGAAGGCGTTCGGCGGCTTCGGCAGCGTAATCGCGCGAACCTTCAGGCAGCGCCACCTGTCGCAGCGCAGCATCCGCAATCGCCACCGCTGTGGCCAGCGGCAGTCGGCCGATCACGTCCGCGACCGTCCGTGCGAGGTCCGTCACGGCGAGGCCTGCGATGACGTGCCGGTGCTCCTTGATCTCGCTCGCGTGCCGGACGGGCGGCCCCTTCACCGCGCGTATGCCGTCGCCGGACGTCGACGGGTGCGACCGCGCCCTCGTCGCTCCGGCGGAACCCGGCCCGGTCACGTGCGCTCGTGCCGGCGTGTACCGGTACAGGGGCAGACCGTGGAGCACGACAGCACAGGTGTGCGACAGCAGCACGTCGCCCGAGCGCTGGGCCCGCGCCACCGCGATCGCCACTGCGGCGTGCCGTTGCTCGGGATACCAGGCGCGCCAGGTGGCGGCATCCACATACCAACCGTGGTGGACCCGCACCAATCGCTTGGTCGACACCGCGACGCGTACGCTCGCGCGTGACATGCCGCGCATCTGCAGTGCATCGCGTGACAACACGTGATGGCGGATCGCGAAGAGGTCCATGCGCCGAGCTTCGCCCGCAGCGCGCACCCGCGACCCGACGATCCAGCGATCTGTGGATGACTTGCGCACACACGCTGCCCCTGTGGAGAGGCCACGATCGCGAGGGCGGATGCCGCGACAGCCCGCTTCGCCCGCCTCAGCCGCCGCATTCCGACACGACACGCCGCCGTCCGACGCCCACGTTGCGGCGGCTCGCGCAGGAGTGCGACTCCTCAGGGAAGAGTGCCGCGGCGAATGCGTACGAGCCGCCGCACCACCACATGAGACGCCGCACTTCGGCGCGTCGCGCGGCGCGCGCACGAATGCGGCGGCTCTACGGGACGAGCCTCGCACCCGAACCCGCAGAAACGAGGAAAAGGGGGATGCCGCGGTTCGCGGCATCCCCTTCCGGAAGAGGCTTACTGGAACCAGGTCATCACATCGGTCGTGCCGAACACGGCCTGGTTCGGGACGAGCTCGCCGTTCGCCACGACGGTCGGCGTGCCGATGCCACTCGCGCCCTCCTGGATCGGCGTCTTCTGCGTGATCTCCGTTATATATCCCGCGTACGTCCCGTCGTTCACGCACGAATCGATGCCGCTGACGCCCACATCCGACGCGATGGCGAGCATCTCTTTGTTCGTGAGGCCCTTCGAACCCTCGGTGGGCTGCTGCGCGAACATCTGCTGCAGGAACGGCAACGACTTGTCGGCATCCGCCACCGCCACGCAGTACATCGCGTTCGCAGCGCGCGTCGAATACTGGGTGCCCTGCGACTGACTGTCGAGGATCGAGATGGGGTGGATGTCGAGCGTGATTGACCCGTCGCTCACCAGGCCATCGATCTGCTCACCGAATGTGGATTCGAACTGGCCGCAGATGGGGCACATGAAGTCGACGTACGTCGCGAGGTTGTCCGCCCCGTCGCCCACGTGGATCGCGCCCGTCTCGGCGTCGATGTTCGACGCCGACGGCGTGTTCA
Source organism: Microbacterium jejuense (assembly GCF_039544225.1). Lineage (NCBI taxonomy): Bacteria > Bacillati > Actinomycetota > Actinomycetes > Micrococcales > Microbacteriaceae > Microbacterium > Microbacterium jejuense. The sequence continues at coordinate 437,211 of NZ_BAABLG010000004.1, forward strand.
CCTCGGTCGGCAGCGGCTTGGGCGCCGCCGCGTTGTTGAGGACGACGACCAGGACCGTGACCAGGACGAGGGCGATCACGACGCCCGCCGTCACCCAGATCGCGAACCAGTTCGTCTTCTTTGCAGCCTGTGCCATGTGTGTCGAGCCTCCTAGGCGATCGCGCGCGGGGTCACGCCGAAGGGTGCAAGTCCCGCGGCTCCCCCGTCGGGTGCGGTGAGCACCCAGATACCGTCATCGTGCACGGCGACGCTATGTTCCCAATGTGAACCGGCTGTGCCGTCGATCGTGGACACCGTCCAGCCGTCGTCCTCGACGAACGTCGCCTGATCGCCGATGACGACCATGGGTTCGATCGCGAGCACCAGCCCGGGACGAACCTCGGGACCGGGATCCGGCACCCGGTAGTTGAAGACCGAGGGCGACTCGTGCATCTTGCGCCCGATGCCGTGGCCGACGTATTCACGCAGGATCCCATAGCTGCCGGACGCCGGCGAGTTCGCCTCGATGTACGCCTGGATCGCCGTGCCGATCTCGCCGATGTGCTTCGCGGTCGCGAGCGCCGCGATCCCCGCCCACATCGAGCCCTCGGTCACGTCCGACAGGCGCTGACGCCCCGAGACGACCTCGGGGCGCGTGTCGTCGGGCAGCACGATCGTGAACGCCGAGTCGCCGTTCCAGCCCTTGAACTCGGCGCCTGCGTCGATCGACAGGATGTCGCCCGGCGCCAGCACGCGGTCACCGGGGATCCCGTGCACGACCTCCTCGTTCACCGAGGAGCAGATCGTGTGGCGGTACCCGCGCACCATCTGGAAGTTCGACTTCGCCCCCCGTGCGGTGATGAGAGCGGATGCCGCGGCATCCAGCTCCAGGGTCGTCACCCCGGGTGCCACCAGCGCGCGGGCGGCGTCCAGGGCCGCCGCGGTGATCAGCCCGGGCTCGACCATCGCCCGCAACTGAGCGGGCGTCTTGTAGATCGAGCGGCGCAGCGCCACGGCTCAGGCGACGGCGACGCGGACGAGCCCGCGTGCCTCGAGGGCGGCGATGATGCGGTCGGTGATCTCGTCGAGGGTGCCGACGCCGTCGATGCGGTCGACGATGTCGCGAGCCTCGTACACGCCGAGGATCGGCGCCGTCTCGCGCTCGTAGATCGCCAGGCGGTTCGCGATGACCTCTTCGGTGTCGTCGCTGCGGCCCTGCTCGGCGGCACGGCGGGCGATGCGCGCGATGCTCTCGTCGCGGGGCACGTCGAGCAGGATGACGGCGTCGAGCTCTTCGTCACGACCCTCGAGGAACTCGTCGAGGTGCATCACCTGGGCGACGTTGCGGGGGTACCCGTCCAGCAGGAACCCGCCCTCGGCGTCGGCGTCCGATAGGCGCTCGCGCACGACCGCGCTCGTCAGCTCGTCGGGCACCAGGTCACCGGCCTCGATGATGGCCTTCACCTGCTGGCCGAGCTCGGTGCCCGCCGCGACGGCGCCGCGGAAGACGTCGCCCGTCGAGATGGCGGGGACCCCGAACGCCTCGGCGATGCGGATGCCCTGCGTGCCCTTGCCCGAGCCCTGCGGGCCGACGATCAGGAGTCGCGTCATCGGAGAAGCCCTTCGTAGTGGCGCTGCTGCAGCTGTGCGTCGATCTGCTTCACGGTCTCAAGACCGACACCGACGATGATGAGGATCGAGGCGCCGCCGAACGGGAAGTTCTGGTTGGCGCCGACGGTCGCCAGGGCGATGAGCGGCAGGAGCGCGATCAGACCGAGGTAGATGGAGCCGGGGAGCGTGATGCGCGTCAGAACGTAGTCGAGGTACTCGGCCGTCGGACGACCGGCACGGATGCCGGGGATGAAGCCGCCGTACTTCTTCATGTTGTCGGCGACCTCGACAGGGTTGAACGTGATCGCGACGTAGAAGTACGTGAACCCGACGATGAGCAGGAAGTACAGCAGCATGTAGAGCGGGTGGTCGCCCTTGGTGAGGTAGGTCGTGATCCAGATGACCCACCCGGGGGTGTCCTGCCCGGCCTGCGGCTGGTTGAACTGCGCGATGAGCGCCGGGATGTACAGCAGCGACGAGGCGAAGATGACGGGCACGACGCCGGCCATGTTGACCTTGATCGGGATGTACGTGTTGGTGCCGCCGTATGTGCGACGGCCGACCATGCGCTTGGCGTACTGCACCGGGATGCGCCGCTGCGACTGTTCGACGAAGACGACCAGCGCGACGACCACGATGCCGACGGCCAGCACGAGGAGGAAGACCTCGAAGCCCTTGGACTGCCAGATGGCCCACATCGAGACCGGGAACTGCGCCGCGATCGACGTGAAGATGAGCAGCGACATGCCGTTGCCGATGCCGCGCTCGGTGACGAGCTCGGCGAACCACATGATGAGGCCGGTGCCGGCGGTCATCGTGATGATCATCAGCAGCTGCGCCCACCACACGTCGTTGGTGAGGAGCTGGTCGCACTCGGGGATGCCGGTCGTGCCGAACAGCTGACCGCTGCGGGCGACCGTGACGAGCGTCGTGGACTGGAGGAGCGCCAGCGCGATCGTGAGGTAGCGCGTGTACTGCGTCAGCTTGGCCTGGCCCGCCTGGCCCTCCTTGTAGAGGGTTTCGAAGTGCGGGATGACCACGCGCAGCAGCTGCACGATGATCGTCGCGGTGATGTACGGCATGACGCCGAGCGCGAAGATCGACAACTGCAGCAGTGCGCCGCCCGAGAACAGGTTGACCAGCGACAGCAGTCCCTCGGTCCCCGACGACTGGCGCAGACACTCCTGCACGTTCGGGAAGTCGACGAACGGCGCCGGCACATGCGCGCCGAAGCGGTACAGGGCGATGATCGCCAGAGTGAATGCGATCTTCCGCCGAAGGTCGGGAGTGCGGAAGACCCGCGCGATGGCGCTGAACAAGAGGATTCCTCCAGAGGGGGTGCCGGCACAGTCGATGTGCCGACGTCCAGGGTAACCCAGTGGGGGCCGGAGCAAGCTCCGACCCCCACTGTGCCTGTATTACTTGACGGTGCCGCCCGCGGCGACGATCTTCTGCTCGGCGGAACCCGAGACCTTGTCGACCGACACGTTGAGCTTCACCGAGATGTCGCCGGTGCCGAGCACCTTGACCTTCTCGTTCTTGCGCACTGCACCCTTGGCGACCAGGTCGCCGATGGTGACGTCGCCACCGGTCGGGTACAGCTCCGCGAGCTTGTCCAGGTTCACGACCTGGTACTCGACGCGGAACGGGTTCTTGAAGCCGCGGAGCTTCGGGGTGCGCATGTGCAGCGGCATCTGCCCACCCTCGAAGCCGACCTTGACCTGGTAGCGGGCCTTCGTGCCCTTGGTGCCACGGCCCGCGGTCTTGCCCTTCGAGCCCTCACCACGACCCACACGGGTCTTGGCCTGGTTCGCACCCGGGACCGGACGCAGGTGGTGCACCTTCAGCACGCCCGGGCGCGCGGCCGGGGCGTCCTTCTTGGGGGCAGCCGCCTTCGCGGGGGCCTTCTTCGCAGCAGCCGGCTTCTTGGCGGCGGCCTTCTTGGGAGCCTCGACGGTCTCGACCGTCTCAGCCTTCTTCTCAGCCTTCTCGGCCATCAGTCGATCTCCTCAACCTTCACGAGGTGCGCGACGGTCCGGACGTAACCGCGCGTCTGCGCGTCGTCGGGACGGACGACCGAGTCGCCGATCCGCTTCAGACCCAGCGAACGCAGCGTGTCACGCTGGTTCTGCTTCTCGCTCACCTTGGACTTGACCTGGGTAACCTTCAGGCGCGCAGCCATCAGACACCTGCCTTCGCAGCGGCCGCGGCCTCAGCCTCGGCACGGACGAGACGGGCGGGGGCGACCTGGTCGAAGTCGAGACCGCGACGCGCGGCGACCGCACGGGGCTCCTCGAGCTGCTTCAGGGCCTCCACCGTCGCGTGGACGATGTTGATCGTGTTCGACGAGCCGAGCGACTTCGACAGCACGTCGTGGATGCCGGCGCACTCGAGGACGGCACGCACCGGGCCACCGGCGATGACACCGGTACCGGCGGCGGCGGGGCGCAGCAGCACCACACCGGCAGCGGCCTCACCCTGCACCGGGTGCGGGATGGTCGAGCCGACGCGCGGCACGCGGAAGAAGTTGCGCTTGGCCTCTTCGACACCCTTCGAGATCGCCAGCGGCACCTCACGGGCCTTGCCGTAGCCGACGCCGACCACACCGTTCCCGTCGCCGACGACGACGAGCGCGGTGAAGCTGAAGCGACGACCACCCTTGACGACCTTCGACACGCGGTTGATGGTCACGACACGCTCGAGGAACTGGCTCTCGTTGCGGTCGCGGCCACCGCGGTCACCGCGGGTCTGGTTGCGCTCGCGACCACCGCGGCGCGGCTCGCGCTCGCGCTCGGCGGGCGCCGTGGTGCCCTCGGCCGGAGCCTCGGCAGCAGCCTGCTCGGTCACGTTGCTCTCCTTGTTCTCGCTCACAGGTTCAGACCTCCCTCGCGGGCGCCGTCGGCGATCGCCGCGACACGGCCTGCGTAGCGGTTGCCGCCACGGTCGAACACGACGTCCGAGACGCCGGCAGCCTTCGCGCGCTCGGCGAGCAGCTCGCCGACCTTGCGGGCCTTGGCGGTCTTGTCACCGTCGAACACGCGCAGGTCGGTCTCGAGCGTCGAGGCCGAGGCCAGCGTGTGGCCCTTGCTGTCGTCGACGACCTGCACGAAGACGTGGCGGGCCGAACGGGTGACGACGAGGCGCGGACGCAGCTCGGTGCCGACGACCTTCTTGCGAAGGCGGGCGTGACGACGCGAACGCGCCTGAGTCTTTGTCTTGACAGCCATGGTTACTTACCACTCTTTCCGGCCTTGCGACGAACGACCTCGCCGGCGTACCGCACACCCTTGCCCTTGTACGGCTCGGGCTTGCGGATCTTGCGGATGTTGGCCGCTGCCTCGCCGACAGCCTGCTTGTCGATGCCCGACACCGTGAGCTTGTTGTTGCCCTCGACGGTCAGCGTGATGCCGGCGGGCGCCTCGACGAGCACCGGGTGCGAGAAGCCGAGCGCGAACTCGACGGCCGTGCCCTTCTGCGCCACGCGGTAACCCGTGCCGACGACCTCAAGGCCCTTGGAGTAGCCCTGGGTGACACCGATGATGTTGTTGTTGATGAGCGTGCGGGTCAGGCCGTGCAGCGAGCGCGACTCGCGCTCGTCGTCGGGACGGGTCACGAGGACCTGCGCCTCCTCGACCTTGACCTCGATGGGACGGGCCACGGAGAGCACGAGCTCACCCTTGGGGCCCTTGACGGCGACATCCTGGCCCTCGACCGAAACGGTCACGCCGGCGGGGATGTCGATCGGAAGACGACCGATACGCGACATGTCAGATCACCACACGTAGGCGAGGACTTCCCCACCCACGCCCTTCGACTCGGCCTGGCGGTCCGTGAGGAGACCAGAGGAGGTGGACAGGATGGCGACGCCGAGCCCGCCGAGGACACGGGGGATCTCGGTCGACTTCGCGTACACGCGGAGGCCGGGCTTCGAGACGCGCTTGATGCCGGCGATCGACCGCTCGCGGTTCGGGCCGTACTTCAGCGTCAGGGTGAGGGTCTGGCCGACGCGCGCGTCGCTGACCTCCCACGACGAGATGTAGCCCTCCTGCTTGAGGATGTCGGCGATGTGGGTCTTGAGCTTGGAGCTCGGCAGCGACACGGTGTCGTGGTGCGCCGAGTTCGCGTTGCGCAGACGGGTCAGCATGTCTGCGACCGGGTCTGTCATTGTCATTTCTAGGTTCCTTCGTTCACGAGGTATCGGCTGGCGTTACACGCCAGACGACCTTCCATGATGGCCGTATTCAGTTGTGTGAGCGGATGCCTCGGCCGGAGCTCGCGCGCCGGCCGAGGCATCCACGGATCACGCCTGGGCGTCCTCGGACTTGAACGGGAAGCCGAGGAGGCGCAGCAGCGCACGGCCTTCGGCGTCCGTCGAAGCCGACGTCACCACAGTGATGTCGAAGCCGCGCACGCGGTCGATCTTGTCCTGGTTGATCTCGTGGAACACGGACTGCTCCTGGAGACCGAAGGTGTAGTTGCCGTGACCGTCGAACTGCTGGCCCGACAGACCGCGGAAGTCGCGGATGCGGGGCAGGGCGAGGTTCACCAGGCGGTCCAGGAACTCCCACGCGCGGTCACCGCGGAGGGTGACGTGCGCGCCGATGGGCTGGCCCTCGCGCAGCTTGAACTGCGCGATCGACTTGCGAGCCTTCGTGACGACCGGCTTCTGGCCGGTGATCTTGGTGAGGTCGTCGACCGCACCGTCGATCACCTTGCTGTCGCGAGCTGCCTCGCCGACACCGGTGTTCACGACGACCTTGACCAGGCCAGGGATCTGCATGACGTTCTCGTAGCCGAACTCGTCCTGCAGCGCCTTCTTGATCTCGGCGTTGTACTTCTGCTTCAGGCGGGGCTGGATCTTGCCAGCCTCCACGGCAGCGGTGGTGCTCATGTTCAGAGGTCCTTGCCTGACTTCTTCGCGTAGCGCACGCGGACGGTGCGCTTGACGCCGTCCTTCGTCTGCTCCTCGACACGGTGACCGACGCGGGTCGGCTTCTTGGTCGAGGGGTCGACGAGCGCGACGTTGGAGATGTGGATCGGGGCTTCCATCGTCTCGATGCCGCCCGTCTTGGTGCCGCGCTGCGACTGGCCGACGCGGTTGTGCTTGGTGACGTAGTTCACGCCCTCGACGATCACGCGGTTCTGCTCGGAAAGGACCTCGAGGACCTTGCCCTGCTTGCCGCGGTCGCCGCCGCGCTCGGGCTTGGCGCCCGAGATGACCTGAACCAGGTCGCCCTTCTTGATCTTGGCCATGGGGTCAGATCACCTCCGGTGCGAGCGAGACGATCTTCATGAACTTCTTGTCGCGAAGCTCACGACCGACCGGTCCGAAGATGCGGGTGCCGCGGGGCTCCCCGTCGTTCTTCAGGATGACGGCGGCGTTCTCGTCGAACTTGATGTACGAGCCGTCGGGACGACGGGTCTGCTTGACGGTGCGGACGACGACGGCCTTGACCACGTCGCCCTTCTTGACGTTTCCGCCCGGGATCGCGTCCTTGACCGTGGCGACGATGATGTCGCCCAGGCCGGCGTAGCGACGGTTGGAGCCGCCGAGCACACGGATCGTGAGCAGCTCCTTGGCGCCGGTGTTGTCGGCGACCTTGAGGCGGGACTCAGTCTGAATCACTTGGCCTTCTCCAGAATCTCCACCAGACGCCAGCGCTTGGTGGCGCTCAGCGGGCGGGTCTCGTTGATGAGGACGAGGTCGCCGATGCCGGCGGTGTTGCCCTCGTCGTGCGCCTTGACCTTGGAGGTGCGGCGGATGACCTTGCCGTACAGCGGGTGCTTCACGCGGTCCTCGACCTCGACGACGATGGTCTTGTCCATCTTGTCGCTGACGACGTAACCGCGGCGCGCCTTGCGGTAGCCACGGGCGTCGGCGTCGCGGACGTCGTGTGCGCCGTGCTCGACCTCAGTGGCCTGCTTCTTCTCAGCCATCACTCGGCCTCTTCCTTCGCAGCCTCGTCGGCGGCGTCCGCCTTCTTGGCCTTGGTCTTCTTCGCCTTCGTCGCGGTCTCCAGCGGCGCGGGCGTGGCACGGATGCCGAGCTCGCGCTCACGGATCACGGTGTAGAGCCGCGCGATGTCGCGCTTGACCGCACGGATGCGGCCGTGGCTCTCGAGCTGGCCGGTCGCCGACTGGAAGCGCAGGTTGAACAGCTCTTCCTTGGCCTTGCGCAGCTCCTCGACGAGGCGCTGGTCTTCGAACGTGTCGAGCTCGCTCGGGGCGAGCGTCTTGGTGCCGATCGCCATTACGCGTCGCCCTCCTCGCGCTTGATGATGCGTGCCTTGAGAGGCAGCTTGTGGATGGCACGGGTCAGGGCCTCACGAGCGAGTTCCTCGTTGACGCCGGCGACCTCGAAGAGGACGCGACCCGGCTTGACGTTTGCGACCCACCACTCGGGCGAACCCTTACCGGAACCCATGCGGGTCTCGGCAGGCTTCTTCGTGAGCGGACGGTCGGGGTAGATGTTGATCCACACCTTGCCGCCACGCTTGATGTGACGGGTCATCGCGATACGAGCGGACTCGATCTGACGGTTCGTCACGTAAGCGGGCGTCAGGGCCTGGATGCCGAACTCGCCGAAGGAGACCTTCGTGCCGCCGGTGGCCTGGCCGCTACGGCCGGGGTGGTGCTGCTTGCGGTACTTGACCTTGCGGGGGATGAGCATTACGCCGACGCTCCTTCTGCCACGGGGGCCTCGTTGCGGCGGTCTCCGCCACGCTCGCCGCGGTCGCCACGCGGGCCGCCACGACGGTCGTCACGACGACGGTCGGACTTGGGCGCGTTGGCCTGCTCGCGAGCGAGTTCCTTGTTGGTCAGGTCGCCCTTGTAGATCCAGACCTTCACGCCGATGCGGCCGAAGGTGGTCTTCGCCTCGTAGAAGCCGTAGTCGATGTTCGCGCGCAGCGTGTGCAGCGGCACACGACCCTCGCGGTAGAACTCCGAGCGGCTCATCTCGGCGCCGCCGAGGCGGCCGGAGACCTGGATGCGGACGCCCTTGGCGCCGGCGCGCTGAGCGCCCTGCAGGCCCTTGCGCATCGCGCGACGGAACGCCACGCGAGCGGTGAGCTGCTCGGCGATGCCCTGCGCGACGAGCTGAGCGTCGGCCTCGGGGTTCTTGACCTCGAGGATGTTCAGCTGGATCTGCTTGCCGGTGAGCTTCTCGAGGTCGGCACGGATGCGCTCGGCCTCGGCGCCGCGACGACCGATCACGATGCCCGGGCGGGCGGTGTGGATGTCGACGCGGACGCGGTCACGCGTGCGCTCGATCTCGATGTTGCTGACACCGGCGCGGTCGAGCTGCGTCTGCAGCAGCTTGCGGATCCGGATGTCCTCGGCGACGTAGTCGGCGTAGCGCTGTCCGGGCTTCGTCGAGTCCGAGAACCAACGCGACACGTGGTCGGTGGTGACGCCGAGACGGAAGCCGTACGGGTGAACCTTCTGTCCCATTACTTGCTCGCCTTCTTGCTCTTGCCGGCCTCCGCCGTCTCAGCGACCTCGGGGGTCGAGAGCACGACGGTGATGTGGCTGGTGCGCTTCTTGATCTGGAAAGCACGACCCTGCGCGCGGGGCTGGAAACGCTTGAGCGTCGTGCCCTCGTCGACGTACGCGTTCTTCACGTACAGGTCCTGCTCGTCCAGGTACTCGCCGTCCTTGTCGGCCTTCACGCGAGCGTTCGCGATCGCCGAGGCGACGAGCTTGTAGATCGGCTCGCTCGCACCCTGCGGTGCGAACTTGAGGATGGCCAGGGCCTCCTCAGCCTGCTTGCCCTTGATGAGCGCGACGACACGACGAGCCTTCTGAGGGGTCACGCGGATGTGTCGCACGCGTGCGATGGACTCCACCATTTCTCTCTCCTCTGCCCCCGCGTCAGCGGCGGCGGCCCTTCTTGTCGTCCTTCACGTGGCCGCGGAAGGTGCGGGTGGGCGCGAATTCGCCCAGCTTGTGGCCGACCATGGTCTCGGTCACGAACACGGGGATGTGCTTGCGACCGTCGTGCACGGCGATGGTGTGACCCAGCATGGCCGGGATGATCATCGAACGGCGCGACCAGGTCTTGATGACGTTCTTGGTGCCGGCTTCGTTCTGGACGACGACCTTGCGAAGCAGGTGCTCGTCGACGAAGGGGCCCTTCTTAAGGCTGCGAGGCATCTTCCTCTACTCCTACTTGCGCTTCTTGCCGGCGTTGCGACGACGGACGATGTACTTGTCGCTTTCCTTGTTCGCGTGGCGGGTGCGGCCTTCGGCCTGGCCCCACGGCGAAACGGGGTGACGACCACCGGACGTCTTGCCCTCACCACCACCGTGCGGGTGGTCGACCGGGTTCATCGCGACACCGCGGACGGTCGGGCGGATGCCCTTCCAGCGGTTGCGGCCGGCCTTGCCCCAGTTGATGTTCGACTGCTCGGCGTTGCCGACCTCGCCGACGGTCGCGCGGCAGCGCGCGTCGACGTTGCGGATCTCGCCCGAGGGGAGACGCAGCTGGGCGTAGGGGCCGTCCTTGGCGACGAGACGCACCGACGCACCGGCCGAACGCGCCAGCTTCGCGCCGCCGCCGGGGCGGAGCTCGATGGCGTGGATCACGGTACCGGTCGGGATGTTCTTCAGCGGCAGGTTGTTGCCCGGCTTGATGTCGGCCGAGGGACCCGACTCGACGATGTCGCCCTGCTGGAGCTTGTTCGGGGCGATGATGTAGCGCTTCTCGCCGTCGAAGTAGTGCAGCAGCGCGATGCGCGCGGTGCGGTTGGGGTCGTACTCGATGTGCGCGACCTTGGCGTTGACGCCGTCCTTGTCGTTGCGACGGAAGTCGATGACACGGTACTGGCGCTTGTGGCCACCGCCGATGTGGCGGGTGGTGATGCGACCCTGGTTGTTACGACCGCCGGTCTTGCTGAGCGGGCGGAGGAGCGACTTCTCGGGCGTCGATCGGGTGATCTCGGCGAAGTCGGCCACCGACGAGCCGCGGCGACCCGGGGTCGTGGGCTTGTACTTGCGAATAGCCATAGTTCTCTAGTCCTCTGTCCCGACCGTCAGCCGACTGCCGTGAAGATGTCGATGGTGCCCGACTTCAGGGTCACGATGGCGCGCTTGGTGTCCTTGCGCTTGCCGGTGCCGAAGCGGGTGCGACGAGCCTTGCCCGTGCGGTTGAGCGTGTTGACCGCTGCGACCTTGACGCCGAAGATCTTCTCGATGGCGAGCTTGATCTCGGTCTTCGTGGCGCGGGGGTCGACGAGGAAGGTGTACTTGCCCTCGTCGATGAGCCCGTAGCTCTTCTCCGAAACGACCGGCTTCAGGATGATGTCGCGCGGGTCCTTGTTGACGGCGGTCATGCCGAGGCCTCCTCGGTGGCGGCGGTCTTCGACGAGACGAACGCGTCGTAGGCGGCCTTGGTGAAGACGATGTCGTCCGAGACGAGCACGTCGTAGGCGTTGAGCTGGTCAGCCGGCAGCACGTGCGCGAACGGGACGTTGCGGATGCTCAGGACGCTGATGTCGTCCGAGCGGTCCACGACCACGAGCACGTTCTTGACGGCGCCGAGACCGGTCAGGACCGCGACGGCGGCCTTGGTCGACGGAGCGCCCTCGATGCCGAAGGACTCGACGACGTGCAGACGCGAACCCCGAGCACGGTCGCTGAGCGCGCCCAGGAGGGCGGCCGCGATCATCTTCTTGGGGGTGCGCTGCGAGTAGTCGCGCGGCTTCGGACCGTGGACGATGCCACCGCCGGTCATGTGCGGCGCGCGGATCGAGCCCTGGCGGGCGTTACCCGTGCCCTTCTGCTTGAAGGGCTTGCGGCCGGCGCCCGAGACCTCACCGCGACGCTTGGTCGAGTGGGTGCCCTGGCGAGCCGCCGCGAGCTGCGCGACGACGACCTGGTGGATGAGCGGGATGTTCGTCTTGACGTCGAACAGAGCGGCGGGCAGCTCAACCGAGCCGGCCTTCTTGCCGTCTGCCTTCACGACGTCGAGCGCGAGAGTCGAGTCAGCCATGTGATCAGGCACCCTTCACTGCGTTGCGGACGTAGACGATGCGGCCACGAGCACCGGGGACAGCGCCCTTGACGAGCAGCAGACCCTTCTCGGCGTCGATGCCGTGCACCTTGAGGTTGAGGACGGTCACGCGCTCGCCACCCATACGGCCGGCCATGCGCATGCCCTTGAAGACGCGGCTCGGGGTCGACGACGCGCCGATCGAACCGGGCTTGCGGTGGTTGCGGTGCGCACCGTGCGAAGCGGAGACGCCCTTGAAGTTGTGACGCTTCATGACACCCGCGGTGCCCTTGCCCTTGCTGGTGCCGACGACGTCGACCAGCTGGCCGGCCTCGAACGTGCCGTCCACCGTGAGCTCCTGACCGAGTGAGTAGTCAGCGGCGTCCGCGGTGCGGATCTCGGTGAGGTGACGGCGCGGGGTGACACCCGCGGCCTCGAAGTGGGCCGTCTGGGGCTTGTTCACCTTGCGGGGGTCGATCTGGCCGTACGCGATCTGGACGGCCTTGTAGCCGTCCTTCTCCGGCGTGCGGACCTGGGTCACGACGTTCGGAGCGATCTCGATGACGGTGACGGGAACGAGCTTGCCGTTCTCGTCCCAGACCTGGGTCATGCCGAGCTTGGTGCCCAGCAGGCCCTTGGAAACCTTGTTGTTGATGTCAGCCATGTCGAACCTCAGAGCTTGATCTCGATGTTGACATCGGCCGGAAGGTCGAGGCGCATGAGCGAGTCGACCGCCTTGGGCGTCGGGTCGACGATGTCGATCAGGCGCTTGTGGGTGCGCATCTCGAAGTGCTCGCGGCTGTCCTTGTACTTGTGAGGCGAACGGATCACAGCGATCACGTTCTTCTCGGTCGGAAGGGGCACCGGGCCCACAACCGTCGCGCCCGCACGGGTCACGGTATCGACGATCTTGCGCGCCGACGAGTCGATGACCTCGTGGTCGTACGACTTCAGGCGAATGCGGATCTTCTGTCCCGCCATTGTCTGCTCACTCTCTTTCTCGCGTCATACCCCAGTGGCATTGGACGCACGTGGGCTTCACGCCCTGGCACTTACTCCTCGCGGCCGCTCGTTCCCGAGCTCGTCGAGGGATGCTGCACCGCTGTTCTGCTGTCAATCCGGATGCCGCGCCGAAACGCCGCTCCCGGCATCCGTTCTCCGCCCGCGCGGAGCATGGCTCCGCTGAGGTGGATTCTGGATGTGGTGGTTCTGCTGCCCGCGGCCTAGGACCCTGCGCGTTGCGCCGCCTATGCACTGCCCTGGCAGTGATCCAGCGCACGCCAACAGGGGCGCCGGAATGTGGAACCTCACTAGTCTACGTGCGGCCCGGGCGTGTCGCAAACTCGGGCGTGTCGCGTCGCGGGTATGCTCGGCCGTTTCTCAGGCGGCATCCACTCCCCCGACGAATGGATGCCGCACGCACGGCAGAAGGGGCGATCGCGCTGCGCGCGACCGCCCCTTCTCACTGACTGCTAGCGGATCACTCCGTGCCGGCGCGACGGCGACGGTAGGCCGCGATCGCGACGACCGCGACACCGACTGCAAGAGCGGCGCCGCCGGCGGCGACCACGATCGGGCTCACGCCGCCACCGGTCACTGCCAGGTCGCCGTCCGAGCCCTCCGCAGCGGGCACGGGCGTGGCGGACGGGGTGGCCGACGGGGTGTCGGTCGAGTCGTCCGTCGTGGTCTCGGTCGGCGTGCCCGGCTCGACCGGAGCCGTGGGCTCCTCGGGCTCACCCGGGACCGTCGGCTCCTCGGGCTCCTCGCCGGAACCGACCGGCGGGTTGGCGCACTCGGCGCTCGCCTGCGGGTAGACGACCACCGTCGAGTAAGTCGGGTTCACGTCGAAGCGCACCGTGGTCTCGTCGCGAGTCCACGCGAAGTTGCCGTCGGTCTGCACGTACTGGCCGTCGACGAGGTCCCAGCCGGGCCACATCTTCGGTTCGCCGTCGGAGGCGCCGGGCCACAGGATCTTGCCGCTCAGCGGCTTGCCGGTGACGACGTAGTCCGCACCGTCCGGGTTCACGAAGGTGATCGTGACGGGGTTCTTGCCGTCGGCGACAAAGCCCTCAGGCAGCATGACCTCATAAGAGAGGTACGGCACGTCGCCCACGCAGACCGAATCGATGTCGCCGGGCACGAGCGGGCAGGTGCCGATCTCAGCCTGCGCCAGGTCGCGGGTGCGCGTCTCGGTCGTGCTGTCGGTGGCGACGCCGTCGACGAGGGTGGTGACGACACGCGTCTGCGCGACGGTGGTGTCGCCGCACGCCCAGGTGCCGTCCTCCCATGCGCCGTACGTCACTTCGGTGTCGGGCGGGCAGGTGGCCTGCTCGGCGTCGGTGAGCGGACGCGTGGAGGTCGTGTCGACCGACGTCGGTGTGCCGTAGACCCAGGCGTGGGCGTCGAAGTCCCACTCGGGCAGCGACGTCGTGGTCGTGGTGACGACGGTGGCCGTCGGGCTCTCGCAGACGAACGTCGTCTTGACGGTCACGGTCTGCTTCGGCTCGGGCTTGGCCGGGCGGCAGTCCTCGTCATCTGCCGAGCGCTGCGCGAGCGACGGGATCGGCCAGTCGACCTCGGCGTCTTCGGCGAAGACACTGCCGTCCTTCGGCGTGGCGTGCCAGATCGTGCTGCCGTCCTCGCCGTCGATCGGCGTCCAGTCAGCGTTCTGGCTCAGTGTGTAGGAGCCTTCGGCCAGGCACGTGCCGGGCGCGTACGTCACGGAGGGCGTGACGACAACAGGCTGTTCGTCCTCACCACACGTCAGGTTCGGGTACGTGTCGGTCTGGTTCGTCTGCACGAACGAGATCGTGTACTTGCCTGCGGGGATCAGTTCGGAGTACGCCCACGCGATCTTGCCGGACTTCACATCGGATTCCGTAAGCGGCTTCGTGGTGCCGTCCGAGAAGCGGATCCCGAGGGTCTTCCACCCGCCCGCGACATTGAGGTCGACGTAGGCGTTGACCTGCTTCTTGGCGGCCTCGTCATACGTGATGTTGATGTGGTCGCCGTTGGTCAGCGCACGGCCGTAGTCCGCGGTGATCGCGACGCAGTCGAGATCCTGCGCGGGCGTCGGGTTCTGCGGCTGCTCAGGTGTGGTGCCCTTGCAGACGATCCAGTGGGACACGTTCGCCTGGTTGCCGCCGTTGTTGACGGGGGACGCGTAAGCGACGCCGGCCTTCGGGTTCTCGATCACGTTGTTGCTGGTGCCGGCGTTGATGACGAGCACCACCCAACCGTTTCCCCACCAGTTCTGATCGAACTGCTTGAGAGTCACCGTCTTGCGGTCGGCCGACACCGAGCCGTGCTCGTTCGAGCCGGTGCCGTCGTGCTTGAAGCACTGCACGTCGAACTCGGCGTAGCGGTCCTCCCAGTACGGGGTGTTGTTCCCCTTCGGCGTCTGCGCTTCGATCGTGCCGACCTCGCCCTTGAGCGTCGTCGCGGATGCGCCGGCGGTCACCATCGGTGCGACGACGAGAGCCGCCGCGATCAGGGCGCCCGCGAGCGCAGTGAATGTGAACTTCTTCTTGCGTGCTTCAGGCACGACAATCCTCCCCATAGCGACGCTGCAGCGCCGTTCCCAGCGGCGTGCGGGGGCACGCCGTACTCGCGGCGCGCCGGAGCGCGCCGTACATCCCAGCGACGTGCGGGGGCACGTCGTTCGGTCCGCCCCGTCCCACAGAGCGAGCCTGTTCCGTCAGCCTGTTTCGGGTA
This sequence comes from Microbacterium jejuense, assembly GCF_039544225.1. Lineage (NCBI taxonomy): Bacteria > Bacillati > Actinomycetota > Actinomycetes > Micrococcales > Microbacteriaceae > Microbacterium > Microbacterium jejuense. The sequence continues at coordinate 452,506 of NZ_BAABLG010000004.1, forward strand.
GGCCGACGGGGACGATCAAACCGTCCTCCGAGCAGGCTATCGTGCCGGGCCTGCCCGCGCGAATCGTTGTGGACGACCGGATGCCGGGCGCCCGGCATCCGCTTCGTTCCCGTGTTCGACCGCGCGGGATCTCGGCCACGGCCGGCATGACCGAGCCCCTCGCCGTCGGGGTGGCAGAGGGGCTCGGGCCTCCGTCGGTGCACCGATGACGGAGGTGGGTGGGAGGGGGCGGGCCTTGGGGCAGCCCGCCCTCTCTCACGCTCACAGAGTGGGCTTGGACTCTCCGCGGCGGCGGCGGGCCACGACGAACAGCGTCGTTCCGGCGAGCAGAGCCAGCAGGCCCAGCAGCGCCAGCAGCGGCGACGGTTCGCCACCCGTGGCCGGCAGCGCCGACAGCAGGACGATCGCGTCGTCCGCGTCGCGCCCGGCGTCACTCGGGTTGCCGAAGGTGTAGTAGTCCACGACACCGATGTTGGTGATCGAGCTGCTCGTCGACTTCGGGTTCACCGTCGCCGACAGCGTGATCGTCGGTGCCACCGACACGCCTTCCGAGCCCTGCGGCTGCAGCGGCCCGTTCAGCATGCAGGTGAGCGTCCCGCCGTAGCCCGAGCCGTCCTGGCCGGCCACCGCGCAGGACGACCAGCTCGGGAACGCGTCGGCGTCGCCCTTGCCCGGCCAGCTCACGTCGGTGATCTTCAGGTCGGCCGGGATCGCGTCGGTGACGACCACCCCGTCGGCCGCCGAGTCGTCGCTCACGTTCGCGACATCCAGCGTGTAGGTGAACGAGGCGCCCGGGTCGGTCTTCTCGACGCTCGCCGTCTTCTCGATCTGCACGTCGGAGTGACGCGCCACCGCGCAGTCCGGCGTGGCCGCCGGGTACTCGGTCGAGAACACCAGCTCCGGGTTGACCGAGAACGTCACGGTGGAGCCGAGGCGCCACGCGTAGTCCAGCTCGCTGTCATCGAGGATCAGGCCGTTGAAGATGAAGTTCGCCTGGTCCGCCGCCGGGATGATGTCGGTCGTGCCCGGGTAGTAGTACTGCGTCGGGCTCGAACCGGGCACGATGTCGCCCAGCTCGATCGGACGCCAGCCCGGGTAGTCGATGCTCACGCCCGAGGGGGTGAACGCCGCCCCCGGCCACGCGATCTCGTCGCTCCACGTCGCCGTTCCGCCCGCGTGGGTGATCGCCACGTTCGCCGGGTCGGTGGTCGCCGTGCCGGTGTCGGGCGTCCACAGGAAGTGGATGTCCTCACCGACCAGCGACTGCGACTTGCTGATCGTCCAGCCCAGGAACGGGGCATCCGCCACGCACTTGGTCCATACGATCGCGGTGATCTCGCGCACCGGGATCTCGACGGTCGAGCAGTTGTTCTCCTCGACCTGGTCGCGCTCGGCTGCCACACACGCGGTGTTGCTCAGCTCCTCCAGCGGCGTCGCCGGCTGATCCGTCTCGCTGCCCGGCTGGACCGGAGGAACCGGCGTCGCCGTGAACGTCACGTGCACGACGATCTCTGCCGACTCCCCCACACCCAGGGCGGGCACGCCCACGCTGAGCTGGTTGTCGCCGTCGACGTACGCCGGGTCGTTGTCGTTCGTCCAGCCCGCGGGCAGCGTCAGTCCGGTGACCTCCAGCCGCTCGGGGATCAGGTCGGTGACGACCACGTTCTCGGCGTCACGCGTCCCGTTGTTGGTGACGGTCAGCGTGTAGTCGAACGAGTCGCCCGGCTCGACCGACCCCTGCTCCGGGAGCCCCGAAGCGGTCTTGACGATCGAGACGTCGTCGTAGTCGACCTCGTCGCACGCGCTCGCATCCTGCGACTGCTCGCCGAAGACGAGCGACACGGTGTTCCAGATCGGAACGCCCTGATCGTCACCTTCGGTGCAGGGGTCGAGCTCCGCGGTCGGAACGCCGGTGACCTTGAGGTCCGCCCAGATCCGGTACGTGTGGGTGAGGATGCCGTCGATCCGATCCTGCGCGGTGAACGCGCCGATCCCCTTCAGCAGCCACGTGCCCGTGCCGTCCCAGGTCTCCTCGGTCGGCGCCGGGGTGTCGGCCCCGACCGACTCGGCGTGCCAGTCGCCGTCCAGCTCGACATGGTCGGGCAGGGCGTCAGGCTTCTCGACGAGCGTGTAGAGCACGTTCGTCACGGGGCCTTCGGCCGGCGCCGCCGGAGCGGTCACCGTCACCAGGTACGACACCCGCTGCAGGCCGGTCTCGGGGTCCTCGGTGGTCCCCTCAGCGATCTTCGTCACCGTCGGGTACACCGGCGGCGTGCAGGCCTCGACCGTCACGGGAGCCAGGTCCTCGGTGAACGACAGCGTCGCGTCGTTGAGGAACCCGAGCCCGCGCTGCTGTCCCACCTGCGTGCAGCCGACCACGTGCTGCTGGAGGTCCGTCGGATCCAGCGTCGCGTGCACGGTCACCGTGTAGGTGTGGGTGGCCCCGGCGAGGATCGTCTTGCCCGTCGCGATCTGCGAGGACCAGACATCGCCGACGTGGTCGAACGCCTTGTCGGTGACTCCCTGCCCTGTCCACGAGGCGTCCTCGACGTCGATGACACCGTAGTCGAGCGTGTCGGACAGGTTGTACTTCGACGCCAGGTGCTGCGGGTTCACGGCCTCATCGTCGGTCAGCGAGACCTTGAGCTGGTACGTGATCTCCCACTGCTTGGTGTCGGGGTCGCGCGAGATGTCACTGACCGTCTTGGTGACGGTCGGGTACACCTTCTCGGCGACCGGGCCACACGCGTCGTCGTCCTGCACGACGTCGTCGACCGTCAGGATGCCGGTGTTGTAGAACCCGGTTCCGGGGCCTTCGCACACGCGGTCGCCGGCCGGGATCTGCGCCGGGATGCGGACGTGCCACGTGACGCGGTAGACGTGCGTGGTGTCGCTCTCGCCGCCGATCGCGACTCCGGTGACGAACGGCGTGCCGTCCGACGCGATGTCCTCGATCATCGGACCGGCAGGTGCCGGCTGGATGCGCTGCGCATCGCCCGACAGCACCTGCACGCCCGGAGCGAAGTCCGGCTCGTCGCCCAGATCGTAGGTGCGCTCGCCGTTCGCGAGCGTGACCGTGATCAGGTACGAGACGTCCCACAGGTCGGGGTCGGTCTGGCTCTGCACCGAGGACTCGATCTCCTTGGCGATGGTCGGGGCGCACACCTCGACGTCCTCGCTGTCGGACTTCGACGCCTCGTCGGACGGGTCCACCGTCGCGGTGTTCGGGTACGTCGTGCAGACGCCGGCCGGAGTGGTCAGCGTGCGCGTGTACTCGAACTTCTGCTCGCCGTCCACCGCGTTCAGCGACTTGTCGCCGCCGAACTCCGCGGCCGTGTCGGACACGGTGGCGGTGGCATCCGTCGTCGCCGGGCTCACCTGCGAGAAGTCCACCGTCGCGCTCGCCGAAGCGGCGCCCGAGGTGTTCGGCAGGGTCTCGGTCGGCCACGTGATGTCGACCGCGTTGGTGACCGACGACGTCGCCGTGGCGTCGTCCAGGTCGCACGAGTACGGGAACTCACGCGTGCTCTTCGCGGGGATCGTCAGGTTGTCGGTCCCGGTGACGACGCAGCCGGCGAGCTTGTCGACGAGCGTGATCGTGACCGGCACGTTGTTCGCGTTCGTCACCGAGATGGTGCCGTCGACGACGAAGCCCGAGTCCTGCGCGGCGGTCGGCGTGACCGTCACGGTGTAGGTGAAGTCCGCCGATGCGCCCGGTGTCACCGTGGTGGCGTTCGAGTTGACGTCCTTGACGATGCTCCAGTCGTAGTCGCGGTCGAACGAGCCGGTCGCCGTCTTGGTGATCGTCAGGTCCTTGTAACCGCAGAGCTGGACGGTCTCGTCCGCGGACTGGCCCGTCTGCTTGATCCACGCCGTGTTGGTGAACTCGACGCACTCGCCGAGCGTGCCCTGCAGCTCGAGCGAGTACTGGTACGACTGGGTCGCACCCTGAGCGGACCACGTGTGGGTGCCGAGCTCGACACCGTCCGAATCCGGGTTCGTCTTGTCATCGAGGACGGTGATCGTCTTCGCGTTCAGGTCGGTGATGACGGCGTCGGCGAAGTCGAAGTCCTTCGTCCCGGTGGCCGCACCGCTCGTGCCCCGCAGCGCGGACTTGTCCCACGTCGCCTTCGCGGTGTTGGTGCCCGTGGTGTCGGCGGTGGCCGATAGCGCGCAGGTGTAGTCGACGACCAGCTGGCCGTTCGCCGGCACGGTCGCGCTGGCGTCGCCGTAGTCGATCACGCACTCGGTCGCGCCGATCTTGTCGGTGAGCGAGACCAGCGGCACCATGACGTTGTTCGGGTTCGTCACCGTGATCTGGCCCGAGACCTTGAAGTTCGAGTCGGCTGCCGCACCGTCGGTGACGGTGACCGTGTAGTTCGCGGTCGCCTTGCCGGTGACCGGGTCGACGACGAGCTTCGTCTCGGCCGCGGACTTGTCGATGGCGAACGAGTAGCGCCGATCGAACGTCGGGTTCGCCGTCTTGGTGACCACCAGATCCTGGTAGTCGCAGACGGTCACCGTCACGTCGTCGGTGTCACCGGTCTCGGTGATCTTCGCGATGTTCTTGTAGTCGACGCACGCGCCGGGAGTGCCGTCGAACGTCAGCGAGTAGTGGAACTCCTTCGGTCCGTCGGCCCAGCTGGCCGTGCCGAGCTCGACCGGGTTGGCCGGGTCGGTCTTGTCGTCGACCACGTGCACCGTCGCGTTGACGGGCGTGATGTTCCAGTCCGCCGTCGAGATCTGGACGGTCTTGGATGCCGTCGAGCTCGGGCTGTACGCCGCGTCGTCGTCCCAGTTCACGGTCGCCGTGTTCATGCCGGTCGTGAACAGCCCGTTCTGCGGGAACGTGCAGCTGTAGTCGAAGGTCTTCGACGAGTTGGCCGGGATGCTGGCGTCCGTGCCGCCGGTCACCGCGCAGGTGACGCCCGCGAAGGACGGCGAGTCGGTCACCGAGGTGGCGACGACGGCCCAATCGTTCGGGTTCGCCACGGTGATCTGCCCGCTCATCGCCCACTGGGAGTCGGTGGCGGCTCCCGGAGTGGCGATGACCGTGTAGTCGAACGTCGCCTTGCCGGTGGCGGGGTCGACGGTCTTGACCGTCGCGTCCACCTTCTTCTCCAGGCTCCAGTCGTACGTCCGAGTGAGGCTCAGCACGACGTTCTTGGTCACCGTCAGGTCAGCGCCGGTGCACACCTGGACCGACACGCTCGAGTCCTGCTTGCCCTGGTCGCTCGTGGCGGCGATGGACGCGGTGTTGCCGTAGTTCTTGCAGACGTCCGGACCGAGCTCGGAACCGAGGTGGCGCGAGTAGTGGAACACCGTCGGACCGGTCAGGTCGCTGACCGTCTTCGAGCCGCCGAACTCGGCGGCGGTGTCCGACACCGTCACCGACGCGTCGGTGGTCGAGGACGGCTGCACACCGGCGAAGGAGAAGGCCTTTGTCGCCTGGGTCGATCCGGCCGGAATCGCCGTGTCACCCCAGGTCACTGTCGCAGTGTTGGTGCCGGCGTTGCCGTTGGGCAGCCCGGCGCACGTGTAGGCGATGTTCGCCGTGCCACCGTTCTTGGGGACGATCGGGGTCTGGGACCCGTTGATGACACACGTCGCACCGGGGATCGAGTCGACCACGCCCGTGATCGGCACATCGATCGGGTTCGGGTTCGTGACAGTGATCACGCCGGTGACCGTGTACCCGGAGTCCTGCGGGGCCGACGGCGTCACGGTGACGGTGTAGTTGAAGTCCGCGCCCGCGTTCGGCTTCGCCTTCGCGCTGTCGTGGTCGACCGTCTTCACGATCGTCCAGTCGTAGTCACGGACGAACGACGGCGTGGCCGTCTTGGTCGCGGTCAGCGGGACACACGTCGACGGCGGGGCGACCTCGAGGGGTCCGACCCAGCCCTTCGGGTTGGAGCCGGGGCCCGTCGACTCGCCGGTGAAGCTGCGCAGGTAGGCCGTCGCCGCGGAGGGAGCGGGGCAGCCCGGCTGCACCACGCCGCCGGTGAGGTCGGTGACGTTGAGGCCGATCTCGAAGAAGGCGCCGGCCGGGATCGAAGCGCCCGACGGGCTGGTCAGCGGCACATCGCTCGCCGCGGCGAAGAAGGCCCCGGCGACAGGAGCGTGACAGTTCGGGGATGCACCCGAGCTGGGGTAGTCCGCCTGCGAGGTGTACGTACAGGTCAGCTCCAGCACGGGGAGGCCGTTGCCCTGCATCGTGAAGTAGAAGACATACCCGCCTGCGTCACGGTTGGGTTGCGGTACGCCGTTGCCCATGCGGGTGCCGAGGTTCGTGACCTCGATGGCGAAACCGCCGGTGCCCGAGTTGCTCGGGCGCTCCCACGCCATGTTGAGCAGGTAGTCGCCGTTGACCGTCTCCGCGTACGAGTAGACGCGGTCGAACTGGATCTTGGGCGGCGTTCCGCCGCCGACGGTCCACGTCGGCGTCGGGTCGTCGTCCTTGCGGCCCGTGTTGTAGGTGCCGCCCTGAGTCGTCGTCACGTAGTTGACGTTCGACCAGTCCTTGTTGCTGCCGCAGTCGCCGGCAGCGTAATTGCCGTCGATCTCGAAGCCGCCGTTGAGCTGACCGCACGTGAGCGACATCGGCGTGACGCCGGCGTCCGGCGCTGCCGCAAGCGGTGCGACGGTCTTGGCCGTGTCGGTCTTCTTCGTCGTCTTGGTGTCGGACGCCGTCTCCGAGGGGGTGGGCGCGGGATCCGGAGCGGCCTCTGTGGGCGCCGGATCGACAGCCGTCTCGGACGGCGCAGGGTCGGCGGCATCCGTCGACGACGCATCCTTCGACGTGTCCGCCGTCGAGGTGTCGGTCGACGTGTCGGCGGCCTGCGTCGTCGCGGCCGGATCCGGCTGCGCCTCCTCCGCCACCGCCGGGGAGAGCCCCGAGAACACGAGGGCCGTCGACACGACAGCCGCGACCCCTCCGACATACCAGCGCTGCTGGAGCGCGATCCGGCGCTCCTCGGTCCGCTGCTGACGCATGCGGCGGCGCGTGTCTGCTTCCCCAGAAGCGCGCACGAAAGTACGACGATTGAACATCACTTCACCCTTGGTCGTTACGACACAGGGCGCCCCAGATGAGGCCCCTCCCAATCACGCAACGGCAAGTGAAGGTTGAACGGCTGCTTCCCCAAGCGGTTCGGCATTCTCCCCAAACACGAGCCGAGACGTGTTCCCGGGGCTAAACGTAGGCCGCGCATCGCACCGCGTCAAGTAACGGCTCCGCAACGGCGCGGGAATGCCGCAAGGGGACGAGCCGTCGAAGACGGCCCGTCCCCTCGCGGGGACCTCATGCGATCAGAGCTGCGGCTTCGGCTCGCCGCGGCGGCGGCGCGACATGATCAGCACCGAGGTGCCGGTCAGCATCACCACGAGACCGAGGATGATCAGCGGCAGGGTCGCACCGCCACCCGTCGCCGGCAGCGCCGACAGCAGGACTGTGGCATCGTCCGAGTCGCGGCCCGGGTCGTCCGGGTCGCCGAACGTGTGGTAATCCACCACCGCCACGTTCGTGATCGTGTTCGCCGTCGACTTCGGGTTCACCGTCGCGTCCAGCGTGATCCGCGGAGCGACTGTCGCGCCACCGTTGTCGGAGTTGATCGGCTGCAGCGGCCCGAACAGCTCGCACGTGAGCGTTCCACCGTAGCCACCGGCATCCTGACCCGCCACCTCGCACGACTGCCAGTTCGGGAACGCGTCCGCGTCGCCCTTGCCCGGCCAGTCGACCGCGGTGATCTTGATGTCGGCCGGGATGGTGTCGGTGACGACCACGCCCTCGGCGGCCGCGTCATCGCTCACGTTGGCCACGTCCATCGTGTACCGGAACGACTTGCCCGGCTCCGTGTGCTCCACGCTCGCCGTCTTCTCGACCTGCACCTCGGTGTGGCGCGCGACGAAGCACTGCGGCGTCGCGGCCGGGTACGAGGTCGAGAAGGTGAGCGTCGGGTTCACCGTGAACGTGATCTCGGTGTTGAGGCGCCACGAGTAGTCGAGCTCGCTCGGGTCGAGGATCAGTCCGTTGAACACGAACTGCGCCTGCTGCTCGGGCGTCATCACCGTCGTGGTCCCCGGCAGGTAGTACTGCAGGGGGCTCGTGCCCGGGACGATGTCGCTCGCCTGGATCGGCCGCCATCCCGGGTAGTCGATCGACACACCGGACGGTGTGAAGGCCGACCCCACCCACGGGATCTCGTCGCTCCAGGTCGTGCCGCCGTTGTCGGACAGCTCGACCTGTGCCGGAGAGGTCTCCGGCGTGACCGCGCTGTTGACGGGCTTCCACAGGAAGTTGACCGGCTCGTCCGCCAGAGACGCCGACTTGGTGACGACCCAGCCGAGGTACGGCGCGTCGGCGACGCAGCGGGTGTAGACGAGAGCCGCGATATCACGGGTCGGCGTCGTCACCTCGTCACAGTCGTTCGTCGGGTCGCTGTCGTGATCGGCCGAGACGCACGCCTCGTTGAGGATGTCGTCCAGCGGCGTCGGCGGAGCCGGCGGCTCGTCGTCGCCGATCACCTCGGGCAGCGTCGCGGAGGTCGTGGGCGGCAGGAACTTCACCTGCACCACGATCTTCGCGCTCGCGCCGACCGCCAGCGTCGGGATGCGCACCGTCAGCGTGTTGTCGTCATCGACGAACGCGGGCGCGTTGTCGTTGCTCCAACCTGCCGGCAGCGTCAGCCCGGTCACCTCGAGGCGCTCGTGCAGCGGGTCGCTCACGACCACGTTCTCGGCATCCCGGGTTCCGTGGTTCGTGACGGTCAGCTCGTAGTCGAACACCGTGCCCGGGTCGATCGATCCCTCCTCAGGAAGGTTGGTCGCCGTCTTCTCGATGCCGACGTCGTCGAAGTGCACCGTCTGGCACGCGTCGTCGCGGTCGACATACTCGCCCGAGCGGATGACTGCCTCGTTCCAGACGAAGTAGCCGCCCTCCTGAGCCTCGAAGCACGTACGCGGCTGCTCGGTGGTCGGCGGTCCGGAGACCTTGACCGTCGCCGAGACGACGTAGGTGTGCACCGGGCCGTCCGGCGTCAGCGTGCCCGCCGGGACGATCGTCCACTCGCCCTCGCCGTTCCACGTGGCTCCGGATGCCGGAACCGCCGGGGTCGCCGCGTCCGCCGCCTCTGCGGTCCAGTCGCCGACCAGGTCGACGCCGTCCGGCAGAGTGGGCGCGTCGGTGAGCGTGTAGCCCACTTCGGCCGGCTTCGGATCCGCATCCGTCTCGGGGTACGTGACAGTCACGACGTACGAGATGTTCTGCGTCCCGTCGTCGTTCTGCGTGTACGCACCCGCCGACTTCTGGACGTTCGGGAACACCGGTTCGGCACAGGTGTGCACGTCGGTGCGCTGGCCGCCGCTGCGCAGCCACGCCGTGTTGAGGAAGCCGCCGAACGGCCCTTCGCCCTCTTCACATGTCGTGTTGCCTTCGCTGATGGCGTCGGCCGTGACGTCCGCCTTCACCGTGACGGTGTAGGTGTGCGTCGCACCCGCGGTGATCGCCTTGCCGCTCGCGATCGATGCCGACCAGTCGGAGTCGTCGAAGGCGACGTCCGTCTGCCCCTCACCGCTCCAGGTGGCCGAGTCGATGTCGATGCCGTCGCCGAAGTCCAGCTGATCGTTCAGGCTGTACTTCGCCGACAGACCTTCCGGGTTCTCCGGCGTGCCGGCTGCTGCGAGCGACGCCGTCAGGCTGTAGACGACCGTCCACTGCCCGCTCGACGGGTCCTGGGTCGACGAGGTCACGGTCTTCGCGACGGTCGGGTAGACCGCCTCCTTGACCGGGATGCAGGCGGTGCCGTCATCGACCTGGTCCTCGCCGACGTACAGGTAGGCCGCGTTGTAGTAGCCGTACCCCGGTCCCTCGCTGCACTTCAGCTCGTTCGCCGGCACCGGCTGGTCGACCGTCGCCTTCCAGGTCACCGTCCACACCTGCGTCTCGTTCGCGCCGAGCGCCACCGGGTCGTCGGGGAACGACTGCCCGGACTCGATCGGGATCGTCGCGCCGCCCGCGGGCGTGGTGCGCTGCGCGGTCCCGTCGCCGAGCGTGATGCCCGACGGGAAGCCCGGCACATCGGTCAGCGTGTAGAAGGTGTCGAACCCGCTCGGGTTGACCGTCAGCTGATACGTGACCGTCCAGCTGTCGGGGTCTCCCGGGTCCTGCGTGGCACTGGTCGCCGTCTTGTCGATCGTCGGCAGGGCCGGCTCCGAACAGTCGTCGACCGGGTGCAGCACACCGGCGGAGGTGATGATCGCCGTGTTGAGGAAGCCGCCCGACGGGTCTTCGTCATCGGGGTAGCAGCCCAGCGTGTCGCCGTCCCAGGCCTCGGCCGGCACTGTCGCGTGCACGGTGACCGTGTAGGTCGCCGTCCCGGTCGTCTCGGTCTTGGGCGCGAGCGTCGCGTCGGTCGCGATGTCGGCGGTCCAGTCGTCACCGGCGTTCACGAAGGGCACGTCGGTTCCGCCGGGGCCGGTCCACGAGGCATCCTGCACCTCGATGTCGCCGCCGAACTCGAGCTTGTCCGTCACGCTGTACGTCGCGGGCGCCTCGGTCGACGTGTTCGTCACGACGATGTCGTACGTGATCGTCCACGTGCCGTCCTCGCCCTGCGAGGTGCTCGTCACCGTCTTGGACTGCTCGGTGGCCGGCCGCACGATCGTGATGCAGTCGTCGGACTCGTTGCCGCCGATGCCGTTCGTGATGACCGAGTTGTTCCACAGGCCGTTGCCCTCGGCCTCGCAGTCCAGCACGCTGTCGGGCACGGATGCCGCGATCTTGACCTTCAGGACGACGAGGTACACGTTCTCGGAGTTCGCGAGCAGGTGCCCGGTTCCGAGCGGCTTGGCGTGGTCGTTCACCCACTCCGAGCCGACGACGCCGACGTTGCCGGTGCCGATCGAGTCGAGCGAGGCCGCCCAGGCGCCGACCGGAGTGACTCCCGCGGGAAGCGCCTGCGGGGTGTCGTTGACGGTGTACTGCAGCGCGGTGCCCGTCGGGTTGTAGACCTTCACCTTGTAGGCGAGCGTCCACTCGCCGGTGGCGGCATCCTGAACAGCAGCCACACCGGTCTTCTCGACCTTGGGGCTCGTCGGGATGCCACAGCCGTCGTCCGTCGCAGTACCACCCGGGTAGGTGACGGTGGCCACGTTGTAGAAGCCGCCGCCGGGGTTCTCACCCTCGGTGGTGCACGTGAGCGCCGTGTCGGGATCGAAGTCGGCCGTGTCGACGGTGGCCTTCACCGTGTACACCCAGACCGTCGAAGCGCCGCCGGCCAGCACGCCGGCAGGTACGCCGGGGATGCCGCCCTGTGTCCACTCCTCCGAGCCCGGAACGACGTCGAAGCTCGAGTCGAACTGCGGGGTGTCGGTCAGCGCGTACGCCGCCGTGAGCGTCGGGTCGAGGTTCGTCACCGTGATCTGGTACGCGAGGACCCATTCGCCGTCGACGTTCTGCGCGACGGCGGCGTCGGACTTCTCGATGCCGACCTTCGGCAGCCGGATGCCGTCGCACGCGTCGTCCTCATCGCCGCCGACGCCGTTCGTGACCGTGGCCGTGTTCCACACGCCCGTGCCCGGCTCGTCGCCGCACACGAGGTCCGACGCCTTGACGTCGTTCGACAACGTGACCTGCGCGGTGATGGTGAACACGTGCGAGGCGCCTGCCGGCAGTGTGCCCGTGCCGACGAGGGTGTTGCCCGCGCCGTCGAACGCGGTGCCGGGTGCGGCGAACGTGCCCCCGTCCAGGTCGGCCGGTCCCTCGGCGGTCCACACCGCGCCGGTCACGCCGGCGGGCAGTGCCGCCGGGGTGTCGGTCAGCGAGTACCAGAGCGGGATGGTGCTCGGGTTCGTCACCGTCACGGTGTAGCCGAGCAGCCAGTCGGTGCCCTGCTGGGTGATCGTCGCCGAGTCCTTCACGACCTCGGGCGAGGCCGGCCGGGCACAGCCGTCGTCGGTCTTGGAACCGCCGGGGTAGACCACCTTGGCGATGTTGTGGAACGCCCCTCCCTCACCCGGGACGCATTGCAGCGACGGTGCCGGCGACTCATCGCTCGGCGGGATGTACGCGGCCACGATGCGGTAGACGTACTCGTCCGACCCGCCCGCCTCGATCGGGGTGTTCGCCGCCGGCGCGGTGCCCTGCCAGGCGCCGCTGACCAGGCCCCACCCGTTGCCGAGGTCGGGCTCGTCACTCAGCGTGTAGACCGTGCCGGTGGTCGGGCTGGAGTTCGTCACCGTGACGGTGTAGTCGATCTGCCAGTTGCCGCCGTCCAGCTGCGTGACGGTGCCGTCGGTCTTCGAGACGCTCACCGGGGGCAGGACGACCGTGACGCAGCCTTCGGCGTCCGTCGCCACATCACCCGACACGACCCGCGCCTTGTTCACAAGGCCGCCCTGCGCCGCGCAGTCACCGATGCTGGTGGCATCCGTCGACGGAAGCAGCGTACCCGTCACCTTGTAGACGTAGCTGGTGTTCGCGGGGAGCGGGCCCTGCCAGAGCAGACCGCCGCCGCCGGGCGCCCAGGTCGCCGAGACCGGGGCCGGTGCCGGAGCGACCTCCGTCACGCGCCAGTTGCCGCCGTCGCTGGTGAGCGTCCAGCCGGCCGGCACCGCCGGAAGCGTGTCGATGAGGTTCACCTGCAGCGGGAGCGTGGCGCTCGGGTTGGTCACGGTGATCGTGTACTCGACGTTGAACGAGCCGTCCGCGTTCTGCGGCGCCGGGTTGGTGCCCTGCTTGGCGATCGTCGGGAACGCGGGCTCCTTGCACGCGTAGGACGTGCCCGCCGGAGTGGTGCCGGTGCGCGTGAACAGGTCGGTCCGGTTGGCGAAGCCGCCCGGCTCCGGGATCACGCACTTCCACGCGTCGCCGTCGGCGACGCTGTCGGCGATCGTGATGCCCGTCACGTGGATGACGAACACCTGGGTGTTGCCGGCGCCCGCGGGCACGGTTCCCGTCGCGAGCTGCGGCTGCGCCGCACCGTCCCAGCCGGGGGTGAGCGTCGATCCGGGTGCGCCGGAGTTGTCGACGGTCGCGGTGCCGACGGTGATGCCGGCGCCGAACAGGAATGTGTCGTTCACCTTGTAGGCGTACGAGCCGGTCGCCGAGTTGTTGGTGACCGTGACGGTGTAGTCGATCGACCACTTGCCGTCAGGCTGCTGGACGGGGGCGGATGCCGTCTTGGCGATCGATCCCGTCGCGTCGGTGTCGTTGTTCACCACGCGGCAGGTGACGTTCGTCGCGAGCGGCACCTTGACGGCACCGTCCGTGAGCGCCACCGGCGTCTGCGTGCCGGTGACGACACACGACCACGCGCCGTCCTGCGCGTAGCCGGACGGACCGGACTCGCTGAGGATGTAGGCACGACCCGCGACCACCTGGCCGCTGATCGCGGCGAGCAGCGGGTCGCCGCCCACCTGCGTGCCGGTGCCGTTGATCGGGGTGTCGCTGTTGGCCTCGTTCTTCGCCGTCAGCGTCCACTGGTCCGCCGCAGCCGAGCCGCCGCCGTCGTTGACGACCTTCTTCTCGAGCGTCAGCGTCGGCTTCTGCGACGTGTTGGTGAACGTACAGGTGACGTTCTGGCCGTTGCCGATGGTGACCGTCGGGTTCGCGAGCGACGTGCCGCCCGTCGAGCACACGAGGTTCGTGAGCTGGTAGCCGGCGAGCTGGTTGATCTCGGCGAGCGTGAACGTGCCCGCGGCGACGTCCTTGGTCTCGTTGTGGTTGAACGTCAGCGTCGTCGCGCCGAGTGTGGCGGTCAGGTGCTGGTTCCAGTCCGCAGCGGCCTTGTCGCCGCCGTTCGCGTTGTCGACCACCTTGACCAGGGTCAGGTGTCCCGGCTGGTCGTCGTTCGTGAACGTGCAGGTGACGTCGTCGCCCGGCTTGAGGGTCAGCGTCGGAGCCGCCTTCGTCGTGTTCGGGTAGCCCGTGCACGAGAGTGTGGTCCAGTCGTAGCCGCTGGGCCCGTTCGCTTCGGCGAGCGTGTAGACGTCGCCCGCGGCCACGGTGCCGTTGACACCCGTCTGCCCGCTCAGGTTGGGGCCCTCCGACGAGGTCGCCGTCAGCGTCCATGCCGTGTCGGGCGCCGTGCCGCCGTTGTTCTTCACGACGATCTTCTTCAGCGTGAGCTTGGGAGCGATGTCGTCGTTCACGATGCGGTACGTGCCTGTGCTGCTGGCCGGGACCGTCACGTCCCACCCGGCGACGTCGACCCAGTTCACGCCGTCGAACCGCTGCAGCTTCACCTGCTGGTATCCGGCCACGCCGGTCTCGCTGATCGTGTAGGTGTGGTTCGGGCGCACCTGGATGGTGTTCGCCGAGCTGGCGCTGCCGGCACCGGCGACCGTGGTCGCCACGAGGCCGCTCAGAGCCGCCGGCGTCGCCTTCAGGTTCCAGTCGCTGGGCACCGCGGCACCGCCGTTGTCGTTGACGACCTCCTTCAGCAGCACGAGGCTTGCGGTCTGGTTGATCGCCTCGCACTCGACATGCTGGCCGAGCTGCACCGTCACACCGCCGTTGAGTCCGTCGTACTCGGTGCCGCGGCTCCCGTTCGCGTTGAGCAGGTAGCAGTGCCACGATCCGGTCGAACCCGGCCGCGGGTTGGCGCCCGCCACGACCTCCTGCGTGTAGCGGGGGTCACCGCCCGATTCGGCGAGCGTGTAGATCACGCCCGGTGTGACGTTCACCAGCGCCGTCGGCGACGTGGCGTTCGGCCCCGGGAGCGATCCACCAGGACCGGTGCCGGTGAGGGTCCACGTGGTCGGGTCGGCCGTGCCGCCCACGACCTTCTTGGTGAGCTTGAGCTGCGTGGTGCACGTCACGGTGTTCGTGATCGTGACCACGTTCGGGTTCGGCGTCGACGTCATCGTGTGCGAGCCGGTGCCGGTTGCCGTGTTCGTGCAGAACGGCGGCAGACCGGTCACGGTCTCGGCGATCGCGACGGCCGCGCCGACGTCATAGGTGTACGACGTCCCGAAGTTACGGTTCTGGCCGTCCAGTGTCAGCTGCGCCGCACCGAAGGGCTGTGAGCCGTTGTTGTAGGTCGTGCCGTTGATGACCCACTTCTTCACCACCTGCAGGTCGACCTTGGGATTCGGCGCCTGGTTGTAGACCGTACAGGTGACGATTCGCCCACCGGTGGCGTTCGCGGTGAAGCCGAGGCCGTCGGAGCCCACGTTGGTGACCGTGACGTCCTGTCCGAGGTCGTTCTTGCAGACCGCGTTCTTGCCGCCCTGCGGCGCCGGCGTGTAGCCCGCCTGGTTCAC
The DNA here is from genome assembly GCF_039544225.1 of Microbacterium jejuense. Taxonomy (NCBI): domain Bacteria; kingdom Bacillati; phylum Actinomycetota; class Actinomycetes; order Micrococcales; family Microbacteriaceae; genus Microbacterium; species Microbacterium jejuense. Next base: position 467,767 of record NZ_BAABLG010000004.1, read on the forward strand.
CTCAGAGATCGTGACCGACGAGGTCTGCCCCGACGTCAGGCCCGAGACCTTGAAGCTCACGGCACCGGACTGGTTCGTCTGGCCGCTCGAGGGGGTCACCGTGCTGCCGCTGTTCGAGGCGTTGAACGTCCAGCCGGGCGTCGGCGTCGCGTTGGCGACGGTGCCGCCGTTCGGGATCACCATCTTGGTGACGTTGATCGTGCTCTCGCACTGGCCCTTGGCCAGGTTCTGAAGGAAGGCCGCCAGCGCCGAGTAGTTCGCGACCAGGTAGTAGTCGCTGTTCACGGTCGGACCCGAGATCGCCTGCAGGTTCGCCTCGGCGCCGCTGACGCCGATGCCGACCGGCACGACGCGCGTGCCGAGGTTCTTGACCGAGTTCGACGAGAACACCGCGTTCTCGACCTCGCGGAAGCGCGAGAAGTTGCCGGGGCCCTCGGCGTTGGGTCCGTAGACCGTCGGCGTGCCGTCGGTCAGCATCAGGAGGACGTCGACCTTGTTGGCCGCGTCGCCCGCGACCTGCCAGAGACCCTGGTCCCAGTTGGTCGCGCCGTTGTCGCCGCCCGGGCGCACCAGGCCGTTGATCTTGTTCTTCACGGTGGTCGCGCCGGCGTCGGTGGCGACCGACGTGAGACCGAGTGAGCCGTTGCTGCCGCCGCTCGCCGGGGCGCTCGACGCGAACGTCCACAGCGCGAGCGACGACGGCGTGCCCTTCAGCGCGTCGACGAAGCCGTTGGCTGCGTTCTTGAGCGACGTGAACTCGCCGTCGTCGATCGAGTTCGAGAGGTCGATGAGCAGGCCGACGCGGATGCCGCACGCCTGGAGGGCGGTCGGGTTGTTCTTGATGTCAGCCCAGAAGCCGCCCGAGGTGGTCGCGCCGTTTCCGGTGCCGACCTTGGGGTACGTCGTGTTGGAGCCTGCGGTCACCGTGTCGGAGCGGAAGCGGTAGGCGGTGTCGTCGGCGGGGTTGCCGACATTGAGCTGCGACACGCTGCTCCAGCCGGTCGGCGCCGTCTTCTCGACGATCCAGTACTGCGCGCCGCTGGGCACCGAGACCGAGCACCGTCCGTTCGCGGCGGTCGTGCACGAGCCGACGAGGTTGCCGGCGCTCGTGTCGGGTGCGGCATCCGTCCCGCCCTTGTAGACGTCGAACACCGCGTCCTGCAGGCCCGCGACGGTCTGGCCGCCGGTGCGCAGCCCGCCCTTCTGGATCGTGATGGTGCCGGGCTGGATGTAGGTCTGCGTGAATGTGCAGTCCGCGGCGCGGCCGCTGTTGTTCGGGAACTGCACGGTGCGGTTGTTCTGGCTGACGCTGACGTTGCCGCCCGACGTGGTGCACGAGAACGAAGTCGTGTAGTTGCTCTGGGTGGCGCCGGATGCCGTCGCCGAGAGCGTGTAGGTGGCGTTGCGCGGTACCGCCCGCTGCTGGCCGTTCGTGAACGCGTACTCGTCGGTCGTGCTGTTGCGCGTGGCCAGCAGCGCCCAGTCCGCCGCCGTCGCGGTGCCGCCGCCGGTGTTGACGACGTTGACGCGCATCGTCAGGTTGGAGCAGTTCGTCGTACAGTCCGCGGCGACGAGGGCCAGCGGCGCGACGAGGCTCGAGTCGGGCGCGGCCGAACGCGACTGCGGCTTCTGCGTGACGGCGTCCGTCCCGTCCGTGGCCTCGTCGGTCTTCTCCGGCGCCGGCTCGGTCTTCTCAGGTTCGGAAGCCGGCTCGGACTTCTCCGGCTCGGGCGCCGGAGCCGGCTCGGTCTTCACAGGTTCAGGGGCCGGCTCGGACTTCTCCGGCTCGGCGGCGGGGTCGGTCTTCTCCGGCTCGGCGGCCGGGTCGGACTTCTGAGGTTCCGGATCCGTGGTGGCGGCATCCTTCGCGGCGTCGCCCGTGTCGGTCGACTCGGTCGCCGACGTCGGCGCCGGCGTCTCGTTCGCCAGCGCCGGCGACATACCCGCGAAGATCAGCGCGCCCGAGAGAAGCGTCGCGATACCGCCGGCATACCACCGGTGCCGTATCGTCAACCGGCGATCGCGCTCCCGAGCCGCTCGCAGGCTGCGCCGGATTCCCGTGCGCGCTGAACCATCATTTCCCCAGTACCCAGACATCAAGGTTCCCCTTCTCGCTGATGTCAGCTCAAGGGGACCCCGATTTCCCGGTCGGACTCCCCAAGTGTGCGTTCCCTCCGGTGCTAACTCCCCAGTCGCACCGGACGCACATAGCCCACGGTCAAGCTATCGGCGATGCGAGGGCGACGTCAAGCACCCCGACCGCGCGCAGATCATGATCCGCTCAGGAAACGCAGAAGCGGCCCGGGTCGCCCCGGGCCGCTCCTGACACTCATTCACTTGTCGCCGACGGCTCCGTCGATGTTGTCGCGCACACTGTCGATCGTCCCGTCGTGCTCGTCGGGGAGAACCTTCTTCGCAAGGTCGGACGCACCGTCCAGCACCTTGTCGCTGATGCCTTCGGCCTGCTCGGACTTCAAGAAGTCGTCGATCTTGTCCTTGTTCTGCTCGTAGAGCTCTTTGCCCTGGTTGACCAGGTCGTCGAATCCGCTCATGCTGGCTCCGTCTCTCGCCCCGAGTGCGGCGTCAAGACACATTCTGTCGGGAACGGATGCCGCGACGAAACCCCCGCTATGCCCACTCCCGCGCGCGCTTCTGCGCCTCGTGGCGTTCGATGACCTTCTCGTCGCGCGCCTTGACCACGGCGCGGATGAGGACTGCGAAGAGCACACCGATGGTCGCGCCGATGGAGTTCGCGATCACGTCGTTGATGGTCGACACGCGAGCATCGAGCAGGTAGTGCTGCGCGAGCTCGATGCACGCCGACAGCGCGGGTCCGAGCAGGAGCGCGAGGGGCCACCAGCGCAACGGCACCATCAGCGCGAACAGGAACCCGACCGGGATGAACAGCAGAACGTTCGAGAACGACTCGATGAACGTGTAGTCGATGAAAGTCGGCACGCCGCGTTCGTGCAGCTCCGAGATGGCGCGATCGAGCAGGCTCTCGATGGGCGCGTCGATCGGGCTCGGCCAGAACACCATGAACGCGAGGAACGCGCCGTAGCCCAGCAACATCATCACGATGATGGTGTGCCGCGGGCCGCTCGTCGAGGGCAGCCGGTCGCTCGTCATTTCGCCGCCGGGAACAGGGCGGTGCAGGACGCGTCGATGGTCACCGGGGTCTGGGTCACGGTCGGAGAGTAGCGCACCTCGAGCGGCCCGAGTTCGCCTTCCGGAAGCTGCGTGGTGAACGACACCGTCTTCGTCTCGCCCTTCTTCAGCAGCATCGTGCGGCTGGAGAGCGGATGCCCGTTCTCGGCGCCGTCGCGGTTCCACTTCTTGACATCGCCGTCGGCCGGATTGATCGCGGTGATCGTCGACCCGGGGGGTGCGACGTACAGCGTGTCGAGGATCATCGTCGTGCGAGGCAGGTTCATCGACGGGTTGCGGTAACCGAGCCGGTACCCGCTCATGTCGCTGCCCGGCACCGTCGACGTCATCGTCAGCGAGGTCGTCATGGTGCGCGTGGCCGCGTCGCAGGTGACGGCGAGCGAGGTCGAGAGGAAGTACTCGAGCTTGCTGTACGACGAGTTGTTCAGGTAGATGCCGACCTGCGTCGCCTTCGTGTTGTCCGCCGTCAGGGCGCCGTCGATCTTGAGGTCGACCGCCAGTGCGTTCTCATCCTCTCGCGGGAACCAGGCGTAGATGCGGTCCTCATCGACGGAGCGGGTGAGCTGGTCGATCATGTCGGTCGGCGACCACGAGCCGCTCGCGATCTTGTCGAAGACCCGCGAGGCGACGTCGGCGAAGTATGCGTCCGCGGCGAGCCCGTTCGTCCCGAACTTCTCGTACGTGTCGTTCAGCAGAAGCTTCACGGCGTTGTCGGCGTTGATCTCGGATCCGTCCTCGAGCGGGACGGGGCCGGTGGCCTTGAGCATGTACGACAGTGCGACGGGATCCATCGAGATGACCCCGTCGATCTGGGAGTCGTTCGTCTGCGTCCACAGCTGCGAGAACATCTGCGCCGTCGTGGGGAAGTCGGGGGTGCGCGTGAAGTTCTGCGCGTTCTTGGTGAAGTCCCATTCGTACAGCGCGAGCGTCTCATCGGGCAGGTCGGAGCGCAGTCGCCCGGTCACCCCGGCGTTGTAGAAGTCCTCGACCGAGTCGTCTTCGACCTTCTCGATCTTGCCGTTCTCGGCGTGGATCAGGGTCGACGTCGCGGCGTTGCCGCCCGTCGCGCGGATCTCGGCGTTGTTCTGGAACACCACGAGATAGTTGCGCGGCCCCTCGGACCCGGCCATGCGCAGCGCGATCGGAAGCACCTTCTCGACGGTGTCGAGCATCGGCCCGGCCTGGTCGACGACCGAGATGAGCTGGCCGACGGCATCGTCGACGACGGGGAGCAGGGCGCCGCGGTCGATTCCCGAGACCTTCGCCTGCGCGCTCGCGAGGACCGTCTTGATCTGCGGCAGCGTCTGCTGCGCCTGCTGGAAGGGAGCGAGGTTGATGCCGCCGCCCTCGACCTTGAGCTTGTCGGGCGACATGATGCCGAGCAGCTCGATACCTGAAGGCAGAGCGTCGCGGACGATGATGTGCGTGGCCTCGGTGGCACTGCGGACCGCGGCGATGTTGACACCGACGACCGGGAGAGCGGATGCCACATCCCACAGCGGCCCCTCCACCGTGGCGTCGGCCTTCGTCGTGAGCCGCAGCGCCTCTGCGCCGATCGCCTGCATCTGCTCGGCGTCGCCCTTCTTGTAGGCATCCGTGAGCGATCCCAGCTGAGACTTCGCGGCCATCAGGTCGTCGCGCACGCCGAGCGCCTGCGACGCGAAGATCCCACCGACGCCGGCGATCGCGCCCAGGATGACGAAGACGCCCAGCAGCACCCACGGCCAGCGCCGTCGACGCTGCGGCGCCGGGGCGTGGTTGCCGGCGCGACCTTCGCGGAAGCGACCGGGAGTGGGCTTGGAAGACACCAGAGGATGCTACCGGGCAGGGCCTGTGACGAAGCCGAGAGACGCGCTCAATGCGCCGTCTCACCAGGGACGACGACGGCCTTGATGGTCCGGAAGAGGATCTGGATGTCTTGCGTGAACGACCAGTTCTCGACGTAGTAGAGGTCGAGGCGGATCGAGTCCTCCCACGAGAGCTTGGATCGCCCGCTCACCTGCCACAGCCCGCTCATCCCCGGCTTGACCAGCATGCGGCGGTGTGCGTCGTCATCGTAGAGCGCCACTTCGGCGGCACGCTGCGGCCGGGGCCCGACGAGGCTCATCTCCCCGAGGAACACGTTCACGAGCTGGGGCAGCTCATCGATCGAGTGCTTGCGGATGAAGTACCCGACGCGGGTGATGCGCGGGTCGTCCGTGACCTTGAAGAGCGGCCGGTTCGTGGTGCCCTGGACATCGAGCAGGCTCGCGAGCTGATCGTCGGCGTTGGCGACCATCGAGCGGAACTTGAGCATGCCGAACTCCCGGCCGCCCCGTCCGACCCGCGTCTGCCGATAGAAGACGGGACCGCTCCCGTCGACGCGGATCGCGACGGCGGTGACCAGCATGAGTGGTGAGAGCAGCACCAGCAGCAGGGCCGAGCCGAACAGGTCGAACGCCCGCTTCGACACGCGCTTGTAGCCCTCAAGGGTCGGGAAGTCGATGTGGACCAGTGGCAGTCCGGCGACCGGGCGCGAATGGATACGCGGGCCGGCGACGTCGGTGACCGTCGGGGCCACGACCCAGTTGACGTCGCGGTCGGCCATCTCCCAGCCGAGCCGGCGCATGGTCTGCGGGTCGAGCTCGTCGGAACCCGTCACGATCAGCGTGTCGGCGCCGGCCTGTTCGACGGCACTGCCGGCATCCGCGAAGTCCCCGAGCACCGGGAGCTGACCGACCATGCCGTGGCCACCCTGCGTGAGGGCGCCGATCAGGACGTAGCCGGAGTCGGGCGCCCGCTCGATCTGGCGCGCGATGTGGGCGATCTTGGACCGCTCCCCCACGACGACTGCCCGGTAGACGTAGCTGCCCCGCCGTTGCCGGCGACGCAGCCACAGCCGCCACAACCACCGTGAGAACACGAGGGCGGCGACGCCGATCGGCAGGGCGATGACGAAGATCGAACGCGCGATCTCGATGCGGGCGAAGAAGGCGACGACGATCACGAGCGCGAACACGATCACCGTCGCGTTGACGATCCGGCGATACTCGGTGATGCCCTGGCCGATCATGTGACGATCGCGCGTGTCGATCACGTCGAGCGACAGCAGCCACACGACGCCGAGCAGGATGAGGAACACCCAGTAGGGGATGGTGGGTCCTGACGGCCAGGCCACCGGCTGGCTCAGCTGTTCGAGCGCGAGCAGGCCGTAGATCGTCAGGGTCGCGGCAACGACCAGCGCGTCGGAGTAGAACAGCCGGCTGGCGTAGCGACGCGGCCAGTCGGCGTCGCGGGTTGATCGTGAGGTCTCAGTCATCGCACGGGGGGACGTTCGCCCTTGCGGGGCGTGAAGCGACGGGTTGGCGGCCGAACGGCGTCGGTCGGTGTCGCCAAGGACACCGCGTGAAGCCTACCAAAGCAACCGGACACGGCGTTCCGCTGCATGTGGCGCGTCACCTCACGGCCGGATCAGTCCCGGCCGTAGATGTCGCGCGTATAGACCTTGTGCGCGACATCGGCGAGCACATCGGTCGATCGGTTGGCGATGATCACGTCAGCGCGCGTCTTGAACTCGTCCAGGTCGCGCACGACCTCGGAGTGGAAGAAATCGTCCTCTTCGAGGGACGGCTCGTAGACCACGACGTCGACGCCCTTGGCTTTGATCCGCTTCATGATGCCCTGGATCGAAGACGCCCGGAAGTTGTCAGAGCCCGACTTCATCACGAGTCGGTAGACGCCCACCGTCCTGGGCTCGCGGGCGAGGATGTCGGCTGCAACGAAGTCCTTGCGCGTCCGGTTGGCGTCGACGATCGCCGCGATCAGGTTCTGCGGCACCTCGGAGTAGTTGGCGAGCAGCTGCTTGGTGTCCTTGGGAAGGCAGTAGCCGCCGTAGCCGAACGACGGGTTGTTGTAGTGCGAGCCGATGCGGGGGTCGAGTCCGACGCCCTCGATGATCTGCCGCGCGTCGAGCCCGTGGACGGCTGCGTACGTGTCGAGCTCGTTGAAGTAGGCGACCCGCAGTGCCAGGTACGTGTTGGCGAAGAGCTTGATGGCCTCGGCCTCGGTCGAGTCCGTCAGCAGCACCGGCACGTCGGTGTCGATCGCGCCTTCGAGCAGCAGGTCGGCGAAGCGCCGGCCCGCCGCCCCGCGATCGCCGACGACGATCCGCGACGGGTGCAGGTTGTCATAGAGCGCGCGTCCCTCGCGCAGGAACTCCGGCGAGAAGACGATCGTGGCCCCGGGGTGCTCCGATCGCACGCGCTCCGTGAACCCGACAGGCACCGTCGACTTGATGACGATCGTCGCGTCGGCGTTGACCGCCAGCACTCCGTCGATCACCGACTCGACCGACGACGTGTCGAAGAAGTTCGTCTCTTCGTCGTAGTTGGTCGGCGTCGCGACCACCACGACCTCGGCGCCCCGGTATGCCGCCTCGGCGTCGAGCGTGGCGGTGAGGTTCAGCTCGCGCGTGGCGAGGTAGTCCTCCAGCTCGACGTCGACGATGGGCGAGACGCGACGGCTCAGCAGCTCGACCTTGTGCGGGTCGACGTCGACGGCGACGACCTCGTGATGCTGAGCGAGGACGACGGCGTTCGACAGGCCCACGTACCCTGTGCCGACGATGGCGATCTTCATGGCGAAAGACTAACCGGGGCAAGGGCACCGAATAGAATCGAGGCCCATGTCGTCCGCTCCCCTGGTCTCGATCGTCCTCCCGGTCTTCAACGACGAGTCGACGGTCTCAGCGGCGATCGAGAGCGCGCTCGCCCAGACGCTCTCCGACGTCGAGGTGATCTGCGTCGACGATGCGTCCACCGACGGCACCGTGGCCGTGATCGAGTCGCTCGCCGCGCGCGACACGCGGGTCCGGCTCATTCGGCACGAGCACAATCTGACGGCGTTCCAGTCGCGTCGCACCGGCATTCTGGCCGCCGCTGCCGAGCACGTCCTCTTTCTCGACGGCGACGACGAACTGACAGTGGATGCCGCACGCCGAGCGCTCGACACGGCCCGTGCCGCGGACGCCGATCTCGTCGGCTTCGGCGTCGCTGTGGTCGACCGGCACGGCAGGACCGGTGGCACCTACGAGGGCCGGCTGCAGCCGGTCCATCGGTCGCTCGACGGCACCGGTGTGCTCTCGGGGCTCTTCCCCGTCGGCAGGGCTGCGCAGGGGCAGCTGTGGCGCTATCTGTTCCGCACGTCCATGCTCCGCGACGCATATGCGCTGCTGCCCGGCGACCTGACGCTCCCCCGCGTCAACGACCTGCCCCTCATGGTTCTCGTGGCCGCGCTCGCCACGAGCTACGTGTCGATCCCCGACCGGCTGTACGTCTATCACTTCGGTCGTGGCGGCAGCGGCCACGATGTCGACAGCGTCGAGCGGGCAGAGTTCTATGCGTCGGCGATCCGCTCGATCGACAGCATCCGTCCCGCCGTCGATGACCTGGCCCGCACCCATCCCGACCCGGCGCTGCTGGCCGAGTGCTTCGAGTCGGTGCGTCTGTCGATCATCGGCTATGTGTGCTCGCAGCTCATCACCCGCAGCGACGCCGCGGTGCTCGACGCCGCGCTGGCACACCTGCACACCGTCGCGCCCGCGCAAGACATCATCCATGCTGCGGCGCGCTTCTACCCGGCGACATTGACGACGCTGCGGTTTCACACCGCATGGCAGGGCCTCGGCGAACGGCCGGTGCGCAGCATCCTGCTCGCCACCTCGACGGTACGGACCGGGGGTGTCTCCGCCGTCATCGCGTCGCAGGCGCACTACCTGCAGCAGGCGGGCTACCGCGTCACCGTGGTGGCGCGCAACGGCGGCAACGACCTCGACGCAGTGCCCGACGGCGCCACGTTCGTCGAGATGACGGGTCGTGGCATCGTGGCACGGCTGGAGGAGTGGGCCGAGATCTGCCGCGCGCACGAAGTGGATCTGGTGATCGACCACCAGGTGCTCTACACCCGCTACTGGCCCGAGTTCGCGCTGATGGCTCGCGCCGAGGGCGCGGCGACGATCGGCTGGGTGCACAACTTCGTCGCTCGGCCGGTGTACGACGGCGACGACCGGCTGTCGCTCATCGAGCAGTGCAGCAGCACGCTCGCGCGCCTCGTGGTGCTCTCGCCCCTCGATGTCGCCTACTTCACACTCCGCGGCGTGACCCATACGTCGTACCTGCCGAACCCGCCGTCGCCTCTGCTGATCGAGTCCGCGGCGACGACCGTGACGAAGTCGTCACCCGCCGGAAGGCTGGAACTGGTGTGGTGGGGGCGGCTGGAGCAGCACACCAAGCAGGTGCTCGAGCTGATCGAGGTCGGAGTCCAACTCCAGCAGCTCGAGGTGGACTTCCGGCTCACCGTGATCGGGCCCGACTGGGACGACCTGACCGCCAAGAAGTTCAACGCCGAGTCCCGTCGGCGTGGTGTCGGCGACCGGGTGATCGCGGTCGGCCCGCGGCAGGGACGCGACCTGGTGGCCGCGATCGACGCCGCCGACGCATTCGTGACGACGAGCATCATCGAGGGCTATCAGCTCACGATCGCCGAGGCGCAGGCGCGCGGCCTGCCGGTGTTCATGTACGAGCTGCCGTGGCTCACCCTCGTACAGGGCAACGAGGGCATCGTGGCGGTGCCGCAGGGCGACGCGGCTTCGCTCGCGAGCGAGATCGCGCACCTCGTGGCCGACCCGGTGCGTTTCGAACGGCTGTCGGCCGCGTCGGTGGATGCCGCACGCCGAGCCCTCTCGTACGACTTCGCTTTCCTCTACCAGGGCGTGGTCACGGGGACGCTCCCGGCCGAGTTCTCACCCGAGCCCACGCTCGACGACGCCGCGGAGCTGCTGCGGCTCCTGGTGTTCTTCGCCGAGCGTGGCCGCGGGAGTGCGGGTGCCGGCTCTCGTGGCGGATCTGCACGCAGCGCGCGGCTGTGGGAGGCTGCAGCGCCGCTCGGTCGAGCGACGCTGCAGCGCTTCCCCGGCCTGCGCCCGCTGGCCCACAACATGAAGAAGCGGCTGCTCGGGCGCTGAGGCGACGGTGTGAACGTATCGACTCCGCGGCGCCTTGTGACCTGGCTCACAGGCGGACGCCGGTAGGGTCGGGATGGCCATCCCGCGACTGCGGGACCGACCATCGCACGGCCACTCCCCCGAGAGCATGAAGACCCGATCATCCCGACGCGTGCCCCGCGCTCGCAGGCGACCCTTGACGGCCCTCTTGGCCGTCCTTCTCGTCGTGATCGTCGTCTTTCCGCTGAATGGCGTCGTTGCTCAGGCCGCGTCGACGCCGAAGCCCACGCCGAGCCCGACGGCCACGTCGAAAGCCAAGGCCACCCCGAAAGCGACGCCGACTACCAAGGCAACACCGAGAACGACGGCAGCACCCAAGACGACGCCGACTCCGGAGCAGACCGCAGAGGCCGCGCCGGAGACCGAGCCCACACCGGATGCTGTCAAGCCGGTCGTGTCGTCGGCGGGCTTCACGCATCCCGGAGTGTTCGACAGCCTCGATTCGCTCGAGACATCGCGCAAGCACCTTTTCGCCGGCGACAAACCGTGGACCACGATCTTCCAGCAGCTGGTGTCGTCGCCGTATGTTGCTCGTGAGGCTCCCGACTTCTCGGAGTTCGCCTCGGCGGGCGCCGCCGACCCGCTGTCGTCGCGCTGCGGCCTCAAGGACGGCTCAGGCTGCGTCACCTACTGCGGGTCGTTCAGTGTGCCGGACATCGGCTGCACCGATGCCCGTCTGGATGCCCGCGCGGTCTATGCGCAGGCATTGATGTTCTGGTACACGGGCAACGCCGGCTACGCGCAACGTGCGATCGCCATCTTGAACGCGTACGCCAAGCATTTCAAGGGCAATACCGGCTCGAACGGGCCGCTCATGACCGCGTGGATAGGCGAGATCATGCTGCGGGGCGCAGAGATCCTGCGCTACACGTACACCCCCAACGAAGGTGACGAAGCCTTCGACGTCAAGGGATTCAGTGCGATGCTGCGCGCGGCGGCCGTTCCCACCCTGTCGTCCTTCGACTACGGACCTTACAACGGCAACTGGAAGCTGTCGGCCGCCGACAGCCTCATGAATACCGCAGTCTTCCTGGATGACCGGGAGTTGTACAACCGTGCGCTCGCGATGTGGCGAGAAGCGGTGCCGGCGTACATCTACGTGTCCGAAGACGGGCACCTTCCGTACTCACCGCCCAATTCTGCCGGACTTTACCAGACCACCGCGGATCTCAGCTGCTTCTGGTTGGCGAACCATAAGGGCGCGTGCCAGACGAAGCCGAAGACCGATCCAGGTGTCTCGTTCCAGAATGGGCAGGCGCAGGAATCGTGTCGCGACTTCGGGCACACGGCGCTCGGCCTGGGCGCCATCGTAAACGCCGCCGAGACGGCACACATTCAAGGCGACGACCTCTACGGCGAGCAACAGCATCGCATCATGTCCGGCGTCCTTTACGCCGTACAGGTGTCGCAGACCTACGAGGAAGAAGGCTGGCCGCGCGGCTTCTGCGGCGGAGCGACCGAGATGAGCACAAATCTCGCCTTGGCCAATCTCGCAGCGGACGTCGCGTACAACGCCTATTCGGTGCGGAAGGGTCTCACCTTCGGAACGGTCAGGATCCCCGGCTACAGCGCGTCATATCCCGACAAGGATCCGCTTTCATCCTTCATCGCCGCCAAACGGACCAAGAGCAACCCGGTCGGCGACGTCAGCGCGTGGGAGAGCTTGACGCATCACCTCGCCGACAAGCCCGTACCGGCCATCAAATACACGGAGCAGCCACCGGCGCCGACCCCGACTCCCACGATGACCCCAACACCCTCGTCGACACCGACACCACCCGTGACCGCCGCCGTGGGCGCGGCCCTGAGCGTCATGATCCCGATGGTCATCGTGGTCGTAGGCGTATCTTTCGCCGGCAGCTTCTACTTCTCACGCCGTCGATCACGGCGCTGACACGTCGGTCTGACGCGCTCACTTGCGGGGCGTTGCCCCGTTGTCGAGCGGAAACTCGTTTGTCCAATCGACGCCACGTCTGCGCACGGCCGCGGGGATCCCCGCCAGGAGCACGTGGGGTTCATCGAAGGCCTTGTTCACAACACTTCGCGCACCGATCACGGAGCCCGGCGCGATCCTCGCCTTGTTGAGGATGGCCACTTGATCGCCGACCCAGACATGGTCCCCGATCTCGATCCCGGCCTCGGGGTTGAGAAGCGTGCCCGTCTCGAGGTCCCAGAGGCCGTGATGGCTCGATCCGCGAACCGAGACGTGAGCGGCGAACAGACAATTCCGACCGATGCTGACCGATACCCCCGGCGTCAGCGGGCCGATGACATGCGTCGCCCCGTTGAAGATGGTCCCGTCACCGATCGACACAGATAGGGACTGCCCCGGGTTTGGTTGACGTCTGAACTTTGAGGATTCGTCCTCTCTGGAAGGATGTCCCAGTGACCAAGCCGTACC